>CBDAMQ010000027.1:0-366650 GCA_965197275.1 Acidobacteriota bacterium
GGGCCCCGAGCGCATCGCCGAGCTGGCCGAGAAACTCACCGACGAGGAACGTCGGGTGTTGCTGCGCGCCGGTACCGAGGCGCCGTTCTGTGGCGGCTTTCTGGACAACAAGGAGACCGGCACCTACGTGTGTCGGCTCTGTGAGTTGCCGCTATACCGGTCCGACACCAAGTTCGAATCCGGGACCGGATGGCCGAGCTTCAACGACCCGATCGATCCGGATCACGTGGCGGAGCACTCCGATCATAGTCACGGAATGATGCGCACCGAGATTCGTTGTGGGCGCTGCGCCAGTCATCTCGGCCACGTGTTCGACGACGGTCCGCCGCCGACCGGCAAGCGGCACTGCCTGAACTCGGTGTCGATGACGTTCGTGCCGGACGACCGATAGCAGGGTGCTGAAGAACTCTGGCGGGTCTGGCGCGTGGGTCTTGCTGGCGAGATCAAGGAAGAGCGACGACGGCGATGCCAGGGCGCATCATCGAGGAGCTCTGACGCTGAGGTCGCCAGCAACCCCCCACGCGCCCAAGGGGTTACGGCGTTGTGGGGCCATCTGCGACGTTGGTTGGCCCTCCTGGACGATACGACAAGCATCGCCTGCGTCGTGCCGCCTTGCACCTGGCCCCACGACGCCGTAACCAGACCCACCAGAGTTCTTCAGCACCCTGCTAGGGGACACTCGCGCTGCCGGGTCCGCGACAATCGATGAAATTGCGCGTCAATCGACACTCCCTCCCGGAGGTAACCGTGTGCGACCGACTCCCCGTGCTATGAGTCCGCGGTCGCGAAGTCTCGGCGTTGCGCTGTCGGCCGGGTTGGTGCTCGTGACGACGGGCGGAGTGCGGGACGTCGCGCGGGCGGCGATCGCGGAGATCAACGTCGTTACGTTTCAGCTTCCGCGGCCGCCGGATCCCTATCGTCACTTCGAGCCGTCGATTGCCGTCGACCCGGACGACGCTGACCGGGTCATGCTCGTTTCCAGCCGTCGGCGCGGCGACCCGTTCCGCAACCGTGACTACGCTTGGTTCAGCGGCGATGGCGGCGCCACCTGGAGTCGTCCGCAGTTCTACTTCAAGCACGCCTACCCGACGAGTGAGCACGGGGCAGGGGATCCGGTCGTAGTCGCCGGGCGCGATGGCGCCTTCTACGCAACGTCGATGGCCTATCGGGTGATCGAGCGCGATGCGGGCACCGTGCGGCGCGATGGCCTGCTTCTGGCGAAGTGGGCCGGGCGCGACGCGGTGCTTGCGCAGCTGAGCGAGGTCGTCGCGTACGAGTGGCCAGTGTCGGGTGGCGACGCCGTCGACCAGAGCCTGCCGCCCGAGTACCAACTCGAGCCAATCGAGCCCGACTTCCACCAGGCGGCACTGCGACCCGAGCAGCTCGGCGCCGACAAAGAGTGGGTCGCGATCGATCGTTCGGGAGGCGCTCGTGACGGCTGGATCTACGTCGTATGGGATCCGACCGGCGGCGAACGCGGCCCGGCTCATATGGCTGTTTCGCGCGACGACGGCAAGTCGTTCGAGGTTCGTGCTCTGGACATCGCTCCAACCCAGCGGGGTCCCCGCACCCAGCAGGTCAAGATCCGCTCGGACGGAACCGTAGACCTGGCCTGGGTGGATGCGCACCGCGAAGCAGTAGTGCATTCCTGGTCCGCGGATGGTGGATCGACCTGGTCGGACCCGATGGTCGTGCGGCGGATCCGGCCGTTCGGCAGCGGGCCGTCGTACATCGACCAGATCTCCCTGACGACGCTGCCGTCGGGTGGCCTGGTGCTGTGCGGGATCGTCTTCCCCGACTGGCGCCCCGACGCGAGCTTCACGCCACCACGGGAGACGGCATACTGCGCCGCTTCGGCGGACGGTCGCATATGGCAACCAGCGACCCCGCTCGATCCGGACGTCGCCGCCGGCACGCGGGTAGCGTTGCCTATCGTGACCGCCATGGAAGACGCGGTGTGGGCGACGGCGTATCGAATGACTGACGCGACGACGCAGCTCGTCCTGTACCGCTCGGCGAACGGCGGAGCGGACTGGGAACAGGCGACGATCCTGGCGGAGAGCGCAACGGGCTCGGACTCCATCCGCACCGTGGCCGGTTTGGCTCCGGTGGTCGTTGGCGACTATATGGGCCTTGCGGCTGCGCGAGGCCGATTGTACGCGGCCTATGTCCTGCCGTCCGCAGCCGGGCCGGATGCCGAGCCCGCTCTGTACGTTAGCCGCATCGACCTGGCCACCCAGCCCTCGACGCCCAGCGTTCAGCGTACCTACGAGGCGATGACCGCGGCCCGTTGATGGCCTGCCGCAAGTGTCGACGCCGCGCTACTGCGGCGAACTTACGACCAGTCCGTCGCGGTCTGGCAGATCGAGTGCGATGCCCCAGCCGCCGAAGACCTCGGTGACGGCGAACCACAGCTCGTTGTTTCCCGGCTGCAGGGGTAGGTACACCGTGTCGTAGAAGCCCATGGTGCCGAGGAACCGGTAGTCGCGACTCCGGTACGGGTCGGCTGCGGACAGCAGCAGCCGACCGTTGAGGTACACGCGCACGTGATCGCTGAAGCCGAAGTGGGCCGGAACCGTTCGGGCCTCGTCGGAGTCGATGGTGACGGCGGCAATGGCTGTGTTGTGATCGCGATCGACACCGGACAGACGCGCCAGGTTGGCGATGCCGCGTTCGCCGGCGTGAAGCGCACGCCAGCTGCCGGCAACATCCTGAGCTCCGATCTCGGTACGACCTTCGAGGGTCGAGTCGGCAAACGACGGTGACACACTCCAGGTGTCGACCACGGTTTCCGACACCGGCTCGGGGTCGGCGCCCACACCGACGAGCGTGGGCGAGTCGAGCTCGCGCACGGTGATGTTGGCGAAGCGTGCCGGCGACTGCCCAGAAGCGCCGATGGCCACTTGCCCGGCGCGCACCTCGTGGATCAGCTGCGGGATCACGAACACAGGCTCGTCGCTGTCCAGATAGACCTCGGCACGGCTGCCGGACACCACCAGCTTCATGTGCATCCAGCGATCGAACACCATTTCCATGGGCGCGTTGAAGCGCGGTCCGGCGTAGATCTGCCAGCCCGAGACCCCGTTGAACACCGGCGTGTACTGCGATGCATCCGGGTTCCCCGACTGGTGCCCGCGGATGTAGAAATGCTCGGAGTTTCGTTCCTCGTCGCCACGGAAGTAGATGCCGGCGAATCCCTGAATCTCGGAAATCGCGATGTCGAGCTCGATGATGCCGTTCTTGAACGATTGGTCAGTCAGGACGGCTGTTCCGCGATCCAGGAACAGCGCGTCGCGACCACGGAACGACTCGACGCGGTGCTCGACCGCATTGATCTCCCAGCGACTCAGATCGAACGGTTCGTTGGGTGAGCCAGCGCCGGCGGAAATCGGAGTGGCCAGCAACGCTACGGACGTCAATACGGTCGTGAGCTTGATCACGGTCACGCTTTCCTCTCGGGTTCTGAAGCGCTCTTCGGAGCGGGCTCTGAACGGGCCGTGGGAACCATAGCCGGTCCAGAGTCAGCCATTGGAGCGACGATGTCTTGAACGATTCGGACCCCGGAACGATCGACGTAGCGAGCGCCCGACGACCATGGATCGCGGCGTCGCTCGGCGTGCAGCTGCCGCGGTGGCAGGCCGCTCAGGCGGCGAACCTCGCGCGTCAGATGCGCCTGATCGGCGAAGCCGTGGCGCGCCGCCAGGCTGCTCCAGCGAGGCTTGTCGGTTGCATCAGCCTGGCGGACGACGGCGCGAAACCGTTCGTGCCGCGCGTAGTCGCGCGGCGACAACCCGGACGACTCGGCAACCACACGACGGAAGTGCCGCGGTGTCACTCCCAGGCCGTCTGCCACTTGCTGCAGGCGAGCTGGCTGTCGCGACGAGCGGACACTCCGGAGGCCGTTGTGAACCAGGACGCTAGTTCCGTCCGGCATGTCACGTCGACCCTGCTGACTTACGAAGTCCAGCAGGCAAGCGAGGCTCTCCTGTGAGGACCGCGTCGTGCGCAACAACTCGAGCAACGTCTTGCCGCGGTCGGGCTGTATCGCGGTGTAGTCGTCCAGCGCGTCGGTGTGGTCGCGCGGATCTGTCCCGAGAATCATCCGCGACCACTCCGGGTGTATCCGCACCCCCTCCATGCGTCGCGAGGGCGACGGCAGGTAGCCCCGTGACTGGCGAACCGGGCCGATGAGCAGCAGCTCAGCGTCCTCCACCGTGCCGTGCTCGTCGCGCTGGCAGGCGAAGCACAGGCTCACGGCAGGCTCTGGAACGACGAGATAGCCGGGGTACGCGTCGACCCGCTGCGCGGGTGCGCGATGGAGCCATGCCACGTCGACAAGCCGCGCCAGGCTAGGCGGCGGTGTCCGCTCCCGATAGGCGCCGATCTGATGCACGGTCCGGTAGTCGTCGCTCACGGTTCCTGAGTGTCGAGGCCGGGGAGCACGACCTTGAACAAACAGTATGCCCCACCACACGATCGGACCGTCAGCCATCAATTGGATCCGGTGGAGGCACTCCGGGCCGAGTGATGGAGGGTGCGGTGCCGGCGCGGTGAAACCTGCACCGTTCGCCTCGTATCCGGTACATTCCTGGGTGGAGGTGGCAGCGCACACGGCCATCTGACTGTCCCCGAGAAGCAGACCTTGCGACATACGCGTGTGTTGTCCCGGCTGCCGCTGGCCGCCCTCGCCCTTGCATCCTGCGCGACGCCGACCGATCTCGGGGCGCCCGAATCGACCCGCGAGGAGTCGCCACCGGCGCTCCCGCTCCCGGTCGAGGGTCGCCAGTCGACGTCGCACTGGCCGATGTTCCGGGGTCCCGCCACCTCCGGCGTTGCCGCCTCCGCCCGCCCGGCAATCGAATGGGATCTCCCGACCGGCCGGAATGTCCGCTGGACGACCGAGATCGGCGGCTACTCGCACTCCAGCCCAGTGATCTGGGGCGACACCGTGTATGTCGCCACGTCGATCGGCGGAGACCCGACCGCGGACGGGCGCCGGCAGGGTGCGCGCAACAACGCCATCGACGATCTCATCGAGCGGGACTGGAAGCTGCTGGCGCTGCGCCGTGAGGACGGCCGCGTCGTGTGGGAGCGCACGGCTCACCGCGGTGCCCCACGCGTGCGACGCCACGAAAAGGGGTCGCACGCCAACTCCACACCCGCGACCGATGGGCGCTACGTGGTCGCGGTCTTCAACTCCGAGGGACTGTTCTGCTGGACGGTCGACGGAGAGCTCGTCTGGAGCCGGGACCTGGGCCGCCTGGACCCCGGTTACTGGGGGCAGCCGGACAACAACTGGGGACACGCCACCTCGCCGCTCCTGTTCGAGGACCTAGTTATCATCCAGAGCGACGATTTTGCCGACTCCTTTGTGGCCGCGTACCGCCTGTCCGACGGCTCGGAGGCCTGGCGCGTGGCGCGCGACGAGCTTGCCACCTGGGCGACACCGGTCGTGCATGGCGAGGGCGACGACGCGGTGCTCATCACGCAGGGCGGCAACCACGTGCGCGCTTACCGGGCGCGCACCGGGACCGAGCTCTGGAGTTTTGCCGACCGTGCCGAGGTCAAGGTGCCGTCGCCGTTCGTCGTCGGCCGGTTGCTGATCTTCACCGGCGGTGCCCCGGCCGGGCGGCCGATCTTCGCCATGGAGCTCGCGTCGACGCCTGCCGTCAGCGCGGCGACCGTCGCCGCCACGCCGGCGTTGCGGTGGACCATTCGGAGCGGCGGACCCTATACATCGACGCCGATCGCCTACCGCAACGTGCTGTACGTGACCCGCGATAACGGTGTATTCGGCGCCTACGAGATCGACACCGGTGCGCTCCTGTACCGGCAGCGGGTCGGCGGTGGCTTCAGCGCATCGCCTGTGGCCGCCGACGGCCGCCTGTACCTGAGCTCCGAGGACGGCGTCGTCCATGTCGTCGGCGCCGGTCGGGAGTTCGAGTTGCTGGCCGAAAACGAGATCGGCGAGCCGCTCTTCGCCACGCCGGCGATCTCCGGCGACCTCATGGTGCTGCGGACCCCGGGCCGTGTTGTCGGGGTGGCCGAGGCGCCCGCGGCAGTCTCGGCCGCGTTGCCCGTCGAGTGAGCGGTTTCACAGACTATCCCGGCCAGATCCCAGCCCGTCTCGCGCCGTGAGAGCCTAGCGTCCTGTCGGCGCCTGCTCAGCCAGCTCGTCGAACCAGTTGAGCACCAGCGTCACGTGGTCGATCGTGCTTTCCGGATCCTCACGGACGCCCGAGAACATCACGAAGCTCTGTCCGTCGGCGGTGACGTCATAGTCCTGCAGGCTGTAGGGGCCGAGTCGCATCCCGCCCGGGCCACCGATGAAGTCGCCCTCGAAGAGCGTCTCGGCGCGGCTCCACGTGAACGTCGGGGCATCGGTGTCGATCTGCACCACACCATCAGGCCCGCGCCCGTTCGGTAGAAGAGCTCGCTGCCGTCGCCGGACCATCGCGGTTGACCGCCGTCAGTGGTCGAGATCTGCCAGTTCCCCGATCCCTCGGGGAACGAACGAACCCAGATCGTCGAGCTCTCCGAGTCGGTCGCTCGATAGGCGAACCAGCGACGGTCAGGAGACAGAACCGCCTCGTCGGTGTAGCCGGCGTGCAGCTGTACCGGCGAGCCTGCGTCGCCGCCGAGCGACAGCTCCCAGGTGTCGATTTCGCTCTCCTGGTTCAGCTCCGAATAGATCAGGGAGTCCCGGTCACGCCAGGCGACGGGCCAGTTCGGGCGCTCGTTCTCGGTCATCCGCTCGATCTCTCCGGAGCCGTCGGCAAGCGTCCGGTAGATGTCCAGGGGGCCGTCGCGATCCGAAGCGAACGCCAGATACCGCCCATCCGGCGACCACACTGGCAGGCTGTCCATTCCGTCGTAGAACGTCAGCCGCGTCGGCAAGGTGCGTTCGATGTCGTAGCTCCACACATCGACGTTACCTTCACTCTCCACGCTCAGGGCGACGCGGCCTGCCTCCGGCGACCACAGCGGGCCGCCGTATAGCCCCGGTTCCTCCCACAGCGGGGTGGCCAGTCCCTGCCGATCTACCGTCACCAACCGGTAGGGTTGCGGGCGAGAGTCGCCTGTCAGGTAGGCCAGGGCTCCAAAGCTCGAGAAGCTGTAGTGGGCGCTGCCTTCCGAAGGGTTGGTGCGAACGCCCTGCGCGATGGGGACGACCGGGCCGGTCAGCTCCAGCCTGTCGGCGTCGAAAGGCGCCGCGAACAGGGTTGTGCCGTTGGCGTAGACGAGGTGGCCGGATGGTACGTAGCGGCCATCGAATCCACCCCGAACGAGGACCTTGCGCTGTTGCGTGCGTCGATCCAGCACCTCGATGTTGGCGCTGTCGAACCCCAGGCGACGGTCGTGGGAGGTGAACAGCACCGCGTTCCCGGCGGGCAGGACGTGGGCCCTTCGGTGCGTCACCTCGCGCGCCTCCGGATCGAGGCTCGTCAGTTCCTCCGAAGCTCCGCCGGTGGCTGATACGGTTACCAAACCACTGAAGCCGAGTGGTGCGTACACGATCGTGTCGTCGATGGACCAGCTGGCGCCCACCTTGTGGGTAACATGAACGGGCCCGATCGTCAGCGGCGTGCCGCCGCTGACCGGCACGCGCTTGAGCTCGGTATTGTCGAAGAAGCCCACCGACTGACCGTCGGGGGAGAAGAACGGATTGAACGCTGCTCCGGCGACGACGCGGACGCCCTCGGACTGGTCGAGCGAGCGGATGTAGAGTCCGCCATCGTCCGCGGCACTGTCGACGACGTATGCCAGCCGCCTACCGTCCGGGGACAGCGCGATACTGGAGCCGCGGCTGTCATACAGGCCGCCTTCCGTGAGTCGCACGTCCAGCCGCATGGACGAGCCGCCGCCCGCCGCATTGACTCCTGGCGAGGACCGAAGCGTTCGGCCGGCAAAGAAACCCACCAGCAGCAGGCCGACGACTCCCAAGGCCACCATCAGCATCCTCGGGATCGAAAACGGCGGTGCGTGCGCGTCAGCGCTCGCCGCGTCGCTGTAGGCCAGCGGCTCGCTGCCGGCCGACGGTACCTGTTGGGCGTCCTGCAGCTCGATGCGCGCATCGGCGACGTCGCGCAGCCGCCGGTCGGCGTCCTTGCGCAGGTACCGGTGCAGCAGGCTGCGTACCTCCTGCGGCGTTGCCGCCGGCAGGCGGCTCCAGTCCGGCTCCCGATCCAGGATCGCCGCCAGCGTGTCCACCAGCGTCGCGCCGGCGAAGGCCGGCGTCGCGGTGAGGGTCTCGTAGAGCACACACCCGAGAGCCCAGATATCGGTGCGCCTGTCGATTACCTCGCCGCGCACCTGTTCGGGGCTCATGTACGGAGGTGTTCCGATCAGCGTCCCTTCCACCGTCAGTCTGGTGGGCCCGGTGCCTTCGGCGATCTCGGAGTCCAGCTCGACGCTCTTGGCGATGCCGAAGTCGAGTAGCTTGGCGCGCCCCTGAGGCGTGATCAGCACGTTGTCGGGTTTGAGGTCGCGATGCACGATGCCCTTGTCGTGTGCCGCCTCCAGCCCTTGTGCGATCTGCACGCACAGGTCGATCGCCTTGGCGACCGGCAGCGGCCCACGCGCCAGTTGCTGTCGCAGCGACTCGCCTTCGACCAATTCGAGCACCAGGAAATCGACCGGCGTCTGTTGAGGCGCTGGCTGCCCCAGCCCGCTGGATGGGGGCGCTTGTGCGATGGCCTGCTCCACGGCGTGGACCGTCACGATGTTCGGGTGATTGAGCGCCGCGACCGCTTGTGCCTCCACCTTGAACCGCCGTCGAAGCTGCGTGTCGGCCGCCAGGTCGGGCGCCAGGAGCTTGATCGCCACATCGCGGCGTAGGCGCTCGTCCACAGCGCGGTACACCTCACCCATGCCACCGGCGCCGAGGGGGCCGGCGATCTCGTAGTGGTTGAGCTTGCAGCCGGGCTCGAGGGCATGCGCCCGGCCGGCGGTTCTGCTGGCCTCGTGGCCGGAGTCGCGTCTGACGGCGGGCTCGCCGGTCGTGTCCTGGCTCTCGCCGACCACGGTCGCTTCTTCGCCCTCGTCGATGGCGGCGGCAAGCAGACACGCCGGGCACAGACCACCCGGGGCAGTGGCGGCGAGCGCTGCACCACACCGGGGGCAGGAATCGGGCACGCGCATCGAGCAAGCGTATCCGCGGGGTGCGGTCATGGCCACAGGCGGCACTGTTGCGCGCTGCGATTCGACCTGCGTGATGCGATTCGACCGCCAACGAGGAAGCAGAGGACGGCGCGCGATGACACGCGCCATTCTCTGCGTGCGACGCCCGATTGGTGGGCCGCGCTGCAACGGGGATCCTCGATCGCCGGCGCGGATGCACCGGCGAAACCCGCCGGTCCGTCAGGCCGGCTCGGCACCGATCATTCGGAGCCGCCGCTGACGTTCAGCTCGAAGCTGGTGTTGAAGCCGAAGCTGGGGTTGAAGTCGACGTACGTCTGCGTCGAGGTGCCACGCGCCTTGCGGTAGCGCGGTCCGGTGCCACCGGTGATCGCGCGGCTGAACGGTACGCCGAAGTCGGCCAGCTCGATCCCCTCCGTGACCAGGGTTTTGCGCCCCGGGTTGTCGGCATCGAGATCGAAGATCTGCGTCGTGGCGACGACCGGGCCGCTCACCGCATCGGCATCCTGCAGGTGCCAGCCACGGCAGTACCAGGTACCGATCACCTGGTCGGGGAACTCCGGGCTGCCGTCGGCGTTGACGCCGCTAGTGGAGCCGTTGTCGTCGAAGGTGCCGGCCGGATAAATGTAGCCACGGATGATGAAGGGCGTGCCGTTGGCCGGAAACCCGGCACCGTTGGTCGCTCCCTCGAAGGAGAACGAGTTGCCGTCCATGGCGACGTCGTAGCGCAGCGTCTTCGCCGAGCGGTCGAGCTGACCGGTCTCGGATTGCGCTGTTGCGGTGGTGGCACAGGCCAGCATGGCCAGCGCCACGACCGCCACCATTCTGGTCGGAACCGCGAATTTGGTCGGATGCGCGAAGCGTGACATGGTGAAACCTCCTCCGCGCCAGCCGATCGAGGCCATCCTCGCTCTGGGTGCCGGCGCTCGATGGGTTCTAAAGCGGAGGTGCGCAAAGGTTACGTGCGTCGGCGCGCGAGGCTGGTTCTGTCGGCCCAGGGCGCACATCGCCGCCCTGAACTGCGCGCGGCGGCCGTTAGAAGGCGGCGAACAGGTTGCGGATCTCTTCGTCGACGCGCGTCGGGTCTGCGAGTGTTTCGGCGACCTCCTCGCGCAGCAGCACGCCGAATCGTCGGCGCAGGCGGTGCACCGCCACTTTGACCGCCGACTCGCTCATCCGCAGTCGATCCCCTGCTTCGCGATACGAGGGGCCGGCGTCATCGCCGATCAGGTACCCCTTGAGCGCCAGGAAGCGCTCCTTCGTGCCCGCGCCGATGGCCTCGTCCTTTAGACGTCGAAGCACGCGCTCCAGCTGCATCGTGGCCCAGTGCCGGTCGAACAGCTCCTCCGGGCTGGCCTCGCCGGCCGACTGCACCCGGTAGCGCTGCTCGGCCGACTCGAAGTCGAGCGCCAGCCGCTCGCTGTCGCCGCCCCGCTTCAATGCCCGTTCCCGGTCCCACTCGTTGATCACGTAGTTGTTGAGCGACGCCAGCAGGAACGAGCGGAAGCGCCCGCGCCCCCGATCGGCCGCCGCCAGCCCGCCGCGCTCGAGCAGGAAGGCGAAAAAGCCCTGGGTCAGATCCTGCGCCTCGGCCTCTGCGTGTCCCCGACGGCGCAGGTAGGCGTACAGCGGCAGCCAGTAGCGCTCGCACAGCTCCGCCAGCGCACGGCGCGACCCGTCGTCGTTGGCTCCGGCAGCGGCGATGAGCGTCCAGCGGGTGGTGTGGAAACGCGCGTCTAGCTGGTCACGCTGCTCGGTCACGATGGTCACCCTGGATCGATTCCGCCGATGGCTTCAAGCACGATGGCTAACGATCGTGCGCCCCACCGTGCGGCCGCTGGCGCAGGCGCCGCCAGTGTGCGCGTGGCTCAGGTACTCGCCGACGAAATACAGCCCCCTACGCTCGCGCCCCTGTTCCTCGAGGAACGCCGCCATCAGCTTCACGAATCCGGTGGGGATGTAGATGAGGTCGTCGCCCGCTCCCACCACCACGTCGTCGATCATCTCCGGGGTGAGCACGGGATAGAAGCTCTTTGCCAGCGGCAGGCAGTAGTCCGGCAACGGCACGTTCGCCCTGCTCCACCGGAATGTCTCGCGGCGCGACAGCCCCACCGTGATGCCTGGCCGTTGCTCTCGGTCACCCGGGTAAGCCGGGTAGGCCTCCCAGGCATAGACGCGTTGCTTCAGCGGGTCGGGATGGTCGGGGATGTAGCGTCCGCCGGAGGCCTCCGCCGGCACATACCGCGGGTGCAGCAGGTAGACGACGTAGGCGTACTTGGTGAAGAACACGCGATCCAAAAGCGCGCGCTGGGTCCGCGTCAGCTCCTCGAGCATGGGCTGCACGTAGCGGCCCTCTACGGCACAGACCACGACGTCGGGAGTGACCGACGTGCGGACTCCGTCGGGCCGCAGGTAGTGGACCGTGTGGCGCCCGGTGCTGTCGGGGGCGGAGATCCGCATGACCGTGGTGTCGAGGCGAACGTCCAGCAGCGTCGCGAGCTTACGGGTGAGCACGCCGATCCCATCATCGGGGACCATGAAGGACGCCTCCTGGTGTGAGAACCACGACAGTATCGCCACGCGCGAAGTGTTGTGCGGCTCGAACCCCCAGGCGTCGAACACCGGGCCGATCCAGAGATCCAGCAACTCCTGCGCGCCCTGTGCCCCGAGCTTGCGCACGCAGTAGTCGTGCATGCTCTCGTCGTCGAGATCGGCGCCGCTGGCCAGCAGGCAAGGGTCGACGCGGGCACGGATCTCGGCCAGATCGGGCAGCAAGGTGGGCAGGCGACGCTTGGTCTCGTCGCTGAGCCCGGGCACGTTGAGGATCTCCGACAAGTGGAAGCGGAGGCCGTGAGAATAGGTGCCGTGGCCGCTCTCGATCAACCCCTCGTCGTAGGGCACCGAGCCGCTGAGCGAAGCACCTACCTGGTCGGCGAGGGCGTACATCTCGGTGCTGGCGCCGAATACACCGCCGGCGTGCGGATTGGTGTAAATCGGACCGATAAATTCGTCGGTCATGCGCCCGCCGGCGATCGACGCTTTCTCCAGCACGGTGACCTGGAACCCCGCCTGCTGCAGCTCCCAGGCGGCGCTCATGCCGGCGATCCCGGCGCCCACCACCACCGCGCTCGGCGGCGCGCCGCGCCACGAGGAGGACGCGATCGAGGTGTCTCGCACAAGCGTCGCACGCCGGGGGATCGCCGCCGGCGCCGGCGGCACACCCAGCGCCGCGCCGGCGCCGACCACGCCGATTCCCTTGATCAGATCACGGCGTCGCATGGCTCTACTCCGGTCCGTAGCTGGCGGCGATCTTCTTGATCGGCCCGAGTTGTTTCCAGGTTCCCGAGAACCCGCGTGGCATCAAGAAAATCTCGCCTGGTCCGTAGGTCTTGGTGACTCCGGCCCGATCGGTGATCTCCACCTGACCCTCGATGAGGAACATGAGCTCGTCCCACGGCCAGTCGTCGATCTCCAGCGTCATGGTGTCGTACTGGCTATAGCCCACATGGAAGGCGCCGTCGGCCGACAGGAAGTCGTCGCGGTCGGCGGTCTGCGGTCGCTCGCTGCCGGTCACCCGCCACCGTGGTGAGTCCTCGAAGGGGTAGGTGGCGACGTCGTCGGGCGCTGTGGTGGCGACGTCGACGATGCCGATGACCTCGGCGCGGCTCTCGCCGCCAGCCTGAGCGTCAGCCTCGCCGCCGGTGTTCTCGCTGCTCGCGGCGCCAGCCTCGCCGCCGATCTCACTGCCGGCCTCGACGTTGGGCCCGAACTCCACCTCCCACCAGGCCATGATGCTCTGGCAGGGCTCGACCGCGAGGCTCTCGCAGCGTTGCCCGCCAATGTGCGCCGGTCGGTCGGAGCGAAAGCTCCGCAAGTTGGCCATCTTCTGCACCAGGACGTTGTTGTCTGCCGCCCGACCCATGGCGAGAAACGGGAGCAGCTCGGCGTAGCTCACCGCCGGATGCACATAGCCGGCGGCGGGAATGTGGCAGTTGCCGCAGCCGTTGGCCTCGAGCTCGGGAAGCACACGGGCGGTGAAGAACGTCTCGCCTTCGCCGGCGGGTGGGCCCCCGGCCGTGACCGGGTCGACGCCCAGGGCCAGCCCGGCCACGAGTCCCAGCACAGCCGCTGTGGCAAACACGATTCCGGACCGTCGAATCTGCATGGATTCCTCGCTGCTTCGGGTCGAGATCTGCGTAGGTGGGTCCGACTGTACGCACGGGCCAGTCGCGGAGGCAATATGACCAGGCTGCCACCCCGGATCGGTCGTAGCGTCCTGGTTATGAATTCGTGTGGTTATCGACTGTTCATGTCCCGATAGGCGACATTCAGCTCGGCCTCAGTTTCAGGCTCGTCGTCGTAGCGCGGGACGTCGTTCGGCAGGCGGATCCAAGGTTGGGCCCGCTTGGTCCAGAGGTGTGCGACCGGTTTCAGGACGCTCGTGTCGTCCAACGATCCGGCCTTCAGACAGATTTCCGGGCTTCCGTCGCCACCATCATGGGAAATCCGCACACCGCAGGTGGTGCAGAAATTCGCCCGGTTGATCGGGCCACCAAGATCTCTCGGACGCTGCCACGACGCCAACTTCCCGCGTATGAGTCTGAATGCGGAACGGGGCAGAATCATGGACATTTCGAACGCACTAGAAGATTGGCGCTGGCATTCGCGGCAATGGCAGCAAACGAGCGTCAGAATCTCTTCGTGCACGACTTCGTATCGAGTCTTGCCGCACTGGCAACCACCGGACCATGTTTCCATTTCAGCACTCTCCCAGTGCGGCGCGGACGACGCCTTCGCACGCTGCGTTACAAGACTGGAATGTCCGGCTGACAGCCAACTTCCATGGCCGGCGCGGGGACTTGAACCCCGGACCTGCTTATTCGAATCAGCCTACGCCTCTCGCTGCTGCAGCCGGTAGGCGGTGGTTCGAGCGAGCATCGGCGAGGGGACAGTCCGGGGACATCAAGTCTGCAAGTTGCTGCAAGAACAGAGACTTACAAGGGTGCACGGGATGTCACATCCGGTGCTCTTCCTTCGTTCAGTAGAACGGTGACGTACCTGATGTACCAAGACGTCGCACGACAGCCGTGCCGCCCCCCGGAGTCGGCTGTACCATTGGTTTGGGTTTCGCCGGGTGACCTGCCTAGAACCTGCGGACCACCCCAGGCGACCAGACGCTCGGCCGGCGAGACTTATTCGGAGAATGGCATGAGCAGGAAAGTGCGCCCGTGATCTTCCGCACCGGAGCGGGGAGCGCGAATAGGAGGATCTGATGCGTGCGCGAGTCCTGCTCGTATCTCTGCTCGCGTCAATGGCCGCCGGCTATCCCGGCGCTGCGTCCACGAGCCAATGGCTCAAGATGTTCGGCGGCCGGGGATACGACCCCGGACGATCCATTGCCGAGCGGTCCGACGGGTCGTTCGTAGTCGTCGGCGGTATCGGTTCCAACGACGGAGACTCGCCGGGAGGCGTGGGCGGCTATTCGGACCTGTGGGTCATGACGCTCGACCCCAACGGCCAAGTGCTGGGCAACGTGAGATTCGGCGGTGGCCGAGAGGACGTGGCCGAAGCCGTTGACGCCACCCGCGATGGCGGGGTTGTCGTCGCCGGTTACTGCTACTCGAAGTGGGGCGACGTCCTCGGTCATCACGGGCCCAGATCGACGGCCGACGCGTGCGTCCTCAAATTGGACCAGGACCTCGACGTGCAGTGGACGCGCTCGATCGGCGGCAGGCGGAACGACTTCGCCCGGTCCGTGATCCAAACCGCCGACGGTGGATTCATCGTTGCAGGCGACTCGTATTCATCGGACGGCGATCTTGCTCGAGTAGGCCACTGTGATTGCGCCGGCACCAGCGACTTCATGGTCGCCAAGCTCTCCGAGACGGGCGAGCTCGAGTGGATTCAGGTCTACGGTGGATCGAACCACGAGTATCTGTCCCAGGTCATCCAGCGGAGGGACGGAACGCTTCTCGTCGTGGGTCGCACCGAGTCCTTCGACCATGACGTGCAGGACTTCATGGGCGAATACGACGCGTGGCTGATCGCGATCGACGAAGCCGACGGCCGGTTGCTCTGGGAAAAGACACTGGGCGGATCGTTGTGGGACTGGGGAAGCGGGGTAACCGAAACCGCCGACGGCGGATTCGCCGTTGCCGGCTACACCTACTCTTGGGACGGCGACGGCGAGGGCAACCACGGCGAGTACGACTACTTCATCAAGCGTTTCGACGCGAACGGGAACGCGTTGTGGTCGCGCGTCTACGGGGGGCTCGTCGACGACTTCCCCCACGCCATCGTCCAGCTCGACGACGGCACCTTCGTCGTCAGCGGCGCCTCCGTCAGCATTGACGGCGACATCACCGAACCCCGGGGCAACTTCGACCTGTGGACGATTCGAGTCTCCGCCGACGGCGAGCTCCTCCATCAGCGTTCGATGGGCGGCTCGGGATACGACATCAACGGGCTCGGAAGGAGCCTCATTCAAACCGCTGACGGCGACCTCGTGGTTGTCGGCGAAAGCGAATCCAACGACGCCGACTTCGAGGGTATGAACAAGCGCGGCTACGACCTCTTCGTGATGAAGATGAGTGTGGCCGAACTCGGCGTCGACACCGGAGGCGAGATTCCGCCCCCGCCGGATCCCAAGCCCGACCCGGACGCTCCGCCGGCGGGCCCGGCCATCGCATGGCAGAAAACGCTCGGAGGCACGGGCGCGGAGCGCGTTCTCGACGCGCCCCAGGCAATCGCCGTGCTCGCAGGCGGCGGTTACGCCTTTGTCGGCGAAGCCAATTCGAGCGACGGCGACGTTTCGACGCCCAATGCAGGCAGCGGCGACATCTGGGTAGTGCGCACCGATGCGCTTGGTAACGTCATCTGGGATCGCTCGTTCGGCGGTACCGACTACGACTACGGCGCCGCCATTGCCGAGGTTCGGGACGGTCTCATTCTCGTCGGGACGACGTGGTCCAGAGACGGCGACATGTCGGGCAACCACGGGAGGTCCGACATCTTCGTCGCCAAACTCTCCCTGGATGGCGAAACGATCTGGACGCGCATCCTGGGCGGGTCAGGACAAGAGTTCGCGACGTCGGTCGCGGCCACGCCCCAAGGCGGTGTGATCGTAGGCGGTCACGCCTCCTCCGCCGACGGTGACGTCAGCTCGCCGATTTGCGCGTACGACTACTGGCTGGTCAAACTCAACAGCAAGGGAAACACCGTCTGGGAACGGTCGTTCGGCGGCACCTCGAACGATCACCTCATCCAGGTCATCGCCACCTCCGACGGCGGCTACGCGGCAATCGGCCGAACGGAGTCGAGCCGCGATGGCGACGTTCCCTGGAACCACGGCACGTACGACTACTTCTTGATCAAGACGAGTGCTAACGGCGCTCTCGAGTGGTCGCGCAACTACGGCGCCTGGGACTGGGAGTGGGGAAACTCGCTCGTTGAATTGCCGGACGGAGGCTTCGTCCTTTCGGGCTACACCTATACCTTCGAGTACTTCGACGGCGACGTGAGCTCCAATCACGGAGAGTTCGATTACCGTGCGAACGAATGAAAGCGGTCGCGTCAAGTGGCAAACTTCGCTCGGCGGGTCGAACTACGAGCTGGGGTACGGCGTCACCGTTACGGACAAGAACGAAATCGTTGTGATCGGCGGCTCGCCGTCGCTGGACGGCCAGGTCGTGGGCAACCACGGCAATTGGGACGTGTGGCTGGTCGCGCTCAGCCTGGAGGGAAACCCGCTGTGGGCGAGCTCTCTCGGCGGCAGCGAGTACGACGCCGGCTACGCCGTCGTACTGGACCACGACGGCGGACTCGTCCTGATCGGCGAGACGTACTCCAACGACGGAGATGTCTCCGGCCTACATGGGGACGACGAGGACGTCTGGCTGGTGAAGTTGAGGAGATAGAAAGCAAGGGTTTCGGCACCTGTACGCTGATGGTGGAGAGCAGTATGAGCAAGAAGGACAACACGCATCGCAAGTCGAGCCGGCGCGACCTCGCCCGCAGTGCCGTCGCGGCATACGCTGCCGCTGCCACTGGGATCCCGACCAAGTTCCTCGCCAGGGCGATTCCGGATACGAGTCCCGAGGCTCCGTCCGGGCCGCAGAGGCGCCCGAAGGGCTGGCGCCGGAACTGGACCATCGGTGCGGAATACTACCTGGACGAAGAGCGCTACCTGTGGGACGAGCGGTTGGTGGCCGACCACTTCTGGTTGATGGCTGACCACGAGAGCCGTATCCCGAATCCCGGGGACTTCTTCGTCTTCGAGTACGGTCGCAGCGAGAGCATCCTGATCGTGCGCGGGCAGGACAACGAGATCCGCAGCTTCTACAACGTCTGTCGCCACCGCGGCTCGCGCTTGTGCCGCCACGACGGGGACCCGATCCCCGAAGACCCGCGCCTGTCGGTCAAGCAGCTCGGCCAATCGGGCAACTCCCCGGTGTTCCGTTGTCCGTACCACGCCTGGACCTACGACACCGAGGGCAGCCTGATCTACGCCTACGGCATGCAGGAGGACTTCGATCCGGCAGACAACGGTCTGATCCCGTGTCACCTCCGCACCGCGGACGGCTTCATCTTCGTGAACCTGTCGCGTGAGTCGGAGCCGCCGGAGTTCGAGTCGGCCATCGAGCCCTTCCGCCGCAAGGTAGGACAAAGACACGGCACAGCTCAGCTGAAGGTAGGCGAGCGAGTCCTCGTGACGGCGCACGCCAATTGGAAGTTGACGCTGGAGAGCTTTCTGGAGTGCTACCACTGCGGTCCGTCGCACGAGTATCTCTGCCACGTGCACCCGGACGGGGACTTGACGCAGCCGACCGACGAGGTGTGGCGGTCGGAGGACTACGTAAGCGGGACGATGGACGGCAAGCCGGCGGCGCCGCTGCTCCCGGCCATCAAACGCGTCCGGCGCACGCTGAGCGAAACGGCGACGGGCTGGTCGACTAGTTATTGGTTCGGCTACGACGACTACGTGTTCGCGACTCGTTTCACCCCGCGCGATGTCGATCTGACCGACGTGGAGTGCCTCTGGCTGGTGCATCCGGATGCGACGCGAGGCGTGGACTACGACCCAGAAAGGCTCAAGGAGCTGTGGCTCGTCACGTTGCTGGAGGACATCTTGTTGTGTGAGAACAACCACGACGGCATCCGCTCCGGCGGGTACCGGTCCGGACCCTACGCCCGGCACGAGATGGGTAGGGCTGGGCCTACAGGGTTCATCAGGTGGTACATGGCCGCCGTTGCGGGTCAGATAGGCCCGGCGGTGCCCTACTGACGCCGGGCGGCTGGAGAAGCGATCCGCGGCGGCGAGGGAAGCGATGAGCGATCGGGATCTTGACCTGGGCATGCGGCGGGAGATCACCCGTCGCGATTTCGTCTCCGGCGTCAGCGTCGCGCTGACCGGCAGCATGGCGTTGCCGTGGGCGCAGACGGAAGCTCTGGCAGGCCCCGAGGCTACGGGACGAACCCCGCAGACAGGGTATCCGCCGCTCCGCACCGGGATGCGCGGCAGCCACGAGGGCTCTTACGAGGTCGCTCACCAGCTTGTCGAGGGCGTGCGCTGGGGACGACCCGGAGGAGACGGGGTGAGCACTACGACCTGATCGTGGTCGGGGGCGGCATCAGTGGGCTTGCGGCAGCCTGGTTCTACCGCGAGGCGGTTCCTGGGGCGCGCATCCTGATCCTCGACAACCACGACGACTTCGGCGGCCACGCCAAGCGCAACGAGTTTTCACTCGACGGCCGCATGCTCCTGGCATACGGGGGCACTTCCTACATCGAAGACCTGAACTCGTACGGCGCCGCAGCGAAGCGACTGATCCGCGGGATCGGCATCGACGTGAGCCGCTACTCGGAGTTCGTCGATCGCCGCCTGTACCGTTCGCTCGGCATGCGCAGATCGGTTTTTTTCGACCGCGAGACCTTCGGTACGGATCGCCTGGTCGTGGGCGAAGGCCAACCTTCGTGGCGCGACTTCGTGAAGCGTACGCCGCTCTCGGAGAGAGCCCGCGAGGACATCGTCCGAATCCACGAAGCGAAGGTCGATTATCTGGCTCACCTCCGCTTCGCGGAGAAGGTCGACTACCTGCAACGCACCAGCTACGAGGACTACCTGCTGGAGGTAGTCAAGATCAGCTCGGAAGCGGTCTCCTTTCTCGAAACTGACAACGACTGGGCAATCGGCTACGACACCATCTCGGCCTGGGTGGCCGCCGGTAGTGGGTGGGCTGGCGCCGATGGGCTCGAGTTCGGTGAAGACGACTCGGAGGCCGAGTCCGCCGACGAGCCGACGTTCTTCGAGTTTTCCCGACGGCAACGCATCGGTCGCACGGCTGCTCGTCCGCTCGCTGATCCCCGACGTCGCGCCCGGCACCACGATGGAGGATGTCGTTGCCGCCCGATTCGATTACGGCAAGCTGGATCGGGACAGCTCGCCTGTACGGCTGCGTCTGGAGAGCACGGCGGTGCGAGTCAGACACCGTGGCGATCCTCAAGGCGCCGAAGAAGTCGAGGTCACGTACGTCCGACACGGCCGCGCCGAGCGAGCTCGCGCAGGTCACTGCGTGCTCGCCTGTTACAACGCCGTCATTCCCTACGTTTGCGAGGAGCTGCCCGAAGAGCAAAAGCGAGCGCTGTCGAACGCGCTCAAGTCGCCGCTCGTCTATGCCAACGTCCTGATACGAAACTGGACCGCCTTCGCTGAACTCGGTGCGCGCTCGATCCGTTGTCCCCGGCGGCTACTTCGACGTCATCGGTCTGACGACTCCGATCAGCATCGGAGGCCACCGGCATGCGCGCAGTCCCGGCGAGCCGATCGTGGTGCGCATGTGGCGCGCTCCACTGGTGCCTGAGGCACGTGGGCGTCCCGCGGCAGAGCAGTGGAGAGCAGGTCGCCGAGCCCTGTTGGCAACGACGTTCGAGACCTTCGAGCGTGAGATCAGGGACCAACTCCGCCGCGTGCTCTCCGCCGGGGGCTTCGACCCGTCGCGCGATATCGAGGCGATCACCGTGAACCGCTGGCCCCACGGCTACGCTTATGCCCACGATCCGGAGACGGGCCGCGTCGCATGGATGCTCGATGAGCTACCGCCTGAGCGTTCTCCGTGGATCACGGCAAGCCAGCCGTTCGGCCGCATCACCATTGCCAACTCCGACGCGCTCGCCCTCGCCATGACCGAGGGCGCGATCGGCGCGGCACATCTGGCAGTCGAAGCGCTCATCGCCGGGAATCCGCCGTTGCAGAGCGGCTAGCTGATCGGCCGAGCAGTACCAACCGAGAGAACGAACGGTGAAGACGAGTGACATCGAACTGAGCATGGACCGCGAGATCACCCGATTCGTTTCGGTTGCACTGGTTCTCGGGACCGTCCTCGCTTCCGGTTGCACCGAACCCCCGCGCGAGACCACCGAGTCGCCGAGGGAGACGGAGGTCTACGAGGTCGACGAGGAATCCCTCGGCAGACGAACGGTCTGCGGGGTACGCGACGGACCCGGCGCTCTGGGGCGAGATCACGATCGACGGGAGTTCCGTCGCGGCTTCGGGCGCCACCGACGAAGATCGCACCGCGTTGCTCGGGATGATCGAGCAGCAGCATCGCGCCTGGCTTGCGCAGGACACCGGAGCACTGCGCGATCTCATGGCGTCGGACGCGATACGTGTGGATGCGGGTTCGGGGCTCAGCGAGAGCACCGATGCCATCGCCGCCGCCCTGCCGTCGGAGTGGGAGGGAAACGAACGGCCATACGGGACCATCGCGCAAAGCTTCGCGATCCGCGATGTCGAGCTCGTCGTGCGCGGAGACGTTGCCACCGCCGCGTACTGGATCGATGTCCACGGCGGGGCGCGCTGGGAGTTCAACGGGCAGCGCGTCGGGTTCGACGTCTATCGCCGAGCGGGAACGACCTGGGAGCTGCTGTTTCATACGGGAGCCGATGCACAGCCTCCGGGTGCAGCAGCCCAACTCGACCTGCCGCACATGGAGTTCGTATACCCGGCAGCAGACCTCGAGCGGGTGGCAGCCTTCTACCAGCCGCTGCTGGGCGAGCCGGACGATCGTTCGTCCCAGCGCCTGTCGTACGACCTCGGGGACGCCCGTTTCCACTTCGATACCGCAACGCTGGGTGGGGGTCGCCGAGCCGACCGAGGGATTCCCGAACGGGTACGCGGAGTTCGTCGTCTCGGATCTCGACGCCGAAGTCGCTCGACTTCGATCGGTCGGGGTCGCCGTAGAACCGCAGACCGCCGGAGGTCGCTCCGGTGCCTTGGTTCAGGATCCGGACGGCAACGTGGTCGTGTTGCGAGAGCGCGCTCGTGCGGAGGAAGCGGCTGCCACACCGTCTCTGTCGTTGGCTCCCGACCTGGGCCTGCAGGCCGAGATCCGAGAGGCGATCGAGAGCTACTGGAATGCCTGGCTGACGATGGATGTCGAGACGCTGGCCGAGCAGCTGTCGTCGGGCGGACGCGGGCTCTTCGAGACGAACTCGAGAGGGACCGTCGCCTCCGAAGGCGGCGAGGAGCTCCTGGAAGCTCTGGCCGCGAACTGGAGCGACTACGACATCGGCCCGGCAGGCGTCGCGCTCGAGGTAAGCCTCGACCGAGCGGCCGTCCGGTCCCTGTCGGACCTCGTGCTGGCCAGCTACGAGTACCGGATGTCGGGCGGTGCGACCTCTCGTGTCGACGAGGCCGGCGTGGCGACACAGCTGCTCGAGCGCGGGCCGGCCGGGTGGACGATTCGCTGGTCGCTGTTCACTCCGATGGTCGACGACGACGACGGCCTCGTCCTGTCCCTCGACTACACCGGCTACCCGGTCCTGCGCGTACGCCGTGCGGAACGCTTCTACACCGACACAATACGTCTCGGCTCCCCGTATCAAGACGTCTCGTATCGCGGCTGGTGGACCCGCAGCAGCGGTGTTCGGGGTCTATCGCGCCCAACCATGGAGCCCGGAGTTGTTGCGCCCGGGTCGAACCAACGGCTACGTGAGCTTCTGGGTCCGATCGGTGGATCGTGCCCTGCGAGCCTACCTGCGCGAGCAGGGCTCCAGCTTCCCCCTCCTGCCCGCCATCAACGACAGCCGAGGCATCGATCGCCAGCCGGGCTACACGCAGCTCGTGGCGACGGACTCGGAAGGCAATCTCGTGTTGTTTAGCGAGTACCCAGGGACGTAACCGGGTTCTGCGCACGCAATTCCTTTGGCGCGCCCAGGCTAGGGTGTGCTCTTCAGGCGCTTGCTCAGCAGCATGGTCGGCCGCTCCACGGCAATGTGCAGCAGGTGCGCCGCGAGAACGCTGGCGCTAAAGGCGGCCACGAACCAGGGGATCATCGCGACCGGGCCGGACCCGTGCAGCAACTCGCCCACATACACCAAGTTCATGCCCACCGTCACGTGCACCAGGTAGAGGCTGTACGAGATCTTCCCGAAGTACTGAAGCCAGCGTTGCCTCAGACCGGTGGTTAGTTGGCCCCGCGCTCCGGCCCAGTAGACGATCAGCGCCGTGGCCAAGGCCAGTGCCGGGCTCATGGCATCGCGCGGAACGAGCGCAGGGTCCCGCCAGATCCAGGCCACCGCACCCAGCACCGCGAAGAAGGCGAAGAGCCAAGCGCGGTGCTGCTCCTTGGTGAGCGTCCACTGCACTGCCACCCCTAGGAAGAACATGTACCACAGGGACACGAACAGGCCCGGTACGTTACCGATTGTCTCCAACCACGGGTGGATCCCCCAGGGAATCCCCGAGAACACGGACAGGATCGTCAACGATCCGAAGAGCACCAGACGCGCATGGGTAACGGGAATGGCCAGACGGGTGGCCACCGAGTGGCTCAGCCCCAAGCCGATGACATAGACGAGGTAGAACTGGAACTCGAGGCATAGCGTCCACGACACCTCGACGATATGCGGTACCTGCGCCAAATCGTGAAGGTAGGCGGCGTTCAACCCGATAACCGCCAGGCTCGGTAGGGGCTCGGACCAAAGCCACACCACAGCCAACTGCCCCATGATCACGATCCAGTAGGCAGGGTCCAGACGGACCGATCGGCGCACGAAGTAGTTGCCGACGAAGGCCAGGGTCACGTGAGCTCGCCGAAGGGTATGTGCGATCACAAAGCCGCTGATCACGAAGAACACTTCGAGGCCATGCATGCCGTACTCGAGCAGCGGCAGCGGATAGGGCAGCAGCCACACGAGATGCGACAAGGCCACTCCCAGTGAGGCGAGACCACGCAACCCGTCGATGAAGGCGAACCGCGGGCTCGGTGCGCGCGACATGGTCAGCAGCCGGGCGCCGGCCGGATGTAGCCTGCTACGGCACGGATGTGCCAACGGATGAACCCGGCCGGATACCGGCGGCCGACCTCATGCGTCGCGGGCGGCCCGAGCCTCACATGCCCCAAGTCATCGCCGAAACCGAGCTCCATGGCGCTACCAGGTGATGCGGGTCAGCACGTACAGGGTAACGCCGGGCGGTGCGAGATCCAACGTTGGGCACCTCCAAGTTGGCGAGTCCCGCCATCCGCTCTCGAAGAGCCGGCGCCGGGACTTGAACCCAGGACCTGCTGATTACGAATCAGCTATTCCTACCGGCGCCAGGCCGCTCGTATCCGAGCAATCTGGGTGGCGCGGAGTGTCCTGAAACTGTCCCGGTTTCGTCCCTGAGCCGAACAAGAGCCTCGGACTCCTCGTACTCGTCGTAACGACGTAAGCCGTTGAATCTACGTGGAATACTACTAAGTCGTTGATGGCAAAGGGCATAGCCAAACAGCCTGGATAGGATTAGAAGTCCGCTGCTCTTCCAGCTGAGCTACGGGCGCACCCTTATTCACGTCACCGTGGCTTCCGTCATTTGCTTCTTTCACGAAGAGTCTTGGCAATCTCCTCGAGTGACACGCCCCCCGCGCGACACGCGACCAGAGTGTGGTAGATGAGATCGGCGGCTTCGGCTGCCACTCGCGTCGGGTCGTTGTCGGCGCAGGCGACGGCAAGCTCGCCGGCTTCTTCCGTGAGCTTCTTTAGCCGCAGGTTTCTGTCGGCCAGCAGCCGTGCGGTGTAACTGTCGCCGGCCGCATTAGCCACAACGTCTGCAGCACGGTCGTCGATTACTTCGGCAAGGCGCGCCAAGACGGGTGGCGCCTCGAAGCAGGTTTCGGTCCCCGTATGACAGGTAGGACCGGCGGCGGTGACTAGCGCCAGCGCCGCGTCGTGGTCGCAGTCGACGTGCAGCGAGACCAGCTCCAGTGTGTTGCCGCTGGTTTCCCCCTTCTTCCAGAGCGCGCATCTGCTGCGCGAGAAGAAGTGCACGAAACCGGTAGCGAGGGTTCGTTGCAACGCTTCCCGGTTCGCGTATCCCAGCATTCGGACACCCCCGGTATCGGCGTGCTGAACGACGAGTGGGACGAGCCCATCACCCTTCGCAAAGTCGATGCTGTCGAGTTGGTCAGTGCTCTCGATGATCATCGTCGAGCCGCCCCACCGGCTCCAAGGAGATCCCGCTCGTCGGCAGCCAGTGTTTGGTTGGTGGAGATTCCGCCGCCGGACATCAAGCCGCATCCACATCGAGCCGCACCGCGACACCGTCGGCGGCGAGCGCGTCCTTCACCTCGACGACACTGACGATCTGGTCATGGAAGATGCCGGCGGCAAGCGCCGCGTCGGCGCAGCCCTCGGTGAGGGCGTCTCGGAAGTGCCGGGCGTTGCCGGCGCCGCCGCTGGCTATTACCGGGACGTTGACCGCGTCGACGACCCGGCGGGTGATCCCTAGGTCGTAGCCGTCGCGACCGCCGTCGTTGTTGATCGCCGTCAGCAGGATCTCGCCAGCGCCGCGCGCCGCGCACTCGCGCGCCCAGGCGACGGCGTCGAGCCCGGTGGGCCTGCGACCACCGTGGGTGTAGACGCGGTAACCGCTGGCGACGGCGGCTCGTTCGCCGGCATCGCTCTCGAGCTTGGCATCGATGCTGGCAACGATGCACTGGCTGCCAAAGCGCGACGCAGCCTCGCTGAGCAGCTCGGGGGCGGCGACCGCTGCGGTGTTGATGCTCACCTTGTCGGCCCCCGAACGCAGCGCCCTGGCGATGTCGTCGAGGGTGTTGATTCCCCCGCCGACGGTCAGCGGCACGAACAATTGCTCCGCGGTATGTCGAACCACGTCGAGCATTGTCTTTCGCCCCTCGTGCGACGCCGAGATGTCGAGAAAAACGACCTCGTCGGCACCCTCCTTCTGGTAGCGGGCAGCTAGCCTGGGGGGATCGCCGATGTGTCGCAGGTCGACGAACCGCACCCCCTTGACGACCTCGCCGTCACGGACGTCCAAACAGACGATGATGCGTTTGCGCAGCATGCGGTCAGTCCTCCAGGCGCTCGAGCTGCACGGCGCCTTTAGTGCTGAAGACCGCGTCGGTCGCGTGCAGGGCCTGGCGCAGGGCCAGGCCGAAGGCTTTGAACCCCGCCTCCACCACATGGTGGCGGTCGTCGCCGCGGAGAACCCGCAGGTGCAGCGTCGTTGAGGAGGCTCCCGCAAGCGAACGGAAGAAGTGATCGTAGTGTCGATCGGGCAGCGGGCCTTCATAGAAGGGCCGGGACCCAATGTCGACGACACCCTGCACGAGCGCATCGTCCATCGGGACGGTGGCCTCGCCGTAGCGGGCGCAGGTATCAGGGATCTCATCGACAAGCGCGGCACCGAGCGTCAGCGCGACATCCTCGACGAGGTGGTGCGTCAGGTCGCCGGTCGCCTGGACGTCGAGATCAAGCCCCGCGTAGCGGGCCAGCGTCACCAGCATGTGATCGAGAAACGGCTCCGTGGTGCCCACGGCGGCCGCCCCCGTGCCCGAACGCAGGCTTACGACGATATCGGTCTCGTTGGTCTTTCTCCGTATCCTGCTCATCCTCGGTACTCCTTTGCGACGGCGCCGGGGTCGATGGCGCCGGTGTACAGGGCCGTGCCGACGACGGCGCCAGCGATGCCGGCGCGGTCCAGGGCACTGAGATCGTCGATATCGCCGATGCCACCGGCGGCGGTGATCGGCAGGGTCGTGGTGCCTGCGAGGTGGGTGAATAGCGACGCATCGATTCCTCGCAAGCTACCTTCGCGGACGACGTCGGTGATCAGCAGGCCGGCAAGCGCCAAGTCTTCGACCGTGGCGAGAAACTCCTCGATCGTCCGGCCGCTGCCGCGCGTCCACCCGTCGGCGACCACTTCGCCGTTGCGTACGTCGGCGGCGACCAGGACCCGGCCGGGAAGGTCGGCGGTTGTCTCGCGAAGCCAGGCAGGGTCGGTCACCGCTCGCGTCCCGACGACCACCCGAGAGGCCCCGGCGGCGAGCCAAGCGTCGATGGCGGCGCGATCGCGGATGCCGCCGCCGATCTGCACGGGAACATCGGCGGTTTCGATCACTGCCCGCGCCGCGCGGCGATTGGACCCCTGTCCGAGGGCGGCGTCGAGGTCGACCAGGTGCAGCGCAGTGAACCCCGCGTCCAGGAACAGACGGGTCACTGCCAGCGGGTCAGGCAGGCTGAGTCGCTCACTCTCCGGGCGGCCGCCGATTAGCTGGACGACGCGGCCCGCCTTCAGATCGATTGCCGGGTAAACGATCATGGCGCTGCCTGGGCCAAGAAGTTGCGCACCATGCGGAGGCCGCCGGCGGCGCTCTTTTCGGGGTGGAACTGCACACCCCAGACGTTGCGCTTGCGCACCGCTGCCGCAAAACGATCGTCTTCGTAGGTCGTCCAGGCAACGACGTGGTGGCGGTGCTCTGGTTCCGCCACGTACGTGTTGGCGTAGTAAACGACGGGCCTCAGCGTCGACGCGAACAGCGGATCGCCGGGTGTGGCTTCGACCTCCACATCATTCCATCCCATCTGCGGGACGCGGCGGGCCTGAAGACGGCGCACCCGGCCTTCGATGAAACCGAGCCCTTGCCCCGGCGACTCCTCGCTGTCGGCGAAGAGCAGCTGCATGCCGAGGCAGATCCCGAGGCACGGAAAGCCTCGGTTCAGGGCGGCGACGATCTCGTTGTGCGCTCCGGCGAGGCGCTCGGCAGCGGCGCCGAAGGCGCCGACACCCGGAAGCACCATGGCGTCGGCGTCGAGCACCGCGGCCGGATCGTCGTCGACGCTCACCCGTGCGCCGTGGCCTTCGAAGGCCTTTTGGAGCGAGTGGAGGTTGCCGGTTCCGTAGTCGAAGAGGGAGACCTTCATTGACCCAACAGCTCCTCGGTTCGTGCCAGGAAGCGATCCATCAAAGGCTGTGGGCCAACGGTCACGCGGACGCAGTCGCCGGCGCCCGGCAAGCCGGCGAACGGGCGGACGCCGACGCCGGCCGCGGCGAGCCTGCGGGAGAACCTCTCCGCGTCGCCTCCCGGAGCCTCGACGAGGAGAAAGTTCGCTGCCGACGGGTAGACGCGCACCCCGCGACTACCGAGGTCGGTGGCAAGGCGGTCGCGGACGTCGACGGCTTCGGCGACGGTCGCCGCGACCCACTCGCGGTCGTCACGAAGGGCTGCGGCCGCCGCTGCCTCGGCAATCACGCCTAGCTTGTAGGGGCCGCGCGACTTCTCGATCTCGCCGATCAGTTTCGGCGGGCCGACCGCCAGGCCGACTCTCAATCCCGCCAGCCCGAAGGCCTTCGACATGGTGCGGAGCACGACGACCCTGTCGGTCTCCGGCGCCCAGCCGGCGAGCGGATCGTCACAGAAGTCCCCGTAAGCTTCGTCGAGGATGACCAGGCCCTGCGCCTTCTCGACGAAGGCCTCCACGTCGGCGCGCACAGACGCGTTGCCGGTGGGGTTGTTGGGGCGACAAAGGTAGGTGACCGGCGCTCGGGCACGCGCGAGCGCTTCGATGTCGAGCTCGAATCCTGGCGCCATGTCGACGCCGACGGCGCCGGCGCAGTTCATGCGCGCGAACGATTCGATCATCGAGAACGTCGGCACCGGAAAAGCGACGATATCGCCGGGCCCACAAAACGCCCGTATCGTCGAGTCGATCAAGTCGTCGGAGCCGCAGCCGGTGGCAACGCAGGAAGCCGGTACGCCGAAGTAGCTCGCCGCGGCTTCCTTGAGCTCGCCGCCGTACAACGACGGGTAGGCTCGAACGTCCTCAGCATCGAGCTCAGCCAGCACCCGGGCCGCCGACGGTGCCTGACCGAACAGATTCGTGTTGTCGGTGAGGTCGATCTCTACAGGGCTTCGCCCGGGGTCGTAGGTCTTCAGCTCGACGTAGTCGGGGCGCGGCCGCACCGGCGGCTGGCAGCGGGCGGCCATGCTCGAAGCCGAATCTCCGTCGTAGCTCCATGCAAGGGCCGCGGCGGCGTGCCCATCGAGGCCCTCGGCCGCGGCGATCACGGCGCTGACGTCGGCCAGACGGGCGGCGCCCACGGCATCGATCTCCTGATATGTGCTCCAGCGCATGAAATCGGCGACCGACAGGCCGGACTGGCTGCGTCCCTGACCGGCCGTGGGCAGCACGTGGTTGGTACCGCTGGTGTAGTCGCCGAAGACGACCGAGCTCGACGGGCCGAGGAAGATCGCGCCGGCACCGCGAACCCGAGCCATCGCGGCGCGCGGATCGTCGACGAGAAGCATCAGGTGCTCAGGAGCAAAGGTGTTGGCGAACGCCAGGGCCTCGTTGGTCCCCGCCACTAGAAGCGCCCCGCCACGGGCAAGAGCTTGGCCGATGATCTCGCGCCGCGGCTGCTCGGCCGCCAATCGACGCACCGAGGCGCGCACGTCACCCGCCGTCGCCTCGTCGAGAACCAGGGCGACTACCACGGCGTCAGGATCGTGCTCGGCTTGCGCCACCAGCTCCCGGGCGATGACGTCGGCCGATGCAGTTTCGTCAGCCACGATGAGCAGCTCGGATGGCCCCGCGAGGCAGTCGCTGGCGATGTGGCCGGCGAGTTGGCGCTTGGCTTCGGAAACGTAGGCGTTGCCCGGGCCGACGACCTTGTCGGCGGGGGGGACGGTCTTCGTTCCATAGGCGAGGGCTGCTATCGCGCCGGCGCCGCCGATGGCAAACAGGCGGTCGGCGCCGGCGACGTCGCAGGCCGCGAGCACGACCGACGAAGGCATTCCCCCCTCGGAGGGCGGAGAGCACACGACCACCTGGTCGACGCCGGCCAGCTTGGCCGGGACCACGCACATCAGCACGCTGCTCGGGTAGGCGGCGCGTCCCCCGGGAGCGTAGGCGCCGACACTCGCAAGCGGCTCGGGGCGCCTACCGAGGCGAATCCCGGCTCCCAGATCGATCTCGTCGGCTGTCGGAAGCTGGCGATGGTGGAAGGCGGCAATCCGGTCGCGCGCCGTCTCGAGGGCGCCGACCAGCTCCGCCGACTCTCGCTGGCGCGCTGTGCGCCAGACTTCACGCGGCACCTCGAGGGCGTCGAGTCGGACGCCGTCGTTACGTTCCGCCATTGCCCGCAGCGCCGTGTCACCGTCGAGTGCCACCTGGAAGATGATCGCCGAAACCGCTTCCACCACAGCCGGCTCCGGCGCGTAGGCGCGTTTCAAGAGCGTGGCGCGTTCCTCCTCGCCGAGGTCGCCAAGCTTGCCGTCGATCGAGAATTGGACTTCTTCCCTCACGGCATGAGCCTCTCGATCTTGGTGACCAGGATCCCGGTCGCGCCGAGGTCCTTCAGGTCGGCGATCACCCGGTACACGTCGTCGGTGTCCACCACGGCGTGCGCCGCGACCCACCCCGAATCGACGACGTCAACGATCGTCGGCCCGGAGATTCCCGGCAGCACCCTACTGACCGCGTCGATCGCGTCGCGTGGGACGTTCGCCATCAGGTAGCGCTTGTCGCGGGCGCGGAGCACCGATTCGAGTGCGCTAACCAGCTCTCGCAGCCTGCGCTCGGTGTCGCCGTTCTCGTCACGGCTCGAGCCGGCGATCAGCAAGGCGCTGGATTCGAGGACGGTGGTGATCTCTTTGAGCCCGTTCATCTTCAGGGTCGAGCCGGTCGATACGAGGTCGACGATGACGTCGGCAACGCCTATGTGCGGTGCGATCTCGGCCGCTCCCGAGACCGGCACAATCTCGACGGCAAGGTCCCGGGCGGCGAAGAAGCTGCGGGTCAAGCGCGAAAAGGCGGTGGCCACACGGGTTCCATCGGGCAGGTCCGAGACGTGGGACACGCCGTCCTCGTGTGCCGCGACCACCAGCCGGCAGCGACCGTATTCCAGGTCGAGGAGCTCGGTGACCTCGCGCCCTGCTTCGGCGATGACGTCACGCCCGGTGATGCCGGCGTCGGCGGCGCCGTCGGCGACGAACTCGGGGATGTCACGGGCGCGAACGAACAGCGCCTGAAAGCCGTTGCCCAGCGGCGCCTGCAGCGCTCGATCGCTGCGGCCCGGCGCCCGGAGCCCGGCGCGGTGGAGGCGCTCGAGAGCACCCTCGGCGAGGCGCCCCTTGTTCGGAATGGCGATCTTCAACATGTCCATCACTCGCGATCTTGTCTAGAAAACAAAAAGCGACCCGCTCCGAAGAACGGGTCGCTGAAAGGCGGTGCGTGTTGTCGTTTACGCGAACACAGAGCACCGCCGCGACCCGAGGGGGCCGTGATGGTGATGTCGGTGTCCAGCGAAACGACTACACATCATAGGGTCATGCTAGCGTGTGGCTGCCCGAAGGCCAAGGCGCCGGGCGCAACCTGTGCATTTACGCTGATCGAGACCTTCCGACATGAGGCCCGCCGTGCTCCCGACTCGCGTTCGTACCCTATTCCTGCTCGTCCTGATCGCTGCTACGGTCCCCGCCTGCGCCGGTGGCGGCGATGCGGGTCCGGCTACCATTCGGTTGGTCGACGTTATCGAGGACGCGGCGATCACCGGAACGCCGAGCATCGAGGCTCCCGACCCGGTGGTGTGGGACTTCGGTGCCGGCACGGTTCCGGGCGGCGGCGATGCGGAGGCGCTCCTGGGCGCCCGCGCCATGCAGCAGATCACCGGGCTGGCGGTGCGCGATGGCGCGCTGGTGGGTCGTACGACCGGGGATCTCGGGTTCATCCACATCCCGGTGCCGGAGGACGCCGGCCTCGACGGGTCGTTTCACTCCGCCGAGGTCCGCGTGCGCGTCTCTGATGGCGGCACCACTGGCTTCAACTTCGTGTTCGCCCCCGAGATCGACGACGAGGAGGTGCTCAACGCCGCCGTCCAGCAACGCACCATGGCGGTCATGGTCGACATCACGCCCGGTGATGAGGTCGAGACCTTGACGCTCAGCCGCGGCATGGCCAACTTCATGGGCACCGTGTCGCTGGGAGCCATCCGGCACCTGGCAGTGCGCCCGAGCGACGTCGCCGACGCGGAGTTCGCCATCGAGTCGATCCGCCTGATCTCACGCCGGGAGCACCTGAGCTCCATCCCGTCGGGGATCGGCTGGCAGGGCCTGGCCGAGATCTACCGCGAGACCATCGTGTCGCGGGCGCCGGAGAGCGTGCAGTTTGCCGTCGACGTTCCGAGCCGGCCGTGGCTGGAGCTCAACCTCGGCACCATCGAGAAAGGACCGGTGACCTTCGTCGTGTCGGTCGGAGATCGAACGCTTCTGCGCCACACGGTCACGACCCCGGACCGCTGGGAAACTAAGCCTGTCGACCTGGACGCCGTCGCCGGGCAGCCGGTGGAGCTCACCCTGAGCACCGTTGCCGACAACGACGGGGCAATCGCCTACTGGGGCACGCCGGTGGTGCGGCAACGTGGCGACTCGCCGCGCGTGGCGGCGGCCAGCGCGGCCCGCACCGAGCTCGTCGGCGACGCCGATCCCCCACGCGGCGTGATCCTGTTCATGGCTGATACTCTGCGCCGCGATCGACTTCCGTGGCACGGCGGCGAGCGCGACAACGCGCCCAACCTGGCGCGGATGGCCGAGGAAGGCACCGTGTTCACCCACAACGTCTCCCAGGGTGCCTGGACGAAGGTCTCGGTGCCGTCGATTCTCACCTCGCTGTATCCCACCGCCCACGGCATCACCGACATCATCCACCGGCTGCCGGCCTCGGTAACGACGCTGGAGGAGGTCTATCAAGCGGCCGGCTACGCCACCTTCCACACCTCCTCGGTGCCGTTCACCGGGCAGCTCACAAACCTGCACCAGGGAGTCGAGGTGCTGCACGAGACGGCGTCGATCGGCGACCTCGACCACTCGGAAGCCAAGACGGCCCGTACGTTCACGGATCGAACGCTCGACTGGCTCGACCTGCACCACGAGTCGCCCTTCTTCGTTTTCCTGCACGTGTTCGACCCCCACAGCCCGTTCGAGCCCTACGCGCCGTACGACACGCTGTACGCCGACCCCGAGGAGATCGCGGCGCATCGCGACCGTATGGAGTCGGTGGCCGAGCACATCACCGACGACCACATGCGCGGCGACGTCATGCCGACATCGGCGCAGCTGGCGGCGGCCGAGATCGACCCCGACGTCTTCGTCGACACCGAGCTCGACTGGTACGACGCCTCCATCAAGGCGATGGATGCCGAGGTCGGCCGGCTTCTGCAGCGCCTCGAAGGGCTCGGCATCGCCGACGATACCCTGATCGTCTTCATGAGCGATCACGGCGAGGCGTTCCTCGAGCACGGCAAGCACTTCCACGGCTGGGACGCCTACGGCGAGCACCTCAACGTGCCGCTGATGTTCTCGTGGCCGGGTCGTATCCCGGCGGCGCGCGACGACACCGTGGTCGAGTCGATCAACGTCTACCCGACGCTGCTAGAGCTGTCGCGTCTGGCGGTGCCGGCGCAGGTGCAGGGTCAGAGCCTGCTGCCGCTCATGGCGCGACCCGAGGCGCCCACCGGACTCGGTTGGCTGCCGCGCCCGGCGTTTGCCGAGCGCGCCTCGATCGACAGTGACGAACCGCTCGACGACGAGGTCGAGCAGCGCGTCATCGTCGCCGACGGCTGGAAGCTGGTGCACAACTACACGCGGCCCGATGGCAAGGCGGAGTTCGAGCTGTTCGACTATCTCGAAGATCCGCTCGATCTGGTCGACGTCGGACCGGATAACCCGGATGTGGTGACGCAGCTGTCGGCAGAGCTCGCCACCTGGCATGAGGCCACCCTGGCCACACGCGTCGAGCCCGACAGTGGCGAGCCCGACAGTGGCGAGGGCCTCACCGAAGCGGAACGCTCCAGGCTTCGCGCCCTGGGGTACATCCAGTAGCCGGACCCCGGCAAATACGGCCTGCTAGGCCTGCTAGGACTCGAGATCGTAGAAGCTCTTCGAGCGCCGGAGCCCTGGCGGGCGCCGACGGCGGCCGCACTATGGGCGTGGAGCTCGGCGCTCGCATCGCCTCGAACAGCTCGATGTGGCTCTCGACGATCCGACGCCGCGCCGCCTCGTTCGGCTCGAGATCCCAGACGCCCTCTTCGCTCGTGCCACCGAGCGCGATGCCGTCGCTGCGCGGCGCCATGTGGATGAACCCGTCGCGCGCGTTGGGGCTGCCGGGTACGCCACCGAACGTCGCGTAGTCGACCTCGGGCTGAGGCACCAGCATGGTGAGCTGGCCCTTCAGCGGGATCAGCTCGTCGTCCTTGAAGAGCTCGCGCGCCCCGAGCCCGGTGCAGTTGACGATGAGCGACTGGCGCAGCGACATCAGATCTCGCGACGTCGCAAACTGGCGAGTCACGATGCGGCCGCCGAACAGGAGAACGTCGCGCACTAGCGCCTCCAGGTAGATCGCGGGCTCGATCAGGAGCCACGGGGTGCGGGTGGCGAACCTGGACGGGAACGGGTGCTCACCGGGCTGCAGCACCACCCGGCCCGTTCGCAAGGACGCGGGCCGCAGCGGCGAGACCGAACCTCCTTCCGGCGCTGCCGGCGGCTCGTTCATCGTCCCGTAGATGTTGCTCCACGAGACTCCGTAGCGGCGCCCCACGAGCAGCTGCAGCTGCTCGTACGTGATCTCTGCAGCGCGCCGGAACTGCGCATCCCATTCCGGCGTGCGCCGATTCTCGTCAATCAGCCCGGACGTCGGCGTGAAGGCGGCCAGAGCCTTGTTGGAGGTTGTGTCTGGAGGCACCGACTTGGCGTAGATGGTCACGTCGAAGCCGCGCCGCTGCAGCTGCCGCGCAGTGGCCAGTCCAACGGTGCCGCAGCCGATGACTGCCGCGTGCCGGTCGCCGTGCTCCATCGCGATCTCGGCCGCCAGTTCGGCCGTACCCCAACCGAGCGAATGGCCGGATCCGCCGTGGCCATAGTTGTGGATGACGGTCTTGGCGTCGAGCTTCTGAGCCCTGAGCACGAACCCGGAGGGCCGGTGCGGACGCAACCCGACCGTGGTGCGGATAACCCGATCCCAGGAGGCTTCGACAGGTGCGAGGTTGACTCTGAGCCTGGGTAGATCGTTGGGCCTTGGCGCGCGCGCCGCACACCCACCCACACCAAGACCGAGCGCTGCCAGGCCACCGGTTTTGAGTAACGCGCGTCTGTCCACCGCTGTCACCCGCTACGGGTCCGTCGGCACGAGCCGTAGATGCTCCAGATCACTTCCCTCCACCGCAGAGCAATGGATACTATAGGGCCGCACTGAGAAAAGCCGGCGGTCCGCGCAGTTCTCCCGTTAGAGAACCGGAGGAGCTATGTCCAGGAGTGGGGATCGCGATCTCGGGATGCACCGGGACATCAGCCGGCGCGACTTCGTCAACGGCGTGGGGGTTGCCGTCGGGGGGTCGCTGATCGCACCTGGCTGGCTGTCAGCACGCGAGGGCACGCCCTATGGGTCCCGGGCGCAGGAATACTATCCACCGGCCCTGACTGGAATGCGCGGGAGTCACCCCGGTTCGTTCGAGGCCGCCCATGCGCTCCGCGACGGGAACACATGGACCGATGTCGCCGACACGCGTGAAAGCTACGATCTGGTGGTGGTCGGAGGGGGGCTGAGCGGGCTCTCGGCAGCCTTTTTCTTCCTGACCTCGGCTGGTCCCGGCGCACGTGTGCTGGTGCTCGACAACCACGATGACTTCGGTGGCCATGCCACGCGCAACGAGATGACCTATCGAGGCCGTACGCTGATGCTCAACGGCGGTACCTACGAGGTCGAGTCCGTGGGCCAATACAGCGCCGAGTCCCAGACGCTCCTCGCAGCGATCGGCATCGACGTGGAAAGTGCGACTGCCACCAGCACCGCGGGTAGGGGGTTCTACGGATCGCTGGGACTCGGTAGCGCCACGTTCTTCGCCAAAGAGGTGTTCGGCGAGGATCGGCTGGTGATGGGACGCGGAGGGGAATCCGGGGGTCGCGGATGGGCCGATTGGCTCGCACAGACCCCGCTGTCTCCGGAGGCGCGGCGGGACATCGCGCGGCTCTACGATGACGGTGCGAACGCGGACTACATGCCCGGACTGTCGGATGCCGACAAGAAGGAGCGCCTGGCCCGGACCAGTTATCGGGACTTCCTCCTCGACCTCGCCAAGGTGCACCCCGATGTGATCGCGTTCTTCGATGACCTTCCGAAGGGCAGGTTCTGCGTCGGCATCGACGGCCAACCGGCGCTCTATGGATGGGTCCTGGGCTATCCCGGCTTCCAGGGGATGAACCTCGAGCCCTTCCCCCGCGTGAGCCCCCTCAGCCACATCGGGGGCGGACAACACGGTCGTGAGAGCGAGTGGAACACAGGACCGAACATCCACTTTCCCGACGGCAACGCGACGGTGGCCCGGTTGCTGGTTCGTGCGATGATTCCCGACGCGCTTCCGGGCACCTCGCAGGAAGACTCGATCACCTCGCGCCTGGCGTACGACCGCATCGACCGCGCCGGCTCCGACGCCCGAATTCGTCTCAACAGCACGGTGGTCTCCGCCCGGCACCTGGGCGATCCCGACGCCGCCCGCGGGGTCGAGATCACGTATGTGCGCGGCGGCAAGGCCGAGAAGGTACGGGCGGATCACTGTGTGATGGGGTGCTACAACGGGGTCATCCCGCACCTGTGCCCCGAGATGTCCGACGAGCAGAAGGTGGCGCTCAAGTATGGCGTCAAGATGCCGCTGGTCTACACCAACGTCCTCATCCGAAATTGGACAGCCTTCACGAACCTGGGCATCTCGAGTGTGACCGCTCCGGGGATGTACCACAGCGGCGCCCACCTCGGCCGGTCAATACAGTTCGGTGACTACGAGCCTTCCCGGTCGCCTGACGACCCGATGATCCTGCACATGACCAGTGTGCCTTGTGCCCCTGGACTCCCGAAGAAGGAGCAGCATCGAGCCGGGCGAGAAGAACTGCTGGCCACCACCTTCGAGACCTTCGAGCGCAACATCCGGGACCAACTCGGTCGAACCCTACAGAGTGGGGGTTTCGAACCGGCCCGCGACATCGAAGCGATCACAGTGAATCGCTGGCCGCACGGTCCTGCCTATCACTACAACACCCTGGACGATCCGATCGAGTGGGCGCTGTTCGCCCCCGACGATCGGCCGTGTGTGGTCGGCAGGCGGCGATTCGGTCGGATTTCCATCGCCAACTCCGATGCCGCTGCCTCCTCGCATACGGACGCAGCCATCGACGAGGCGCATCGAGCGGTCCGGGAGCAGCTCGTCGTTCGAAGCCGCGCCCGGCGAAGAACCTCCATTACGGACGAGGTGCCGTCCCAGTAGGGGCACTGTCAACCTAACCGGCCGAGCCTTCCGCCGCTGAGTCCTGCATCCAGAGAGATAGCTTCTCAGGAAGCGGTAGGCCTACTGGATATAGCCCAGCGCTCGCAGCTGGCGCTCGAGCTCTGGCGAAAGCTCCACTGCGGCGCCCTCGCGGTCGCGGCGGATCTCGCGCATCTGGCGTAGTAGGCGTCGCGATATCCGCGTCAGGCGCGCGTCGTCGGGATCGTGGAGCGCCACCTCCTCGCCCGGGTCCGTGCTGAGGTCGAAGATCGCCGGCGAGCGGGCGGTGCGGTTGACCACCATCTTGTAGGGCCACTCGACCATCGCTTCCAGCTCGAGTCCGTAGTAGTTGCTGCGCGCGAAGATCGGGCGCGAGGGTGGCGCCCCGCCAGACAGCAGCGGAACCAGGGAGCCGCCCGACAGCTGCGGTACTTCCAGTGCCGCCATGTCCAGCAGCGTCGGCACGATGTCCACCGTCGATACCGGCTCCGCGTAACGCACTCCGGCCGGAACCCCGGGTCCCCAGAGGATCAACGGCACCCGCATCACCTCGTTGTACAGCGACCTGCCGTGCCCCTGGTGGTAATGCTCGCCGCGGAACGCCTCGCCGTGGTCGGAGGTCAGCGCCACCCACGTGGTGGCGCTCAGATCGCGCTCCTGCAGCGCCTCGAACAGCCGTCCGATCTGGGAGTCGACCGAAAGGATTTCCTCGTCGTAGGCCGCCTTGATGAACTCCACGTCTCCTGCTTGCTCCGCCGCCTCGCGGCTCTCGAGAGTGGCGAGAGTGTCGCCGTAGCGGTCGGCGAACGCATCGGTGAATGTGCCGCGGGCCGGCTCCGGAGCATTGAACTGATGGTGTACGTCGAACACGTGCAGGAGCAGGAAGAACGGCCGCGACGGGTCGCGCGCATCGAGCCACTGCAGGGCATCGTCGAGGCTCTCATCGGCGAGCCGGAGCTCGTTCGCCGTCGCCTCCGCCAGGTCGTAGCTGTCGAATCCCGCCGCCATCCCGAACAACGGGCTCAGGAAAGACACGTTGACGATCGCGCCGGTCGAGTATCCCGCCCCCGACAGGTACTGCGCCAGCGTGAGCACGCCGTCGCGCAGCCGCCGATGCTCGGAGGTGCCGGCGCCATGGGCGTTCGGGTACAGCCCGGTGAGGATGCTGGCCGTCCCCGGCAGCGTCCACGACGAGGCCGAGTAGGCATGCTCGAACACGCTGGCGCTCGCCGACAGCCGATCGATGTGCGGCGTCGTCGGGCGCTCGTAGTCGTACAGGCTCATGTGGTCGGCGCGCAGCGTGTCGACGACCACCAGCACGATGCCGCCCGGGGGCGCGGCGGTGCAGCCGCTGGCTGCCAGCAGCAGGCAGAGAAGTAGGATCGGGGCGGTTCGGATCATTGCCTGGATCGCACGTGCCTGGATCGCATCGGGGGGGCAGTCGTCGCGGGCCTTCCCGCGCCAGCACCACTGAGTGTATCGCCCGGGCGGCGGTCCGGAGGCTCCGAGCCCGCAATCGCTGCCCGGCGGTGCTGGCGGCGTGCTGTGGGCTGCAGGTGTCAGATGCGGCGACGATCAGCGTTGTGGCGGCACCGCGGCCGCCGGCGCCTCGGCGTCGTCCGCCTTCAGCGGCATCACGCTGGCGTTGTCGAAGCGTGCCCGCGTCAGCGGACTGCCGGCGCTACGCGACGAGGCGGCGTAGTAGCCGAGGTAACCGTCGGCGAAGGTGTCGTCGAGCAACGTTCCGAGCTCGACCTCGTTCACCGAGACGGTGATCGAGTTGCCTGCCGCCTGCACCGCCAGCCGGTTGGTGCCGTCGCGACGAATCGCCTCGTGGTCGGTCCAGGGCGAGGCTCCGTTGCGCAGCTCGCGCCAGGCGCCGTCCTGCAGCGCCCATACGCTCCATTGCCCCAGGCCGTTGACCGCGAACACGTAGTAGTTGCGCTCGTCGACGCGCCGGAACATCAGCCCGTAGCCGCTCTCCGGTTGGCCCTCGGCGAGGGTGCCATCGCTGGAGAACTGCACGTCGCCGAAGTGGCCGCCGCCATGCGCCGTGGAGGAGACTGCCTGGCTGCCGACCCGCAGCTCGATCTGGTAGGCGCCGTCGACCAGCGCCCGCGACACCGGGCCGGTGCTCAGGTCCCACTCGTGGGCGTTGTCGTCGAACGAGTCGGTCCACGGCGGCATCGGCGCCATCGACGGGATCTCGGGCTCGGCAGGCGCCGCCATCGACGGCAGCGCATCCGGGTCGTCGGGCAGGTCGCCGGGCGCGATGCCACCTCCGCTGCCGGCCAGACTCCCCAGTGCCCACCATCCGGCCAGCAGGGTCAGCGCCAGCGCTCCCAGGCCGATGACCAGCCGCTGCCTCGACGCGGCGCCGTCACCGCCCGGTTGGACCGCTCCCACCGCCGCCGCGATCTCGTCGGTCGACATGACGGGCGCCGTAGCGGCGCTGTCGGTAACCGTGCTGTCGATCATCATGTCACCGGTAACGGTGCTATCGACCGGCGCGCTCATCGGTGCTCCCTTCAGCGCTGCCACCATCTCGTCCACCGAGCCGAAGCGATTCGCGGGACGCTTGGCGAGCGCGTGCTCGATGGCGGCGACGATGTGCTCTGCCAGCCCGGGTACCTTGGTCGCCAGCGGCGGCGGCGGCTCCTGCAGGTGCTTGTGCAGCATTCCCGCCAGCGTGTCCGACTGGAACGGCCGCTCCCCGGCCAGCAGCTCGTAGGCCATGATGCCTAGGGAATAAATGTCGGCGCGGTGGTCGCCGCGCTCGCCCATTGCCTGCTCCGGCGCCATGTACGACGGCGTGCCGGCCGACTTGCCCTCCATCGTCATGCGCGTTTGATCGAGCACCGTGGCGAGGCCGAAATCGGTGAGCACCGTGCGCCCGTCGTCGGTGAGCATCACGTTCGACGGCTTCACATCGGGGTGCACGATGCCCGCCCGGTGGGCGTGTGCCAGCGCCACCCCCACCGACATGATGATCTGCAGCGCCTCGTTCACGGCGAAGGGGGCCCGACCGTCCACGGCGCGCTCCACCGCGCGCTCCTCCAGGCTCTCGCCGCTCAGAAACTCCATGGCGATGTAGCAGACCCCGTCGTCCACATCGAAGTCGTAGATCTGCACGATGCCTGGATGTCGCAGGGTGGCGATCGCCTGCGCCTCGCGCAGAAACCGCTCGCGCAGCGCCTCGTCGTCGGACAGGTGCGCGTGCAGCAGCTTGATCGCCACTTCACGCTCCAGGTGCACGTGGCGGGCGCGGAACACGCGCGCCATGCCGCCGGAGCCGAGCTTGGCGTCGATGCGGTACTTGCCGAGAGTTTCGCCGATCATCAGGGGGACCCTAGCGCGGAAGAAAGCTGCGGAACAGAGCTGCGCGGAAGCAGTGTTTGTCGGCCGTAGACGTGCCGAGGACGGAATCGCAGAATGCGCACGAGGCACCCCTCGCGTCGCTGCTACTGAGTTTGCTACCGGCGGGGCGAAAGTTTCAGCTCGATGGGCGGTTGTAGAATGCCGCTCCCGGGCACCGCCGCCCGAGCCCCGCCCCTGAGCGCTTCCGATGATGGCCGATCGCCCCTCCGTCGCACGACACAGTTCGACCCACCCGATGCTAGCGACGAGTCGCGAGCCAGGCCTAGCCAGGCTGTCCGCCCGGGCAGCGAATGTCGGCGGCGTAGCGATCCGGCAGATCCGGGTAGGACATCCGCCTCCAGTCGAGCTTGCCGGAGGCGCCGTCGTAGTCGATCAACCGGCAACCGCGCGCATCATCGTAGATGTTGGCGTAGGTCGCCACCTGGGTGATGAACACCGTTCCCTCGTAGAGGCGCTGCACAAGCCCGCCCGACTCGATGCCTCGTCGGATGACCTCGCGACGGCGCTCGGGGTTCAGCCTGTGGTAGCGCCACTCGTCACAGTGCTTCGCTGCTGACTTGCACAGGTGCGCTGACATGTCGAGGTGATAGTCAGCGAACGGCAAATCCTCGTCGAAGAACACTCGCACCAGGTTCGGCGAGTCGAGTGTTCTCGCGTCGAGTCCCGGGATGATGGCGTCGACAAGCCCCCGATACACGGCTTCTTCCAAGGGTCGGTTGTCGCGCAGCATGCCGCGATAGCGCGACAAGACGCGGTCCAACACGAGGCAACCTGGCGTCGCCAGCCCGGCCGCTGCCATGCCCAGGAGCGCCAGCGCCCGGCGCCGATCTAACTGGGTTGGTTCGACCGATCGATGTGCGCGGTTCGGTGGTTCCAACGGAGTGTCGGCGACGTTCATGTTCTCTCTCCGCTCGTGTAGCGAGCACAAAGCGTCTCGGCGATGCGCTCCGCGTTGGCGAGAATCGTGAGGCTCGGGTTGACGCCGGGCGCGGCCGGGATCGCCGACCCGTCGGTGACATGAATCCCGGGATGCCCGAAGAGCTCGCCGGCGCTGTCCACCGCGCCTTCGGCGGCGGAGGCACCCATGCGGCACGAGCCGACGTGGTGCGCTCCACCGAACTGGCGCTTCCCTTTCGCCGATCCGTCCAGCTTCCTCAGGGTCAAGTCGACGAGCTGGCATCCGGCACGGCGCAGCAACTCCCGCAGCGTCGCGCAGTTGGCGGCGTCGCGACGCTGCATCACTTCGAGCGCCAACTCGCTCTGAACGCGAACGCTCAGCTTGTCGGGTTTCACCCCCTCGCCTGGGCGACAGCGGATCTCCGCCAGCGGCGGTGCGACCGCCAGGCCGACGAGAACGAGCGCTCGGCGACGGTACCGTTTCATGAACGCCACGTTGTCCGGTCCCCAGTACTCGCCGGGATGATCCTCCGCCGCTACGCGCAAACGAGCCGAAGCCAGCAACTGCACCGGCAGCGGTTTTGCCGGGAAGGTCACGAGGCCGCGCGATTCGAGCAATGAGTAGCTGACGACCCCTGGGATCGACTGGCCGCTGAAGTTGTCCACATCGGGGTACGAGGCCGGCAGCAATGCCACTACCTTCGAGCTGACGTTGAGGGCAACGTTGCGACCGACATGCCGACTCATGTGCCGCAACGTGTCCCGGTTGCGCAACAGGAAACCTGCGGTTCCGACGGTGCCGGAGGCCAGGATCAGCAACTTGGTTCGATACGTAACGCGTCGGTAGCGAGCCGGATCGGCATCGGCCTCGACGCATACCACGTCATAACGGTAGGGAACGTCCTCGATCGGTCCGCTGCCAGGTGCCTTCTCGGCGCCGCGAAGCGGCCGGATGGTTCGCGCCACCCAACCGGTTCGAATCTCGGCGCCGGCCGCCTCTGCCCGCGGCAGGTAGGTCATATCCGGTCCGCGCTTGGCGCCGAATACACAGCCGGTCACACAGAACCCCGAGCCCATGCAGTTGCCAATCGCCATCGGCAGACGCGTGCAATCGTGGCCGGCATCCTGCATCAACTGCGCGAACACCTGACCGGTCTTCGGGATCCGGTTGCTATCGAGCTGCCGTACGCCCATGGTCTGCTCAGCGCGGGCGTAGTAGAGGTCGAGGGCAGCGCGATCCAGACCGTCCGGCCACAGCCGCGTTCCCGTCTCCGATCGCTGACGGAAAGCTGCGGCCGGCGATCGTAGCGACACCATCTCGTAGAACGGCGCGGCACCCCCATAGGCGTTCACATGGGTGAGGCTTATCTCGTCGCCTCCGGTGCTTCGAATGTGCTCGCGCAGGTAGGTCGGATCCTGTGTCCGACGGATCTGCGCTGCGCCGATTCGCGGCCCCCTCTCCACCACGTGCACGCGAAGACCGGCTTCGGCCAAGCGCAAGGCTGGTGCGGCTCCACCGAAACCGGATCCGATAATCAAGGCGTCGGTGTGGATTGCTCGGATGGAACTGACGGTCTGTTCTGCATTTGGTTTGCTCATGCCGGCACGATGCCGGGAGCCCGATCACAACTCCCTAGGAAGAACCGAAAACACCTTACGAATCGCTGAAAGCAACTCTCGAAGCGGCTCGTGGACGATCCATCAGTGGATCAAGCAGGCGCCGATCGTTCCTGATCTGGACCTGAAGCCGACTCTGGCAGCGCGGTTGTAGAATGCCGCTCCCGGGCACCGCCGCCCGAGCCCCGCTCCTGAGCGCTTCCGATGACGGCCGATCGCCCGCCCTACCAGATTCCCTTCAACCGCACCGCGCTGGCGGGCGCCGAGCTCGATAACATCGGCGCCGCCATCCAGGCCGGGCAGATCGTTGGCAACGGCGAGTACGGCCGCCGCTGCGAGCAGCTGCTCGAGCAGCTCCTCGGCGGCGACCGGCGCGTCATGCTCACCACCTCGTGCACCCACGCGCTGGAGATGAGCGCGCTGCTGCTGAGCCTGCAGCCGGGCGACGAGATCATCATGCCGTCGTTCACCTTCGTCTCCACTGCCAACGCCTTCGCGCTGCGCGGTGCGGTGCCGCGCTTTGTCGATATCCGCCCCGACACGCTCAACCTCGACGAGACCAAGCTGGAGCGGCTCATCGGCCCCCAAACTCGAGCGATCGTTCCGGTGCATTACGGCGGTGTTGCCTGTGAGATGGACACCATCGAGCAGATTGCCTTCCGCCACAGCCTCGACGTGATCGAAGACAACGCCCACGGCCTGCTGGGCGCCTACAATGGCCGGCCCCTCGGCACCCTCGGCCGCCTCTCGACCCTGAGCTTCCACTCCACCAAGAACTTCACCTGTGGCGAGGGCGGGGCGCTGGTCGTCAACGACCCCGACCTGGTCGATCGCGCCGAGATCATTCGCGAGAAGGGCACCGACCGGGCGCGCTTCTTCCGCGGCGAGATCGACAAGTACACCTGGGTCGACCTGGGCTCCAGCTATCCGCCGTCGGAGATCCTCGCCGCATTCCTGCTCGCGCAGCTGCAGGCGCACGAGCGCATCCAAGCCGCCCGCCGCGGCATCTGGCAGCGCTACGACGAGGCCCTGGGCGACTGGGCCGCCGCCCGGGGCCAGCGCATGGGGGGTAGGGAAGGGGACTGCCCGGTGACCGAGTCGGTCGCCGACCGCCTGTTGCGGTTACCCTTCTACAACGACCTGTCGGAATCCGATCAAAACGCCGTGATCGAGTCGATCCTGGAATTTGCCCCATGAGCCCCCATTCCCGAAGCATCGAGCCGCTGCCCTGGGACTCCGAGTTCTTCGGCTTCCGCATCGGCCGCGTCTACCCGCGCCAGTTCCAGCCCGCCGAGCTGCCCCAGCAGGCGCGCGAGCAGGGCTACCGCTGCCTGTACCTCGCCTGCGGCATATCCGACGGCGGGGCGCTCAAAGAGGCCGCCCAGGCCGGCTTCGCCCCGCTTGATGTGCGCGTCACCCTCAAGGCCCGCCTCGACCCCGCCGCCCCGGAGCCCGACGAGCCCACGGCGATCGACATCAGCCCCTATCGCCCCGAGGACATGCCCCACCTGATCGCCATCGCACACGATCTCAGCACTTACAGTCGCTTCAACCTCGACCCGTCATTCGACGAGGACGCCGCCCGCCTCTACTACGCCCGAAAGATCCAGGACTACTGCGCCGGCCGCGCCGAGATCACCCTCGTTGCCCGCCGCGACGGGGTGCCCGTTGGCCTGGCCACCTGCTCCTCCGCCGGCGCCACCTCCGGCGCGTTGAAGATGGTGGGCGTGCGCGACAGCGCCGCCGGCACCGGCATCGGATCCGCCCTGGTCAAAGCAGCGCTGCATCACCACCAGCAGGCCGGCCGTCCCAACGTGGTGGTGACGGTGGAAGGGCGCAATCCCAGAGCGCTGAACTTCTACCAGCGCAACCGCTTCCAGATCCGCGAGATGGAATTGCAGTTCCACTGCTGGATCGAGGGCTAAGGCTGAGCCTGGGATCTCGATCTTGCGGAGGTCCGCATTCTTTGTGAAGTCCGCAGCGACCTCGCGGCAATTCCACGCCGGCGGCGATTGGACCGGACATGTTTCGCTCTTCGCGAGGGTTCACGAGCGATCGGACTGTAGTGCTATCTGACCGACCCTTAGGTAGATCGATCCATGCGACGGGTACCCTCTATTACGGTGTTGCTCGTCGCGCTGTCGAGTCGCTGTGGTCTCGCCGCGCGTCGCGCATTTGCCAGCACCCCACTCTATGGTACGACTCGGCGCACGTTAGTAGAACATTCTCGCCGCCTTGACGAACGAGGACCACACTGTGGCGGCTCGGGCTGATCAGCGAATTCAGAGTCTCGCTTCGCCAGGGGACGACGCTAATGCAGCCGCTCATGGTAATGCTGGAGATCCCCGATGCCCTTGTCGCAGTGCGCTGGGGGGCACTACTCAACTGCTGCCGACGTACTCGGATGCGATTGCGATTCCGTCGGGCCCCAGCGCTACCTGAAGGCGTTCTGACAGCTCATTTCGAAGGCCGGTGGCGTACCGGTATTCACTGATCTCAAATTGGACCAAGCTGGGATAGCGCGCGAGAACGCTCTCATCCACTCCGGTTAGCGCTAACCGATACCGATCGTTGATATCCTCGAATCCGTAGCTTGTTCCGCCCTCTCCGTGCGAGAGGCCGAACTGACTGAAGGTAGGCTGCTCGGTATCCCGGTAGACATCGGCATAGAGTAGGGCGGCGATGTGATCGTTTCCCCCAACCTCCATTGTATCTGCAAGCTCCCGGCCCGCCTCGGGTGTTGGCTCTAGCGAATAAGAAAGGCTGATCCACTTAGCTGCTTCAGCCACCGCTCCTTCTTTACGATAACGCAAACCCAACTCTAGGCTGGCTTCCGAGAAAAGCGTCACGTCAACTCGAGCTTTAGCTGCTGCCCTCAATGTGCTCGGCGAAAGAGCATCGTACGCGACCCCAGCCAGTCTTGTTCCCACGAACTCGGGATCGTCGTTGTCGCGCAATGCGCGTGCCGCTTCCACCCCGACAATCAGTCGGCGTGTCCAGTCATCGCTACTATACTCAAACGGAATGTCCGCACAGTCGTTCGTCAGACTACGCGCGGAACAGGCAGCAAAAAGCTCTTCCACAAGCCGTTCTGGAGGGGCGGGCTTCGAATTATCCGAAAAAATCAGCCTCACGAGCTGGACGAACTGGAGGTTCGTCGTGCTGTCAACCGCGATTCGATCGCCTAGTTCTTGCGCAGTCAGCTGTCCGGAACGTACAGCCTTCTCCAGAACTTCCATCTCCGGGTCCATCTCGATGGCACTCGTTTCCTTGATCACCGGCCAAAGGTAGGCGACGGGCAGGGCTTCCACGGCGTTCGAGGGGATCTCGAACGTGTCCTTGATGTCGAGGTCCTTCCAAAGTCCACGATACGTAATAGCGACGACACGGCCGCTGACTGGGTCGAGCGCTGGCCCGCCGCTGTATCCATGCGTTATGCCGATGGAGCCGGCGTACAGACTGATGCTGCCGCTGCGCTTCAGAAAGAGATCGCCGCTCCTTGACACCGAGCTACCAAGCCCTTCCGTCCCGTAGCCGAAGAGCGTGGCCCCTCGGATTCTTCGATGCGTACTCCTGAACAGTGGGCTGAGATTTAGGTCATGCACTCGATACGAAGCTATACTTGGTGCCGGGAAGGCTGCCGCCTTGAGTAGCACCATATCCAACCCACTGTCGCAATTGCCGCCCTCTGATCTGCTCGCCAAGCTCTTGCACCGATCGGACTCCGTCAAAACCGATGCTTCGAACTCTCGATTCTCCCCGTCGGTCGTAACGTAGGACACCGTGGCCTTCGCGGCTTTCTCGTATGCGTCGGCGCCGGTGCCCGTGTGGACGTTGTGACTTGCGGTCAGGAAGTACCCGCGTCGATCGATTAGGATCGCCGATCCCACCTTGCTTGCGGCGCGTACTTGCCATACGTCAGGACCAGCGACCACGCGCGCGCGACTCGCGTCCATGGTCGGCAGCATGATACCCAATCCCACGATGAACCAGAGCTTCATTGGACCTCCGCGCGTGTGTCAGTAGGGCGTCCTGAGCTTGTCTCAGAAAAGGCGGATCGACAGTCCGACGAATGGTTCCCACTGCCGCTTTGAAAAGAAGGTGCCGAATAATGTCCGTGTCTCGAGTTCCTCACCCAGACGTTCGACGAACGGGCTCGCGCCTTGTATGACATCAAGTGATTGGACACCGGCGGTCACAAGAAAACGGCTAAAGAAGCGCCCGGAGATCCCGGCCAGGATCGACGTGTCTGGTGAGCTATACAATGTGCCTAGTGTGCCCGCAACCCCGTGTTTGTCGTTCTGTCCCCAGCGGTGAAACTCATAGCTGAGGAACAGCGCGAGATCGCCAGTACCCGTCTCGTTTTGATCGATCGCAAAGAAGTCGCGTTGCTCGAGGGATCGTACCTTTTCGAAAGATGCCTGCTTTAGGGAGCTGAATGCGAAACCGATATGCATGAGCAAGGGAAGGTCTGAGCGTACGTAGAACGTTAACGTAAGTTGTTCTGTCTGCTCCGTTTCGCCTTGATCGGAGATCAAGACAGGGATGAGGCTGTCTGTGACGATCTGGCCCGAGACGATCACGGACTCCTTTCCGGTGGTCTTGTCGATCTCGTTCACTCGTTGCGAGCTGCCGCGGAGGGTAAGGCGGGCACTTCGAATGTAGGCTCTGATCGTGCGAGACACTGCTTCATGGTCGCGCTCGAGATCGTTGAACGCCCGCTCAAGCATGAAATAGCCGGCTGGATTGGTGAGAAGTGCACTGCTGGCCTTGGCGAGTTCACTCTCTGTTTCGACCCGTTGCTCGCTAAGATCGGAGAGCTTCTGCACGAAACCAGTTACGGATCCTGTCACGTCTTCAAGTTCCGTTTCGGAGAGGGCGATACTGTCGGCAAAGGCGTTAGATGCGGTGCCGACCGAGGTCTTCGTCGTTCGCAGGCTCAATCTCCACAGGCGTAACGCCGTATAGAAGTTCTTGATTTCCAGGACTTCTTATTTCCAGGACTTCTTGTTGGGCCTCCTCGTCCTGTCGCGAAACACCGAAGAAACCGCCGCCTGGTTGGAGAATCGAACTTAAGCCGAACAGCTCCTTCCAAAGGGATTCCACAGCTTGCGCCGCTTCGACAACCTCGACGGACTTAAGCTGCTTGACTTTGTAGTTGATGAAATTGAAGTGGCGGTGGTGAATCGTAACGATCGAGTTCTTCGGAACGTTGAACTTCTCGATGGAGAAATCTCGCGCGTCGGCCGCCAAATCGGCCTGGAGATATTCACGCCAATCAACTTCAATCGTGATCCGGGTCCCATCGGTCCGAACCGCGACTCCAGCGCCGATCTTACCGCTCCGAGCGCCTGGATCTTCGCCCGCTGCAACTGGAGAGCTGGTACCGAAGAGGGCACCGATGGCGAACAGCAAAGGCAATGTGTAGCGAGTCACGGGCTGCCTCCCAAGCAAATTTCAACCTAATGGCGTTGGCCCTAGAAACAGCCTGTGGGATCCTTTTCCGAGGGTCGCTCAACTCTTGACGTGTGACACACCGTGGCGAGGACCGCGGACGACGAGCGAAGTAGCACGACGACACGGCAGTTTCCACCGCCGAAGATCGGGTCTCGGAGTACCTCCTCTCGTAGACGATCGGGGACACGTTGTCGAGCGCGGAGTGGCGACGGCGCGGGTTGTAGAACCCCTCGATGAACTCGAACACTGCCATCCGCGCTTCGGCCTGGCTCTTGAAGCGCTCCCGCCACAGTAACTCCGTCTCGAGCGTCGCGAAGAAGCTCTCGGCCAGGGCGTTGTCGTAGCAGTCGCGAGCTGACCCGGTCGAGGGACGCACGCGGAGTTGACGGCACCGCTTGCCAAAGGCGATCGAGGTGTACTGCGTGCCCTGATCGGAGTGGTGGATGACGCTGTCAGGACGGCGTTGCCAGATCGCCATGTTGAGTGCTTCGAGCACCAACTCGGCGCGCAGGTGATTGGCCATCGACCAGCCCACCACCCGACGACTGAAGGCATCCATCACGATCGCCAGGTACAAGAACCCAGACCATGTCGACACGTACGTGATGTCGGCGACCCAGAGACGATCGGGCGCATCGGCCGTGAAGTCCCGATTCACCAGATCCGGTACTGGCCGTGCATCGGAGCCTCGACGCGTCGTTCGAACACGGCGCCGTCGGCTGACGCCTTCAAGCCCTGCCTGGCTCATCAGACGAGCCACTCGCTTACGTCCCACCCGGACACCGTCGGCTGCCAGTTCGGCATGCACCCGGGGCATGCCGTAGGTGGCACGGCTGGCCTGCTGGATCGTCTCGATGCGAGCTCGCAGCTGAGCGTCACGTCGCGCTCGAGCGCTGATCGGGCGGTCGCGCCACGCGTAGTAGCCGCTGGTGGAGACCTCCAGCACTCGGCACATCGTGGCGATCCGGTAGCAGGCCTGGCGAGCTCTCACGAACCCGAAGACTTCTTGGGTACCGTGCCGGTCTCCCGAGACAACCAGGCCGCGGCTTTTGCCAGGATCTCCCGCTCCGTTTTCAACTGGCGGTTCTCTCGGCGTAGCCGTCGTAGTTCTTCTCGGTCCTCGCTCGTCAGCCCGTTGGCACTGAGCCCGTCATCTCGGTCCGCTTGCTTGATCCATGTGCGGATCGTCCAGTACGAGGGCTCGAACTCCTCGGCAAGCTCCTGCACGCTGCGCCCTGCTCGCGCCAGCTCAACGATCTGCCGGCGAAACTCGGGCGGATACGGTGGTCGTGTTCTTCGCATCGAAGCGGACTCCTTTGGCCCTAGCCATAAGGTGTCCACGAAACCGGGTCAACTCCAGGCCAGGTACGTTCCACGCAGCAGTATCGGCCCAAGGTGCCGCAGGAGGAGAAGGCACTGGTGGAGCGGATGACCCAGCTGGCGACGCAGTACGGGCGCTATGGGTACCGGCGGATCACGGCGCTGTTGGTGCGTGAGGGGTGGCGAGTGAATCACAAGAGGGTCGAACGGTTATGGCGTCGTGAGGGGCTGAAGGTACCGAAAAAGCAGGCCAAGCGCGGACGCTGGTGGCTCAATGATGGATCGTGCGTGCGGCTGCGGCTCGGAGAGGAAAGATCACGTCTGGGCCTATGACTTCGTGCACGAACGAACTCACGACGGGCGAGCGTTTCGTCTACTGACAATCGTGGATGAGTACACCAGAGAGTGCTTGGCAATCGATGTAGCACGCAGGCTCAACTCCGAGAACGTGCTGGAGCGACTCGCTGAGCTGTTCGTGAACCGGGGTGTTGCCGATCACATCCGCTCCGACAACGGACCGGAGTTCACTTCTCGGGCGGTGCGTGAATGGCTCGAGCGAATCGGTGTGAAGACGCTGTTCATTGAGCCCGGTCCTCTCGCCTTGGGAAAACGGCTACGTGGAGAGCTTCGTGTAACGGCAAGCTACGAGACGAGCTGCTGAACGGCGAGATCTTCTACACGCTCAAAGAGGCGGAAAGCTTGGTGCAACGCTGGCGGCGCGAATACAACCAGGTGCGACCCCATAGCTCATTGGGTTATCAGCCGCCTGCGCCGGAAGCGACGTTGTTGCAGCCGGCTGCGCTTCGCTTCGCCGGCTCCAACAATCTCTTGTCAGCACCGATTCTATGAGTTACGAAGTGGCCCAAACACTTGGGGCAGGTCAGTGTGACCGTGCACGCCATCGGGAATGCGGAAGTCGACGGCATCGAGCACCGGCATCTTCAGATAGCAGTTCTTGGAGTTGGAGACCTGCGCCAGCTCCTCGAGGGTCTGCGGCTGCGACGCGGCCTTCACGTCGGTGGATTTCTTCCGCCTCCGGTACAGGTCGCAATAGTCGACCATCCGCTGGGCATCGACGGGGTGGAACGCCTCGTTACGATGCAACCACAGAATCGGCGCGTGTCGCTTGACCAGCTGCAGCTTCTGCTCTTGGTCCATTCCTGCCCTCCTTGGCGCACTCGACGCTCAGCGCTGCACAAGGAACGGAGCACGCGGACGGATTCCGATCCTTTTCGTCCTTCGGGTCGCGGGGCAAACCGGCCCCGACCGTTTCGATGAGCTGCGACTCGGCCCGATGGTCCAAAGCGAGCGCGGGTCCAGACCCTACATCGCCGTGGTGCTGAGCCCCGCGTCGACGTAGTGCACCTCGCCGGTTACGCCCTTGGCGAGGTCGGAGAGCAGATACAGCCCGGCGGCGCCGACATCGTCGGTATCGACGTTGCGACGTAGCGGGGCGCGCGCCGCCGAGGCGGCGAGCATGGCGCGGAGTCCGGACACGCCCGAGGCGGCGAGCGTCTTGATGGGTCCGGCCGAGATGGCGTTTATGCGGATGTTCTTTTCACCCAGGTCGAGCGCCAGGTAGCGGACGGCGGACTCGAGGCCGGCCTTGGCGATGCCCATGACGTTGTAGTTGGGCACGGCCTTTACGGAGCCGTGGTAGGTCATCGCCACGATGCTGCCGCCGTCGGTCATTAGCGGCTCGGCCTTGCGGGCCAGCAGCAGCAGCGAGTACACGCTGATCTCCATCGCCTTGAGGAAGCCGGCGCGCGAGGTGTCGATGGTACGGCGCTTGAGGTCCTCGCGTTCGGCGTAGGCGATGGAGTGCACCAGGAAGTCGAGGCCGCCGAGACCCTCACGGACCTGGGCGAAGGCCTCGTCCACTTGCTTCTCTTCGGTGACGTCCATCGGCACCAGAACGTCGCTGCCGATCGACTCGGCCAGCGGCTGCACGCGCTTGAGCAGCGCCTCGCCCTGATAAGTGAACGCCAATTGCGCCCCGGCCGCGGCGGCGCGGCGGGCGATGCCCCAGGCGATAGAACGTTGGTTGGCTACCCCGACGATCAGGCCCTTCTTGCCGGCCATGAGGTCGGTTGCCGGAATGTCGCTCATTGCGACTCCCTACTTCTTGGAGCCGCTGGTCTTCTTCTTGTTGCCCGAGCCCTTCGGCCGCGTCTTGCCGTGCGACCCCTTGAAGATCTTGCCGCGCTTGGTGCGCCGGTCACCCTTGCCCAAAGTGGTTCTCCCTGTGGTACCTGTGTTGCGTCGATGGGAAGCTACTGCGTGTGCCTGTCGAGCACCGATGAGTGCTCGGGAAGGATAGCTGATCGGATAGTTGTCGTCGCCGCGGTCGGAGTGACCGTGCACTCCAGCCGGTCCAGGCGGCCAGCAAGACGGTCAGCGCGACGGTCAAATACAGGGTTCGCCGTCCGCGCCGCGCGTCAACACGCACGCAAGACGAGACGACTCGACACCGCAAGGAGGTTGAACGTGCATCGCAAGATACTCGTACCGAGTTTAACCCTCGGCATGCTGGTTGCGGCAGCGAGCTACTCGCCGGCCGAAGCTGGCTGGCGCGATCGCGTCTACGCAATGAGCGACCAGCGCCAGAACGAGATCGTCGTGTTCGACCGCAACGCGGATGGATCACTAACCCATTTCGCAGACTTCCGCACTGGTGGCCGTGGCTTTGACATCCCGAACGGGCTCGGCGCGGGGAAGTCCCTCCTGGTCACCAAGAGCGGTCGCTGGCTGTTCGCCGCCAACTCGAAGAGCAACACCATCACGGTCATGCGCGCCAGCAAGTCGGGGCTGGAAGTCGTTCAGACGATCAAATCGGGCGGGCAGGCCCCTGCGAGCCTGACTATGGCGAAGGGATGGCTCTTCGTTCTCAACACCGGGGGTTCAGCCAACATCACCGGGTTCAACTTCGCCGAGGACAGGCTCGAACCACTTGCCGGAACGACACGGGACCTGAACTTGAATGGGGACAACCCGCCGTTCTTTCTCGTCTCTCCCGCGCAGGTCAGTTTCAATCCTGCCGGTACCCTGCTGGCCGTGACGGTCAAGGGCGACAACAGCATTCGCGTCTACGGCATGAGTCAGTTCGGCTCTCCCAGCGCCAACCCGGTGATCAACGTCTCCAACGGCAACACGCCCTTCGGCTTCGCCTTCGCAAAGAGGGGCCGGCTGCTCGTAGCCGAGGCGTTCGGCAACTTCCCGGTCGGGACGAACGCGGCGGGGGCCGTGTCGTCGTACCGGGTGGGACCCAACGGAGCGCTGAATGTGATCTCGGGTTCGGTGGACAACTCCCAGACCGGGACCGGCGCGCTCGCCCATGACAGCAAGAGCGGCCTCACCTACACGACCAACAGGGACTCCGGCACCGTCAGTGGCTACAAAGTCGACGCCAATAGCGGGCAACTCGAGCTCCTCGACGGCGCGGCCGCGATTCCGGGACTGGGTCCAAACGACTTGGCCATTTCTCGCGGCGGTCGCTTTTTGTACGTGACCAACGCGGGTAACGGCACGATAGGAGCGTTTGCGATCGAGTCCGACGGATCGTTGACGTCTCTCGGTGAGGAAGAGGGTCTACCGGAAGAGGCCGGCGCGGTGGGCATGGCGACGAGGTAGGGCGATCCGGGACCCCGCCTGGGTCAGATCAGCGGTGGCAGCAAGAGCCAGCTGCGCGCCTTGTAGGCCTCGAACTCCGGGTAGCGCGCCAGCGAGCGGTCTTTCTTCAGCATGTTGGGTATCCACACCGCCACCAGGAACAGGGCGATCACCACCACCGGTAGCCAGTGCATGGCGAGCAGGCCGAAGCCCAGGTAGATGAACAGCTCGCCCAGGTAGTTGGGATTGCGGCAGCGGGCCCAGAGGCCGATGTGTACCAGCTGCTCGGGCCGCAGCTGCAGGGCGATGTTCTTGTGCATGTCGGAGGCGAAGTGCAGGAACACTCCGAGGCCCCAGAGCGTGATGCAGGCGGCGAGGTACCAGTGGGGAGGCTCGACGCGAGCGGAGGTCACGATCCACGGGGCGATCCAGTAAAGGGATAGCCCGGCCCAGATCATGAGCCCGTAGGCGACCGAGCAGCGCTCCTCCCAGCTCTTGTCGGGAAAGGACCGGCTCTTCCAGACCCAGAGCAGGCCGTAGGTGCCGTGCAGCGCGAGGTAGATCCATGCGGTGAGGTGATCCCAGGAGGAGTGCCAGGCCATCATGCCGAGCACGGCGGGACCGGTGGCGACCTTGTGGGTGTCGATGAAGTGTCGCTGCCTCATGAGCTGCGCCTGCCGAGTAGGGACTACTTAACTGCAATCCCCGGGATGTAGTTGATCTCGCCCGTGTCGCGCTCCTCCAGCAGATAGGTGAACACCGGTCCCGACTTCGATATGCGCGCGTCGACGTACAGGTCGTCGCCCTTGGCCCGCCGCGGAAACGGAACATCTACGGTCTGGTTGGGCCCGACGTTGATGGTCGTGGAAAAGACCCGGCTGCCGTCGGCGCGCCGCACCACCACTTTGATGCGCGCGGTCTTGGGCCCGATGTTCAGAGCGCAGAAGGTAACCGTCGAGCTGTCGGAGGCGATCGCTCCCATCGCCACGGCGCGCTTGCTTGCCGCATAGTCGTCGGTCCAGCCAGGCACCAGCGTGTGGTAGTTGCCTGCGGTGATCCCACGCCTGTGCGGGCTGGAGGCGACCGACCTGCTCGCCGGCCTCTGGTCGGTGGTTACCACGGCACTGATGAATGGCTCCTCGGATCCCCGGAACCGCAACCGTGCTCCGACGTAGTTGCGGCGGGGCGCAACGAAATCGAGCCCCTTGAACAGATCATCGTCTACGTCGACCATCTGGTTCGCAGGAACTTCAATGGTCTGCTCGGCGGAATTCCCCGCGCCGTCGACCTTCTTCAGGAGCAGCTCGGCCGGCATCGCACTGTGGTTCTGGATTATCACGCCGGTGCCCTGGCCCTGGCGGTCGGGCGGAGCCGGCAAGAAGAAATCCTTGCCGGCGTTCCCCGGACGGACCGCAGGGCTCCAATGCCAGTCGGATGATTCAGGGTCGAGTACGAACGACCCCGCCCCCACCTGACCATTGGTAGCGGCGAACATCGACAGCGAGCCTTCGGCCACCGGGTTCGGGAGGACGTCGCCGACCCAGCGCGTCGAGTTGCCGCCAGCGCCTAGCTGGCCGTTGACGTTTCCGAGGGCTACGTTCTGATCATTGTTAAAAAAGCCGCCGAACTGCACCGGCACGATCTGGAAGCTGATGAGCTGGAAAAGCGTCTCGAAGTCGCCGCCGAGGATCTGGGTGAGGACCGACGAACCGGCCGGCGGCTTCGCATACGCCGGACCGGTGAGCCCGCCGTCATCGTTGGCGGACAGCGAGAAAGTGGCAGCGATCGGCGTGTCGGAGCTTATGGTGGCCGCACCCGTGAAGCGGTCGGCGAGTCGGTTGTTACCGCCGAGCACGCTGCTACCGTCGATCGAGAGCAGCTCTCGCTTGCCGAGACGATGCTGCAGGACGAGAGTCGGCGCTGCTTCGCCGCTGCGGATGAGCTGAAGCTCGACATCCACTTCCTGATTCAGGATGTTGAGGATGCGTACGACCGAATTGAGGTCGTTGCCCGACCGCCGTCCGACGATCATCGGTGTCGATAGCTCTTTGGAGACCATACGGAGAGCCCCGGGCGACGCTGGCGACACGGCAACCGCCATGTCGGCCCGCGGGGTCGCCATGCCGAGCAGCGGCAGCACGATCGCCAGGATGCTCGCTCCGGCAAGCGATGGGTAGGCGCCGGCAGCCCAGGCATGCCCGGTGCGGACAGCGCTGCGGCCGCGTTCACTGTTCACCGTCTGTCCCCCGTCTCAGCTTTCACCAGCCTGCGTATCGATGCGCGAAGCATAGCCGATCTGCAACCCCACCCAGGTGCGGGAAGAGACCTCTGGACAAGGCCGCGGGTCTTTGCTTGGATGCCGCATCGTGCCGATGGCCAAGCTCCACTCCTCGAACCAGTTGGTGATCCGTCTAATGTTTGATCCTCACTTAGAGCCCGCCAGGCCAGGATCTCGTCGCCTGCTCGCGCTTGCCCTGTCGATGGTGCTGGCAGGTTGCAGTGGCGGCGCAGAAAACCCCTACGCGGACAAGTTCACCAGCGTCGACCCCTCGTGGGCGGTGACTGCCGGCGAGGGCTACGACTGGGCGCTGGTCAAAGACGCCAACCTACCGGCGATGACCGGTAGCCCGGAGTGGAACAGATACATTGGGTTCCTCGAAGAAAAGCTGTTGGAGTACGGCGTCGTCGACATGCACCGCAACAGCTGGATGTACGACCGCTGGCACACGACCAAGGACTCCAGCGGCTGGTCACTGGTTTCGGACGGGGAGCCGGTGCGCGTGGCCCACTACGCCATGAACTCTGGCAGCACCGGCCCCGAAGGCATCACCGCGCAGCTGGTCTATTACGACCACGATGACCCGCCGGCGTCGTTTGAAGGGAAGATCGTGGTGATTCCGACGCGGCCACATCCGCAGCCGCCGTATAACGACAACTACCTGATCAACTTCACCTTTAACGACTACGAGTGGCGCGCTGACGACGATACGTACTGGGAGCCATTCGAGTTCGTGCCGCCGGAGTTCAGTATTACCTTCGATATCTGGTGGCAGCTGCGACAGCGTCTCTGGGAGATCGCCAGGGACGGCGGCGCCGTCGGTCACGTGATCGTTTACGACATGGCCTTCGAGCGTACTGAGGGGCTGCTGGCCCGGCCGATACCGCCGCTGTACCAGCTTCCCGGATTGCAGCTCAGCCGCGAGGATGGCGCCAAGGTGATCGCCGACGCCAAGGCCGGCAAGACGGCTACCGTGCGGCTGGAGGCAACGGTCGAGGAGTCGGAGGCTTATCAGACGATCGCCTACCTCCCGGGTCGCGACTACGGCACCCCCGACGACGAGCAGATCCTGCTGATCAACCACACCGACGGCCCGTCGATCACCCAGGACAACGGCGCCCTCGGGCTGCTGGCGATCGTCAAGTACTTCTCCAACATTCCGCAGCAGCACCGGCCACGAACGCTCACCGTCTTCCTCGACAACCGCCACTACTACCCGGGTCAGGAGCGCGCCTCCCACGACGTCAGCTGGCTGGTGCGCAATCCAGAGGCGAAGGAACCTCTGGTGGGCCTCATCCAGACCGAGCACATGGGAGAGATGGACTTCCGTGAGATGAACGGCGTTGTCGAGCCCGTCGGACTCGCCGAGCAGTCGTATCTCTGGACGCGCGACAACCCGGTGCTCATCGCCGCCGCCATCGCCGCCGCCCAGCAGCACGGCTGGGACCGCGTGCAGGTGGCAGTGCCCGAGCGTCCGGGCATCAACGGTGGCCTGCAGCAGGTCTGGTGGGGCGTCGGATCGCGCGCGCTGCGGGACTGCCGGCAGTGCCTCGACTTACCGGGCTTCGGCCTCGGCGGGTTCCTCGGCCTCTACTGGACGACTGCGTCCGGTATCGAGCGCTGGAACAAGGAGCTGTTCAAGAACCAGGCACACACCATGACACAGCTGACCGGCGTGCTGATGACCGCTGAGCTGGATGAGATCCGGCCTTAGTAGAGGCCCGCGCGTGACACACGAAGTCGGCCTCAGGCGCGCCGTCTCCGGTAGGACCGCCGCACTCTACTGACAACACGACCCGAGGTCGAAGCTCAGCAGCCCGAACGTGAGAAGGACTGCAGCCAAGATAGCTCCCGCGGCCACCGGGCTGATCGTGCCGCCAGAACCTGATTTGGCTTCCTCGAGCCACAGGAGTGCCACCTCCGACAAGGGAACCTCGTACGGTCGCGCAACCGTGCGATTGCCCGACGAGGCGATCGCAACGTTGCCGAAGACCGTCTCGTCCTTGACCTCCCCGGGCCGCACGAACGGCACCTCGTCGTTGTTGACCGTGGTGACCCCATGGATCTCGCGGAGCTGATCCGTCGTTGCCGCGGCCGGGTCGACTCTGGCCACTCTCGTGCTGGCGCATCCGGCGACGTGCGGGAGCAACGCAAGCAGGAGTATGAGCGCCGTCGGCTCTGGGTGGACAACGCTCGGGATTCTCGTACGCGATCGTGTCATCGACTCTCTCCCCGCTATGGCCGGGAGCGGCGTTGCACCCAGCCGGTCTTCAACGGACGCGGGTAACGTAGGTGCCGGTCTGAAGAGAGTCCTGACGATCTCCTTAGGAATTGCTGAATAGCCGTTGGCCGCTGTGTCGATTCGTTCACTCAGCGGAAGGCAGTGGGTGGAGCCCGTCCCGAGCGGGAAAGCTCACCCCGGGGGCGACAGCGCCTTTACTTCTTCGAACCAGTCGAGGACGACCCTGAGCTCGCGGTTGGCCGCCGGCGGTGGCTTGATCATCACGAAGCGCCTGCCGGTGGCGTCCACGTCGTAGCTGAAACCGAGCCCGAGCTGGTATTCGCCAGAGAACAGCAACTGCGGCTCGGAGATCTGCACTTCGTCATCATTAGAAACGTCGACGGCCATGACGTGGGTGGCGACGCCTTCGTCCTCCTGGGCGTTATTGAGAAAGAAGAGGCGATCTCCGGTGACCGACCAGAGAGGTTGGACACCGCCATCCGCGGAAACTCGCACCGTTCGTCCCGGTCCCGGATAGGGCTGTATGTAGATCTCCATGCCGCCGGAGCGGGTCGACTGGATCGCCAGGAGGTGCCCGTCGGGCGACAACCAGGCGCTGTCGCCGCTAGGTCCGCTCAGCAATGGCTGCAGCTCTCGCTCCTCGTCCAGCCTCACGACACCAACATCGAAATCGCCCGATGGATGCTGGATCGTTACCAGCAAGTCCTTGCCATCCGGTGTCATCGAGATAGGGTAGAGAAACTGACCCGGCGCGCTGGTGGCCAGGAGGGTCTCGGCGAGCGCTTCGGCGTTGACGCGCGCGTCTGCGTACGATCGAACTCCCCGGCTGCCGCGGACGTAGCTGATAATGGAGCAGCCACTCCCCGTCCGGGGACCAGAGGGATCCATCGGTGAAGCCGGCCTCGCTGGTAAAGCGGGCGGCTGTGCCGCGTTCGGCGTCAACCATCCAGATATCGGCCACGTTCTGGCCGTCAGCCTGCACCGTCGAAGCAATGCGTGTGCCGTCCGGCGACAGGCTCACCGTCTTGAAGTCCCGAGGCTCGGGGGTCAGTTCGGTCTCCACGCCCGCTTCGTCCACCCAGACAAGGGTCGGAAGCGTACGAGCCCCCGCCAGGTAGGCGAGCACACCGTTGGCGGAAATGGCAACTGGAGCATCGACCCTGCCTACGAAGGGCCGGAGGCATTCGAGCACACGCACCGCGGGACCGGTGAAACGACTGGTGCTCGGATCGAACGGCCGTACATACAGGGTCTCGCCCTCGGCGATGCTCGGCCGGCTGAACATGAGGTGGCCGGAGGCCAGGTATCTGGGACGATTGCCGCGCTCCTCCAGAACCTCGACTTGCCCTCCGTCGACGGACACGACCGCCAGGCGACCGCCATCCAGTGCTGTGCGCCGTCTGAACACGACCTTGCCGCCCGGCAGCCACGCAGGTGTGTCGTGAGCCTCGTCCGCGCCGTCGACATCCGCGTTGGTCAGCACCCTCGCCGGCCCGCCGTCGGCCGGAACGATCCACAGCCCGTGTGACCCCGTGAAGACGATACCGCCGTCCGGGGTCCAGGTTGCTCCCTGGCCCACAGGAACGTCGGTTACCGTCACCGGATCGCCGCCGGCGAGACGCACCTTCTTCAGTCGGCCGGCAGTTATGAAGCCTACCCACTCGCCATCCGGCGAGATGAAGGGATAATCGGCGCCGTCCGTTCCCGGGATCGGTGTGGAATCGAAACGGTCCAGCGCGCGCAGGTAGAGCCGTGCCTCCGGCGTCCGGTAAACGAGCTGAGATCCGTCGGGCGAGAGAGCCATCACGCGGTACGCCGACGTGTGGATGTCGAGGGGCGCCTGTTCGGGGAGCAGGATGCTCACGCGACGCAAAGTGGTGGCGATCTCGCTACTCGGGGCGTCTGGGGGCGCGTCGAAACGCGGACCCACCATGTACGTGATGCCGGCGATCACCGCGACTGCCGCCACCGCGAGTGCCACGGCGGACGGGCGCAGCCTTGCAGCCGGCTGCGGCCGCCGCTGCGGGCGGCCACGAGTGCCCCCCGAACTGGCGGCCGATCCTCGCGCCGAGCCAGGGATGCAATCCGCAATCTCGATCCGCGCATCGGCGATATCGCGGAGGCGGCGATCGAGGTCCTTGTCCAGGCAGCGTCGGAGTGTCCGCTCCATCTCGGCGGGGAGCTCGGGAGGCAGAGCCTCCCAGTCCGGTTCCTCCTTCAATACCGCGGCGATGGACTCGGCGGGGGTGGCTCCCGGGAAAGCTCGCTGGGCGCACAAGAGCTCGAAGAGCACGCATCCAAACGCCCAGATGTCGGTCCTCCGGTCGAGCGTCTCTCCTCGTACGTGTTCCGGACTCATGTACGGAACCGTTCCCACGAATCTGCCCTGCTCCGTGATCGACTCCGGCAGTGTCGCCGCAGCCGTGCCCGGGGACTCACCGGCCGGGTGCCACGGCTTGGCCAGACCGAAGTCGAGGATCTTCACGTCGCCCCGCGCCGTGACCATCACGTTTGCCGGCTTCAGATCCCGGTGGATGATCCCGGCTTCGTGCGCCCCCTCGAGCCCGTCGGCGATCTGTGTGGCTATGTGGAGTGCTCGATCAACGGGTAGCGGTCCTGCCCGCACGCTTTCGGCCAGCGTTTCCCCGTCGATGAGCTCCAGCGCCAGGAAGCAAACTTCGCCATCCTGTTCCAGCGCGTGGATGGTGGCGATGCGGGGATGGTTCAACGACGCCAGCGCCCGTGCCTCGCGCTGTAGTCGGGCAAGCTGCGCTTCGTCAGTCGAGAGGTGTGCGGGTAGCACCTTGAGCGCGATCGCGCGCCCTAACTTGGTGTCGAGCGCGCGATAGACCTCGCCCATTCCGCCGGCACCCAGGCGGGCGAGGATCTCGTAGTGGCCCAGTCGGGTACCTGGTTGCATTGCGCTCCCAAGCGATGTGGGGTCAGCGCGTGAAGCGTACCGCTGCGGCAACCGCGGTTCCACGGCCGGGTCAGATGCCTTCGGAATCGCGATGAAGTCGGAGGCTCGCTGGACTTTGCCCCCCGGCGGATAGTTTCCGACCGGTCGTGCCTTGTTCGCTTGTATACTCGGCAGCTTCTCGACCGGAGGGGCGTTACCCATGGCTGAGACCGATGATGATGGTGTTGGGCGACGGAGATTCCTGAAAGGAGCAGCCGCTGCGGCAGCTGCGGTCGTCGGTGAAGGAAAGGTCGGGGCGGCACAGCAATCCGCCAGCCACGACCACGAGCACCAGGCCGTGCCATCGGACATCGCACTTCGGGTCAGAGCGCTCGAGTCGGTGCTGGTGCAAAAGGAAGTCGTCGACGCTGCCGAGCTCGACGCGGTGGTCGATCTGTACGAGAACAAGATCGGCCCTCGCAATGGCGCCCGGGTCGTTGCCCATGCCTGGGTCGACCCCGCCTACAAGGCGCGCCTGCTGGAGGATGCCACCGGGGCGATCGCGGAGCTCGGGTACGAGGGCGCCGAGGGCGAGTACATGGTCGTAGTGGAGAACGAGCCGAAGGTCCACAACCTCGTCGTCTGCACGCTGTGCTCGTGCTATCCGTGGCCGACGCTCGGTCTGCCACCGGTCTGGTACAAGTCGAACGGGTTTCGTTCGCGGGCCGTGATCGATCCGCGCGGCGTGCTGCGCGAGTTCGGGCTCCCGCTGCGGGACGATACGCAGGTGCGCGTGTGGGACAGCACCGCCGATATCCGCTACCTCGTGCTGCCGGAGCGCCCGGCGGGCACTGAGAACATGACGGAAGTGGAGCTCGCCGAGATCGTCACGCGCGACTCGATGATCGGCGTTGCGAAGATCGCGTCACCGCCGGCCGGAGGCAGCGCATGAACAGCGTCCACGACATGGGCGGAATGGACGGTATGGGCCCCATCGAGCCGGAGCCGAACGAGCCCGTATTCCACCATCCGTGGGAGGGGCGGGTCTTCGCCCTCTTGATGAGCGGCATCGGCTGGGGGCGAAGCTTCCGCTTCGGCCTCGAGAGCATCCCGGCCGACGAGTACCTGCGCCTGTCGTACTACGAGCGCTGGTTCACCGTCCTCGTCGACCGGGTGATCAGCAACAACCAGGTGACGCCGGCGGAGCTCGAGAATGGGCGCGCCGATCCGAGCTCGCCGGGTGCGGCCGAGGCCGAAGCGGCCACGCCTGAGTCCGAGGCCATAGATGAGACGGAGGTGCCCGAGGGTCCGGGGCCGGAGGTTGCGGCGAGCCCGCGGTTTCGCCCGCAGCAGCAGGTACGGGCGCGTAACCTGCACCCGCCGGGTCACATCAGGCTACCCCGCTATACGCGCGGCAAGCGCGGAACCATAGTCCGTGACCATGGTGTCTTCAGGCCACAGGACACCGACACGAGCGGACGAAGGCTCAGCGATCAGCGACAGTACGTCTACACCGTGCGGTTCACTGCCGGCGAGCTCTGGGGCGACCGGGCCACCGAGGGCGACTCGGTTTACGTCGACCTGTGGGAGGGCTACCTTGAGCCGGCTTGAGGTGCCTCTCGATGCCGCGCGTCTGGAGGCGCTGCCACCGCTTCCGCGCGATGACGAAGGGCCGGTGTTCGCCGAACCGTGGCAGGCGCAGGCGTTTGCGCTCGCCGTCAAGCTCTCCGAGCAGGGGTGTTTCACCTGGACAGAATGGTCCGAAGAGCTCGGCGACGAGCTCGCATCGGCCGCGGCTCGCGGCGAGCCGGACGATGGCACGCACTACTACCATCATTGGGTGGCGGTCCTCGAGCGTTTGGTCACGGCGAAGGGCCTGACCAACTCCTCGGCGCTGCTGGCATGCAAGGAGGCTTGGACCGATGCGTACCGACACACGCCGCACGGAAAGCCGGTCGTGCTCGGCTGATCGCATGAACGGCACGGCAACTCCCCGCGTTCGTCGGTTCCGGGGAGCCGTTGCAGCCCGATGGCGTCTGGCGACGCTGACGCTGGCTCTACTCGGTCAGCCGCGCGAGGCGATGGCGCACCATCCGCTGGCGGTTGAGGTACCTGGCAGCATCCTCGGAGGGCTCCTGTCCGGCCTTGCTCATCCCGTGATCGGTCCAGACCACCTGGCGATCATTGTTGCGATGGGCGTCATAGCGGCGGTGGCGGCGGCGAGATTCTTGCCGGTAGTGTTCTTGGTCGCCTCCCTGGCGGGCTGTCTTGCCCACTTGGCCGGCGTCGTTGTCGGGGGCGTCGAGGTTGCGGTCGCCGTCTCGGTGATGAGTGCCGGCCTGTTCCTGGCCCTTGGAACAAAATCAACCCCGACGGTCCTGGCGGTTGGCTACGCGCTGGCGGGTACGGTTCACGGGTATGCGTACGGCGAGTCGATGGTGGGAGTCGAACCCACGCCCCTCGTTGGCTACCTGCTGGGGCTGGCAATGATCCAGTTCGTGGTCGCGATCGGTGCGTTTACCGTGACACGACGGCTCGATGAGCGAGGGTTCCCCGGAGCGTTGGTGCTACGGCGAGCGGTCGGCGTCGCCGTAATCCTGATCGGCGCCGTCGGGGTTGTCTCGGTTTGGTGATCGGGGTACCGGGCGCGTGGGTTTGCGCCGACCGAAAAGCGGACCCCGCCGTGCAGTTCTCAGGCGCTCGCTTTCATCTCCACGTAGATGGCCTGGATCTTGTCGGTGTACTCCGGGTGGCCGGGGACGTACGGCTCCGGTTCGGACCATGCGACGGAACAGAGTCCCTGGCGTTCGAGACCGGAGAGCAGATCCTCGAACGAGCGCTCGAGCCATAGATCATCGCGCTGGCTGAAGACGATCCACCCGCCCGGCCGGACAACCCGGAGCAGCTCGGTTAGAAGCTGGTGGCCATCCAGCACGTGGGTGAACACACCAACGCTGACCACGGCCTCGAACCGATCGTCGGCGAATGGCAAGGATCGAGTCAGGTCGACGCAGCTCAGGCTCCGATAGACGCCACGCGCTCGGGCCCGTGCAAGCGAGGGTCGCGACAGGTCGATGCCCACGAGGCTCGTGAACCCCTCCGCCCGAAGGGCCATCCCAGACTGCCCGGTGCCACATCCGACATCCAGCAGGGTTCGACTCGGATCGATCTTCCGGGCGGCCAGCCGGGTGGCGACGGCGTCTGGCGCTCGATAGCCCCAGGCGGCCAGGTCGGCGTCGTAGTCGCCGGCCCACTCGTCGTAGAGGGCTTCGAGTTCGCGCTTCGACGCGTTGCTGATCGCGCTCAGGCCCTTGGAAGGGGACACTCGGTTTACTCAGCGGCGAAGCAGTAGAAGAGCCCGTTTCCTCCTGTCCCCACCAGCTCCTCCTGGCTGCAGCCGCTCGACGGATGCGCCATGTTCCACGGGCTGCCCGGCGTGGTGAACCGGAACCGGTCGTGGTGTCCCACCATGGCGCTGCCCTCGCCGCTGCTGGTCCAGTTGCCGCAGGTGCGATCCTCACCGGGCGGGAACGCCGTGCCATCCAGCCCCGTTCCGGTCAGGATGTCGTGCATGCTCGGCGAGTCGCCCGATGCTCCGGAGTTCACCCGCTCGCCGCGCTCGTTGAGTGCGTACTCGTAGCGGATGTTGGAGTTGTTGTAGTGCAACTCGTCCACATCGGTGGCGATCACGAGCCCATCGGAGTTGGCCCAGGGCCCGTCGCCGATCCGGTCCCGAGCGTTCACGGCGGGCTGGCCGCCTGCCGCCTGGGCGCTCAAGTACGCTCTCCAGGTGCGGTCGCCGGCGCCCACCGCTTCGGCGAGCGACTGGCAATGAGCATCCGCTCCCGCCAGGCCTCCGAGGTTGGCGCCGTTCCCCGGACCGGCGCTGGTAATGAAGAAGCCCATGGGTTCCGGCTCCTCGTCCTGTTGCGCTGTGACCTGAACCACCGCCGCCAGCATCACCAGGCCGAATACCGCCAAGGTCACACTTCGCTTGCCGTTCATCCCTTCCTCCCTGCAGCAGTTGTTGCTTCTGTACGGTCGTCGCGGATCATTCCACGCGGTGAGTCGAAACCTCCTGCTCGGAGCATGCGTGGCGTGTGGTCCGATCAGCCAGGGGGGTCACGAACGAGTCGCTCACAAACGTCGACTCGACGCCCAGATGGCGACTATAGCGAGCGCAGGAAATCCAGCAAGGCCTGTCGACTGCGTCTGTCCAGTCGGCGATACGCTTTGCGGGCGGCGCCGGCTTCGGCCGAATGCCGGTGAATTGCTTCCGCGATCGATCCGGCCGAGCCGTCGTGCAGCAGGATGACGCGGAAACGCAGCCCCCACAGCGCCGGGGTGCGGATCTCGTTAGGTGCCGCGTCCCCCTGGCCGATGCCATCGCCAGTGCCGATATCGTGCAGCAGAAGGTCGGAGAACAGCGGCACCGGCTGCCGATCGAACAGCGGATTGTTCGACGGTCCGGTTTGCATCGTCGGTACGTGACAGCCAGAGCAACCGATGGAATCGAATACGTCTTCGCCCCGCCGCGCTGCGCCGGTGGACGCTGCGCGTGGTGGCGGCGCGAGAAACTGCATGAACGCGGTGAAATTGTCGACGCCGCTCAGCCCGGTGACCGGATCGGCGACATCCTCCGGATCCGGTATCGGATCACAGAAGATCATCTTCTCGGCCGGAATCCCGAAGGCAAGCTCGAGCGGGAAGATCTCGTTGGTGATGCCCATCTCGTTGCGGTACGCATCGCCGGCGAAGTCCCGCAAGGTGGCGATTTGCGACTTCCACCCGAATCGCCCGACGCGAAGCTCGCCGGTCACCAGGTCCTCCACCAACGCCGCTCGCCCGCTGATGCCGTCGCCGTCGAGGTCGTCCGGATCGGCGCGCGCCGCAACGTCGGAGTCGGGGATTGCTTCCACCAGGCCGGCACCGAACAGTGGAATCGGAATGCGCCGAGCCACGACGTTGACCTCGGGCGGGAAAACGGGCTGGCAAGCGTGGTCCGGGGTGGAAAAGACCTGAAAGAGAGTGTCGCCCGGTGTGCCGTCCGGTAGCAGGGGTGGCCGGAACTGCCCGTCCCCGTCGCGCACGCCGGCGCGCACCTCGGTGGTGAGTCCGCTGCCGCCGATCGCCGGAATACTGTGACAGACGCCGCAGCTGGTGCCGTTGTAGGCCGGGCCGAGGCCCTCTTCGGCGTTCTCCACCTCGAGGAAGTCCTCCAACCCGTGGCGGAAGCGCTCGAACTCCTGCGGCGTGATGCCGGCAAATGGCTTACCCACCGGCACCGACCCTGACTGGCCGCTGGCCTGCCAGGAGATCGCCGTCAGCAAGACGATCGCCATCGCCCCGACAACCAGTCGCTGCTTCATCGTCTGCCTCCTTCCGTCGCCGGCGCAGAGGGAGCCCCCTTCACACGGATGACGCCGCTCATGTAGCGGTGACCGGCGCCGCACATGCGTGAGCACTCGAACCGGTAGTTGCCCGGCGCTGTGGGTGCGAAGAACACGCTCGCCGCACCGCGGTTGCGCTTGGGAATAGCGATGTCGATGTCGACGTCGACGCCGTCGGGACCGACGATGAGGAAGCCGTGATCGGTGTCCTCACTGGTGAGCCGGAGCTCCAAGGTCGTGCCAGCCTCCATGGTGAGCTCGGAGGGTGTGAACAGGAACCGCTCGGCGACGATCTCGACTATGCGGTCGGGCTCGGGTCGATCGGTCGGCTCCTGGGCCGGAGCCGGTTGGAGTGGAGCCGGCTGGATTGGGGCGCAGATCAAGAAGCCACACAGGATCAGCGAACACCCGGTCGTTGAGCGCCTCTTCATCAGAACCACCATCCGATTCCCAGGTTGAGCGAGCGTGGGCCGGCAATGATGTCGCTTTGCGAGCGGACGTGGGAGTAGTCGACCTTCAAGACCACATCCGGATCCAGCCAGTAGTTGGCACCGACCACCCAGGCATCGCGGTTGAACTCCGGCAGCCCCACGTTGCCCTGATCCATGCGGAACTGGGTATCGAAGTCTTCGTAGCGGACGAACAGCCCGAGCTCGTGCGGGAAATCGCGCGGCAACACGCTGTACGCGCCCTCCACGTAGAACCCACGGATCTGATTGCCGACGTTCGGATCGACCCCGGTCAGCCGGAACACCGCATCGTTCAGTTCGGCCGCATTCCCGACGAATCCGTGGGCGTACTGGGCGCGACCTTCGAAGCGTCCGCGCCGCAAGCGGGCGTCGGCGGCGATCATCGAGGTGGGCGTTTCCAGGCGTACCAGGGTGACGCTGCTGTCGCCCCGCCAGAAGCTCGCACCGAGCGTCAGGCCACGGAATCCCACGTACTCGAGGCGCCCGGTGACCGCCATCTGACGGACCTGAGCGTTGCTGCCGTTTTGGGCCGCGCCGCGGAATCCCTCCTCGCCGCTGAACGCCACCGAATCAAGCGGTGCCATGACGTACATGCGGTAACGAAGCTTGCCGCCGAGGGTGCCGTGGATGCCGGCGCCGACATCGAACCAGGTCGTCGGAATGATGAACGTGTCGACGAAGGGCCGCTCGACGCCGTAGAACGTCGGCGGCTCGTGGCGCTCGTTGGTGATACCGACTGGCGCGAGCATCATCCCGGCGCGAAAGTTCAGCTCCGGCGTCACCAGGAAGTCGATGTACGCCTGCTCCAGCTCGATCTCACCCTTCTCTTCCAGCCCTTCAACGACGGCGTGCTCCAGCTCGAGCTCACCGAAGAAGTGGATGCGGTCGGTGAAACGGTGCGACACCAGCAAGACGAAACGGTGGAAATCCAGAATGGCGGGGGCGATCGGGTCGCCGATCGGCTTGTTGAAGTGCATCTCCATGTAGCCGGAGATGGGCCCGGTCTCGGACGTGCTCTGGCTGGATTGACCTTGGGCGTTCGCCGTCCCTGCCGATAGGAGAAAGGGCGCCATAAGAACGCCGATCCGGAGCAGGCTCATGAGCCCTGCCTCACCGAAGTTCGCGTTCTCCGGACGATCGGATCTGGGCCGCTTCATAGCATCGGTTTCCATTGTGCAGATTTCCACCGCGTCGGATCGGTTCGGGTAAGTTTGGTCAGGCTAATCGAGAAGTTAGCCTAGACTAAACCACAAGTCGACCGCGCGCTCCCGCAATCGTCAACCAGGAAACGGACGCGCCGTGCGATGAGAACTAGTTGACACATTAGAATTGACACAAGTGTCACCATAGATGTATAAGTCAGGCATGGGCACAACGCGGAAAGTCCAGGTGACGCTCGCATCGAAGCAGTACGACGCGCTCGAGGCGATCGCACGCGGCAGCGGCCGCAAGCTGGCGGCCGTGGTGCGCGAGTCGATTGTTCGGTATTGCTTGGAACCGGAAGATCGAAGGCGGCGCCGAGCGGCGCTCGACGCGTTGGAGGCGGCGGATGCTCCGGCGCCGGACGATTACTCAGCCTGGGAGCAGGACTACGTTCGCCTGAAGACGGGAGCGGCGGAGCCGGCAGGCGGCGAAGGTGCCTGAGTCTGAGTCCCTTTTCCTCGACACCAGCGTGCTCATGTACGCCGCCGGTGGCGAGCATCCATTGCGGCGGCCGTGTCTACGGGCGTTAGAACACGTCGTCGAGGAGGGGATCCATCTAGTGACCAGCTCGGAGGTGTTGCAGGAGATCCTGCATCGTTACTTCTCGATCGGGCGCGCCGGTGCCGCCCGCACGGTGTTCGACTCAGCGCGCGACCTGTGCCACGAAATCCTGCCGGTTACCGAAGCCGACACGGTGCGGGCGCTCCATCTGTTGCTCGCGGGCGCGAAAGTGTCGCCGCGCGATGCGATCCATGTCGCCGTGATGGAGTCCAACGAGCTGCCACGGATCCTGTCTACCGATCGCCACTTCGACCGCATTGCATCGGTTGCACGAGTTGATCCCGCCGAGCTTGCAGGGGACCGCGCAGCGACGTGAAGTTGGCGATGGTAACGCTACGCTACCCCTGAGATGTGGCGGTGGCGACGGATGCGGCGCAACTCAGCCTTCTCAGTCTTCTGCGCCCAATACAGGTCCCAGCGAAGTTGCAGGTTCATCCAGTACCCGGCTGACATGTCGAAGAACCTGGCCAGCCGTAGTGCGGTGCTCGGGGTTACGCCGCGGCGCCCATTGATCAGCTCGTTGATTCGCTGATACGGGACGTGGATCGCGTCCGCGAGTTGTCGCTGAGTGATGCCCATCGGAACGAGGAACTCTTCGAGCAGCATCTCTCCGGGGTGGGTGGGCGCGCGGTGTGTCGGAACTCTGACCATTGTCTCCTCGGCTCTCCTTGCCTCCACCTCGCAAGACCCTGTCGCCAGTCCCGCCACACTCCCACCACGACCTGCTAGTGGTAGTCGACGATCTCGATGTCTGACGGACCTGCCTCGGTCCAGCTAAAACAAATCCTGTACTGCCGATTGATGCGTATGCTGTGCTGGCCTTTGCGGTCGGCTTTCAGCGGCTCGAGCTTGTTCCCGGGCGGCACGCTCAGATCGGTGATCGTTAACGCCGAATCGAGCTGCTCCAACTTCCTTCTCGCCACGACCCAGAGTTGAGATGGACAGCAATGTCGGGCCGCTTTCGTTGAGCGGCCATTGAAGAGGTCCTCGGTCCCCGAGTTCTTGAACGACCGGATCACCGTAGCATGATAGCACGGCTCTCAGGCTATCCGTGTAGACGGGCCCGGTATCGCTGAGTCACCGTCGAGGCCGCTTTCGAGTTAGTTTGTTCCACCGACACGACGGAGGTGCCGCGATGAAGGAGACCCTTGCTACAACGCTGACGATTGCATCGTTACTGGTATGCGGGTTCCTGCCGCTCCTCCCCGATGTCGCGAACGCCCAGGAGGCAGTCGCCGTCCCGCGAATCGAGCCCGCCGACTGCGTCACCGAGCAGTTGGTCGACGCCGATGCCGACTGCTACATGTTCTTCGGACAGGAGGACCGCGACGATCCCAACGGCACGATCGTCGAGCTCCCGGTGGCGGTGATCGCGCCGGAGAGCCCAGCCGACGCCCCCGACGTCGGTCCGAATCCCGCGCCGCTCTTCTTCTTTCCCGGCGGCCCCGGCCTATCGCCGATGGACAACTTCGACTGGATTCGCGGCGACGCTGGCAACCGCCCGGTCGTTCTCGTCGAGCATCGCGGTTTCCTTCACGCCACGCCGACGTTGATCTGTGCGGGCCGCACTATTTCGCCGTATCAGAACGAGCTGTCGCCGGTCGTGGTCTCCACCACCGACACCATGGAACGGCTGCGCCTGCACGCCAAGACTGTAGAGCGTTGCTACGACAAGATGGTCGGCGAGGGCATCGACGTAGCGAAGTACAACGAGTACGACATCGCCCGCGACGTCGACGAGATTCGCGCGTTGCTGGGCTACGGCAAGGTCGACATCTACGGCTACTCCACCGGCGGTGGCAGCGTGCTGGCGTACCTGCGCTATTACCCCGACAGCGTACGCGCGTTCGTGCTCGGGGCGCCCTGGTTTGGTGAGTACCGCAACCGCGCCGCCATTGACGAGTTCTACACCATCAAGCAGATGTACACCGACATCCTCGGCCTGTGCGTGGCCGAGGATCCGCACTGCCGCGAGTTGCTTCCGGCCTGGTACTACGAGATCGACCGCGCCCGCCGAGCGCTCGATGCGCAGCCCTACGTCACTACGGCGCAGACGGACGACGGCCGGACGGTGACCCTGACGTTCGATGGCGTTGCCCTCATTGCCAAGATCTATCGCCGCTTCGAGGACGTTTATATGAAGCTGCCCAACGTGCTATCGCGCGTGCAGCGGCACGACTATTCGGCGCTCGACGACTTCTTCAGCGTCGACGGCTGGCGCGAGGTGTCGCCCGACGACGTCGACGACCGGCAGCCCTACGGCTACTACCTGGCGCATATGTGCGGCGACATGGGGGCGAACCGTCCGACCAAGGACGACGTCGTCGCCATGCTCGAACGCGAGCCGGCGCTGGTGGCCTTCGAGGACCTCAAGATCTGCGCCTGGTGGGGTGTGGACGGCGCGGTGCCACCCGAGCACAACAATCGCTTCTACTCCGATGTTCCCGGGCTGTCGTTGCACGGCCAGGTCGACTCGTGCTGCACGACGCGCTGGGGCCACTACCTGGCGCGCACGATGCCCAACCTGCAGATCCTCGAGTTCCAGGCGCTCGGGCATGGGCTGGCGGGGGAGTGTCGACCACAGGTGATCTCGAGCTTCCTGGACAACCCGCACGTCGAGGTCGACGATAGCTGCACCGATGACGTGTCCCTGGGGCCATGGGTATTCCAGGGCGACATGGCGATGTCGGGACACGACAGCGTTGGCTCGGAATTGAAGAAGCCGCGGTGATCGATGAGCACCAACGTTCGGGTCGCAGCGTCGGTGCGTAGCCAATCGACGTAGGCGCGCATGGGAGACAGCCCCGGGCCGCCGGGAAAGTAGACGACCGGATCCGGGTGCGGCGTCTCGGGCTCGTTGTCAGGCGCCATGACGGCCACCGGGAGCTCGACGATGGTGCCGTTGGGATGGTCACGGTCCTCCTGGCCGAAGAACCGGTAGCACTCGGCGTTGGCGCCGAGCAGCTCCGGGGTCGTGCACTCCGCCGGCTCCAGCCTCGGCACCTGGGCCTGAGACCGTGCTGAGGACGCCGCGAGAACTTGCGCCTGAGGCGGCGCTGGGAACACGCCCGCCGACACGAACGCCGCAGACTGCGCCGGGGGAGCGCCCGCCGGCGTCCCCGCCAGCACGAGCAACGAGGCGATCGAGACGGGAGCGAGCCGGCGGAGCGTGAGCACTCTGATTGCGCTCCGTTCCAGAACCGACTGGCGCCGTCGGTCGTTCTGACCAACGACTCCATGGAGCGGCTTCGCCTGCACGCCGAGACCGTCGAGCGTTGCTACGACAAGCTGATGGCGGAGGGCATCGACGTCACCAAGTACAACGAGTACGACATTGCCCGCGACGTCGACGAGATCCGCCAGCTGCTCGGCTACGACAAGATCAACGCCTACGGCTATTCCACCGGCGGCGGCAGTGTGATCGCGTATTTGCGTTACTTCCCGGACCGCGTGCGCTCGATCGTTCTGCTGAGTCCCTGGTTCGGCGAAATCCGCAACCGCGCCGCGATCGACGAGTTCTACACCATCAAGCAGGTGTACACCGACATCCTCGGGCTCTGCGTGGCCGCGGATCCGCACTGTCGCGAGCTGCTCCCCGCCTGGTACTACGAGATCGATCGCGTACGCCGCATTCTTGATGACCGGCCGCACACCAAGACGGTGCAGACGCGGGACGGCTCGACGGTCAACATGTCGTTCGACGGCGTGGCGTTCATGGGGCGGCTGTACCGCCGCTTCGAGACCGTCTACATGAAGCTGCCCAACGTGCTGTCGAGAGTGCAGCAGGGCGACTACTCGGCGCTCGACGACTTCTTCGAGGCCGACAACTGGGCCGAGGTGGAGACGGAGAACTACGGGCGCATTCTCGCGGGAACCGATTCCCGATTCGTTAGCGGCCTGCCGGTGCCGCCGATGGGCACCCATCTGGCGCACATTTGCGGCGACATGGGGGCGAACCGTCCGACCAAGGAAGACGTCATCGCCATGGTCGAGCGTGAGCCGGCATTGCTGGCGTTCGAGGATGCCAAGATCTGTGCCTGGTGGGGTGCCGACGGTGCGGTGCCGCCGGAGCACAACGATCGTTTTCACTCGGACGTCCCCGGGCTATCGCTGCATGGTCAGGTCGACGTCTGCTGCAGCCCGCGTTGGGGCCACCACGTGGCGCGAACGATGCCCAACCTGCAGATCATCGAGCTGCAGGGTCAGCGCCACGGGCTGCCTGGAGACTGCCGACCAAAGCTGGTGTCGAGCTTCCTCGAGGATCCGTACGCCGAGGTCGATGACAGCTGCAAGAACGACGTCCCGCTGGGTCCGTGGGTATTCCAATAGCCCTGTTGACGCTGTTGTGGTCACGGGAGACGGCGCCCGCCCATAGTCGGCGGTTCGCGCAGGGTTTCACCGAGGGTGGTGTTCGGTGTTCACCGAAAGAGCTGGAGCAAGCCACGCTGTTCAGTGTTCACCAACCAGGAGTTCGGTGTTCATCGGTCGGCTTCAGCGCTCGCCGACGCGGCGCTCCGTCACACCAGCAAGGGGATTCAGGTGTTCACCGCGCGTGGTTCGGTGTTCACCGGAGTGCGGCAAGCACGTCCGGTACGTTGGTGAACATGCCGTCGACGCCAATGCCGATCAGCCGCCGCATTTCCTCGGGCTCGTCGACCGTGTATGGGTGCACGACGAGGCCGAGGTTGTGTGCGTCGGCGAGTAGGGCTTCGTTCACATCGCTGTAGTGTGGCCCGAGTCCCTGGGCGTACGCAGCGACCTCGCTCAGCTGTGAGCGGATGCCCGCTGTGGTCTCGCGCCAGGGGGCGAGCTGCACCCGCGGTAGTGTCGCCTCCAGGTCGCGCAGCTTCATCAGGCTGGCGGGGCTGAACGACTGCAGGATCACCGTGTGGTCGTCGGGCGACGACGGCACCAGATCGAACGCGTGCAGCAAACGCAGCAGCTCTTCTTCCATGCCCGGCGCGGCCTCGGGGTTCTTCGTCTCGATGTAGAAGCGCGCTCGTCCGGCATAGCGCGCGAAGACTGCTTCCAGCGTCGGGATACGCTGCTCGGCGAACTCGGGACGGGCGCGATCGGGGTGTTCTTCGTTGAACCAGGAGCCGGCGTCACAGGCCTCGAGTTGCGCCAGCGTCCTTTCGATCACCGGGCCACGACAGCTCTCCTGGGGCCCGCGAGTGGTGCGCTCGAGCGTGTCGTCGTGCATCACCACCAGCACCCCGTCGGCGGTCATCTGCAGGTCCTGCTCGAGATAGTCGGCGTTCATCTCCAGTGCCAGGTCCCAAGAGGCGAACGTATGCTCAGGGGCGTAGGCGGAAGCGCCGCGATGGGCGATGTTGATCACAGCGTGATCGATTGCAACGTCGCTCATGGATGCGTTCTCGGCGCTAAGCGCATGCGTCTCTGCAGTTGAGCAACCGAGCATGGCACAGATCACGGTGATCCCGCAGATCTCCGCGCTGATGCGTGTCAATGGTCCGGCCCGGCGCCCACGAAGCCGGACCCGAAGGTCTGGCGTGTGGCGTGCTCGGGCGCTTCGATGATGAACTCAAGATCGGACGATTTGGTGACCATGATCTCCGGACGAGTGGGCCGTTCCTTCCTGCCGAGTATCAGGTACGCACGCCCCACGGCACGGACGCAATCCTCGCTATCGATCTCAGGGCAGTAGTCGGGATAGCCGATTGCCAGGTCGGTCAGCTCGTCGCCGTTCACGTCCCCGAGTGCGGTCAGGCGAAGGTACGGGCCACCGTTCGGCGACTTCCAGTCGCGAATGACTCCAGGGAACGTGAGGCTGAGCCAGGGAGCGGGTGTCGAATCGTCGCCGTCTGACAGTGCTTTCCAGAGTCCCTTACCGGAGTAGATGTGCACCTGAAGGATGGCCTGTGCGTCGGCAGGTGGCCTAGGCGCCGCACTGAACGCCAGGTCGTCCCAACCGTCGCTATTGAAGTCACCGAGGCTGGCTGCGGTCCAACCGAAATACGATTCCGCCTCGAGGCCCCATATCAGACCCGTGGGCTCGTCGCCCCTCGGGGTGGTGAACAGCCAAGCAGCCCCGGTCGCTTCGTCGGCTTCGTGATGCTGATTCGGCCACGTGACGAGGAAGCTCCGTCGGCGTTTCTTGCGCCTAGTACGAAACTCCCCGACCATGTCCTCCCCGAAACGGTCACCGCCCGGGGCATCTCCTTGGAACACAGTCCGCTGGTAGCGGAGCCGACCCTTTCGATTCGAGACATAGACATGGACTCGCCCTTGCTTGAAGTCGTCCACCAACAGGTCCGCTTTGCCGTCGGCGTTCAGGTCGCCCGCTGACCTGAGCCGGCGACCGAAGTCCTCAGGTTGCGTATCGGGCGGTCCTTGCAGGGTCGAGCTGTGCCTGACCAAGGCGGGGCCGGAATCGCGAACGAAAACGTCCGTCGCAGCGTTCCTTCCGCCAGCTACGAGCCGCCACAGCCCGCCTCTGGCGCGGCCGAGACTCGCGATGCCTTCTCCGTAGTTACGTTCTGCAGACTCTGGGAACGACCATGCGGGTTTGGCGAACTCCGGCGAGCGGTATATGTCGAGTTGGCCGGCGCGGCTGTGGCCGAAGGCGAGGTCGGTCGTGCCGTCTGCATCGAGATCTCCGAGATTGGCCATCGCGGGGATGGCGTGCTCGAGGGGATAGAGCACCGGCGACCAGGAGGGTGTTTGCGGCAGGGGACCGTAGTACACAACGAAACCCGGCGACTCACCGTGAGACACGACCAGGTCGACATAGCCATCTCCGTTCACGTCGGGACCACGCAGGGACGACGGTGGCTTTCGACGCTCGCTAGATAGGCTTGTGCGCCCGTGGTCGAGTGCCTGTGACGTTCCCACCATCGCCAACGCTAGTCGTCTCATCGCGTGGTTCCTTTTGCTAGTGGCTTGTAGAGGCCTCCGACAGGGTTCTGTCTATCGCAATCTTGGTTAGCCGTGAGTTGCGAGGGGTTGGTGGTTCTCAGAACCTACTCACGTCGCGGCCGAACGCCAGGGTCGTGAGCCAGTCGAACACCACCAGCACCTTGTTGCGCAGGCTGACCAAGCGCGTCCAGTACACCGAGCGCCAGAACACCCAGGTGGCGAAGCCGCGGCCCTTGACGCTCGGCAGATCGGCCAGGGCCCGGCGCTCACCGACGTAGGCGAGCATGCCGAGATGGCGGAAGCGGAAGCGTTTCTCGGCACGTCCCGTGGCCAGACGGTTGAGGTTGTTGGCAAGATACTTGCCTTGCTGCTGTGCCACTTGCGCGGTGGGGGGCAGGGACTCGCCGTCGATTACCGCACAGTCGCCGAGCGCCCAGACGTTGTTCTGTCCGGGAACCCTGAGCGTCGCCCCGGCCACGAGGCGTCCGTCGCGCGACTTGGGCCAGTCGAGGTTGGCGATCAGCGACGTCGGCGCATTACCAGCCGACCACACGGCCACCCCGTAGGCGAGCCGCTCGCCGTTGTCCAGACTCACGCCGTCAACATCGATGGCGGTTACCCGCGTGTGGGTGCGCACATCGATATCCTGGCGGCGGAAACGGCGCGCCGCGAAGCGCGACAGGCTCTGGTCGAAAGCGCCGAGAATGGAGCCCGACGACTCCAGTAGCGTGATACGCACATGGTCCACGGTGCCGCGGAACCAGCGATGCAGATCGGCGTCGATGAAGTCGTGCAGCTCGGCGGCGAACTCGACGCCGGTTGGCCCACCGCCGATGACCACGAAGTGCAGCAGCCGGTCGCGGGTCTCGGTATCGATACCGGGGCGGCTGGCACGCTCGAGCTGCTCGATGATGCGCTGGCGGATGGCGCGCGCATCCGGCAAGTCGCGCAGGAACAGGCAGTGCTCGTTTACCCCGGCGACGCCGAAGGTGTTGTTGCCGGCGCCAACCGCTACCACGAGATGGTCGTAGTCGAGCTCGAACCGGTGGCCGTCGCCCATCGCCTCGCATTCGATCCGCTGCGCCACCGGATCGATCGCCTCGCAGGCCGCCTGATAGTAGGTCAGGTCGCGCACCGAGCGGATCGGCTCGATGATGCTGCGGAACTCGATCGTGCCGACGGTGGTGCTGGCCAGCAGCGGCGTGAACAGGAAGTAGTTGCGCGGGCTGACGACGGTGACGTCGAAGTGCGCGCGATCGAGCCGGCGTACCACCTGCATGGCGCCGAAGCCGGTGCCCAGCACCACGATGCGCGACGTGTTCATGGCGGACGGCTTCATGGCAGACGGTGCGTTGGCGGGGCGTCTGGCGGTCGATTCCGATTCCGCACCACGGTCGCCGCAGTCGGCTCAGCGAGCTTGAGTGAGCACGTAGTAGATGACGTAGAGCCACGAGAAGATCCCGTGGATGATGGCCCAGAGCACCGAGTGGTGCAGGCTGAACGAGATCGCGATCGCCAGGGCCGAGCCGAAGCTGATGCCGTGTTTCGCGGCGTCGGAGCTCTTCATGTTGTTCCTCCCGTTGCCTTCAGGGCTGCGCCGTCAGCGCGTACATCAAGATCGAGCCCGCCACGGCGGCGTTGAGCGAGTCTATGCCGCCGGCCATCGGAATCGCGATGCGGCGGTCGGCGGCGGCCCGTATCTCCGCGCGTGCGCCGCGCGGCTCGCTGCCGACCACCAGCATCCAGCCGCGCCGCGGCAGCTCCGGCGCCGCGCCTCCACGCTCGGCCACCAGCAAATCGAGATGACGCGACGAGCGCCAGGCGTCGATCTCCGCCCAGCTGGCGCGCAGCATGGTCACCCGCACGATAGTACCGGCGGAGGCGCGCACCACCTTCGGATTCCACGGGTCGACGGTGCCATCGAGCGCCACCACCGCGCTGACGCCGAAGGCCGCCGCCGAGCGCACCAGCGCGCCGAGGTTGCCGGGATCACCTATGGCGTCGGCCACCAGCACCCGGGTGCTCTTTATCCCCTCCAGGCTGGAGGCGGGTTGCTCGCAGCCCAGGAGAATCCCTTGCGGCGCTTCGGTATCAGCGAGATCGGCGACATCGGCGTCGGTGGCGTCGATGATTTCCACTCGATTGCCCTCGAGGCGCTCAATCAGTTGCATGCCAGCCGGCTGCGCGCGCAGCCGCGGTGCCACTACCGCGAAGCGCACCCTGGCTCCGGCGCTGAGCACCTCGGAGGCGCAGCGCACCCCCTCGGCCAGGAACATCTGCTCACGCTCCCGCGTCTTGCGGCGCCGCAGACGTCCGATTAGCAGGCGTCGACTACGGCTCAGCTCCATGTTGTCCTTGCATAACTTTGCACGGCAAAGTACTCTTGATTCGGATGGCAGGATTCGATCAGGAGGAAAGCGCCACGTCCGTCACACGCGCCGGACGTTGTCACGGAGGTTTCGCATGAGCAAGCTGGATCCACGCTGGGTTCGCGCCGGCGCAGGCTATATCGGGATAGTGATCGTGGTGATGATGCTGGCGTGGGCGGGTCTGTTCCCGGGAACCGGCGAGCGCTTCCCCGGTGATTCGACCTTCGGACACCCGTATCGTGTCTCCATGGCAGCCGTCGTCCTGTCGCTGGCGATCGGCCTCGGTGCCCTGTGCGCCTGGATCGGGTCCTCGGCCCAGAGCTGGATGATCGGCCTCGCCGCCCTGTTGCTCGGCGGCATCGTCACCGGCTCACTGTTGAACTTCGCGCCCTGGATCCTCTACCCGAACGACCAGTATCCGGTGGCTTTTATGTGGCTGATCGCCGGAGCACCGACCGGGTTCCTCAGCTGGCTGGCCGGTAGCGTCCTGCTGGGCCCGCCACGGGGCGCCGCGCCCGATCCAGCCTAGAATCTACGCGCGATTACCGCAGCACCCGTACCGGACTTTCATGCGTCGCCCAAGGCGCGAGGATCGACGCCGCCAGAGTGATCGCCAACCAGGCGACATTGACGGGGTCTTCGGTTGACACGGCGCTCGTCAATCAGCTACCAATCCGCTTTTCCTGTGGTTCTTGTCTCCCGGAGGTGCGGTTGATTCGACGGGTATGTCTGATTCTGGCCGTGATCACGCTACCCGGTATGTCGCCCGCCGCGTTGCCGATCGTGCCGAAGGGTTACGGTCCTCGGGTCGCCGAGCAAGTAGACATGTCGGACCTCACGGTCACGAACGGTGTCAGCAATCCGAATCCGTCTCCCGGCGACACCCTCACGATCACCATCACCATCAAGAACAATGGGCCTGACAACGCTTTCGCTGCTCCCCCCCGGTCGCCCCCGTATGCCTCGTCGTTACCCTGCCGGCGGGTCTAACCTTGGTGACGCCCGTTGTACCGGCCCCGCCCGGTGTATTTGATCCCGCCACGGGAAAGTGGACCATCGGCTCCATCCCGAATGGAGCTACCGAGACGCTCATTCTCACAGCCACCGTAGACGCCGGTGCGACAGGGGCGCTCAACGTAAAGGCGGAGGTTACCGCGAGCCCAACAGACGATCCTGACTCCACACCGAACAACGGCATCGAGACGGAAGACGACCAGGTGACCGTCCTGGTCACCGTCGCCGGCGGCCCGCCGCCACCTCCCCCTCCGACCCCGACCGCGGATCTGTCGATCGAGAAGACCGCCGTGAACCCCGAAGACAGCTTCCCTGGTGAGCTGATCGAATACCGGCTCGTCGTCAAGAACAACGGTCAGGCTGATGCGGCCGACGTCGTGGTGACCGACATGCTGCCCGCGGGTTTCTCCTACGAGTCGCAGGACGACTCCGGCGGTGGTGCCGGTGATTCCTTCAACCCCGCGACCGGCCTCTGGGACGTGGGCGCGCTCGCCAACGGGGAGCAGAGAGTTCTCAGGATCATCGGCAGGGCCGATGAGGGATCGGCGTCGGAGACCATCGACAATACGGCGGAAATAACCGAGAACTCGGTGCCCGATCCCGATCTCACCAACAACCGCAGCACCGCCGAGGTCACCGTCGGCCCTGCGTTGCTTCCGGTGGCGTTTAGCGACTTCTCCTTCAGTATCTCCGCTGCGCCTGTCGGCTCGAGTCTCGACCTGCGGATCGCAATTATGAATCCCAACGCCACCCCCGTGGAGGAGCTCGCGTTCGACATTAACTCTCCCGAGGGTGTTCAGCCGACCGGCGAGAACTTCGACACCTGCGGCGAGGGGTCGAGGTATACGACCAACGGCGGGTTTAGCTTTGACGGCGGCATGCTCGGGCCGTTCGGCTCATGCGCCTTCACGGTGCCCGTAGACGTTGCAATGGACGCGCCGGTTGGTGAAGCGATCGCCTCCACCTCGGGCCTGGTGAACGAGTTCATCAACGCCCATGGCCCAGGCGTCAGAGCTTCACTGACCATCCTGCCCCAGCATACCCAGCTCGCGTTCTCAAAGTTCTTCACTAACGATCCGGTGTTGCCCGGTGACACGGTCACCTTGGAGTTCACCATCGACAACAGCAGCGATGGCCCGGTGGCGGACCTGTCTTTTACCGATGACCTGTCCTTCCTGCCAGGTTTGGTGGCGGCGGGCTCGCTGGTCGATCCTTGCGGTCTCGGGTCATCGTTAACCGGAGACGCGACGCTCTTCTTCGGCGACGGTCTGCTCGCCGCCGGCGAATCTTGCACGTTCGGGGTCGAGCTCCAAGTCCCCGCCGACGCTCCAGCCGGGGCTCACACGAACACCACGTCGGACCTGTTCTCGGCCGGGGATTTCCTTACGGACCCAGCCGTTGACACCCTTACGGTCGACGAGGTAAATCAGCTACCCCCGTGCACCGGCGAGGCAGAGTTCTTCCGCGTTCCCGGCGCCAAGGATGTGGTGATTGACGGTGACATGGCGACTGTCGACAGTGGTGGCACTGGCAACCTCGGATTCAGAGTGGACACGGGCGAGTGTCAGGCAGTTGCCACGATCCCTGCCCGGGACTGGTTTTCTGTCGTAAACGGCGACGTCATGATCGATCCCGACACCGGCATGGGTACTCTGCTCAGCGAGGGTCTCAGCGAGTTCGCCGTCGACATCCTCCCCAACGGGACTGGCGGCGTCAGGGGCCTTGACGTTCGCCTCCGGCTCGTCACGGACGACGGGTTGGAAGAGATGGCCTTTGACCATCTACGGATCGAGCAGGACGCGGGGGAGTGTTCCTATTCGGCGAACCCGGTCATCCTCTCGTACGATCAATTCCCCACGGAGACCCAGGCGCTAGGTAACGTTCGCATCGAAACCCAACGCAAGTGCCCATGGGATGCAACCAAGGATAAGTCTTGGGTAAACGGCGAGAGCCTGTTCGTGCGTCCGATCAAGGACCTGGCGGTAGGTATCCCGGACGAGACGGCCGTGGTGATCGTGCCGTCGGCGAGCGACGGGAACCTGGGTGGCCAGGTACGCGTGGTCAATTCGGCCAGGGCGCGGCGGTCGCTGCGGCTACGTGGTTGGGCCCGACTTCCGGCAGCGGCCCGGGCATCGTTCGCTACCGCGTTGCTGACTCCTTCTCGAGTGATTTGAGACGGGCGAAGATTCGGGTGAACGGCGCAGCCCACGACGTGCTGCAGAAAGGCTATCCGTTGATTTCGGCTTTTAGACCGACGATAACCCTAGTGGTTCCTACTCCACCAGGCGGCCGACCGCAAAGCTCGACGACCGCATCGGCAGTGAGGCTGCGCTGGAGGGATCGGGCCAACAACGAGACCGGGTTCATTGTGCGCCGCGGACCAACAACCCCGATGGTGTACACGCTGGCGGCGGATCGCGAGACCTTCTTGGACCGCGCCCCGGAACCAGGCGCGAAGAATTGCTACACGATCGTCGCGTTCAATGACGCGGGGCGGTCCGGTCCGGCGAAGGTGTGTATCGATGTGCCTGCGAATGGCGAATCGACCGTCGCCGACAGTGACACGCAAGGGCCTCACTACGTGTCTGACGTATCTCCGCACGTGCGGGTCGATGACGACGCGGGCAAACTCCCGAACCTACCCACGGTCCGTATCTACAAGGCCTATGAGGCCTGGGGCGAACCCGGAGTCGAGAACGCTCTCGAGGCGCGCGGTTACATCCGCTTCGCGAGCAACGGTGGTGCGGTGATCCTGCATCGGTGGCGAGCTAGCGAGTCAGATCGTCTGCCATGGCGGCGCGCCTCGAGCACACGCGTTCGATACGATCGAGCGTATGACGGAGGTGCCCGACAAAGAGAGGCTCGAGCGACTACCCCCGAGGCTGGTTCCCGGCATGTATCTCGCCGGCGCGCACCTGGCGTTGATCACCGCGTTCTCGATGCTCGCCTGGCGGCCGGACATCCTGGCTGGCTTCTTCTATCACCCGCCGGCGATGGCGCTCGTTCATCTGGTGACCCTGGGCTGGATCACGGGCTCGATTCTCGGTTGGATCTACATGGTGGGGCCGATTGCCCTGCGCACGCCGATCGCCGCCCGGCGGGTCGACGTGGTCGCCTGCGCTGCGTTTCTGAGCGGCACGGTCGGGCTGGTGGGCCACTTCTGGCTCAACCGATACAACGGCATGTTGTGGTCGGCGGGCTTGCTGCTGCTGGGCATTGTCGTCGTCGCCTGGCGGGTGCTACGGGCGGTGTTGCCTGGCGCCTTCCCGCTGCCGATCAAGCTGCACATCGGCCTGGCGTTCGCCAATGTGCTGGCTGCCGGAGTCTGGGGCGGGCTCACCGGGCTGGAGAAGCTCCAGGTCGACGCGGTGCCGGGACATGTATTGGGCAACGTGTTCGCTCACGCTCACCTGGCGGCGCTGGGGTGGGCGACGATGATGGTGATGGGGATCGCATACCGGCTTCTGCCGATGATGTTGCCGGCGGCGATTCCGCCGGAGCGGAGCCTCTACGCCAGCGTCTATCTGCTGGAGGTCGGTGTGCTGGGCCTGTTCGTGGGCCTGATCACGGCCAGCCAGTGGGTCGGCGTGTTTGCCGTGCTGAGCATTCTGGGAATCGTCGCGTTCGCCTCCAGGGTGGCGTGGATGGTGCGCTCGCCGCGCCCCGCCCCGAAGGCGCTGGTCATGCCCGATTACGGAGTGCTACACGTCATGCAGGCGATCGTTTACCTGATGTTGAGCGTGGCCCTCGGCGTCGCATTGCTATTGATGCAGCCGTCGGAATCCGAGCTGCGCTGGATGCGGGTCTACGGCCTGCTCGGGTTGGTGGGCTTTCTGTCGCAGATCGTCATCGGCGTGGCGACGCGCATGCTGCCGCTGATCACCTGGTTGCAGCGATTCGTGCGCTCCGGTCAGGCATCGGGCTTTCCGTCGCAGTACGCCATGATGTCGCGTCGTGCTCAGGCGGTCAGCTTCGCGCTCTGGACACTCGGCGTCCCGGTGCTCGCGGCAGGTCTGTTCACCGGCGGCGAGACACTGATCTCCGTCGGTGCCGCCGCCCTGGCGACCGCCACGATGCTGGTCGGGATCAACGTCATGCGGGTTCTGCGCCACGCCTACTGACGTCAGCGTCCTTGCGCCTCCTCGTCGTTCGCCGCGAAGAAGTCCTTGGCGCGCTCTTGGGACTCTTCCGGCGACAGGTCCTCGAGCCGGCTGGCGATTGACCATCGATGCCCGAACGGATCGCGCAGGATGCCGTAGCGGTCACCCCAGAACTGATCATCGAGCGGCAGCACCACCTCGCCGCCAGCCCCGATCGCGCGGCTCCAGACCGTATCGACGTCCTCGACGTACATGTGGAACGTGACGGCAGTGCCCTCGTGGGCCAGCGGCGACAGCTGGCCGTAGTCGGGGAACTCCTCGTTCACGAAGAAGCGCGAGTCACCCAAGAGCAGTTCGCAGTGCACAACGGATTCGCCGTCCTCGGCGAGGTTGCGGTACAGCTCGTCGGCGCCGAATGCGGCGCGGTAGAAATCGACCGCGTCAGAGACACCGCGCACCACCAGGTGCGGCGTGATCGAGTGGAAGTCCTCGGGAACGGGGGGGACGCGGTCGCTCATTGTTCAGGCTCCTTTCGTGGATTTGATCGCGGGAACATGCATGCGCCAGCCGGGAAGCAGGCGACGGTCCATCGCTGCCTCCACCAGCAACGCCAAGCGCTCGGCCTCGGCCTCGGCGACCCGTCGCCCGAGCTCGGTCAGCCGGTAGTCGACACGGGGCTCGGCGGCATCGCGCGGGCCGCCAGCATCTTCGAGTCGCTCGACCAGTCCATCGACGATGGCCTTCTGCAGCGACCGATACAGCGTTCCAGAGCCGAGGTGGATACGGCCACCGCTGATCTCGCGCACGGCCAGCTTGATGCCGTAGCCGTGTAGATCACCGGTGGCGAGGGCGAGCAGGATGTGGAACACCGAAGGTGTGAGCGGGATTGCCGAACTCGGAGAGAGACGATCGGTCATGGCCGTGGTTGGTTCCCCGCGAGAATCTGAGCGTGTTTGGCGGCAACGAATCCGATACGGTCCGTATCAGATAGGTCTGATACGGACCTACTGTATCAGACGAACCAACCGCCGCGCAGCGCTTGGCGTGGCTCCAGGAGGCTCTGGAAATCGCCTACCGGTCAGGGGCACTCGGCCAGAGCGGCGCCAAACGTAGCTAGCCGCAGCTTCGTACGTCGAGACTATTGCGACCCCAGATAATCCATTGCCATTCCCGCCATTGCGCGCACGCCGACGATGAGGGCATCGTCGTTGACGAAGAAGTGCGGCGAGTGATTCGGCGCCGCTTCGTTCGGTCCCACCCCGGCCTTGTTGACCCCGAGCGTGAAGTAGAAGCCGGGGATGAGCTCCTGGAAATAGGAGAAATCCTCAGCTCCCATGATGAGGTCGAGTTGCTTGACCTTGCCTGGTGCGGCGCGCTCCAGCGTGGGCAGCATGCGCTCGGTGAGCTCCGGGTCGTTGTACGTGACCGGGGTTCCGGGGCGCAACTCTACCTCCGCGGTTGCGCCTGAGCTCTCGGCGACCGCTACGGCGGTAGTGCGGATCCGTTCGTGGAGCTCCTCGCGCATGTTGGGGTCGAAGGTGCGGATGGTGCCGGTCATCTCGACGAAGTCGGGAATGATGTTGCCGCGCACGCCGCCGTGGATACTGCCGATCGACACCACCGCGGGCGCCTTGGTGATGTCGAGTTGGCGGCTGGGGATCGTCTGCAGTGCCGCGACGACCTGAGCCGCGGCGATGATGGGATCGACTCCTCGCCATGGCTGTGACCCATGCGTCTGCCGGCCGATGACTTTGATATAGAGCCCGTCGGAGGCGGCGAGCGCGCCTCCGGACCGGTAGCCGAGCGTACCGGTGATCTCCGGCCATACGTGCAGCCCGAAGATCGCCTCGGGAGCATCGGAGCCCTCGAAGACTCCCTCCTCGAGCATGAGCTCGGCGCCACCCTCCTCACCGGGCGGCGCGCCCTCCTCAGCCGGCTGGAAGAAGAACTTCACCGTACCCGGGATCGATGCGCGTACCTCCGCCAGCGCCGCCGCCACGCCCATGAGAATCGCCACGTGGGCATCGTGACCGCAGGCGTGCATCACCGGGACCTCGGCGCCGTTGTACTCGCCGATGGCCTCGGAAGCGAACGGCAGGCCGGTCATCTCCTTCACCGGCAGCCCGTCCATGTCGGCGCGTAGGGCAACCACCGGGCCAGGCCTCCCGCCCACCAGCGTTCCAACGACGCCGGTGTGCGCGATTCCGGTCTCGATCCGGTCGAGACCGAGCGAACGTAGATGCTCCGCCACCTTGGCCGCCGTGCGGTGCTCGCGGTTCGATAGCTCGGGGTGCTGGTGAATGTCGTGCCGCCACTCGATCACCGAAGGCATGAGCGACTCGATGATGGCGTCGATATCGGTGCCGTCTTGGTGCCCGTTGACGTTTCCGGGATTGGCCAGCGGGCCCGCGATGAGCGCACCGGCGAGGAGCAAGCGAAGCGAGGAGCGCATAGGACCTTCCTTCGTCCGACCGAAAGCAGCGAGAGACTCGGTCGAGATCATTCCACGAGCGTGGAGCATGAAGTAGGAGCCGACCTAGTTATCTTCCGGCCGGCGCCAGGTGCGAGTTCAGCCAGGACTCGAAGGATCCGCCTGAATGTCGATTGACAGTATTTTCTGTCTTGACAAATATTTCTGTCAACACTAGATTCTCCCACGTGCAAGAACCCGTTGGACTCGTCGAGGGCACCGATCAAGCGGCCACCCTGTTGCACCCGGTGCGCATGCAGTTGCTGGAACGGTTCCGCGACCCCTCATCGGCGGCGGAGGTGGCGCGCGACCTGGAGTTGCCGCGCCAGCGAGTCGGCCACCACGTGCGCCTGTTGCGCGAGCACGGGCTGCTGGAATCGGTGGGTGAGCGCCGCAAGGGCAACTTCGTCGAGCAAATGCTGCAGACGACCGCTCGTGCCTACGTGATCGTGCCGCAAGCGCTCGGCCGGCTCGCCGGCAGTCCTGAGGCGATCCGCGATCGCTTCTCGAGCGAGTATCTGGCCGTTCTGGCCGCCCGGACCCTGCGCGACCTCGCGATCCTCCGCCGGCACGCCGATCGCAGCGGCAAGCGCCTGGCGACGCTGAGCCTCGAGACCGAGGTCAGGTTCGCCAGCCCGGCCGAGCAAAGCGCCTTCGCACAAGAGCTCACGGCGGCTCTCGAGGGACTGGTGAGCAAGTACCACGCCGCGGCGGATACCCCTGGAAGGAGCTTCCGGTTCAACCTGTGCGGGTATCCGTCGCTGGATGGCGAACAGATCCCCGCGAATGACTCAGCAGCCTCGAACGACAATGGAGACGACAGAAATGAAGAGCCAGTCCACTAAGCGCCCGATGGGGTTCCGCCTGCCCGCACTGTGCATCCTCGGGTTGATGATCGCCGCCCTCGCGTGGCCGGGCTCCCTGGCGGCTCAGGAGCGTACGGCCGAGGAGAAACAGAAGATCCAGCAACGACAGATGGAGGCCTCGATCCCCGGTCCGGAGCACGAACGGCTGGCAACGATGCAGGGCACTTGGGACGTCGAGACCCGGATCTGGTCGGAGCCCGACGCTGAGCCGATCGTCGCCCGCGGGACGACCGAGGCCAAGATGGTGCTCGGCGGACGCTTCCTGGTGCAGACCGGCATGTATTCCGCCCCGGCACCGCCGATCGAGCTGATGGCGGTGATGGGATTCGATCGGCGATCCAACGAGTACACCCTGGTTGGCTTCGATACTTCAGGGACGTACTGGGTGTCAGGTCAGGGGCCGGCGAATACGGCGGGCGACGAGGCTGTCCTCGCCGGGGTCGACCACGACCCGATCTCCGGTGCCGACCAGGTCTACGACTTCGTGTTGCGCTGGGTCGACGACGACACGTTCGTCACCCAGGTCGTGTTCAAAGACGAGATCCACACACGCGGCGGGCCACCCTTCAAGATGGTCGAGACCACCTCGCGCCGTCGCCACTGACGATCAACCACCGCGGAGACTGCGCCGATGCCCGAAACGGTACGAACCAAGAATGTTGATCTGTCGATCGAGATCGATGCCTCTCCCGAGGAGGTCTGGCACGCGATCAGCGACGCCGAAGAGCTACAGCGCTGGTTCCCGCTGACGGCCGAGATCGAGCCCGGTGTGGGCGGCACGGTGACGATCTCCTGGGGGCCGGGCGTGGAAGGCACCGGGCACATCGATGCCTGGGAGGAAGGTCGCCGGCTACGCTACACCGAGGGGCCGCCGCCGACCGACGACGCCGTACCGGTGGCCGTCGACTACACGATTGAGGCACGCGAAGGGCGCACCGTTCTCAGGATGGTCCACTCCGGATTCAGCGCCGAGGACGACTGGGCCGAGTACTTCGACACGGTCGACTCCGGCTGGCGCTACTTCCTGTCCAACCTCAAGTTCTATCTGGAGCGCCATCCGGGGACGCCTCGTCGCATGGTGTGGGACCGACGCAAGATCAACGTCGAGAAGCCGGACGCGTGGGCGACGTTGTTCGGGGAGGGCGGACTCGCGGCGACGGAGCTGCCTGCCACCTCCGGGGCGTCGGCGACGCTGTGGACCGGTGATTCAGGCGAGGTGGACCTGGTCAACCCGTCGATCCACTTCTCGTGCCGCTGCTCGGCACTCAACGATGGGCTGCTGTTCGTCGAACTGGAGCCGGGATCCGGTGCCTACAGCCTGGGAGTATGGCTGTCGCTGTACGGCGTCGCGGAGCCCCAGGCCGTCGAGGTGGAGGCCAGCCTGAAGGCGAAGCTCGGCACGCTGTTCGAGCCGGTGGAAACCCAGCAGGAGGCGTCTCCGTGAACAACTCGATGCGCAGCGTGGTTGCCGTGATCGCCGGCTACGAAGCAATGGTGGTGATCGTGATCGTGTGCACGATGATCGCCGGGCCGCTGCTGGCATCGGGCGTCATCAGCGGCGAGTTGGATCAGGCCCCGGTGCCATACCTGGCGGTCAATCTTGTCTACGGTGTGGTCGCGGCTGCCGTCGGCGGCTGGCTTGCCGCCAAGATCGGCAGCCACGCGCTGCTGGCTCACGGCATCGCGTTGGCGGCGGTGCTGGTGGTCTTGTCAGCTGCGCTGGGTTTTCAACCGCAACCGGGCCAGCCGAGCTGGTATCCGGTCACTGTCGCGTTGCTGGGCGCGATTGGAGCGATCGCCGGAGCGCGATACAGGGCGCAGACCACCACGGCCTGCTAGCTGCGCAACCCGTACAGAGCTACGGCGACGGCGGTGGCGAGGTTGAGGCTCGAGACGCCCGGCGTCATCGGGATCGAGACGCGTTGCACGGCGCGGGCGAGGATCTCTTCGCTCAAGCCGTGACGCTCGGGTCCGAATGCGAGAATCGGCGCCGCGGGCAGCTGGCAGGTGGAGATCGGTTCGCCATCGGGGTCGAGGGCGATCAGTGGCCGCGGGCTTGCCGGCAGCTCGTCGACTCGCGCCGACGGCAACGCGAACTGCAATCCTGCCGCCGCGCGCACCGCCTCTGGACTCCAGGGATCATGTTGTCCGCTGGTCAACAGGCCACATGCGCCGGCGGCGGCCCCGACGCGCACGGCAGCACCGAGGTTGCCGAGGTGGGCCGGTTGTTCCAGGAACACCAGCGGAGCCTCGGCGTTGCTGCAAGCCAGGTCTGCCGCGTCAGCCGCCGTTCGCTGCGCGATCGCGATCAGTCCCGTAGGGTGGGGCAGGGGCGCGAGGGTGGCGAACTCGGCGTCCGGAATCTCTTCGGCCCGGGCGAGGCTGGCGCGCACGTCCGGGGCGAGCTCGCTTGCCAGCGCGTCGATCTCGCCGCGACTCCTGGCCGCCATCTCGACAATTACGGCCCCGAATCGCAGTGCGTGCTTGGCCGCATGAAACCCCTCGAGCACGACCAGCGCGGGGTCGCGGCGCGCCGACCGGTAACGCTCCATCCGCGTGCTGGTCACAGATCGATCCCCGCCACTCCGTTCACGGCGTGTCGAGGTATCGGCCGCCGTTCGCCGCATCAAGGCTCACTGGGCGCGTTGGCTCCTGCGCGCCATCCACAGCAACGCCGCCGAGACGAAGTAGAGCAGGTTGGCCAGCCCGATGCCGGCGAAGACGCTCGGTGACCCGAGCATGTACAGGCCCACCGGGACGAACGACACCGCAAAGGCGATCAGGACGATACCCGGGCTATCGGCGATCGATCCGCCGATGGCGGCGATTGCCACTGCGATCATCGTCAGCGCCACCAGCAGGCCGGTGTTGTTGCCGGTGGTGAAGATGCGCGCCGCAAACATCATCCACAGCGCGATTGCCACGGTGCCGGCGGCGATTCCCGTAGCGCGGCCGAATCGACGGACAAGCTCGCTCCTGCGCATGTCCTGACGATATCCCCCGGTGTTCCGGGTGCCTAGCTGCAGGGATAGGCGGCCAGAGGTAGTGTGTCGCCGTCATCGCGTGGGTGGCGGATACTCGAGCAGCCCGGTGTGCGCGATCAGCTTCCAGCCATCCCCGACCTTGGTGTAGATCTTCCCGGCGCGTCCGAGCCAGCGGAAGTCGTTGCCATCGACATCGCGCCACAGCGTGTCGACGTCGACCACCGCCAGCCCGCCGTCGGCCTCGCTCGACACCACCACCCGTAGAGTCTGGCGACGGTTATGCACCAGCTCGTGGGTGTCGAATAGCGCCTGCCACCCGCGCCGCCAGCGCTCAGCATCGTAGCGACCCCATTCCAGCACCCAGTCCATCGGATCGTGCGCTTGAGCATGCGGCGGCCACGGCCAGACCATGTCGGGGTGCAGGATCGACATGAGCAGTTCGACGTCCTGCGTGTCCCAGGCGCGGGTCTCGCGATCTACAAGGTCGCGGATCGCGGCCTCGGCGGCCTGCCGACCGTCTCCTGACATCACGGTGTCTCCGTCAAGGATCGTTGGTGACGATGTTATGATTAGTATCTCTTACATCATTACATCAGTCGATCCGAGATCGTTGATCATGATCCGTACCCAGATCCAGCTGGACGAGGCGCAGTATCGGTTCCTCAAGGAGCGCTCACGCACGACGGGCGAGTCGCTGGCCTCGCTGATCCGGCGGGCCGTGGACCGCATGCGGCTATCCGAAGCCCCCCTGCGTGAGCGGGCCCGGAAACTCGTGGGTGCCTTCGAGGCCGACGTGGCCGATCTTTCCGCACGCCACGACGAGTACTTCGCGGACAGCGTGTCCGAGTGAGTGTGTCCGAGTGAACGTGTCCGAGTGACCGGCGTCTTCGTCGACAGCGCCGCCATCTTCGCGGCTCTGGTGCGCAACGATTCGATGCACGACGATGCGGCAGCCACCCTGGAGCGTTTGCTGCAACTGGACATCGCATTGCACAGCAGCAACTACGTGTTGTTGGAAACCCAAGCCGTGCTCCTGGCCAGGGTGGGCATCGACGCGGCCCGGCGAGTCGAGCACGACCTCCGCCCGGTGCTGCGACTGACGTGGATCGACGAGACCCTGCACGACCGTGCGTCTCGACGATTCGACCTGCGTGGGCCCCGTGGCCTCAGTTTGGTCGACTGTACGAGCTTCGTCGTAATGGAGGAGCTCGGCCTGCGCCACGTCTTCACCTATGACGCCGACTTCTCGGCCGAGGGGTTCACGACCGTCGGCCAGCCCGACGAGCTTGGCGAGCTGAACGACGGCTGAGCAGCGGCTTGAGGTATCAATGCCGCGCAGCCCGAATCGCGGCCAGACTGTTACCGCGCTACTGCGAGAAAAGTTGAAGGGTTTCTCCCCCCGTTGTCGTTACTCCTAGTAGAGGCAGGGCTGCGACTGGCACGAGAACGCACCCGCGGCCGCTGCCCTCCTAGTCCGTGGAGGCGACGATGCGGTTCACACAGGGTCTGTGCTGTTCTCGGAAGCGAATTGCTCGCGTCGCCGCGTTGTCGGCTCTCGTGCTCGTCATGGGGACGGCCGCCGCGGCTGATGCCGGATCCTGGGTGGAAAACCCCGATGGGACGGCCCCCCATGTTGCCGTCGTCGCGGCCCCGGTAGCGACGGGCGACGCGTACGCCACGGTCCAAGACGTTCCGTTGGTCATCCCCGAGCCCGGCCCGCCTCCGACCCCCGGGGTGCTCGACAACGACAACGACCCCGACGGCGACATGATGACCGCCATGCTGGTAAGTGGGCCGACACCCTCGGGGACGCTCACGCTCAACGCCGACGGCTCGTTCAACTTCACGCCGCTGGCGGGGTTTGTCGGTCCGGTCTCGTTTACCTACAAGGTCCAGGCCGGCGGGCAAGACTCGAATGTCGTGACGGTGGACATCGCCGTGAATCCGGTCCCGGTCCCGGGCCCGTTCGTGAACACCGCCCCGGTAGCGGTTAACGATGCGTTCGCGGTGGACGAGGGCGTCGCCAAGAGCTTCACCGGGAACCTCACCCCTGCCGGGGCGCCGGCTCTGGGTCGGGGCATGCTCAGCAACGATACCGACGTGGACAACGATCCGTTGGGAGTGGTGACTCCCCTGGTCACCCAGCCGAAACGCGGCACCGTAACGCTGCTTCTCGACCCGACCGGGACCTTTCCAGATGGGGCGTTCACCTACACACCTGATCCCAACTTCCCGGACTACAACGGATCCGATTCGTTCAAGTACAACGCACTCGACGGATTCGATCCTTCCAATACCGCCACGGTGAACATCACCATCAACCCGGTCAACGATCCCCCGATTGCCGTCGACGATCCTTTCTACACGGTCGCTGAAGGTGGAGAGTTTGTGGCGAACGGACTGCGCCAGCGGGCTGCCGGCACGAAGGCAGCGATCAATGGAGTGCTGGTGAACGATACAGAGGTTGACGTCGGAGACACCTTGAAAGCGTTTTTGGGTACCGGCCCCGGAGAACGGGACTCTGGAAGGCGGCCTGTCCACCAACGGCACGTTCACATACAAAACTACCGACCCGGACTTCTCTGGGAAGGACACCTTCACTTACAGGGTTACCGACGGCACTGCTTCGCCCCCTGAGACGGCGACGGCGACGATCGTTGTAACCGCGGTCAATGATGTGCCGACCGCAAGTGACGATGCTTTCGAGGTCGATCAGGACTCGCAGAAAACAATCGGGGCCGGGATCATATTCGCAAATGACGCTGATCCGGATACGGGAGACAAGGCGAAGCTGACGGCTCAACTCGTGGTCGGGCCCAACAAAGGACCGGAGCACGGTAGCTTGCTCCCCAATGGTGGCCTATCCAGCGATGGGTCGTTCACGTACAAGCCGAACCCCGGCTCGGTGAAGGAAGACAGTTTCTTCTACAAAGCTGTGGACCCTGCGGGGGCTGCTTCTGGCGAAGCGAAAGTGGTGATCACCGTAAAACCCAAACCCAACAAAGCACCCTCCGTCGACAACCACACGTTCGCGGCAGAAGAAGAAAAAAAACTGGAAAACACCGTGGCTACGGGCGCCACCGACCCGGATGGAGACACACTGACGTTCTCATTGGTTTCCGTATTTCCGCCGCCGCCAGGCTTTCCGCCCCACATGGTGAGCGTGAAGTCAGACGGTGCCTTCGAGTTCACTGGCAGTAAGGACTTCGCCGGAGAAGCGTTCGTCCAGTACAAGGCCAGCGACGGCAGGGCCGAATCAATAGGGACCGTCACGATCAATGTAAGCAACGTCAACGATAAGCCGGCGGCCGGGAAACTGAAGATCACCGGATTAGGCGAGAGCGAACGTCGGGTCTTTGACCTGAGATCTTTCGTTAACGACCCTGACCAAGGATACACGCTGAGGCTGGTTGCATCCGGATTCGGCAACCACGGCGTCCTAGAAGACCTTGGCAACAGTAAGTATGCATTCACCTCCCATTACGACCTGTTTGGTCTGTCCGCGGATTTCTCCTTCAGCTACACCGTGTCCGACGGAAAGGAATCAGATTCTGGTTTCGTGGACCTCGAGATCGTCCGGTGCGACGTGGCTTTCCATAAGGACGAGAAGATGGTTCTCAAAAAGGGAGGCAAATTCCAGACGCGTTTCGTCCCTAAGCCGAAGCTCTGTTCTTGGCGCTTTCTCACCGACGCCCCGTGGCTCACAGCGACGCTCGCGTCGCAGAGGGGTGTCACTAGCGGGAAAGGGCCAGCTCAGCTACTCCTCGAGGCGGCGCCGAACACCACCGGATTGGAGCGCGTTGCTTTCGTACGGGTCGTTAGAGCAAACGTCGCGGGCGGACAAATCGGAAGTTTCCTCGTCACGCAGACGGGGCGCTGCTATTTCAAGGTGTCCGTTGCGATCCAGGGCTTTCCGGCGAACGGTGGCACTAGTGACCTCCAAATGAACACTCCGTCGGGATGCACGTGGTCGGCGCGCCCGGACGACCGAGGCTCTTTCCTGCTTGTCAGCGCCCAGTCGAAGACCGGCCCCGGCAAAGTGGACTACCTCGTGGAGCCGAACCTCGAAAAAAGTAGACGCGGTGGCAGTATCCGCTTCTTCAGCTCGCTCTCTTCCACGGAGCAATGCCGCGCCCGCCACTTCGTGTTGCAAGAAGCGGACGGGAGCACGGCTCCGACGGCACCGAGACGAATGCGATTGCGGGTGCTGAAAACCGCCAAGAAAACGAACATCGAGGTGACGTGGAAGAACACGGCGAGCAACGCCACGCGCATCTTGCTGGACTGGTGGGACCGCACAGCTGTTCCCTTCACGGTTCAACAGCTGCTGCTGGACCGGAACAGAGAAAAATACACACCTCCAAGAGTTTCAAGATGAGCCCAGAACGGCGAGTCGTTTGCTACCAGTTGTTTGCGCAGAGGTCGAACGCTCAGAACCAGGTCGAGAAATCCTTGCCGGTCAGAGCGTGCGTGGACATCGGCACCCTTGCCGGTCTGACACGTACCGCCGACGGAACCGCATCGTCGTCCTGGGTCGATGGGCTTTCTTATGTGACGGAGCCAGCGGAGGTGGTCGTCGTAGATCCCGGTCCGAACGCCGCTCCGGAGCGCCCAGCTGCTCGCGTCTATGCCGCGTACCAACCCTGGGGGGATCCGCAGCTCGAGACTGTGCTCGAAGCCCAGGGCTTCAACACCGGCCTCAGCCTTTTCGTGCATCCGGTGGAAGATCTGACCGCGGGCATTCCAGAGGAAACGGCGGTCGTGCTTGTCCCATCAGCGAGCGATGGCGATCGAGGAGAGCAAATAAGCACGGTCAACAGCGCAGGTGTTCAGCGGGTGCTCAGGCGCTTCGTCGAGGGTGGCGGGAAGGTTGTGTTGCACCGCTGGTCGGCCGGCGGTGTCAGCTATCGCCTGCCCGTGCCGTCTACCGGGTCTCGGCGGTTCGCCGGCTACGACGTGTACCGTTACGGAGAGGGGATCGTGTATGCGACCGCCGAAGCGGTAGATCATCCGGAGGCAGGCCCCCTCGGTAGGCGCCTCTACCGGTTGTTGGAGCGCATCCGGCGCTGATCCGTAACTAAGGCTGGCGCTGGAACCAGCGTGCGTGCAACGGTCGACCCGCCATGCCGGCCAGTACCGCTATGGCGGCCGACGGGACGGCCACCAGGCTCTCCGGAGTCAGCGGGATCCGCGACATTAGCAGCGTTGCCAGCACCTGCCCGATGATCAGTCCGACGGGGGCGGCGAGGATGTTCCCGGAAAAGGCCGCGCCAACGAGGCCCGTACCCGCGAGCACCAGCGCGTAGAGCACGAAGGAGCCGTGCGCCACGCCCATGGACTGCAGCACCCAGCCGACGATGAGGCCCAGCAGGGCTGCCGATGCCACGTTCGACCGCGGCTTCATGGTTCCTCCAACCGTGGACCGGCTGCCCGTCTCATAGTGGCAGCCGCGTGAGTCGTCTGGCCGCGACGCTCAGGCGCCAGCAGCGATGCGCAGGAAGTTTGCCATTAGTTGATCTGGCGAGGTGGAACTGCTTGATCGGAAACTTATGGGATATTCTAGGGATATCCTACGATATGCAGACTCAACACTCGACTCGAGGTCTGATCATGCAGGTGAGCGTTGCCAAGTGGGGTAACAGTCTTGGCGTTCGCGTGCCGAAAGATATCGCGGCTCGCGTCGGCCTTCGCGTCGGTGCGCGCGTCGAGATCACTGCCGAGGACAACCGGGTCATCATCGCGGTAGAGCGACCGGTGTACCAGCTCGAGGACTTGCTCGGCGGTTTGACTCCCGAGGCGATGCACGAGGCCTTCCACTGGGGGCCGGATGTTGGTGACGAGGTCGTCGATTGAGCGCCGATGAGGCGCACAGCTATGAGGCGCACAGCGGCGATCTGGTGTGGACGGACTTTGATCCCGGTGTGGGCCGCGAGCAGGGCGGCCGCCGGCCGGCGCTGGTGCTGTCGCCGGTGGCCTTCTACCGCGCCAGTCGCTTCGCGATCGTGTGTCCGATCACAGCGCACGTCCGACCTTTTGCCACCAGCGTGGTACTGCCAGACGGACTTCCGATCGCCGGCGAGGTACTGACGAGCCATGTTCGGAGCATTGATACGCAAGCGCGCCCGATCGGCTATGCCGGCGGATCCGTGCCGCCGGCCATCCTCGCCGAGGTGCGGGGCAAGTTGGCGGCGCTGATCGGTCTGTAGGGTTCCGCGCCTGAGTCAGGCGCCGGCGGCCATGCGCAGGAAGTTTGCCATCAGTTGGTCGGCGAGGTGGAAGCGAGCCGCCTCCGTTCGGGCGCATCGTCGCAGGATCGCAACCGCGCTGCCGCCGAACTCCTGCAGCTCGTCGTCGTAGGCCTCGACCCACTTCGCGGCCTCGGCGGCCGAGGTCTCGAGGTGGAACTGTACGCCGGCGTGGCGGCCGCGGCGGAACGCCTGTTGACCGCCATCGAGGCCGCGCACGAGCACGTGGCCCTCGGGTGGGGGATCGAAGGTGTCGCCGTGCCAGTGGAACACCGGAAAGCTCGACGGGAAACCGCGAAGCAGCGGGTCGACCGTGGCGTTGTCGTCAATCTCCACCTCGTAGACGCCGAGCTCGCGGTAGCCCTGGGGACGGGCGGTGCCACCGAGAAGGCTGGCGAGTATCTGCCCGCCACAGCAGACACCGAGGCAGGCGATGTCGCGCTGGATGGCTTCGCCGAGGAAGCTGAGCTCGTCGCGCAGGTACGCATGTTGGGTGGTGTCGTAGGCGCTGATCGGCGTTCCGCCCACCAGGATCGCGTCCCACCGCTCGCCAGCCGGTATGATCTCACCGGCGTACGCCGGAACGAGCCGGTGCTCGATACCGTGAGTGACGAGGTAGTCGAGGTACCGCCCGAATGTCTCGAGCTCGCAGTTCTGCAGCAGCAGCACGGTCATGGCGGGCTCGACCGTGTGTCCGCGCAAGACCGGTGTCAAGACCGGGAAGCTGGCACGGCCGGTCGGGAGGTGATCTTCGGACGCGACGCGCTCTGCGGAACCGGCGAGGGGAAGGCCGTCTGCATGGAGTGTCCGTCTCATACGGTGGCAGATTCTGCTATGATATGCCCATATGATATCAAAAATGACAAATATTGGAGAAAATGGCAGATTAGTGATCCCCGCCGCCTTCCGGCGCGAGCTCGGAATCCGGCCGGGCGACCCGTTGGTGCTCACCCTGGAGGACGGGCAGCTGCACCTGACCACCCGTGAGCACGCGGTCGTCCGAGCCCAGCAGGCCGTTCGCGGACGGCTGGGAAGTGACAGGAGCCTGGTCGAGGAATTGATCCAGGAGCGTCGGGCAGAGGCGGGCTCGGACTAGTGGCCTGTAACAGATGATCGTTGCCTATCGCAGATGGGATTGCGGGTGAGATCAAGGCGCGGCGACGCAGTCGATGCTAGGGACATCATCCAGGAGCCGCAACGCCGAGATCGCCCGCAACTGCCCATCTGTCCACAGGATGGCGGCGAACTGGGCCCGCCTGCGGCGTTGCTCCTCCTCGATAATGGGCAAACATTGTCTCGTCGGACCGCCTGGCATCCGGGCCCATTTCGCCACCACGATAGGCAACGATCATCTGTTACAGGCCGCTAGCTATGGTCTTCGATGCCTCGGCGATCCTGGCGCTGCTGAACGCGGAGCCGGGCTGGGAGCGCGTCTCCGAGGCGCTTCCTGAGGGCGTCGTCAGCGCGGTCAACTTCTCGGAGGTCGTCGGCAAGCTCGCGGATCACGGCTTTACGGCGCGAGAGGTCCGTGGGCTGCTGTCTGGACTGGGTCTGGCGGTCGTACCGTTCGATCTGGACGAGGCGTACGGTGCCGGTGCGCTGCGTCACATCGATGGTGGCAGGCACCTGTCGCTGGGCGACCGCGCGTGCCTTTGCCTAGCGCGCGGCCGAGGCGAACCGGCGTTGACCGCCGACCGCAGCTGGGCGCGCCTGAGCACCGACGTGGAGATACGACTGATCCGCTGACGGCGCCCTAACCGAGCAGCAGCTCGACGACCAAACGGCCGATCTCATCGGTCGGATGCGCCCCGGCGCTGAGCGAGGTGATCTGTTCAGTGTTCACCAGCTCGGCGATCGAAGTCTCGATGGCGCGCGACGCTTCCGTCTCGCCCAGATAGTCGAGCATGAGCGCCACCGCGCTGATAGTCGCCAGCGGGTTGGCGGTATTCTTGCCGGTGGCCTTGGGAAAGGAGCCGTGAATGGGCTCGAACAGGCCGAGCTTGCCGGGGTGCAGGTTGGCCGATGAGGCGACCCCCATGCCGCCCTGAATCATCGCGCCGACGTCGGTGATGATGTCGCCGAACAGGTTGGTGGTAACCGCCACGTCGAACCACTCGGGGTTCTTGATCATCCACATGCAGGCGGCATCGATGTAGGCGTGGTCGGTGGTGACCTCGGGGTAGCCGGAGGCGACCTCGGCGAACACGCGGGTGTAGATGTCCTGGGCGCGCACGGCGTTGGCCTTGTCGATCAACAGTAGCTGCTTGCGTGGCCGGGTCATCGCCAGGTCGAAGGCATAGCGGATGATGCGCTCGGTGCCGGCGCGCGTGTAGCGCATCGACTGAGTAGCCACTTCATCGGCGGCGCCCTGGTTCTCGAACACCGGCTGCTGCACGTAGGCGTCCTCGGTGTTCTCGCGCACGATCACCATGTCGATGTCGGCCGGGCTCTTGCCCTTGAGCGGGCAAAAACGCTCGTGCAGCAGCTTGATGGGACGCAGGTTGACGTACAGATCGAGGTCCCAGCGCAGGTGGCCGATGATGCCGCGCTCGATCAGGCCGACAGGGGCGCGGGGGTCGCCGATGGCGCCGAGCAGCACGGCGTCGTGCTCTAGCACCTCTGCGGTGGCGCTCTCGGGGAAGATCTCCTCGGTGCGCAGCCAGTGCTCGGTGCCGAACGGATACTCGGTGATGTCGATACCGAACCCGAAACGGTCGGCGGTGGCGCGGAACACGCGGAGTCCCTCGCGTATGATTTCCGGGCCCACGCCGTCGCCCGAGATCACAGCGATACGGTGAGCTTGTGCCAAGGAGGCCTCCGGCCAGCGAGGAATCGAGCAGTTATCTTGCCGCTGCGGCGAGGCGGGTGCTAGCGCGCCCGGTGCGGGTGCGTCGACCGCACCCGGTATGCTCTGCGCGACGAGGGGAGCTCTTCGATGGCGGCCCGATGACTCCGGCGGTCCTGACGATTTCGGCAACCCCGATGACTCCGGCAATTCTGATGACCCCGCAACCCTGATGACACCCGCAACCCTCAGGTGCACACCGGCGCGGCTGCCCTCCGCGGTCGTGGCTCTGTGCGTCGTCTCCGCACTGGGATCCGTGTCGTTTGTGGCCCGGGCGCAGGAGCCTCGGCCAGGGTTCGAGAATCGGCCGGACCCGCAAGGTCGGCAGGGGTTGGAGAGCCGACAGGAGCAGAGAAGCCAGGAACAGGAGAGCCAGGACGAACAGGAGAAGCCGGAGACGCCGACGGTTGTCGAGGAGGTCACCGTCATCGGTGTGACCCCGATCGACGGCGCCGGAGTCGACCTCGACAGGTTCCCTGGCAGCGTGCAGATCATGCGGGCGGCGGAGATTGGTCGCTTTCGCGCCCGCGATCTCGGCGACCTCTTGCAGCGCGGATTCGGCGGTGTCCACGTGGTCGAAGCGCAGAACAACCCGTTCCAGCCCGACGTGCATTTCCGCGGCTACTCGGCCTCGCCGTTGCTGGGCTCTCCGCAGGGGCTGTCCGTTTACCAGGATGGCGTGCGGCTCAACGAGCTCTTCGGCGACACCGTGCACTGGGATCTGGTGCCGCAGTCAGCGGTCGCCTCCATCCAGCTGGTGTCGGGCTCCAACCCTCTGTACGGCCTCAACACCCTCGGCGGCACGATCTCCATCCGCACCAAGTCGGGCTTGACCCAAGGGAGCCACGGGGTGGAGGCTGAGGCTGGCTCTTTTGGGCAGCGCGGGGTGTCGCTGGAGAGCGGCGGACGCCGTGATCGGCTCGGTTACTACGGCACCGCGAGCTTGATGTCCGAGGACGGTTGGCGCGACTTCTCGCCATCGAGGGTTCGCAGGCTGTTCGGCAAGCTGAGCTGGCAGGGTCGGTCGACGGAGGCAAACGCCAGCATCACCGGAGCCGACAACCGGCTTCAGGGCAACGGTGCCACGCCGATCCAACTCCTGGACATGAATCGCTCCGCGGTCTTCACGCATCCCGACATCACCGACAACGCGCTGCTGCTGGCCAACGCTGGGGCGCGCCACGAGCTCACCGAGGGCGCTGTGCTCGATGCCCGCGGTTACTTCCGTCGCAACGACATCGAGACCCTCAACGCCGACACGGCGGACTTCGTTGCCTGCACGTCCGCTGCAGCGCTGGGATTCGTTTGTCTCGACGACAACGGCGAGCAGCCGGTGCTCGATGCGGCCGGTAACCCCGTGCCTGTGGCCGGTGAAGGCCTCGACGCAATCAACAACACCAGCGAGACACGCCAGCGAGGCTACGGTGGCACGGTGCAGGCGACGCTGCCGCGCGATCTGCTCGGGCGTGATAATCAGATGATCCTCGGGATCAGCTACGACGGTGGCTCGTCCCGATTCGCCTCCAGATCGGAGCTGGCGACGCTGGCGCCGGATCGAAGCGCCCGGGGCGTCGAGGTCGTCTGGCTAGACTCGCTCGTCGGCGTGCGCGCAAGGAGCCGCAACTGGGGCCTGTTCGTCACCGATACGCTGACCGTGGCGCCACGGGTCTCGGTGACTGTATCGGGACGTTACAACGACACCGGCATCGAGCTCGTCGACCAGCTCGGCGACGACCTGGACGGCGATCACTCGTTCCGTCGGCTGAACCTCTCGGGCGGAATGACCGTTCAGCTGTCGACGCGGCTGTCGGCGTTCGCCGGATATGCGGAGTCCTCCAGAGCCCCTACTCCGGTGGAGCTCACCTGTGCCGATCCCGACGCTCCGTGCCGGCTGCCCAACGCTTTCCTCGCCGACCCGCCGCTCGATCAGGTAGTGACGCGAACCTGGGAGGGGGGATTCAGGGGGCGGTTGCCGGCGGTGCAGCTCCGGGCCATTGTGTTCGGTAGCGTGAATCGCGACGACATCCTGTTTATCAGCAGCGGTCCGTTGCGCGGCCAGGGGTTCTTCGACAACGTCGGCAAGACGCGACGCCGGGGGTTCGAGCTCGGTGCCTCGGGGCAGGTGGGCCGGCTGCGCTGGTTCTTCGAGTACATGGCGCTGCGGCCGACATTCGGCACCGCGCTGACGGTCAACAGCCCCGATCACCCGCTTGCTGTCGACGGCGAGATTGCTATCGAGCCCGGCGACGTCATTCCCGGCGTTCCACGCCACAATCTCAAGGCTGGGTTGAGCGTCGGGGTTGGCGAGGCGCTAGAGCTCGCGGCCGACCTGGCTGCCACCTCGGAGCGCTACCTGCGCGGCGACGAGGCGAACCTGCTGGCGCCGCTGCCTGGCTTCACGGTGGTCAACGCGATGGGGTCTTATGCGCTGCGCGGCAACGTGACGCTCTACGCTGCCGTGCGTAATCTGTTCGCCGCCGAATACGCCACGTTCGGTGTGCTGGGCGAGCCGGGGGAGGTCTTTGAGGGCAGGTTCGACGATCCGCGATTTCTGGGGCCCGGGGCACCCAGATCGTTCCGCGTCGGCTTGGAGTGGACCTCGGGCCGCTAGCGGGGGAGCAGCACGCCGTCCCGCACCCAGACGTCGCCGTCGACGCTGACGGTCGCGTCGACGAAGAAATTCCAGCGTACGAAGCCGCCGCCGACGCTGCCGCCGAGCTCCGAGTTGTCGCCCAGCGACAGTCGCACCACGCCGGCGCCGTAGCCATAGTCGGGAATCCAGGGGTCGGTCTCCGGGATGGCCAGCAACGGGTTGAAGCCGAGCGCGAACTCGCGGAATGAGCGCGCCGAGATGCCGCCGCGCCGCAAGACCGCCTCGGCCGCCTCGAGTCCGGCGTCGGCGGTCACCGCCACCACGACGCCGTTGTGCAACGTCAGCACCAGGCCCTCGGCAATCGTGCTGTTCCACATCGACGGCGGGAAGGCGATGGTGCCCTGTACGGTCGCCTCGATCGGCGCCACGCGGATCGCCCCGGCCGGCAGCTCGATCTCGCGGTCGATGAGATTGAGCGCCCGCGCGGCGCGGGCGGCGGAGGCGTCGCCGTCCTGTCGCGTGACCGGTCGGTCGCCGATACGGAAGCGCAGATCGGTTCCTGCCGGCGTGGTGACGTGCACCTCGGCGTCGCGCATCGCGGCCTCGAAGTCTCTCTGCGTCGCAGCCAGCGCCTCATAATCGGTGTCGCGCAGCACACGCGCGTACAGCGCATCGACCTCGGCATCGACCGAGCGCAAGTTGCCCGACAGCTCGTATGCCCCCGACCAATGGAAGTGGATGGTGCGTCCGCGCCCCCGCCACAGCACGTCCTGCATGGCGGCGTACACGAGGTCGGCGGGGGTGGCGTCCGGCAGCATCACCGCCAGATCGACGTCGGCGAGCGCCTCCACGAGCTGGGCTCGCGACAGCCGCACCAAGCTCTCGGCGAACTCGGACCAAGTTCCCACCGTCGCGGTCCCCGAGGCCAGGATGGCGCCGAGGTCGGTGGCGCCGGCGGCGCGCACACCTTCGCGCAGGGCGGAATCCAGCCCGTCGAAACGGCCAGGACGGACGACCAGCAGCACGCGTTCGCCTTCCTGCAGGTCGGTGCGCGCGAGAATCTGCGCTGCGATGATCCTCACGTCCGGCCCTTGCGCGGCAGCGGTCGTCTTGCCGGAGGCGTCTCCGGCGGTTGCCGTCCACACCGGCTCTGCGGCGGTGACGACTCCGATCGCTGCTGCTCCGGTCGCCTTTCCGGCTGCCGCCGTCGAGAGCGTCGCCAGGGCAAACGCCAGCGCATACCTGGCGACGCGGGTCGTCCGCGCTGACGCTCGTTCGGCGCCTCGGATCGGCGGTCGGCGGTGTCCGGAGTTTCGAATCATTCGGCTGCTGCTAGGATCGCGCACACTTCCCAACGACAGCTGCACGCGTCACGGACAGAAAGGGACAATCGACGATGGAATTGGGAGCATTCTCCGTCAGCTTGGCGGTAAAGGATCTGCAAGCATCGCGCGAATTCTACGAGAAGCTCGGGTTCGAGGTCACCGGCGGCAACGAGTCGGAGAACTGGCTGATTATGAAGAATGGCATGAGCATCATCGGGCTGTTCCAGGGCATGTTCGAGAAGAACATCCTGACGTTCAATCCGGGCCTGGACAACACCACCGCGCGGGTCGAGGATTTCACCGATGTGCGCCAGATCCAGGCCAGCCTCAAGGAGCAGGGCATAGCGCTGGAGCAGGAAGTCGATGCCGAAGGCGAGGGCCCTGGGCACATCAGCCTGCAGGATCCGGATGGTAACGCGGTGCTAATCGACCAGTTCTTCTAGCGCACCAGGCTGATAGTGTCGCCTGGCCCTCACACCAGCCCTACGGCCCGGTAAACGGTGCGTCCAGGGCATTCGAGGTGCTCAGGGGAGCTGTCGCCACACCGCGGCGATCTGGCGGCTCCGGGCGCGTTTGGTGGGCTCCTCTGCGGGCAGCCCGACCCACACGAACGCCACGATCTCTGCAATCTGCGGATCGATCTCCAGGATCCGGTAGGTCTCGGGCTGCTGGATGACCTTGCTGGTGCTCCACTTCGACCCGATGCCCTCGGAGTGCAGCGACAGCATGAAGTTCTGGATGCAGCAGGCGATGGCGGCGTAGTCCTCGCGCGCGATGGCGGCGTCCTGCTCGATCTCCTGCGACACCACCATCAGGTGGGTCGGGTGGAGGAACTTGGCGCGGATCACCCGGCGAAGCTCGTCGCTATCTCCCAGCTTGGCAGCCTTGAGGCGTACGGCGATCTCGCTCAGCCGCTCGCGTGTCTGCATGCCCACGCTGACGAACCGCCACGGTTCGGTCATGCGGTGGTTGGGGGCGGCGATCGCGGTCTCGAGGGCGCGCTCGATGCACCCCTCGGGAACCGTGCCGGGGGTGTACCTGTGCACCGTGGTGCGAGCGTGAAGCGCCTGCTGAACCCGGTTCAATGGGCCGTTTCTTTCAGCCTCGAGGCGAACTGCTGGCGCAGCTTGGCGACCTTCGGTCCGATGACGACCTGGCAGTAGCGCATGCCGGTGTTTCGCGCGTAGTAGTCGCGGTGATAGGCCTCGGCGGGGTAGAAGGTATCGAGCGGGGCTACCTCGGTAACGATCGGGTCGTCGAACAGTTGCTCGGCGTTGAGCCGCGCGATGAGCCCTTCCGCCAGAGCGCCCTGATCGGGGGTCTCGTAGTAAATCGCCGATCGATACTGGGTGCCGACGTCGGCGCCCTGCCGATTGAGCGTCGTCGGGTCGTGGATGCCGAAGAAGACCTCGAGCAACTCACCGAAGGCGATGATCTCGGGGTCGAACTCGATGCGGATGACCTCCGCGTGGTTCGTGGCCCCGGTGCAGACTTCCTCGTAGCTCGGGTTCTCGACATGTCCGCCAGCGTAGCCCGATGTAACGCTCTCGACGCCCGAAAGCTCGCCGTACACCGCCTCCAGGCACCAGAAGCAACCGCCGCCCAAGGTCGTCGTCTCGTTCATGCGCCTAGAGTACGCCCTCCGGCGCCCGGCGTCTGCGCCCCCGAAGCGACTTCGTCAGGATCAGCAAGCCGACGAGGAACCGTGGCGCGCAGTGCGAGGGTCGCCGGACCGCCAGACTCGTTCCAGTGTGCAAGTTTCTGGTGGTGGTGCGTCTCAGGGTCGGTCAGTGACATTCCGACTCGACGACAGGAGACACACCATGATTCCGATTCCACGCATGAATCCGATTCCTCGGACGGCTCCGCGCCCTGGGCAGAGAAAGCAGCGGGCCGGGCGGTCAGTGATCGCAGCGCGTACCCCGCTACGTGGTGTCGCGTTGCTCGGCGTTGCGCTCCTCAGTGTTGCGGCGGCCTCGCCGGAACCGGCACAGACTGCCCCCGCCGGCGTATCGACGGCGCTTGCGGCAGCGACGACGCCGGTCCGAGGAGCGGCCATGTCCGTCCGGCGGATGATCGATCCGATGGTCGAGCGCGTCCGCAGCGAGGTCACCATCAACATCGACGCGCGCACCCGGCTCGCTAGCTTCGAGGTGCTCGAGGAGTTCCGCAACCACGCCGGTCGAGTGCTCGAGGGCGACTACCTGTACGCGATCCCACGCGGGGCGGTGTTTCACAACTTGTCGTTGTTTGCCGGCGAGAACGAGATGCGCGGCGAGATGCTGCGGGCCGAGCAGGCGCGGGCGATTTACGAGGAGATCGTGCGCAAGCGCCGCGATCCGGCGCTGGTCGAGCTCGCCGGCCGTGACCTGATTCGCGCTCGGGTGTTTCCGATCGAGCCGGGCGACACCCGCCGCATCATCTTGCGCTACGCCCAGGTGCTCCCGCTATCGGGCGACCTGCTGCGCATGCGGTTTCCGCGCACCGCCGGTGTGATGGATCTGCGGGGCGAGGGTCAGGAGTGGCTCGTGGAACCGCAGCTGGATATCCGACGGGCAACACCGTTACCTCGCGCCACGGTCGCAGCGTCGGTGTTGGTTCGCATCGAGAACGCCTCGACGCTGGGCACTCCCTACTCGCCGACGGACGCGATCGATGTGGCTCGTCGGGCGGGCGACGTGGTGGAGGTACGGCTGCTGGAGGGTGAGCGACCCCCCAGCCACAGCGGCTTCGAGTTGTTCCTGCCACGTCTCGGCTCGACCATCGGCGCCAGCCTGCTGACGCACGCGCCGGATCCCGGCAACGAGGACAGCTACTTCCTGTTGCTGCTCAACCCGCCTGCGGCCGAGGCCACCGAGACCATCGCGCGCGATGTGTCGTTGGTGCTCGACGTATCCGGGTCGATGGCTGGCCACAAGCTCCAGCAGGCGCGCGCGGCGATCGAGCAGATGCTGCGCGGTCTGCGGCAGCAGGATCGCTTCCGTCTGATCACCTTCGCGAGCGCCGTGCGCTCGTACGAGCCTGGGTACCTGTCCGCTACCCCGGACAACGTCGCTCGTGCGGTCGATTATCTCCAGGCTGTGCCGGCAGACGGCAGCACCAATATCGACGGAGCGCTCCGAACCGCGCTCGAGCCGCGGGTGGTGGCCGGACGGCTGTCGATGGTGTTGTTTCTCACCGACGGGCTGCCGACGGTGGGCGAGACCGATCCGGTGCGCATCAGCGCCTCGGCGGAGCGGCTACGTGACGGCGAGCGTGTGTTCGCCTTCGGGGTGGGCGACGACGTCAACGCCTACTTACTGGATCGTCTGGCCGAGGCCGGTCGCGGCACGGTCGACTATGTGCGCCCGGGCGAGGACGTCGAGAGCGCCGTGGCCGCCCTCGGCCGCCGCATCGGTGCTCCGGTGCTGTCGGATCTACGCATCGTCTCGGCGCCGGCGACCATCGAGGATCTCCATCCGGGGCCCCTGCCGGATCTGTTCCACGGCCAGGAGCTGGTGGTCACGGGACGCTATCGCGGCGGTGGTGCCGGCAGCCTGGTGCTGGAGGGCGAGCGCGGTGGCCGACGCGAGCAGTTTGCCTTCCCGGTCGAGTTCCCGCGGCGTCAGCGCGACAATGACTACGTGGCGCGCTTGTGGGCCTCGCGCAAAGTCGGCGCGCTCACCGCACAGTTGCGGCTGCACGGCACCGATCGAGAGCTGGTCGAGGAGATCCGCAATCTCGGACTGCGCTACGGCGTGCTCACCGAGTACACCTCGTACCTGGTACAGGAGCCCGGGCTGGCCGATGACCGCGAGGAGGCACAGCGTCGCGCCGAACGCTTCGCCCGGCCGCCCACCGAGCAGACCGGCGAGACTGCGTTGCGGCAGGCGATCGCCAGCAAGCGGTTGCGCGTCGCCTCGTCGCTGGCCGAGGCCGACGAGGCCCTCGCCGCGGCGCCGGCAATCGGTGGCAGGGTCGCCAAAGCGTCGACCTGGCGTCGTGTTGGCCGCCGCCTGTTCGTCGACGGCGCCGACGGTCTGCGCGACGTGCGCGCCAACACCGCATTGCCGGCCCTGAGCGTGGCGCCGTACAGCGGCGACTGGTTCGAGCTGCAGCGGCAGTTCCCCGGTCTACAGCCCGCCTTGGCCCTGGGCGAGAGCGTTATCATCGCTGGTGAAGGGCTCGTGCTGCGTATCGAGCCGGACGGCGCCCCGCTGGGCGTCGCCGATTGGTCGCTGCTGCGCCGGGCCTTTGCAGCCGAAGCACGATAGCCGTAGCAGGGGAGTCGGGAGCCCGCGGCGCTGGGGCTCCCGGCCACCCGGGAGCAACGCGTGGATCTGGAGCAGGTCTACAGACAGCAGTACGGTCCGCTGGTCGGGTTCATCAACCGCAGGCTGGGCGACTTGGCGCGCTCCGAGGAGCTCGCCCAGGAGGCTTTCGTGCGCGCTATTCGCAGCCGACCCGCCAATCCCAAGAGCTGGCTGTACGCGGTGGCGGCGAACTTGGTTCGCGACGAGGGTCGTCGGATCGCCGTGCGGCGAAGTCATCTGCGCCTGGTGGCAGGGTCGGAGGTCGGCGATGCGGCGCCCGACGAGGATATGGAGCGGCGGCAGCGACAGGAACGAGTTCAGGCTGCGCTCGCGGAGCTTTCGGACCGTGACCGCAACGCGCTGATGCTCAAGGAGCAGGGCTTTTCGTACGACGAGATCGCCGAGCGGCTGAGCCTCTCGGCCGGATCGATGGGCACCACCCTGGCCCGCGCCCGCAAGCGGCTGGCCGCAGCGTGGGAACGCCAGCAGCAGGAAAGAGGAGCGAGCGATGCCACACGTTGAAGAAGGGCAGGTACACGCCTACTTGGACGGCGAGTGCACCGCGGCCGAGCGCGCCGCGCTGGAGCTCCATATCCAGGAATGTGTGCCCTGCTCGATCCTGATGGAGGAGTCTGCGGCAACGAAGTCGCTGGCCACTCAGCTGGTGGGCGAGCTGGCACCCGATGTCGAGGCGCCGGCGTGGCAGGCGCTGCTGGATCGCGTCGACGAGGGTGTCGACGATGGCCCCGAAGAGCGCACTGTGCCGATGCCGCGACCACAGCGCGCCTGGCGTCGCCAGCTTGCTTGGGCGGCGACGCTGGTGCTGGCCTTCACGCTCGGCTGGCATTCCAGCCAGGGCTTTGCGCCGAACAGGTCGAATCTGACCGGCGAGGTTCGACTGGTCGAGCCGGTCGGGGGAGGGCCGAACGACCAAAGCGCCGCCGATCCGGTGGCATCGAGTTCGGCAGCACCGCCGCCGGTCGAGGGGCCAGCCGCATCCAGCTCGTCAGCGCCGCCGTCGGTCGAGCCACGGGAGTCCCCGCAGCGATCGTTGCGGGCTGCCAAGGCGTCGCCTGTTCCTGCCCTCGACGAGGCCGCTGCTCAACAGCCTACGGCTCGCGAGCTTGCTGCTGACGGATCTGTCGATGACGACGCTGCTGCCGCGCCGCCGGCGCCGCGGTCAGCGGTCGCTCAGCCGGCAGCCGCGGCCGCCGAGCGTCTGCGCCGGCGCGCTCGTTCCGAGGAGGTTACAACTCGGGAGGCGCTCGTCGGTGCGGCAGTGGCGGAGCTCGAACAAGACCGGGCGGTAGCCTCGGTTCGCCAGGAGGCGCCGCCGGCCCCGCCCGCGGCGGCGGCCGCGGGCGTCGCGCCGCCGCCGACCGAGACCGAATCGGCATTGTTGCGCCGCGACTTCCGTGTCGCCGACAAGATGGCGTCGATCGACGCGCTTGCCGCCGAGGAATGGCTTGGTGCGGCGCCGCTGCGGCTCGTCGGTGCCACCGAGATCGATGTGTCGGTCGGTCCCGGCGGCGGATTGCCCGACGCCTTCAGTGGTCGGCCCATGTTGCGTCACCGGTACGTTCTCGACGACGGCGCCGAGATCACCCTGTTGCAGCAACACGTGGAGATGGTGGACGCTGAGCTGGCGGACCTCGATGCCGAGGAACAGGTCGCGGAGCGTCAACAGCTGGCAGCAGCGGGACGCCGCGGCGTGCGCGACGGGTCCGGTCTGGAACGTGCCGTGTTCAGTGTTCACCCGAGCGGCGAGCGCATGCTTCGCTGGCGCGATCGGCGCGGCTACCTTGTATGGCTGCGCGGGCTCGCCGAGGAGGCGCACCTACGGCGGCTGGCCGGCGCACTGCGCCGCTAGCGGTCGCTGGCGACGCCTGACGGTGGCCGCTACCATGCCGGATTCCGGCTGCCGGTCGCGGCCGCACGGAAGATTGGTGCCAGTGAGGACGTGGCCCGCATTGGCATTGTTTTTTGACGCGCCGATGCGCGCCCAAGACAGGTGCGGACGGGGTGGACCCACGGGCAGCGATCCGAGCTGGCCCCGGAGAGAGTGAAAAGGATGCGTTGGAGACGCGGACGTCGCAGTAGCAACATCGAGGATCGACGCGGTCAACGCGGCCCGCGCGTACGCCGCGCGCCGGCGATCGGCGGCGGCATGGGCCTGTTGCTGATCCTCGTGGTGATGTTGCTCGGCGGCGATCCGACCGAGCTACTGACCTTGTTGACCGGCGAGATGGGCGGCGCTGCGACGCCAGCACTGCCGCGGGCGCCGGGCACCGACGACGAGGTGGGAGATTTCGTCGCCCATGTGCTGGGTGACACCGAAGTCACATGGGACGGTGTGTTCGCCACGTCCGGCGAGCGCTACCCGGCGCCGACGCTGGTGCTCTACAGCGATGCTGTGCAGTCGGCCTGCGGCTTCAGCAGCGCAGCCACGGGGCCGTTCTATTGTCCCGGCGATCAGAAGGTGTATCTGGATCTGTCGTTCCTGCGCGAGCTGCAACGGCTCGGTGCGCCGGGCGACTTCGCGTTCGCCTACGTGATCGCCCACGAGGTCGGGCACCACGTGCAACGGATCACCGGAGTGGAGCCCGAGGTGCGTCGCCTCCAGCAGCAGGTCGGCCAGAGTGACGCCAATCGGTTATCGGTGTTGATGGAGCTGCAGGCCGATTGCTATGCCGGTATCTGGGCCAACGGCGCGCAGCGTCAGCGTGACCTGCTGGAGCCCGGCGATCTCGATGAAGGTCTGGCTGCGGCTGCGGCGGTCGGCGACGATCGCTTGCAGCGCGCCGCCGGGCGGCAGGTGCAGCCGGAGTCGTTCACTCACGGCACGTCAGCGCAGCGGCAACGCTGGTTCCGCACCGGTTTCGATACTGGCGACGTGGCGTCCTGCGACACCTTCGCGGCCGCCGGGATGCGCTAGTCGCACCCAGACCCAGGCCAGTTTCACCACCGCCTGCTAGCGCCGATAGTTGGCACCCACGACTCCGGCCAGCAGCCACACGAGGCCGAACAGACCGTCGTGCAGCAGGCCGCCGCCGAGCGCGCCGACGAACGTCGGCAGCACGAACGCCAACCCCCCAGAGCCATCCCGGCGCGCTCACTCGCATCGACAGGAACCGTGCGAGTCCGAAGACCACGAACGCGATGACCGCCGCAGCGGCGAGCTCCACCAGAAGACCGAGCAGGTGAGCGATGCCCAGGAGCGAGTGCGCCAGCGCGCCGATGAGCACCAGTACCACCACCCCGAGAACCGTTACCAGCGACCCCTGCGAGCGCGGCGGTGCGGTCATGTGACTCCATCGCGTTGGTGTTCCAGGCTGCGAGCAGTTTACCCTCCGACGTACCGTCACCGAATCCGATCCGACCCTGCCGTCCGCGCTCCATGACCGCATTGCCAGGTGTATCGACCGAGATACGCGCCGCGCTGCGAGGCCTGCGTCGACGCCCCGCGACCACGGCGGCCGCCGCATTGACGCTCGGTCTCGGTGTTGCCGTTGCCGGTCTGGGTGCCGCCACTCTGGAGCAGATGCTGCTGCGACGGTTGCCGTTCGAAGACCCGGCAAGTCTGTTCACGCTTTACGAGACGCGACGAGAGCACAACGCGGTCCGCACGTTGTCGTACCCGGAGTTTCAGTCGCTGCAGCTCGATCTGGCGCAACGAGCGCAGCTGGCTGCCTTCGTTCGCGTCTGGGCTGCGCTCGGCGATACCGACCAGCCGGCGCAAGTAGTGGGCGAGCTGGTCACCCCCGATTACTTCGCCATCCTCGCCGTTGAGCCTGCCCTCGGTCGTTTCTTCGATCGCACTGCATCAGCGAGCGATGTAGCGGTGTTGAGCCACGGCTTGTGGCAACGGCGGTTCGGCGGTGCCGAGCACATCGTCGGTCAACAGATACGCCTGAACCGCAGCGCTGTCACTGTCATCGGTGTGGCGCCGGCCGGCTTCAGAGGTCCTGCGTGGCGCCCGGAGTTCTGGCTGCCGATCGAAGCGCATGCGGCGATCTTTGGCGATGACGTCGAGCTGTCGGCTGAGCCGGCGACGCACTGGCTGCAGACTATTGGTCGTCTGACCTCGGCGGCCGGTCGGGGTGTCGGCGCCGGCCAGATCCTCGATAGGGTGGATCACTCCGGCGAGCCGGAGCGATCGGGTGTCTGGGAGCTGGAGATGCTGCCCGCCCGTCAGCTGCGTTTCTTTCCCACCTATCGGTTTGCGGTGGCGCGCGTCGTCGGCGGGTTCGAGATCCTCGCGTTGCTGGTGTTGGTGACCGCGGCAGCGAACCTGTCGACGATGATGATTGCCCAGGGCCAATCGCGGACAGCTGAAATGGCCGTCCGGCGGGCACTTGGCGCACGTCGCCACCAACTGGCCCGCCGGCTGGCGGCAGAGGTCGGAGTCGTCGGAGTGGCCGGGACGTTGCTGGGGCTGTTGCTGATGAAAGTCGGGAGTCCTCTGGCAGCGACCTTGTCATTGCCTGTCCCGGTGCGGCTCGAGCTTGCTTTCGACGCCGGTGCGGCGGCTTGGGCGGCCGCCGCGGGCCTCGCAGGCTGTGTGCTCTTGGGACTGCTCGTCGGTGCCGTGGAGCTGCGGGAGGGGAGCTTTCGGCAACTCCGCGGCGGCGACATGCGCGAGTCACGGGTGACGGCCGCATTGGTCGTAGCGCAGGTGGCCGCGTCGACTATCTTGCTCGTCGCGATGAGCCTGCTCGTGCGCAGTGCTTGGAATACGGCGAGCATCGATCCTGGTTTTCGGACATCGGGAATCGCCACGGCGAGCGTGACCCTCGACGACAGCGTCTACGACGAGGGCACAGGCGGCGCTCTGTACGTCGCGCTACAGCGCGAGTTGGCGGGACATCCGCTCATCTCCGAATCTGCGATCACCTCGGTGCTGCCGTTGCAGTTCATCCGATCGAACGTCGAGGTGACCTCTTCTCGACGTGCTGCCCCAGAGATCGCGGCCCGGCTGGCCTCAGTGTCCGCCGGCTACTTCGAGCTGCTGCGGATTCCGATACTGGCCGGCAGATCGATCGCCGAAACAGATGTGGTTGACAGCGCTCAGGTGGCGGTGGTCAACGGGACATTGGCGCGGATTCTTGGCGGAGATGTTGTCGGAACGCGAATCCAGTTGGGCCTCGAATCGCAGCCGCGGCTCGTCGTTGGCGTCGTCGCCGACTTCAAGTACAACGTTCTCACCGAGACCGACATACCGTTCGTCCATGTGCCGCTGCAGCAGATGTACTGGCCGCAGGTGAGCATCATGTTGGATGGGCGTGACCCGCAGCTGCTGACTATGGTTGCGGCGCTACGCGATGTGCTCGATCGGCGCGACCCTCTGATACCGATCGACGAGCCCAGGCTGCTGAGCACGCTTCACGATGATGCGGCCGCCGAGTCACGCGCCAGCGCTGCGATTGCCAGCACGTTCGGTGCGGCCGGGCTACTGCTTGCCATCACCGGCCAGTACGCAATGCTGGCGCACTCGCTGGCGAGGCGGCGCCGTGAGATGGCGATCCGATCGGCGCTCGGCGCCACCCCTCGTGTTCTGCGCCGAGAGGCGCTGATGGTGCCAGCTCGATCAGTGCTCGCGGGGATCGCACTCGGGCTCCTCGGCGCCAACCTGACCGCGGGGGCCCTGTCGGCATCACTGGTAGGCGTTCCGTCGCGTGACCTGCCGAGCTTGGTTGCCACCGCGATGGTCGTGATTGCAGCTGCCGTCAGCGTGGCGTGGCTGCCCGCCAGTCGATCCGCGCGCCAGCATCCCGCCGACGTTTTGCGCGCCGAATGATCCTTCGGCTGGCCCTGTCGACCCGCGAGCGCTTGCCAGGAAGTCGGCAGCATGAAAGCGGCCTGCTAGCGGAACGCGATGTCGATGACCTCGCATACCTGTCGGTAGCCGATGCGGCGGTAGATGGTGTTCGACGTCGGGTTTGCCATGTCGGTGTAGAGGAAACACAGGTTGCGGCCCCGGCCGAGGTACAGCTGGCTAAGCTCGGCGACCAGGATCGAGGCGTAACCTCGGCCGCGCTGCGCCGGTGGTGTGTAGACATAGCCGATTCGGATGCCGGTGGCGGTTGGGTCCATCGCTGCGGCCATGGCGACAACGGCACCGTCCTCCCAGACGTACATCGAGCATTGCTCGACGAGCCGCGTTGTCAGGCCACGCGGATCCGGGTGCTCGACGCCGGTCTCCTCGACGAAGCGGATTCCCCAGTCGCTCAACTGCTCCAGGTCTGCTGCCGACGCGCGTCGGATGGCGCCCGAAGGCGGCGACGCCGGCGGCACAACGGTGTCGAGGCAGTAGATGCCGTTGCGCATTGACACCTCGCATGCGACTCGATGGTGCGCCGCCCACGATTCTGCGAACCGGGTCGTCGCCGATGCGGGCCCGCCGACGGCGTGTATCGAGGGGTATACCGAAGCGACGCTTGCTACCAGTGGATTGATCGCCGCCAACGGCATGCGCGTCAGCGCCAGCTTGTACGGCGGGGTGCGGAAGGCGCAGCCGCTGACCTTGCCGTCGTCCTCGACGGTGGCCAGATAGATGGGATCCCCGTACGAGTGGTCGCCATTCAGGAGGGCGTTGGCGATGCCGAGCACGAGGTTGTTCTCGGCCTCGGCGCGAAGCAGCCATGCTTGCGCCCGATGAAGGAACGCGGCGGCATCGGGGTGTCGAATGATCTCCATGGCACATCGGAATGTCGGCAGGCGGTCGAGCCAGAGAGGGACCGTCCTCATCCTACGATGGGACCCGGCACGAGTTTCGCGGATGGTGCTCGCAGCGGCCGGCCGGAGCGCGATCGGCGGAGTCCGCATCGCTACAATGGAGCCACGCGGTCCGCGCAGGGCTCCTCGAAGGGATGGCGATGATCACTACGCTCGACAGCATTCATCGGCGAATCGTCAACCTGCCGCTGACGTCCGCGTTCACCACGCTGACGCGAGTTCTGCTCGCCATCGGATTCATTCCGCCGGGCCTGACAAAGCTGCTCGGCACCCGCTTTACCCTGATCCCCGCCGAGGCCTCGGCCATCGGGCTGTTCTTCGAGGGGTTCTTCCAGAGCGGTGAGTACTATGGATTCGTCGGGCTCATGCAGGTGGTTGCCGGGGTACTGCTGCTGGTTCCGCGCACGGCGCTGCTCGGAGCGCTGATTTACCTGCCGATCATCGGAAACATCTTCGTCATCACGGTGGCGATGGGGTTCCAGGGAACGTGGGTGATCGCCGGGCTGATGTTGCTGGCCGATGTGTACCTGTTGGCCTGGGACTACGACCGTCTACGCACCGTGCTGTTTCGTGATCCGCCGCCATTGCCGTCCGACCACCGGCCGCCGCGGCGCGGCCTGGTGGCGCGATTGCGGGTCGCCGTTCAGCGCTGAGCGGCGAGTCTCTCCAGGGCTTCCTGCGCCTGTGGATTACCACGCTCGGCGCTCTGCCGATACCAATGTTCCGCCGCGGTCAGGTCCTTGTCGACGCCACGGCCCTGCTCGTACATGGCGGCGAGCTCGCGCTGCGGGATGGCGTCGCCCTGTTCGGCTGCTAGTCGCCACCAGTACACCGCCATGACATCGCTCTGAGGCAGCCCGCGGCCGCCGTAGTAGGCGTTGCCGAGGTTGTGCTGCGCCAGCACGTGGCTCTGGTCGGCGGCGCGATGAAACCAGGCGGCCGCCATTGCTGGATCGACTTCCATTGCCAGACCCTCGTCGTTGGCCGTGCCCATGAGGAACGCGGCCTCGGCGAGGCCCTCGTGTGCGAGCCGCTCGACCTCGGCGATCACCTCGCCGGCGATCAAGTCGGCGCGGGTCTCGTCACGCTCAAAGAACATGCGGCCACGCGAATGACAGCGCGCCAGCCACATGCGGGTAATCGGGTCGGGCGTTTCGAGTGCCTCGAGCAGCAGCTCACGGGCGCGTTGGTCGTCAACCGTACCGGTCATGCCGGTATACCAGCGGAGCGACTCGTCGAGGCGAAGATCGACCTGTCGTGCGTCGACCGGCAACGCCAGCAGCGACACCAAGGTGATCAGTATCGCCAGCGTTCTGGTCAATGGCGAAGGCGCGGTGATCGCCTGCGGGCCGGTGCTCGGTGGTGAGGTGTCGATAGGCATATGTCACTCCGTTCGGTGCACGACCTCGAGCAAGTTGCCCGCCGGGTCCTCGAAGAAAACCGCGTAATAGCCATCGTTGTACTCGCTGCACAGACGCGGGCCGCTCTCGATGCTGGCGCCGATCTCGCGCAGCAGCGCGCCGACGGCATCCACCTCGTCGCGCGAACTCGCCCACAGCGCGAGGCGGTTGCCGTTGGGTTGATGCGCGGGCTCCTGGATGATCGAAAAGAACGCCACACCGGGAAACTCCCCTTCGCCGACAAAGATCTCCCACTCGCCGTGGCTGGCGGGGCTGCCGAAGCCGAACCTCGCCAGTAGCTTCTCGTAGAACGGGAGACATGTCGCCATGCTGTCGACTCGCAAGTCGATGTGACTGTATGGATTCATACGCCAAGCCCTCGTTTGCGTAGATCCTGGACGGTCTGGTCGAGTTGCTGCAAGAACTGCGACCGGTCGCGCTTGGCGAACGGCGCCGGGCCGCCAGTGATGGTGCCCATTTCGCGCAGCTGCGACATGAGCTCACGGGTCGCCAGCGCGCCCCCGATCGATTCCTCGGTGAACGGGCGACCGCGCGGGCTGACGGCGCGCGCACCGCGTTCCAGCGCTCGAGCCGCGAGCGGGATGTCGTCGCATATGACCACATCGCCGCGGCCACAATTGTCGACGATCCAGTCGTCCGCAGCGTCAAACTGCCCCTCCACCACGACGAGATCGAACGCCTCGTCGTCAGGAATACGGATCCAAGAGTTGGCCACCACCCGGACCTGAAGATGGTAGCGACGCGCGACTCGATAGACCTCGTTCTTGACCGGGCACGCATCAGCGTCGACGAAGATGCGGATGCCGCGTCCATCCTCGGCGTCAGTGTCGACGTCGACCGGCGCTCGATCCTCCGGCGCAGCGCTCAATCGACCGGCTCCGGTCGCCTGTCGTATAGGTCGCAGGAGGCGGTCTTGATGATCAGGTAGACGCGCTGACCGACCTCCAGACCGAGCGCGCCGCACGCTTCGCCGGTTACCACGGCGGCGAGATCGGGGGCATCGACGCCGAGGTCGGCAACCACCAACCGCAGGTCACCGTCGGAGCGGATGCGTCCGATCGTTGCCGCGACGACGTTGCGTGCCGAGAGGCCCACGGGTCGTTCGATCGCCACGATAATGTCGCGCGCCGGAATCCGCAGCAGCCGCTGGTCGCCTGCGACGCCCTGTGTTGCCGGTACTGTCAGCTGCTGATCGGTGGTCTCGCCGAGCCGCACCGTGCTCGTGCCGGTACCGTGCTCGAGTAGCGAACAGGCCAACAGGTTGTCGAAGCCGTCGTGGGCGCTGAACGGCAACACCTCGGCGTCGGTGAGCACGTCGCGCACATCCCCCTGTGCGACGATGGTGCCGCGGCGCATTGCGACTAGGTCAGTACACAGTGCCTGCACCTCCACCGGGTCGTGCGACACGAGCAGCATGGGGATCTCCAGCTGCTGGCGAACGCGCCGCAGAAACGGCAGCACGCGGCGTCGCAGCGGCAGGTCCAGCGACGCCAAGGGCTCGTCGAGCAGCAACAGTCTGGGGCCCGAGCAGATGGCGCGGCCCAGCGCCACGCGTTGTCGTTCCCCGCCTGACAGGGTGGCCACCTGGCGCTCGAGAAGCGGGGTGAGCTCGAGCAGCTGGCAGGTGGTGTCGAATAGCTCCTCGACACGGCGTCCATGGCGCCGCGCCCGTGCCGCACCGGCGAGCAGGTTGCCGCGAACGTCGTGATTCGGGAACAGCAGACCGTCCTGCGGCAGATAGCCGATGGCCCGCTGCTCTGGCGCCAAGTGGGTACCGGAGGCAGAATCGAGCCATACCTCGTCGCCCAGACTGATCCGGCCCCGGGCCCGCGCCTCGAGCCCGGCGATAGCGCGCAGCACGCTGGTTTTGCCAGCGCCCGAGGGGCCGAACACGCCCACCGAGCGCGCCCGTGTGGTGAAGTCGACCTGTAGCCGAAAGTGATCCAGGGGCACCTGGACACTCACTTGCAGCCGCGGTCCTTCGGTGCCGGCGGCTATCGTCGCCCGGATGCCGGTCATGCTGAGCCTCGCCGTAATGGTTGCCGCGAGAGTTTCTCCGAAGCCAGGATGGCGACCAGCCCTACGGCCACGGCGACGCCCAGTAGCACGTAGGCTTCCGAGTCGTTGCCCGCCTGTTGCGCGGAAAAGATCGCCAGCGACAGGGTTTGTGTTCGCCCGGGGATGTTGCCTGCCAGCATCACCGTGGCGCCGAACTCGCCGACGGCGCGGGTGAAGCCGAGGATGGCGGCAGCCAGCAGGCCGCGCGATGCCAGCGGGATCGTGTAGCGCAGGAATGCCTGCGAGCGGCTGTGCCCGAGCGTTCGAGCCATCATCTCGAGCCGCGGATCGATGCCCTCGAAGGTGACTCGCGCGGTACGCACGACGAGCGGCGACGCCATGATGCTCGAGGCAACCACGGCTCCCTTCCAGGTGAGGAGGATGCCGAGATCGAAGCCCAGAACCGCTGGCCCAAGGGGGCCGGAGCTTCCCAGCGCTTTCAGCAGCAAGTAGCCGACGGCGGTCGGCGGTAGCACCAGCGGCAGCCCGAACAGGCTCGACAGGATCGCCTTGCCGCGAAACTCGTGGCGCGCCAGCGCATACGCAATCAGCGTGCATGGGACCAGCACCAGGGCGGTAGCAGTGGCGGCGACCTGGAGCGTCAGACCGAGGGCAATGAGCGTGGCGTTGTCCATGGTCACTGATCGCCGTAGGTGACGAAGCCGTGGCGCTCGAAGATCTCGCGAGCGGTGTCGGTGTGGAGGAACTCCAGCCACCGCCGGGCCGTCGGCCCAGGTTGCTGGCCGATTGCGGCGACCGCATAGCGAATGGGCGAAGTCATGGTCTCGGGAATCTCCAGGGCGACCCGTACTCGGGCCGAGGTGAGCGCATCGGTTCGATACACGATGCCCACCACGTCGTGTCGCGCTTCCACGAGCGCCAGCGCGGCGCGAACGTCGGGTGCCGGCGCCACAAGGTCGTGCACCTGGCTCCACAGATCGGTAGCGCCTGTGCGGATCTGCTGCAATGTTTCCTTGGCGTAGCGGCCCGCCGGCACGGCATCCGGATCGGCGAGCGACAAGAAGCTGAACTCCGCATTCGCGAGCTCGGCGAGCTCGGCGAGCGTCAGCTCACTGTCCGAGTTTGTCACCACCACCAGGCGGTTGCCCAGCAGCGTCGACCGGGAACCCGGAGCAACCAGGTGCATTCTCGCCACATAGTCCATCCAGCGCTCGTCGGCGGAGATGAAGACGTCGGCAATAGGGCTCGCCTCGATCTGACGCGCCAGTACGTTGGAGCCGGCGAAGTTGAACACTACGCTGGCCGGCGTTTCCTTCTCGAACTCGGTGCGGATCTCTTCGAGGACATCACGTAGGCTGACGGCCGCGAATACCAGGACCTCATTGTCGGGGCCGGACGAGCATCCGCCGCAGGCGATGGCTACCACCATGCACAGCCCCGCCCCAGCTCGGGCCGCCGCCGGCAAGCCTGTCCTCGCGTGTCTAGCGAGCGCGTGCAGCGCGCTGGACCTCCAGATGCTCGCGAGCCAGTGACGCCTGCAGCGGATCGAACTGCGGGTTGATTGCCAGAGCGTCCTGTAAATACGCCATCGACCGGTCAACGTCACCCAGCGCTCCGTAAATCAGGCCGGCATGGTAGAGGAAGTCGGCGCGACGAGTCCCGAGGCGTAGAGCGCGCTCGATGGCCTCCGCCGCGGCTTCGAAACGGCCGTTACGATACAGCGCCCAGGCGTGCAGATCGTGGGCCTCGATGTCCGGGCGTAGCTCGACGTCACGTTCGGCCCGTAGCAGGGCCTGATCCGGCTGCAGGTCGTGGTCCGCGAGAAATCTGGATAGCGGGCGATCCTCGACCGGGTCGGCGGTCGGCGCAAGGGCGAGAACCCGGTCGTACAGAGCCGTCGCTTCGTTCTGTCTGCCTGCCAACGCATACAGATCGCCGAGCTGCCCAAGGAGCTCGGGATGCGCCTGCTGCTCGACCAGTCGCTCGGAGACGGCGATCGCTTCGTCGATGCGCCCCTGCGACGCGCGCGCTCGCGCCAGCTGGCCGAGCGCGAAGAAGGTGCGTTCCGAAACCCTGAACGCTACCTCCGCGTGGCGCGCCGACTCCTCCAGGTTGCCGAGCTGGAAGTGCAGCTCCGCCAGCCGCGTCAGATACCAGGCGAGGTCATCGGCAAGGGCGTCGGACAGATGCACCTCCAAGGCGGCGGTCTCCAGCAGCGCCAGCGCCTGTTTCGGATTGCCGTACAGCTCCTCTAGATGCGCCAGGCGCGCTATGGCTGCTGGCGCGGGTAGGAGGCGCGCCAGCATCTCGTGGGCAGTTGCGGCCTCGGCGTAGCGACCAAGGGACAGGTACGCGTCGCCCATTGCCGCCAGCGCTTCGACGTTGTCCGGCTGGAGCTCCAGCACTCCCTCGATCAGCTCGGCTGCGGCCCCGAACCGATGCTGGGCCGCCAGTGCGCTCGCCAACCCGAGCTGGTTGGCGGGGTCGTCGGGCGCCATGGCCAGCGCGGCGCGATACTCCTTCTCCACCGCCTCGAACAGCCCATCGTCGCCGGACTCCAGGGCCTGCTGTAGGAGCAGGCTGCCGAGCAGCCTCTGGTCCGTGGCCGATGGCGGACGCCCGATGCTGCGTTGCTGAAACAGCGCCACGCGATCGATGGCGGCAGGCATCGCCTTGACCGTGGACGGGTCGACAAGGTCGACGCTCCAGGTCGTCGCGACGGGACGGCTGCTGGAGTCGATATCGACCGTGGCGACCACAACGACAGCGACCGCGACGCTGGCCAACGCCAACGCCGCGGCCCTCAGACGCGTCATCGTTCGCTCCCGGCTGACCGGTTGCCGCGCGCTGTCACGCGGTCGGCTCTGGTACGCCGAGGATGATCGGTTCGAGGAATCTAGTGCGCGTCGGCCAGGTACGGGAACTTGCCGGAGAAGCTGCCGCCGTTGGCCTCGACGCAATCGGTAGCCGCCGGGTTGCCGGTCAGGGTCTGGAGGCTGATGTCCGCCACGTCGTCCGCCAGACCGCGACCGTTGGGGAACACGCGGGCGAGCGCCTGCGGGCTGTAGGTCAGCATGTCTGGCAACAGGGCGCCGACCAGCGCCGCCGCGGTAGCGGCATCGGCGCCGAGTCCGAGCATGTTGGTGGTGAACGTGCCACCGAACTTCTTCGGGTCCTTATGCGGCTGCTTGTTCTTGTTGTAGGCGTTCTGCCCTGGGGGAGCCCAGGAACGTGTTGAGGAACGGTGTACCGACGCGATCGATCTGTTGTTTGCCAATCCAGACCGACGCCCAGGCCCCGATTGCCGCGACGCGGGCATCGATCTTGATGCTGTCGTTCGGCACATCCAGCGCAATCGACATCACGTTGGCGTTGGTGAAGAAGTCGAAGCCGACGCCGCCGGGGCAGAAGGCGAGTCCGTTCTGCGCCGCCCCGAGGTCGAAGAAGAACGGGTCGTCGGTCATCCCAGCCCACGCCTGACCGCCGCCATTGAGTGAGATCGGTGCTGCGCGCTGGTTGCCCTGGCGCCCGAAGGCGCCGGAGCCCATCTTCTTGCCGTTCAGGCGGATGGTCATCCTGTTGCCGCTGAAGGTGACCGTCCATTGATCGTCGACCTTCGCGTCGCCCGTGTTGTCGATGTTGAACATGTACGTCGCCGCGTCGTTGAACTCCGCCGGGCTCGCCAGACCGACCAGCGGCGCCACGGTCATGATCAACGCTGTCTCTCTCTTACCCTTCTGCGCCGGGAAGATGTAGAAGTCGTTGATGTCGGTGCGACCGTCGGCTTGCACTCCCGGGGAGTCGAGATGGTCGGCGGCACGTGACGCGGTGACGTCGAGGCCCGTGGCCAACATGGAGGCGGAGGCGATGAGCAGGACTGCGGCAGCGAGCACGGTGAGCTTACGCATGTGTCCTCCCTTGTAGCGGGTGGGCGCCCGGCACGGTCCTTGCCACGCCTGGGTCACGATCGATGGCGCCACAAATAAACGGCACGCTGCCGGGGTTGGCAAGGGGCCGAACCGTGCGACGAGGCTGGATGTGGATGACGGCAATGCCGACGCCGCGTACTGAATCAGCCGAGCGCCAGCAGCACCACGCCATCATCGCCGGGAACGATCTTGCGTGTCTGCGTCGGGCCGACGCGCGCCATGTTCCCGGGCTCCAGCCGCCAGGTCTCGCCGTCGGCCGTGAGCGTGGCGCTGCCCTCCAGGACCACGTAGGCCTCCTCGTGGCCGTCCTCGGAGTGATCGTGCTCCGGGTAGCCATCCCAGCCGGCCGGCAGCTTGAGGACGTTCATTCCCCAGGCAGTCACGCCCAGGGCCTTGCCGGCGTACAGGAACATGCCCTCGTAGCCCTCGAGCTCATCGATCGTTCGCAGAGTCACGTCCGCCATTTGCCCTCCCGGATCGTTCGCATCATGAGTACGCCAATCGTCGTCCCGGCTCCCTGACCTAGCAGTAGCAGTGCCGCCGTCAGACGAAACAGCCATCGCAGCCCACCCTCGGGCAGGTGGTTGACGTGGTCTGGGGAGACGAGGATGTAGTGGTAGTAGGTGCTGAATACGAGCGCCGCCCCCATCGACCCGGTCAGCAGGCTAGCGCCGATGTACCGCAACGGCGTGCGCACCAGAACCACCGCCACGATCGGGCTCGTGACGATCACCACGCTGACGAAAATGTCCTGCCATGGAACGAGCGCCACGCCGAGCTGCAGATGAGCCAGCATGTGGGCCGCACCGATGAGCAGGTTGCCCATTACGGCCAGCGTGCTGAATGCGGCGAGTCGACGATATGGCATGGAAATCCAGAATACCTCTGCGGCGGTGGTGCCGTGCGTCAGCGTCGCAGCGCCGGCTGACGGGTGAGTTGGACCGTTGTCGAGGCGCCCTCGTGTTCGAAGTCGACTCGCAGGTTGGCGTCGCCGTCCAGCCATTCCAGGACGTCGCGAACCACCGGGCAGCGGTTCTCCTCGGTGATCGCCGTCAGGTCGGATCCGCCGATGTGAGTGAGCCGATCGCCTGGCCGGATTCCTGCCCGATGGGCGGGAGATCCATCCCATACGAAGCTCGTGGTCACCGGTCGGGTCTCGAAGTCCGGACCAAACCCGAAGCTGGTGCGCCGCATCGGTGCCTCCGACCGCTGGTAGAAATAGGCTTGCTTGCTCGGATACGCCAGCGTCACCACATAGTTGTCCAGCAGGCCGGCGCCCAGGAGGGTCGGAGCTTCTTGCCGCGTTCGGGCTTCGACGTCCGCGAGCTCCAGCTCACCGACCCAGAGCCGGCTCAGCATCAGTAGGAAAGCTTCCTCATCCTGGCCCATACCGCCAAGCGACTCCCCTGAACCGAAACCGCGCACCATGGCGTCGCGCTCGACAGCGCCGGTGCGCTCGAGGTCGTCGAACTCGGGACGCGCCAGGGCGACATATTCCGGCGAGCCGGTGTCGAACATCGCCATGCTCGTCATGCCGTTCTGGAACTCGGTGTCGAAGAACGGCGTGTACGGATAGTCGAACACGCGCAAGGGCGCGGCGCTGCTTGCGTCGATCAGCGGCAGATCCTCCAGCCGATCCGCACAGGTGAGCGTCCGGCCGGCAACATCGATCTGCCAGTTGCAGAGCGGCAGGATCTCGGAGCCCAGCACGGCATCGAACAGGCAGCTGGCGATGGGTGCGCGCGACAGGTCGGCGACGATCACTGGAATGTCGCGGATGCTGAGCTCGCCGAGTCGGAGCTCGTCGAGCACCGCCACCTCGTTGTTGATCTGGGTTCCGTTGGCGTCGACGGACTGGATCGTGTCGATGATTTCCAGGCCGAGCTCGGTGGCCAGCGACTTGCTGAGCACGCTGGGGGAGCCGGTGTCGAACACCACCGAACGTGGTCGGCCGCCAAGCTCGAGCTCTAGGAAGAGCTTCGTCTGCAGGATCTCGATGGGGAGTTGCTCGACGAACCCGGTCGCCTCCACGGTGGGGACGATATCGATCCAATCGGGCGATTCCTGGCCCTCCGCTCCGCCCAACGTCGTTAGCGCGGTGGCGAGGAGCAGCGTTGTCGCCACCTGCGATACGTGGCTGCAACGAGGCCTCCGCATCCTCTACTCGTCCCGTTTCATCAGCACCAGCAGCACGATGCCGATCAGCACGAGCGCCGGCACGTCGCCCATGAGGTTGGCCGACTCCGCCGGGTCGTTGAAGGCCTGGTAGGCCATCAGCAACCCGTGCGCCAGGCTCGACCAGGCGGCGAAGGCGATCAGGCTGAGGTGCTCGGACGGGTTCCGCGACGCCTTCAGCAGAAATACCCCCAACACCGCAAACGTTATGAGGATCATCTGCTCGTACTCGGCCTGGCGCGGCTCCCACATGAACCCCGCCGGCCAGAGCACCGTCAGCGGGTACAGTCCGACGATGAAAATCACCCCAATGACGACGAGCGCCATGCTCAACGTTGAGTTGCTAGCCATGCCTCTGCCTCCATCTCTACGAGGTATCCGGCCCCGATGATCCCAGCCTGCACCAGGGTATTGGCCGGTCTGATGTGGCGAAACCGGTCCCCGTGAGCCCGTGACGCCGCTTCCCAGTCATCGTCGTCGTTGATGTAGACGCGAGTTCGGATGACATCGTCGAGCCGCGCGCCCAGCGACTGCAACGCTCCCTCGATCTTGTCGATCACGAAGTGCATCTGGGCCTCGGCGTCGTCGCCGCCAATGAGTCGCTGGCCGTGTGTCGCGGTGGTACCCGACACCACGATCCGATCGCCCTGCCGCACAGCCCGACTGAAGCCGGCCAGGTCCTCCCAGACGGTGCCGGTCAGTACTCGGTCGCGGCCGTCGGCGCCACGCTGAGCCGCGTAGGGGGGCGGGAGGCCGTCGATGTGGTGGCTGAGGTCACCCGAGGCGGTCAGGTAGGGCGGTCGCCGGTACTCGTCGCCGCAGTCGCCGGGAATGGGGTCGAGGCGGGCGACCGCCGCGTCGATCTCCGATCGGCTGGTGTCATCGAGGCGGAGCGAGAACAGCCGCGCGTTGTCGGCACGGTGCTCGCTGATGCCGAGCCGCGCGCCCAGGATTACGCCGCCGACTGCCGGCTGATCGAGAATGTAGCGCGAGGCGACGTTCGCCAACGAAACCTCATGTCGCTCGGCCATCGCGTTCACCACGAGCAGCAGCTCTTGCAGCCTCTCCCACCCGCCCGCCGAGCGAATGAAGCGGCCGTATTTCATCTGCGACCAGGTTTCGAGCGCCTCCCAGTCGGGCTCTGGTTGATCCAGCCAGCGCTCGCTCAGGAACCCTCCGGCCAGGGTGCCGAACGCGAGCAGCGTGATCCCATGCTGCTGGCACAGCTCGGTCATGCCGTTGACCCGGGCGCGCTGATCCAGCAGCGAGAAGCACACCTGGTTGGAGACCACTTCGATACCGCTGTGGATGAGGATTCGCAGATGCGGCGTGTCGACGTTGGTCACCCCGAGGTGTCGAATCAGGCCCTCCTGCTTGAGCTCCTGCAGGTGGCTCAGCGTGTCCAGATACCCAGGGTCAGCGTAGTTCCAGGAGTGGAACTGGAGCAGGTCGATGTGGTCGCTGCATAGCCGCTCGAGCGCCAGCTCGATCGCTGTGCGTACGTCTTCGCGGCTGCTTGGCCCGGGCTCCGGAACCCACTTGGTCAGCAGCTCCACGGCGTCGGCGCCTTGGCGTCGCACGAGCTCGCCAGCGATCTCTTCGGCCGATCCGTAGTGGTCGGCCATGTCGAAGGTCGTGAAGCCGGCGTCGACGTAGGGCTGCATTGCGCCGGCGGCGTCGGCGAGGTCGATGGGGCCGCCGCGCTCCATGTCTGCTATCTGCCACAGGCCGGTGAGCACGCGGGAGATGCTGAAGCCGGGTGCAACGTCCCAGCGCTCGATCGCGTCAACCATCAGTCGAACGCCGGATGTCCCTCGGCGGGGAGATCGGTATGAACATAGGCTCAGTCTACTCGTTGGCTGTTGGCGTCCGGACGAGCCCTGTCAGGGCAACATTCAGCGATAATCGGCGAAGGGGCTTGACCCTCACGTCGCGTGAGGCGAGAGGATGGTTCCAGAGGCGGAGATGTCGGAACACACGTACAAGGTGGGGGCGCTGGCGCGGATCGCCAAGGTGACCGTTCGTACGCTGCATCACTACGACGAGATCGGCTTGCTGACCCCGTCGGCGCGCAGTCGTGCCGGCTATCGGCTGTATACCGGCAAGGACATCGAGCGTCTCCAGCAAATCCGCTTCCATCGCGAGCTCGGGATGGGGCTCGAGGAGGTTCGGCGAGCTCTCGATGCCCTGGACTTCGATTCGCGCGCCGCGTTGCGCCAGCACCGAGCTCGACTTGCCCAGCGCCGGGCCGATACCGAGGCGCTGGTAGCAACCATCGACCGCATGTTGGGTACCCGAGGAGGAGACAGTTCAATGACCGCCGACGACCTGTTCGAGGGGTTCAAGCAGGAGCAGTACGAAGTCGAGGCCGAGGAGCGTTGGGGAGGAACACCGTCGTGGCAAGAGGCGCAGCGCCGCACGCGCGGTTACCGGCCCGATGACTGGGCGGCGATCAAGGCCGAGAGCAAAGCGATCATCGAGGAGCTGGCGGCGCGATTGACGGCTGGTGACCCGTCAGATTCCGAGGCGGCGATGGCCGCTGCGGAACAGCACCGGCAACACATCGACCGCTGGTTCTATGCCTGCAGCCCACAGATGCACGCCGCGCTCGCCGAGATGTACGTCACCGATTACCGGTTCGCGGAGTCCTTCGACAAGCATGCCGACGGTCTGTCGTCGTATGTGTCCGCGGCGATCAAGTCCAATGCCTCCAGGTCGTAGAATGCGGCCACCGTTGAGCTTCGTCCGAGGAGAGGTCGATATGCGAAGAACCGTGATGCTGGGGATGGCGGTGGTGTTGCTGGCAACGCTGACTGTTGCTGCGCCCGAAGCGACGAGCATGGCAAAGCCGCTTGCCCAGGCGAGCGGCATGAGCTTCTTCATCACCAGCTCGGGAGGCGGTAACGGCGCCGACCTCGGCGGATTGTCGGGAGCCGATGCCCGTTGCCGGATGCTGGCTCGGGCAGTCGGGGCGGGCGATAGAACCTGGCGCGCCTATCTCGGCGCCACCGCCACCGACGGTCAGCCGGCAGTCAACGCTCGCGACCGCATCGGCAGCGGGCCTTGGCGGAACGTGCGCGGCGTGGTCGTCGCAACCGATGTGGAAAACCTGCATGCTGCCGACGACAACAACGTGACCAAGGAAACTGTCCTGACGGAGAACGGCGACATGGTGAAGGGACGCGGCGACAGCCCCAACCGTCACGACATTCTCACCGGCGCGCAGATAGATGGCACGTTGCTGACCGACGGCGAGGACCACACCTGCGCCAACTGGACGAGCCGCGGAGAGGGCAGCGCGCTGGTGGGGCACTTCGATCGCATCGGTGGCGGCGCCAATCCGACGTCATGGAACTCGGCCCACGGGTCACGTGGCTGTGGACAGGAGGACTTGCAGGGTACCGGGGGCGACGGCCTGTTCTACTGTTTCGCCATCGACTGATGGCGGTTATAGGCCACCAGGCCTACTGGCCCGGCGACGACGCCTGTCGCAGGTAATCGGAAGCCTCGGCCACCTCCAGGCGTCTGGTTACGTCGTCCAGGATGAGCAATCGCGTCGTGATGACGTTGCTAGCGCTGCGAATCGGATAGAGCGCCAGCTCGAATTGCTTGGTATGCCCCGTGGCGTCGATCAACGTCATGGGTCGGCCACTGCGGACCGAAGCCAGCTGTTCGAGCACCTCCCGAACATCGCCCAGCCAGGTGGCGATGTGCTGGCCCAGGGCCGACTCGTGCCGCACCCCGAGTAGCCGCTGCGCCGCCGGGTTCACGTCGATGACCGTGCCGTCGATGTCGAGCACGAACGCTGCGGCATCGATCGATTCGAAAGATCCTGTTGCGCGACACCGGGACGATCTTGAGCAATCGTCCGTGCTGCATGGCGTAGGCGACAGTGATGGCGCTGAGTCCGAATCCAAAGGGTGTCGGATCGATACCGCGCAGCCCCTCTATGCGCATCAGGTACAGGCCGTTGCCGATCCAGGGTCACAGCGCGGCTGCCAGAAGCAGCCCCTGCTGCAACGTGAAGAGTCGCTGGGCGGAGAACATCGCGCCGGCAAGCAGCGCCGATGCCGCGAACATGAGCGCATAGGAATAGGCCACGTTGGCCCAGAACGCCGGCCCGTGCTGGATCTCGAGAATCGGGTGCGAGTAAACGGAGACGATGCCGAGGTCAGCCCACACCAGGCCGTGCCATTGGTTGGTCCACACGAGCATCAGGACGATGATCGGCAGGATGCTCAGCTTGCTCACCAAGCTGAATGTCAGCCAGCGGGCCCGGCCGGTGAACGCAACTGCGACACAGAACCAGGCGACGGACGCGGCCGGAATCCCCAGGTATTGAACCTGGGCGAAGAAAGTCTTGCTGGCGAGATCCGGGCTCAGCAGCTCGAACGCGTAGCCTACGCTCCATACCGCGCTGGCCAGGCCGAGGGCCAGAAACGCACGGCCGAGCCGGTTCGGTGCCAACCTGTACATGCTGGTCGTGAGGGTCGCCATGTACACCCCACCAGCCATCAGCAGGAGGCTCGCCACTAGCCACCACGTAGACATGGAGTGAACGATAGACGCTTGCTGCCGCCTCCTGCGTCGATGTCAGGTGAAGTCATTTGTCAGCCGGCAAGCCGTGGCCCGACACGGATTTCTGTTGCCGGCCGCCGGGCGACGTTTCATCGCTTCAACGGCCGACACCCCGGCCCATGTCCAACACCGCCATGCCCATCACACTCTCACCACGGCCTGCTAACATCGACTGCGTCGTCGCGCCTTGATCTCACCCGCAAGTCCCATCTGCGATAGGCAACGATCATCTGTTACAGGCCACTAGAGGTGTAGGCTCGCCCGAGCTTGGACAAGCGTACCGTCGCGGCCCTGGCGAAGGAGGAACGAATGAGCTCTGACCGACGCGACTTCCTGAAGCTCGCTGGCAGTGGGGCGCTGGCGGCCGGATTGGCTGGCCCCGCGGCGGCCACTCCGATCGGTCCCGCCGCGGCGTCTGGGCGGCCGGCCAACGGTGGCACGCCCGGATCTGTTGATCCTGACGAGCGGCGGCGCTTGATCAGCAGAGCTGTCTTCGGAGCCAAGGACCCGGCCGAGGGCGATGGCGGCATGGTGATCTGCGCCCAGCCGCTGGCGACCCGTGCCGGCACCGACGTTCTCCGCGCTGGCGGCAATGCCGCTGATGCCGCGCTCTGCGCCTCGGTGACTCAGTGCGTCGTCGAGCCCCACATGACTGGTATCACCGGCGTGCTCAGCATGCTCTACTACGACGCCGATACGGGCACGACGCACTACGTCAACGGGGGTATGAACGCGCCGCTGGCGCCTCTCGAAGGCTGGAGCGCCGCCGCCCTCGGTACCGGTCTGGGTGTTGCCGTACCGGGATTCTGGGCGGGCTACGAGGCGTCGCGCGCGCGTAACGGGAGCAAGTCGTCGGCGGAGCTTTGCGCCGCCGCCATCGCCTACGCCCGCGACGGTTTCGAGATTCACCCGTTTCTGTGGGGCGAGATGTTCACCCAGAGCGCCACGCTGGGCCTGACGTCGCAGGGCCGCGAGATCTTCTTTCCCGGTGGGGGCCTGGCCAACCCCGGCGAGATGCTCTACCAGAAGCGCGCTGCCGATACGCTCGAGCACCTGGTGGAGGCAGGCAACGACTACTTCTACCGCGGTGAGTTCGCGCGCGAGTATTGCGACGTCGTGCAGGCCGCCGGTGGGGTCATCACGCCGGAGGACTTCGAGCGCTACGAAGTGCGCTTCGACGAGCCGGCGCGCGGCAGCTACCGCGGCTATGAGCTGGCGGCGTCACCGCCGCCTGACAACGGCGGTACCCACATCATCGAGATCCTGCAAATGGTCGAGCTGCTCGACCTGCAGAGGCTGGGCCCGGCGACCGACTCTGCCGAGACCCTTTGGCAAATGGCGCGCATCTGCGACCAAGTGTTCGAGGACGGACACAAGCAGCCGGACCCGGACAGCCACCCGCTGCCTCTCGATCTGATCACGTCGAAGGACTACGCCAAGATGCGCTTCGATCTGTTGCAGATGGGCAAGCCGATGGACGCGACTTCGCCGCCGCCGCCAGGGAGCTGTCACGTGACCGCGGTCGACGCCGCCGGCAATGTGGCCACCATTCTGCACTCGTGCATGTCGTTGCCGTGGAGCAACGGATTGTTCGCCGCCGGCGTGACGGTCGTCGCCTCGGGAGCGCACTTCTTCCGCATCATGCCAAAGCCCGGTCAGCGTGCCTCCGTGTACGTGGCGCCGAACATGGTGCTCAAGAACGGCAAGCCGGTGCTGGCGTCCGGCTCGCCGAGCGTCAGCCTGTTACAGAACATCGTCCAGAACACCACCAACCTGATCGATTTCGGCATCCCGATCAGCGAGTCGGTCAACCGCCCGCGCTTCGGCAACGCCTACGCTGCTGGCGCCGGTAGCTTCCCGGCGGTGGAGGTCGATCTCGACGAGGACGTACGCAATGCGGCGATCGCCCGCGGGCTGCCTGTGCGCCCGGTGAACCAGTGGAACTGGGGCATGGGGTCGTTCGAGGGCATCTGGATAGATCCGGATAGCGGACGCCGGTTCGCCTGTGGCGACCCGCGTCGGTGCGCCATGGCGGAGGCTGTCTAGCCCGGGCCGCGTCGACGCTCAGACGGAGGATCACGCAATGTGGAACGGGTACCTGGTTCGAGCAGCCGTGATTCCGATCGCGGCGGTCGCGCTGATCGTCGGCGTGGATCCCGCTCCCACGCATGGATCCGTTCCGCAGGACGAATCGACCACCACGATTCTGCGCTGCGGTCAGCTGATCGATGGTCGCGCCGAGATCGCGGCTCGCAACCGGCAGATCGTCGTACGCGACGGCCGCATTGTCTCCGTCGATGACTGGCGCGCGCAGGCACCGGCCGAGGCCGAGGTGGTCGATCTCGGCGATTCCACCTGCATGCCTGGCATGATCGATTTGCACGTCCATCTCACCCTCGACGCCAGCGGCTTTGCGGGTGTCAGCGAGACCGGACAGTCGAGCGCCACCACGGGTCTGATCGCGCTGCGCAACGCTCAGACCATGCTCGATCACGGCTTTACCACCGTGCGCAGCACCGGGGAGTTCGATCGCTACTATTCGCTGTCGGATGTGCGCGACGCGATCAATGCAGGCATGTTTGTCGGGCCGCGGATCCTCCAGGCGCCGCACTGCATCTCGCCAACCGGCGGCCACTGCGACGTTAACGATGTGCCTCCCGATCTCGAGCTGCAGATTCCTGGGCTGGTGGTCGACGGTGCGGACGCCATGCGGCTGGCAATACGTAACGAGATCAAGTTCGGCGCCGACTGGATCAAGCTGACGGCCACCGGAGGCGTGATGTCACACGGTGACAACCCGCAGACGACGGCTTTTTCCGACGCCGAGCTGCAGGCGGCCGTCGACGAGACCCACCGGCACTTCAAGAAGATCACCGTCCACGCCATCGGTACCGCGGGCATCAAGCAGGCGGTACGCGCCGGGGTCGATTCGGTGGAGCACGGCATCCTGATCGACCAGGAGGGCATCGATCTGATGCTCGAGCGCGGCACCGTGCTGGTGCCGACGATCTACGTGCTGAACTACGTCGTCAAGGTGGGGCCGTCGATCGGCTATCCGCCTGAATCCGTCGCCAAGGGTGCCGAGTTGATGGAGGTGCGCGACGAGCGCATTCGCGCCGCCATCGATGCGGGCGTCAGGGTGGTCATGGGGTCCGATACCATCTTCCCGGTCGAGCAGGCGGCGCGCGAGTTCGCACAGATGGTGCGCCTGGGGCTTTCACCCATGGACGCCATCAAGGGCGGCACGATCTGGGCCGCCGAATTGCTCGATCTCGATGCCGAAATCGGCACGGTCGAGCCGGGTAAGCTGGCGGACATCGTCGCGATCGATGGAGATCCACTGCGGGACGTGACGCTGCTGGAGAACGCCGTGGGGTTGGTCATGAAATCGGGTGCGGTAGTCTCGGGAGCTGGACGATGAGACGAGCTCTTGCCGTGGCTCTCGCCACGCTGCTGAGTCATGCGGCGTGTGCGACGGCGGAGCCGGGCGTAGACCTGTCGCGCAACGTCGACCTATCGCCACGCGCCTGGCAAGCAGACTACGACCAGTACATGCAGGCGCAGTTGGTTGATCGCTCCGAGGCCGGCGTCGCCACCGGGACGAACGGCGCGGTCACGGTGGCCTACAACGGTCTCGCGGCTCGTGCAGGTCTGGAGGCGCTGAAACAGGGCGGCAACGCCATCGATGCGGCGATGACGGCGGCGGTGACGCAGGTTGCCCTGACTGCCGGCGCTCCGATTAGCTACTTCGGCATCATGTCGCTGGTGTACTACGAGGCCGAGACCGGGCAGGTGCACACCATGAACGCCGAGTGGAACACGGTGCTCGGCGAGGACGATCCCATGGGGATTCCGGGCGGCATCGACCTGTCGTCGCCGGAGGGCATCTACGGCACCGCGGTGAGCGGTCGGACGGCGCTCGTGGGCGGATTCATGAAGGGTGTCGGGGCAGCGCACGAACGCTTCGGCGCGCTGCCGCTGGCGCAGATCTTCGAGCCCTCGATATTCGTTGCCGAGCACGGGATGCCGGTGTCGAGCAAGGCGGCGGGGTACTTCGCGGCGCGCCACAACGACCTGGCGCGCTTGCCGGAAACGCGCGCGACGCTGATCAAGCCCGACGGCGCGGCTTACGCGGAAGGTGACGTTCTGAAGCAGACGGCCCTGGCTGCCACGTTGCGCGCTGTGGCCGAGCAGGGGACCGACTACATGTACAGCGGTCCCTGGGCCGAGCGCGTGGTTGCCGCCATCCAGGCCGATGGCGGCAAGATGACCCTCGAGGACCTGGCGGCGTACGAGGTCATCTGGGATGAGCCGCTGGTGGCCTCGGTGGGCGATTACGAGCTGTACATGAACCCGCCGCCCAACACCGGTGGTGTGGCCACGATCGAGGCATACAACCTCGCCTTGGCGTCCGGCATGGTCAGGGATGGTCACTGGACGCAGTCGGGCGACGCGTTGCGCAAGGCGCTCGACGTCACGCAGGTGGCCTTCATGAGCTTCATCCCGGCCGAGACGCTGGCGATGGTGTACCCGGGGCTCGACCTGTCCTATGCATCGCGGGTCACAGCCGCGTACGCCACAGAGATGTGGGCCCGCATGGAGGCCGGCGCGAACCTGGCGCGCTGGAAGCCACGGCCGCCGAGCCATTCCGACGACGTCGTGGTGATTGACGGCGCCGGCAACATTGCCGCCATCACACAAAGCATCAACTGTGTGTTGTGGGGCAAGACGGCTATCGTGGTCGACGGCGTCACCGTCGGTGATCCTGCTTCGTTCCAGCAGACCCAAATCTCCCAGACCGAACCGGGTGGCCGGCTGGAGTCGCCGACAGAGACCGGTGTGCTGATGCGAGATGGAAACGCAGTACTGGGTTTCGCATCGATGGGATCGGGCCTGCATCAGCGCACGTTCCAGGGCCTCATCAACGTGATGCAGTTCGGCATGACGGTCGACGAGGCGATCAACGCGCCCGATTTCTTTCTGGCGCTCACCGATCCGACGACGTATCAGCAGACGTTCCGTGTGATCGGCGGCGGCTTTCCGACACAGGTCCTCGACGGCACCGGGCATGCCTACGAGCAGATCGATCCGAAAGGCGCGCGCTTCGGCGGCGAGGGGATCTGGGTGGCGATCAGCCGTGACCCGGTCACCGGTGAGCTGCGAGCCGCATCGCATAACCGCAACAACAGCACTGCCGTGGCGTACTGACGCGGCGGTGTGAGGACAGGCGAAACGGGATCTCGAAATCGGCCGGTTAGCTACGGGGCATGGGACGGCAACCCCGGTGATCGTCGGAGGCCTCAGACGAGCCGCAGTCCTAGCCGGTTGGCTACGTCTCCGTCGGACGCTCGCCGGAGCGTTCGAACGGGTTGAAGCACGCCACTCCCGTACGCTCGACGTCCTTGGTGTTCCGGGTTACCAGGGTCAGCTGATGCACACTAGCGGTGGCGGCCAGCAGCCCGTCAATCACCGTCAACGGATCAGGTACGTTCAGGCGCCCCCATTCGTCCGCAACCCGGACGCCGATGCCGAGAAGCCGGTCCGCGTGCGACTCGGTCAGGTCGCAAAGCCAACGATTCAAGGATCTGGCGGCCTGCGGGTCTCGTCGCCCGAGCACCTCCACACCGCGGCGTAGCTCCCCGATCGTCAGCACGCTGATGTGGAGATGGTCGGCGGCGACACCCGCCATCCAGGTGCGCACTCCAGGGTCGCAGCGCTCACCCTTTCGCAGCTCGGAGATGACGTTCGTATCGAGCAGATAGGTCACTGCGGGGGTTGTCGCAACAGGTTCGTCACAGCGGAGGCTCTCGACCGTAGTCGGTTGGCCGGCTGAAATCCTCCTCCATGCCTACGTCCGGCATGCGCAGCAAGGCTGCTTTCAGCGATTGGCCCGGGTTCGATGGCGTTAGCACCGACCGGAGGATTTCACGGTGCTCGGCTTCAGCGGAACGTCCTTGAGCGGCGGCGCGGAGCTTCAATGCTCGAACAATCAGGCTGGGCAGCTTTCTCACGATCAGTTGGGCCATTGTGTTTGGAATCTCCCTTGCTGATATCAACGATATCAGTAGGGGAGAATCAAGAGAAACCAGTACACCTGCGAGGTTGAGACGGCCCCGCGTGGAGCTCCTGCCGGTCAGAGCAGACGTTGATGACGAGTGCTGCCCAACTAGTGGCCTGTAACCGGGGAATCGATAGTGCCGTGGTGGCGAAATGGGGTCGGATGCAAGGCGCTCCGACGAGTCGATGTTGGTGCATCTTAGAGGAGGAGCAACGCCGCAGGCGGCCCCATTTCGCCGCCATCCTACGGACAGACGGGCAGTTGCGGGCTATCTCCGCGTTGCGACTCGTCGACGATGCGCCGCGGCATCGTCATCCTCGCCGCGCCTTAATCTCGCCCGCAAATCCCGTCTGCGGCGCTATCGAGTCCCCGGTTACAGGCCACTAGTTGGGCAGCGCCATCGCGGCCAGCGAACCGGAGTGCGTCGACCCGCCGATGGGCAGAACGATGTACTGCTTGCCCTCGTGCATGTAGGTCATCGGCGCGCTATTGCTTTGCGCCGGGATGTCCACCGTGCCCAGCCGCTCGCCGGTGCGCTTGTCGACCGCGTGCATCAGGGTCGCCCGCGGCGGCCCTCGGCGTACATAAGCAGCGTCTTGGTGACCACCTTGGTGGCGTGCGACGACGCCCCGGTGTTGGGGATGTCGATGCCCTGCAGCGCCGGGTGGTGGGTGATGGAGTCGGGAGTGTCGCCGTTCGGGATCCACCACAGGTGCTCGCCGGTGTTCATATCAATGGCGGTGATTCGACCGTACGGCGGTTTCAGGTACGGGAGCCCGTCTACCCTCCCGGGACCGAAGCCCGGCCCGCTGGCCCAGGCCATGATGGTCTCGCCGATCGGATTGGGATCGTGCGAGTCCGCCTCGACCCCGGGGATCAACGTCGGCCCGGAGCAGGTCTTCGTCGAGGCGACGTACATGATCTGGGTCTCCGGATCGATCGCCGTTCCACCGGGGATGTTGGTGCCGCCGTTCCCTCCCGGGCAATGGACCGACGCCTTGAGGCCGAGGTCGTTGTCGCGATGCAGCGGCGGCGTGAAGAGCGGGCCGATCTCGTATTCGCTGATCATTTCCACGGCGGCCTGCCGCAACTCGGGCGTGAAGTCGATCAGGTCGTCGAGGGTCAGGCCCTGCATCTCGTAGGGTGCCGGCCAGGTCGGGAACGGCTGCGTCGGCGAGGTCTTCTCACCGGGGATCTTGGACGCCGGCACCGGACGTTCCTCGATCGGCCACACCGGCTCGCCGGTCTCACGGTTCAGTACATAGGCAAAGCTCTGCTTGGTGGTCTGCACCAGCGCCGGGATCTTATTGCCGTCGACCGTTATGTCCACCAGGTTCGGCGCGGTGGGGTTGTCGTAGTTCCAGATGTCGTGGTGCACCGTCTGGAAGTGCCAGCGGCGCTCGCCGGTGCGGATGTCGACCGCGACGATGGTGGTGGCGAAGAGATTGTCACCGGGATGGTGCCCGCCCCAGTAGTCGTTGGTTGGTGGATCGGTGGCGAAGTACACCAGCCCGAGCTCGGCGTCGGCGGCCATCGGCGCCCACGCCGAGACGTTGCCGGTGTACGACCAGGCGTCGTTGTCCCACGTCTCGTGACCGAACTCGCCCGGCTGCGGGATGACGTTGAACTTCCACAGGTGCTCGCCGGAGCGGGCGTCGTACGCCAGCACGTGCCCGGGCACGTTCTCCCGCCGGGTCTGCAGGTAGCCCTGCTCGTGGGAGTTGCCCACCACCACCACATCGTTGACCACCATCGGCGGCGAGGAGTTGGTGACGTAGCCGGTTTCCTTGGGCAGCCCCTCGTAGGCGTCGTACTCGTAGCCGAAGTCGGCCAGCAGGTCGACCGTGCCCTCGTTGCCGAATTGCTCGATCGGCTGTCCGGTGACCGCGTCGAGCGCGTGCAGGAAAAAGCCCGGCGAGATCATGTAGATGATCCCCCGGCGGTCGATGTTGGCGTACCCCACACCCTTGCCGTAGTTCTTGCGCATCGAGTCTGCCCACCGCTGCGTGTGAGGCTCGCGGTACGTCCACAGCGTCTCGCCGGTGGCCGGATCGAGGGCGACGACGGTGCGCCGCTGGCCGGCGACGGTGTACAGCACGCCGTTCACGTAGGTCGGGGTGGAGCGCATGATGTTGTCCACCGAGGGACCGAAGTTGTCGCCGCGCCACACCCAGGCGACCTCGAGATCCTCGAAGTTGTCGGCGTTGATCTGGTCAAGCGGCGAGTATCGGGTGCTGTAGGTATCCCCACCCCAGTGGCGCCACTCGCCGTTCTCGGTGCCGGTGGCGCCGGCGCCGTTCTGCCCGGCTGCCGGGATCGACATCACGCAAAAGGTGGCAACGATTGCGCCACACAGCGCGCGTTTGGTCCACGTAGTGTTGGTGGGATCGATCATGCGCATATGCCTCTCCGAGGTGCTCGTTGCCAGGACTCACTGCCGATCAGGGGCGGATGATACACCCAAGGCAAACCAGGCCTCGCAACACGATCTTCGCATCACGGGGGTTACCGAGCTCGGCCGAGCGGCGATAGAAGTCAACGGGGCCGATTGGCTTCAGGTGACCGCGCGCATGATCGTCTCGAGCGGGCCGCGAGGGAACCGTTGGCGCCAGAGATGCGCGAAGGCCACGCCAAGTGCGCAGAACACCGACGTGCTGGTGACGACGAACGGCAGCGTACTGCCCTCCAGTCGCCCGAAGCTGTCGATCGCGCCCATGCCCAGCACGACATGGGCTACGTAGAGCGTCAATGCCAGCTGGCCGGTGAATACGAGCGGACGGAGCCACACCGCGTTCGGGAAGCGCTCCCCGACGCCTACCGCCACGGCGATCACAACGCACGCGGTTCCGGCGCCGGCAACCATGTACAGGGGCATCGGAGGTATCACGCTGGTCCCGAACACCGCGGCGATCTCGTCGATCTCGAGCTCGGCGGACCCGCGGGACAAGATACGAATCAACACCTTGCTGCCGCTCTCGGCCACCACTGTTGCCGCGGCACCTGCCGCCAGGACGCGGTTCCGGGTTGCCCGGTGGCGCATGTCCAGGCGGCCGACGATCAGGCCGATGATCAGGAAGGCGAGCCACGGTATCACCGGGTGAAACCCGTTGAACAGAAGGTGCCGGACCATGCCGGCCGGGGACCAGAAGTCGACGTACTCGAGCGTCTCCCAGTTCCATCCGCGGTCGTAGTCGAAGACCGAGGCCAGTGCCACGAATCCTGTCACCGCGCTGCCGGCCAGAAACCACAGCCGGCTGTTGGACGCCGTCAGAAGGAAGGCGGCCACGGCGATGTAGATGCCATAGAAGTGGAGGATGTCGGCCGGCCACACCGGTGCGAACAACAGACCGACGATGAACAGGAACAGGGCGCGCTTCAATAGCGTCGTACGCGCTCGTGCCAGCAGCCCCGCGTCGCCAGTTTCTCTAGCCGCGCGCGACAGCATGGCGATGCCGATGCCTGCCAACACCACGAACGTGGCCGCGGCGCGGCCTTCCAACAGCGCCAGGGCGCGCGCCAGCCACGGCGGGCCGGCGTCCGGCGCCGCCATGACCACCTTGAAGTTCACCAGAACCATGCCGAACACGGCAAGCGCGCGAGCCAGATCGAAACCGACGACGCGGGTGCTCATGCGTCGTCGTAGCGCGTCCGCCGCTGGCCAGCGCTCAGCAAAGGCCACCTCCGCGCGTGGCGCCTGCCGGTGTTGTCGGCGAGGCAGCGATGAACTCCTCGACCCGGGTGAGATCGTAGGCACGGCTCTCGTCGGGCGGCGTCTCCACCCGCAGGCACGGCACCCGCATGGTCGCCATCGACGTTTCGAACGATGTCGGCGAGTGAGCAACGTCGATCACCGCGGCGATCGGCGTGCCGTAGCGCTTCGCCAGCCGGGCCTCGGCCCGTGTGCCGGCATCGCCCGGCAGTGCCAGCACGCAGCACGGAGTGAGCACGTTGATCGGGTTGCGGCTGTCGCGCGACGTCGGATCGGCGCCGGCGAGGTGGGTGAGTATCGGTAGCTCGATGTGCCGGTTCGGATAGCCCGACTTGGGGCCGTCGTTCGAGACCGCCCGCGGGATGATGCCGATCGAGATACCGGCGCGCGGCGACACCTCGGTGAAGCCCCGGGCCGCGTCGAGCATCACGCCGTCGCCGCCGCCGGTCAGCAGGTGACAGTGCGAGCGTGCCACCAACGCGCCGAGCTCGACGGCCAGACGAGCGCTGCGGTGGTCGGGCGACCCGGAGCCGATGATGGCGATGATGGACGTCGCTGACATAGAGCCGGCTGGTGTCACTCCTGGCCGTCAGGCGGCCAGAGGGGGGCGATGGGCTTCATGTCCGGAGCGCCGTAAGCCTCCGCGGGGCTGGTGGTCTCGTTCGCCACCGAGCCACGGTATTTGGCCGCAGCGGTGCTCACCGGGTAGCAGAGCGCGTCCTGCTCGGGGCGGTGGCCGATCATCAGCATGACGCAGGGCTCGTCGCCGGCGCCGATGAACACGTGGTTCGTCTCGGCGGGACAATGAACGAAGTGGCCAGCGCGCAGCGGTCGCTCCTGTTCCTCGACCACCAGCGTGCATTCACCGGAGATGACGAAGAAGTCCTCCTGGGCGTTCTGGCGGTGGTAGAGGCAAGCGGGCTTCCCGGGCTCCAGAACTCGCAGGTTCACGCCCACCTGCGGGAACCGGGGCTCTCCTTCGAAGCGGCAAACGGCACCGAAGCGCTCGCTCTGCAGCCAGGGGGCCTCGGCGGTGTGCAGCACGAACCAGCCATCGCTGCTGGCGACCCTGCCGCCGGGAGTCTGCTCCAGATGCGCCTCGTCCACCATTTCGTTCCTCCAGCCTTTTGTAGGTCCGGTTACCGCAGCCCGACAGTTTCCAGCGGCTCCTGCTTCATCGCACCAGGTTGCATCGCCCGAGAACCATCGAGGCACTGAGGGTATGGCATGTCGACGCCGGGCTGCGCCCGACAGTAGGATGCCGATGTGATCGCGCCACGTGTCGCCAGGATCTGCTTAGTCGCTGCGATCGCGTGTGTGCTCGCGACCCCCGCCTGCAGCACCTCGACGTCCGCGGTGGGCACTCCGGAGCAGCGCGCGGCGCTGTCCAGCGCCATCATCGCCAAGACCCGCGACCGGGAGGCGTTCTCACCGATCAAGAGCTCAGCCCTGCGCTTCGATCCCGTTCGCGCCATGCGGAGCGAGCGCGATGCGCTGGTCGAAGCGGAGACCGAGAGCGAGTTGTTCTACGCGCTCGCGCGACTGAGCGCGGCGCGACGCGATCGGCATCTGTCGGTGCTGCTGGTGCCCGGCGGCGTTTCGCCGGAGTTGACCGACGGGCTGTCGACGCTCGGCATGTCGGCGACGGCGGTGCCGCGTCACGCACCGGTGCGCGTGTTTCCGGATTACGGCGATCGATCGGACGACTACTTCATCGGCGACGTGGCCGATGGCCACGAGGCGGCGCGTCAGGTCACCCCCGGCGATCGCCTAGTGCAGATCAACGGACTCCATATCTCGGAATACGTCGAGCTGGTCTCGCCGTACGTGCGTCACTCCACCGCCGCCGGGCTGCGCTGGAAGATCGCGGAGCTGGTCTCGCAACGCACTGGCATCGTGCACCCCAGCCTGCTCGAGGAGACCTTGCTGCTGATGCTCGAGGACAGCGAGGGCGACTTCTATTCCGTCACCCTGGCGTATCACGATCCCGTCGAGCTGCAGTGGCGCGGCCTATCCGAGCCCCGGTATGCGGGCTTCACGTCGGTCGGTAGCACGCCGACCTACGATCTGCTGCGGCCCGACGACGGGGGCCGGGTCGCGATCCTGCTCTGGTCGGGCTTCGGGTCCACGCTGGTGGAGGACGTCGACGCGCTGATTGCCCGAGCCGAGCGCGAGGGCTGGCTCGACCACGCGCTCATCGTCGACGTCACCCGAAGCCGCGGCGGGTCCCTCGGAGCCTATGCTCTGCAACGGCTGCAGCCGCGGGCATTCAAGACGACCTTCGGCACCCTTCGCCTGTCCGACGTGATCGAGCCGTTTATCGCCGGCAAGCGGGCTGCTCTTGCCGCCGAGCTGGCCCTCGAAGGTGATGCCGCCGCCACCGCTGCCGAGAAGACATGGTTGCTCGACTGGCTGGAGGAGGACGTTACGGCGGCACGAGCGCGTGGCGACGCGGTCACCGCGCCTGTCCCGTTCAAGCTGGCGCACGCGCCGAAGGATTCCGACGGGATACTCGAACCCACGCCCCGGCATCTCAGTGGCCCGCTGGTAATCATCAGCGGCCCCCACGGCGGCTCACACGTGGATCAGTTCAACGCCATCGTGGCCGACAACCAGCTCGGGCGGATCATCGGTATGCCGACCGGCGGGTATTCCAACACCTGGGAGTGGGTGGAGGAGCTGCCCTTCCCGGGATCCGAGCAACCTGTGATCGGCTTCATGTGGAGCATCGGTCACACGATTCGTCCGAATGGCGAGATCCTCGAGGGGAATCCCGCCGCCGCCGACGACTGGGAGCCGCTCACTGCCCGGAGCTCTGCCGACTACTACGCGCGACTGTACGGCCGTGCGGAGGCATGGCTCGACTCGATAGGGCACCGCATCGAGCCGTAGCAGACCGGACGTCCGCGATCCGTCGGCCGGGCTAATCCGGGGTTGCCGCCATGACGCTGCGGAACTTCCGGTAGGTCATGAGGCGATTGCTCCAAACGGTCTCGACAGCGGTGTCGAAATCACCCGCCTCGATGGCCGCGAGGATCTCATTGTGGTCGGAGATCGATTGGGCCCAGTCGTGACGATGGCTGCTGAACGTCCACATCTCGAGTCGGCGGACCATTGCGCGTAGATCGTCGAGCATCGACTCGAGATGGCCGTTCTCGGCACGGCGCGACAGCATGTGGTGGAACCGATCGTTCAGATCGATGCCGGCACGATGGTCCTCTCGCTCGGCGGCGGCGGCGTAGTCGCGGTTGATCTCGTGCAACTCGACGATGTCCGCCTCGTCGAGCCGGGGGAAGGATCCGCGACCAGCGAGCGCCTCGAGCGTACCGAGGATCGGATACAGCTCCAGCAGATCGTTGATCGATTCCTCGGGCACCCGAAAGCCGCGGTGCGCGATGCGCTCGAGGAATCCCTCCGATGCCAGTCGCCCCAGGGCCTCCCTTACCGGCGTTCGACTCACGCCGGCGGCGTCGCTTACTTCTTGCTCGCGGATGAATTCGCCGGGACAGACCTGGCCGGCGAGGATTCGATCCCGCAAGACCGTATAGACCTGGTCGGTGAGGGTCGTGGTCGCAAGCCTGGGCCAGGCGTCCTTGATCACTGCGTCCATTGCGGCCCCTCGCGGCTTCGGCGTTTATGCGAGTCTCGGGTCGGCGTTGAGCTACGCTTCATCGACTCGCGTGCCGGCATCGATTGCGACCACCAACGGCACAAGCATCGGTTACGCCGGCCGCCGGCGCAAGATCACCGTCGGACCCTATTGATCGGCGCTCAACCGACGATGGGTGGCGAGAGCACGAGCTTCCAACTCTGCCTGACCGAGCGCTCCAGGAAACCTACTGCCTCGTCCGGCCGGCCGCTGCGGTGCAGCAGAAACCGCGCTGGTACTTAGCCTCCCAGTTGGCGCAAGGACTCTAATCCGCGGCCACCCAAGATGGTCGTGAGTGACTCGCCTCGGCGGCCAGCCCTCCCCTCGGCCGTTGCGGAGCGATAGGATCGCACTAAGTGTGGCGGGGGCGCCGGGGTCGGGTGTAGGAGCCAGGTCGATGAAAAAGAAGCCCGACACAATCTCCGGCGTCCGGCTGGCCTTACTGGCGGCGACGGCACTCATGGCGGGCTGCGGCCCTGGCGACGGCGGCGGCGGTGGTCGATCGGACGGCGGCGCCGACTGGGTTCTCACCGGCGGCCATATCGTGACGATGGACGACGCCAACCCGTCGGTCACCGCGGTGGCGGTCGCGGACGGTGAGCTCATCTACGTGGGGGACGATGCCGGCGCGGCGGCCTTCGTGTCCGATGCCACGCGCACGGTCGATCTGGCCGGACGCCTCGTGTTCCCTGGCCTCATCGACGGGCACACGCATCCCGGCTACATCGGTCTCGAGGGCTACGACGGGTCTGTCGGCGGCTCCACCCGCGACGAGTTTCTGGATTCGCTGCGCAACCATGTCGAGAGCCACCCCGGGGAGGGGTGGATCCGATTGTCCGGCTGGCCCAACGAGGCGTTCATCGACGGCGCCACGGGGCCGCACCGACGCGACCTCGACCGCATCGTCGCCGACCGGCCGCTGTGGATCGCCAGCCGTTTCTGGCACAGCTACTGGCTAAACTCGAAAGCGCTCGAGGTGCTCGGGGTCGACGCCAGCACGCCCGATCCGCGGCCCGGCGTCGCTATGTACGCCCGCGATGCCGACGGCGTCCCCACGGGGTGGGTCAAGGAGGGAGCCGGCTGGCAGCATCTGGCGTCACAGTTCGATCCTGACGACGACGAGCATGAGGCCAGCGTCGTGGCGTTCCTGCGGGTGCTGTCGGAGAACGGCGTCACGACCGTCTATGACGGCGGTAACTTCGGCTACGAGGACCACGTCTACGAATTCCTGGCCGGTCTCGACCGCGCCGGCCAGCTGCCGCTGCGCTACGAGGGTACCTACCAGGTCTTCACCCCCGAGCGTCGCTTCGAGGCGGTCGAGGAGATGCGGCGGCTGCAGCGGACATATGGCAGCGAGCGGTTGAGGTTCCGCACCGTCAAGCTGTTCATGGACGGCATCAACGCCAATCGCTCCGGCGCCTTGCTCGAGCCCTATACCGACAACCCCGGCTCCTCCGGCAACATCCTGATGTCGGTGGCCGAGCTGCGGGACTTCATTCTGGAGCTGCACGAGGCGCAGCTCGACCTGCACGTGCACACCATTGGCGACTGGGCCGTGCGCGCCACTCTCGACGCCGTGGAGGAGGCCAGGGCTGCGGTCGAGGGGGAGCTGTACACCCGCACCACGCTGTCCCACCTGCAGCTCATCGATCCCGCCGACATCCCGCGCTTCGCGCCGCTCGATGTTTCCGCCAACTACACGGCGTGGTGGTTCTCGGGCGTGAACGCGGGCAGCTCGGGTGCATGGGGTATGGGCCCGGAGCGCACGGCGCGCACCTACACGGCCAAGTCGATGTTCGACGCCGGCGCGCGCGTGACCCTCTCCAGCGACGATTGGGGCCTTTCGGTTCTCAGCCCGTTTCTGACCATTCACGGCGCCTACACACGCGAGGCGCCGCCCCGACCGCCTCGAGGGGATCCGACTCGACCGCCGCTACCTCCCGCCACCGAGCGCGTCGATATGCACACGATCCTGCGCGGGTTCACAATCAACGGCGCCTACCCGTTCCGCATGGAGGATCGTATCGGCTCGCTGGAGGTCGGCAAGCTGGCCGATCTGGTGGTGCTCGACGAGGACCTGTTCACCATCGACCCCCAGGACATACCCGACCTGCACCCTTCGGCGGTGATGATGGAAGGTGTGCTGGTGCACGGCGATCTGCCGGGCGTGTCGTCCGGCGATCCCGATGAGGGCGGTGGGGGCGGGAATTGAACCCGATCCAGCGGGTTCTTCTAAGTGGTTGATGGTGCACGGCTTTCGCCGTTTCTCACTGACAGCAATCCACTTACAACGGCTCAAGTAGTCGACTCTAGTCACCTGGCGTTCACTGGAGTGAACCCCGGTCGTGGAGACGTCTTGGAGACGCTCGGTGAGCGGGCAGGGCTGACAGATTCGACTGAGCGCGCTATGGGTCCGTCGGCACGAGCCGCTTCAGCTCGTAGAACCTGTTGAGCAGAGCGTGGTTCGGCGTCACCGGCGGAGACATCAGGCGTTCAATCTTGATTGGATGCGGGACGTGCCCGTCGGGGGTACGAATCATCGACGGTCGGTTCGAAACGCCCGAAGCGATCGCGATGGGGCTGGCGCCACTGTCCGCTGCGGCGGGTGTGCACGCCGTGCTGGGCAACCAGGACTGCTCAGAACTTGTCCTCGACGACGCGCAGCTCGACGCCGTACTCAAGCCAGGCCTTGGCCGCGGCGAGCACGAGCGAGAAGCCGCCGGTCGAGTCGAGTGCCTGGGCGATGATCGCTTCGGCGTCGCCCTTGAACCCGGTGTTCACGACCTGCATGCGGGTGCGATCCTCCTGTCTGGGCTGGAACATGAACTCGACGGTCGTGAACTTGCCGTCGGCTCCCCACTCGAACACGATGCGCTCGTCGGGCTCGAACTCGAGCACGCGCACGTCGGCCGAGAGGCCATGAGCGTCGAAGTGCCAGGTGACGCGGGCACCGACTGCGAGCGGCCCGGAGGCGCGGTTGAACCAGAAATTGGTGGTGACCTCGGGGTCCGCGAAGGCCCTGAAGACCTCGGCAGCGGGCCTCCGGATCACGAGTTGCTGGCTTGCTGCGATTGAGCCGAGATCGGGCATTCTTGTCTCCGTGTCCTTTTCCCTTGGGCAGCCGCCGGAGGGGTTTTGCGAGTCTAAGCAATTCCCCCCGGCGTTTCGATCGTATAGAGGAGGCGGTATACGCTGTTCCGGATGCGTTACTTCTCCGCCCCGGTGAGCTTCACGCGGCCTCCGTGGCAGCGCACGGATCGCGATCGCGGGCCATCACCCCGACAGCAGGTGGCGCTCCAATCGGGTGCGCACGGCGGCTGGTATGGCTGCAGAACGTCCTGGTCTCCGGGTCGAAGAAGACTTCGACCAGCTCGTGCATGGCGTGCGCCTCACCCCGTGATCCCGTGGAGTATCCGGAGCTGCATCGTGAAGCTCTTGGAGCCGAGCCTGGAGATGGCGCCATCGATTCGGAACACGTCGCCGGCCTCGAGTTCCTTGAGAAACGACGTGTTTGCTTGTGCCGTCACCGTGTGGACGCCGTGTTCCGAGATGATCTTCGGCATATCGAGCCCAAACTCGACGAACGCCACGAACGATGCGTCATCGAAGAGATGCCCGTACCAGCGGACGTTCATATGCCCGTAGTGGTCCTCGTGCCAGGCATGGACGACGCCCCTGCTGATGAGCCTGCGTCCATCGGCTTGCGTATCGTCGGTCATCCGATGTGTTGCCCGGTCGTCGGCTGGCATGGAACCCATGGTGCGATGCCAAGCTTAGTAGCTACTGGAGTGAACCCCAGTCTTGGAGACGTTTTGGAGACGCGCTGCCCGCGCCGTCCGTTCGACTAACGACTCGGCTCGAGCACCCAGATATCAGACTCGTCCCGATCGGTAACGAAGACCATGGCGTCGCCGTCCCACGACCAGCTATGCGGACCTTTTCGCTCTCGACACTCCGAGCCACCGCGGCACCGTGGCACAGTATCCGTCGTACTGCGTCCCGAAGCGGCGTCGCAGTGCCGGCTCCTCATAGAAAGTGACCCAGGTATGTAGCGCAACCCAAAGCAGACCCCCATATCCGAAGATCACCCAGCTTCCCCACCAAAGCGCTTCCCCAACGACAATCATCAACACGCTCAAGTACATCGGATTGCGACTGCATTGGTAGAGTCCGCCAGCAACCAAGTCGCGGGGCGGCTCGTACGGGGCCGGTGTTCCCCGACCTCGTCGAATGAACTCTACGAAGCACCGAAGCAACCCGGCGGTTCCAAGTGCAACAGCAACGAGGCCAACGGCGCCGCGCGCGCCCGGCTCAGGGCTACCGGTCGTTGCGAACAGCGCTAAGGCAGCCGGACCGCCATAAGCGAGAGGCAGAGGAACCAACGCGAACCAAAACATTGACCTCAGCACCTGGCCCATATCGTTTCTAGTTCCGCATAAACGTTGCTGCGCTTCAGCTGCGGGCCGCGCAGCGGACCGTCAGCAACAATCGCTTGTTAGGACGCACCCGGCCAGCAGGGAGGATCGTCACCACCAATTCGCTGGTCGCGCGCAGCTAGGGAGCTGGATCGACTTGGACTCGGGATTCAAAGAACTCCCGGAAGTCGGGAGTCGACCATAGACCCGCGCGTGCCTCCCACCAATCCTTGAAGAACGCGGTTTGGTGGAGCGCGCGGTTCCAACCGTAGCCATCGAACACTGCGTCAGAAACGAGCCCCAAGCGATTCTGGCGATAGGTGTTCTCCAGCATACCGACCCACGCGATCCGTTCGTGCCCATGAGGTGATTTTGCTCGGCCGTCAGGTCGTCTCTTGTGGCGCCCTGAAATACGAGACGTTCCACTTCCCTGAATTCCGCATCCAGCGAATTCGTGTGGATGAAGCCGTGTAGGCATCGGAAATGGCCTGCAGCGTCGCCCCGCGCACGGCGGCGGTGTTCTGCCGGATCTCGATACCGACGAACACCAAGGAACCGATGACACCAACAGCGGCCAGTGTCTCCCCGAGGTTCTTTCTCGACATTGCTCTCGTCCCCTATCCGGTCGCTTTGGTGCGTCCTAACTAGGATTCGACTGGATCGTGCGATCAGCCATCCTTGCCGAATCGCGCAGCCAATACAACGGGAGCGTGTACGCGAGCGCGGAGACGTCTCCACAACCTCGGCGCTCCGACTCTGCGCCACCTGCGCGGGCGGCGGGTGCTATGCGAGATCGATGGCAGCCCCATCCCTTGCTCGATGCGGACGGCAACGCGGTCAGCATCAAGCAAATCGGCGTTCGGATTGATGCCGCGAATCGCTTCGGCGTCGTCAACCAACTCACCGGCATCGCGCTGGACGTCAGTCCGGGCTCCTACTCGCTCTCGGTAGCGATCACCGGGCAGGACACCACCCATAGCCTGCCGTTCAGCGTGCGTGAAGAGATCCAGCGCCCGATCGTGCACGCTGCCGCCGCGGCTCCGTCCCCGATCCGGCCGCGCAAGAACCCAACCAGTAGGTCCAAGCCCCAGGTTTCGTTGTCCGAAAGGCGCTGCGCCAATAAAGTGCTTCCACGCGGCGCAGCCGAAGATCTAGCTACGTCCCGCACTGAAAACGAGGAGCGATGGCGACGAGATTCATCGCAGTCCAGGGTCCTCTACGCGGGGAAACCTTGCCGGTCGGCGATCACACCCTACGTGTAGGGAGATCGAGCTCCCGCCCGGCAGCGTGGTCGCCGATTTTCACAACACTGCCGATTGGATGAAGACGGTCGTCGGGGTCTAGAAGACCGTGACCGGTGGGTCGGGGTTCCTTTGGCCAGCGCCCGATGAGGACTTTAGATAAACGGCGCTCGGCGCCGACGAAACCGAGATAGGAAGTCAATCACGATGCGAGTCTCCAACGTCATTCACGCCGTCGACACTCACGTCTGCGGCGAGCCCGGCCGCGTCATCGTGGGCGGAGTGCTGGATGTTCCCGGCGACACCATGTTCGAGAAGATGGTCTACCTGGCAACCCAAGCAGACCATATCCGCAAGCGCATGCTGCGTGAGCCGCGCGGCTATCCCGCCGCCAACTGCAACCTGATCCTGCCGCCCACCGACCCGCGGGCCGCTGCCGGCTTCGTGATCATGGAGCAGGTCGAGTACCCCGGCATGTCGGGCACCAACACCATTGCGGTGACCACAGTGCTCATCGAGACCGGCATGGTGCCGTCGACCGAGCCGATCACCGAGCTGACGCTGGAATCACCGGCGGGACTGATCAAGGTCATTGCCGAGGTCGACGGCGGCAAGGTGAAGGGCGTGACGTTGGAGAACGTGCCCGGGTTTGCGGTGCATCTGGACGCCGAGGTGGATGTCCCCGAGCTCGGCAAGGTGATTGTCGATGTCGCTTACGGCGGCATGTTCTACGTCATCGCCGACGCCGACCAGGTGGGGCTGACGCTTGCCGCCGACGAGGCCGGTGAGATCACCCGCGTTGGCGAGATGATCAAGGCTGCCACGCAGGAGCAACTCGAGGCTCCGGTGCACCCGCTGAATCCGGACATCCGCGGGGTGACGATCGGCCAGCTGTCGGCGCCGCCGAGCGTGCCGGGAGCGCACCGTAAGAACACCGTGATCGTCTCCAGCGGCAAGCTCGACTGGAATCGGCCCGGCACCTGGAAGGGCGTACTCGACCGCTCGCCCTGCGGCACCGGTACGTGCGCCAAGATGGTGGCCATGTGGGCCAAGGGCGAGTTGCCGCTGGATCAGGACTTCGTGCACGAGGGAATTCTCGGCACCACGTTTACCGGCCGCCTGGTGCGCGAGACGACGCTCGGTGAGCATGCAGCCGTCGTGCCGACGATCCGCGGTACCGCCTGGATCACCGGCACGGCGCAGTATGTTGTCGACGACGACGATCCCTTCCCCGACGGCTTTACCGTGGGGGATATCTGGGGCGGCGCCGACACCGCTGAATAGGCACGTGAGGTACCGCGGAGTTCGGCGCTGAGCTAGGCTGCGATCCCGAGCCACAGCGCCAGCGCTCGGTTCGCCCGCAGGAGCACATCACTCTCCAGCTCGCCGATCGTCATGCCGATGCGCTCACGGGAGATGGCCGTCACCTTGTCGATCATGAGCTGCGACAGCGATCTCAGGCCGTTTACGGGCGTGGGCTCCACGGTGAGTCGAAACAGCGGCGCGTCGGCCAGCGCGCTCGTAAGCGGCACCACGGTGATGCTGGCGTGGGTCGCGTTGAAAAGGTCGGCCTGAACGACCAACGCCGGACGCGGTTTGCCGTAATCACCGGGCACGACGACGAGCACAACCTCGCCACGCTTCAATCGGCCCAGCCCTCGACGTCGCGGGCCGCGTCAATCCATTCGATAGTCTCGCGCTCGAACGACTCGTTGGCGGATGCGACGAGGCTCTGCCGACGACATTCCTCGGCGAAACCCCCTGCACGGGTGTCCGGCACCCAGAGCTGTACCAGGCGCAGGCCGGCTCGCCTCATTCGCTCACGATAGCGTCGAACGTTCCCGGCGTTGGAGGTGTTCTTTGTCATGACATGCAATATGACATGAAACCCATCGCGTCGCGACCAGAACCGGCCCCTTCCTGAGACGGTCACGACGCTGCGGCCTCCGGCCCGCGCCTGTACGAAAGCGCAGCGGTGTAAGGTCGGCACCGGAGAGCGCCTGCCACCACTACCAGAAAGGCGCCGGCGTTGATCACCGGGGCCATGCTGTTGGCCGTAGATCGGTCGCAGACGTTGCGAAACGCCGACCGCGGCTGCTCCCCAGGGTGCGGTTGTGCCGCAGCCAAAAGCGGGAGCATACTCTCCGCCCATGACGGCCTATCGAGTCTCCAAGTCGGATCCGGCGGCCGCACAGATCGTCACGGTGTTCGGACTAGCCCTGTTGTCGATCCTCGCGACCGCCACCCAGTCGCACGCTCAGGTGACGCTGACCCTGAGCATCGACCCGGCGAACCCCACCCCTCAGGAGGCCGTGACGGTGGAAATCAGCGTCACCGGGTCGGTCAGCGGACAGGGCCAGTGCCGGGTCACCGCGACCAACGGATTCGCGCAAACCGTGACCTGTCAGGTGGGCGCCAAGACAAACGTCGGCATGGGCACATTCGCAGCCGGCTCCCACAGCGTGACGGTGCAGATCTCGCACGACGGCACCGTGCTCGACACGAAGACGGCGCGGTTCGACGTAGGAGGCGGTGGTGGCGGCGCGCTCCCCGATCTGACCGTCAGCAACCCGAAGCTGAACAAGAAGCGTTACGAGACCGGCGAGCTGATACAGGTCACCTATACGGTCAGAAACCGTGGCGGTGATCCGCCGAGCGGGACTGTTCGCGTCAACGTCTCGATGAACGGAACGGTGCTCGAAGTGCGTGACGCGGAGATTGGCCAGTCGACGACGTCAGCGGTGCCGGCGCCGCTCGAGCCCGGTAGGTACCGCGTGGTCGTCGACGTTGACCCGGACGATGAAGTGGATGAGAACAACGACAATAACAACGATTCGGACCGCTCCGTGCAGGTGAAGGTCGCGCCGCAGATCGACCTGTCCTGGCACGACGTCAGCGTGCAGCAAGGCGTTGCACCCAACGACGCCTTTCCCTGGGAAGGGGAATTCGATATCAACTCGTACTTCGATGGCTCGGTCACCGTCGAGGCCTTCATTGACGGAACCATTGTCGACGCTCGCCAGCTCTACATCGGCTTCGGCGCAGGCAGGTACGCGATCACCGGCAGTGTCGCCGAACCGGTATCCAATCTCGGTATCTACCCGCTGACATTGGGCACCCACAACGTGACCTGGGTGCTGGACCGTTTCGACCAGGTCGCCGAATCCAACGAGGGAAACAACGTCTTTTCGGAACAGATCGAGGTTCGGCAATCCGGATCATTCGACCTGTATCCGGGGAAGGTCAGCGTCAAGCCGAGAAAGAACGCCACGGTCGACGATCCCGTAACGGTGTCCTTCAAGGTGAAGAACAAAGGCCAGGCCGAGTCACGGTCGGTGAAGTGTGCGCTCGAGGTCGACGGCGAGCTCGTTGCGTCCAAGAGCTGCAAGGCCGGCGACAAAGTCAGCTTCGATCTGCCGGCTGGACGGATCAGCGGGCTCGGGTCCGGAGACCACAGGCTTACTGTCCTAGTGGACGTCGAGGGACGAATCGCGGAACGAAGGGAAACCAACAACGAGCGCACGGCCACGCTCTCGTTGTTCGACCCGTTCGCCGAGGTCGATCTCGAGATCGTCTCGGTCGTGTATCACCCCGACAACACCAACACGGTGGAGTACTGCAACCACGGGCAGGCGCCGGCGCCGCAATTCTTCTTCTGCAGATGGAACGCCGGTTTGGGTTTGGGGACCCCCCCCCCGCCTGAGTCGCGGCAACGGCCTCCCGGCGTCCTCGTGCGCGACGTTCACTACTGTCGGCCACATCCCGGATTTCTACCCGGTCATCATCGACGGGCTCCTCGAAGTCAACGAGTCGAACGAGCAGAACAACGTTTTCATCTTCCCCCCGAAGCCGCGCACGGAAGCGCGCGCCGGTGACGCGGGGTCGCATCGCTAGTAACACACGAACACCCGTGTAGTCGGACACTGGGCGCGCGGATCGAATCGGGGTCGCTCAGAGGTCCAGGAACGGATTGACGACCCGTACGGTCCCGTAGACGCGTCCGTGCTGGAAGTCCTCGCTGATCAGCTCGCCGGTGCCGAAGACCTCCGCGTAGGCCCACAGGTGGGCATCGAACCAGTTGAGCCCATACGCGGCCATGCCTCGCAGCGCGACGAGCAGGACGGCGTCTTTGGGGTACAGCACCTTGGTGACGCCGACGAATTGCTCGGCCTCGCGGCGGGCTTCGGCTCTCGAGAGCAAGGGCGTGCCGTCGACCTGTAGGCGCGAGGCCACTGCCACGAACTCCACGATCGACTGGTGCGCGATGCGGATCGTGTTGTCCGCCAGCCCCGCTCGGAGAAGCGACTGAGCGCGAGCCTGCTTGCTCGGGAAGCGCTCGTCGAAGCAGTAAACCAGGACGTTGGTGTCGACGAGTGCCGTCACGGCCACCGCCTCTTGCCCATCAGTTGTCGGCGCTCAGTCTTTTCCCAGCCCGCGCGTGTAGAGCTCCTCGCGGGTCCAACCCCGATCTCCCGTCTCGCTGACCGGTACGGGCCGGCGCGCTTCCCGCTCTTCCTGTCGCCGAACGGATGCGTCGAACAGCTCGAGCCTCGTCTCGACGTCGAACCTCGGCTCCGCGACGCTCCCTGGGATGAGCCGGATCACGTCGCCTGCAGGAACCCACTCGAGCTTTGTGCCGGGTTCGATGCCGTAGCGATCGGCTATCGCCTTGGGAACCGTCACCTGTCGCTTGCTCGTTACTTTGCTGGTCATTCGACGCATGTCCTTATTATAGCAAGGAATGATTCCTTACCACAGGCGGGAATGCCGCAAACTGTGCTCGCCGCGTCTGCGGCTCCCTTACCTACCTAAAGTGGACGGCCACGCGGTCGAGGATTTCGGGATGCCACCCGCCGCGGCTAACGGCCGTCGTAGCGCAGCCCGACGCGGACCGATCGGGACGGTCCCGGGAAGCCGATCAGGGACTCGTAGGTCGTATCCCCGAGGTTGTCGACGCGCGCGATCAGGCTGAGCTGTGGCGCGGCCTCCCAGGAGCCGGTCAGGCCCAGCAGCGTCCGCCGCTCGACCCGGTCGCGATCGGGCACAGGGAGCTGGCGGTCGAAGAAGGCGCCAACGTGCTCGGCGTCGAGCGCAACCAGCGCGCGGTCGTGTGGCCGCCACGAGCCGCGCAGGCTCCACAGCCATTCCGGGCGCTGCAGCAGCGGCTCGGGCGTGGACGGATCCTCGACGTCCTGGTAGGTCGCCGACGCGTCGAGCCGGAACCGGTCGCTGGCGCGCCAGCCGAGCCCGGCCTCCAGGCCCCGTGTCTCCACCACGTTGCGGTTGACGTTCTGGAAGGTGTCGAAGTCGAAGTCGATCAGGTTATTAAAGCGGTTGTAGAAGGCGCCGATCGACAACGTGACACCGGATTCTCGCCACTCCTGCTGGACGGCCAGATCGCCGCCCCATGACGTCTCGGGAAGCAGATCAGGGTTGCCGCCGAGGGCGCGCGGGCTGGCCAGCGCGAAGAAGCTCGGGAGCTTGAAGGCGCGGCCGGCCGAGGCGCGGATCCGCGTCGAGGGGCCGATGCGGCGGGCGATGCCGAGACGCGGGCTCAGCTGGGCGTCGGTGTCGCCGGCGAAGTCGAGGCGCGTACCGAGTTCGACGATCCAGGCGTCGAGCTCCCACACGAGCTCGGCGTACGGCCCGCCGAACGTGCGGGTCATCTCGTAGTCACCGGATACGTCGCCGCCGAAGAACGCTGGCAACGAGAACACGCTGGTCACGTCGCCGCGCTCACTGGTGACGTCGAGGCCGACACTCAGGAAGCTGCCCTCGGATCCTCCGATCGGGGCGCCCCGGAAGAGCGCCGAAGCGCCGCCCCTGATGCGGGTGAAGCGGGCGTCCTCGACGGAAGGCGGCACGAGCGGGAAAATCGCCGGGCTGTTGCGCTCCAGCGCGTGCCGGTACACGGACGCCTGGATCCGGTACTGGCGGCGCTCCGAGGGCTCGAGCGTCAGGTCCGCTCCAAGACTCAGCTCGTCGTTGCTCGAGCTGCGGATCTCGCCGGAGCCGAGGTCCAGCCCACCCGAGGAGACCGGGTAGTCGTCGGCCTCCCAGGTGGCGAAGCGCCCGACGAAGCGCAAGCTCGAGGTCGCGCTCGGCCGCAGGCCGAGGCGGGTCTGGGCGTCGAACTGCTCGAACCGATCGTCGCCGATGCGCCCTTCCTCGCGCTCGTACTGCAACGTGGCGGCGTAGTCGTGGCCCGATCGCCAGTTGCTGACACCGGCGGAGGCACGCGCCAACGAGGCCGATCCGGTTTCGACCGCAACGTGCGCGGCCGGGCGATTCGCGCTTGCATTGGACCGACCGGCACCTCCGCGCGTGATGATGTTGATCGCCCCCGCGAGGCCGGTGGACCCGAAGTGCGACGACAGCGGCCCGGAGACCACCTCGATGCGCTCGATCGCCGCCGTCGGCAAGCTGTTGAGGCTGAAGGCGCCGCCCTGCTGGTCGTTGGTGTCATTGAGCGGCACGCCGTCCAGCAACACCAGGGTGAAGTTCGGGTCGCCGCCACGAATCTGCGCCGCCGTTGCACCACCGCGCGAGCCGTCGGTGAGCAGCTGCACCCCGGGTGCGAACCGCAGCACGTCGGCGGCCGATCGGGCCGCCAGCGCCTCGATCGCGTCGCGGTCCAGTACCGACACCGCGGCTGTGCTGGAGTCGATCGGGCGCGCGGTCACCGTGGCCGTCTCGTAGACGCGCTGTTGGGGCTCGGGAGGCTCGCTCTCTGCCTGCTGCTGGGCCGCCGGCGCTGCGCCGGCTACGGCGCCACCCAGCGAGATTCCCAAGGCCAGAAGCCCGAGCAGGCTAGCTGCCAACGGACCCCTCCATCAGTTCGCCCAGCGAATCGGGCAGGAAGCGCTCGATGATCGCGCACAGCGTCTGGTCACCGCCGGGGATCAGCAGACAGGGGATAAGCGCTGCGAGGAGGGTTGGTCGTCGCACGGCGCTAATCCTCCATGACCGCAACTACATCTCGGTCGAAGCGATGCACGTTCTCTTCCCAGGCCGGAGCATAGCGCGTGCCACCGAGGTGTCGACGGATATCGGGGCACTTGTGATTCAGGTGCACGTATTTCATGTACGGGGTGTCCTGTTCGAAGATCAGCTGCCATTCATCCACGATGTTGTCTCTCGTCTCGGCCAGTGCCGGGTCGGCGGCCGCGTCCCCCTTGTAGAAGAACTTGAACACCAGCCTGGTGCGATCCGGACCGTCCGGCAGGACCGTTGCAAGGATCAAGTAGTGCGACCTGAGTTGGACGAAACCGGTGGGGAAGAGCCCGGCGAAGTAGGTAGTTTCCGCGATGCCCTCATCAGCCGAACGAATGCGAGGGAGCCGGTCGTGCACACCATGCTTCTCAGTCGAATCCGCTTCGGCCTCATAGCGACGCGTCGATGAGACGGCATAGAAGCAGCGGGGCGACCAATGGGTAGCGGGCTCCGAATCCAGGACGCCGCTCAGGATCTGGGGATGGCAAGCAAAGAGGTGATAGTCCTCCACCGCGCCCTCGACGGTGATCTTCCAGTTGCCTGGATAGTCGAGCTCGAACCCACCGGACGGGTCTAGCCCCTCCAGGTCATAGTCGCTGACCAGTTCAGCCCAGGGGGCAATGTGTGCTTCGAATGGGGGCGCCCGGCCATCCAGATTCACGAAAACCAGATCTTGCCACTGCGCCACCGCGATGCTTTGCAATGACAGATCCGACATGTCTATTTCTGGATCCACGTTGCACTGCTGGCCACCGATCCTCGGCGTGCCGATCAGCGTGCCTTCCAGGTCGTAGGTCCACTTGTGCCAAGGACACGAGATAGACCGCACATTCTTACAGGGCTCCGATACCACCCGCATGGCTCGATGGCGGCATATGTTCAGGAAAGCCCGCAGGCGCCCGTCCCCGCCCCTGACGAGCAGGACAGGCCAGCCGGCCAACTCCACCGGCTTGATATCGCCCGGGTTCGGAACATCACTGGCGAAACCTACGGCGCACCAACTTCGTGGGAACAACCGCTCTTGTTCCAGCTCGAAAAACTCTGCTCCATAGACCCTGCCTGGAAGGCCCCGAGCTTTGCCTGTTGGCCGTTCGAGCGCTTCGATCTCGTCCGATGTGAGAAACGAAGACATGGACAGCTCCCTCACCGTTCAATCATCTCTTTGCGGCGGCGTTGTCGTCTCACGGGCGCTCTACGCTGCTCTTCCGCCTGTGGCTCGCAAGATTGGACACGATATACGATCTGCCATCGTGTTCCGGAGTAAGGCCGGCGGCGCCAGCATCCTCTACCCGAGGCGGCGGTCGACTTCCGCTTCGGCTACCAGAATCTCGACATGGGTGGCACCGTCGGGCTGAGCGACTACCACATGGACATCATGCTGGCGACGCCGACGGTCATCCTCGACGGCAAGGTGATGAGCAGCGGCGGCGCCTTCAACCCCGAGATGGGGTTCGAGGACTAGGGAATGGCGCTGCTCGAGGTGCGCGATCTGCGCGTCACGTTCGAGACCGGCGGCGCCGCGCCGCTGGTGGCGGTGGACGGAGTGTCGTTCGACGTGTCGCCGGGCGAGACCCTCGGGATCGTGGGGGAGTCGGGGTCGGGGAAGAGTGTGACGGCGCTGTCGCTCGTAGGGCTCGTGCCGCCGCCGGGGGACGTCCGCGCAGAGCGCGTCGCGCTCGAAGGGGTCGACTTGCTGGCGCTCGACGAGGCGGGCTTATCGGAGATCCGAGGCAAGCGCATCGGCTTCGTCTTCCAGGATCCGTTGACCGCGCTGAACCCGGTGATGACGCTCGGGCGTCAGGTCGGCGAGGTCATCGAGCGGCATCTCGGGGGAACTCGCGCCGAGGTCCGCGACAAGTCGGTCGGCTGGCTCGAGCGCGTCGGGATCCCCGATCCCGGCGAGATCGCCTCAGCGTACCCGCACCAGCTGTCCGGGGGGATGCGGCAGCGCGCGCTCATCGCCATGGCGCTCGCCGCCGAGCCCGATCTGCTCGTCGCCGACGAGCCCACCACCGCGCTCGATGTCACCGTGCAAGCACAGATCGTCGAGCTCATGCGCCAGCTACGCGACGACCTCGGCATGGCGCTCATCTGGATCACGCATGATCTCGGCGTGGTCGCGGGGCTGGCCGATCGCGTTGCCGTCATGCAGTCAGGGCGGATCGTCGAAGAGGGCCCCGTTGACGACCTCTTCGCGTCGCCGGAGCACGACTACACTCAGGAGCTCATGGAACTCGCGCGGGCGAAGGCGGTATGAGCGGCGCAGGGAACGGCGCGACGCACGACTCCGAACCCCTGCTCGAGCTCCGCGATCTCAAGGTCCACTTCCGCGGCCGCGGCGGCACCGCCTGGCGGCGCGACCGACGCGTGGTCCGCGCTGTCGACGGTGTGTCGTTGACCGTCGGCCGCGGCGAGACGTTGGCTCTCGTCGGCGAAAGCGGCTGCGGCAAGACCACACTGGGACGCGCGGTGCTGCAGCTCGTACCGGCGACCTGGGGCAGTGTGCGGTTCGACGGTACCGATCTCGGCAAATTGACCGACGCGCAGATGCGGGAGCTGCGTCCGCGCATGCAGCTCGTCTTCCAGGACACGGGCGCTGCGCTCAACCCGCGGTGGTGTGTTAGCAGCCTGATCGCCGAGCCACTGCAGATTCATCGACGACTCGAGGGCGCGGAACTGCAGAGGCGCGTCGATGAGCTTCTGGAGACCGTGGGACTTGAGGCGTCGCTCGGGACGCGGCTGCCGCGACAGCTTTCCGGCGGTCAGCGTCAACGCGTCGGCATCGCCCGGGCGCTGGCGCTCGAGCCGGATCTGGTCGTGTGTGACGAGCCCACTTCGGCGCTCGACCTGTCGATCCAGGTACAGATCGTCGGGTTGCTGAAGGACCTCCAGGAGCGTCTCGGCCTCTCCTATCTCCTCATCACCCACGACCTCGGGATTGTTCGTCAGGTCAGCGATCGAATTGCTGTCATGTATCTAGGAAAGGTCGTTGAACAGGCTTCTCGCGAGCAGCTCTTTGAGGAGGCATTGCACCCATACACGGAGGCACTTCTCGCGGCTGTTCCGGTCCCGGAACCGGTGCGCGCGCGGGACGCGCGACCGGCCGGGGCCGCCGGCGAAGTACCCAGCAGCTCCCATCCACCGGCAGGGTGTGGCTTCTGTACGCGGTGCCCGGTCAAGGATGACGCAGCGAGCGAACGCGGCATCGACTGTGATGTCGTCGAACCGGAGCTGCTAGAGGTCCGGGACGGACAAGCTGTTGCTTGCCATCTGCACACCCGATTGGATGCCTTGGGGGCAAGGACCATCAACGCGGGGACTTGAACCAGTAGCTGCGCTTGCGCGCGCTGCGAAAGAATGATCCACGGTGCTCCCGGGTGCTCGGGGTGTCGGCTGTCTTCACGATGTGACTCGTGTCACAATCTGGCCATGCCCAGCCGCGGCAAACCTATACGGGAGCGTGTAACCGATCGGACGGTGGCGGCCGTTGAGCAGACCCTCGCTCTTCCTCTGACGTACGTCTTTGGTGGCGACCGGGTCAAGCTCGGGGGGTACGGCACGACTACGTCCGTCTGTACATCTTCATCATGCTACAGTCCGTACATGCTGGACATGGACAGCGTGTCGGGGTTCGACTGGGACGAAGCCAACGCCGGCAAAGTCGAGGCCCGTGGATTCACGGGCGCCGACGTCGAGCGGGCGTTCCTGAACGGACGGGGGACCTATTTCCCCGACGTGGGCCATTCCGAAGGCGAGGAACGCTTCTGGCTGATCGGCGTTACGGACGACGGTCGCCACATCACGGTCCCGTTCACCGTGCGACACGGAATGATTCGACCGATCACGGCGTGGACGACCAAGAAGAAGTACAGGAGATGGGTGCGATGAAGGAAAGGGACGAAGCGGCGTACCTGGAGAGTCAAGCGGATCGTCTCGAACAGTTCGTTGACTTCTCGGATCCGCGCCCAGCGGTCTTCCCGAAGCTGAAACCGTCCACCGCGCGGGTGACCCTTCGCATGCCGAGCTGGCTGCTGGATGAGCTCAAGCGCGAGGCGAACCGACGCGATGTGCCCTATCAGTCGCTGCTGAAGGTAGTGCTCGCGGACTGGCTTCGGAGTCAGGGTGCTGCGTAGTGCCCGATTGAGCCGGGACGCCGGCGCTAGCGCAATCTCGCGCGGTTGTTCAGGGCTCCATCAAACGGGCGACAGGGCTTGATGGTCACGTACACGAGGTCCATCGTCGTCTTGGGTTCAACCGGAGATCAAGGGAGGTAGTCGGTGAGGAGTCGCGATCGCAGGCTGGGTATGGACCGTGACATCAGCCGCCGCGATTTTCTCAACGGCGTCAGCCTGGTTGCCGGATCAGCGTTGGTGCCGGGGCGGTCGATGCGCGACGGGTTGCCGGGAGCGGACGAGCTCCCGTTGGCCGGCTCGCAGCTCGACTCGGAATACTACCCCCCGGCGCTCACAGGTTTGCGCGGCAGCCACGACGGTTCGTGGGAGGTGGCACATCGGCTACGCGACGCCGGCTCGTGGGACGACGCCGCCGGGGAAACAGACACGGGGGAGACGTACGATCTCGTCGTGGTGGGCGGCGGCCTCAGCGGTTTGGCCGCGGCGTTCTTCTATCGCCAGGCGACGGGCCCCGACACCAAGATCCTGGTGCTCGACAACCACGACGACTTCGGCGGTCACGCCAAGCGCAACGAGTTCCACCACGACGGCAAGGTCATCATCGGATACGGCGGCACGCAGTCGATCGAGGCGCCGTCGACCTACAGTCCGCAGTCGCTGGGCCTGTTGCGCGACCTCGGCATCGATCTCGATCGGTTCTACACAGCGTTCGATCACGACCTGTATGGCTCGCTGGGGCTCGGCAGCGCGGTGTTCTTCGATCGGGCCGCCTACGGCGCCGATCGCCTGGTCAGAGAGACCGACGATCAGAGCATGGCCGAGTTCATGGCCGCCAGCCCGATGTCGGTGGAAGGGCAACGCGACATTGCGCGCCTGTACGAGGACGCTCGCGACTACATGCCGGGCCTGTCATCCGACGAAAAGAAGGCCCGGCTCGCACGCATGAGCTACCGCAGCTACCTGGCCGACGTCGTCGGTCTGGGCGAGGATGCCCAGCAGTATTTCGACTTCGTGTGCCTGGCAGGCGGCCTCTTCTGCACGGGAGCCGATGCCGTGCCTGCCCTGTATCTGTGGCAGATGGGCTATCCCGGGTTCGAGGGCATGGGCCTGGCGCCGACCACCGAAGATCAGCTCGAGAACCTGCCGGGTGTGGGCCACGGGCGCCGGGTGGAGCCCGACGACCCGTACATCTTTCATTTCCCGGACGGCAATGCCGGGATCGCCCGGCTGATCGTGCGCGATCTGATCCCGGACGCCCTGCCGGGAAGCTCGATGGAAGACGTTGTGACCGCCCGGCTCGACTACAGCCGGCTCGACCGCGCCGGCGCGGCGGCGCGCATCCGCCTCAACAGCACCGCGGTTCACGTGGCACACGACGGCGACGTGGGCTCCGCCGACGAGGTCCGCATCGCCTACGTCCGCGACGGCAGCGCCGAGGTGGTGCGAGCGCGCCACTGCGTGCTGGCGTGCTGGAACCGCGTCATCCCGTATCTGTGTCCGGAGCTGCCCGAGGCGCAGGCCGAGGCACTCGCTTACGGGGTCAAGGCGCCTCTCGTGTACACCAACGTACTCATTCGCGACTGGACGTCGTTCGAGCGTCTCGGGGTGAGCGACATACGCAGCTTCGGCAGCTTTTTCACCAACATCGGCCTCGACTACCCGGTCAGCCTCGGAACGTACCGGCACTCGTCATCGCCGCAGGATCCTGTCGTGCTGCACTTGTCGAAGACCCCGGCCAGGCCCGGGCTCTCGAAACGGGATCAGCACCGAGCCGGCAAAGAGGAGTTGCTGATGACGACGTTCGAGACCTTCGAGCGCAACATCCGCGATCAGCTCGATCGAACGCTCGCGGATGGCGGGTTCGATGCCGCGCGCGATATCGTCGGCATCACCGTGAACCGCTGGCCGCACGGCTACGCGTACCACTACAACTCGCTGTACGACCCGGTCGAGTGGGCGTTCAGCGATACCGACGAGCGTCCCTGCGTAGTCGGGCGCCAGCCGATCGGGCGTATCTCGATCGCCAACTCCGACGCTGCGGCCAGCTCGCATAGCGATGCGGCTTTCGACGAGGCGCACCGAGCCGTCTCGGAAATCACCGGGCACTAGTGCTACTCATGATCAGGAGCACCAGGAGGGCAGGATGAGCGACAAGGTCAGCCGGCGCGATTTCGCCAAGACGACGGTCGCCGCCGGAACGGCTGCCGTAGCGCTGCCCGGCACTGTCTTGGGCAACACACGCCAGGAGCGCGCTAACGCGCCGGTCGAGACGCCGAGCGACAGTTGGCGCGAAGGCTTGACGATCGCCGCCGAGTACTACACCGAGGAAGAGCACTACCTGTTCGATGAGGGCCTGGTCGCCGACCACTTCTGGTTGTTCGCCGATCACGAAAGCCGCATTCCCGACGCCGGCGATTCCTTCACCTTTGCGGTTGGCCGGCGCCGCAGCGTAACGATCACACGCGACGATTCGGGACAGATACGGGCCTACCACAACCCGATCGCGAATGGGCTGAACCCCTGCCACGTAGGGACCGCCGAGGGCCACATCTTCGTCAATCTGTCAGCGAGCGACGAGCCGCCCGATTTCGAATCGGCGGTCGCCGACTTCCGCGTGGTTGGGCAGCGACACGCCACTGCGGAGCTGAAGGTCGGTGCGCGGCGATCCCTCCCGATGTACGCGAACTGGAAGCTCGCGCTCGAGAACTTCCTGGAGTGCTACCACTGCGGTCCCGCGCACGCCCACCTGGTGACGGTTCACGACGCCGACCTGACGATGTCGCCAGAGCGGAAGGCGGAGTTGGCGCCGAAGTTGGCGCAGTGGGTCCCGCCGAGCGTCCGTCCCGGCGGTGGGGGAACGGGAATGGCAGCCGGCGGCAGCGCCGACGACGTCAGCATCACGGGAAGGGCCTACCTGCTTCCCGGCGTCGTCACCGCCTCGCTCGATGGCAAGCCGGTGGCACCACTCCTGCCTCCCTTCGACGACTACACCCATGGCTACCGGGAAACGTCGACCGCTTGGTCGACGGGATACTGGGCCGCCTACGACGACTACGTCGTGACGACCCGATTCACGCCGCGCGACGTGGAGCTTACCGACGTGGAGCTCCTCTGGCTGGTGCACCCCGATGCCGAGGAGGGCGTGGACTACGACGTCGACAACCTCACGGCCCTATGGGAGATCACCGTGCAGGAGGACATCTGGGTGTGCGAGAACAACCAGATAGGCATTCGGTCCGGGGGCTACGAGCTGGGACGCTATGCGACCCACGAGAGCGGCCGCGGGAGCCCTGCGGGGTTCGTCGCCTGGTACATGGCCGCGATCGCTGGCGACGTCGGGCGGATCGACACGTACTAGTGCAGCGTAGCGCACAGTTGCGGCCCCAAAACGCCCGTCAACTGCGAGGTCCATCGCCCACAGGCTAGTCGTGCCCAACATCGCATGGCCGCGTGTACATCTGAACGCCGGATAGGGAGTCCCGGGGTGCTCAACGTTTTCGCGGCGCTCCCTCGCGGCGACGCCTATTGAGCTCCGAACGCCCTGTCAACGGAAGCTCATCCGTGCGGCAGTGGTGGTCGGACGTCACCCTCAACGGCGGCCATGTACCAGGCCATGAAGCTGGCCGGCAAGCGCCCGCCGATCTCGTGGGTGGAATAGCGCCCCGACCGGTAGCCGCCCGAGCGGATGCCGTCGTGGTTGTTCTCGCAGATCCAGATGTCCTCCAGGAGCGTGACGAGCCACATCTCCTTCATCCTCTCCGGGTCGTAATCCACGTGTCGCTTCGCATCCGGGTGCACGAGCCAGAGGCATTCGACGTCGGTGAGGTCGACATCACGGGGGGTGAACCGAACCGTGAACACGTGGTCGTCGTACCCGAGCCAGTAGCCGGACGACCAGGCCGACGTCGACTGGGTCGACGTGCGTGACGTCATTCTCGCGTCGGTGCCCTCGAAGATGGGCAGCAACGGCGCCGCCGCCTTGCCGTCCATCGTGCCGCTGACGTATCCGTTCAGCAGCCCACCCTTGCCTTGCTTCTCCGACTCTTGGGTGAAGTCGGAGCCGGGGTACACGAAGCACAGGTAGTCGTGCGACGGTCCGCAGTGGTAGCACTCCAGGAAGTTCTCCAGCGCCAGCTTCCAGTTGGCGTGCATCGGAACATAGACCCGTTCGCCGACCTTCAAGTCCGCGGTGCCGTGGGGTATGCCCACCTCGCTGCGGAAGGGCTCGACTGCTGGCTCGAAAGCCGGCGGCTCCGCCTCGCGTGACAGATTCACGAAGATGAAGCCGTCCGCCACCCGAAGGTGGCAGGGGATCAGGCCGTTGTCGGCCGGGTCGAAGTCCTCCTGCATGCCGTAGGCATAGATCAGGCTGCCTTCGGTGTCGTATGTCCAGGCGTGGTACGGGCAGCGGAACACCGGCGAGCTGCCCGACTGGCTGAGTTGCTTGACCGACAGGCGCGGATCCTCGGGGATCGGATCCGCGTCGTGACGACACAGGCGCGAGCCGCGGTGACGGCACACGTTGTAGAAGCCGCGGACCTCATTGTCGCGCCCGCGCACGATCAGGATGCTCTCGGAGCGGCCGTACTCGAAGACGAAGAAGTCGCCCGGCTCGGGAATCCTGCTGTCATGGTCGACCATCTGCCAGAAATGGTCGGCCACCAGGCGCTCATCGAACGCCCAACGCTCTCCGTCCAGGTAGTACTCGGCGCCGACGGTCCACTCTCTACGCCACTGTTCGGCGCCCGATTGCCCGCCGGCCATCTGGCCCGTGTCGGGAATCGCCCTGGTCAGCAGGTTCTTCGGCAGCCCAAGGGCCGCGGCGGTGTACCCGACGACTACGCTGCGGGCGAGGTCACGCCTCGTCGACTTGTTGCACATCTCGCCCTTGCTCATCTCGTCCTCCAAGCTGTTCACGCCGTTGCGCGCCGGGGACTCCTACGACCCTGGCGAGGGGTTCCCTGGCTGGTTAGCGGAGATAGTGGAAGAAATGATCGGTTCTTCGCGCTTCACGCGATAGCGGAACCATCCTTCCATCATCTCGTCACGCGAGTCCTGACCATAGACAACCTTCAGGCTCGGGTTCGGGTTCCGGGGATTATTCTCGGAGTTGTCGAAGTGGGCGGTGACCCGGAGCTTCGTTCCCTTCGCCAGCGGCAGAGGTTCCGTCAGGTAGTAGCTCAGCTGCCAGTTGAAGTCGTAGTCCGGAACTGACAGCAGGACCTCTTCGCGGCCGTCGGGGTAGATCACCTCGTACGTCATGTCCTTGCCGCGATAGTGCATGTGCGGCTCGAAGCTCAGCAGCTCGACGTCCTCCTCGAACTCCTTTTCGGCGACGCTTTCGTAATTCGGGTCGTACGGTGGGATCTCGATCTTCCGATCTCCGACAAGGCCGTCACGAACCACGTCGGTGATCGGATATCGTGCCAGCCAGACGCCGACTTCGGCGCGATCGAACTCTTCCCGGCCGCTCGGGTGGTAGTGCAGATCGAACTGTAACGTCGCTCCGGCCGGGATCACTTTGGCCGCGCCCCGCGGGAGAATGTGCGGGTGAAGTCCGGGGATGATGTTGCCGACGTAGAGGCGGCTGCCGTCCGCACCTAGCGCGCTCACGCTGCCGTGGTGGACCACCCGGGGATTGCCTCGCATCTCCACCGCCCTGGCCCAGATGTCCTCTGCGTGGTTCGTAGGCGCCGTGATGTGAGGGAAGTGGTCCGGGCCATCCGGCGGAATGCGATACGGCTCTTCCATCTCGAAGACGTAGTCGGGTGGCCCGAGCTCGGCGCTGTGGGCCCAGCCCGTGACGAAGACCGGCGACGAGAACTCGCCCTCTCCCCGGGGAGCTCCCGCTGCGACCCACTCCACGATCGTCGAGACCTGCGCACTGCTCAGGCGGCGATCGTTGGAAAACCGGCCGTAACGCGGATCTGCCTTCCACGGCGGCATGATCCCCTCACGGACGACTTGACGGATCGACCTGGCCCAGGGGCGTGCTTCCTCGTAGCTCAACAGCGACATGGGAGCGACCTCTCCCGGTCGGTGGCAGCTCATGCAGCTGTTCGCTAAAAGCGGACCGACGTCGTGCGTCCACGTTGGCACGCTCGTATCCGCGGCGGATTGGCCAGTGGCTCGACCGAGATTCGCCACACCGACCGTCGCCACCAACGTCGCCAGTGTTCCAACAAGGACTTTCCGCATCGCGCTCTCCCTCTGTTTCAAGGCACGCCGTACCGATCTCCGAACAGCTGTCCGGGCTCAGCCTTCATCATCCTCCGGCGGTAGCAGCTCGATCGTGTCGATCTCGATCTTCTCTCCCCTCCAGGTGCCCGACACCTCCACCTCCTGGCCGGCGTAGCCCAGCAGCTCCTCCTCGAACTCTCCGGGGTTCGTGAACTCGAGGGCGATCCCGCCAAGGTCCGATATCAGCGCCAGATCCTCCGCCGACTGCACCCGCTCCCTCACCCAGGCGGCCGGGTCTTCGGCGTCCTCCGGCGGTGCGAGCTCGGTGCGGTGGCCGACTACGCCAGGGTGGTTGGTGTAGAACTCTTCAGGCTCACCGACGTAGAGCAGGCCCGTGTCCTGCCTGGTCCCTTCGATCACGAACTCGCCCAAGGGGCTCACGACGTTGCCCGTGACCCGATCGCCGTCGAGGCTGAGCGTGTACTCGTACGCCCCGAACTCGACGAACATCGTGCCGTCCTCGACGCGGAAGGCATCGACCTCGAGCAGGCTGTCGGAAATCGAGGTCATCTGGGCGCGGAGCTCCCCTTCGGCTTCCTCTACTTTCAGAAGGACCGTCTTGCCCGCACCCGAGGAGGGTTTGGCGACGGGCATCGTCTCACCCCCGAGGCGTCGCCCCGGGATTTCACTCGACTTCAGGTTCCAGGTGCCGACGGGATCCCGCTCGGGCTGCATCGAGCCGGTGCAGGCCCCGCCGCCCACCACGACGATGATGGTCAGCCGGGCAAGCACGCGGGGTGGCGCGCCGCTTCCCAATACCGTCCTCATCAGAACCTCCCGGACCCCGAGCCGGCGGTCCGCCTCCGAACAAGCGTGCTGCGGGACGCGCTGTCCGTCGGCGTCCCTGACGCGGCGGGTTGAGGATCTCGAGCGCCGTGCGAATCATCGCGATGATATGCCGAGTAGGGAGTGTTTAACGAGGGGGTGACGCACACGGATCGTAGCTAGTTGCCGCCTGGGACGGGAGCGCGTCAGGAAGCGTCGCGCCTTCCTGGCGGCTATCCTCGGCCGATGCAACTGCCACCTCCCGAGGAATCGCTGGCCGAGGCGCCGGCAGAGGAGCCACCGCCCCCCGAGCACGACGCCCCGTGGCGCCCGAGCGACCGCCGCATCGCGATCGCCTGGACGGCGCTGGCGCTGCTGTCGGGCACCAACTGGATGGCCGTTCGAGTGGCGCTGCGCGACCTGCCGCCGCTGACGCTTTCGGGTACACGCTTCCTGATCGCCGTGCCGCTGCTGGCGCTGATCCTCGTGGTGCGCAACCGGCGTCGCGGGCGCGAGGCGCGCGATGCCGATCCGCACGGCTCGATCTCGCCCACCAAGGCCGAGTGGCGCATCCTGATCTCGATCGGCGTCCAGGTGTTCGTGGTAGGCAACGCGATGCTGTTCTGGGGACAGCAGTACGTGCCGTCGGGGGTGGCGGCGGTGGTGTCGGCGACCGCCCCGGCGGCCGGCATGCTGTTGGCCTGGGTACGCATTCGTGATCCGATCTCGCCCGGGCGCGGCCTCGGCGCGGCCCTGGCCATCGGTGGCGTGGCGCTGATCTACTCCGGCCAGATACAGGGCGTGGGAGGGCTCGCCGGCGCCGGGCTGCTCGGTATCATCGGCTCGATGCTGTGCTTGGCCAACGCCTCGGTCACCGTGCGTGGGCTCGGTCACCGAATCGACCCGCTGTTCATCGCCATGGTGCAGATGAGCATCGCGGCCGTCGCCCACGTGGTGGCCAGCATCGCCGTCGAGAGCCCTGATGCGGCCCGCTGGACGCCTACGGCCGTCGGAGCCACCGTCTGGTTGGCCGTCGTCGGCGCCGTCATCGGCTTCTGGCTTTTCTACTGGCTCATGCGCTACATCGAGGTGCTCAAGGTGCTGTCGATGCTGCTGGTCACCCCGATCATCGCGCTGCTGCTGGGCTGGACCGTGCTTGGCGAGCAGGTCGGCGTCGCCGAGCTGGGAGGTGCGGCGCTGGTGCTGTCGGGGCTGTACCTGGTGCTGTCGGCGCGCGGCTCGGCCAGCAGCTGATGCTGAGACCGAGGGCTCATGTCGATGGCGCCGCTGGCTGAACCCATGGGAGGCAATGTCGTCAGGGACTACACCGCAAGTCCAGGCCCTTCCGTCAGCTACGCCTGAGCGGATCGTGTCCCCTAATAGAATGGACGACTCGATGTTCACCAGCATCAGACACTGTCGATGAGGACGCCATGAACCGCAACATCCCCGCGACGGGAGCATTGCTCGCCACCCTCGCGCTCGCATCCCCGAGCGTCGCCCAGGAGCTCGACCGTGCCGCGCGCCTGATGGAGGAACTCACCAACGCTCCGGGGCCCTCGGGGTTCGAGGGGCCGGTTCGGGAGATTGTGGTACGCGAGCTCGAGGAGCTGAGCGCGGCGATCGAGTACGACGGGCTCGGGTCCGTGATCGCCACACTGCCGGGCGCCACCGAGGGGCCGCGCATCATGGTCACGGCGCACCTCGACGAGGTTGGCCTGATGGTGCAGCACGTGCGTCCCGACGGCTTCATCAGGGTCAAGACGCTGGGCGGCTGGCTCAGGCAGGCGCTTCCGGACCAGCGCTGGACGATCGTCGGAGCCCACGGCCCGGTGCTGGCGATCAGCGGTCTGCGTACAGTCCACGTGACGCCACAGAGCGAGCGCAGTCAGGTCTGGCCGCTGGAGCAGATCTTCCTGGACGTGGGGGCGCAGTCGGCCGAAGAGGTGGCGGACATGGGGATCCGTCCGGGAGATCCGATTGCTCCCTGGAGTCCCTTCACCGTGCTACCGAACCAACGCTACGCTGCCAAGGGCTGGGACGATCGGGTCGGCGTCGCGGTGATGCTGGAAGCGGCACGCCGTATAACCGAGCAGGGGATCACTCTGCCCAACCGTCGTCTGGGTAACGACCGTTCAGGAAGAAATCGGTCTACGTGGCGCGCAGACCTCGGTACGTATCGCTGATCCGGACCTCGGTATCTCGATCGAGGCTGGCGTCTCGGCTGACTACCCTGGGTCGAGACCGGAGCAGGCGCAGGAGAGGCTCGGCGCCGGCCCCGGCATGTTCCTGCTCGACAGCTCGATGATCCCCAATCGGAAGCTGCGCGATTTCTTCTTTCAGGTAGCCGACGAGGAGGGCCTGGAGCTGCAAGCGGACGTGCTCACCGGCTACGGCGAGGACGGCGCCGAGATCCAGCGGTACGACACCGGCCGGCCGTCGGTCAACATCACCGTGCCGACGCGCTACCTGCACTCCCACAGTGGCGTCATCCAGCGCAGCGATTTCGATCAGGCGGTCGATCTGCTGATAGCCGTCCTGATCCGGCTCGACGCCACGACGGTGGATCGCCTGAGCGCGTTCTGACGAGCGACCGGCAGCGCTACGTGCTTTCGCACCCGAGCGCGAAACCGAGAGCCCGGCATACGGAGCGCATGCGGTCGTCACTCACGCTCGCCAGGCGGCGCCCAACCGGTCACGGGAAATCGTTGCCAGCTGGTGCAGGTTGACGACGCATTCGCGCTCCATGCCGTCGTTCCCTTTGTAGATTCGCGCTACCGCGAGTAGGATCTGAGTAGTACTTATTTCGTACCACAGTAGGATCCGCGTGCCAGCATGCCCAACTCGGCAAAGGTGTCCGTCAGTCTCCCGGTCCGGGTTTACGAGGCGGCCGAGCGCGAGCGGCGCGCCACCGGTGAGAGCCGCAGCGAGCTTTTCCGCCGTGCGCTGGTGGCGCTTCTGCGCCAAGCGCGTGAGAAAGAAGCTGTCGAGAAGTATGTGGCGGGTTACGTCGCCGAACCCGAGACACCTTATGAGACCGAAGCCGCCGACCAGTCGAGCCAGAGTTCGCTGGCTGGAGACCCCTGGGATTGAGGCGCGGCGAGGTATGGTGGGCCGGCTTTCCGCCGCCAGCCGGGCGGCGCCCGGTGTTGCTGCTGTCACGAGACGAGGCCTATCTGGTCCGGAGCCTCGTTACCGTGGCGCCGATCACGACCCGCATCCGGGGAATCCCGGTCGAGGTGGCGCTGGGCTCCGAGGACGGTCTGCCGCGTGCCTGCGTAGTTAACCTCGACAGCATCGTGACGGTCTCCAAGCTGCACCTCGAGGAACGCATCGCGACTCTATCTGCGGGGAAGATGAAGGCGGCGGAGCAATCGCTGCGTTTCGCGCTGGCGCTCGAGTAGCCCCAGCTCGTCAAGAACAGCCGCGCCAGACGTGCCGAACAACTACGTTGACGTCAGGCTCCGATTCACGATGACGTAAGCCTCTGAATCTCGTCATCCAACCCCGTCATCTCCCGGCGAATCAGCGACCAGGGGATCGATCCGGTGTCGAGCACGCCGTCGAGGGCCGTTCGGCGAGCACCTCTGTTATTTCGATCGGCGTGGGTGGCATCATGCGGCCTCGCTATCACCGCTCCAGGTGGCGATACTGCGAACTTCTGACATGGGTTGCCAAGACCCTGGCGTTTTCCGATGGGGCTGAGGAGATGAGATGAGGATTCTCGACCGACGCTCGCTCCTGGCAGTCTGGTACGGCCTCGTTTTCGTCGGGCTGGTGTTGCCTGCTGTGGCCCAGACCTCGACCGACGATCCGCAGCCGTGGGTCATGCCTCGCACTCCCGAGGGTCATCCGGACCTGCAGGGCAACTGGACTAACGCGACGATTACCCCCGTGCAGCGACCCGAGGGCCGAGACGCGATCCTGACCGTAGAGCAGGTTGCCGAGATCGAGGCGGGGCGTCGGGCCTTGATCGACTACCTTGCCGAGCCCAGCGACCCGGAGCGGCCGGCGCCGCCGGTTGGCGGCGACGGCTCAACTGGAGCCGCCGGCGGTGTGGGCGGCTACAACTACTTCTACATCGATGCCGGCGATCGCGTGGCGGTCTTCAATGGAGAGCCGCGCAGCTCGCTGGTGGTGGATCCGCCGGACGGTCGCTTTCCACCCCTGACCCAGGCCGCCCAGCGGGCGCGCGAGGAGGCGGCAGCGCGAAGTGCGGAGTTCGGCGCCTACGACAATCCCGAGAATCGCCCGCTCTGCATCAAGTCGTTCGGCTCCAATGCCGGGCCGCCGATGCTCCCCAACTACTTCTACAACAACAGCTACACCATCGTGCAAACCGCCGATCACGTCATGATCATGACCGAGATGGTCCACGACGTACGCATTATCCGGCTTGGCGTCAAGAGGCCACTGCCGGCGGGCTTACGGCCGTGGATGGGCGACTCGTGGGGCAGGTGGGAGGGCGACACGCTCGTCGTCGAAACCACCCGCGTGCCACCCAAGCAGTCCAATGGGCAGCGCTGGATCTACCCCGGCGGCTCCGAGAGCATGAAGGTCATCGAGCGTTTCACGCGTGCTGACGAGCACACGATCAATTACGAGTTCACGGTTGATGACCCGAGCACCTACACGCAGTCGTGGAGCGGTGAGGTGCCGTTCAGGGCACTCGGCGATTCGATCTACGAGTACGCCTGCCACGAGGCGAACTATGCACTCTTCAACATTCTGAGCGGCGCCCGGGCGGAGGAGCGTCGACAGGCGGCCGGTAGCCGCTAGTCGATGCGCGAGAGTAGCCGATGACCAGTCGAGGAGCTACGCGCGTTGCAGGGCTTCTGGCGGTGCTGCTGCCGTGTGCTTGCTCCGGCAACGGCACGCTAGACGCGCGAGATACCAGCGTGCGGGCGCTCGATCGCGCCATAGATGTGTACTGGGAGCACGCCGTCGAGTCCTCGGCGTATCTCCGCACGATGTTGGAGCTGCCGACCGACCGACTACCGGATACGTCGCCCGCGAGCGCCGCGCGCGACGCGGCGGTGGGCGCGGAAGTGCGGACGCTGCCAGACCTCGTTCGCAGCATCGAGCAGAAGATCGTCGAGCAAGCGGCGCGCGGCATCCTGCTGCCGAAGGCGGAGCTCGATCAGGTGGTGCCGTTCCTCGGGTCGCTCGCCGGGGAGGGCGATGCGAGTCGTTTCGGTGTTGCGGCAGAGCGGCTGACAGCGATTGAAGCCGGGGCTGCGTCGGCGTTCGTCGTCGAGGTTGACGCCCTGGTCCAGGGGCAGATCAACCCCGCGCTGCGGTCATTGACCGAGTTCACTGACGGCGACTACCGGGCGCGCGCTCCCGACGCCGTCGGGCTGGCGCAGTACCCGGGCGGCGACGAGTACTACCGCTACCTGGTGCGGCACTACACCACGATCGACATCACGCCCGAGGAGGTACACCGCATCGGTCTCGAACAGATGGAGCGCATCGACGCCGCGCTGGCCGCGGTGCGCGACGCGGTTGAATTCGAGGGCACCAAGACCGAGTTCCACCATTTTCTGAAGACCGATCCGCGCTTCTTTCCCAAATCGCCGGAGGAGATCGCGGAACGCCATCTCGCCTACGCGGCCGAGATGGACGCGGTGGTGGACGATCTGTTTCTGCGTCGGCCGAAGGCGTCCTACGGCGTCAAGCGACTCGATCCCGAGTACGAAGCTTCGATGACCTTCGGCTACTACCAGATGCCGACGCCCGCCGACCCGGTCGGCTATTATGTATTCAACGGCTCGAATCTGTCGGAGCGGTCGTTTGTGTACAGCCAGCCGCTGACGCTGCACGAGTTCATCCCCGGGCATCACTTCCAGCTCACTCTGCAGGCAGAGAACGAAACGCTGTCCGACTTCAGGCGTCACTCGCACTTTGCCGCGTACTCCGAGGGGTGGGGCGAGTACGGGACGTTCCTGGGACAGGAGGCTGGCCTCGTCGACGATCCGTACGACCTGTACGGGCTACACATCTTCGACATGTACGGCTCGGTGCGCCTGGTCGTCGACACCGGCGTGAATTTCTTCGGCTGGTCGCGGGAGCGCGTGATGGACACCATGCGCGAGCACCTGACCGATTCGGAGACCCAGATCCGGTCGGAGTCGCTGCGCTACAGTGTCGGCAGTCCGGGTCAGGCTCTGTGCTACAAGATCGGCATGCTGCGCTGGGTCGAGCTGCGCCAGCGAGCCGAGGCGGCGCTCGGCGATGACTTCGATATCCGCCGATTCCGCGACAGCGCGCTGCGATACGGTGCCATGCCGATGTCAGTGCTGGCGGATCACGTCGATTGGTTCATCGAGCAGGAGCGCGCCGCAGCGGGGCAGTCATGATCAGCTCGCGGCTCGGTCTGGCGCTGCTTGTGGCCGGCCAATTGATCGCGGCTGTAGCGGCGGCCGAGGCGTGGCAGGAGGGTGGGGAGGCGTCGTCGGACAGCGTCGCCGCTTCAAAACGGGCGCTCGAGACCGACGACTACGAGCGCTGGCGGCAGATCACGACGCCGGACATCTCCGACGATGGAGCCTGGGTGACCTTCGGGTACCGGCGGGCGAACACCTTCGATCCCGGGATTGAGCTCTACGTCCAGTCGCTGGTCGACGCCACCGAATACCACGTCGCCGAGGCCAGCGAGGCGCGCTTCTCCGACGACTCACGCTGGGTGGCGTTCTTCGTCGACCTCGCCTTCGACGAGGCCGAAAAACTCCGCGTTGCCGGCCAGCCTCGGTCCCGACAGGTGCGGCTGATCGAGCTGGCCACGGGTGTGGAGAGAGCGTGGCAGAACGCGGAGTCGTTCCAGTTCTCGTCCGGGTCAGCCTTCCTCGCCGTCCACAAGGCAAGCGGCGGCTCAGGCAGCGACAATGACGGTGCCGACCTGAATGACGGTGCCGACCTGGTCCTTCACGACCTGCATGCCGGCACCGAGTTGCTGATCGGCAACGTCGCGGACCTCGCCTTCGACAATCGGGTGCCGACCGGCCGTCTCGCGTTCACCGTCCATACGGCGGATCGGACCGGCAATGGAGTCCACCTGATCGATCTCTCCACCGGGGTGATCCGATCTCTCGACACCGACGCGATGCTGTACTCGCGGCTCAGCTGGCATGACGAGGGCGGTGGCGTGGCCGTGTTGAAGGGGGCGCGGCGCCCGGGCATGGCGGAGCGGGACAACGTCCTGCTTGCTTTCGTCGACATCGAGAGTGACTCCCCGCGCCGTCATGAATTGCATCCCGGATCGACGCCCACGTTCCCCACGGGAATGGTCCTGAGCGACCGCGCGGAACCTTCGTGGAGTGCTAACAGCGGCCGCGTCTTCTTCGGTATCAAGGACCAGCAAGAGGTCCCCGACCGGCCCGAGTATCCCGATCGCATCGCCAACGTGGATGTTTGGCACTGGCGGGACCCGCGCATCCAATCGGAGCAGATCCAGTACGCCGAGGCCGATCGCCAGTTCACCTACCGGGCCGCTTTCGATCTCGACAGCGATCGCGTCGTTGTCCTGACCGACGCGTCGATGCGCTCGATCCTCCTCACGCCGGACGGGAGATGGGGGATCGGCGCCGACAGACGCGCGTACGTTTCGGACTGGAAGGAGGAACAGGCTGACTACTATCGCGTTGACACCGCGACCGGCGAGCGGCGGCTGATCCTGGAAGCCCAGAAGGGCGATCTCGTTCTGTCGCCCGACAGCAAGAGCTTGTTGTACTGGCAAGACGGCGACTTCTGGCTGCACGGGATCGAAACCGGTGCGACGAGCAACCTGTCCGCGCAACAACCTCGGAGCCTGATCAACCTGGACGCCGAGCACGGGGGAACCCGGCCGCCGTACGGAATCAGCGGCTGGACAGCGGACGGCACCGCAGTGGTGGTTCGCCATCGCTACGATCTTTGGTTGCAGCCGCTAGACGGAAGCCTGCCGTCCAATCTGACCGAGATCGGCGCCGAGCGCGAGATTCGCTTCCGTCACGTTAGCGCTGCCGCGAACACGGCGACGATCGATCTGTCGCAGCCGCTGCTGCTATCAGCGCATGGTCAGTGGACCAAGAAGGCCGGCTTCTTCGAGCTACAGGATGGACGGCTTCGGCAGCTGGTCTATGAGGATCGCCTGTACGGGTCGCCGCTGAAGGCACGGGATGCCGATCGCTACCTGTACACCACGGAGACCTTCGTCGACTTCCCGAATCTGTACGTCAGCGACGGCGAGTTCGACGAACCGATCAGGGTCAGCGATGCAAACCCATGGCAGTCCGGGTACCACTGGGGGAAGCGTCTGCTCTTCGACTTCGAGAACGACGACGGCCTGCGCCTGCAGGGGACGTTGGCTGTCCCCGATGACTACCTGCCCGGCGAGCGACGACCCATGCTGGTGCAGTTCTACGAGAAGAACTCGCAGAACCTGCATCGCCACGTACCGCCGATCTACCAGTACTCGTGGAACGGGTTGCTGATGGAGGCGGTCAGCAAGGGCTACCTCCTGATGCAGCCGGACATCCAGATCAAGGTCGGTTCGCCGCACGCCGACATGCTCGCCTGCGTCGAGGCGGCAACACGTGCGGTGATCGAGATGGGTTACGCGGATCCCGACCGCATCGGCCTGCTCGGTTCCAGCTACAGCGGCCAGGGCGCGGCCTACATCGCGGCGAAGTCGGACATGTTCGCGGCGGTCGCGGCCGGGGCCGCCGCCACCGATCTCACCGGCGACTTCAACCGTTTCTGGGGCTGGACACCGACCAATCTCAATGGGCCCGGCTTCAGTGGCCAGTACTACGACATCCTCGGCCACGGCCGGCTCGGCACGAACCCGTTCGACGACCCCGATCTGTACCGACGCGAGGCGCCGATTACCTACGCGCGCACCATCGACACCCCGCTGCTGATGATGCACGGTGGCTCCGATACGAACGTCGGCGTCATGGGAATGCTGCAGCTGTACAACGCCATGCGCTTCAACGGCAACAACATCATCGGGCTGCTGTATCCCGGCGAGTTCCACGGCGTGAGCAACGTTGCCAACCGCCGCGATCTGACGATCCGAACCCAGGAGTTCTTCGATCACTAACTTCGAGACGCTTCCGCCCCGAAGTGGATTCATGTGAGGCCCTGGGAGTGCGCCATGAATGAACCGCGAGTCGTTGCATCGAAGCAAGAGGATTCGGTCGTAATTCGGTTTGCCGGCGATTCCGGCGACGGAATGCAGCTCACCGGGACGCAGTTCACCACCACCTCCGCTCTGCTCGGCAACGACTTCGCCACGTTCCCTGACTTCCCGGCCGAGATTCGCGCCCCCGCCGACACCATGCCCGGGGTCAGTGCATACCAGCTCCACTTCTCGTCCAACGACGTGTACACCGCCGGTGACGCGCCGGATGTTCTGGTGGCGATGAACGCGGCAGCTCTAAGAGTGAGCCTTCCGACGCTCCCGGCGGGACGCACCATCATCGTCAACACCGACGGCTTCGGCGACGCCAGCCTCTCGAAGGCGGGCTACACCGTGGACCCGCTGGAGGACGGCACACTCGACGGCTACAACGTCATCCCGGTGTCACTCACCACCCTCACCATCAAGGTGCTGGAAGAGTCCCCGCTCTCGGTCCGCGAACGGCGGCGCTGCAAGAATTTCTACGCTCTCGGGATCATGTACTGGCTCTACTCGCGCCCGATGGAGACCACGGAAGAGTGGATCCAGAAGCGCTTTAAGTCGAAGCCCGACATCGTCGACGCCAACCTCACCGCCCTGCACGCCGGCTACGCGTACGCCCAGGCCAGCGAGTTGTTCCAGGTGCGCTACGAGGTTCCTCCGACCCCGCAGGGGCCCGGGCTGTACCGGAACATCTCCGGCAACAAGGCGCTGGCGCTGGGGCTCTATTCGGCATCGTCGCGTGCCGGCTTACAGCTGTTCTTCGGTTCCTACCCCATCACACCGGCCTCTGACATCCTCTCGGAGCTGGCGCGGCTCAAACCGCAAGGGGTGGTTACTTTCCAGGCCGAAGACGAGATCGCCGCGGTTTGTTCGGCCATCGGCGCCTCCTTCGGTGGCTCGATTGGCGTCACCGCTACCAGCGGTCCCGGTCTTGCCTTGAAGGGCGAGGCCATCGGTCTGGCCGTGACCACGGAGCTCCCGATCGTCGTCATCAACGTTCAACGCGGTGGTCCCAGCACCGGTCTTCCCACCAAGACCGAGCAGTCCGATCTCCTGCAGGCCATGTGGGGCCGGAACGGCGAGTGCCCGATGGCCGTGATCGCGGCCTCCACGCCGGGAGATTGCTTCGCCACCGCCATGGAGGCAGTTCGGATCGCGCTCCAGTACATGACCCCGGTGCTGCTGCTGTCGGATGGCTACATCGCCAATGGCGCCGAGCCCTGGCTCGTTCCGAGCGCCAGCGATTTGCCCGACATCTCGGTACAGTTCCGCACCGATCCCGAGGGCTTCCAGCCCTTCCTCCGGGATCCGGAGACCCTGGCGCGGCCCTGGGTGATGCCTGGCACGCCGGGGCTCGAGCATCGCATTGGCGGCCTGGAGCATCAGGACGGCTCGGGCAACGTCTCGTACGACCCGGCCAACCACGAGAACATGACCGTTCTGCGCGAGGAGAAGATCGCCCGGATCGCGCAGGACATTCCAGCGGCGGAACCGTTCGGCGATGACAGCGGCGATCTCTTGCTGGTCGGCTGGGGCGGAACCTATGGCTCGCTCCACGCGGCCACGCTCGCCGCGCGAGCTGAAGGCCTCAGCGTCTCGCATGTCCACCTACGCCACATCAACCCGTTTCCAGCGAATCTCGGGGAGTTACTTCGGTCCTTCGATCGCGTGCTGGTCGCGGAGCTCAATCGGGGCCAACTCGATGTTCTGTTGCGCGCTCGCTTCCTGGTCGACACCGTGAAGCTCAACAAGGTTCGTGGCCAGCCCTTCTCGGTAGCGGAGATCCTGGCTGCGGTACAGACGGCCCTGGAAGGTGACGAATGAGCCCGACAACGACGGCAGAGATGCCCGCTCCGGCGTATTCGAAGAAGGACTTCGCCTCCGACCAGACGGTGCGCTGGTGCCCGGGCTGCGGTGACTACGCCATCCTCAGCTCGGTGCAGAGGGTCTTCGCGAAGCTGGGGATCCCGCGTGAGAAATTCGTCATCGTGTCGGGGATCGGCTGCTCCAGTCGCTTTCCCTACTACATGAACACGTATGGTTTCCACACCATCCATGGCCGCGCCCCTGCAATCGCCACCGGCCTCAAGGTGGCACGCCCGGATCTATCGGTCTGGGTAGTCACCGGCGACGGGGATGCGCTTTCCATCGGCGGGAACCACATCCTGCACTCGATGCGGCGAAACGTGGACATCAAGGTGCTGCTGTTCAACAACAGAATCTACGGGCTCACCAAGGGGCAGTATTCGCCGACATCCGAGGTGGGGAAGAAGACCAAGACGTCACCCTACGGGTCGTTGGATCGGCCCCTGCAGCCAATCTCCATCGCTTTGGCAGCCGAGGCGACTTTCGTAGCCAGGAGCGCGGATGTCTATGGTCAGCACCTCGCCGAGGTGCTCGGTCGAGCAGCGGCGCACCGCGGCTCAGCCTTCGTGGAGATCCTGCAGAACTGCAACATCTTCAACGACGGCGCCTTCGCCGGCGTTACCGACCGGCAGACACGCGAGGACGAGAAGGTGGATCTGGTGCACGGAGAGCCGATGGTCTTCGGGAAAGACCGAGATCGGGGGATCCTGATGCGGGGGCTCACGCCCAAGGTAGTGAAGGTCGGCGCCGACGCGGTGCCTGAAGAGGATCTCTTGCACCACGACGAGGCCACCACAGGTGCCCATCTCGCCTACCTTCTCAGCCAGCTCGAACCGCCCGACTTCCCCACGCCGATGGGGGTGTTCCGGGCGCTGGACGAAGAAACCTACGACGACGCCATCCATAGCCAGATGCGTGACGCCCGCGAGGCAGCGCCCGAAACCGACCTCGACGCGCTGCTGCAGGAGGGCGATACCTGGCGAATCAACGACGCGGAGACGGGAGAAGAGACAGTCTGACGCGGAAGGAGCTGAAGTTATGAGCACTGACTACGAAGAGGACCTGGACATGTATGAGGAGGCGCGGGGCCCGCGCCGCAAGCAGCTCGACAACCGGGTTCTGCTGCGCCCTATCCGTGATCTCAACTACCCGAAGCGCCCCGCTGCCGTAACTCCCGAGACCACGGTCGAGGAGGCGCTGGACGTGATGGTTGCCAAGAAGATCGGCGGCCTGTTGGTGGTGGACGACGGCAAGGTCGTCGGCATCTTCGCCGAGCGGGATGCGCTCATGAAGCGGCTCTACGACACCAAGGGGCTGGATCGGCCGGTGCGGGAGTTCATGACCCCCGACCCGGACTGCCTGACCATTCACGACGGCATCGCCATCGCCTTGAACCGAATGGTCGAGGGCGGCTACCGGCACATCCCGCTGGTGAACGCTGAACACCAGCCGGTGGGAATCCTGGTGATGCGAGATGTCGTGCGCTACGTCGTGTCTTTCTTCCCCGGCGAGGTGCTCAACCAGCCACCCCACAGCGAGCACGCGCCGCCGGACTTTTCCATCGACGGCGGATAGCGGGGAGAACCCTTATCACTTCGCCACCCCGTACTCATTCGGATCGTAGGTCGGATCCGGGAACAGGCTCCGGCTGTCGTTATTGCCCAGACGCTTGGCAGCGATCTCCGCGATGATGTCCCGATAGTCGATCGTTACCTGTAGGTCCTGCTGCTCATACAGATCATCCGGCTCCAGGCCGGGCCAATCGGTGAGAACGCGCCCACCGTTTATGCCATCGCCGAGCGCCATCATGAGGCCGCCAGCGCCGTGGTCCGTCCCGGCACTGCCGTTCTCGTGCGTGTTGCGCCCGAACTCCGAGAGCACCACTGTGCTGACCGGTTGCCCCTTGCCAGCGGACAGATCCTCGTGGAACGCGGCAAGCCCCTCGGCCAACTCCGTCATCAGATCGTACATCCAGCCGTCGAAGGGACCCTGCTTTTCGTGCGTGTCCCAGCCGTCCAGATCGATCGCCACCGCCTCAACCCCGATCTCCGCCTTGATCAGCGCCGCCGTCGACTTGAGCGACTCGCCGAAGCGGCCGCTCGGATAGTTCGCCCCGCTGGCTGGCTGGTAGCCAACAAAGTCGATTGCGTCGAGGAGCTCGACCGTGCGCACGGTGTTCTCTGCAGGAGTGTACAGGGGATCGCCAGCCGCCTCGTACATCGGCAGGTAGTAGCGGCTGAGCGAATCGCCAACCGCGAAGCCGAAGCTCGCGAGCTCCCAGATCGGAAGCGACTTGGGAGCACCTAATAGCGACACCGGCAGATCGCCGCCGATGCCGATCGCGCGCACGGCTGCGTCGGCGCTCGTCGGCGCGGTTGCCGCCAGGTGGCGCCCGAGCCAGCCGGTGAACTGGCTGATGAGGGGGTTCTCCCGGCCCACCTCCATGAAGTTCATCGCCTCGAAGTGGGAGCGGTTGCCATGCTTCATTCCGCACGCGTGGACGATAAGCAGGTCCTTGTTGTCGAACGCCTCGTGCAACGCCCCCATCGCCGGCGGAAGGCCGAAGTTGTCATCCAGGGCCGTCGCCTTGTTCTTGTTGCCGCTGTCGGGCGGCGGTACGGAGAGGGTCGGCCGCAGCTTGTAGTAGTTGTCCTCCAGGAACGGGACGCAGATCGTCAGCGCGTCCACACCGCCGCGAAGGAAGACCGAAACCAGGACATCGCGCTTGGCGACCCAGCTGGACGCCAGCGAGACGCGCGGCAGCCAGCTCGGCACTGCAGCGTTCGCCGCTGCTCCCGCCGCCAGGCCGACGAAATGACGGCGCGAAAGCTCCGCGTACTCACGACAACCCTTGCAGCCAAGTCGGATCATGTGCGTCTCCACGCGCATTGGGCGCCATGGGTCGCGCCGATTGCCATGGGCGCGTTCGACCCCCGACTCGTTGCCGCTGCTCTCAGTACCACTGGAACTCCGGTGAGCTGATGACGAGGTTCATGGCGTTGCGCACCCGCCAGTGATCACTGCCCGGGTTTGCGCGTAGAAAGTCGGAGATCACATCCCGGGAACCGGCGGACAGGCGGCCGCCCAGGAAACAGGTCGTTGAGCTGGTTTACCAGCTCAACGTCCGAGGCAGGGGGATCGGAGAGGAACGGAAGGTCGAGCTCGATGCCGTTGTTCCAGTCGCCGACCACGCCGGGCGCAAAGTTCCAGCGGTTCAGGAGCGAGCCGGACCAATATTCCAGGCGGTCCGGGTAGCCGTCGGGCGTATCCCGGTCGAACAGCCCGTGGCTCATGTTGTGCGGCGTCCATATCAGCCATCGTGAGGCGTCGGTGACCTTCGCTCCCATCGCCCGGATGGTCGAGACGATGAGGTGATAGGGCCGCTTGAGCTTCGGCGTCGCGCTCCGTAAGTGACGGCGTGCCAGGACCACCCGGAGCATAGCCCGGATGTCGCCACCGGTGTCCAGGTAGGCTTTCTTCACCTTCCGCACGGCCGAGCTCTTGGGCTCGTAGCCCCAGAAGTAGCGCAGCAGCTTGCGGGCGATGAACTCGGCCGTGTTGGGGTGCTCGACGAGCATCTCCAATACGGTTTCGCCGTCGCTCATCCCACCGCCCGCCGGAATGGCGCGACCGAGCACGACCTTGGCACCGGTGTCGTGCCAGTCCTGTTCGAAGTGGAGCTCTCCTCGACGGTTCTTGGGTCCGTCATACATGTTGTTGAAGGTCCAGCCCGTCAGGCAACGCGCCACCGCGACGATGTCGCGCTGCTTGTATCCGTTGTCGGCGCCGAGCGTGTGGAGCTCGAGCAGCTCGCGGGCATAGTTCTCCTGCGGGAACTCCTTGGTGTTGGAGTAGTTGTCCAGGTAGTAGAGCATCGCCGGGCTGTGGGCGCTGGCGCGCAGCAGCTGCGGGAACGTGCCCATGGCATGGCGTCGGATGACGTCGCGATCGTCGGTCGGCTTCAACAGCGACACATCGTCGCCGATGTCGATGTTGAAGTGGTCGGACCAGAAGATCACCATGCGCTCGAACAGCTGCCGCGGACTGGAGATCGACCGCAGCATGGTGGCGATCCGTAGGTGATCGATGGCGGGGCGGAATGGGTCTTTCCGGTAGCGTTTGAGCAGCTCCGCCGTGGTCAGCGTGATGGCCGGGTAATCTCTGGCCAGCCGGCGCTCCAGCTTGCTGTCGTCGAGCGACTCGTAGTCGAGCTGCTCTTCCAGATAGGCGTCGTAGCCGATCGCTTCGACGTGAGCGAGCTGCTTGCTGGTCGCGCCCATGGTGGTGCGCTGCACCAGGCGCTCGGTGGGCGTCACCGCGCCCGCTGCGGTGCGATGACGTTGCATGTGGCTTTCCTCCGACCGGTCCGGGGAAAGCAGCCGGCGACTCGAGCGCGGCATGGGCTTGCTCGTCAGGAACGGCCCTCAACGTGGGTGGACGGTAGCATGCTCCAAAGCCGCGTTTCCAGACCCGCCGGGTTTCATCGATGCGTCAGCGGCGCTTCGCTCCTTCCAGCACCCAGCGATCGAACAGCGCGAGCATGCCGTCGCTGAGCGGCGGGGCCCCCTGCGGCATGCGGGCCCCGGTGATGCCCTCGCCCTCGAGCTTGCGGATGAGGTAGCTGTTTGCCGGGTCTCTCGGCTCGATGCGGTTGAGGGTAGGCAGTTGTGTGCTGCGGACCCCGACGATGCTCGCGCGCGCTGCGCCGGTGCTGAGGTTCAAGAGGGCAGCTGGAGCCGGGTTGGTGTGGCAGCTGGAAAGGGCGCAGGAGTCACTGAACACGGGCTGTATGTGAGCGTCGAAGCTGAGGCGCTCGGGGTTGAAGAGCGCGAGCGCGCGCCGACGATCACGTACCTGCCCGTCCGGCGCAACGAGGCGCAGCGAGACAGTACGCGGATGGCCCGTGCCGTAGTCGGGGACGAGCCTCACGCGAATCTCTTCGGCGCTGATGTACTCGATCGTGCGCACCAGCACCGGCGGTTCGGCGCCGGCGCCCGAGGATGCGTCTGGGCCAATCAACGCCGCTGATGGCGTCACGGAGGCCATCCGAGATCTCGCCGCCCCCCAGTCGGCCACGTGTACCACGATCCCGGGTGAGAGGTTCTTGCCGGTGATGCGCAGATCCAGCGGCGCTCCGACCGGGGCCTCTCCGGGGGCTACGGCATCGATGTGACCGCGCTTGCCGCCAGTGGCCACGGGTGTCAGGCTCACCGGCTTGCTGATGCCATCGTACTCGATCGTTCCCGCCAGCCGCTGTCTCGACAGCTCGAGCTCAAAGCGCAGCGCGCCGCCCTCGAAAGCTAGTTGGCCGGCGAGAGCGTCACCGGAGAGGCGGCCTCGCTCCAGTTCGCCGAACTGCGAGCCCAAGTAACCGAATCCGTCTACACGCTTCGTTTGCGCTCGCGCATTCTCCCCTCCCGACCGCGAGTGCACGAGGACCTGGAGCACCATCGAGGTCGAGATTCCGTCCATGTCGACGGAGCCTACCCAGGTACGTTGGATAGGGAAGGCGGAATCGGCGCGCCATAGGGTGATCCGACCCCGCGGCGTCGCCTCGGCAGTCGGTAGAAGACGTCCTGCGAGGATGCCCTCGGTGCGCTTGTGTCTGAGAATCGCCGTGGCGGAGGATTCGAGCTCGAAAACGATCTTCCTGTCGCGCCGCCGCAAGTTACGCACCTTCAGCATCGACAAGTCGACTGGCGTCGCCGGGTTGGCAGGGAGCCACGCGAATCCGAGTCCCTCCTCACCCTGAACGTTGATGCTGAGGAGCGCCGGGACCAGCCGCTTGTCGGGTCCACGCGGCTGCAGGCTACCGACCCATGCACCGTCGAAGGGGGAGTCGAAATACGGAGACTTCGGTTCCCACGCAACCCGCATCGACGCCCCAACGAAGAGCATCATCGCGACGCCAGCGGCGCATGAGAAGCGGATCAGACGCCCCCTCACAAGCATGCTCGACCGTTGGTGTGCACACGCACCCCGGAGCCCAACTCGAGTACCACGCAACCGCCGGCCATTATGCCGGGAAGAAACCGGCGCGTGCCACCGCTCCGGCACTTCGTCTGTGCCGGCTCGGCGTCCCTACGCCATCGCGAGGTCGACGAACTCGTCCCAGACCTGCAACAGCTTGCCGGTGTCCGCTTCAGTGTGATCGGGCGTGATCAGGCACATGTTGTAGTACGGCGAGATCAGCACGCCGTGGTTCCAGAAGTAGGCGTGGGAGAACTCGAAGAGTCCGCCGAAGCCGAGCTGGACGAGGCCGGAGATGGGGTCGCTGACCGCGTTCGGGATGAACTGATAGCAGATCCGGTTGCCCATGGTCTCGATCCTGAACGGCGCCTGGTGGCGTTCGACACTCTTCTGCATGCCGGTTTTGATGGCGCCGGCTGTGGTGTCGATCCTAGCGAACGTGTCGTCCGTCAGCACCTGCTCCAGGGTGGCGCGGAGCGCCAGCGTAGAGAGGGCATTGCCGCACGAGGCGGTGCCGAGGAAGCCGAAACCGGCGATGGAGAAGAACCCGGCCTCGGTGTGATCGCGCTCGATCTTGGCGGCGATCTCCTCGGTCATGCCGAAGACGGCGCCCGGCACTCCACTCGATATCGATTTCCCGCAGGTCCAGAAGTCACCGGAGATCCCGAGGTGCCCGACCATGCCGCGTGGGCCCTGGCTGATGGTGTGGGTCTCGTCGTAGCAGAGCAGCGTGCCGTATTCGTCGCACAGCTCCCTTAGCCCCTCGTGCCACCCGGGCAGCGGCCAAGCCCACCCGAAGTTGGACATCACCGGCTCTAGCATCACGCAGGCGACGCTGCGGTCTTGGAGGACCTCCTCAACGCTCTCGAGGTCGTTCCAGTTGAAGATCTTCGTCCCCTGGTCGACGTCTGCGTGGTAGATGTCGAGTTCGTGAAAACGTGCAATGCGGCCGGGGGCCGGCATGAACTTCAGGGTCTCGTCAATCGTGCCGTGATAGGTGAAGTTCGGAATCGCGATATTGCGCCTGCCCGTGTGGTGGCGCGCGATCGCCAGCACGAACCGGTTGGCGTCGCTGGCCGAGAGCGCATGCATCCAGTGGCTGAGGCCGAAGCGCTCGCCGAGCAGCCGCGTAGCGACCAGCGCGTCCTCGTTGCACATCATGGTGGAGATCCCGTCCGCGGTGAGACGCTCTGCGAGGGCGGCATGCACAGGGTTGTCGGGCGCGCGCCCGAACATGTCCGGCGAGTCCCCGAGATTGAGGTCGAGATACTCGTTGCCGTCGACGTCCCAGAGCTTGTTGCCGGCCGAGCGCTCGGCGTACAACAGGTGCGGTGTCTCCCAGTCCTTCTGTCCGGTGGCAAAGACGCCCCACGGCATCGAGGCTCTGCCTTGATCTTGCAGGTCCTCCGAGCGCGGCGTGCGCTGCATCCACTCCGACATCTGCTCTTCGGCGAGGCCCAGGAGAGTCTCTTGCGGCTTGATGCCCGGAAGCACCGGGAAGATTGTCGACAGGTCGTTGGGATCGGCGTCGGGCGCCCATTTCCGCGCCTGCTCCAGAGGGAACGGGCGGCTGGCCGCCATCGGGCTGGACTTCACGCGCCTCTTCACGAAGTAGAGGCTGGATGCCCGCGATTCACCGGCGAGTATCTAGCGGCGCCAGGGTCCGGAAGCTCGAGTACGTGTCGAGATAGAACTTGCCGTTGACGGTCGATGCCTTGGGGGTCTTGACGTACCCGAAGCGGACGGCGTCGATGGAGAGTTCCTCGTTGCCTCCGGCCGACGCCTTTTCCTCGTTGTCGATGAACAACTGCACGAGGCTGGCCCCGCTGACCGAGTCGGGTGCCGTGAAGACGATCGTGACCTCCGAGGCCTGGGAGCGATCCAGCGTACCGGTTCCCACCGATCGGTACTTTCCCTTGCGGTTTCGAGCCAGCAACTCGACCAGGAAGTCGTTGTCGCCGGTTTGCTCGAGCATCAGGCGCACGTGGTGGCGGCCGCCTTTGCCTAGCAGTCTCATGATCTCGATCTGGCCGGTAGGGATTTGCAGGGTATCCAGGTTGATGAAGAACTGGGCCTGCGTATCCGGCTCGTTGTTCGGTGTTTTGTCCTGGAGCCACGCCGGGCGAAGCTTGGGGCGCCTCCCGCGGGTGTTCGAGGACCCAATGGCCAAACCGAACCCGCTGCCGTTGAGGGCCGCTTCCGGCGTCACGACCAACCGCTTGGCACCGCGCACACGCGACCACTTTGACAGATCACCCGACTCGAAGCCGTCGGCGAAGATCGACTGATAGAACTCCTGAGCCTGCGCCCCGGCGAACAGAAGTAGCGACGATCCAAGCAGCAGGGCGCCGACGCGCCTGACGTGGTCTTTCATGATGGCCTCCACCCTACTAGATTCAGACCGCCACCAGACGACGCCTTCCTATTGAATCTGGCACCAGACTCGGTTCCTGGTGAACTGCTCGAACCCGCTCGGACGCGGGCGGCTGTCGCGCCATAGCCCGCCGCACCCAGTAGTTGTTGTCGGCGAGCTTCTACGAGCGTCAGCGGTGCCTAAGGCCGAGAGCGTCACGGTCGATTCGTATACTGTATGCAGTCTGGAAAACTCCTTCAACGGCGGGCGTTTTTCGTCGGAGGCGACGAGTGGAGTACCGGGTATGCATCGAGCTGAGCTCTTCCGTTCGTTTCGCTACCCGGACTTCACCCTGGCGTGATCATCGATCTGCAGAACGTCGATGACTCCGATCGCGGCGCTGTGGTCGGAGTCTGGAACCTCGCCCGCGGGATCGGACCGCTGGGCCAGGTGGAGATCGGCGCGCTTGCCACGACCATCGGAGTTGCTGCTACACAGGCGGTGAATGGCGGGCTGTTCGCCGTTATCGTGATTCTGTTGACGCTGGTGTTTCGGCGGCAGCAGATGAGCATCGCGGCAGCCGACGGGCACACGCCATGAGCCCGATCGGCATCGCCATCATCCTGTTCGTCGCCGCCACCATGTGGGTGGGCATCCGCACCTGGGCGAAGATCAAGGGGCAGGCGACCAATTACTACGTCGCCGGCAACGCCATGGGCGTGTCGGTGATCGGCATCACGCTTTGTGCTCAGGCGTTCGACGCCAATGGCTCGATGGGCAACGCGTCGCTCGCCCACGCGGGCGGTTTCTGGGCTGGCGCGGCCATCCCCATCGGTCTTGCCCTGTGCCTGTTCTTCACCGGTGCGGTGTTTGCCGAGCCCATCCACCGAATGCGCCTGCTGACGCTGGCCGACTTCTACCGCCGTCGGTACAGCCAGAGCACCGAGACGCTGGCGGCGCTCAACATGCTGGTCGGCAACATCGTGCTGGTGGCCGGCAACCTGGCCGGCCTCGGGCTGCTGCTGGATCTGGTTTTCGGCGTCGGCTACCTACCGATGCTGGTGGTGATCGCCCTCTGCATCCTTGCCTACGCGGTGACGGGCGGTCTCTACGCCACCATCACCACCAGCCTGCTGCAGGTGGGCATGTTCATTGTCAGCACCGTCATCGGTTTCGCTTGGCTCACAGGCACCTTTGGCTGGAGCACGCTGATGGCGAATGTGCCGGCGAGCTTCACCGATCTGTCGGGACTGATGAACCGCGAGCAGGGATCGCTGGTCACCTGGGCGTCGCTGGTGTCGCTCGCCCTCGGCGACGTCGTGGCGATCGACTTCATCCAGCGTGTCATCTCGGCCGATTCGGCGCGCACGGCGAAACGCGGCTGCTACATCGCCGGGGCGATCACCCTCGTCATTGGCCTCATGGTGACTTTCATCGGGCTGGCGGCGTTCCACTTCGGCACCCCTGACAGCCGATTCCTGCTGGTGGAGGTGGCACTCAACGAGATGCCGGTGCTCATCGGCGGTCTGATCCTGCTGGGTGTGATCGCGGCAAGCATGTCGACCGCCGCCGGCGTCGTGCTCGATCTCGCCAACGTGCTCACGCGCAACCTGATCCAGGGGCGCTCATCGCACACCTGGGATGATGCGGAGCTGTTGCGGCTCTCCCGCTGGATTGCCCTGCCGACGATGGCGGCGTCGGTATTATTTGCCTACCTTCGTCCGGACCCCGGCGTACTGCTCATTCTCGCTTTCGACATTGTGCTAGCCAGCTGCTTCGTACCTCTGGTACTCGGACTCTTCTGGCGAAGGTCGAATACCCCCGCTGCGATCGCCGCCATCGTCGGCGGAGCCGCGGCGCGGCTGACCCTGCACTTCGCTGTGTCCGAGGCTTGGGCCGGCATGGAGACGCTCATCCCGCCGCTCGTCAGTGCGGCGCTCTTCATGATGGTCGCCGGCGCGACGCGGGGCTCCTCGCCACCGAAGCACGATGCGCTGACCTACGTGCCGTCAGCGGAAGAGCTAATCCGCGGCGGGTGATCGAAACGTCGCTTCGATATCGCCGGCGTCGTCGAGGCGGAGCGGTCCGGGTCCGCCGATGCTCGCGGTCGCCACTATGACCGCTTGCTGGAAACGTTCGAACAGGAGTGATGCCGCTCAATCGCCGCCAAGCGGCTCCAAGCGCAGGATCGGCGTCGGCGGCGTCTTACCGTCGACCGGAAGGCCGTCGATGGCCAGGTAGATAAACCCGTCCAGCCCCTGACGGATGTCGCGGATGCGACCCATTCCGTGCAGCAACGTTTCCTCGCGAACGACTCGCTGCCCGTCCAGCGCGAGGCGGGCGAGCTGTTCACCCTTCAGGCCGCCGACGAAGAGGTTGCCGCGCCAGTCGGGGAAGCGGTCGCCGTCGTAGATCAGGAGTCCGGAAACGGCGATCGACGGCACCCAGAGATGCACCGGTTGCTCCATTCCGTCTTGGTGAGTCCCGGCGTGGATCGCTAGCCCGCCCGTGTAGTTGACTCCGAAGCCGATGACCGGCCAGCCGTAGTTTCGCCCCGGCCGGATCAGGTTGAGTTCGTCGCCTCCCCGTGGCCCGTGCTCATTGAGCCAGATGTCGCCGGTATGCGGATGAACCGCCAGGCCCTGGGCATTGCGGTGCCCGTAGCTGAAGATCTCCGGCAGGGCATCGTCGCGGCCGACAAACGGATTGTCGACCGGCACCCGGCCGTCGTCGTGGAGTCGCACCGTAGTGCCCTGATGGTTGGAGAGATCCTGGGCAGGATGGGCGTTCAGGTCGCCTCGCGGCGGGGTCTGGCGGTCTCCGACGGTGATGAACAGAAAGCCGTGGCGGTCGAAGGCCAGCCGCGAGCCGTATGAACCGCTTCCATTGGTTGCCGCTTCAAAGATCTCTTCGACGGCCGTGAGACGGTGGTTCTCGAAACGACCACGCAGCGCCGTGGTGGTCGCCTGCGAGCGGTCGGCGTTGGGCTTCGAGAAGCTGAGGTAGATGAGCCGGTTGGCAGCGAAATCCGGATGCAGGGCCACATCCAGTAGCCCACCTTCGGTAGCAAGGCGCCTGCCTCGCGGCTCGACGAGGACGTCGGGAACACCCGGCACCGGATCGGCCAGCAGTTTGCCGTGACGAACAACGCGAAGCCGCCCCGGCTGCTCGGTGACCAGCATGTCGCCGTCGGGAAGGAAGGCGATCGACCACGGGTGCTCCAGCACTTCCACCACCGTGACCACCCGATAGTCGTGGTAGGCGGATCGGCCGGTGGGAGCCTGACCGGCGGACGGGCTCGTGGCGAACGCCAGGAATCCAGCGACGACCAGTGCGATGCGGGCACGAGCAATGTCGATCTCCGCGGACCTCACTCGGGAGATCCCGCCAGGGCCAAGGCGACGAGCTGCCCACGGGCGTCCTGATCCCCGATGGCGACAACAATGTACTGTCGGCCGTCGGCCATATAGGTCATCGGGGCGCCGGACGTCCCCGCCGCTAGCTCGATCTCCCAGACGACGTCGCCGGTCTCCTTGTCCCAGGCTCGGAAGACCTTCCCGCCGGCCAGCGGGAGGATCGACAACGCCGCGTCGGAGCCCTCGCCAAGGAAGAGCAGGGTCTTGGTGAGCAGAGGTGCCGGGCGACCACGCTGGCCGAGCCACGGCAGATCGAGATGCTCGACAGCCGGATCGTCTCTCGGTCCCGGACCGTTGGCTTTCATCCAGAGCTGATCACCGGTGTTCATGTCGATCGCCGTGATGCGGCCGTATGGTGGCTTCAGGAGGGGGAGTCCCTGCGGCATCGGCGCCTCGCGCGGAACACCGCGAACATACCGGAAGTCCGAGCTGTCCGGTTCCGGTGGTACGAGCGCGGTGACGCTCGGAGAGGTCACCGAAGGGACGTACAGCACCCCGGTCTCGGGATCGACCGCGGCACCACCCCAGTTCGCACCACCGACCCATCCCGGCATCAGGATCGTTCCCCGAGTGCCCCCCGGGCGGTCATCTTTGACGCTCGGTGGCGTGTACATGGGACCGTATACGAAGGCCGAGAGAATCTGCTCGGCTTCGGTGCGCAGCTCGGGCGTGAAGTCGATGAGATCGTCAACGACGATCCCCTGGTGGTCGAATGGCAGCGGCCAGGTCGGGAAGGGCTGTGTCTGCGCGGCGACCTCGCCGGGGACGGTCGATGCCGCGACGCGACGATCTTCGATCGGCCAGATCGGCTCGCCTGTCTGGCGATCAAAGGCGAAAACGAAGGCCTGTTTGGTGACCTGTGCAAGCGCCTTGACCGGCCGCCCATCCACCACGATGTCGAGCACGTTGGCAGCCGCGGGCAGGTCGTAGTCCCAGAGTCCGTGCCGCACCGTTTGGTAGTGCCAGAGCCGTTCACCCGTATCCGCATTCACCGCGACGATGCTCTCGCCATAGAGGTTGTCACCGAGGCGGTGGCCGCCATACCAGTCGTTGGTTGTCGTCTTGAGCGGAAGGTAGACGTGCCCCAGCTCGTCGTCGGCGCTCATCAGCGTCCAGACATTGCCGTTTCCAGAGTAGGCCCACGAGGAGCCCTCCCAAGTCTCGTTGCCGGGCTCGCCGGGTTGCGGGATCGGGTCATGTTTCCAGCGCAGCTCACCGGTGCGCGTGTCGAACGCCCGTACATAACCGGGCGGAGCCGTTTTCCAGTTCCGGTTCGGGGTCATTGCCGTGGAGCCGACGATGACCAGGTCACGGACCACAAGCGGTGCCGAAGTCCAGCTGTAGGTCGTGACGCGCGGATCGGGGTCTTGCGCCAGGTCGATCGTGCCGGCTACGCCGAACTGCGGATCTGGACGTCCGGTCGCTGAATCCAGGGATACCAGGTAGCGTCCGGAGCCGAGGAAGACTCGTTCCCGGGATCCGTCGCTCCAGAAAGCGACGCCGCGATTGGCGCGTCCCGAAGGATCGGCGCGCAGGCCAGCCCGATAGGGGTCATAGCGCCAGAGCTCGCGCCCGGTGGCCGGATCAAGGGCCACCGCCTGCCCCATGTTGGTCGCGGCATAGAGCCGCGCACCGATCTTGATGGGGGTGACCTGGTAGTTCGGGTTGACCTCGGTGCCGGGGTATCGCGCCGGTAGGTCGTAGTCCGCCGACAGCCAAGCCCAGGCGATTTCCAGTTCGTCGACAGTGGTCGCCGATATCTGCTCGAGCGGCGAGTACTTGGTCGCGCCGAGGTCGCGCGCGTAATGTGGCCAGTCAGCCGGGTCGATCGCTGGTGCAGGCGCTTGCGGGGGCGCGCCACCGCCACAGGCCCACTGCAAGCCGCACAGCACCATGACGCCGAGTACCGGCGTCCGGCGGTTTCGACGGCATCCACAATTGCTCTGTGGACCGTCTGCAGAGATCCTCAGCGTGCATTCGGAGCACGACCTCGCGTTCGGTTTACGTCGGGTTGATGGGCCGATCGGATGATGAGCGGGAGTCTATCCGTTGTGGAAGCCGGGACACGGGGTCGGTTGACCCGTAAGATGCCGGGTGCTGCTCTGTTGATTCAGCATCCACGTTGCTGTTCGGAGGAACCCCAGGCGATCGCTCGCCTGTTGGCTGAGCGCGTACAGCCGTTCTCGAAGAGGATCGCGCCGACTGTGCTAGCGGCACGAGGCGGCCACGATCCTGCATCGCAATCGGGAACCATGGAGAAGCGAGATGATCGTAGAAACGTTAATCTTCGCGGCGGTTGGCGGCGCTCAGCTACTGCCGGAGGAGGCCTCCCGCGTCGGCGAGTCACCGGTTCAGCTGTGGCTCAGCCTGGGCGTGCTCGGCTTCGGGCTGGTGCTCGTAGGGCTGCAGATCCTCGTCATGCTGAAGCGCGGTAGCTCCTGGGGACCACACACGGTCAGGCTGCACGGGCTTACGCTCGCGGTCATTGCAGGCGTGTTTCTGGTCACCGCGGGATACTCACAGCAGCAGATTGCGCCGATGATCGGGCTCCTGGGTACGATTGTGGGGTATCTGCTCGGCCAACGTTCGGAAGCGAAGCCGGCCTAGAGCTGGCCCCCGTCCCGCCGAGCCGTGATCGAGAGGAATGTAGCGATGACTGACGAGAACCGAGACGACAAACCGAATATCTTCCCGGGCTTCCGGTACACTGACGCGCCCGAGGCGATTGCCTGGTTGGGAAAGGCCTTCGGGTTCGAGGAGCGCTTCGTGGTCCCTGGCCCCGACGGGAGCGTCGCGCACGCCCAGCTGCAGCTCGGCACCGGCGCGATCATGCTCGGTTCGGCGCCCGCCGAGCCCGATCCTAACAACCCGTGGGAAGAGTCGCGGCACGGCGTCTACGTCTACGTTGAGGATGTCGACGCGCACTACGAGCGCGCTCGCTCCGCGGGTGCCGAGATCCTGCGCGAGCTACAGGACACCGAGTACGGATCGCGCGAGTACACCGCGTGTGATCCGGAGGGCAACCTGTGGAGTTTCGGTACCTACCAGCCGCTCGCCGACTAGATGCCGAGAGGACCCGGGTATTGGCTTGGGGGAGTAGGTCGCCCCTCGCCGGGTAGCCATCACCGATCGCTTCCTTGCCGGACCGCAGTGGCGGGGCTACGCCGTGGCTTCAGGAAGCTCTCCAGGAATGTGTCTAGCGGCTGTCCGTGGTTGACATCGTCTTCGCCCCAGCCGTGCGGCGGCGTTTCCTGGCGCGGCCAGAATCCCCACGGCCCCTGCGCCCCGACGTAGGCGACCCTGCCGTCCGCATCGACGACGAACAGGCGCTCGGGCCAGGCGCTCCAGCGCTGAGCGACGGTGTCGTCCATCGAGTCGATAACGATCGGGAAGGGGAACTCGAGCATGGCGCACGCCTGCCCGGCTGCCGCGCTGCGCTCGTCCCTGTTCCGGGCATCGGCAATGATTGACCAGCCGGAATCGTCCATGCGCCAGCCGTCCGTCGAGTGGGCCTCGCGAATGTAAACCATGAGGAACTCGACACGGTCGCCGAAGCGCTCGTGCAACGCGATGACGTCAACTGACGCCTTGGAGAACGGTCCTCAGGTCAGCGACCCGAAGACCAACACCATCGGCCGATGCCCTCGGTGCGACGAGAGGCGCACGCTGCCGATCCCGTCGAAACGCTGGAGCTCGAAATCCGGGCTCGTGTCGCCGACCGACGGGTGATTGTTCTGGCGCTCGGTGATGAGCGCGTAGCCGTCGGCTCTGTCGGTTACCGTCCTGCCGGCGAATCGATCCATCTGGCGTTGCTCCTCGTGAGATCCGTTTCGTTTTTTGACTTCGCGTCGAGACTCCATTAGATACGGAACCTGGCTCGATTCCCATGCCCTACGGAGGAGGAATCTGATGGCTCGCGGAAACCCGGTGTTGGTAGCCGTTGTCTCGTTGCTTGTTCTCACCGTTCCGACTCCAGGACTGTCGCAAGAGGTGGCGCCCGTCCAGGTCATTCGGGCCGGCCTTCTTGTGGATCCTGAGGCGGGAACCGCAACGCCGAACCAGGTGATCCTCGTGCAGGGAGGTCGGATCGAGGCGGTGGTCTCGCCCGGCAGCGTCGACATCCCGGCCGATGCCGATGTCATCGATCTTTCCGATCTGACCGTCCTCGGCGGACTGGTCGACACCCACAACCACCTGGCGCTGACCTACAAGCAGGACCCCGAGAGCAACTACTACTACCTGACCTACGTCATGGACTCGACACCGCTGCGGGCCATCCAGGCGGTGTCCAACGGCCTGCAGATGCTGTCGTCGGGATTCACCGTCGTGCGTGACATGGGCAACAACGGCAACTACGCCGATACCGCGTTGCGCCAGGCGATCGAGCAGGGCTGGGTGCCGGGGCCGACGATCATCAACTCCGGCATCATCATCGGCGGCATGGGGGGGCAGTTCTGGCCGACGCCGGAGATGGGGATCGAGCACAACATCGTGTACCCCGAGTACCTCGACGCCGATACCAACGACGAGATCGTTAAGGCGGTGCGCCAGAACATTCTCTACGGCGCCACCGTGATCAAGATCTGCGTCGACTGCAAGCCCTATGGCTACACCGTCAGCGAGATGCAGCTGTTTGTCAGCGAGGCGGCGAAAGCCGGCATGAAGGTCGAGGGCCACGTGCAGACGCGCGACGGCGCCCGCCGCGCCATCGAGGCGGGGCTGTTCTCGCTGGCGCACTCGGAGGTTCTCGACGACGAGCTACACAAAGCGATGGCGCTCAAAGGCATCTATCGCGCCGGTACCGAGACCCCCGCCATGCCCTACAACGGCACCTCGGAGGCGGCCTTCGAGGACACCGTAGCCGGGCTTCGCAACGCTTTCGACAACGGTGTGCCGGTGACGTTCTCCACCGACGCCGACTACTACATTCCCGGCATGACGCGCGGCGAGGTGGTCATCGACTTCATCGAGACGTGGAAGGCGGCGGGGATTCCGGTTCCCGAGATTCTCAAGGCGATGACCACGACCGGCTACCGCTGTGCGGAGGTTTACGACGAGCGCGGTCCGATCAAGCCGGGCAACTACGCTGATCTGATCGCCGTGGAGGGCAATCCGTTGCGCGACATTGACGCGCTGCGTGACGTTCGCTTTGTGATGCGCGACGGCACCGTCTTCAAGCGCGACGGTGTGATGACGCCCGAGGCGTTCTTTCACGCCGGACCGGTGAACGGCTGGCGTATCCGGTAAGGCCCTCGTCGGAGACCTCGGCGCGCGATGTCGTTTCGTGATCTCGCGGCTTGGCAGGTTCGCGGCTTTGCGGCTCGTCGCTTCGCTATTGGCTCGCCGGTACCGCCTCCATCAGCAGGCCGAAAGCGTCTCTCAGCCCCTCACCGCCGGCGCGTCCGCCTTTGTAGTGCCCGAGCCGAACGACCACCAGGTCGTGCGACGGGATGATCGTCGCCGACTGGCCGCCGGCACCCTGCATCGAGTAGGCCTCGGCCGGAATGCCGTTGTTGCCGTCCTCGCTCTCGATCCAGAAGAAGCCGCCGTAGATCGGCCGCCCGTCGGCTACCCAGCCGGGCGCTGGCGTGCTGACGAACTCCACGAAGCCCTCGGGCAGGATGCGCTCGCCGTTCCACATGCCGTCCTGCAGGTACAGGTTGCCGAGCCGCGCCCAGTCACGGCCGGTGCCGAACTCGTAGCCCTGTAGCAGGAAGTTCCCGTAGGGGTCAGTTTCCATCACCATATGGCGGATGCCGATCTTGTCGAACAGCTCGCGCTGAGGAAACGAGTGGTATTCGTCGCCGCGTCCCTCCACTCCGAGGCGAACCATGTAGTTAGTCAGCACCGGATCCGAGTTGCGATAGCGTCCGACAGTGTTGGGCGGATACTGCTGCGGCCGGTTGGCGGCGTACTCGAACGAGTTGACGGTGCCTGTATAGACGTACAGGTGGTCCGGGTAGCCCAGCGACTCGTCGTAGCCCGGGTCGGACTCGTTGCGGAAGCGCAGGCCGCTCGACATGCGCATGATGTCGGAGATGCGGATCTCCGAGCGCGGGTCGTTGCCGCCCTGCCACTCGGGAATCGGCGCCGGTTGGTGCAGCTCGTAGACGCCCTGGCGGATGAGGATGCCCATCAGCGTTGCCGTTAAGCTCTTGCCCATCGACCAGCTTTCGAGCGGCGTGCTCATGGTGATGCCGTCGCGATAGCGCTCGCCGATGATGCGCCCCTTGTGGGTGATTACAAACGCCGCCGTCATGCCTTCGGCCGGCTCGAACGCTGCGTCGACGGCCTGCTGCACTTTGTCGGCGTCAATCTCTGCAGGGAGCGGTTCGTCCGACAGCACGTCTCCCATCGGCCAGGGCTGCGTCGACGGATCGGGGAGGGTGCTCGGGATGTCGATCGGCGTGTAGTACACGTCGTCGGCGCCGATCGGCAGCGTCACACACCCCTGATCGCCCAGGTGCCTCGCGGTCCGCACGGTGCCGTCCGGCAGCGTCAGACGGACTTCCTTTTTCTCCATGTCCACGACACGGTCGGTGACCAGGGCGCGTTCCGCGTAGTGACTGCTGAAATAGCCGATGTTCTCGGCCGCGAAGTCGGCGTCGAGGCCGGTGATGAAGACCGCCGAGCAGAGGATCTTGGCGAACCCCGCGGTGTGGTGCACGAGCGCATCCCCGGGCGGTCCGACGTAGTCGCCCTCGAACTCCAGCGATGCGGCGCGGGCCACACGTTCCTCGGTGTTGGACGGGACTGCCGACCCGGACTCTTCTTCCATCGCCGCCGGCGCGCAGGCGCCAGACAGGATCCCGAGTGACAGGTAGCCGGCAAACGCTGCTAGCTGAGTAAATCGGCGAGTGCTCATTCTGACTCCGGCTGTTCGTCGCGACGGTTCGGTCCGACGGTGATCTCGGTAATGTGGAGGCTCAAGTCGGCACCGGCACGCAGGCCGATGGTCCCCTCCACCGTCACCTTTGTCCTCGCCACTTCGGCGACCTTCTCGTCGTTGACATAGAACGCGACCATCTCGTCCTTGGCGTCGACCGCAAGGACGTTCTTTGCGGTTCCCTCAGGCGGCTCGGCGAGCCGCACGATGCCGGTGTGTTCGGTCCAGGGAACCGTCGCGCGCACCCCGCCAGCGGTGTGCTCGGCGATCCGGAAGCTGCCGTCATTGCGAATCTGGAACGTGGCGTAGGATGCCTGACCGTCGAGGTCTTGCCCGCCGAAGAAGACCCCGTAGGGTGTGTCGACGGCTTTGGCACCTTCGTCGCTGGGCGAGAACAAGAACACCGTGCTGGTGATGCTGTAGTTGCCGGTGGCGAAGCTGGCGGGATCCCAGATCAGCCCTGCGGCTCCAGGGTGAACGTGCCATCCGGGTCGCATCACCACGAAGCCACGCTCGACGGCCATGTCGGAGTCGTCGGCACGTGTCTCCCAATGCGGCGGCCGCTCGAGGTTGTGCCCCGATTGGGCCAGCGTCGCGGGTATCGTGTTGCCCAGTACAGCTGCCAGGACAACAAGGGTCGTAGTTGCGCGTGTCATCGTGTTGCCTCCGATTCAGTGCCAGGTCACTTCCATGGCGAAGAAGTGATCAAACACCTGTCGGTTCGGGTGGTTGGCGTCGTTGCGCTCTGGACTCCGGATGAAGAAATCGATCTGCTGGAGGGCCGGGTTCACTGCCCCGGCTTCCGCCCTTGGATCGTCCCGGGAGTAGGAAGTGCGCAGCGTTTCGCGGTCGCGCATGCCCTGCGTGACCATGAAGTGGATCTGGTAATCCTCGTACAGCGGCTCTCCGTTCAGGGTCGCTGACCCCGTTCCCCAGCCCGCCACGTAGAGCAGGCTCTTGGGCCAGTTTGCGTCGCCGCACCCGGCGTTGCCGTGCTCGAACAGGTAGGCGGCGATGCCGCCATCCTGGCAGGGCGAGAACTCTTGGAATCGCTCGAGATCGATCACGTACGGGCCTTCCGGCAACTCCAGCTCGGCCCGGAACGAGCCGGTGTTGGCGATCTCGTTCACGTCAATCGAGACAGTTCCTCCCACCGGACGCACCGTGCCGCCGTCGTCGCCCATGTGGTCCCAGGGCGCCTCGTCCGACAGGGTGCCGACCTGATGGACACGGCCCCCGGAAAGGATGAAGCGACCGTCGTAGAGGTCGTGCTGCTCGGGTGCGAACATCCCCATCTCGGTGCCTGGCTGCTGCCGAGGGCCTCGTTCTGCCTCGGCGGGCGCGGGCGGCGGGGCCGGCGGCGGTGCGCAGTACGCGCAAGCCACCAGCAGGCCGGTCAGCAACGCGACAGGTCGCGTGGCGCGGCCGCCGGCGACCGAATGCAATGTCCGGGAGCGATCTGTCTTGGTGCCGGGCGCAGGTTGTGGCGCCGGGACGGGACACGATTCGGGGCTAGTCATTTAGAAGCTCCACGATGTCCTGGTGTCCGGCGCGCGTCGCTTGCGCCGCCGGTTGTGCCCAGATATGCCTGTCCGGTGAGGTGGAATCGGCACCATTCTCCAATAGCAGCGTCACCATGTCCGCCATGCCGCAGCGCGCCGCAGTTGCCAGCGGTGTGCCGCCTTGCAACAGCTCGATGCCGTCGGTCGGCGCACCGTTCTCCAGAGCGAACCTGGCAATGTCGACGTTCCCGAACCGGGCGCAGTAGTGCAGCACCGTGGCGCCGCGCCAGTCACCCCGGTGGAGGTCGAAACCGTGCTCGATCAGTCGTTCGAGCGTCTGCTGTGTCGCCACGAACGCTGGCGCCCCGGGTCTGAAGATCCAGCCGTCGAGTAGCGCCGGCACGTCCGGTGCGCATGCGATCAGCAGATCGAGAAGCTCGAGATCGTCCTTCTCGAGCACGTCGGTCCATAGGGTTTCCCGGTCATCGAAGCGGAGGCCGGACTGCAGCGCTTCGCGTAGCTCATCGGCAGACATTTGCCAGCTTGCCAGCTCGGCGCCGTGTTCGCGCAGCAACGCATGCATCTCGCCGTGATCGTCGGGATGTCTGCAAGCGGCGATGTACAGACAGTTGCCCGACGAATCGACGGCGGCGTTCGGGTCGGCACCGGCGTGCAGCAGCATGCGCGCCTGCTGCAAGTTGTTCTGTGCCGCGGCCTGGTAGAGAGCGCGACCGCGTGGCGCCTCACTCTCCGGCATGTTGGGATCGGCGCCCAGTGATAGCAGCAGCTCGGTCATCTCGAGCTTGCCGCCGAGTGAGGCGTAGTAGAGCGGGCTGTGGCGCGCACGGTCGACGCTGGTCGCGGCGTCGGGTCGGCGCTCCAGCAAGCCGCTCACGAGGCCCGCATCGCCGGCGAGGATCGCCAGCCCGAGGGGCCGCCTCGCGCCAGCGTCGAGTAGCGCTTGGATCATCTTTTGCGGCGACAGCCTGCGCTCCTCCGGAACATCGCACCACCAGCGGAAATCGTAGTCGCCGTGCAGCGCCAGCATCACCGGAGACTTGCCGTCGGCTCGCTCGGCGTCGATATCGGCGCCGCGGGCTACCAGCATGCTGATCAGATCCGGCTGGTGCGTTAGCGCGGCCCAGTGCATCACGGTATTTCCGGAACCATCGCTGCGATGCAGTTGCGCGGGGCTGTCATCCAGAGATTCCTTGATCCGGTCTGCGTCATACGAGCGGATCGCGTCCGCGATTGCCGCGAACTCTGCGGAGTAACCGAAGCGCTCGGACATCTCCGCGCGCAACAACTCGCCCATCTCCGTCAGACCGCGGAGCTCGGCAATCTCGAGCAGATCTCTCCATTCGCCGCCTCCGAAGCAGCTGGTCGTGGGGTTGCCATGTTCGAGCAGCAAGCGCACGACCGACGTGTGGCCCTCGCGCACCGCGAAGTGGATCGGAGTCTCGTACCAGTACTGCACGTTCGCCAGGTTGGCGTCGTCTTCGAGCAGGGATCTGACGAGCGCGTCGTCGCCATCAACGCAGGCGCAGACCATGCGCCACCCGGCGTTGCCATCGACAGTCGCAAGCCCCATGCCGGTGTACTGGGCCGTGCGCATCGCTAGCGGCTGCGACATCGACGCCGAACGCGTCACGTGCGCCTCTCAGTGCAGGACATTGGCGGTCTCCGAGTTTTCGACGACGATTCGTGCGAGCGCCCGGGCGTGGGCGTCGACGCGCGATTGATCGGTGTTGATTTGCATGGCTACGGCGATCCCGTGTTCCGGGTAGTACGAGAGGATGGAGTTGTAACCGGGGAAGAAGCCGCCGTGACCGTATCGTTTGCCGACCTCGTCGCTGTTGATCCGTACGCCGAGCGCGTAGACGTCGCCAGGATCTTCGAAGGCGCCGATGGCCGCAGAGCCGAGGAGCTCGTCGACATACGGAAAATCGAAGGCCGAACCCTCGTAGAGTGCCTTACCCCAGCGCACGAGATCCTGCGGGTTGTTGTACAGGCCCCCTCCGGTCCACTCCAGCGCCGGATTGAACACCATCGCACCGTCGGCGACGACCCTCTCGGCGACACCGAACAGCTGGGCGCCGGCCACCGCGTATCCCTGCGCCAGATCGGGTACTCTCCGGCGATCCTGGGGGAGCGTGAAGCCGAGGTTCAAGGGCTCGAGCACGCGGCGGCGCAGCTCCTCGTAGTAGGCCGATTCAGCGGCGGCGTCCATCACCATGCCGGCGAGGATGTAGCCCGTGTCGGTGTAGCTGTAGCCCGTTCCGGCGGCGAAAAGCGGCTCGCGATCGAGGGCGAACTCGAGCAGCTCACGCGGCGTGAGCGTCGCATCCGGGTCGTCGCTCTGTACGAGCGCCGCGGCCGCCTCGCCGAACTCCGGAACGTCAAAGGCGTGATCCACCATGCCGCTGCTGTGGTTGAGCAGGATCCGCAGCGTGATGTCGGCGGCGTTGGGCAGGCGCGGGAACCAGTCCTGCGCGCCAACGACGTCCGAGATCGGCGCGTCAAGGTCGACGATACCCTCGTGCGCCAGGCTCAGGGCGACGGCAGCGACGTACGTCTTGCCGATGCTTCCCGATGGCATGCGCATGTCCGACCGCATCTCCACCTGTTGCTCGACGTCGGAGTATCCGGTGGCAAAGCCGTGTAGCTCGCCATCGGCCAGCACGTAGGCGACAGTGGCCCCGGGGAACACCTCGTCGGTTGCTTGGGCCTGTTCCCAAAGGGAATCCAGCTGACGCTGGAAGCGCTCGGCAAGTGCGTCGTCGGTGGTGGATAGCTCGGCCGCCGGGGCGCACGAAGTGATGACCAGAACGGCCAGCAATACCAGTCGGTTCAAGTCCCTGCAACCTCGCTGCGGCGCTCGAGTAGCAGTACATCGCGCCACTGATCGTTGTGCCGTGCCAGCATGCGTCGGACGCCCACTTGCCGGAATCCACACGCTGCATGCAGACGTAGGCTGGCCGTGTTCTCCGGAAAGATGCTCGCTTGCACGGTCCAGACGCCGGCGCGCTCGGAAGCTTCGACGAGCGCCTGAAGCAGCGTCAACCCGATACCTCGCCCGCGGATGTCGGCGCCGACGTAGACGCTCACCTCGGCGACGCCGCGGTACACCTGCCGCGCGGAGACGGGGCTCAACGCCGCCCATCCGATGACGCCGTCAGCAGCGCGCGCCACCAGCCGGCAATCTTGTCGGTGAGCCCTGTCCCAGTCACCTTCGGTCGGAGCCTTGGTCTCGAACGTCGCATCCCCGGCTACGAGGCCCTGGCAGTAGATCTCACGCACGTCATCCCAATCGGACGGCGACATCGCCTCGATCGTCACCGCTGCTTCGATCATGGCCTTCAGGCCGATTCGGTCTTCCGCTCCCTCAGATACAGATAGCCGGGGAGCGCGCAGGAGAGTCCGATCAACAAGTTGACGACGATGTACGGAATCGGGTTCGGGCCCTTGCCGCGTTGCTGCTGCTTGAACATGAACACCCAGAACACTGCCGACGTGATGATCAGATCGGCAGAGAATCCGCCAGCGGCGCCATTGGCGAAGAGCGCCGCGATGAAGTCAAGCAGGGAAGTGCCCTGGGTCGAGAAGAACTCGAAGAAGAAGACGTACGGAATCACTGCGCCGGCGATGGCCAGTGCCAGATACAAATTTCTCATCTCAGTCTCCAGGGGAATCCTGCTGGCGGTTCACCTCAGAACGTCGCACAAACACGGGCCTCCTCCCATAGAACGGCACGGTGATTGAAGCGCTCCTTGATCTCGACGATAACGGCGTCGACCGCGACGATGAACGCGGCGCGGTCCGACAGCGGGTGCAATATGACGATCATACGGCCGGCGCTGGTGCCGGGTCGTCCGTCGGCCCGCTCCCACCAGCCGGTTGTTTCGAGCACCGACGCGCCGCCCGGGAAGTGCCGGATGAGCACCTCGTTGACGAGCTGCTCCCAGCGCTCGTCGTCGGCATCCGTTGTATTGCGTCCGCTCATGTAAAGAGCCGCGCGCAGGTAAGGCTCGAGCGGCTCCGGGCAGGTCCACGGCGGGGTGTCGGCCGGTACGGAGCGCTGGGTGCTGGCGCAGGCCGCCAGTACCGGGGCCAGCGTCAGCATCACGGCCAGGCAGATTGGACCGGACGCTGTCGCTGCGCGCTCGCGTGCCGGCCTGTGCATCACCGCACTACTCCTTCACGTCCGAGGCTATTGAAGCGTCATGCGTGCCATCGAGTCTCGCCGCCGACCACGGTGCGCACGACCGGGATCTCCTTTATGCCGTCTGCGTCGACTTCGTGCGGGTCGGTGCCCAGGATCACGAAATCGGCCAGCTTGCCGGCGGTGATCGAGCCCTTGGTGCCCTCCTCGAACGACGCGTAGGCACCGTGCATGGTGCAGATCTTCAATGCCTGGTCAACGGTGATTCGCTGGCTCGGTCCCCACACCCGGCCGTCAAAATCCTTGCGTGTAACCATGCTCTGGATGGCCATGAGCGGCTCGAACGGTCCGGGAGTCCAGTCGGAGGCCGGCGCTACCGGGATGTCGTACTCCAGGAACGACCGATGGGCGAACATCCACTCCATCTTGTCCTGCCCGTATTCCACCCACTTGTGGCCGTGGAAGTGGGCGTAGGTGTAGAACGGGGCCGGGATGACACCGCCGTCCCTGATGCGCCCCAGGAGATCCGGATTCACCAGTGAGCAGTGCTCGATGCGATGGCGCGCATCGTCGCGCGGCCACAGCCCCTGAACTCGCTCATAGGCTTGCAGCACCATGTCGATGGTGACGTCGCCGTTGGCGTGAATCGCCAGCTGCCACCCGCCGCGGTGGGCGTCCTCGACCGCCGCGTGGATCTCCTCTTGCGACATCGTGAGGATGCCGTAGTCGTTCGGGCGCCCCTCGAACGGGGTGCTCATACGCATCGTGCGCTCCGATGCCGAACCGTCGGCCATGTACTTCACCGGTCCGACCCGCACCCATTCGTTGCCCATGCCGGTGCGAATCCCGCTGGCGCGGAAGGCCGGGTAGGCGCCGGCATTGGGGAACAGGTTGGCGCGGAACCCGAGCTCGCCGGCAGCGTGAGCATCCTGGAAAGCGGTGAAGTCGACCGCCGTGGTCCCCGCCGCATGTACCGAGGTCAAGCCGGTGGCGTTCATCAGCTCGGAGATCAGCTTCACCGCAGCCTGCCGCTGCTCGCGGCTCGAGGGGTCGGGAAGCAGGGCCTGGAACGGGCCGAGGGCGAGCTCGGCGAGCCTGCCGGTGAGCTCGCCACCTTCGCGGTAAATGGTGCCGCCACGTGGGTCCGGTGTGTCGATGGTGATGCCGGCCGCCTGGAATGCCGCGCTGTTGACCACCGCCGTGTGCCCGCCACGGTGGCCGACGTACACCGGATGCTCCGGCACTGCCTCGTCGAGGTCGCGGCGATCCAGCGGCCGCCCTTCGCTGAGCTTGGTGTCGTCGTACATGAAGCCGACGACCCACTCGCCGGGGTCTGTCTCCCGGGCTCGTTCGGAGAGAGCATCTTGAATGCGCTGAATGCTGCCGAGGTTGGTATCGACGCTGATCAGTGCGGAGAGTCCTCCCCACAGAGGATGCGAGTGCGCGTCGATGAATCCCGGAGTAACGCACATGCCGGATGCGTCGATCACCTCCGTTCCGGACCCGACGAGGTTCGACACGTCATTGGAGCCGCCGACGGCGATGAAGCGATCCCGGTGAACAGCGAACGCCTCCGCCACGGGTTGTCGAACGTCGCTCGTGAGCACGCGCGCGTTGGTCACCACGAGATCCGCCGCGCTGCTCTGCGGGGCGGGGGTGGCGTCGAGTCTGCCGGTACCGGCGACGGCTGCGGTTCCGACGCCCGCCGTTGCGGCGACACCCAGTCCGAGGAATTCAGCGCGAGTCATATCCGGCATACAGACTCCTCAATCGGTTTCGGCGAACGACGGATTGCCGCACATATTAGGCTGCCCCAGCCTCTCCGTTTCCGGGAGGTCACGTCAACCGAGAGCGCAGCGGCGTAGGTAAGTTCCTGGATCAGGAATCCGCTGCATTGCAGGGACGACGCTAATGCCCGACATCATCTTCACCATGCAGGACCTCAAGAAGCGGGTGCCGCCGGATCGCGAGATCCTCAAGGGCATCTGGCTGTCGTTCTTCTGGGGGGCCAAGATCGGCGTGCTGGGACACAACGGAGCCGGCAAGTCGACCCTGCTGCGCATCATGGCGGGCGTGGAGACCGATTTCGACGGCCAGGCGTTCCCAGACAAGAAAGCCAAGGTGGGCTTCCTGCCCCAGGAGCCCGAGCTCGATCCCTCCAAGACCGTGCTGGAGAACGTCACGGAGGGAATGGCCGAGGTGAAGGCGTTGCTGGATCGGTTCAACGAGGTCAGCGACCGGTTTGCCGATCCCGATCTTGACCCCGACGAGATGACTCGTTTGCTCGACGAACAGGGCGGGCTGCAGGACAAGATCGAGGCAGCGAACGGCTGGGATCTGGAATCGACCCTGGAGATCGCCATGGACGCGCTGCGCTGTCCTCCGGGCGATGCCGACGTGAGCACGCTGTCGGGTGGCGAGATTCGTCGCGTCGCCCTGTGCCGGTTGCTGCTGCAGAAACCCGATCTGCTGCTGCTCGACGAGCCCACCAATCACCTCGACACCGAGTCGGTGGCGTGGCTAGAGCGCCACCTCAAGGACTACCCCGGATCGGTAGTCGCGATTACGCACGACCGCTATTTTCTCGACAACGTCGCTGGATGGATTCTCGAACTCGATCGTGGCGCCGGCATCCCCTGGGAGGGCAACTACTCCTCGTGGCTGGAACAGAAGCAGCTGCGGCTGGCGCAGGAGCAGCGCAAGAGCAGCGCTCACGAGCGTACCCTTCGGCGCGAGCTGGAGTGGGTCCGGATGGCGCCGCGAGCGCGCCAGGCAAAGGGCAAGGCGCGGCTGAACGCCTACGAGCAGTTGCTGCACGAGGGGAACGAGCGCATTCCCGAGACCGTCGAGATCTTCATTCCTCCCGGTCCGCGGCTCGGCGACGTGGTGATCGAGGCCGACGTGCTCTCCAAGGGCTTCGGCGAGCGGTTGCTGATCGACGAGCTGTCGTTTCAGCTACCGCCGGCCGGCATCGTCGGGGTCGTGGGGCCCAACGGCGCCGGCAAGACGACGCTGTTCCGCATGATCACAGGCACCGAGGAAACCGACAGCGGAACGCTGCGCCTCGGCGAGACAGCGGTGCTCGGCTACGTCGATCAGTCGCGCGACGTGCTGCAGCCGGATCAGAATGTCTGGGAAGCGATCTCGGAAGGTCGCGATCACGTCGTGCTCGGTAAGCGCGAGGTGAACTCCAGGGCCTACGTGGCGAGCTTTAACTTCAAGGGCGGCGATCAGCAGAAGAAGATCTCGATGCTCTCGGGCGGCGAGCGCAACCGCGTGCATCTGGCGCGAGTGTTGAAGTCCGCTTCCAACGTCCTGCTGCTGGATGAGCCCACCAACGACCTCGACGTCGATACCTTGCGTGCCCTGGAAGAAGCGCTGCTCGACTTCGCCGGTTGTGCGGTGATCATCAGCCACGATCGCTGGTTCCTCGACCGCGTCGCCACCCACATCCTGGCCTTCGAGGGCGACAGCCATGTGGAGTGGTTCGCCGGCAACTACCAGGACTACGAGGCCGACTACAAGCGCCGCAAGGGTCACGAGGCCGACCAGCCGCACCGCATCAAGTACCGCAAGCTAACCAAGCACTGAGCGGGCGCCGAGATCGACTACGGGTCCAGAGGTCTCTCGGGGTAGGTAGGCGGCTGCCGCTGCGATGGGCATGCACCTGGCCAGGGTGGAGCGTCTGAGGTCGATGGCTGGCGTCGGCAACGCGTCATCGCTTTTCATACGTTCAGCGCCGTGCCGGCGAGCCTGGCTGCGGTGCATGCCCATCGCAGCAGCAGCCGCGCGATCGTCGGAGGACTCTGGCGACTCCCTCCGCTCTCCGCCCTTCGTTACGAACGGTGCACGATGACCATCTTGAGCTCGGTCATCTCCTCGATGGCGTACTTCGGACCTTCCTTGCCCAGGCCGCTGTCCTTGAGCCCACCGTACGGCATGTGGTCGGCGCGGAACTGGGTGCCGCCGTTGATGATGAGGTTGCCGGAGTCGACCTCGAGCGCGAACTTCAACGCGTTGTCGAGGTTCTCGGTGAAGATTGCCGCCGACAGCCCGAACCGAGTGTCGTTGGCCAGCTGGATCGCCTCGTCGATATCGGCCGCGGGTGTCACCCCGACCGCGGGGCCGAACAGCTCCTCGCGTGAGAAGCGCATATCCGGGGTGACGTCGGCCAGTATTGCCGGCTCCACTATCGCGCCGTCTCTGCTACCGCCGGTGAGCATGCGAGCTCCGGCACCGACCGCCTCCTCCATCCATTGGTTGACCCGTACCGCGTCAGACTCGCGCACCATCGGGCCGACATTGACCGAATCTCCCATCGGATCGCCGGTGGCCAGCGCCTCGATCCGGGGCACCAGGGCGTCGAGATAGTCGCCGTAGATCGACTGGTCGACGATGACGCGCTGGGTCGAGATGCAGACTTGGCCGGCGTTGGAGTAGCCGCTGACAGCTGTGGCCGTCGCGACCTTGTCGAGGTCGGCGTCGGGCAGCACGATGAGCGGCGAGTTGGAGCCCAACTCCATCGTCACCTTCTTCAGGCCCGCGGTACACATGATGTGCTCGCCGACCTCCTGGCTGCCGGTGAAGGTCACCTTGCGCACCGCCGGGTGCGACACGAGCGCGTCGCCGATGGCGCCGCCGGAGCCAGTGACGCACTGGATTGCCTCGGGCGGCAGCCCCGCGTCGAGCAGCGCCTCGGTCAGCTTGAGCGCCGACAGCGGCGTGTCGCTCGCCGGCTTGATCACCACAGCGTTGCCGGCGGCCAGCGCCGGGCCCACCTTGTGGGCCACCAGGTTGAGCGGGAAGTTGAACGGCGAGATCGCCACCACCACCCCGACGGGAACACGGACCGTGAACCCGAACTTCATTTCGTTGCCGGGCGCCGCATCCAGAGCGATGGTTTCGCCGGTCAGGCGCTTGGCCTCTTCGGCCGACAGGGTGATGGTCTGGAAGCAGCGGTCGGCTTCGAGCAATCCCTCGGCGAGGATCTTGCCCTCCTCGCGGGTGATGGTCTCGCCGAAGTCCTGGCGCCGCTCTTCGATAAGCTTGGCTGCCCGCATGAGGATTTCGTAACGCGCGTAAGCGCTGAGTGCGCGCATGGCGCGTGCGCCGCGCTTGGCGCTCTCCATCGCCCGGTTGACGTCATCGAGCGTGGCCGCCGGGACGGTGTCGAACGCCTCGCCGCTGAAGGGGTTGACGACGTCCATGGCGTCGCCGCCGGAGGTCCACTCGCCGTTCAGGTACATCTGCATGGTGGTTCTCTCTCTAGTCGGAGCGCTGGTTCGCGTCGGTTCCCAACTTGCGTCGGAAGCATACGATGCGAGCGACTTCCTCGAACCCGACTGCTTGGTGTAGCGACTCGCTGATGAGGTTGTCGATCTCGCAGTCGGAGGCGAGCTCGGTGAAGCCGTGGCCCCGGGCCCATTCTTCCGCGCTTCGAATGAGCTCCGCGGCCACGCGTTGACGGCGAGCATCCGGGTCCACCCAGATGCCCTCCAGGTAGGCGACCGGCGAGGTGGCACATCCCTCGGCGTACTTGCGAGAGCCGAGCTCGGCGAACCCGCCGAGGCGACGATTCCCGAGGTCGGCGACCAGTACATTGTCGTCGGTCGCTCCGGCGGCATCGGTGGCGGCGAGCAGCCGGTCCACCTCGGTCGCCGTCGAGTCCGGCCAGAAGGCCTGGCGCATGCGTAGCAGCTCGGCGCGATCGGACGGGAGCGCGGGGCGGATCAGTTTCGTCGGACCGGGCGGCCCGGTCGTGCGTCCAGAACAAGCTCGCCACCGTCCACGACCAGCACGCCGTTGACCAGAGTGTAGCGGACCCCTTCAGATGGAATTGCTGCCTGTGTGTACGTCGAGCGGTCGATCACCGTTGCCGGGTCGAACACCGTGATGTCGGCATCGGCACCGGGCCGAAGTTGTCCCTTGTCGCCCATCGCCGGCACGTAGGTCTCGAGGCGGCGTGCGGGCTCGATGGTCATCTTGCGCAGCGCTTCCATGAGCGTCAGCGTGCCCTCCTCGCGGACGTGTTTGCCGAGCACCCGTGAGTACGTTCCGGAGGTGCGAGGATGGCCCATGCCGTCGACGATGTAGCCGTCGCTGGCGATCATGGTCAGCGGGCTCTCGAGCGCGATGCGGGTCATCTCCGGAGTGCGACTGTGGGCGATCACCTCACCACCCTGCGCCCTGAATCGACCGAAGCTCTCGCGTGTGAGGCGCTCGCCGGTCTCGACCCACTGGTGGATGGCGAACCGATCGTCGTCCCACGACTCCCAGTCATCGTAGAGGGCGGTTTCGATCTCCGTCATGCCGGCCTCGTACGGGTACATCTCGGTGGTGACGTCCTGTCCTGCGGTGCGGGCTGCCTCGATGATCGCCAGGAACTCGGCGATATTCGCGCCGCCGCTGGAGTTGGCGTGCACCACATGGAGTGCCGATCCGGTTCGGCTGGCGCCGTCGATTGCCGCCCGCAACCCGTTCAGGCCGGCTCCGACGTGAATGTGCGAGGAGGCTCCGTGCTCGGCCGCCACGCTGAGCATCGCCTCGAACTCGTCCGTGCTGGCCGCTGGGGTATAGGCCATCCCGAAGCCGACCGCGGCCGCGCCGTCCGCCAGCCCCTGCCGGATGCGGCCGGCCATCTCGGCGATCTGCTCGGCGCTCGCCGGCTCGTTCCCCCCGGGGCCGCTCGGCAGGAAGTTCCCGCCGTCCCCCATGACTGCCATCCGGACGCGGATGTGTCCCACGCTGACGCCGTAGTTGAGGATCTGCCCGGCCTCGCGCTCCCCGTACCACGCAGCGACATCCTCGGTACCCACTTCCAGCTCCAGCGCGGTGGTGACGCCGTCGCGAGCCATCAGGCGGAAGGCCTCGTCTGACTGGCCGTGAACGTGCAGGTCGATGAACCCGGGCGCGACGACGAGTCCGGATGCATCGATGGTGCGGTCGCCCGTGAGCTCGTCTTCGCTGATGGCCTCGATGCGGCCGCCACGGATGCCGACGTTCCGAGTTGCGTCCAGACCAGACTCCGGGTCCATCACACGGCCACCCTGAAGAACGAGGTCGTAACTTTCCGCCGCCAATTCGGCCGGGGTGCAGCCTGACTGAGCCAGGGCAAGCAGGCCTAGCATTGTCACGCCGTAGGCGAACCCGAGGCGCCCGCTGGCCGCCCCGACGTGGTTCACCGCGTCGATCACGGTTCCGAGCTTCAGCATCTGCTTACTCCAAACCGAACGCCAGCAAGACGTTCCCCGGTGAGCCGCGCAGGATCGCGTAGCCGGAGCCGACGTACATCATGCCGTCGACGATCGTCGGCGCCGCGCCTCCGAAGCCGCCACCGAAGCCCCTCACGCCGTTGATGTTGTCGAAATCCCGCCGCGTGGCGAACTCCCACATTACGCTGCCGTCCTCGGTCGAGAAGGCGCGCATCACACCGTCACGCGAGCCGACCAGGACCGCCCCGGGTATGGCGATGGCGGGCGCCCAGTGCCCGGAGTGGCACGTCTGCTGCGATTCGGGGTCGTCGCAGTCGCTCGGCTTCGGCACCTCCACATACCAGGCGCGCGAGCCGTCCTCGGCCCGCAGCGCCGCGAGGCCGCCGCTGCCGTCCTCGAGCGGGAACGGCTTGAGGTAGTAGTCACCGTCGAATGCACCCCCGAAGCCGGCGCTCTGCGCCGCCAGCTCGTCGCCCGCTTGCGCCACCCACAAGATCTTGCCCTGATCATCGGGATCCATGGCGGTGATGCGGCCGCTCTCCTGGCCTTGAATGAGGATCCTGCTGCCGTCCTCCAGCATGTGCAGCACCGGCGAGCCCGAGGCATCGTCGTTACGGCCGCTGATGAGGCCCGGACAGTTGATTCGCCGCTCCTCCGGTTGCCTCCCACAGCCGCCGCCAAATCTCTCGGGAGCCACCAGCTGCGTCCACCACAGGCGCTCGCCGGTATCCATGTCGTACGCCGTGACGGCGGCACAAGAACTGTCGTCGAATCCGACGCCTTGCTCGAAGAACTCCGTCATGTAGCAGTTGCCGGCGGGGGCATAGAGGGTGCGACGATCGATATCGAGCGTCGGTGCGTTCCATACGGCGGCACCGGCGGGTCCGTACATCTGTGTGCCGGCCGAGTTCTTGCGCAACGGCCGAGGACGCTCCGCCATCGAGTATGTCTTCCACACGATCTGCCCAGTGCTCACGTCCACCGCGACGACGCTGCCCTGGAATTGGCAGCACTCGTACGACAGATCCCCACTCGGGATCTCCTCCCACGATCCGACCCCGACGTACAGATGACCTCCGGGCGAGGGATCGAGCACCGGCGTACCGGTGATCTTGGCGGCTGCATGCTCGTCCGGACGCACGACCCAGACTTCCTCGCCGGTTTCGGCGTTGACGCCGCTGACGTAGCCCATGTAGTCCCCGAACATGGCGATGTAGCGGACTCCCGGCACATCGGTCACCTCGCTCACGCTGACCGCGGTGCGCACCTGTCCTCTTGCCTCGTAGGACCAGTGCACGCAGCCCGTCTTGGCATCCAGCGCGTAGACCAACTTGTTGTCGCTGCCCACGATCAGCGCCCCGCCCACGACCGTCGGTTGCGCCCAGGATGCGGAAGCCGCACCGGGAATCGCGAACGCCCACTTCAACTTCAGCTGCAACACCTGTGCCCCAGTAAGCCCGCCCGCTTCCGCGGGTTGGAACCGGTGGGACTTGCCGGGATCGGGTGTCCAGCCATTCCAGCGCGGCCGGCTGAACGGATCGCGCAGGGTCAAGGGGCTGCTGCAGGGGTTGCTCATCGCCGCTGCGGTGCGGTCGGGAGCGTCATCGAAGGGCTTGGCAGCTGCCAACTCGGCCAACGCGAGCAGGTTTCCCTCGCTCCACCCCTCGACATAGACAGCCATCGATCCCGTGGTGATCGACTCGAGCACGCGCTCGGCGGTCATTGCAGCCATGGCTTCCCGACTCGGCGCCCGGTTGTCGGCGGCGGTGTTATCGTGGCAGGTGGCGCACCGTAGCTCGAACCCCGTCCTCATGCTCGCGGGTGAGTTACCGACCACCGGTGTGTACTGTCCCGACGCAATCGAGCCCGAGGCATGCCACGCCAGGCCGCTCGCAGCGAAGAACATGACGACACTCGACGAAACGATGAGACGCTTCAACATGGCTCCTCCTCGGGGTTCACGGTGTCTCGCAGGCCGGGTCCTGTTTCACATGTCTTCAGCCGCCGATCGGTGTGCAGAGCTCGAGCAGGACTCCCGAGGGGCAGCGAACGTACGATACGGTCTGTCCCCAGGGTTTCAAGACGGGTGCGGTCAGCTCGGATGCGCCGTTTTCGAGAGCCGCACCGTGCGCCACCCCGACATCGTCGGTGACGAGGGCGATCTCGAGGCCCAGAGGCCGGTCAGAATCCGACCCGCTGACGTAGCCGTTCGGCAGATTGGTGCGCCCGATCTCGTGTGAGGCAAAGGCCAATACGGTTGAGCCGGTATCCAGCTCGCCGTAGTCGCCGGACTCGTGCAGAAAGCGACGCGTCATTCCGAACGCGCGCTCGTAGAAACCGAGGGCGGCCTCGACGTCTTCGATGTAGGCGATGGCATAACCAAAACTCACCATGGCAGTCTCCGAGATTTCTTAGGTGCCTCTACGGCGTAACCAACGGATTGCGGCACCCAGGATCATGCCGGTCACGATCCCGGTCGGAACAACAAACGGGGCGTCCGCACTCGTCCACCCGCCCTTGGCCAGGAAGACGGCTGCCGAATCCAGCAGGCCCATCACGGCGCCCCAGCCAAGGCATTGGCGCAGCGAAGAGTCGCGGTTGACCACAACGCTAATTAGCAGGGCTATGGTGATGCCGCTGAGCGTGCCGGCGACGGTTATGTAGCCGGGGTAAGGCTCTTCCGGGGCGAAATACACGCCGACGGCGCCGAGGAACCCGACCAGGCCGCCAACACCGGCAATCTTCGACATCATGGCGACACCCTACTTCAGACCGAACGCCAGCAGCACGTTACCCGGCGGCCCGCGCAGAATCGCATAGCCGGAACTGACGTACAGCATCCCGTCGACGATGGAGGGGGCGGAGCCACCGAAACCGCCGCCGAATCCGGCGACGCGATTGACGGTCTCGAAGTTACGCCAGGTGTTGAACTCCCCCTGAACGCTGCCGTCCTCGGTGGAAAACGCGCGCAATTTGCCGTCGCGTGAGCCGGAGAACACGGCGCCGGGGATGGCGCTGGCGGGCGCCCAATGATCAGTGTGACATGTCTGATCCGACTCGGGATCGCGACAGTCGGTGGGCTTCGGCATCTCCGTGTGAGCTCGCTGGTGACCGGAAACTCGGAACGCAAGCCCAGCGGGTCGTCCACGGACGGAGAGGCGAGCACGCGCGGCGTCGGTAACGTGGCGAGACCGGTGGCCGCGGTCGTCTTCATGAAGATGCGCCGATTCAACTTGCTCACGATGACCCTCTGATCCGGCGCTTCAAGGTTGGAAGGAGACGATGGTGGAAACCGCCACTTCGGCCTCGGTTTCGAGCCTGAGGGTCACGCTGCTGTTGACCCAGTCGATCGCGATCGACCCGTACTTGGACAGGGGCTTGTTGATGATGTGTCGATCCTGAGTGGTCAGCGCCAAGAGGTTATCGCTCATGCTGCCGACCTGCCCTGTCGGGATCGTCGCTCCAGCTGGAGCGCACTCACCCCAGGCGCCAGGGACGCCGTTGCCGTGGGCGTCGAGCTGCGTGTAGCACCAGGGGGCAGTGCGGTCTGCTGTCGTGCAGCCCCCGTAGGTCGTGCCCGCATGGCCGAACGGCAGCTGGCACCGGGCATCGTAGGTTCCGTTCCCCCTCGTATCGGCCCAGATCGGGAGGCGGTTGGGGTTGGGTATGTTCTCCGGGTAGTCCTGGTCGAATCCGGAGCCCGTGACTTCGTAAAGGGTCACCGCGGCTCCGCCGGTCGCCGATGGCGGCATCGTCTTCTGCAGCAGCTCGCCCCAGTGCTGATCGCCGGAGACGAAGATCACCAGCTTGGTGTTGCCTTCTTGCACCGCCTTCTGCGTCAGACGCAGTAGCCGCTCGCGCTGCGCCGGTATCTCCGCCCACGACTCGTATTCGGTGCCGGAATCGTAGGTCTCGCCGAGGTTGGCGATGGCGGTGTTGAACGCCGTTCCGTCGCCGTAGGCGCAGTAGTCGGTGAGCGGCCTGGCGCGGTTGAGCGGCGGCAGCACCTGCGTGCCGGAGGCGATCACGGTGATCTCCGAGATGACCGTCAGCTGCTGCTCCAGCCACGACCACTGCTCCTCTCCGAGCATGGTGGACGCGGCTCCCTCGCAGGCGCCGTACTCGATGAACGTCGGTGAGCGATGGTAGCGGGCGTCGAGCATGATGACGTTGACGCGATCGTTCTGCGCCGCCGACCCGAACAACGTGGCGTTGTAGACGCCAGCCTGGCCCCCGTCTCCAACATCGCGGTGGCGGACATCGTCCGTCGGTATATCGAAATGACGCAGAAACTCGCGCTGGCTCTCGACGCGCATGGCGTAGTCGTTACCGGCGTTGTTCTCGCCGAAATCGTGATCGTCCCAGGTCGCCATCACCGGGATTCGCGCCTGAAGAAACGGCTGGTAGGTCTCACCGTTCTTCTTGGCGTCGTAGATGGCGCGCATCTCCGTCATGTCCTCGGTGTCGCCGTAGATGTTGTCGCCGAGCCACAGGAACAGGTCGGGGCTCTGTGCCGCCAGCCGCTCCATCGCCGCTCGGGTCGTCCCCTCCTCGTCGTGCCAGCAGGAACCGAAGGAGATGGTCTCCAGGTGAGCCGCGGCGTCCGGCTGAGTGTGGGTCCCAACTTGCGAGCCCGCGGATTGCCAACCGGCGGTGAGCGACAGCGCGACGACCAGTGGCGCCACCCTCAACTGGCCGAACACCTCAAGCAGGCCGTGGTGGAAGTGTGGTGGGCCGTAACCCTTCGGGCGACAGGGGGTTGCGCGCACATGCTGCGTCGTTTGTCGTCAACGATGGGGTAACCATCGCCTCCTTCTCTCTCCTGGCCTGCGTCCCGCAAGACCCTGTCGCCAGACCCACCACACTTTCGCCACGGCCTGCTAGACCAGCTCGCGCCGGTCGGCCCGCTCGCCCCGGATCAGGCTCCCTCCCGCAAGCAGTCCCGCTCTTCCCAAGAAGATTCGCCTGGACACGTCGAACACGGTGGGAGCTCCTGCCTGCTGGCGCCAGCGTCGGCGCGATGGCTCATCGGCCGGTATGCAACCACGTATTCGAGGCCGTCTCCAGGTCCGGCGCCGACGGCCGGTACAGGTCAGTCTGAGCGCAGGCTGATTAGCGGGTCTACCGCGAGCGCGCGCCGAGCGGGCACGTAGCTGGCAAGCAACGTGACCAGGATCAAGACGGCTGGAACCCCCAAATAGATCAGAGGCTCGTTGGCGTCGATGCCCTCGAGCACCGATGCCAGGATCCACCCCACCGGGATCGCCAGCCCGACGCCGACGCCAATGCCGACTAGGGCGAGCAAGACCCCGCGGGTTATCACGAGGCGCAGCACATCAGTGCGGCGAGCTCCGAGTGCGACTCGGATCCCGACCTCGCGAGAGCGCTGTGCAACCAGGTAGGCGAGCACGCCGTACAGACCGACCGCGGCGAGCAGCAGGGCGGTGGCTCCAAAAACCGCCATCAGCCGCGTCGGCAACTGCACCACGAACAGCGACGTATCGACGATCTCTCGAAGCGTGCGCACATCATCGACGGGAATCGTGGGATCGATCGCCCAGACGGCTTGACGCACGCTAGCCGCGAGAGCGGCGGGGTCCGGCCCATCGCCTCGAATGGCGACGTACATTCGCCGCCAGGAATCGGATTGTTCGTACGGGGCGAAGAAAGCCTGATCCGGCGGTTGCATCAAGGAGCTGTGCCGGAACGACTTGACGATGCCGACGATCGTCAGCCATTCATCGGAACCGGCATGCTGAATCCGCATGCCGATCGGATTCCCCTCAGGCAGGTACTCGAGCAGCGCTTCGTTGACTACAACTATGAGCGGCGCCGAGGCATCGTCGGTCTTCTCGATCAAGCGGCCAGCGACGAGCTCCGCGTGCATCGTCTCCAGGTAGCCCGGGGTGACCTGTCTGAAGCCCGCTCCCACGTGCTCGTCGGGAACGCCCTCGGCCACGAAGGCGGTCCGATTGTTGCTGAATGTGAGCGGCAGGATCGTGCTGGCTCCGGCTGCCGTTACACCAGGAAGCGCTCGGATCGCCACGACTGCGTCTGAATAGAAAGCGTGTCGCGCCGTCGTATCGTCGTATCGCGGTCCGCTCAGAGCGAGCTCGGCCGTCAGCACCCCGGCAGGCTCGAACCCGGGATCGGTCTGCAACAGCCCTGCAAACCCCTTGACCATCAGCCCGGCGCCTGCCACCAGCACGACCGACACGGCGACCTCGCACACCACCAATATGCTGCGGAGACGGCTTCCGGATACCGTGCCGCGCGCGGCTCCCGATCCGGCGCGCAATGCCGCCTGAAGGTCGGGCCGCGAGGCGCGCAGAGCGGGAGCGAGGCCGAACACCAGGGTCGTGAGCGCAGCCAGGGCGAACGTCGCCGCCATGACCCGAGGCTCGGCCCCCGTCTCCGTTGCGCTGCTCGGGATCGTCTCGGCCACGAAGGTCGGCAGGCTCCCCGTCAGGCTGGCACCGGCGATGTGCGACAGAACCACTCCGGTGGCACCACCGATCAACGCTACGAGCGCCGACTCGGTCAGCAGCTGACGAACGACACGTGCGCGCGAAGCTCCTAGCGACATGCGGACGGCGATCTCGGAGCGTCGTGACGACGCTTTGGCGAGCAGCAGATTGGCGACGTTGGCGCAACAGATCAGCAGCACGAAAGCTGTCGTTGCCAACAGCACGCCGAGCGCAGGTCGCATCGGCTCGCTCATCTGTTCTCGCAACGACACGGCTCGGGCACGGGTACCAGCGTTGCTACGCTGGTGCTCCTGGGCGAGTTGCTCCATGATGGCGTCGAGCTCGGCGCTGGCATCGGCGGGGGTGGCGCCTGCGGCAAGCCGGCCGATCGGCACAACGTGACGCTCGCGGCGGGTTTCGGTCAGCTGTTCCGTCGTGATCTGCATCGGTTTCCACAGATCCCCGCGGAGCTGCAGCACCGGGTAGTCGAACTCCTGCGGCATGAGGCCGACGACCGTGTGCTCGAGGTCGTCGATCACCAGATTGCTGCCGAGTAACTCTTCATCGCCGCCCAGTTGCTGCCACAGGCGCCAGCTGAGCGCGACGACGGGATCGGCGCCGGGGACGCCGTCCTCCTCGAGGAAGCCGCGCCCCAGCAATGGCTCGACCTGCAGTACGTCGAAAACATTCGCCGTTGTCTGATAGCCGCGAAGTCCGATCGGTTCGTCACCGCCGGTGAGGTTGGCTTCCCAGATGCTGTGGAATGCGATGTCCTCGAAAGTCTCGCTGCGCTCGCGCCAGTCAGCCCAGTCGGGGATCGAGCTGGCGTTGTAGGCGCTGCCTCGATCCGGGTAGGTCGACCAGATGATCGCCAGGCGGTGATAGTCGCCGTAGGGGAGCTCGGAGAACATCAACGCGTAGACCATGCCGAAGATCGTCGCGTTGGCCGCCATTCCCAGCGCCATCGTGAATACGGCCACGGTAGTGAAGCCGGGAGCGCGCGCCAGACCGCGCAGGCCATAGCGCAAGTCCTGCGCCAGCTGGGCGAGCCACGCACGCCAGGTCGGGCCTCTGTCGAAAGGTACTACCGCTGCCGATACCGCGAAGTGGTGGGCCGTGTCGGAGCACGATGGTCCGCTCCCGCAGGCCGTCGCGTATCACGTTCAGGATCGTGCGAAGCGACAGCACCAGCGCCGCCGGACGCCCCTCCCGGGTCAGCGTATCGATGTACAGCGAGCCGAAGTCCGCAACCGCCATATCGGCGTAGCGTCGACGAAAGGAGCGTGGATAGGCGGTCAACAAGAAGCGATAGAACCTCATCGGAGTCTGCATGGCTCTACCGTCTCGATGCGGGAAGGAGACGCTTGCTGCGCGCTGAGTCGACCAGCTGCTCGAGCCGGGATGCTTCAGCCGTCAGCGCCGAGCGTCCGAGCTCGGTGAGCTCGTAGTGTCGCCGCCTCTGCGTGTCCGGGTCGTGCTCGTGCACCAGTCCGTCGCGGGAAAGCCGTCGCAGCGACCGATACAGGTTGGCCGGATCCATCCGCACCGCTCCCTCCGTTTCCTCGGCGATGCTCTGCAAGATAGCGTAGCCGTGGCAGCGGCCGTCGGCGAGCGCCATAAGGATGAGAAAGTCGCGCGGTGCCAGCGGTTCAGAAGGTGCCAGGCTTGTCATTCGTTGAGCTCCGGAGGCCGAATGGGGGAGGTGAGCATCAAGTCCCGTCAACGAATGACGCGACCAGAACCGACGTTACAAGTCGATCGACTAGTAGTCAAGTGACTATTACGGCGTCGCCGCGACCACAGCCTGTACGACGCGGACTCGATCTTCCTCGAGGTTACGTAGCAGGTTGGCGAATTTCGTCGCCGCGTCGTCGCCCATCAGCAGGTGTAGCCCCAGCGGGTTCCAGCCATGGGTCCGCAGGCGCTCGAGCGCGGAGCGAAAGAAGGTCCGCGAAGCTTCTGTCTTGTCCTCCAGCTGTATCTCAGCGAGTCCGATGTCTGAGAGCACGGCTCGGGCGGTCGCTAGGTCGACAAGGTGGCTGATGGATGCTTCCGAAGCCCAGGGAACCGGAAGATGCAGTCCCTCAACCGATCCGTCGAAGACATCGTGGAAAGCAAGCCGACCGCCGGGCTTGAGCACTCGCGTTAGCTCACCATAGAAGCCCGTCTTATCGGCGATGTTCATCTGTACATGTTCGGTCCACACGATGTCGAAGTGCGCGTCGGGAAAGGGCAACTCGAGCGCGCTTCCGTGACGAAACGACGTCCGCTCCGACAGACCGACGCGTGCCGAGAGCATCTCCGCCACACGGCAGTACTCCGCCGTCACGTCCACCCCGACGACTTCGCAACCGACGTTGGCGGCTAGATAGCGGCCGGTACCGCCCAGACCCGAGCCGACGTCGAGGAGCCGGTGCGTGGGTTCGATCTGCGCCCACCGCGTCAGTTCTTCGGTGGCCCTCCGTCCGCGAATGTGGAACTGGTCCACCGGTGCGAGGTCGTCGACGGTGAGCTGATCGAGGTCTATTCCGGCCGCCTCCAGCGCACCGAGAATCCGATTCTCGAGGTCGCCAACCGTGTAGTGGCGCGATACCGAGCTGCTGGTCATGGCGAGGAATCGGTCGTCGTGAGGCGCGGTTACAGGTCCATCACCGCCTCGATATCGGGGTCGAGTCGGGTTGGCTTGCTCAAGCTGGAGATGCCCAGGAACAGCGTCAGCGAGACGGCGAGCGAGAACGCCCCGATGTCGATGTTGAATGGCATCGTCACGCCCGCCACCTTGACGCCGAAGTTGATCAGCAGGCTGGAGATTACGGCGACGTTGGCTGCCAAGGGCGTGGCGCGCTTCCAGTTCAGGCCGATGGCGACCACCGGGACCAGCGCGGCCGCGAAGGTGCCCCATCCGAAAGCGCCTAGCAACGCCACGAGGTCTCCGGTGTAGAGAGCGAAGAGAGCCGCCGCTACCGCGATCGCCACCGTCGTCACTCGCGCCCACAGCAGCTCGCGCTTCGGGCGTTTGCCGCGCAACGCCCTGGGAAGGTCGTGCACCACGGCTGCGGTGCCGATGTTCAGGAAGCCGTCGGCGGTGGACATGATGGCGGCGAAGAGACCGGCGAACACCACCCCGGCGAGCAGAGGATGCGCATAGTTCTGCAAGAACTGGGGCGCTGCTGCGTCCGGGCTGGCGAGAGCCGGATGTACGCCGCTGATCACCAAGGCGCGCATCACCAGCCCGATGCCGATCCACAGCAGCCCGGACAGCGCGAATCCGGCCGCCGCCACAGGCAGAATGTATCGAGCGTCGCCGATCCGCTTGTTCATCATGATCTTGGTGATCACGTGCGGCTGGCCGCAACTGCCGAGGCCGAATACGAAGAACCACGACAGACAGCCGATCATGCCGAGCGTGCCCCACGGCCCGATGGCCTCCGCGTCGTCGGCCAGGATGACCTGGTTCATCTCGGTGATCCCGCCGTCGAAGGTGAACGCCACCGTCAGGAAAACCAGCGCAGCCGCGACGATCATCACCGCTCCCTGGATCAGATCGGTGTAGACCGACGCCACGATGCCGCCCGAAACCGAGTAGAACACCAGAACGGCGCACGAGATGAGCACGCACAGCTCCAGCCCTACGAATGGCAGCGCGGCCGACTGGCGCAACACTTCCTGCAGCACGATCGCCATGGCCAGAATCTGCGTCGCCAGGTAGCCCATGACCCCGAGCAGGATCGCCACCGAGACCCAGGCACGCACGGACTCGCTGCGGTACCTGGCCGCCACCACGTCGGGTAGGGACACGCACTCGCGTAGCTCGGCGAAGAGCCGGATGCGCTTTCCGAGAAGGGAAAACGAGATCAAGTAGCCGGCTGTGCTGCACACCACCATCCAGACCGAGCTCATGCCCATGCGGTAGACGAGCCCTGGTCCGCCGACGAACCCGAAGCCGCTGAGGGTGCTCGAGAACACCGCGAAGGCGGTCAGCATCACTCCCAGGTCACGACCGGCCATGAAGAAGTCGCGCGTGGAGCGGGTTCGGCGCAGGGCCCAGACGCCGACCGAGATGCAGATCAGCATGTAGATCCCGACCGACAGCAGAACGATGGTGCCGCGCGCCCCCTCCATCAGACCGATCCGCGCTTCCGTCGGTTCTCGTCGACGAGTTGTTTGAACCGGGCGAGGTCGTCGTCCGTGAGGACCCATCGATCGAACATCGTCATGTACAAGGCGACGAAGAGGATGGGGAAGAGCCAGACGCCGTAGATCATCCAGGCGGTTGGCAGCGGGAAGCCGCCGAAGAACGGCACCTCGGTGTCTCCGGCATACCGTGCATAGGTGGCCGTGAGGGCGGCGAACACGATCCCGTAGCCACCGAATCCGATCATCATCCGTCTACTCAGCGGGGTGCCGCTACCTCGCTTGCCCAGGCCTATCCACACACAGGTCGCCATCATCGCCAGGATCAGCAAGCTCATGACGAAGGCGACCCAGAGCGCGCCACTCTGCGCAGCGATCCCGCCGGTGCTCTGGAGCATCGAAGCCGACGCCGGGTGTGGTTGCGCTGTGGGCGTCGAAGCTGTCGGTAGCATACGGCTGGCGCTCATCAAGACGACCATGGCAGTGGCCAACCCCAACAGGACGGAGCCGGCAGCGCTCGAAGAGCGGTGCTGCGTATCGACGGTTCGATCGGCGCTCACGGGTTGGGGGGCCGTTCGTGACGCGGTTCGTACACCCCGAGCTCGCCGCCTCCGGGCAGCTTCAGGGCGGTCACGAGACCCCAACCCTGGTCTTGCACCGGATTGGTTGATACGCCGCGCTCGCTCATCTGCGCGACGAACGCCGCGACGTCGTCGCACATCAGGTAGAGCTCGTGCACGTTGTTGTTCTCCGATGGATGCACGGCCACCTCCGACGGCGGTAGGCCGAAGATCAGCCAGCCGTCGCCGACGTCGACGTTCGGTAGGCCGATGACATCGCGCAAGAACTCGCGATCAGCTTCCGAGTCCGTGCTGGAGATGATCGCATGTGCTCCGTTGATCATGGTTGTGTGCCTCGTTGGTGAGGTGCCACCCAGGACGCCGCTCTGGCGACCGGGCGTCCAATCTATCTGGAGGACGCCTTCCAAGCTCGTCCAGGCCTCAGACTCTAGTCACCGAAGGTCATCAGTCACCGAAGGTCATCCAGCCGACGAACAGAATCATCACCACCAACAGGTACGCCAGGGTAATCCACGCCGGGTTACGGCTGATCGCACTCCGGCCGGCCAGTTCAGGCGGCGTATAGCTTCTTCGTGAGGTAGTCGCTCGTCAGGTGCTTGAGCACATCGAGGGGCTCACAGCCGGTATCGCCATAGTCGACTTCCACGGGCCCGATCGCCTTGGCGGCCCTGATAGCGGCCTTGTTGAGCTTCCGGTTGCGTTTGCCGATGCCCATGAGCGCTCCGAGCAGGGACTCCTTCACCCAGTTTTCCTCGCCCCGGATCGACTTCTGGATGCGATCGATGTGGGCCAGGAAGAAGTCGTCGCTGGGGGCCGTTTTGTTCTTGTCCTTGGAAACCTCGTACAACAGCCCGTTGCCGCAGCGACGACGGGTCGCGTCTTTGCTGACGACCCATTCGGAGGCGAGGTCGACAACAAAGGGCGCCTTGGCCAACGGGGCGCCGCACGCGGAGAACACGTGCGCCAGCATTCCTCCGTTCAGCTGCTCGACCTGCTGTTCGGCCTGCTCGCGGGTCATCTGCTTCGGATCGTCGATCAGGATCCCGATCACCTTGGCGTCGTAGACGTTCGTCTTCCACAGCACCAGCGAGAGCTTGTGGTCGCGGCCGATCTGCTTGGCGAGCTTGCGCTGCTGCGTCAGGCCGATGCCGAAGCTCCGGAGGCCGCCGGTATTGACTCCCGGCTTCTTCCAGTTCTTCATGCCGCGCTCGTTCTTGTTGGCCCTGAGCAGGGCGAGTACCTCTGTCTTGGTCATCGTGTGTATTCCTTGAATGGGAGATCGGGCGTGCCGGTCACGCAATGTGTGCCGCAAGTCGGTCGAGGGTACTTTGAGCCCTAGTTCTCGATCCAGCGGAGTCCTAGTGGGGGATCAGCAGATCAACGTTCAGCTCCCAGCCGTCGTCGGTGCTCCAGCGCCAAATGTGGAGGTAAGAATGTCCCGCCGATGCGTCGCCGAGACGCGCTGTGCCATACGTGTAGCCCAGATCACCCGACTCTGCGACCGCGCCACCGGCCGGCTCCCAGCTCTCGGGGCTCGGGGGGATGGAGTCTCGAGCGACGGAGCGGGCGTGGGAACGGGAGCCGTTGCGGAAAACACGGGTCTGCGACGTGGCGTGACCAGTTTCTGATAGCGCCGCCGTACCTTGCCGATCCAGGTCCATGAGCACCGCCGCTTCCGCGATCGTGTCGACGACCCGCCGCGCGGCGGGGAGGGCGGGCGCCGGCAAGTGGGTGTCGTCGTCGCCGGGGTCGGGCTCGGGAGACGAGATGCCGACATCGAGAGCAACCCGCAGCGTGCCGTCGGGTTGCCGCTGCCACATCGAGACGTACTCTCCCCAGCCGACCGCGAGCCCGTCGTTGTTCTTGGCGGTATAGGGACCGAAGGTGAATCCGAGATCCCCAGTGGCAGAAATGTCCACGAACTCAGGACCCCACTCGAGTGCCCCCGCGTCCGGAGCGGCCCCCATGGCCGCGCGTCCATCCACCGGCAGGGGCCGCAGGAGAATGGACCGCGGTGCGAGGAACTCGAGAAAAGCATCTCGGGTGCCTGAGCTCTGACTCTGGGCTGCGAACGACAGCTCGGCGGAGCGAATCTCATCCAGATACTGAGCCCGCTGAGCGCCACCGCGATCGGGCGTGCAGGCAGCTACGAGCGCGAGGGCGCACGCGGATAGATGCAGCCATAGGCGAGCGTGCGTCGTCCGGGAGAGATCTCGCTGAGCCCTTCGTCCTCGACCCGCCGAGCCGCTCACCGCTGCCTAGTGACCAATGCCGCAATCGAGATCAGGTAGATGACAACGATGATCGCCGGGATCAGGGTGAAGCGATGATCCGGGAAGAAGAACCAGGCGCTGGTGACCAGCCCCGTACGTACGATGCCGTGGAACAGCGCGACCCAGTGCTGGATCATCCACGAAAGCGGCACCCACATCAGTCCCGCGAGGATGCCGAGGCTCAGAGGCAGGGAAGATGTCTCCACCAGCCAGAACGGGATGGCGATTCCCCAGACCAGATTGGCCATGAGGATGTTCATCCCGAAGAGCCCGTCGAGCTCGTTCTTACTTTGCGTGCCGAAAAGGTCTTCGCCGGTGAAGCGAGCGATGACGGCGCCGAGGGGGAACACCGCGCCCAGGCAAAGGAAGAGCGCGATCGCGGCGGTGCCCTCGTTTAGCAGTGCGCCGAAGACCCCGGCCGCCGTCCACACGATTGTCCCGGCGATCGGCATCGCCAGCATCGGGCTGCGCCCGAAGTCGGCACGCAGCGCGCTCAGCGTACGATCAGTCGGCATCGAGTCGACCGTCGTCCCGGCGGTGTCGCGTGACGCGCTGGTCCACGCGGTCAGCGAGCGAATCCACCGAACGGGGCCAGATACGCGGCGCCAAAACCGTCGAGTACGGCACGGACTTCGGCGCTCGGCTGTCCGTAGACGGTGAGGCTAGTCGGTTTCGCACATTCGAGGAAGCGCGCCGCGAAATTCGCGTCGAAGGAACCGAGGTGCGTCATCACCGCGGCGGAGTCGGCGTAGCGCTCATGAATATGGCACGCACTTCCATCGTCGCTCAGGAACCACTCATAGACCAGTGTTCCGGGCTCGTTGGCCTCTGTGGCGCCGACCATCTCGCCCATGAGGGCTCGAAAACTCTCCAGTCGACCATCGTGAACATTCACGCGCAGATCCCAGGACACCGCATCGGCCATGGTGTAGATCCTCTCTTCTCGGTTAACGGGACCAGGGTCGGGCCTGGTCCGGCATGGGCTAGCCAGGGTCGCGGTCGCCCAGCGGGCCGACACCGCCGCGGTAGCTTACGTCCTGCAGCTGCACAGTGATGTTGTCCGGATCGGTGAAGTAGAGCTCCTTGGTCTCGCCACGAAGGCGGATGTTGGCGTCAACGCCGCGATCGACCAGTTTCTGACGGGCGGCGGCGGCGTCGAAGTTCTCGAGCCCCAGACAGAAGTGGTGGATCGATCCGGCGGCGCCGGAAGGGGCCGGATAGATGCCGAGAAACCCCGCTCCAGTGTCGAGATTCACGCCCGGATCCTGGCGCGTCAGCAGCGGCATGCCGAACAGGTCCTGATAGAAACCGGCTGACCGGGAAATGTCCTCGACGAAAACCGTCACGTGGTTCATCTGCCGTGCGGCGCCGATCCCCGGCTGTGCTGCTGCGACGCGCGGCACGGCGGCAAGTGCGGTCAGGGTACCCAGCAGCTCACGGCGCGTGATCTGTCCGTTGTCATATCGGCTGAGCAATTGATCGAGGTCGCTACGCATCGCTACTCCTGGCGGCGGGGTCACTTGAGCTCCACGGACACCAGGCTGACGGGGGTCGCGCCGGAGTTCCGGAGCTCGTGTTGGTCGCCCGGCGACTTGACCAGGAACCCGCCGCGATCAGACTTCGTGCACTGGTACGACGGTTTGCCCGGGCGCTGGCAGCGCAGTTGCCAGGCCCAGCGCGACCGTCAGAGCGAAACGCGTCACGCACCCGCTTTCGGGAAGATCTTCTCTCCGTCGTAGTCCCTCATGCCGCAGAATCCGTAAACCTCGAAACCGTTCTCCGCCAACAAAGCCGCGGCACGCGCGGCTCGCCCACCGCCGTTTCAAGCGGTGAGGATCGGACGATCCCTCGGTAGCTCCTCGAGACGGCCCGCGAGCTCGTCGATCGGTATGTTGGTGTAGCCCTCGACCGTACCAAGCTCCTCGAGCTCGGAAGGCTCGCGCACATCGAGCAGGAAGACGTCCGTGTTGTGGAGCGCACTGGCAAGCTCGTCGCCGGTGAGCTGCTGGGCTTCGGCGGGCGTCTCGGCGGCGGGCTCATTCACGGGCGGCTCCTCGGCCGGCGGGGCCGACTGGCCCTGACAGCCGACGCCGACAAGCCCGAGCGACAGCACGAGGGCTGCGCGCGACCTGGCGTTTTTCATTGGCTTCCTCCAGTTGTGTGGCCCGTCAAGATACATCGTGGCGGAAAGCGGGTCTATGAATACAATAGAATACGAACGAATACAGATCACTCCAATGGGAACAGCAGAAATGTCGAAGACCGTAACTCTCCGATTGGGCCAGGCCGTCTACGAAGAGTTGAAGGAGGCGGCTGTCGCCCAGAACCGGCCGCTATCGAACCTCATCGAGACGGCCGCCCTGACGAAGATCCGCGAAACCCAGTTCATCGACGACGCCGAGATGGCCGAGATCCAGGCCAACGAAGCGCTGCAGGAACGGCTGCGGGCCGGCTCGCGCGACGCGCGCAAACGCCGGGGCCGCTTCGTTGACTGACTACCGTATCTTCGAGACCACGCAGTTCGACAAGGATCTCCGCGCGCTGGCGCGCGCGGGCCGGCCGGGCATTGTGAAGAAACTGAACGATGTGGTGTATCCGCAGTTGCGCCTTCACCCCCATTTCGGACCACACATTCGTCGCCTGCGAGGCCAGGTTCCGGACGTGTGGCGCTATCGCATCGGCGCGTGGCGGTTCTTCTACGAGATCGACGAAGAGGATGGCACCGTATCGATGATCGCCGCAGCACACAGAGGCTCGGCCTACGGGCGCTAACTGGTGTGGCTCCGCGTAGGTGGCTCGATCGATAATGGTGTCCGGATCGAAGATCACGATGTCGGCCCAGACGACCGTCATATATAGCTGTGGCAGCGTAGGACCGTACTGGCGGCTCTTGACGCGATCGGCCCGCGAGGCATGGTCCTCTCGTCTCGCGCGTGGACCAGCTATCGGCTACCCGGTCATAGACGTACAGGACGCCGCTGGCGTAGATGTGCAGGAGTCCCCGGAAGGCGAATGCCGCGTGGCCGACGAGCACGCCGCCAGGGAACGAGGCGATCTCGACGAACCTGTGTTTCTTCGTATCGAATGACCAGAAGCTCTGGCCCAGTACCACAGCACCGCTCAGCCGTCTGCCTGCTGACGGTCCTGCAGGCGTCCCTGCATGCCCATGAGGCGATAGCTGGTGCGCAGCCATGCTTGCAGCTCCTCATCAAGCTCGCTGACCTCGGTGATGCGCAGATGGTGGGCCCACCAACCAGGAACGGCCTCCTCGACCTTGGTGAAGCGCGGCGAATCCAGCGGTCGCGGCAGACTGAAATTGCACGTCATGCCGCGCTCGGAGAGGCTGGTGATGCTGGCAAAACGTACCCGGCCCATGAACGCGATGCGGGTCTTGGCCGGTGCGACGTCATACTCACCGCACGCTGAGATCATCTGCTCGAAGCGTCGATAGAGCTTGCGCGCCTCGGGTCCCATACGCGCCTTCCAACCGGCCAGCGTGGCTTGTCCGCAGGAGTGCCACTGATTCCTGGTGACGAACTTCGCGCCGCATTCGGGGCATGTCCACAGGGGTCGGTTGCGGTCGACGATCATCGAACGCCGCTTGCGATAGGGCTACGAGATAGCGCGTCCATCCGGACAAGCGTAGCTCAGTCTCGCAGCGCTCTCACCGGGTCGATCCGCACCGCCCGTCGCGTCGGAACCAGCGACGCCAGGAACGACATGGCCAGCAACAGGGTCGACATCCCCGCAAACGTGGCAACGTCCGTCGGGCTCACCTCGTACAGCATCCCATCGAGTGTCGAGCTGAGGGCACGGCTGGCGACCAGACCGATCGCCACTCCTAGCCCCGCGAGCACGGCAGTCTCACTGAGCACCAGCCACCGGACGGAGCGCGACGGCGCTCCAAGCGCCATGCGTACGCCGATCTCGTTGGTGCGCTCCGCGACGCTGAAGGCGATGACTCCATAGATACCCACGCAGCCGAGCATCAGTGCGATGAAGGCGAACGCGCCGACCAGGACGGCGGCGAAACGCTCCTCCGCGACGGTTTCTGAAATGAGGTCCGGCATGTGGGTAACGCGGTAGACCAGGATGTCGGGATCCATCTCGTTCACGGTCGTGCGCAGCACCGGCGCCAGTTGCATGGGGTCGCCGCGGCCACGCAGGAGGACGTACATCGACTGGGTACCGAACTGGCGGTAGGGGAAGTACATGAACGGTCGTGCAGCCTGGTCGAGTCGGCGATGCAGCGAATCGGCGACGACACCTACGATGCGGCGCTCGGTGTCCGACTCCTGATCGTCCATCGCCATGTGGGCGCGCACCATCTTGCCGACCGGGCTTTCGCCTGGCCAGTAACGGCGCGCCGTCGTTTCGCTGATGATGGCCACCGGCTCGCTGTTGGCTGTATCTCCGGCTTCGAACGAGCGTCCCTCGCGGATCGGAATCTCGAGCATCGAAAAGTAGGTGGCGCTCACGGCCTGCATCGACGCTCCAGGCTCGTCATCCGGCTCGGGCTCCGGGGCGCCGACGATGCTGAAGCTACTGCTGACGTTGCCGCCGCTGAAAGGCGACAGGAACACGGCGCCGACATCGGCCACGCCCGGCTGCGCCGCCAGGCGGTCAAGCAGCTCGGTGAAGAAGCGTTCTTGGACGGCTTCGCCGGTGTAGCGGGCACCGAGGCGGATTCGAGAGGCAAGGACACCATCGGCGCTGAAGCCGGGGTCGGTGCCTACCAGGCGCGCTAGGCTATTGAGCAGGAGCCCGGAGCCGATGAGCAGCGTGAGCGCTAAGGCCACCTGCACGACCACTAGGCCGCGTCGGAGGCCGCGACCCGAGCGACCGCCTGTGCCGCGCGAGGCACGCAATGCGTCGCCCAGAGCGCCGCGCACCGTGTGCAGAGCCGGCACGGTGCCGAAAATGGCTCCGGTGATGAACGTCAGCGCCGCCGCGAACAGCAGTACAGCGCTGTTCAAGCCGACCTCGTCGAGACGCGGAATCCCCGCCGGCACCACCGCCAGGAGTGCTTGCGTGCCGATCTGGGCAAGGACGATCGCGGCGCCTCCACCGAGCGCGGCGAGCAGGAACGACTCGGTCAGCATTTGGCGAGTCAGGCGGCCGGTCGCCGCCCCCAGAGCCGAGCGGACGGCGATCTCCGTGCGCCGCGCGCTGGCGCGAGCTACCAGCAGGTTGGCGACGTTGACTGTGGCGATGAGCAGCACGAGACCGACTACTCCCAAGATCAGATACAGACGCTGCTCCGTATCGCCGAGCTCAGCGCGCGCCAATGACTCCGCCCAGGCGAGCGTGCCCAGGTTGGAGTCGGGGTACTCTTCCTCGAGCAGCTTCGACACCCGGGTCAGGTCGGCATTGGCCGCATCCAGCGCTGTGGACGGAGCCAAGCGCCCGACAGCGTTCAGAAAACGGCTGCCGCGGGAGTACTCCTCGATGTCGATCCGCGCTGCCGCGAGGATCTCGACCGTTGCGCGTCGAGGTAGGCGAAAGTCAGCTGCGAGCACGCCGATTACCTCCCACGGCGTGTCGTTCAAGGTGATCGTCTGGCCGAGGACGTCTTCGGAGGCGCCGAACTGTCGCTGCCAAAGGGAGTGGCCGAGCAGCACGGTTCCGGCTGCGCCCGCGACGTCGTCGGCGGGCAGGAAGTCGCGCCCCAGCATGGGACGCAATCCGAGCGTTCGCAGCATTTCGTGTCCTACAAATGCTCCGTTCAGGCTCTCGGGCCGGTCCACCTCGGTGAGCGTGGCGCGCCAACCCCGGTACGGGGCGATGGAAACGAAGCTGTCCGACATTGTCTGCCAGTCGCGTACGTCGCGGATCGAGACCGAACCCTGGAGCGGATCGTCGACGGCGCCTTCCCACACCATCACGAGCTCATCAGGGTTCGGGTAGGGCAGTGGACGCAGGATGATGGAGTTGACGGCGGTGAAGATCGTCGTCACGGCGCCGATCCCGAGCGCCAGGGTGCTGACGATCACCAGCGTCAGGCCCGGTGATCGTTTCAGCGTCCGCCACGCGAAACCGGTGTCCTGTACCACCGTGTCGATCCAGTTGCGCAGACCATGGTGATCCTCGCCGGGATCGAGTCGGCGCGACGATCCGCCCGGCCGGTTCAGGCTGTTGGACGGAAGCCGCTCGGCGGCGCTCTGAGTCACGAGGTCGGCGAGCGCCTGGATGGCGAGTCGACCGAGCCCCAGCAGGCCTCGCCGCCGATGGACATCACGAGCGGCGGAACGGAACGTGTCGAGCAAGTCGGCCGCAAAGCGGTCGCGGAACGCCCGCGGATATGCCGCCAGGGCGACACCATAGCAACCTGCCAAGGCCCGGACTGCCAGCGGATCCCTGGAACCGACCCTCATGCCGATTCGGGATCCTGCAACAGGTCACGTCGTCGTGACGCTGAAACCAGATCACTCATTCGCTGCGCCTCGGCCGCCGCGACATCGTGGCCAAGCTCGGTGACCCGATAGCTGCGTCGTCGGCCATCCTCAGTGGTGTCGAGATCGAGCTCCTCGATAAGGCCGTCGTCGAGCATGCGCTTGAGCAGTCGATAGAGGGCTCCGGGTTGGAGCGTCACGCTCGGGCGAGCGCTCGCGGCACGCTGCATGATCGCGTATCCGTGAGCGTCGCCCTCCAGCAGGACGAGCAAGATGGCGAACACGTCAGGTTTCAGCGGCACCAGAGCGTCGGCACTCGCTGCGCCGCGGTTGGTCATGGTTTGCGGCTCCGCATTCGGAGATTGGGAGGGATTCTGTTAGCGACAAAACGACTATAGACATATTGTCTATAGTTTCGCAAGAAAAGCGTTGATCTCGATACCGTCGGGACATCCGCAGATTCGGCGTGCGACTGGCGCCTTGTGGCGAGTCTTTGAGGTCCGATATCGAGCGCTACGTCAGCGGTCTCAGGTTCTGGAGCACCGTCGGGAGCAGTTCCGCCACGGTCGGATGAATGTGGACTGCCCGCGAGACAACCGTGTAGGGCACCTTTGCATACATGATCGAGAGGAGGCTGTGGACCACCTCGTCGCCGCCGATTCCGAGGATCGCGGCGCCGAGGATTTCTTCGCTGTCCGCGTCGACCAGGATCTTGATGAACCCATCCGTCTCGCTGCGCTCCCGCGCTCGCCCGACGTCCTTCATCAGTCGTTTGCCCACCAGCACACGGCGCCCGGATGCGCGCGCCTCGACCTCGGTCATTCCGATGCGTCCCAGGGGCGGGTCGATGAAGAGCCCGTAACAGAGGATCCGGTCGCTGAGACGGCGAGTGACACCGTCGAAGAGGTTGGCGGCGACGATCTCGAAGTCGTTGTAGGACGTATGAGTGAACGCCCCGTGGCCATTGCAGTCACCCAGGGCCCAAATACCCGGCACGTTGGTGCGCAGCTCGTCATCCACGGTGATGAACCCACGTCCGTCGACCTCGACACCGGCCGCCTCCAGACCCAGGTCACCGGTGTTGGGTACGCGTCCGATCGCCAGCAGCAGATGCGAGCCGATCACCTCGGGTTCGCCATCATCACAGGAGACGCGCACCGCAATGCCGTGTTCGTGCCTCGCGAAGCTGATGCACTCGGCGCTCAAACGCACGTCGACGTCTTCGGTTTCCAGGATCTTGCGTACCGCGTCGGATACGTCCTCGTCATCGCGCTTGATCAGCCGCTCTCCGCGCTCGACGATCGTCACTCGGCTGCCGAAGCGTCGGAACATCTGCCCGAACTCGAGGCCGATGTAGCTGCCCCCGATGATGACCAGATGCTCCGGTAGGTCGTCCAGTTCCATGATGCTGGAGTTGTTCAGATAGTCGATCTCGTCGAGCCCGGGCATCTCCGGCGCCAGCGCGCGGGCGCCAACATTGAGGAAGATGCGCTCGGCGCGCAGTTGCTGGTCGTTGACGCTGACCGTGTCGGGGCCCAGGAAGCTTGCGTGTCCGCGAACCAGGGTCACGTTTTCCATGCCGTCGATCCAGCGCGTCAGGTTCTCGTTGGATTGGCCGGAGATCGATTTCATGCGCTCGTGGACGCGTTTCATATCGACCCGGAAGTCCTGGTCGACCATGACGCCGAATTCGGGGCCCCGACGCGCCATGTGGGCGGCGCGGGCGCTGGCGACGAGGGCCTTGGTCGGCACGCAGCCGACGTTCACGCAGGTGCCGCCGATCCTGTCGCGCTCGACGACGGCAACCCGGTGACCTTCTTGACTTAGCCGATTGGCAAGCGATGGGCCCGCCTGCCCGGTACCGATGACGATGCTGTCGTACTCGACCGCCATGTTCATGGCTCCGGTGAGCGCCCCGAGCTCGGTTCGCCGAACGGTGTGGCCAGGCACTCCTCGGCGCGGAGGAAGTCATATTCGGCACACGAGCTCGCCGAGCCTCTCGGTCAGCTTCATGTTCTCGGAGTAGTCCACCGGGCAGTCGATGATCGACACCGTGTTCGATTGGATTGCCGCCTCGAGCGTCGGCCGCAGATCCGCGGCTTGTTCGACCCGGTAGCCGGTGGCTCCGAAGCTCTCGGCATACTTGACGAAATCGGGGTTAGTGAACTCGATGTGGCTGGGCCGCCCGAAGTGCCGCATCTGATGCCAGCGGATCAGGCCGTACTCGGAGTCGTTCCAGATCAGCACGACGATGGGCACGTTCAAGCGCATCGCCGTTTCGATCTCCTGAGAGTTCATCAGGAAGCCGGCGTCGCCGGTTACCGCCACGGCGGCGCGATCCGGATGCGCCAGCCTGGCCGCGAAGGCACCCGGTACGGCGATCCCCATCGAGGCGAAGCCGTTGGAGATGATGCAGGTGTTCGGTCGCTCGGCTTGGTACATGCGCGCCATCCACATCTTGTGCGCGCCCACGTCGCTGATGACGATGTCTTGGGCCGCCAGTGCCTGGCGCAGGTCCCAGATGATCTTCTGCGGCTTCACCGGAAAGGCGGAGCTGTCCCGGTGTTCGTCCATCTCCTCCACGATCGTCTGTCGCAGCGTGGCGCTGGAATCCGAATCGGACGGTGACGCGACCTGCGCGATGGCCTCCAATGACGCTCCGATGTCACCCACGATGCCGGCCTCGACGATGTAATGCTCATCGACCTCCGCCGGTTCGGAATCGATGTGGACGATCTGCTTGTCGCCCTCCGAGTTCCACAAGTAGGGGTGATACTCGACGATGTCGTAGCCGACACAGATCACCAGATCGGCGCGATCGATGCCGCAGGAGATCAGGTCGCGGGCCTGCATCCCGACGCTGCCGAGCGACAGCGGGTGCGAAAAGGGGATCGTGCCCTTGGCCATGAAGGTGGTTGCCACCGGGATGCGCAGGCGCTCGGCGAAATCCACCAGAGCGTCCGCCGCGCCGGCCCGCACGACGCCGTTGCCGGCCAGAATGATCGGTGCTTGGGCGCTCGAGATCAGCCGTCCCGCCTGCTCGACCTTCGCCGGAGGGGGAGCGGGTGGCGTGGCGCTCTGGACCCTGAGCGGCGACTTGGCATCGAGCTCGGCGCCGGCAACGTTCTCCGGTAGGGCCAGGAAGCTGGCACCCGGCTTTTCGGCCTCGGCAACTTTGAATGCCTTGCGCACGACCTCGGGGATGATCTCCGGCGCGCGGATCTCGGTGCTGTACTTCGAGATCGGCTCGAAGAGGTTCACCAGATCGAGAATCTGGTGGCTTTCTTTGTGCATTCGGGTGGTGGCGCCCTGCCCGGCAATGGCGACCACCGGAGCTCGGTCCATGTTGGCGTCGGCAACGCCAGTGACCAGATTGGTCGCGCCAGGTCCGAGGGTTGCCAGACACACTCCCGCTCGGCCTGTGAGGCGGCCGTACACGTCGGCCATGAACGCCGCGCCCTGCTCATGGCGTGTCACCACGAACTGGATCGAGCTGTCTAGCAGCGCGTCCATGACGTCGATGTTCTCTTCGCCCGGGATGCCGAAGAGGTACTCGACCCCTTCGTTCTCCAGACATTGGACGAACAGTTTCGCAGCTTTCATTGCTGGCTCCCCTGAGGCCGTTTTCTAGGGTTGGGGGAGATCCAGCATAGTCGACGCGGCGCCGCGATAGCCGTCAGTGCTTCCCGGTCAGTTCGTTTCAGTCGCCAGACTTGACGACCTCGCTCATGTACCACTGCATGAAGCCGGCCGGACCGGTCTCGCTGCCCGAGTAGTGGCCCGAACTATAAGCGCCTGATCGGATACCCGCGTGGTTGTTGGCGGTGATCCAGATGTCTTCCTGGATCGTCACGTGCCAGAGAGCCTTGACGTTGTCCGGATCGTAGTCGCGGCCCTCGACGGCGTCCGGGTGCACCAGCCAGATGATCTCGGCTTCGCTCCGGTCGACATCCCGGGGGGTAAACCGTGCCACCGCGATGTGGTCGTCGTAGCACTGCCAGTAGCCCGTGGAGTGGGCCGTGGCCACGACCTGGGTCTCGTGGTTCCACTCGTCGATGTTGGGCAGCAGCGGCGCCACCGGCTTGCCGTCCATTGAGCCGGTCACGTAGCCCGGGTTCAGCAGCCCCGACGTCTCCGGCCTGTACCTCGTGCTGCCATCTCCGCTCATTCCATAGGAGGAGTCGCGCTCGCGGCGTGCCTTTTCCGGTACCCACTCACGCACCTGGGCCGACTGCTGCACGTATTGCTCCTGCGTCCCCTCCTGGCTCCAGTGGTGCGTGGTGACCAGCGAAGTGTGCGACGGCCCGCAGTGGTAGCACTCGAGGAAGTTCTCGAGTGCCAGCTTCCAGTTGGCCTTGATGGCGTATTGTTCGCGGGCGACGACCTTCAGATCCGCGACGCCGTAGCGCTTCGTCATGGCGCGCATTTCGCCGACGACTGGCTCGATCGGCGGCGGGCTCGCCGCCTGCGACAGGTTGATGAAGATGCTGCCTTCTACCACTTCCAGGTGGCAAGGAATCAACCCGTTGTCGGCCGGGTTGAAGTCGTCCTGCATGCCGTAGGCGTAGATCAGAGCGCCGTCGGTGTCGTAGGTCCAGGCGTGATATGGGCAGCGGAAGACCGGCGAGCTGCCGGCCTGCCCGAGCTGCTTGACGGACAGCCGTGGGTCGCTCGGCTTCGAGTCGGCATCGTGCCGGCAGAGCCGCGAACCGCGATGACGGCAGACGTTGTGGAATCCCTTCACCGTGCCGTCGTTGGCGCGCAGGATGATGACGCTCTCGTTGCGGCCGAACTCGAAGACGTAGAAGTCGCCAGGGTTGGGGATTCGGCTGTGGTGATCGGTGTAGATCCACAGGTTCTCGACCAGGAAGCGCTCATCGGCTTCGTAGTGCTTCGGGTCGACGTAGTATTCGCCCGGGATCGTCGTGTGCTCGCGCCAGCCGCCTGGGTAGTCCTGACGAGCCGGGGAGGCCGGGCCTGGGTCGGTCGGAGTAACGGGTCCGCCATAGCCGCCGAGGTCGGGCGGAAGCGAGGGTTTGAGGTTGCGCCCGTAAGTCGATGGGGGTGTGATCTTGGTGGCCGCCGTCTCGGTGGCGACTTCGGCTCGCAGCGAGGTCGGCAGTGCGACCGCAGCACCGGCCGCGACTGAGGTCTTGGCGAAATCGCGCCGGCTCACTGTCACGCCGGTGCCCTTACTCTTGTTCTCGCTCTCGTTCTTGCTCATGCTGGTCGCCCCGCGTTGCTGCGCTGCCGCCGTGGTTTCCGACACCAGGAACCTGTATCTCGCCGATACTAGGCCCCAGTTTAGGTGATTGCCAGGGAGTCGCGCGTGGACCGCGCTGGAGCCCGGTGCGACGGCGCTCGCAGCTCTCGAGCGTTGGTCTCGCGCAGCCGGTCTCGCGCAGCCGTCTAGACTCGCAGGGTGATCTCGGTGAATCCGTTGATGAGGGGGTTGGGTTTGCGGATTCTCTGGTCGGCGAGTTTCTGGACGAAAGCGAACCTCGTCACGCCGCGCACGGCAGCCATCATCAGGTCCAACCATCGAGCGCGACTGAGTAGGAAGGGCGGGATCTTCCGTTGGATGGCCTGCGTCTTCGTTACTTCGGGAAGCCGCGCCGATTGAAACTGTTTCGCGACGTTGTCGAGCGCGTCAGCGCCAACGCCCTCCCGCAGCAGCGGAACGAAGTGGTTGGCGGCGACTACGGCGTCGCGCAGCGCGACGTTGATTCCCTGGGCGCCGACCGGAGACATCGGATGCGCCGCGTCGCCGAGCATCAACATGCCGGGTGCTGACCAACGCTCGTAGCAATCGCACACGACGTCGAGAAGGAATGGCTGCGTGGCGTTGGTTGCGTTGGTGCGCAGATGCTCGGCCATGTCGTCGGACACGTGCAGGGCGATCTCTTCCATCCATCCTTCCACGCCCATTTCGCGAAACGCCTTGTAGCTACCCTTCTTGATCACCCAACCGAGCTGCAAGAGACCGTCATACGAAGGGATGCAAAGGCCGAAATGGCCACTGCCAAAGTAACCTCGTACGGTAGGGACCTGCCCGTCGCAGAAAGCCGGCATCGGTAGCTTGCACCACACGACATCGAACTATTCGGGTCGGCGTGGTTGATCCAACCGGCATTGCTTTCGCATCGTCGAGAAGCGGCCGTCGCAGGCAAAGATGTAGTCGGCTTCGATACGCTCCGGCCCGTCCGAACCGCGTACTTCGACGCCAATAACCCGGTCGCCGTCGTGTATTGGCCCGGCGACGCTCACGCCGCGGCGAAAGGTGAACTCTGGATGAGCGGCGGCCTGCTCGATGAGCATCTCCAGCATTGCCGGCTGCGAGACGAATCGCGGCGGCAAACGATCTTTCCAGTTGAGCCGGAGGCTGAGGAAACGGTGCCCTTTGAAATGCAGCTGTGCCCCGCCTAGAACCGTATGCGGCAGGGACAGGAACTCTTCCCAAAGGCCAGCCTGGTCGAACATCTTCTGTCCACCCGGAGCCAGTCCCTCGCCGCGGAACTCACGCGCGAAATCCGAGTGGCGTTCCACCAGGGTTACGGGAATGCCTCGGCTGGCAAGGAGATAGGCCAAGAGGGCGCCCGCCGGACCGCCACCGACCACGACTGCGCTACGTTCGCTCACCGGGCCCCTCGCGGGAGATTCCGCAACGTTACTCGCCTCGGAAATCGGGGTTCGGCATGCTCTTGAAAATCATCTCGCGTGCTGTGAGGCGCAGTTTTTCCGGTGTCGGTCTCCCGACGAAATACCAGCCGTTGAAGATCCGGTGAATGGCCAGATCGGGGAGTAGTGCAAAGGTGAAGGGGACGGGTAAGGGACCGTGGTAGGTATCGGTTGTCTCACGAATTCCCAGGGCCTCGGTGAGTTGCAATCCTTGATCGCTGAGGAAGCTGAACTCCGCGCCGAGATCGGCTCTTAGCGCCGCTTGCGTCTCGGGCGGGTCGACCGAAACAACGGCGATCCGGCAGTAGGCGACCTCAGCGGCACGTTGGAACTGGACCAGTTCCGACAGCTGTAGCTGTCACTTCGGTCACCACGGGCCACGATAAAACACCACGAACAGCGGCAGCCGGCCCGCCAGGTCAGAAATCGACACCAGGTTCCCGCTGTCGTTCTCGAGGCTGTGATCCGGGAACTTCTGGCCGATGTCGTACTTGAGAGGCATGGCGGTTCTCCCGCGGGCGCGTGCGACGCTGATCATCTGTTACAGGCCACTAGGTGGACAGACCTCTTGCGGCAACGGGCCAGACGGCTTCGACGCGGTCGTCGCGGATGGCGTACATCTGATCGTAGAGGTTCACCACCGGGTCGCAGTGCGACACGATGAGCTCGACCTTATCGCCGACGCGATAGGTACGCGACGGGTCGTCGTAACGCAGCACCCCGAACTCGTCGGAGCCCGAGCGGTACTGCATCCCGGACTCACCCTTCACGATCGGCCATGGCTGGTTGATGGTGCATGCCTTGGCGCCGGCGTCGGTTGTGACCTGGCCGTCGTACTGGTCGTTGAGCACCGTCGTGAGGATGGTCAGCGCAGGCTGGAAGTCGGAGTAAAGGTGCGGGTCGGAGGCACCGCCGATGGCCATGTATTGCGCGTCCATGAACACGTAGCTACCCACCTGCACATCCGTGAGCCCGGGCGACTCGTGGTCGATGTTGTAGGTACCCGTACCACCGCCGCTGAAGATCTCGGTGCTGAGACCGGAGCGCTCGAAGAGGGTGGCTGTCTCGACGCCTGCCAACAGCCGCTGAAGGGTCTGCGCCCGTCGCGTGTCGAAGCCCTTCACATGCTGCGAGCCGCCGTCGTAGCACAGCAGACCCTGCAGCCGGAGGCCTGGGAGTCGGTCGATGCGCTGTGCCAGCTCGAGGGCCGGCTGACCCCCGGTGATGCCGGTGCGATGGGTTCCAGGGTCCACATCGACCACGACATCGGCGACGACGCCAGCTGCTTGTGCGGCGTCCGAGAGGTCCTGGGCGTTGTCGGGCGTGTCGGTGGCCTGAATGAAGCTCGAGCACTTCTTCCTCAGGCTCATCGCGCGGTTGATCTTGAACGGCGTCACGTTGCTAGTGGTCATCAAGATCTGCAGGATTCCGTGCTCGTACATGGCCTCGGTCTCGCTCACCTTGGCGGTGCAGATGCCCACCGACCCTGCGTCGAGCTGCATACGAGCGATGGTCGGGCACTTGTGCGTCTTGGCATGCGGACGGCTGGCGATGCCGTTGCCTGCGACGGTGCGCTGACAGGTGGCGAGGTTGCTCTCTAATGCGTCGATATCCACGCACAGCGCTGGCGTGTCGAGCTCCCGCTTGGATACGTCGTTCTGCGGCATCGAACCGTCAGCGGCCATCGACCGCATCTCGTCTGCCGAGTAGCCCTTCACGGATGTTGGTACCCAAACGCCGGCGGCGCCGGCAGTCTGCAGGAAGCGGCGGCGGGAAAGCGGCGTGGTGCTCACCTGGGACCTCCGAGCTCGGGCGGTCGAAGTCGAATCGCGAATAGTAACGCGGTCGTTCGTGCACGACCATGGTCGATTGCCCGAGGAGTATCCGACCGACCGCCCACATCGTTGTCGAATTCAGACTACGCGTACGCACCCCTGGTTGACCTTGGCCGCCGGACGGCCACGGATCATATGGAGGGTGGCGACGCGACTACCGCAAGCCGGACAATGGATCTCGTCGTGGAGCTTTGCCGGAGGGTCGGTGAGGAAGATCCCCGCCGGGTCGGCGGCGATCTTGTGGAGGAACATTTTGACCAGCCGACCTTTGCCGCGCTTGCGGTAGCGAGCCAGCGACCTACCGCAGGTGCAGGCGACGTCGACGTATTGGCGCTGCGCCATGGATCGCCTACGTCAATCGCGGCTGCGCCAGCGCATCTTCATGTACCGGTTGCCGGCCTCGAGCTCGGTCAGCATCTGCTCGAGGCGACGCGACCGGGTATCGTCGCGCTTGGCCCGGGTGATCCAGCCGACGTAGTCGTTGCGCTGGTACGGGGGCCGTGCCTGGTAGGCGGACATGAGATGACGCTCTTCGAGGGCGTTCCGAACGTACGCCGGCATGGGATGTCGTGGGCGCTTGAGATGCGCGCGTTTCCTTTGCCTGCTCATGTCATTCATTGAACGGACTGATAGGGGCGATCCGTCGAGCCAGGCGGGAAAAGAGAAACGGCAAGAGACGCCGATGCACTTGTTTGACGGGAGTGAAGTAGACGGCGCCCAGCCAGGAGTCGTAGACGACTACGGTGCTCATCGTGAGGTCGGTCGACCCGCGGCGGGATTCGACGTGATAGGAAACGAAGAATCTCAGACCTGGCGCGCGCCCCGGGACCACGACTTCGTTGTCGGCACGGCCGGCGTCAACGCCCTCCACGCCGGGTCCTGGGGCTCCGATCAGATGCTCCATCACCTCGGTCAACGAAACCGGACCCTCGGCAACCGTAACCCGGTAGGCGTCGAAGTAGTCGCTATCGCGCGAGAGCGCTTCGATCTCGCTGCCGTGCGGCAGCGCCACCTCGACCACTCCGGCGCGGGTTCCGATGAAGCGCACCGTCTCCAATGCGAGCAAGCCGAGCAGCAGGAGCACGGCAACGACGATCCCGCCGCGCTTGAGCCAGGTCCGCGCCCGGTCGGATATCACGCTGAGCTCGCCTGACTACCGGGTATCTCCACGACGTTCTCCCTAAGGGTGTGGCTGATCGCCCTGACAACAACGCTCAGCGTCGAGGTAAGCTGACAGCGCTATTTCATGCGGCCGCTACGTTCTTGCTCCCGGTTTAGCAGGATCGGTAGCCGTCTGGGTAGTCGGGAGGTCGAATCCTGCGCCGAACCGCGGTCACCGTCTATGTCGTATTCCTGATCGTCGTCGCTACCGTAGGCGTCGGGGCGGCGGCAGACGCCGGTGTGCTGATTCCGGCAGCTGTGCCTTTCGCCGGGATCCTGGTCGTGGCGCTCAGGATTCTGGGCCCGGACCCAGAACAGATCGGTTGGGCAGCATTCACTGGTTGGCTGGGAATGACATATCTCCAGGTGGGTGGCCCAATCGAGGTTGTCGCTTTCTTCACTTTCGTGACGCTTGGCGCGTTGGGGATCTTCCGCTCGTCCTGGTATCTGGCCGGTGCTTGGGCGGTGCATATTGCGTGGGACTTCTTGCCGCGGCAACTACCCGAGCTGATGGTCGACGTACCGATCGCGTGCATCGGCTTCGATGGCCTGATCGCCCTGTATCTGATCTGGTGCACGCGGGCGAACCGATGGTCGCCGTTCGAAGAGCAGATCTGACAACCCGAGCGCCCTGGAGGCAAGGATGACGGTCACCGATCGGAAGCCTCCGATCACCACCGGTTATCTCGACGAAGGCTCGCGCTCACGAGCACTCTACGATCGGGCGCTGCGGGTGATGCCGGGAGGCAACAGCCGGCACACGCTGATCATGGATCCGTATCCGATCTATGCCGCCAGCGGCGAAGGTTGCCTAGTCACCGACGTGGAGGGGGAGGAGCGCATCGACTTCATCAACAACTACACGGCGCTGATCCGTGGTCACGCCGATCCGGTAGTTACTGCGACCGTGCGCGACGTGATCGGTCGTGGTACGGCGTTCGCAATGCCCACCGAAAGCGACGTTCGCCTCGCCGAGTTGCTCCTCGAACGTGTGCCGGGCATGCAGCAGATTCGCTTCGCCAACTCCGGCAGCGAGGGCGTGCTGTTGACCATCCGCGCCGCGCGGGCATTCACGGGTCGTTCCAAGGTGGCCAAGTTCGAGGGCTGCTACCACGGGGTGTACGACTACGCCCAGGCGAGCGATAGCTCGCGTCCCCACAACTGGGGGGATGCGCAGCGCCCGCGCACGACGCTGGAACCGAGCATGGCGCACAGCCTGCTCGACGACGTCGTGACGTTGCCCTGGAACGATATCGAGGCGTGTCGATCGCTTATTGACGGCAACGCCGACGAGCTTGCAGCGGTCGTCTTCGATCCACTCCCGGCCGCCCTCGGCTTTGTCGCCCCGGATCAGGATTTCGTCGAGTTCCTGCGTCGGGTTACCGAGCAGCACGACATTCTGCTCATCGCCGACGAGGTGCTGTCGTTCCGGGTCAGCTACCACGGTGCCTGTGCTGCCCATGGCATCGAGCCCGATCTCGTTTCCCTGGGCAAGATCATCGGCGGTGGGTTCCCGGTCGGCGCGGTCATGGGCAAGAAGGCCGTGATGGAGGTGTTCGATCACCGCCTGGGTGAGAAGGTGCACCACGGTGGGACCTACAACGGCAATCCGGTCACCATGACGGCCGGGTACGAGACCATGCGGCAGATGACGCCGGAGGCGTATGAGCGGATGGACGCTCTTGCCGATCGATTGCGGGTCAGCATTGCGGACGTCGTCCATCGACACGGGATCCGGTGTCAGGTTACCGGGCGGGGCTCGCTATTCGGTCTGCTGTTGACGGAATCGCCGATTCGCGACTTTCGCGGTCTGGTCGCCAGCTTCGCCTACGAGCCAGGCTCGGCGACGATCGCCGCGGAGATGCTGAACCACGGCATCCTTCTGGGCGTGCGCGGAGTGCTGGGGTGCTTGTCGACGCCGATGGGTGACGATGAGGTCGACGCCTTCGCCGCCGCGCTCGACGAATCGTTGCTCGCTGTCGAGGCGCGCTAGCTACGAGTCAGTCAGGAAAACCGCCAGATGCTGCCTGCTCCGACGGGTCAGATACGGCGCGGCTACGCACGAGCCGCGTCAGAGCCTCCCGAACCACCGACCAGGCCGAGGACCCGGGCACGGACGGCTCGAAATGGCCGGCGCCGGCGATGATCTCGACGCGCACGTCATCCCCGGCCGCCGTCGCCGCCTTCGCGAAGGCGCGTACTCCATCGGCGGAGACGATGGGATCGGCGGCGCCGTTCACCAGAACCATCGGTGTGCCGAGGGGCAGTCGAGCCGCGGGTGAGCCGTCTTCGTAGCGCTCGGGACGGGTCTCGGGGCTGCCGCCCATCAACGGATCAACGGCGCCGTGGCAGCTTTGCGCCGGACCGATGCGATAGGCCGTGAGATCCGTGATCGGTGCCAGGGCGACGACGCCACGAATGGCCAGGGGAGATGGGCGGTAGAGCTCGCTCTGCTGATCCAGTCGAGCGCGGGTGGCGCTCCAGAGTGCGAGATGTCCTCCAGCCGAGTGGCCAGCGACGGCGACCCGGGTGAGGTCCAGCGGATGGGACCCACTCAGGCTGCGGAGGTGGTCGATGGCGTCGGCGATATCGAGGAAAGTCATCGGCCAGCCCCCGGCGCCCCCGACCCGTCTGTACTCGATTGTCCAGGTGGCGATGCCCGCCTGCGCCACGGCTGCAGCCAGGTGACGAAAATACGAGTAGTCGAAGTCTTGCAGCCAACAGCCGCCGTGGATCAGAACGGCGACTGGATGTGGCCCTGCACCCGGTGGTAGGCGCAACTCGCCAAACTGGTCAGAGAGCTCGCCGTACTCGATCCGGGCGACCGGTTCCGGAGCTGGCAGCGCCTGTACGTGGGACCAGGTCATCGGCGACGGAAACGCCTGGGATTCAGACGTCGTTTCGGCGCCACCGGGCAGGGTGCCTGCGTTCAAGCCGTGCGGTGCGGATGCCCACACGCCGAGAGCACAGATCCAGGATGCTGCTGTCAGGCGGACGATTCCCCTGATACCCATGACCGGTGACCCTACATCGCGGCGCCGTTGTTGGGGGCGGACGCCGCTGTTATCGTCCAGCGCCGGATAGGTTCGGCAACCGCCACCGAGTCCCGCGTATTCGGGTCGAGAACGTCATGAGCCAACCCACCTCTTCGAACCAGATGCTCTTCACGGCGTCCTTCATCGCCCTGGTCACGACTGCCTTCGCCTTCATGCTGCGGATCAACCTGATGGGCGTGTGGGAGAGTGCCTACGCGCTCGACAAGACGCAGGTGGGGACGATCTTCGGGGCCGGCTTCTGGCCCTTCGGCGCCAGCATCATCCTCTTCAGCCTGATCATCGACAGGGTGGGCTATGGCAAGGCGATGGCGTTCGCGTTCGCCTGTCATGTGCTCTTCGCGGTGCTGACAATCACCGCCACCGGCTACCAGATGCTGTACTGGGCGAGCGTCATCGGGGCGCTCGGCAACGGCGCCGTCGAGGCGGTGATCAATCCGTTGATCGCCACCGTGTACGCCAAGGACAAGACGAAGTGGCTAAACATCTTGCACGCTGGATGGCCGGGCGGGCTGGTGATCACGGGGATCGTGGTTCTGAGCGTGGGCGACGCCGTGCCCTGGCAGTGGCAGATCGCGATGATTCTCATTCCGACGTTCATATACGGCGCGATGATGCTGCGGATGGAGTTTCCGGTGAGTGAGCGGGTGGCGGCCAGCGTCTCGTATCGTGACATGCTGGCCGAGGTGGGCTGGGGAGGCGCGTTCGTTGCCTTCCTGCTCATCGTGATGGAGCTGACGACCAACGTTCTGGGCATCGAAGCCCTGATGAGTCTCGGCGCCCAGGTGGCGATTGCCGCCGCGATGGCAGCGGTATACGGCTTCTACGCCCGCTCGTTCGGCCGACCGTTGTTCGTCTTCATGCTGGTGCTCATGCTCTTCCTCGCCACCACCGAGCTCGGTACCGACAGCTGGGTCAAAGATCTGCTCGGGCCGGCGATCGGCAGCACGCTCGGTATCGACGCGGGCTGGGTGCTGGTCTATACCGCGCTGATCATGATGGTGCTGCGCTTCCGGTGCGGTCCGCTGGTGCAGCGCCTGCAGCCTCTCGGAGTCCTGGCGATTAGCGCCGCGCTGGTGGCGGCCGGCATCTTCTGGCTGTCGGTACTTGGCGGCGACCCTGACACCACCGCCCTGGTGGTCATCATTGCCGCAACCGTCTACGGGGTCGGACAGACTTTCTTCTGGCCGACCACCCTGGGCTTCGTCTCGGAACAGTTTCCCCGCGGCGGCGCTATGACCCTCAACGTTATCGCCGGCGCCGGCATGCTCGGCGTGGGTGTTCTCGGTAACGTCTGGCTGGGTAATCTCCAGGACACCAACGTCGTCGACGCCCTGGAAGCGAGTCGTCCGGAGCTCGTCGCTCGTTACGTAGAGGATCGCCCACCGAGCATCTTCGGCGACTATCGCGCCCTCACCGATGAAGCAGTGGCCCTGCGGGACGCCGGTGTGGCCCCGGATGCCGAAGTGCTGGCATCGGTTACCAACGAGGGAAAGATGACGGCCCTGCGAAAGGTCGTGATCCTGCCGGTCATCATGCTGGCGGCCTACCTGGGACTCTTGCTCTGGTTCCGCGCCAGGGGCGGGTATCGCCCGGTCGAGTTCGACCGCCTCGCATCGGACCCTGGCTCGCCGTAGCAATTCCACACGTCCACCGACGGGCTGGCGGTGTTGCGCTGACTGTTTCCTGCGCTGACCGCTTCGCTCAGCCCTCGATGAGCGCGATGAGCCGGTCGACGGCTTCCTTCACGAAGGCCGGGTCTTCAGCATGCAAGTCTCTCTCGAGCAGCTCGATGTTGTCCGGCAGTCCTGACTTGATCTCGGCCAAGAACGCCGCGTCGCCCTCGGGGTCGTGCAGCTCGGCGCCTGCGACCCCGTACCGGCTCGTGCCGCGGTTGGGCATCATGAAGTACGCCTTGTCTGTCGTGTGCGAGAGGCGTTTGTTGACCTCTCTAGCGACCTCGACCATCTCGGAGGCCTTGAGTCGGATCGCCAGGATGATGGGGTTGTGGAAGGCGACGTCGTAGCCTTCATAGCGCGCCGGAATGGTATTGGGCTCAGTCAGCAAACCGATGTGTTCCAAGCCCCCCGGGCAGATCACCTGCGGCAATCCCAGCTTCCCGGCTACCGTTAGCCGCTCCGGGCCGGCGGCGCGCAGACCGTCGTACATCTCGTCCGGAATCTCGCCCAGGCCGTAGTCGAAAACGGCGCCGATGAGACCGTCCTTCATCATCTGTTCCATCGCCCGCCCGCCGGAACCGACGGCGTGGAAGACGATCACCTCATAGCCGGCGTCGCGGAAGTACTGGACAGCAAGCATGGCGCCGTCGGTGAGCACGCCCAGGTTCGTCATGCCGATGAGCGGCTTGGCGCCCGGGGCGATGTCGAGCTGGACCTCCGAACAGGCCATGCCATGCGCGGCCGCAGCGGCGTTGGCGAGGATTTTCCTGGTGACCGGGTTGAGTCCCAGGATGTCGCCGACGCTGAACATCATCGTGATGTCCTTGATGCCGACGAACGCCGAGGTGTCGCCGGAGGCTGCGGTTGACACCATCACCTTGGGGAAGCCGTACGGCAGCCCCTGCATGACGCCGGCGCAGTTCGAGGTGCCCTGGGTGCCGCCGAGGCCGACGACGCCATCGACCGTTCCCTGTGCGATGGCATCCAGCAACAGGCGCATGGCACCGGCGATCATCACCGGCGAGGCCGCTTGCCGTGTGGGAGCCTCGAGGATCTCCTGCAGCGACGTTCCGCCGGCTGCCGCGACCTGCGCCCGTGAGACGTGCGGTTCGGTGGTGGGATCTCCCACCACGCCGATATCCACCAGCATCGTTGCGCTGCCCTGCGACTCGATCTGGTCGGCCAGGAAACGAGCCTCAGGTCCCTTGGTGTCGAGGGTGGCCAGCACCGCGATGGTCGTGGTCATGTCACGGGCTCAAGCGTTGAAGGCCAGCTGGCGGAACTCGGCCGCGGTGGCCAGCACGGCGCGCTCGATGGGCAGACGCTCGGTCGACGAGCCGGTCCAGAACCCGTGCCCGGTGGTGTGGTCGAGCATGTATTGCGCGTCCTCCGGGTTTTCCATGGCGGCACCGTGCGCGATCAGGATGGTCTTCGGGTTGATCTCGCGCACCCTGGAGTACACCTGCTCGGTGCGCTCCGCGGTGACGTCGATCGTCTCGCCCGAGTCGTAGCCCCGGATTCCGCCCTTGGTCGTTCCGGCGTGGAAACAGAAGACATCCGGCGCGGCCTCCTCGATCATGCGGACACTGTCTTCCATGTCGAAGGCGAGACCGACGCTCACCATGTCCATCTCTCGGGTCAGCTTGAGCATGTCGATCTCTACCTGAAAGGTGATGCCGCTCTGCCGCAGCACCTTGCGGAGGTTGGAGTCCTTGTCGACGTAGCTCACCGACGGGCCGATGTTGGAGGCGCTCTCGACGCCCATGTTCTTCAGATCCTGCAGCACCGTGCGCATGTCGCGCAGCGGATCGTTCGGGTTGAGACAGGCACAGATGAACGCGTCGCCCTTGATCGCCGGCAGGATGTCCTGCTGCGTGTAATCGAGCGTCTGCTTGTTGGAGTCGATGTTGGGCCACATCATCGACATCGTTCCCCAGCCGTTGGACCGCAGGCGTGCGCCACAGAACGTATTGATGCAATCGACGCCGGCCCGCTCGAGCAACTTGGCCACCAGCCCGCTGCCGGCGCTGGAGATCATGATCGGTGTGCGTGCGTCGAGCTTCTTCTGCAGCTTCTGGAGGATTTCCTGACGCGAGGTACGCGGCGAGATCATGTCGGGTCCCTTTGGTCGTCGGTCGGTACGGCTGGAGCTTTGCGAGAGTATTCGATCACGCGTTAGATGCAACGCGGAAGCGCACGACGCGCGGAGCGAGGTCAGATGCCGGGTAGGATGTTCTCGATTCGCTCAGGGATATTCATGATCGAACGCATGCTATCGTCCGCCGACACGTCGGACACCGGCGAGTAGAGCCTCCGCGCGGGACGATTCGCGTAGGCGGAACCGGCTTTTCGGGAGAGGCAGTCATGGCAGAGGCCGCACGCAAGATCAGGAAGCTCGAGGATCTGACCGAGGCGGATATCCAGCGCATGGACGAGCTGGCGGAGCAGATGCGCCCCCCGCCGGGGGAGATCTTGCTCGAGCTGCTCCGGCAGATGGAAAGGGCGGGGACCGGCGAGTACACCGAGTTCGACATGGTGACCGTGTACGAGCACAGCCTGCAGGCGGCAACTCGAGCTCACCATGCCGGCGAGGACGAGGAGATGATCGTCGTCACTCTGCTGCACGACGTTGCCGACCAGTTATCGCCCTACAATCACGATGATGTCGGTGCCGAGATCCTGCGCCCCTATATCTCCGACAATCACTATTGGATGCTCAAGCACCACGGCATCTTCCAGCTGTTCCACATTCGCAAGGGAACGGGCCAGGACCGCAACGTGCGTGATGAGTATCGCGATCATCCGGCCTACAAGCAGACGGTGCGCTTCTGTGCCAAGTACGACCAGACCGCGTTCGATCCCGAGTACGAATCGCTGCCGCTGAGCTTTTTCGAGCCCATGGTGATGCGGGTGATCAATCCGGAGAGGGCACGAGCGTTCGAGTCGTCGCGGTTCGGCGACGCCTGAGGCATTTCATCTTGCCCAGGTGTGGAGCTGGTCAGACGGTCCTATCGCCGCTAGCGCCGGCTCACCGACGCCCAGTGGGTCAGTGCGTTACCCACCCGGACCGCCGGCGTAGAAAGGGCGGTCAGGGACCCGTTCATAACGGTGTCCCGCAAGCGCAGCTCGAGGCTTAGAAGGTGGGGTGTGCGGTTGGCGTCCTCGGTGCCGAGGTCGCCGCTGAACGAGCCCCGCAGGGTACCGGCGTCGAAGCGGGAGCGGTTGAGCAACGTCCATAACTGCGTGCCGAGCTTCACGTGAACGTGTCCTTGCGGGGTGATAGCCAGCCGCAGCGGGATCGAACCCAGATAGGTGACGACCTCACCGGCCCAGCTACCCTCGATCGCGCGCTTCCGCGTCGCGGGCGGCGACTCGGGGCCCCACGGCGGTGGGCCGGCGCGATCGCCCGTCGGTGGCGGAGTTGTTGGCCGGACGCGGCGGGGGAAAAGAGTGGCCCAGATCATGTTGCTGATGTAGTCGGTCAACGGGACAGCGGCGTTGATCAACACCACCAGCGCGGCGTTCTCGTCGGGTGCGATCGCTAGCTCGGTGCGTACGCCGCCCATGCCGCCGCCGTGGCGCGCAACGCGGATCCCGCCAGGTAGCTCCCGGATCGTCCAGCCGAGGCCGTATTCCGTCCGCGGGGAGGTTCGTGCCACAGGATCGTGCGTCAGATCGATGGATTCGTCCGAGAGGATTGGACGCTGTTCCGGTAGCCGGTTCTTGAGGTGGAACATCCCGAATCGAATCAGATCGTGAGCGCTGCTGAAAACGGCCGAGGCTCCCGGGTGATCGAAGTCGTAAAACGGGATGCGGCTCTGGTCGCTGGCGTAGCGGGTTGCAGCGAACAATCCCATGCCATCGCCGATGTGGACGGAGGTTCGGGTTAGCCCCAAGGGTGTGAATACCTCCTCGCGCATGTAGTCGGGGTAGGAGCGGCCGGAGACCCGCTCGATGATGGTGTCGAGGATGCCGTAGCCGAGGTTGGAGTAGTGCCAGCGCTCGTCGGGTGAGGTGACGAGGTTGGCGTAGCGGCGGATCGTCTCGTCCATTGGCGGCCGTCGGTACGGCTGGTCGCGGTAGAAGAACTGGTAGTGGAGCGGCAGGCCGGCGGTGTGGGTGGCGACGCGTCGGACGGTCGCCAGGCGGGCGTCGAAGGCTCGGCCGTTGATCTTGGCGTCGCCGAGGTAGTCGTTGGCCGGCACGTCCAGATCGACGAGGCCCCGCTCCACCAGGATCATCAGACCGGTGGTGGTGATCGGCTTGGAGATCGACGCCAGCGAGTACATCGTGTGCTCGGTGGCCGCAATGCGCCCCTCGCGATCGGCCCATCCGAACCCCTGCTCCCATACGATCTCACCATCTTGAGCGACGGCCACGGCGATCGACGGCACGTCGTAGTCGACGAGCGCACGCTCGATCGCGTCAGCGACGTCCTCGAACCCGGCGGCCGTTTGCGCCACGGTTGGCTCGGACATCGAGAAGGTCGGCGCCGTGACGAGCAGCGCGAACAGTGCCGGGAAACGTCGCATCAGATCTTCTCGTTGCGTGGCGGGGGCTGGGGAGCAGGGCAAGGTCAGCAGATCGACCGCCTTGGTGTCAACGGACCTTCGTCGCGCGCGGCCTCGCCGGCGCACGGATCCGCGCAAGGATGACGCGGTATCGCTCGTCTACAGAGCCATCAAGCCCTAGCGCTCCCTCGGGCACGTCGGTCGCTGCTTGCGGCTTCGAGCTTGGCGAGGCTCTTCTTCGGGGCGATGAGCCGATAGCTCTCGAGAATCAGCGCCCGTACGTCTTCCCAGTCGTCGATGCTCGTGACATCCATCGACACCCAACCGTGCTTGCCGACGTAGGGTGCCGGCCAGAAATTCGGGTCCTCGACGATCTGGCGCGCGGTGTCCTTCTCGAGCTTGAAGCCGATGACGGTCTTGCCCTTTTCGTCGCCATAGCCGGCGAAGATCTTCTCGCCGACGCGAAAATGCGGCTCGCCCCAGGTCTCGGTTTCCTTGGTGTCGGGCAGTGCGAGACAGATCTTTCGTAACCTGGTCAGCGCCACGGGGTCATCGGTCATCGATCCATCTCAGGCTCAGGCAGCGCCGGTCCTTGATTGGCGAGCCACGTAGAACAGTGCAGCGATGCCGATCATCGCCCCCACCGCGATCCAGTCGGCCAGGGCTGCCTGCGACAGGAGCTCACAGAATCACAGCGGCTGCCAGACCTGGGATCAGCGGGCCCCCTGGGAGCTTGAACACTCTGTCTGAGGCACGCACATCGCGACGTCTGAGCACGACCGTAGCAGCGACAGTCGCCAGGTAGACGAGCAGGATGGCCACTGTCGACAGGACCGCGAGGGATTGAAAGGCGCCAGTCGCTGCGAATGCGAACGCCATCAAACCGTAGAACGCGATCGCCATATGTGGTGTCCGGAAGGTCGGGTGAATGGCGGCAAGCCGTGTCGACAGGATCCCGTCGCGCGCCGAGGCGTACACTGCTCGCGGCGATCCGAGCAGGTCTCCCACGCAGGTAGCGAACATGGAAATCGCGGCGCCAGCGAGCAGGATCGTTGCTCCCAGGCCGCCGACCGTGTTTTGTGCCGTGACCGCGAGCGGTGCCTCCGTCTCGTTCGCCAGCTGCGCCCCGAGCACGCCCTGGGCAACGATCTGAAGGCCGAGGTAAAGGGCAAGGATTCCCGCTACGCCGGAGAGGAGGCCGAAGGGAACTGTGCGCGCCGGATCGCGGATCTCGCCGCTCGGTGTGAGGGACGCTTCCGCACCCCCGAAAGCGAAGAACAGCATCAGCGTCGCGGCACCGAAAGTGCCAAGGGACGGAACTGTTTCGATCGCCAGGTTCTCGGCGTGAACAAAGAACGACCCGATCAGAACCAGGCCGACTAGGGGCAGGAGCTTTATGAGGGTCAGAATCTCGACCGCTCGTGCACCGCGTTTGGCTCCACGGATGTTGATCCAGGCCAGCCCCATGAACATCGCGCCCAGGAAAGCGAGGCGCGGAACTTGTTGGTGCAGCACCGGCACCACGCTGCTCAACGTGTCGAGCAGCCCGTTGGCGACCGCGGCGATGGAGACGACCGCGTACCCCAGCCAGTAGAGCGTGCTGACCAGGAACCCGGCGAACGGTCCGAACGCGGCCTCGACGTAGGCGCACGCTCCTCCGGACTCGAAAACGCGACTCCCGGACTCCGCGAAGCACAGCAGGATGAGGAACATCGCCGCACCGCAGACCAGATATGCCAACACTGCGGCCGTGCCGAGCTGAGCGGCCACCAGTGCCGGCAGCAGAAAAATCCCGGCGCCAACGGTCATGTTGATGGTGTTTGCTGCCAGCGCGCGTACGCCGATGACGCGCTGTAGCGACGGCCGATCCGTCATGTGCCCTGCCCTCGAGCCCGCCCGAGGGAATCGAGTGCCTCCGTTGCAGCTTCGAGGACCCCGAGCTCGCGCTCGTCGAGGCGCTCGAGCTCCGCGGCGATGCGTTCGAGGCGGCGCCGACGGGCGGCGTCCATCAACCGTCGCCCCTTCGCCGTGACATGAACGATGACCCGCCGACGGTCTGAAGTAGCACGCTCACGACGGACCAGTCCGGCTTCCGCGAGCGGGTTGAGGATGCGGGAGATGGCGGGCGCCGAGACCATCTCGGCTGTGGCGAGTTCGCCGACGGTTCTGGCACCCGCGAAGCACAGGACCGACAACAGCGAGAGGCGCTCCGGACTCAAACCGGTCGCTTGGTCGGCCGTGCGCGCCCGGCGCAACAGGTGAATGGCGGCCGAGTGGAGGCGGTTGGCTGTCCGGGTGACGCGCGTATCGGCCAGGCCGGTGGGAATCGGTAAGCTTGACATAGATAGTTAACACTATGAATCATTAATAGTGTTATCGATTCTAGTCCGCTCGTGACCCTCGCGACAACCGCACACCCGGGGAGAGGACCATGGCCACTGACCTCCGCATCAATGCCATCGGGCAGATCCACATCAGCGTCAACGACGTCCCGCGCGCCGTCGCGTTCTACCGCGACGTGCTCGGAATGAAGCTCCTCTTCGAGGTAGCTGGACAGCCGATGGCGTTCTTCGACTGTGGCGGCGTGCGCCTCTATCTGAGGAAGCCGGAGAATCCCGAGTTTCGTTCCAGCCCGCTGATCTATTACCGGGTGGAGTCGATCCGCGAGGCGTACGCAACGTTGAGGCAACGCGGCGTGGACTTCGCCCGCGAACCGCATGTCGTACACCGTACCGAAGACAGCGAACTATGGCTGGTGGGCTTCAAGGATCCCGACGGCAACAACGCGTGTTTGATGTGTGAGCTGCCGCGCTAGCGGCGATGTTCCTCCAACGTTCCGGCACACGGTCACTAGGGCTCGATGATCTTGGCCTCGGTGAGCTGCGCGATCCCGGCCAACGTGGTTTGCGCGGCGTTCAGGCCGAGTCGGAAATCGTCGTCGTTGAACGTCGAGAACCGATCGGTCGGCTGATGCCAGTTCGGATCCCAGCCTGCCCCGATCTGCGCACCGCGCTCGTTCTCGCGCAAGCTGATCGCCGGCACCACGTCCATGAACGGTGTGGAGTCGGTGTTGGTCATATGCGGGCCGACGGTTGCCGGATAGTCGGTTGCGTACGCATCGCTGGCCGCCTTGAGCAGAAACGCCAGCTGGCGTGATTCCGCCGCCATGGCGGAATCCGACTGGTACTCGATGTTGACGTCGGCCTCAGGACGCTGATCGCGGCTGACGGTGCCGTCGGCGCGCGGCGCGCCATGATCGAACAGCATCATGTCGTGCTGGATCATCCCCAGCCAGCGTGGCTCGGGGAAGCGGCCGGATCCGGGCGGATCCTCGCGCCCCTGTAGCGCCTGGCGCTGCTCCACGTAGGCGCGGCTGCCGTTGAGGCCAGTCTCCTCGTTGTTCCACAGCGCGAAACGGATCGAGCGCTCGGTCCGCACGTCGGGCGCGTTGAAGATGCGGGCCAACTCCATGACGATGGCGGTCCCGGAGCCGTCGTCGTTGGCCGCCTCGCCCCAGCCGTGACCGTCCATGTGCGCCCCGACGATATACATCTCGTCCGGGTGCGTGGTGCCGACCTTGGTGCAGTAGACCTCCTGGCGTTCCCCGTCCACGGCCGGCTCACGGTTCAGCTCACGCAGTTGTTCGTCGGGCTGTGCCATCGGGTCATTGTTCACGCCGGTGTGGCCACGATAGCCGAAGATCGAGCTGCCGCCGGGGCCGGACCCGTTCCGTCCGACGAGACCTCCGGTCGAGGTCTCGAGGCCAGGATCGTCGTCGCCCTGCGGTCGTCGTCGCCGGCGCCGTTCCGGAGCGTTCTCCGGCGGAAACACGTAAGTGACGCGTTCGGTGAGCGTGCACCCGTACGACTTTAGCTGCGCCTCGATCCAATCGGTGGCGTCGCGGTTGCGTTGGGTTCCCTGTCGTCGATCGCCGAACTTCGTCAGCCCCTGGAGGGTGGCCTTGTACTGGGCCAGGTCGAGCCTGCCGACGAGCTATGCGGATCGGGTCGTTGTTCGACTCGGCGCCTTGCTCTTGTGCCGGACTGGCGCTGCCGGCGCTTGCTGCTGCCAGTAGGAGACTCGCTGTCAGGAGTGGGAGTGTCGCGCGCATGTCGTGTCTCCTGATTTGTCGGGTTCGATAGATCCGTGCCGCGTTGGCAGGTGCGGAGGCACGTGCGGCGGTGGTACCGAGACGGCCTCCGGTCAGTCCGTCTTCTTGGCAACAGCTTGTCGACGGCTCGCCAACACGATTGCCGGTACCGTCAGTAGCAGCGTACCCAATTTGTACCAGGAGGGCTCGGCGCCGAGCTGCATTGCAAGGTTCGCCAGCGTCGCCAGGGCAACCAACCCGCCGACGATTGCGCTCGCCAACCTCCCGTGGGCGCCAGCGATCGCCGTTGTCACCAGACCTGAGCCCAGTCCGATCAGAAGGAGGCCGACCAGCGTCACGAGCGTTCTCACTGCTCCCGCGCCCGCCATTACCGTCCCGACCAGCAGCATGCTCGCCGCCGCGTACGACAAGTATCCGACCACGATCCCGACGATGGTGCGTAGAGCGCTCACGAACGATCTCTCCGATTGGGTGGACGCCGAGCACAATCGCTGGCGTGACGGCCGTGCGTCGACGCCCTCCCTTGAAGAAACGAGTGGCTCGAACGGTGGGTGGTGATGGTCACCGGCGACGACCCCGTCGCCGTCAGCGGCTAGCGACGATCAAGCGCCGCACTGTCCAGGCTGAGAGCGGAAAGTAAATGGCCTCAGCCACGACGCCCGCTCCCGCCTCTTGCCATGAGTAGCCAGGAGCGATCGCCTGCCCTGCCTCGACGACGGCATACATCAACCACCAGGCTCCGGCGTAGCCGAGCCAGCGATCGCGTAGCGAATCGCGCCCCAGGTAGAAGATCGCCACGAATCCGAAGGCGACGCCCACCTTCATCACGATAACGCCGATCAGGAAGGACCCGGAGCCGTCGCTAGGTGGCTCGAGGCCCGTCAGGGCGGCAAGAGCACCGTATGGGAGCAGCGGCGCGACAAACATGATTGCGAACGTGGCCAGGAACGCCAGAATTAGCTGCCGGGCGCCTGGCGTCGAATCGTGGCTCATTCTGGTCTGCCTGTCGTTGCGTCGTTGCTCGCTGCACCCCACCGTGTGCTGCAGCACCTTCTCACGCGGAGCCCTCCGTGCCCTGCAAGCCTTTCACAGCGCGCGGTACGCAGCGACCGATGACGACGCCACCGGCGAGGATAACCAACACCGATGACCACGCTACCGACCTAGAAAAGTCCCAACCCGGCACTCGCGAGGTGATCTCGGCCAGAGTCGCAGCGAGGAGACCACAAAACGACCAGCTGACAAAGTAGGCGTGACGCGTCACCCAGCCGGGCCGACGCCTCAGGGTAGGCCACCATCCAGCCAAGACGGTCGCCAGGCTCACGATCGCAGCAACATGGAAGGGCCCGAAGCGACCGAAGAGGTCGTAGATCAACAACGCGGTCGCGTTGAGAAGCAGCATCGCGATCAGATAGCAGCGCCCTAGCCAGCTGTGCCGACGTGTTCCCTTCTTCCCGAAGACGACGGCGGCGCCGAGAACCACGGCGGCCACGCCGATTCCAGTGTGCATGAGGCCGATCGTGTTCACCGCTCGCTTGTCCGTCCCTGGCAAGGTGTCTCGGGTCAAGCTGTAGGGTAGCGTCACCGGGCCGTTGTTCGCCTGCCAAGGAGAAGGAGACTCAAATGGAAACCACCATTTCCCAGCTGCTGGATGCCTTCGAGCAGGGGAAGTTAGACCGTCGCCAACTCATCCGCAGTTTGGCCATTGCTGCAACCGGGGCGCAGGCCCTCCTCCCAGACGCATCCGTCCGCGCGGCGACCCCAGCGCCTCGCGCCGCCACGTTTCGCACGGCCAGCTTGGATCACATCTCGTACGCGGTCGCCGACTATGGGAGAAGCCGCGATTTCTACGCCGATTTGATGGGCTGGGAAGTGATCAGCGATAGCGGCGAGAATCAGGCCACGCTGCGCATTGGCGACGTCGGCGAGATGATCGTTCGCAACAGCCGTCGGCCGATGAGCCAGCCTCCGCGCGAGCCCGGAGGACCACCGCTGACCGGCATCATCAACCATATCGCCTGGCGGATCGAAGATTTCGATACCAACGCTGTGCGCGAAGAACTCGAGCGACGTGGACTGAATCCGCGGCGGGATCAGGGTGGCGACCCTGACTACGACAGCTATCACGTGCTGGATCCGGATGGTTGGGATCTTCAGATCAGCAAGTGAGCGCGTAGCGGTTCACGCTCGAGATGTCGCTCGGTCCGGTAGTTCTTGCCGATCTTCCGTCGACGTCATGGTTCAGACCCGCCGTCTACCAATCCTGTAGCCACCATGGCTCCGCCAGCAGCTCCAGACGAGCGTTGACCCGGTAGACCACAGGGTAGATCCCGGTACCCTCGAGATCGCCGCTGCGGATCGCTCGCAGCGCGGACTGTAGGTCCTCTACATCGGTTATCGCGAGCTCGGGCGCTCCAGGTGGCGCGTCGCGATGGGCGCCGAAGACAGCTGAGTCAGCGGACGCCGCGCGGAGCACGGTTTCCGTGCCCTCTAGGTAGTCATCCATGCCGCTGGTCGGCAGGAAAGCGTACAGCGGCCCGGGGTAGATAAAGTCGCCGGAAAAGAGCTGCCCGGACTCGATGTCGAGCAGCGATACCGAATCCTCGGTATGTCCGGGTGTGTACAGGACACGCAGAGTTCTGCTGCCCAAGGAGATCAACGAATCGGGGGCGAGCCAATCGTCGACCGTCAGCGTGGGAGCCTCGAAGCCCTCGCCGGCGCCAAGATGTTCCAGCGGCCTGAGCTGTAGTCGGTTGTCCGGCGCCCGGGCTCGCAAGTAGGGAAGATCCACTACCGCCACGTGCACGAACGTGATCTCGTTGCCGACGTGGTCGTAGTGGAAATGTGACGGGATGAACGTGATCGGGAGACCCGTCAGGGACTGGGCGACCGGTCGGATGTCACGCAGGCCGGGCCCGGCGTCAAACAGCACGGCACGATTGGCGCCGATGATCAGATAGCTATAGTTCTGCTGGTAGTAACGCGGCTCGCCGATCGCGTACGTGCGCTCGTCCAGCGCTTGTACGGTGAAGTAGTCACCGTGCCAGGTCACGTCGGGACCCTCGTCCAGCGGCTCGGAAAGTGCCGGGACCTCTCCGGTGGCGGCGACGTACAGCAAGATCCGGTGGCGCTGAGTCACCGCAATGACGACAAGCACGGCAACGACCAACAAAGTGATCAGCACGTTGCGCATGTTCGTCTCAGCCTAACGGTCGTATCGGAGTCGGCTTCCTGGCGAATCGCGTGCTTCACGCCGCGTCACCGCGCCGTGGATCCGCGCGCGTGTGGTTGATCCAAATCTCTGCGATCAACAAATTGACCCCGAACCCGAGCCAGAACGACACACCGTACACGTCCTCCATGGTCAGCTCCGAGAGTAGCTACGAAGAGTCCGATGAACGCGCGGATGCCGGCCACTCCGGTCGCCAGCGCGAACACCCTGATCATCCACTCACGATGTAGATGGATCTGTTTTCATCGAATGTGATGTACTGCCTTCATCAGGGAGACGCCGAAGAAGATCGTTGCGGCCTGGGTGTTGAGACCGCGATCCAACGGTGCTCTACGCAACGGACCCTGAAGGTGTCCGTGGGCGGCGGATCCGCTGTCGTCTCCAAAAGGCGGTTCGTCCCGAAGACGAGCAGCACGACGACGGATAGCAAGATCGCGGCCCATCCCAAGAATCTGACCGATTGCCATCGCGCACTATCCTCTAATCAGCAGCACCCTGAATCGCCGCCGCGCGCGGAGCGCTCGAGTGCCAGCAGGCTTCAGGCGGTCGCCGGTTGGATCCAAGCCCGGAGGGCGACGAAGGCCGCTACAGCCCAGGCGGCGAAGAAGACCAGAGTGACCAGCATGGCCGGCGAAAGCTCCGCCGGAGCTTGTCCCGCCGCAGCCTGCCACAGGATCGCCCCACAGAATCCTGACCAGGCGATGCCCGCGAAGTGAACCCAGCGTCTCGCGCCCTCCCGCTGTACTCCGCCCCATGCGAGCAGGACAGCGACGAGAGGGACGGCCTGGAGCCCGTGGAAACCGGCGGCGTGGATCGGCAAGAGGTTGCCTTCGGCGCCAACCATGCGGCTCAGGAAAACGCTCATCCAGATTCCTATGGCAAACGCCACCGCGCAGGCAGCGGTGGCGTAGCGGACGGCCAGTCGCAGCGGGGTCGCTTCGGATCGGAAGAACCGCCAGGCGAGCACGAGGAACAGCACCATGATGACGATGGCGTCGAGAAAAAAGACCCCACCCAATATCTGATCCGTAGCTCCGCCGAATCTCGAGAACCGTGGGTCCAAGCCGCGAAACGCCTGAACCGTCTCGATTCCGTAGGCGTATACGACCACCACGATGAGCGCTGTTCCCCACAGTCTCTGGGCTCTTCGTGTGAACCCGGCTTCCGGTGCCAGCAGCGCCTGGGTTAGCAGAAAGACGCCAACCGATCCGTTGAAGATAGCGGTCTCCCAGAGGTCTCCTTCGGGCGCCACGCCGAAGCCTCGTGCGAATCCGATCAAAGCACAGACCGCCCCGAGGGCGACTCCGAGCAGGCCGAGCCAGGCCACTCGGGGCTCCCTTCCGAGCTGCGTCAGCAGGGTGCTCCAGACATCAATCGGTTTGGTCATGCGGCCTCCGGTACGGTTGTCTCGCCGCCGCCGATCTCGCCGCCCCGGCCCCGGGTGACCCGGATGGTCCAGTAGGCCAGGAACCCGGCCGGTCCGAGCATGAGCGTCAACAACAAGAGGACCGATTGAACCGGCAACGGGACCACATTGTGGCGCCGGTTGTCACGAAAGATGACGACGGCGACCAGATGATCGAACGCCAGTATGTGGATCCAGGCGACAAGGGCGATATCAGGTCGTGCCAGGAGGCCGATCACGCCCTCCGCGCTGCCGAAATCTGCCATGACACCGAGTCCGCTCTGGGACAGCATCGCCACCACGCCGATCGTGTACAAGGCGGATACCGCAACCGGGAACGCGGTCCATCCGACAAGGCGCTTGGTGACGCTCCATCCGGGCAACAGGATCATCAGTGCCCAGCCGACGATCGCCAGCCCGGCCAGGTCGAAGAGCATCGTGGTCATGATTCGCCTCGGGTGGTGGTGTTCAAAGTGTAGTTGTCGAAGCCTGGTCAGAGTCTACGGGTCCGGTCAGGAAGGAACCCAGCGTATGGAAACTACGTGGCCACGCATACCCGTCGGCGCTTCGTTCCAGCACACCGACACGGGCGATCGCGTCCGGGTTGATCGGCCCGTAGACGTGCGGAAACCGGGTCGCACTGGCCAGGTGAGAGGAGCCACCTCCGGCGGTCGGCGCCGGCGCCTCGTAACGGGTCTCGGAGGTCAGCCTGGCAGGGTCGATTTCCACGACGAGCAACTGACCGGAGGTATCTGCGTAGTAGTCGTTCGCGACCGGGATGACCGAAGGCTCGAGAGCACAGTGAACGAAACCCTCATCGGCGAGGTCCGGTGGAAGGTAGACAGTGTCGTTGAGCTGGGCACGAAAGTCCGACTCGAGCGTAATCCGGTAGATCATGGCCGTTGAATCAGACACGTCTGGGAGGTCGATCCGGGTCAGTGGAAGTCGCGGCTTGTCCGGGTGGTCTCGAGCTTGATGTCCGGATGCCAGAGCCTGTCGACCACCAGATGCACGACCGAATTATGTGACTGTATCTTCCCCGTCGCTCCAAGAAAGGAAGTGGTTCGACTGATGACGCTGAACTTTTCGAACACCTGGGGCCAGACCACCAGGTTCACGAAGCCGGTTTCATCTTCGAGGGTCATGAAGAGAACACCGGCGGCGGTTCCAGGGCGCTGACGACAGATGACGATACCAGCGTAGCGGGCGTGGGCACCATCGCGCATGCGGCCGACGGTATGCGCGTCGGGAATCCCGAGCTTTGCCAGCTGGCCGCGCAACGGTTCGAGGATGTGGCCGCGAGTGGAGTGGTCGGAGGTGCGGTAGTCCCAGGCGATCTGCTCGAAAGCCGACAGGTCGGTAAAGCTCGGTGGTGCCGCATCGGAGAACGAGGCGTCGGTTCTCGGCACGGTGCGGTTCCTGTCGGTCGGCGATCCAGGTGTACCCGAGACGATGTCCAGCTCAGGAGCGGCGCTCGCGGCGACAATGCCATGCATCTGCCAGAGGGCGTCGCGGCGTGAGCGCCCGAAAGGGTCGAAGAAACCTGCTTCGGTGAGCCGCTTGAGCGCCCGCTCGGAAATCCGCACTCGCTCGGTGAAATCGCGAATCGAACCGAAGGGGCGCTGTCGGAACGCGGCCTCGATGCGCTCGCCCTCGTCGGCGCGCAGGCCCTTGATATAGCGCAGCCCCATGCGGATGGCGAGCCCGCCAGCAGGCGACTGCGCCGGCGAGGGGTCGCGGTCCGAGACCGTGGGGGTGGGGCAGGGAACCGCCGTCGTTGCGGCGGTCTCATGGGAATACGAGGTGACTCGGTCCGACACGGGAATCGGAGACCGGGGAGCCGGCTCGAGGGTGCAGTCCCACCAGGGGGCATCGGCGCTTACTGGGCGCACTTCCACATCGTGGCGTTTGGCGTCGTCGACCAGAGTGGCGGCGGAGTAGAACCCCATCGGCAGCGAGTTCAGCAACGAACAGGTGAACTCGGCCGGGTAATGACACTTCATCCATGAAGTGGCGTAGGCGATCAAAGCGAAGCTGGCAGCGTGGCTTTCGGGAAAGCCATAATCACCGAAGCCGCGGATCTGGTCGAAGATGCGCTCGGCGAACTGTTGTTCGATGCCCTTGGCCATCATGCGCGTGATGAGGCGCTCGCGGTGACGATCCAGGCGGCCGGTCTTGCGCCAGGCGGCCATGTCGCGGCGTAGCTGGTCGGCCTCGCCGGGGGTGTAATCGGCAGCGACGACGGCCAGCTTCATGACCTGCTCCTGGAACAGCGGGATGCCTAGGGTCTTCTTGAGCACCGGCTCCAGGCACGGGTGGGGGTAGTCGATGGCTTCCTTCCCCTCGCGGCGTCGCAGGTAGGGGTGCACCATGCCGCCGGTGATGGGGCCAGGACGCACGATGGAGATCTCCACCACCAGGTCATAGAAGGTGCGTGGCTTGAGACGCGGCAGCATCGACATCTGGGCGCGACTCTCGATCTGGAACACACCCACGGTGTCGGCACGGCAACACATGTCGAAGGTGGCCGTGTCGGCCGGGGGGATGGTGGTCATATCGGCGTCGATGCCGCGGTGCTCGCGTAACAGGTCGAAGCCGTGATGCAGCTGGGTGAGCGCCCCCAACCCCAGCAAATCGACCTTGAAGAGGCCAAGAGCCTCGACGTCGTCCTTGTCCCACTGGATGACGGTGCGGTCCTCCATCGAACCGTTCTCGATCGGCACCAGGTCGTGTACCGGCTCGTGACCGAGCAGGAAGCCGCCAGGGTGGATCGACAGGTGGCGCGGGAATCCGATGGCCTCGTTGGCCAGTCGCATCAGATGACCGATGGTCGGGTTATGGGGGTCGAGCCCGGCTTGGCGGAACGACGTCTCGTCGATACCGCCCCAGCGTCCGACCATCTTGGAGAGCCGGTCGAGCGATGTCTCCGATAGCCCCAGCGCCTTGCCGACGTCGCGCACTGCCGACTTGGATCGATAGCGGATGACGTTGGCGACCATGGCAGCATGCGAGCGCCCGTATTTCTCGTACATGTGCTGGATCGCTTCTTCACGCCGGTCATGCTCGATATCGAGGTCGATGTCGGGCGGCTCGGCGCGCTCCTTGGAAATGAAGCGCTCGAACAGCAGATCCATGCGCACCGGATCGACGGCGGTGACCTCGAGGCAGAAACAGACGATCGAGTTCGCTGCTGATCCCCGCCCCTGACAGAGGATGCCGCGCTCCTGACAGAAGCGGACGATCTCACGCATGGTGAGGAAGTAGCCCGGGTAATCGAGGGCGTCGATGATCGCCAGCTCCTTGTCGATCTGGGCGCGCATCTCCGGCGGAATGAAACCACGCTCGCCGCTGGGGCCGATGGTGTCGCGATAGCGCTTGCGAGCGCCTTCCCAGGTGAGCTGGCGCAGGTGCTGCATCGACGTGGTGCCGTCAGGCAGCTTTTCTGAGGGATAGCGATAGCGGAGCTCGTCCATCGAGAAGCTGCACATCTCGGCGATCTCGCGTGTGCGAGCCATAGCCACCGGGTCGTCGGCGTACAGCGCAGTGAAGCGTTGCGGTGAGTGCAGCTCGTGCTTGGCGTTGCCCTTGATGCAGCGGCCGGCGTTACCAATCTTCACGCCATGACGTACGCAGTTGAGCACGTCATGCAGATCGCGGCGTCCGGGCACGTGGTAGAGAACCTCGGAGCCTGCCACCAGCGGTAGCTCGTAACGCGATGCGCGAGCACGCACACGACGCTCCATTGCCGGCTCGTCGGTTCGTTGATGCCGGGTGAGCAACACAAACAGGCGCGGGCCGAATGCCTCGCGCAGCAGGTCGGAGGTCTCGTCGAGTGTGCGAGGCTCGCGCGCGGCGGTGAATTCGAACAAGTTGACTACTTTGGCGGCGGCCACATCGCTGGGACGCTGCAGGGGAAACTCCAGAAGCTCGGCCTGGCTGTTGGCGGAGCTGCGTGCATCCGGAGATGCGCGCCGGGTATTCGTGACGGTATCGATCTGGTTGTCGTCATCGAAATCGACGCCGGGCACGTATACGGCATCCGAGGAGGAGGGATCGATGATCATGCTTGCGATCGGTGCGCCATCGTCGATCGGCTGTGCCAGCAGACTGCGCTCGCCACCCCATAGGGCGATCAGTCCGGCGGCGTGCTCAGCGACCTCGAACCAGGTGACCCGACTTTCACCCTTGGCGCAACGCAGGCGGCCTTTGGTAACCAGCCGGCACAGGTTGGCGTAGCCATCACGACTGGTGGCGAGCAGTATCAACACCGAGTTGTCGACCAGGGTGACCTGCGAGCCGACGATCAGGTGAATGCCGAGCTCGCGCGCGCGGACATGGGCTTGCACGATGCCGTGCACGCCGTCGCGATCGGTAACCGCAATCGATCGCAGTCCCAGATGACGAGCTTCCTCCACCATCTCGGCCGGGTCACTGGCCCCCTCGAGAAAGGAGAAATTGCTCTTGCACCAGAGCGGCACATAAGCGAGCGAGTCACCGAAATAAGCGGATGCAGACATAGAGGGTGGGTTGTGAGAGGGAGTGTGATCCGCTCGAACCCAGAAACTTCCGCTTCATTTCCGGCTCTCGAGGAAGCGGTTCATTTAACCAGACAAATGTCTGTATTCCTAGGAACCCGACCGAGATAACTTCGGTGGTTACGGGGGGTGCGGTAGGGTCCATCTGGCTACGCATCGCGTGCACGGCGCTCGCCTATCGAAGTCGCTCACGCGAGGGCAAGATCGCTCCGTGAGCTCCCGGCGGCGACCGCGTAGCAAGATGGACCTCTACCGCACCCCACCTGCAACACCACCCAGCTATCTCCGACAATGACCGCGTAGCAAGATGGGCCTCTATCGCGCCCCTCTACTCCACCGAGATCTCCAAATGAGCCGCATCTTGACCCGCATTTTCTTGCTGCTGGTTCTGGTGTCGCTCGGCGTTGGCATTCTGTTCATGGCCCTGAGCGGATTGCCCCAGTTCGTGCCGGTGCCCGACGACGCTGTGGTGATCGGTGCTGGCGACGAGCGGGTCGCGTCGATGTTCGTACGCCCGTACCGGGCCGCCTATGAGCGGTGGAACTCGATCGTCGGAGTGCCGCTGGCGGACGGTGAAGCAACGATGACGGTGGTCCCCGTTCAGGACGCACAGAAGCGACTACAGATCACCCTGTCGCTTTCGAGCACCGGCGTTGATGACAGCGTGATTCTCGAGGCAACGACCCTGGCCCCGGTACGGCGTTCGTTCTCGTTTCCTCAGGGTGGCGGACAGAGCTTTATTTTCATCGGCAATCGAATCCAGGCGACGGTTCGCAACGCTGCAGGGGCCTCGACGCGGCACGACCTGCAGTATCAGCTCCGCCCGTTCGAGGCTTCGGTGCTCGAGCTGCCGCTGGCAGCATTGCGTTTGGCCCCCGGGTCGGTCGGTCGCTTGGCGTGGAACAACATGGTGGCGCCGGAGGAGCTATGGGCACAGTTCCGTGTTCTCGGTGCTACCACAGTGCAGCTTGACGCGGGCGAATTTGACACAACCGTGGTGCGTGTCCGGTTCAGCGATGGCCGGATGCGGGATTACTGGTTGAGCGCCGAGCCGCCATACAAGATCCGCATGATGAGCTACAACCGCGGCCGGGCGCTAGCGAGCGGTTGGCAACTCATCTCCTACGAGCTACTCGATTAGGCGGGGGCACCATGCGACGACAGCACCGAGTGCAGCACCTGAGGCTTCGCCGACGACCCCGACCGGTCTTGATCGTTTTGTCGCTGATATCAATGGTCGGGGCGGCTACAGCACTGGCACAGGACCCCAAACAGCCTGTGCGTCCAGCTGACTACGGGCAGTTCGAGCGACTGGCGTCGCGCACGCCACTATCGCCGGATGGGCGGTGGTTGGCGGTGCCGATCACGCGCGTCGACGGCACAGCGGAGCTGCGCACATTCTCGGTCGATGACGGCGGCGCACCGGTTGTTGCTGAGGAAGGCCGGGATCCGGAGTTCTCCGAGGATTCCGCCTGGCTTGCCTATCGTGTCGGGCAAGCGGAAGCGGTCCGCGAGCAGCTCCGAGGTCAGGGTGAACCGGTCCACGACAGCTTGGGACTGCTGCGTTTGAGCACCGGAGAGGCAACCACTACCGACGGTGTGGCGAGCTTCGGTTTCGGTGGCCACGGCGCCTATATCGCTCTACACCGCTACCCGCTTCCGACCGAGGACGAGTCGGCCGCGGAGCGCCGCGGCGCCGATCTCGTGGTGCGCGACTTGGCCGCCGGCGCGGAGTTCACCATCGGTAACGTAGCCGAGTATGCCTGGCAACCGGACGGCAGTTTGCTGGCGGCGGCGATCGAGACACGGGACGGTGTCGGCAACGGGGTTCAGCTCTACGACGCGTCCGCGGGGAGTCTGCGTGTGCTGGGCTCCGCCGCCGAACTGGGCACCACCTTCCGGGGTTTGGCGTGGCGCGACGATGCCGCGGACCTGGCTTTCCTGCGATCGATCGGACGTGAGGAGCGCGACGGCCCAACCCACGCGATCGTCGCATGGCGCGATCTCGACGGGACGTCGGCGAGTCTGGTGTACGACCCGACAGCGGCCGCCGATTTCGTGGTGGGCATGCGGGTATCGCCGCACGAGACGCCGAGCTGGTCGGACGACGGCACCACGCTCTTCGTTGCCATCCAGGAATGGCATGAAGCGGCCGACGGTGATGCCGACGCGGTCGATGCAGAGGCCGGCGAAGAAAGCGACGAGCGGGCGGACGAGAAGATCGAGCCGTCGGCGGTGGAGGTTTGGCATTCGTTCGACGAGCAGGTCATCCCGATGCAACGGGTCCGTAAGCAGCGCAACGAGCAGGCCGGTTATCGCGCCGCATGGCACCTCGATCAGGGTGCATTTGTGCGTCTGGGTACCGACCTGAACGAGACGGTCGTGGTGGTCGAGGGGCACCGGGTTGCCACCGAGACCGATCGCGATGCGTATCGGTTTCGCAACATGTTCGATCGCGACTGGAACGACGTCTGGCTGATCGACATAGCCGACGGCGATCGGCGGCGAGTGATCCAGGATGTGGGATATTTCTACGGCGATAGCGCCAGCGGTGAACATTTGCTCTACTTCCGCGACAACCACTTCTGGGCCTACGAGATCGACACCGATACGCATCGCAACCTCACCGCCGGGCTGCCGGCGTCATTCGTGGACCACGACTACGACACCCCGGTACGCAGCCAGCAGCCTCCCTTGGGCGTCGGCGGCTGGCTCGCTGACGACAAGGCGGTGCTGTTGTACGACGAGTACGACGTATGGGCTGTCAGACCTGATGGAGGCGGCGCCGACAGGCTGACCGATGGCGCCGCGGATCTCGTGCGACATCGGGTTGTTGACGTTGACCCCGAGGAGCGCGGCCTCGACCCCGAGCACATCTGGCTGCAGCTCTACGGAGAGCGAAGCAAGAAATACGGGCTCGCGTCGACCAGTCTGGCAAGCGGGGATGACGGTGGTTCCGGCACCGAGACGCAACGTCTCGTATGGCTCGACAAGAACGTCGGCCGCCTGGCCAAGGCGCCGGAAGCAGAGATGTACTCGTACGTGGTCCAGGGGTTCGACGATTCGCCCGATGTGTTCGTCGGTGGCGTCGGTCTGGGCGCTGCGCGCCAGATCACAGCCACCAACGTGTTTCAGAGCGACTACGCCTGGGGCCGGTCGGAGCTCGTGGAGTATACGAGCGCCTGGGGCCGCGAGCTGCAGGGCGCGCTCTTCTACCCCGCCGACTACGATCCGAACAAGAACTACCCGTTGATCGTGTACGTCTACGAGCGTCTCTCACAAACGCTGCACAGCTATGCACTCCCCTCGGAGCGCAGTCCGTACAACCCGGCCGTTTTCACCGCCCAGGGTTACTTCGTCCTGCAGCCGGATATCGTCTATCGCAATCGGCTCCCAGGAACATCAGCTGTGGAGTGCATTGTCCCGGCGGTGCAGGCGGCGCTCGCCGCAGCGAAGATCGACTCCGATCGCATCGGCTTGGTGGGTCACTCCTGGGGAGGGTACGAAGCGAGTTATGTGCCCACCCAGACCGATGTGTTCGCGGCCTCGATCGCCGGTGCGCCGCTAACTAACTTCTTCTCGATGTTCGGCACCGTGCATTGGAACCCGGGATTGCCGGAGACCGACCATTTCGAGACTGGCCAGGCGCGCATGGAGGTTCCCTACTGGGACGATCTCGAAGCCTACGTGCGCGAGTCGCCGGTCATGCATATCACCGATCTCGAGACACCAATGATGATCTTCTTCGGTGATGAGGACGGGGTGGTGGACTGGCACCAGGGCGTCGAGATGTACAACTACGCGCGGCGCGCCGGCAAGTTCCTGGTGATGCTGGTGTATCCCGGCGAGGACCACAGCGCGCGCCAGAAAAACAACCAGGTCGACTACCACCATCGCGTGCTTGCCTGGTTCGGGCACTTCCTCAAGGGGGAGGAGGCGCCGGATTGGATTACGCGCGGCAAGCCGTTGCTGGAACGCGAGCGCGAGATCGAGGCGCAGAAGCTCAGTCGCCGCGAAGAACGTCACCGGGTCTTCACTGAGCGTGCGCTGGCTCCAAGGGCAACGCACCCCGATCTCGTGGCTCCCCGCTCCGTCGCATCAGCCAGCAGGCCACTAGTGCTCCGCCTAGCTCTCGATCACTCCACCTGTCCCTGCAAGAACCAGCGGCGGCGGTAGCGATCGTAAAATACCCACATTACGTCGCCCTTCTGGGTTTCCACGAAGTGGTAGTCACGGTGTACCTCACGAACCCACCATCCACCGGAGACGGTGTAGGGACCGAAGATCTTGCGCATCGGGCCCTGTTCAGGGCCACGAACCAGCCAACCGTCGGGCTCGTGGTTACCTCGGTGGGGTAGGGGAACGGGGCGATCGAAGATGCGTCGCATGAGCGGCCGCTGCCGTACTTTGCGAGGTGCTGGAAAGTGAGCGCGGTCAAGCGGTTCCCAGCTGAAAGTCGCCTCCGGCAGGTGGGCGTGATGCAGCCGCGACCATACCACCGAGAGATGTCCGAACTCGGCGCGCAAGCGCGCGAACGCGCGGTTGGCAGCGGAGAGATCGCGTTGCGGTTTCTCGGAGAACAACCCGAGTTGCTCTTTGTCGGTGGGTGTCGAATCGACGTTGAGGCCGATCTCCATTGCGCCGCTCGAAAGCACTAGTGTATCGAGCTTGAGACGCACGAGATCGAGGATCTGTGCAGCATCCAGGGTAGGCTCAGCAGTGCGAACGGCAACCTCTTCACGGCTGCTGTCGTCGAGTAGAAAATCGATGTTGAGCCCCGATAATCCGTGTCCATATGCGGCAGCACGGTCAAGCAGGGCGGGCAGTACGCGCTTGATGATGAAGGTCAAGCGCAGGGCGTCTGTCTCGGGGTACTCGAGCTCGATCCGGGCATCGATCGCGTTGTCGTACGGTACCGGATCCAGCGGCGTGGCCAGGGAGCCGGAGGCGAGTCGATGTAGGTGCAACGCTTTGTGCCCGAAGCGTCGCGCGAGCCCATCGACGGGAAGCTGGACAAGGTCACCCACGGTCAGCACTCCGAGCTTGGCGAGGTCCTCTCGAAGCTTGGCATCCAGATGCAGGCGATCGAGCCGCACGCCACACATCGCACGGGTCTCGTGTTCGGGAGTTTCGAAGACGACGCTGCCGCGCCCACAGCGAGCCAGCGTGTAAACGCCAAAACGAGAGAATCCCACCGCGATGTGAGCCACGAAGTGGTGCTCACGCAACGTGTCGCGGATTCGTTCGGCCCATTTCTCGAGTGAGCTCTCCAATCCGAGCAACCCGGAGGCATCGATCCAGAAGACGCCGGGCTCATCTTCGCTCGGCTCCACCCCTGGGCTGAACGTACGCAACAGCTCGGTCAAACGATCGACACCGGTATCGACTTCTTCCTGCGAAACTTCTCCGGCACACAGCTCGCGGCAAATCGATAGCCCCGCCGCGTAGCGCAACCCGGGTAGCACACGGGCCCGATAGGCACGCTCGTTGACCCATAGGATCAGACCCTGGGGGCGATCCTCGGCCACCACGGCCATGGGCCGATCGATCCATTCCGGATGCCGCTGAGCCAGGAGTTGAAGAGGTAACGCCGGAACATCCACACACCCCCACTCTTGCGGCGGGAGCACATCATCTACTTCGTTGGAGTTCTTCGACGACCTCAGAAGGTCGCCTTCATCGCTCCGCCTCGTATCTAATGCACTCCCACCGCAAGAAGAGGGGGCACTGGGTGCCCTCTCCTCTTGGGGGTTGCCTCCCTCCCCTGGAACTTTGCGGTCAGCTTGTTCGCGTGCGCCCCAGTCTGTTCGCAGCTTGTCGCTGTGCAAGGAGACCAGTTTCGGTAGGGATCCAGTCAGCGCTCTGTAGAAGATTTCGGCGCGTGGTGACAACGGTGCTTCCGGGTTGGATTGAGACATGGCTCATTGCAGACCGTCGGGACCGCGTAGAACTTCGTCATGTCTCCAGCCGGCGCCGCGTTGCTTGTCTTTGAGGACGTTTACCGTGCAGGTGAAACGATCGACCTCGAGACGATCGCGGCGGGCTTGGGCGCGCAGCGAGACCATGGAGCCTAGCGATGAGTCATGAGTCTTTTTTCGTGTCAGACACAGCACCGCCGTATCGTGTCGGTGGGCCAGGCTACGCAGGCGTGCCTGTATGGCAGAAGATATTCGAGGCGACGGGGCTCGGCCCAGAGCAGTGGCTTTATCGCTGCGGGAACCGAGATCGAACACGATCAAGCCGAATCCTCCGGAGCGTGCCAATCGATCGGTGGCGCGTACGATCGCCCGGTCATCGGGAAGACGGATTACTGCCAGCGCTCGTAAATCGGCGCCGCTAGCCCAGGCATCGAGGGGGAAAAAGCAGCTTTCGGTACGGGTTACCCAAGCGATCGTCTCGTGCTGATGCTGGGCATCGAGCACGACGGAGAAGGCGAGAGTCAGACAGGCGCTATCACCTACGCCGGAGATTTCCACCAGTCGGCCGCGCAGCTCTTGCAAGCTCCAACTTGCCGCCGCCGGCGCAATGGGCGCGTCGGCACCGAGCCGAATGGCACGTACGACACCGGGAAGAACGGGCAAAGTTTGGGCGGACATCGATGTCATGCACGCGCACGGTGTTCACCAGGAGCGTGTTCACCAGAAGCGCTTCCACCAAAAGCGTGTCCACCAGGAGTACGTTCGCCAGCGGAGGCCTGGGAGTGGCGCCTGGCCAACGCGGCCCGGAAGGGGTTCTCGTCTAAGTGACGCCGCACCTCGAGCACTTTGCCCAGCACCCGGAGCTCTGTCGGGTCGGGAACGATCGGCGCATACTCCGGGTTCTGTGGGCGCAACTCGACGCGGCGTCCCTCGATGTAGAGAGTTTTGACGGTCGCTTCGTCGCCGATCATTGCCACCACGATGTCGCCCGGGTTGGCGGTTGGCTGACGCTGCACGATCACCACGTCGCCGTCGAGGATACCGGCGTCGCGCATCGAGTCGCCCTCGACGCGCAGCGCGAACAACTCGGCGCCGCGAAACTTCGGGCGCACTGGCAGATACGACTCGATGTCCTCGATCGCCTCGCTCAGCGGGCCAGCGGGAACACGCCCCAGTAGCGGCACCTGCACCGGAGGCTCCTGGTGAGCCGGGGAGTCGGGAAGGCGATAGCCACGCGCCTTGCCGCCGGCCTTGACCAGCTGCCCCATCTGGACCAGAACGTTGAGGTGGGCGCGGGCCGACTCCACCGCCTTGAAGCCGAAAGCCTCTTGAACTTCGCGGATCGTCGGAGGGTTACCGGCCAGCAACTGGTCGCGAACGAAGCGGTAAACGCGCTCTCGGGTTTGCCCGGGAGGGGTCTTGGGCGTCATGTAGGGCTCCTTGTCGATGGGCGAGCACTACACTAAACCAGACAAATGTCTGCGACGTCAATCCCCCGTCGTCGAGACCTGACTTTCTCTGCGCGGTCCCTGATTCAGCCGCCGTCCTGGATCGGAGCGTCCCAAAAGACCTGGATCGTGCCCGCTGTGTAGGTCATGTTCTATCCGGAAGAAAAAACGGGCCCGAGAAAGGCCCGTCTGGAAATCGTTCGGTTGTCCTGTCGGAGTTGCTACGACAACGCCACCAACAAGTCCAAGTTATCCTCGATTTCGAGGCGCTCGCGGATGGCCTGCGGATGTACACCGATCATGCCGCAGATGTCCTCGAACCAGCTCGAGTTGAAAAACTCCACCGGATCGGAGTCTTCGGTGAGGCCGCGGAGCTTCTTACGCTCGGAAGGCGACAGGCTCACACGGCCGTTTATGCGGCGTAGGAACTCATAGTCCTTGATAGCGAGCGTGATGATTGACACGTAGAGCTGCCGATACGCTTCATGGTCCGTCCATTCTTCCTTGGACGGCTCGGGCACAATACCGACAGCAGTTCGCATCGCGAGCAGGTCAAAGGACATCGACAAGCCTCCCGAATTTTCCGGCCGCGCGGAACGCGCCAGGCCCTGAAGATCGTGGTACGGGAGCCACCCCAGCTCCCTGGATAAGGTGTCTCTCAACGCTTGGCAGCGCCAAGAGTCGGGGGAGAATAAACGCTTCCGGAAATAGGGACAATGGGTCGTCGGTCACTTTTCTCGCGGTGATTCATCGAGTCTGGCTTCGGAGTCATCGAGGTTGTTGGCGTGCCGCGACCGAGCGATCGCGCTATCTTCGTGCGGGTGTTCTCGACAAGCTCGGAGGCGGATCGTCAACGCCAGCGGCGCGAGACAGATTGACAGCGACCGGATGGACGAGGAGTCCTGCAGATGCCCCTCGATGAGAAACGTATTCGTGAAGCACTGACCGCGGTGCAATTTCCGGGGTTGTCGCGCGACATCGTGTCGTTCGGTTTCGTAGAGGCGGTTCGAATTGACGGTGGCGGAGTGACGGTCCGCCTCAACATCCCGATCGGATCGCCAGCTCATCAGCAGCAGATCGCGCGCGCCTCGCATGACGTGTTGATGGCGCTAGAGGGGGTCGAAAGTGTGAGCCTCGAGATCGCAGCCCCGGAGTCAAAGGGCGCTCCGGCGCCGACTGCAGGGCCCGCCGGCCCGGGTGGAGTCGCCGGGCCCGGCGGAGTCGCTGGTCCTTCCGCGGGGCCCGCTTCCGGCGGAGCCGCGGCACCCGGTGCCGGCCCGCCGGCCGCCGGCCGGCCGGCTGCACTCTATGATCGCAGTCCGATCGGAGGCGTGAAGCACGTCGTGGCGGTGGCCTCAGGGAAAGGTGGCGTGGGAAAGTCGACCGTCGCGGTGAATTTGTCGGCGGCGCTGGCACAGCTCGGCCAGCACGTCGGCTTGATGGATGCCGACATTTACGGTCCCTCCGTCCCGACAATGCTAGGCACGCACGAGCAGCCGAAGATCATCGACCTCGAAGGCAAGCGAGTCATGGTGCCGATCGACAAGTTCGGCATGAAGCTGATGTCGCTCGGTTTTCTGCAGCCGGAGGACGATCCGGTGATCTGGCGGGGCCCGATCGTGATGAAGGCGGTGCGGCAGTTTCTCCGCGACGTCGATTGGCGGGGTGCCGAAATGCTGGTGATCGACCTTCCCCCCGGTACCGGTGATGCGCAACTTACCTTGACGCAATCAGCCCCGCTCGATGGAGCGGTGATTGTCACCACGCCCCAGGATGTAGCGCTAATCGACGCCCGCAAAGGACTCCGTATGTTCCAGGAAGTCGATGTGCCGGTGCTCGGACTAGTGGAGAACATGTCGGTCTTCGCGTGTCCGGAGTGCGGGCATCGCACCCACGTGTTCAGCACCGACGGTGGGCGACGAACGGCTGAGGAGCTCGGAGTGCCGTTCCTGGGCGCGCTACCGCTGGATCCGCAGATAGCCATTGCAGGCGATGCGGGCACTCCCTACGTTGTCGAGCACCCGGAGAGCGAGGTGGCCAAGATCTTTCGTACCGTGGCGCAGAATGTGATCGACGCGGTACGGGAGTTGAAAGGCGACGGCGGCACGTCGGTGAACTAGTGGCCTGTAACGGGGCGGCTAAGGAGCGGAGACTAGATCGATAAGCGCTTCGGTCGCCGCGACCATCATTCGAAGATCGGCGTTGTTGCCGTCCGATCCGATTCGCCCCAGCGCGCGTAACGCGGAACGCAGTTCCGGCGCGGCGAAACTCTCTGTTCCAGAGGACAGTGCCCAGGCGGCGTCGTCCAGGCGCTTCATCACGTAATCCACGTGCGTTCCGGGCACGCTGCTGAGAGCGGATCTACGCAGCGCGGCAAGCTCGAGCTCGGCCAGTCGCAGCAGGCGCGCGTCGTCATACCGTGCTCGGCTGACGCCACGCGCCGGATTGCCGCCGAGGACGAGCGTCTGCGGGGCGGCCGCCGGTACCGCGGGCAGCGACGCCACGAGGGTGTCGTCGACCGTGATCGCCAGTTGCTCGCGGCGCGGATCGGAGACCAGCAGGAGATGATGCCAGGCGTCGGTAGAGATCGGGACCTCGAGAAACCAGTCATTGTCACCGTCGCGGATATGCAGACCATCGGCCTGCAGGACGACGCGCAAGGCAGCAGGTGTCGCTGGGTCCATTCGGTCCCAGGCGCTCAGAAACGCGATGGATTGCTGTCCGCGCACGAGCCGAACCGCTATCTCGAAGACGAATCCTCGACTGGCCACCGGCACGTCCTGGATCACGTAGGCGGGCGTCGCGGCGGGGCTGATTATCTGTAGCGCCCGATCGCCGCGATAAGGATCGCGGGTCGATGTCCTGACCTGTTGCGCTTCAACAGCGCGGGCGCCCCAACCTCCAGCCACCAACGGGAAAGGGCTCACGGAGGGCAGCCGCAGGCTCACCGCCTGACGCTCGAAGTCGCCTCCGCGTACCAGGCTAACCGGCTCGTTGTCCGCCTCTAGCACTGCCAGGGCCAGAGACGCTGGCAGCAAGGCAGTCACCACCAGGGCAGGCACGCGGCGTGCTTGGCGAGTGGCGGAACGTGAGAGCAACACCAGCATATCCTGGTCAGAGCCGAAAACGAGACGTAGCAGAAGATTATCGACCATGGTCGCACCTGCGAGGGAACCGCGGCAACTCGATTCGCCGGTATCCGGTGCATGGGTTGGGCGAGGTGTCGTTGGAGAGGAGCTTCTTGCCCGCCGCTGGCCGTCGAGGTAAAACACTTGTGGTGCTGCTCGGTTGTAAGCCTGTCGTACAACGTCCCCACGGTTCTGCGAATGTGAGGAGTCCTGGTCCGTGAGCTATCCTTCCGGTGAATCTCCCCTCGACTCTGGAATCCTCGAGCTCACGCCGGGGATCATTGAAGGCCTGCCGGAGACGTCGGCGGTATTCCGGCTTCGGTCCTCTGGGCAACGAGTCATGTATATCGGACACGCGGGAGACCAAGGCCTACGGGACGCCGTTCGCGAGCTTTGTGGAGCCGCTCCCGTCGCCGGTATCTCGCGCCTCGAGTACTCCCTGATCGAAGGGGCATCGGCGGCGGAGGCGGCGGCCGATGAGGAGATTCGTCGATACAAGCCGCTCTACAACGAAGGGTTCGGCCGTTTTCGCAATTCCGAGATTGGTCTCCCCAAGAAGGGTCATCGGATCCGTAAGGCGATGCACAACCCATGACCGAGCGAACGATGAACCACCTCTTGCGAGGCCAACCTGCGATGAGCCGCCGCGACTTGATGCGGCGCGCGGGGATGGTGGGGGCTACCGCCTTCGGTCTGGGCCTGCCGGGCTGCAAGCAGCGCCCTGCGGACGACCTGGTCGACCTGACCTCCAGTCCCCAGTTGTTGCAACAGGGAGGGACGATCAGTGGGCAGCTGACCGGCGTACTCACGGGTGAGGTGGTGCCCGAAGGCACCATCAAGCTTGCCGGATTCAAGGCCGTCACCACCGACGACCGTGGCAACTTCGAGATCCGCGTCGAGCAGACGGGCGACTACGAGGTCGAGATCAAGGGCCCCGGGCATCACAAGCGTGTTGGACGCTTGCGCGTTTCGGGCAACGTCAGCGTCAGCCCGACGTTGCTGGAGGACGGTGCCGGGCTGCCGCTGAACTTCATCAACCAGTACGCTCGCGGTGCCGGTCCCGTCAAGGAGGGCGTCCCGCCACGAACTCCAGGGGCCACGAACCGCTGGACGGCGCCGCCCGTTGTGCAGATCTATCGGGGGCTGGTCGGTTCGGACAAAGAAGTCGTCACCGACGCGCGTGTTGACGCCATGCGCGCTTCGATTCTGGCCTTGTTCGGACCTCTGACCGGCAACCGGCTGGGGCTCCCCCAAATCGAGGTGCGGCCGGGTTCAGCGCCCACGCGGCTATCGCAAGTACCGCGCGGCCGGCTGGTGGTCGTGCAGCGGGTCGACGCACAGTTCAGCAGCGAGCATATCGGCTCGGTGAGCAACGGCTTCGACATCAGCAAGGCGATCTTTGCCTGCGGTGCTGGCTCGACGATCGAGTTCTTCAACCGCATGTTCGCCCACTCTCTGGGCGGTTATGTCGTTACGGCCTCGACGGCGTCGATCCTGAATCCCGCAGGTCGGGCGGCCGCCAGCGACCGCGACACTCTGGCGGCGACGTTCCTGTACAGCCGAATCCCAGGTAACTCGGCGCCGGATCAGGATCCCAGCGGCGTATTCCTCAACGCCTGATCCGTCCCGCTAGCGCGCTCCCGGCGTCCACACCTCGCCGGCGCGCAGCGCTGTAGCTCCCGGCGGTGGCTCGCTGTCGGCGGCGACCGGTCGGTACTGGAACTCGGCGCGACCCTGATCATCGCTGTCGCGCCAGACCCGGTATCCGCGAACCCAGCACGGGTCGGTCGGGAGCAACCGGATACCGTCCGCGAGCAAATCGATCGTACCGATTGACAGGGCTTGTTGGCCGCTGGGATCTCCGTCAGCCGGAAGCTCGACGCGGAGCGTGCGCCAGTCGATCGCTCTCCGACGTTCGGGTTCACGCAACTCCAGCTCGTCGCGCCGACGTCGGCTGCGCATACGCCGCAGGAAGTCCTTGCGTTTCATTCGGCCCGCCTACAGGTCGGGCTCGCACTTGGCGAGCTCCTCGTAGAAATAGGCCGAGCTGACGATCCCGGAGAAGAAATTGTCGAGGTCCAGATTCTCGTCGGGGCCGTGCGCGTTCTCGTCCGGCAACCCCAGCCCCATCATCACGGTGGGCACCTGAAACAGTTCCTCGAGCGTGGCGATCAGCGGAATGGACCCCCCCTCGCGCACGAATACGGTCTCGGCCCCGAACCCGCGCTCGAGCGCGCGTGCTGCGGCCTGCAGGATCGGATGTTCACGCGGTGCCGACCACGGCGTGCCGCCGTGCATACGGGTGATTCGCAACTTCACACCAGGAGGGGCGATGTCGCGCATGTAGGCCTCGAACGCGTCGGCGATCTTCTCGGGATCCTGATCCGCGACCAGCCGCATCGATACTTTGGCCATCGCGGTCGCCGGGAGCACCGTCTTGCTGCCCTCGCCCGTAAACCCCGAAAGCAGCCCGTTGACGTCGAGGCTCGGGCGCGCCCACAGCGACTCCAGGATGCTGAAATCGCCACTGTCGAGCAGCGCGTCGACCGCCAATCCGGAGACGTAGGCGTCGTTGTCGAAGGGCAGCGTCGCCCAGTCGGCGCGCTCGTCGGCGGGCACCTCGGCGACGTCGTCATAGAAGCCCGGTATGGTCACGCGCCCGTGCTCGTCCCGGCAGCTGGCCAGCATCCTGGCCAGCGTCTCGGCGGGGTTGACGACCGCACCACCGAACATGCCTGAATGTAGGTCGCGGTTGGGCCCCTGCACGTCGATCTGCAGATACGCGAGCCCCCGTAGCCCGTTGCACAAGGTGGGCAGACCGGGGGCGAACATGGTTGTGTCTGAAACCATGACGGCGTCGCAGCGCAATCGTTCGATCTGCTTGCGCACCACGGCGTCGACGTTGGGCGAACCGACTTCTTCCTCGCCTTCGATCAGGTAGACGACGTTCACCGGGCAGCTTCCGCGGGTCTGGAGCCAGGCCTGCAGCGACTTGATGTGGACGTAGAGCTGCCCCTTGTCGTCGGCGGTTCCGCGGCCGACGATCTTGTTGTCGCGCACGACGGGCTCGAACGGCGGGCTGGTCCACTCCTCGATGGGGTCGGCCGGCTGCACGTCGTAGTGGCCGTACACCAGCACTGTCGGCGCCCCTTCGGCACCTCGCCAGGCCCCGTAGACCACCGGGTGGCCGGCGGTCTCCCAGACCTCCACCTCGGTTACTCCGGCAGCGGTGATGTGGGCAGCGAGCCAGTCGGCGGCGGCGCGAACGTCGTCATCGCGCGCTCGGTCGGTCGAGATGCTGGGGATGCGCAAGAACTCGCTCAGCTCCCCTAGCCATTCCTGGCGTCGGGCTGTGACGAACTCGGGGATGTCGCTCGCTTCGATCATGTTCACCCGTCGTTGGAGCAGCTATGCTCGTCATTCTAGTGGCAATCGCCCGACCCGATCGCGCGCGAGGGGTCCGTGTTCCGACCGAATGGAGACTCTGTTGAGCCGTTTACGCGGCTTTGCTACCGTGTACCGACCTAAAGGGGGGGATCCCCCGGGGAGACAGGTACCTTGAGGTTCGAATCACGGTTTTGGCGCCGCATCGTTGTAGTTGCGATGGTTGCGACCGTTGGGCTCGGTCCCAGCGTTGCCGCGAGCGGACAGGAAGATCAGGCAGCGCTGGCAGAGCGTGTCCGCGAGTTGGTCCAGGGCTCCGGCGGAGCAGTCTTTGTCACTCCGGCCCCGGGATCGCGCAGCACAATCATCGTTGTAGACACGTCGGTGTCGCTCTTCCTGTTTCTGTCGCGCGGCTCGATTCGCGGCAACGCCATCGACGAGTTCTACCAGGCGCTCAACTCGGGCGACATGACCGCCGCGCAGCGATCCTTTAACACCCACGCCATCATGACGCTGCGGGCTACCGATTACGGCTGGAACGGCCTTGGCGAAGCCTACATGACCAGCTCCGGAACCGAAGTGAACGACATCCTGTTCAAGGATGTCGGCGGGGTCTTTGCCCGCGCCGAGGAGATCACGTCGGAGGATGTCGCCACTTACGGCGAGCTGTTGCGCGCCATTATCGCCGCGCTCGAGTCCAGCTGACACTTCTAGAACGCGCGGTCGCGAGGTAACGTAAAGGGTGGACGTACGGCCCGAGCCGGCGCACCGTTCCCGCTCCCGTGAGGAGGATTGGATGAGGTCCTTGTCGACTCTGCGTCCGCTAGTGCCGCTCTTGTTGTTTGCGGCGTTGTTGACGCCGACAGCTGCCCTCGCGACGCTGGCGCCGATCCAGGACACGGACGAGCAGGAGCAGCAAGACCAAGAAGAGCAGGAGCGCCAGGCGGTAAACATCGAGGAGGTCGTCGTGGTCACGGCCTCACGTACCGAGGAGTTGCTGCTCGAGGCGCCCACTGCGATCACCGTCATCGACGCCGCCGACATCGCCCTGAGCCCGGCTCAGAACTACGCCGATCTGATGCGCGGCGTGCCCGGCCTCAACGTCACCCAGACCAGCGCGCGCGACGTCAATATGTCTTCGCGATCGTCGACCAACACGCTCGATGCGTCGCAGCTGGTGTTGGTAGACGGGCGAACGGTATACCTGGACTTCTTCGGCTTCGTGGCCTGGGATTTGTTGCCGCTCGATTTCTCCGAGATCGAGCAGATCGAAGTGATCAGGGGCCCGGGCTCAGCGGTATGGGGTGCCAACGCCTTGAGCGGCGTGGTGAACATCATTACCAAGACGCCGAGGCAGTACGGAAATGCGTTCCGGGTGCGCATGGGCGGTGGCGAGCGCGGTACCGGCTTCGCCTCGCTCACGTATTCGGGCATTCGCGGCAACACGTCGTTCAGGCTCACGGGGGCCTACGCCACCCAGGATCCGTGGACGCGGCCGGGTCCGCTGCCCAACGGTATTGCCCGCGACACGTTTCCCAATCAGGGAACGCGACAGCCGAAGCTCGACGCCCGGGTCGATGTCGACACCGGACCCGACTCGTATCTGTCGTTCTCGAGCGGCATTGCCGGCACCGGCGGAACGATCCACACCGGCATCGGCCCGTTCTCGATCTTCGATGGCACGACGTTCTGGTATGGGCGCGTGGACTACAACTGGCGTGCCTGGAACTTCCGTGTCTACGCCAACTTCATCGACGGTGACGCAGTTAACCTGCTGAACGGCCTGCCGTTCCTCTTCAAGAGCCAGACCTACGATTTCTCGGCCACCAACACATCGATCGTCGGGAATCACGCCATCACCTACGGCGGCAATTTCCGCAAGCTGGGCTTCGATCTTTCGATTGCTCCGGGCGAAGACAACCGCACCGAGGGGGGTGGCTTCGCCACCGCCAACCTCGACATCAATCGCTACCTGACGATCGACGCCGGGGCCAGGGTCGACTGTTTCGACGTTATCGATGGTGCGGTTACCTCACCGCGTGGAGCGCTGTTGATTCACCCGACGGGCTCGCCGCGTCATGTGATCCGGGCCGGCTTTGGCCGCGCGTTCCGGGCCCCCTCGCTAGTCAACAATTACCTCGAGGTGGGGATCTTCAACGCTGTCGATGTCGGTCCGCCGATCGGTCAGATCATTTTCCCGTCGATTGTCGTGGGCAACCCGGACCTGGTGGAGGAACGCCTGGATCAGCTCGAGATCGGCTATCGCGGCTCGGTCGCGAACGGCAAGTTCTCCTGGGATCTGGCCGCCTATCGCACCGAGACGAAAGACAGCATCGACTTCTACACCAGCGAGGTCTACACGGCTTTCAACCCGCCACCGGGCTGGTCATTGCCGACATTCCTGTTGCCGCCATTCGGGCCCATTGCGTTGCCGGCTGGGTTCACCTACCGCAACATCGGTGAGACGGTGAACAAGGGCATTGAAGTGGGTCTCAGGATCCTGCCGGTTCGGCGCAACACGGTCATCGTGAACTACTCGTACCAGGCCACCCCGGAGGTCCAGGGCATCCCGGCGGAGGATATCGGAATCCCGCCCGAGCATCGCTTCAACGTCGCCTGGAACGGCTGGGCGGGCAATGTGTACTACGGCGCCTCCGTGAACCACGTCGGCGAGGCGTACTGGACCGACGTCTTGGACTCGCGGTACTTCGGCAACACCGATGCGTACACGACTTTCGACGCGTCGCTCGGCTACATGTTCCTGGACGGCACTGCCGAGGCATCGGTGCGCGGCACGAACCTCACCAACGCCGACGTGCTGCAGCACGTATACGGCGACATTATCGGTCGCCGCGTCGTATTCGAGCTGTCCGTTAGCGTCCGTTAGCGTCCGCTAGCGCCTACCAGTCGGGCTCCGGGTCGATACCGAGCCCATCCGCGAGTCGGTTGTAGTACGCGAAAAACCCGACCACCTGGGTGAGATCGTGGATGGCGGCATCGCTACAGCCTGCGTGGCGCAGTCGGTCGACGTCGTGTTCGTCGATGCCTGCAGGCTCTCGCGTCAGCTTGACTGCGTGTTGGCTCAGCGCGGCGGCGCGCTCCGAGATGCGCACTAGCGGCGCGCTCTGCCAATCGCGCTCCAGCGCATCAACCAGCTCCGGATCGTCGACCTCGGCACGGAGGTCGTCAGCGTGGGCACGCACTCAGTAGTGGCAATCGTTCGCCTGTGACACGACCACGGCGATCATCTCGCGCTCAGCGCGCGTCAGCGCCGACTCGCCGTGCATGATCTGGGAGTAAAGGGCGACCCCGGCGCGGAGCACCCTAGGTCGCGGGCTCTGGATCTTCAGGACGTTGAAGACCCTCCCGGCCCGCTCGATTGCGGTGTCGTACTCGCGCCGCAACAGGCCAGTGGCGTCGTCCTCGCCGATGATATGGATGAAGGCCACCAAACCCTCCTTCTGACGTTCTTTCAGCATCGATAAGCTTGCCGACAGGGGCAGATAATCGCACAGTCGATCGTTGCTGCGTTGCTCGGGAAAGGTGCCGACTAGCTTCGTCGTGGCGACGGCACGTGCGCGGCACCTCGGCGATCGTTATCTCGACTTTCGACGCCGCGATGCTCTGCTAGACTCGAGGCGGGGTGGGACCCGCAAGGGCCGGGGATGGTGCCAGGGGGACGATGACCTACGTGGGCTTGCCGCAGTTCATCGCGGCGCTGCAGACGCTTCCAGACGGAGATCCGTGCGACCCAGACATGATGGCCGCACTGCGTGGGTATCGCGTCGACCCCGGCGAGATCGCCGGCTCCGTCGTCTGGAAGGAGGATCGCTATACGCGGCATCTCGTATACAACGATTATCGTTACCAGGTGATCCTGCTCGGTTGGGGGATTGGCCACGTGAGCCCGATACACGATCATGCTGGACAACGTTGCTGGATGATGGTCGAGCGTGGCCGGCTGCAGATCACCGATTTCCGGTGGAAGCAGGGCGAGGGGCCCCCGCAACACCTGCATGACGAGATCGTCGGCGGCGAAGGCAACGAGCTCTATCTGGACCGCTGTGCGTGTGTACATCGCATCACCAACCTGGGGCAGTGGCAGGAACCGGCGGTGAGCCTGCACGTGTACTCGCGCCCGTTTCATCGCTGCGGTGTCTACTGTTGTGACACCGGGCGGCGGCAGCTGAGCGACCTCCACTTCGACTCGATTGGCCCGCTCGCCGACCTTGCGGTCATCTGACTCAGAAGTCTGCGTGCTCAGGGCGCCGTGCCGCCGGACCGCCGGCAACTTCGCGCAATACCTCGAGGTAGTGGAAGGCACCGCTCGATAGTCGTGTCTCGCCAGAGCTCCCGTCGAGCGCCGTCTGAGCCTGTGCGCAGATCGCCAGCGCCGCATCCAGCCGGGCCCGCAGCCAGCCGGCGCGTCCCTCGACGGGCAGCTGCGAGAGAGTCGTAACCTCCGCCTCTTTCGCCGCCAGTGCGGCGGTTAGACGCCGACGATATACCTTGGTCGCGGGAAAGCCCGTATCGGTCGCCAGCGCCTCGGGTATCGCGCGCGCTACCGCGTCGGCGAGTCGTACCGGCAGCCGGAGCATACAGCCGGGTAAGTAGTACGCGTTGGCGTGCAGGTTGACCAGTCCTTCGCGGTAGTAGCGCTTGGGATGAGACTCGAGCTCCAGGCCGCCACCCGCATACCCGGCGGCGCCAGAGACGATCGCCGCCAGGCCGGCGCGGCCGGCATACATCAGAACAACGGGCACGCCGCCGGCACCCAGTCGGGCGAGGAGATCGTCGACCGCCTGCGCCTCTTCCGGGCTCGCCTCGATCTCGTCGAAGTTCACCACTGTTACCAGGAACGCCTCGGGTCGGAGCGTTTCGAAGGCGGCGCAGAGAGTCTCGCGCTGCGCGGTGCCGAGCACGGCGTCGATCTCGACGCAGACCGCTACCGCCATCGGCTGACGCCGCCTCGCGGACAGCGCCTCGCTGGCCAAATCGCCAGCGATCTGGAGCCAGGGATGATCCACATCCGCCACCAGCAGGTAAGGCGCGATCAGGACATCGGCGCCCAACGTTGCCTGCGCCTCACAGACCGCGTCGATCAACCCGGCGCGTCGCTCACGCGTAGCGAAATCACGCGGCTGCCACAAGGTGCCGAGGGTGAGCTTGCCTGGGCTGTATGGAACCTTGCGGTAGTCCTCCATGCTCAGGTAGCCCTCGAATTGGAACGACGCCGTTCTCGGGTCGATCAGCAGCCGATCGACGCGCTCGCTCGCCAGCTCGAACAACGCTGCGTTCCGCGGGTTCATAGCGTAAGTAACTGATAGCACTGCCGCGTCTAGGCGCGGCGATTCCGCCAGCGCGTCGTGATCCGAGGGGAGCAGGATGGGCGCGAAGAACGGGCCACCGAGACTGAGCATAGTAGAGGGTTGCAAGTTGGTTGGCGGGCTTCGAATCGAGCGCGATGGAGTCACGATCGCACACGTGCCCCGCCCTCGCGACCCGCACGAGCCCGGATGGGGTAAGGTTCTGTCTCGCATGGGGAAAACAGGAGCGGCGCCGTCTACGCCCGACCATGAAGACGCTCTGTGACATCCTCGATCGGGTTGCCGCCGCCGGGCGCAGCGAGTTGCTCTACGTACGCCGAGCTGGCGCCGTCGCCTTCGACGTATGGAGCGCAAAAGATCTCGTCCAGCAGGTCGATCGTTGTGCCAGCGCGCTACGCGATCTGGGGATCGGTCGCGGCGGCCGAGTGGGATTGATCAGCGACAATCGGCCAGAATGGCACGTCGTCGATTTCGCCTGCCATCGGCTGGGCGCCGTTTTGGTGCCGCTGTTCCCGACTCTCGCCGCGGCCCAAGTCGCGGACTCGCTGCGTCGTAGCAGGTGCCGCGTGCTGGTCGTCGACTCGCCGGAGCAGGCCGCGAAGGTGGCGCCCCTGGTCGATACTTTGCCGGAGATCAGCACGGTCATCGCGTTCGACTCCGCCGGCGGCGAGCAGTCCGACATCCGGCTGGTGAGCTGGGACAGGTTCCTCCCCGTTGACAGCAAGAGCGACTTCGAGGGGCCCGAGGGTCCTGACTCGGTGGCAACAATAATCTTCACTTCGGGCACCAGCGGGCCACCAAAGGGTGTGATGTTGACGCACCGAAACCTCGTCGCCAACGTCGAGGGTGTGTGGGAACGCTCGACGGCAGAGGCATCGGACGTGGCGCTCTCGCTGCTGCCGCTGTGCCATGTCTACGAGCGCATGCTCGACTACTGCTACCTCGCGGCCGGAGCACGCATCGCCTATAGCTCGCCGTCGGAGATCAGCACTGACTTCGGCCTTGTACGCCCCACCATGATGGTCGGGGTGCCGAGGCTGTACGAAAAGCTGCGGCAGGCGATCGAAGATCGCGTCCACGATTCGCGCATCTACGCGTTGGCCCTGCGTGTGGGAATGCGACGGGCGCGTGACGTGCTCGCTGGAGAGCCGGAAGGGCTACTGAACACGCTGCTGCATCCACTCGTCGAGACGTTTGTGCTCCGCAAGGTCCGCGAGGCGACCGGCGGTCGCATGCGAGTGATGTCTGCCGGCGGCGCTGCCCTCGATCCGGCGCTCAATTGGTGGTACGCGGCGATGGGGTGGGAGCTGGTGCAGGGCTATGGCCTCACCGAGACGGCCCCGGTCATCTCGACCAACTCGCTGGGGGACAACCGCATCGGCACGGTCGGCAGGCCGCTCGACAACGTCGAGGTGCGATTGGCAGAGGACAACGAGATCGTGGTTCGGGGTCCCAACATCATGAAGGGGTATCTCGACGATCCGGATGCTACCGCCGAGGTGCTGCGCGACGGCTGGCTGCGCACCGGTGATGTGGGGACGATCGAGCCCGGCGGATACCTGCGTATCACCGATCGAAAGAAGGCCATCTTGGTGACCTCGACGGGAAAGAACGTGGCGCCGCAATTGGTGGAGATTGCGATCTCGGCGAGCCCATGGGTCGAACAGGTGATGGTGGTCGGTAACAACCGCCGGTTCATCGCTGCGTTGGTCGTGCCGGCGTTCTCGCGCCTGGAGCCGTGGGCGGCTGAGCGCGGCCTGCAGACGGATCGTTCGGCGCTCTGCACGTCTGGCGAGGTCCGCGAGCTGTATGCCGCCGAGTTCGAGCGGCGCCAAGTCAACTTCGCACGCTACGAGCGTGCGCGTGCATTCCGCCTGGTCGATCAACCGTTCACGGTGGCGGACGGCCACCTGACACCGACCATGAAGCTCGTACGCCGCAAGGTGGAGCAGGATTTCGCTGCCCTGATAGAGGAGATGTATGTCCACTGAGGTGGTGATTACGCACGGATTGCGCACCGTGTTCGCCAAGGCCGGCACGACGTTGCGACGCGTGCCGGCGGTGGAGCTGGGTCGTCAGGCGGTCGCCGAGCTGGTGGCCCGCGCCGACGTTGCGCCGGACCGTATCGACGAGGTGATCCTCGGTTGCGCCGGCAATCCGATCGACGCCGCCAACATCGCCCGCGTAGTGGCCCTGCGGGCCAACTTGCCGCGCCAGATCCCGGCGGTCACCGTGCAGCGCAACTGCGGCTCGGGCCTGGAGGCGATCACCACAGCCGCCGAGCGCATTCGTTGCGGTCGTGCCAGGGTGATCGTGGCCGGCGGTGTCGAGTCGATGAGCGGCTACCCGCTGTTGTTCTCCAGCGCCGCCGCACGTGTGTTCGAGGACGTCTACCGGGCGCGGTCCCCGCTGGCGCGCCTGTCGGCGTTGTCCGGCTTCCGGCCGCGGCATTTCCAACCCGAGATCGCTCTGGCGACCGGTCTTACCGATCCGGTGTGTGGCCTCAACATGGGGGAGACCGCAGAGGTGTTGGCGAAGGAGTTCGGCGTCAGCCGCCAAGAACAGGACGAGTTCGCCCTTCGCAGTCATCAGCTAGCCGCGGCAGCCGAGGCGGAAGGTCGCTTCGCTGCGGAACGTATCTCGGTCTACGCGCCGCCCCGGTACGACACCACGATCGATACCGATACCGGCCCGCGCGTGAACCAGAGCATGGAGGCTCTGGCGAAGCTACGGCCGGCCTTCGATCGAAGATACGGCACGGTCACGCCTGGGAACTCGTGCATGGTTACCGACGGGGCGGCGGTGACGCTGGTGATGGATGCGGAGACGGCGGCGAATCTCGGCCACGCGCCAATGGGACGCATCGCCGGTTACGGCTGGGGCGGACTGTCGCCGCGTCGCATGGGACTGGGCCCCTGCTTCGCGACGCCGCGAGCGCTCGACGATGCCGGAGTATCACTCGATCAGATCGATCTCGTCGAGCTCAACGAGGCCTTTGCGGCGCAGGTCCTCGCCTGCTTGTTGTGCTTCCGGTCCGGTGTTTTCGCGCGCCAGGAACTCGGGCGCGATAAGCCCGTCGGGGATATCCCCTTCGAGCGCTTGAATGTCAACGGCGGCGCCATCGCCCTCGGCCACCCGGTGGGGACTACTGGCGCCCGCCTCGTGGTAACCCTGCTGCTCGAGATGGCTCGTCGTCAGGTGGCGAGGGGATTGGCGACGATGTGCATTGGAGGCGGCCAGGGTGGTGCGATGGTCCTGGAACGCTAGCCGGCGATGCGGCGCGATGACCAACATGCGAGCAAGCTCGACCATGGGGTGGCTGCAATGAGTCGCAAGCAGGACGCTGTGGCCGGGGCCGGACTGAGCCTCGACGTCGATAGCGACGGAATCGCGATGCTCGAGTTCGATCAGCCCGGCAGCCAGCACAACCGCTTCACACCGGAGCTCATCGAGCGGTTCGTTGCGCTGGTTGCCGAGGTACGTAGCCTTGCCGAGCAGGAGCAGTTGCACGGCTTGATCGTCGCGTCCGGAAAGTCCGGCTCGTTCATCGCCGGCCTCGAGGTGGGCGCGATCGGTGGCGTGCGCAGTGCGGCCGCCGGCACGGCGGGCGCCCGCCAGGGGCAGCTCGCGTTCCAGGCACTAGCCGAGTTACCGCTGACAACGGTGGCGGCGATCAACGGGACTTGCCTCGGTGGGGGCATCGAGCTGGCACTGGCGTGCGACTATCGAGTCGCCGCTGACGATCCGGCGGTCGAGATCGGTTTTCCCGAAGTCAATCTCGGCATCATTCCCGGCTTCGGCGGGACACAACGGCTGCCACGGTTGCTGTCGCTGGAACGCGTGCTTCCGATGATTCTCACCGGACGATCCGCCACCGCCGGCCGGGCGCGTCGGATCGGTCTGGTTGACGCGGTTGTTCCGCCGCCGTTGCTACGCGCCACGGCGATTCAATGGGCCACTCGGCCGCACCCTCGCCCGCGGCGACCGGCGCCCGAGGATCGGCCGCTGGCGCGCCGACTGCGTCGCTGGGTCGTCGAGGGTAATCCGATCGGACGGGCACTGGTGTTCAGGCAGGCGTCGGCCGAGGTTGCCCGGCGAGCCAAGGGGCAGTATCCGGCGCCGGCGGCGGCCCTGTCGGCGGTGCGCAAGGGGTTGCGCCGGCCGCTCGACGGAGGGCTCAAGCTCGAGGCCGCGGCGGTCGGGGAGTTGGTCGTCCACGAGGTGACCCGCAACCTCGTCGGGATCTTTTTCTTGCGGCAGGCTGCGCGACGCGATCAGCCCGGGGCGGGTGGTGAGCCTCCGCCGACGGTACGACGCCTGGGTGTGCTGGGAGCAGGCGTGATGGGGGGCGGAATCGCACAGCTGGCCGCTTACCGCGGGATTTCCGTGCGCATGAAGGACATCTCGAGAGACTCGTTGAGGCTGGCGATGGGGGTGGCTTACGAACGCTTCGACGATCGCCGTCGCCGCGGCAAGATGAGTCGCCCGCAGGTGAGCCGCGGCATGGGCTTGATCTCGCCGACACTGGAAAACGTCGGCTTCCGATACGCCGACCTCATCATCGAGGCGGTAGTCGAGAACCTCGACGTGAAGCACGAGGTGCTGTCGGCGGCCGAGCAGGCCTCTTCTCCGCACACCGTTCTGGCGACCAATACTTCATCACTCACGGTCGGTGCGATGGCTACCGCCCTCAGCGTCCCGTCGCGCTTGGTGGGGCTGCATTTCTTCAACCCGGTGCATCGCATGCCGCTGGTGGAGGTGGTCCGAGGACCCGAATCATCGAACGTCGCGGTGGCCACGGCTGCAGCATTTGCTGCTTCGATGGGCAAGGTACCGGTGGTGGTTACCGACTCCCCGGGGTTCTTCGTGAATCGAGTGCTGGCGCCCTACTTGAACGAAGCGCTGTTGTTGTTGGAAGAGGGGTCGACGATCCGTCAGATCGATGCAGCGTTGGAGGAGTTCGGCATGCCGATGGGGCCATTGCGGCTGCTCGACGAGATAGGCCTCGACGTGGCGGCCAAGGTGGCGACGCAACTCGAGAGCGTGCTCGATGCCTCGACGCCGCGGGCCGACGCTGCCGTGCGTGTTCACGACACGGGGCGTCGCGGAAGGAAGGGTGGCGCCGGGTTCTATCGCTACGGTCGCGGCGGACAGCCGCAACCGGACCGGGAAGTGGAGCAGCTGGTTCGGCGAGACAGCAATACTGAAACTGTCGAGACGATCGTCGATCGCTGCATGCTGATGCTCTTGATCGAGTCGGCGCGGGCCCTCGATGAGGAGGTCGTAGCTTCCCCGCAGGCCGCCGATCTGGCGCTCGTCTTCGGCATCGGATTCGCGCCCTTTCGCGGCGGGGTCTTCCGCCACGCCGATGCGTCTGGTCGGAGTGCCACCCAAGCGCGCATCCTCGAGCTCGCGGATCGGCACGGAGCGCGGTTCACGTCCGCTGGCGTGCTCGATCGGGACGAGCCATTCTATTCGGACGCCTGGCCGCGCAAGCTCGAATCGCTGTGACGTGTTTGGAGTCTCCCGAATGATCCTACGACCGTGCATTTGCATCGTTGCCACGCTCATGGTCGGTGCCTGCGGTCCGCCTGACTCGGAGTCGGGAGCGCCGACATCGCGGTACCAACTGGTCGGCACGGTGGTCAGCGCGGACGCCGAGCACAACACCGTCATGATCAAGCATGAAGCGGTGGCGGACTATATGAGCGCGATGACCATGCCGTTCAACGTTCCCGACGGCTGGGTATTCGACGCGGCTGAGCCGGGAGCGCGTGTTCGCGCCACGTTGATCGTCGCCGAAACGGAAAGCTGGCTCGAGGACGTCGTCATCACCAACTCTGGCGCTCGGGGCGCGGCGGCGGAGGTCGTTGTGCAGGCTGCCGAGCCGGGTGAGCCCGTTCCGCTGATCGAGGTGAGCAAACCAGCATGGCGACCGGTTCGGACTCGATGCGTATCGTGGGCGCTACTTCGCATTCACGTTCATTTACACACGTTGCCCGTTGCCAGATTTCTGTCCGCGAATGTCGGAGAACTTCAGGTCGCTGTTCGATACCGTCGAGGATGAGCCGGATCGCTTCAGCGACCTGCGGCTGCTGTCGTTGAGCATCGACCCGCTGTTCGATAGTGAGGAGGTGTTGCATGAGTATGGTGAACGCTACTTGGAAGCCGCCGCTCCGGAAGGATTCGAGCGTTGGCAGTTCGCCACCGCAGAGCCCACCGCGCTGAAGAAGATCGGAGAGTTCACCGGTTTGCGCTTCATGCCCGAGGGCGGCCGGCTCTTGCACTCGCTGCGCACCGTGCTCGTGGCCCCGGATGGCCTGGTGGTGAACGTTTTCGTCGGCAACGAGTGGGATTCGGACGACGTGCTCAGCGCGCTCGTGCGCCACAGCAATGTGGTTGCCGACTCCGACGATGCAGCGTCTCGCGCTTCGGAGAGATGAGGGACGTGGAAGAGCCAGTCGCAACCGTACCCGTCGAGCGCTGTGACGCCGGCGTCATAGAGTTGGTCAACGATCACGTCGTGGTGGAAGAGCCCTGCGAGATCCGCCTCGGCGGTGATCCGGTGGCGGTAGTCATGCGCACTCCGGGCCACGACCGCGAGCTTGCGGCGGGATTCCTCTACAGCGAGGGAATCGTTGGGATCGCAGATATCGGGTCGGTCAGCGCCTGTTCCGATCCGGACGCCCTGAACCCGGAGAACATCGTCGAGGTGCGATTGGTGCCGGGGGTGGAGCCGGCCGGCGACTGGGATCGGAACTTCTACGCCTCGTCGTCCTGTGGCGTTTGCGGCAAGGCGAGCATCGAAGCGATTCACGTGATGGCTCCGCCGCTCGACGACTCGACTACTTTTCAACGCGCCAGCATCACCGCAGGAGTACCAGCCTTGCGCGACCGTCAGGAGGTTTTCACGGCCACCGGCGGGTTGCACGCAGCCGGTTTGTTCTCCCGCCACGGCGATCTAATCGTGGTGCGCGAGGACATCGGGCGCCACAACGCCGTCGACAAGGTGATCGGCTACGCCTACACCCATGACCTGCTGCCACTGGCTGGACACATGCTGGTGGTGTCGGGTCGGCAATCGTTCGAGATCGTGCAAAAAGCAGCCGTGGCGCGCATCCCACTGGTGGCTGGAGTATCCGCCGCTTCCAGCCTGGCCATCGAGCTGGCGCGAGATAAGGCGATGACGCTCGTCGGCTTCGTGCGCGGCCCGAGCATGGTCGCGTATACCGGCGCCGAGCGGCTCGTCTGAGCACATGCGCACGGCGCAAGGGGTTCACGACTATGTACGAGTAGGCCTGGCGCTGTCGGGCGGCGGAGCGCGCGGGCTGGCTCAGCTCGGCGTGTTGAAGGTACTGGAGCGCGAGCACATCCCGGTTCATCTCATTGCCGGTACCAGCATCGGATCGGTTGTCGGCGGATTGTATGCCTGTCTTGCCGATGCAGAGGAGACCGAAGCACGAGTGCTCGCGACGCTGCAGTCGAACACCATGCAGGGACTCGATCTGGATCGGATTCTCAAGCTCAGCGGAGTGGCGCCGGTACGCGCGGAGGGGGCGGATACGCCGCGTGTCGGGCTGCTCGGCCGGGCGCAGCATCTGCTACGCCGGATGTATGCGTCACATGCGGCCTTGACGCGCCCGTCGGTTCTCGAGGGGGCTGCCGTGCTCGAGGTGTTCGAGGGCTTGTTCGGAGGCCGTAGATTCGACCAGGCGCAGATTCCGTTTGCGGCCGTCGCAGTCGACGTTGAGGAGGGCTGCGAGGTCATCGTTGCCAGCGGATCCATAGCGCGCGGGGTCGCCGCGTCGTCGGCGATCGCTGGCATTTTCCCGCCGGTCGAGATCGAGGGGCGCAAGCTGATCGATGGTGGCTACACAAGCCCGGTACCCATTGACGCCGTCCAGGTATTGGGCGCGAATGTGGTAATTGCCGTCGATGTTACGCAGCCTGGTCGCGACGCCGGAGGCCTGGAGAGCGCTGTCGAGGTGGCCATGCGGTCGAGCGAGATCAGCCTGGAGGCGCTGGAGAAAGAGCAGCTGCGGCGCGCCGATGTCGTGGTGCCCGCTCGCGGGGCGGCGCGGCATTGGAGCGACTACTCTGCGCCGCAAGAAGCCATTGACGCCGGCGAGCGTGCCGCCGAGCGTCTGGTCGACGGTATCCACGCGGTCATCCAGGAGCGCGCGCGCCTGTTCGTTTGATCGCCGTCAGGCTGAGGTGGCCTGCAGTGCTTCTGTGGTCGTGATGGTCCCTTGGAACAAGAAAGCGACCTGTCGGATGGTGAGCTGCAGATCGAAATCGGTGATTGCGGATACCGCATCCAGCGGCAGGATCACGTGGTACCAACGGATGGCGGCGCTGGAGGCCGTGGACAGCACGCAGATGTTCGCCACCGTGCCGCACACGATCAGTGTGTCGATGCCGCGCTGCTCGAGGGTTCTTTCCAGGCCGGTTCGAAAGAACCCGTCATAACGGTCTTTGCGGAACACCTGGTCGACGGGTGGGACGGGCGCCAGGTCGTCGACGATGTCCCAACCGGGCGTGTCCACAAGCGCATGCTCGCCCCAGATGTCGAACTCCGGATCGTCGGCCTCGTGTGAGTCCTGGGTGTAGTAGACTCCAATGCCGCGGTCGCGAGCGAATTCCAACAACGCGTGGATGGCTGGAATGGTCTCCTCGGCACCCGGCACGGGTAGCTTCCCATCCGGCCGCACGAAATCGTTCTGCATGTCAACGATCACCAGCCCGGTACGAGCCGGATCGACAGCGACCGACTCGGCGATGGTGAATTCGGGGACCTCGACGTGCATTGGCCTCTCGGGCGCCTCGACGCTGGCGGTCGTGGTGTAGCGCGGTCGGTTAGTAGGTGCGCATCAGGGCGGAAGCGATCTCGGCCATGCGCTGGTCGATCTCCCACTGCTGGGCGCGATGGTCATTCACCATGGCGCAAAACACCAGCGTCCGACCGCTGTCGGCGTGAACAAGTCCACTGAGGGTATTGACGCCGCGAATATGACCTGACTTGACGCGCAGCTCACCGCGGAGCGGACCGCTGCGAAATGGCGCCGGGTTCCAGCCATCGAGCCCGGACAGTTTCAGGGAGGCGAGCAGCTCGGGGCCGATATGAAAGTCGCTTTGTGCCCGGGTCAGCAGGGCCACTACTTGCGAGGGGGCGAAGCGGTTGAGGTTCGATAGCCCCGAGCCGTCGGCTTGGACGTACGAATTGACCGGCAGCTCGAGTTCGTCCTGCAGGAACCTCGCCACCACCGCGAGCCCCTTGGTGGCGGTCCCCGGGGCGGCGTATTCGACGGCTCCAAGCGTCTTCAGCAACGACTCGGCCATGATGTTGTTGCTGAACTTGTTGACGTCCATCACCAGCCGGCCGAGTGGCTCGGACTCGACGTCGTAGAGCCAGGTCAACTGTGTGGGCACCGATGTACGCCCCATCTCGGTGCCGTCGAACGTCGGCGCCGGAATCTCGTCCAGCTCCTCGGGACGGGGCCTGCGAGCTGTCCCGCTAACCTCTACGCCGGCCTTGCCCAGGAGGTCGTGGAGTCGCTCGCCGAGATAGGTAGCGGGATCGTCGACGGCGGTCCAACCGTTGTTGGCACGGCGAGCGCTGAAATTGGCCATCGAGGCGCTGATCGCCGCGTGATACGCCTCTTGTACCTGGCGCCCCCCGGGCCAGCCGTTGCCGTAGCGCTCGGCGTCGAAATAGCGATCGTCGACAATGATGTCGCCCGTGATACGCGTGACTCCGTCTTCGGCAAGCCAGTTCGCGGCGATCCAAAGACGTTCCTCGACCAGATCGGGGGCGCCTCGGCCCAGCACCCACAGATCGCCGTCGATGCTGCTCCCGCTGCGCGGACCGCTATGCGCCAGCGGTGTGCGCCACACGAAATGGGCGCCGAGGCGCGACAGCGCGGTCGCGGTGGTGAACAGCTTCGTAACTGAGGCTGGTGCAAACAGCTCGTCGGCACGATGCGACAGCACAAGCTCACCGGTGGACAACAACGCCGCATGAAGACCGACGCGAGCGCCAGCCAACGATGGATGTTCGAGCACTCTCGCTACGCCGGCCGGCATGTCGACGAAGCGCGCCGACGGCCGTTTTTGCGGGTTCGCATCGGCCGCAGCCGCGCTGGCGACCACGGCGCCGGCGGCGAGCAACCGGACGACTGTTGTCGGTCGAATCAATCGAGATCGAAGATACGGGGAGGGGGGGAGTCGCTCTTATCGGCGCGCTTGAGGGCCTCGCGGAACTTCTTCTCCAGCAGCTCGTCGGCGTTGAGCTCGCGCTCGATGCCCTGCTTGAACTGCCGCGCCGCATCCTCCTGGTGGCGCTTCCCCGCCGCCAAGGCACCATCCCAGGTCGCTGCGTCTCGCTTGGGCCGCTCCTCGAATAGGATCGCCCCGGAGCCGGCGTCGACCGTGAGCTTGGTGCGGCAACAAGGACAGCTGATCTCATGTGTCTCGTTGTCCGGTGCCGGGCGGTCACTCATTGCGTGCTCCTGCCGGTGTCGCGAGTGGTCGGCGAAGGGCTCAGGAATCCATAATACTAGCGTCCCGTCCGGGAAGCGGGCGGAACCTCGGAGGCAGGTAGATTGGTTGACGACATCTCCGTACAGGCGGCCGCTGAATCGCTCGAGCGCGAGGAGGAGTCCGTCTATCTCGACGTTCGCACCGTCGAGGAGTTCGAGCGTGGCCACCCGCGTGGTGCTTGGAACGTTCCGTTCGCCGTGCTGCACGCAGCAGCTGGCATGATGGTGCCCAATCCGGACTTCGCGCGCGTGGTCGACGCAGCGCTGGATCGCGATGTCACGGTGCTGTGTGGCTGCGCCACGGGGCAGCGCTCGTACCATGCCGGGAATCTGCTGAGTCGGGCCGGGTTCGCCCGCGTACTCAACGTTGACGCGGGCTTCAACGGCAAGCGTGATCCGGCGGGGCAATTGCTGGTCCCCGGCTGGAAAGCTGCCGGTTTGCCGATCGAGACTGGAGACGGTGGCGAGCGTGGATATGATGCGCTGCTGCTGGCCGCCGACGAACGCAGCTCGGAAGTTACCTGACCGTCGCGAGGACGGCGTGCAGCGGGTTGAATTCGATGTTCTCGGGCTCGCCGCGCAGTGGCTCGTCCACCTGCACGGTGCCCTGGTCGATCTCGAGCACGATTACCTGAGTGTCGCCGTCCGTCAGACGAACGCGCACCGGGACCGGCATACGAAAACCTTCGGGGACGTCTTCCTGGCGCACTGACCCGGTGAGCCGCCACCCGGAGTCGGTGTGGCGCGTCTTCAGATCGGGACGGTAGGTGGGCACCGCGGTTCCGTAGACCCACTGATCGAAGAACCAGTCGAGCCGCGTGCCGAAGGCCCGCTCGGCGGCCTCGACAAAGTCCAACGTGGTGGCAGCGCCGCCACGATGTCTTAGCTGGAAGTCGCGCATCAGCTGACGGAATCGGGTGTCGTCGTCGTGCTCCCAGTCGAGCAGCATCATCCGCAGCATGTGCAGCACGTAGGCGCCCTTCTCATAGACCAGGATCCGATAGTCGAACGGCGTCTTGTCGGATGCCAGTCGCGGCCCCAGCCAAATGGGGCCGGAGTCGGTACCGTCGCTCTTGCGCAGTATCTCTCGCGTGAACCCGTAGTGGCGTAGGCCGAGGCGCTGGCGCACGTCGACTTTGGCCAGCACGTCTTTGCGCCATGCCGACAGCATCGCGGCGAACTTCGCTTCGTCACCGAGCCCCTTCAAGGCGTAGAGTGCGGATGAATACTGTGCGAACCCCTCCGACATCCACTGATCGTGATAGCTGTCCCACGTCACGGCGTTGCCCCACCACTGGTGAGCGAGCTCGTGTGAGCGGAGCAGCTCCGCCTCGCCGCTGTGCATGCCGGCGAAGCTGCCGAACCCCAGGAGGATGAACCCGTGAAATGACCGTGCATCGGAGGTCGGCGTCTGCGTAACGGTTAGTCGATTGAATGGCGGAGGCCCGTAGTAGTCGGTGAATAACTCGATCGAGCCGGTGATGTCGTCTCGCGTCTTGTCGCGATTGCCGATATCGATGCCGGTGGTATTCGGCGATGAGTAGACGGTCAGCGGCGGTATGCCCTGGAGCGTGTAATCGTCGGCCTCGAGCCGGCCGAAATGGAACGACATCCCGATAACCGGCTCCGGGACGGTGCGCAACTCGATCCGCGTGCCAGATACCACCGACTCGCTCTGCAGCTGGCCACCGCTGGCGATTCGCATGCGTTCCGGTACGCGAAACAGCGTGGTGAAGCGTGAGCGCCGCGCGTGCGGGTGCTGCGGGTACCAGCTCTCTGGATCACGGTGAACGAAATCACGGTTCTGAAGCCGCTCGATTAGCTGGCCCCCATACCGGATCTGCAGCGCAAGGCGTTCGCCTGCGACGACCGGGCGCGGCAGCAGGACGGTGACACGCGGTTCCCAACGGTCCTCGCCCAGCCCGCGGTCGAGGTGCTCCTGCACGAACTGCAGCGGTTCGCCGCTCAACGGATGGGGTTCCCGGGTAGGCTCGGGCATGTTGATCCAATCGAGGGCGTCTGTGCTTGCCGGTGGCGAGCTGACCCAACGGATCTCGTCAACAGCCAGCAGCGACGACAGGGTCAGCCTGATTGTGCTTGTCGAGACCAGCGACTCGAACTGCAGCTCGGCAACTGCCGCCACCTCCCCGGAGTCGTCGATGGCAATATCGGTCCGCACTTCGTGCACGATCGCTGCCGGGCGCCAGTGCTCGTTGAGTGCCAGCGGGCCTGCAACGGCACTGTGCCGTGAGTCATCGGCGCCGGTGTAGTCGTCGAGGCGGTGAAACGACGACCACCGGTCCCACGCGCGCCGCAAGCCGCGGGCCTTGTAAAGGCTCACCTCCTCGACTCTGAACGGGTCGACCTCGTAGGTGAACCAGCCCTTGGCGTCGATGTCGGCGAAGAAATAACCGCGCGACGGCGAAGCGACACCGAAGCGCGATTCCGCCACGTCCATGAGCACACGGCTGTCCAGATTCATCAGGCGCTCCTCGAGGACCTGATCGTGCCGCTCCCGATACAGCCTGTCCGCTTTCTTCGAGTCCGGTCGCCGAGGGGCGTCCGCCAGCTGGCGCAGTCGTTCGGCGGTGTCGTCGGTGAACCGCATGACCAGCGATTTGAACTCCAGGTCGAGGTCCGAATCGCCGATGTACTTTTCCAGTTGATCGCGCTCGATCGCGTTTGGCGGCGCCAGGCGGATCCGCCCCCGGCCGACGTACACCGCTCCGGTCACGTGCCCCGCCACCGGAGCAAGGAGGTAGAGCTCGCCGCCGTCAAAGGCGAGGTCGGCGCGGTCGACTTGGAAGTGCACCCGCTCGAGATAGCCGGCCGGCGCCAACCGTGCGGTGCGCAGCTGCGTGTAGATTGTCGGCTGCAGGCCGATGCTGCCGAATGTGGTTGCAGCGCTCGCGGTGGTTGCGATGGTCAAGACAATGGCCGCGACGCTTCGTGGCAAGCGGGCTGTCGAGTCGGGGATCACGGTCGTCTGTGTGCCTCGGGGATCTGCCTCAGGCAAGATCGGCTGCCCGCGCGCAGAAGTCAACGGCGCGATTCTCCGCCCAGAAGGCGTCTGGATCCGGCGGTGAGGAACCATAGAACCCGGTGTGGCCGCCATGCGCCGTCGCCAATAGCGTTACCGCGCGGTTCGCCGCGATGCGAGGGTCGCGATAGGCGTCGAAGGGGATGAACGGATCGTCGTGGGCCTGGATGAGCAGCGTCGGCACACGAATCGTGTCGATGAAACGCAGGGCGCTGCACCGACGATAGTAGTCGGCGGCGTTGTCGAAACCTCCAAGCGGCGCGACCACAGCGTTATCGAAGCCTCGGATCGTGCGTACTCCTTCAAGGTTGATCTGTGCGTAGCGTTCGGGCTCGCGTCGTGTCCGTTGTGCGACCATGCTACGCAGACGGCGCACGAAGTATGAGCGACACACGATGTTGCTGGGGGCATCGATTCGCCGGCAGGCGGCGTCGAGGTTGATCGGTACCGAGATGGTGGCCACCGCACACAACTGCTCGGGGGTGGTACTGGCGAGCTCGCCGGCACACTTCAACGCAATGTTGCCGCCGAGCGAGTAGCCAACGATGCAGATTGCCGCCGCGGGCGATCGTTCGAGGATGTGGCGCAGGATAGTCCGGACGTCCTCTGAGCGGCCAGCATGGCCCACCTGAGTACTCGGGGCATCGCCGGAGGCGTTTCGCAGGTCGGCGCGAACCACATCGAAGCCGCGCGCTCGACCCTTGGCAGCGATTCCGATGACCTGCGGCGAGGTCGCGCACCCGGTTAGGCCGTGCAGAACCAGCAGAACGGCGCCAGCAGCCGGCGCCGCGCGGTTCCAATGCACCCTGGGCGGTCGCCGTCGTGCGTGTCCAGCAGTACTGCGTCCACGTCATGGGAAAGGGCAGTGGCTATCGAGCGGCGCGGAGCGTAGTTTGCCCAGATGGTCTGGCGGTGGGCGCCGCGCGCAAAGACAGCCGGCCGGAAGGTTCGTTCGAACGACATTGGTGGGCATCTCAGCGTGATCGGGGCGAGCTTTCGCTCTGCCGTGCGGTTAGGATTCCGCCTGGGATACCGTAACCGTTCATTGCATCGATGGTGCTCGCCAGCGCGGGCATGGCCACGCGGAGGGTACCGATGGGCAAGGGTCGTCGCTGGGGTAGGAGCGAGCGCTTCCAGGCGTTCGTCGGGGGCGTCGCTATTTTGATGACCGCGGCGGCCTCGCCGACACCGCAGGCTGCCGTAATCGATGGCGAGCGTGCGCTGGCACACGCGGCGGCGATGGTGGCGTTCGGCCCGCGACCGCTCAACAGCCAGGCGCTCGAGCGCAACCGCGTCTACATCGAGGAGCAGCTCCAGGCCGTCGGCCTGAGCCCGTGGCGCGACGAGTTCACTGCCGACACCCCGATCGGTCCAGCGGCGATGGGCGAACATCGTGGCCGAGATCCCGTCCCGCGACGATGCCGCCGACGGTCCAGTGATTCTGCTCGCCGGACACTACGATACGAAACTTTTCGATGGGGTGGACTTCGTCGGAGCGAACGACGGCGCGTCTAGCGCGGCAATCCTGCTGGCGCTCGCACCTGCCTTAATAGCCCAGCCGCTCGGCCTGCCGGTCTGGCTGGTGTTCTTTGACGGCGAGGAGGCCGTCGTGCAGTGGACCGCCGACGACAGCGTGTATGGCTCACGCCATCTCGTCGAACGCTTCTCGCGCGATGGAACTCTCGACCGCATCGGCGCGTTGATCCTGTTCGACATGATCGGCGACAAGGATCTGGGCATATCACGGGAGATGGCGTCAACGGGCTGGCTCACCGACATCATTTGGAGCAGTGCCCGCGAGGCCGGTCACGAAAAGTAGCTTCCTGGACACGTACCATGAGATCCTCGATGATCATCTGCCGTTCCTCGAGGCCGGTGTAGACGCGGTCGACCTCATCGATTTCAACTACGGGCCCGGCAATCGATACTGGCACTCGCCGTTCGATACCCTCGATAAGCTGGGGGCGGCATCGTTTCAGATCGTCGGCGACGTAACGCTAGCGGCGCTACCGAAGATCGAAGCGGCGTTGCGTCGCTAGCTCGGCCGCCTGGGAGATAACAGCGGAGGTCCTCACGTCACTCGTTCGTGACGAGCGGTGACGGTAGTGCTGAGACCCCCACGTGCGGCGAACTCTCCACGGACCTCACAGGAGATCGGCGCGCAGGCGGCCACCACGTCACGCAGGACGCGATTGACGACGTTCTCCTGGAAGATGCCGACGTTGCGGTAACCGTTCAGGTAGAGCTTCAGGGCCTTGAGCTCGAGGCAATCGGAGTCCGGTTCGTACTCGATGCGGAGCGTGCCGAAATCAGGTAGCCCGGTCTTGGGGCAGATCGACGTGAACTCCGGATGCTCGATCAGGATCGAGTAATGCGGGAATTGGTTCGGGAAGGTTTCCAGATCGGGCATGGGCTCATCGAGCCCGGCACGTGCATGCTCGTCGGTATACCCGTCGTCCGAGGGGGTCCGCCCCGAGACTTCGTTCACGCCTGTGCTCCGGCGGCTTTGCGGGGACCGAAATAGGTACAACGAGCGGTGCATGTTTCGTGCACCGTCACGCTGCACAGTCCTCCCAGGCGCGGCTCCAGCCGATTCCATATCCAAACCGCGAGCAGCTCGCTGGTGGGGTTCTCGAGGCCGTCTACGTCATTGAGGTGACGATGGTCGAGGGCTTCGTGAATCGGCGTCCAGGCCGCCTCGATGTCGTGGTAGTCGATGAGCCAGCCGGCAGCTGGATCGACGGACCCGGCGACGGCGACGTCGATGCGCCACGAATGGCCGTTGGCAGGCGTCTGCACACACTGATCTCCGGCGCCTGCGGTAGCAGGGTGCGACGCTTCGAGGCCGAAGGTGGTGCTGAGCTCGACGTGCGGCTGGGACTCCTCCATCAGATCCCCCGCTCCACACCCGGCCAGATGATCTTGTGCAGTTGCAGCTGCAATGTCACCGGTAGCGCGTCCTCGAGGATCCACGCGGCCAGCACGGATGGTTCCAGTTGTTCCCAAACCGGCGCGAAGAGCACGGGACGCTCACCTGCCAGGCCGTACTGGCGGAGGATCGCCACGGCCCAGTCGTAGTCCGCTCGGTCCGCCAGCACGAACTTCATCTCATCGCCATCGCGCAGGCGGTCGAGGTTCTGCAGGTCGTTGCGGCCGCATTCGCCGGATCCGGGGCACTTGAGGTCGACTATGCGCTTCACTCCTGGCGGCAGAACCGAAATGTCGTACGCACCGGACGTTTCCACCAGCACGGTCTTGCCGCGCTCGAGCAGGCGCTTCGCGAGGGCCGCCACGCCCGGCTGGACGAGCGGTTCTCCACCGGTGATTTCTACCAGCGGGATCGCGTGCCGACAGGCTTCCTCGACGAGGTCGTCCACCCGCCAAGGCTCGCCTTCGTGAAAGGCGTATTCGGTATCGCACCAGTTGCAACGGAGCGGGCATCCGGTGGTGCGAAGGAACACGCAGGGGCTCCCGGCCCAGGTCGACTCGCCCTGAATGGAGACGAAGATCTCGTTGATGGTGACCGTTTCAGTCGACGGCTCGATGGATGTTAGCGACGGCACGAGCTCTTGCTCAGCTGGCGTAGGGGGTGGGGTCGTCGATACCGGCCCGCTGGAATCCCCGACGTCGCAAGATGCAGGCGTCGCAAAGGCCGCAGGCCAAGCCCTCGGGGTTCGGATCGTAGCAGGAATGTGTCAGCTGGAACGGTACGCCAAGCTCGGCCCCGCGTTCGATGATCTCCGCCTTGGTCGAGCGAAGGAGAGGCGCGTGGACCTTGAATTGTGCTCCCTGCTCGGTGCCGGCGGAGGTCCCGAGATTGGCCACAATCTCGAAAGCCTCGAGAAACTCGGGGCGGCAATCCGGATAGCCCGAATAATCGAGCACGTTGGCACCGATAAACAGATCGCGAGCCTCCAGAGTCTCGGCCCAGGCAAGCGCCAGAGAAAGAAAGACCGTGTTGCGTGCCGGGACGTAGGTGGCCGGGATCCGGGATCCGATCTCGATTTCGGACTCGGGGTGAGGTACCGGAGTTTCGTCGGTGAGCGCCGATCCCCCGAAGGACGCCAGGTCGACCTGAAGCGTGCGATGCGGAACGGCCATGAAGAGGGCGATGGACCGGGCTCGCTCGAGCTCGACACGATGCCGTTGTCCGTAGTCGAGCGTGAGCGCGTAGCAGTCATACCCCTGGGAGGCAGCCACGGACAGAGTGGTGGCCGAGTCCAGTCCACCGGATAGCAAGACCACCGCAGAACGTCGCTGATTCAGACCCAAGCGATTCGGATTGCTGGCGGTCTCCACCTGCGTCGAGGCTTCGGTGCCGGTCGCTCCCGACGCGGCGCCGCCGGCGGACCGTCGATGCGCTTCCTTCATCGTTGCTCCAGCGACTCGTGTTGGCTCCGGGCCGACGCCAGCAGGGGGCGTAGGCGCTCTGCGACCCGCGGGTCGACGCCACCGGCTCCTTCAACCAGCCCGATGAGCAGATCGTATTCGGAGAGCGTGTGTGCAGCCAAGCGTCGGATGCAGGTACGCCAGAGGCTGACCCCGGCCCAGCCGAGCACGTAGCCGCCGGCAGCGGAGATTCCCCGACCCAGGCCCATCGATGAGTACGGGGCGCTTCCGAGCTCGATGATCAGATTGCGCAGCGCATCGGCCCGCGCCGACGTGCCGTCACCGAACATCGCCAGTTCCTGGCGATGCGGAGCACGGACGCTGACGGTCAGACCGCCGAGCAACGCCGCGGCGGCAAGATCTGTTGTGAGCGCCCGCTGCAGTCGACGCAAGACCCACTGGCGGCTCAGGTCTGGATGGTCGAATGCGTTCGCGGGGGCGGTGTCGGCCGGTTCGGCGGACATGCGCATTCTCCTTCCATGGAGCGGTGTGAGCGCCGCCCGCGGTTGATTGAAACGATCCGATCGTCGACAGACCACATGGTAAAATTTGTAGTTCGCCACAGGTAGTGTCATCCAGCTAGCACTCGACACAGTCTTGCCAGAACGCACATTGTTCAGTCGGAGCCGACGTGATGAACGTGCCCGTAGAGGTTCTGTCCACCGAGGAGGTGGAGCGCCTTCTGGCGCACGGAGACCGCGATGACCCCTTCGCCCTTCGCGACGTGGCGGTTCTGGCAACGATGTACTACGCAGCGGGGACTGCGCTCGAAGTCAGCAACCTGAATCTCGGCGACCTGCAGTCGCGACGCAAGCAGATCGTGCTGAGAGGGGCTGATGGCATGCGGCGCGTCGAGCTGGAGTCGGATCTGGCCGAGATCCTCGACCTGTACAAGCAATCTGCACGGCGGCTCATCCTGGCGCAGCATGGGTCGGATGAGCAGCAGACTCAAGCTCTGTTCGTGGGCAATCGGCCACGTCGGATTCGGGTCCAGGAGGTGCGACAGATCCTTGGCGCCAACGTCAAGAGTGCCGGGATCGTCACCGGCGTGAACGTCAACACGCTGCGACTCTCGCGTGCGTGGCATCTTCGCGACGCCGGACGCTCTCCGGAGTCCATCCAACGCTTTCTCGGCGCGACGAGCCGGTCGGGCCGCAATGTGATCTAGCGGCGCCTGCGGGATGTTCAGCGAGAGCCGACCAGCCGCCGCAGGGGCTGTCCAGGCAGTCGTAGTGGCGCCGTTAGTCGTTCTGGCGCCGGGCGTTGGCGCGCTCGGGCGTGTCGTTGATCTCGAGCGCCATCCCGGTGGCAACCAGGTCGTCGAGCCACACCCCGCGATCGAAGTAGCTTTCTTTCCAATCAAAGCCGAGCACATCGAGCAGTTCGGCGATGCCATGACCGAGGGCGTCGAACGATGTGCGATCGCGCTCGCCTTCGAGCCCGGCCGTGCGGATCAACCAGAAGCGGTGCGAGACGTTTTCCTCCCACATCGAGGCATACGACTTGTGCTGCTCGAGTCGCGCGAAGCCAGTCGTGCGCTCGTACTCGTCGAGGACTTCCGCGCGTGCGACGGCGCGAGCGGCGAGAATGCTGCTGTAGCGAGCCACACCGGCCCGCCAGGTCTGGAACTGGAAGTACTCGTACGCTTGCTGGCCGTGTTTGAGCGTGATCACGACACGGAGGTTCTGCAGTGCTGCCCATACGGTGGCGGCGAGAAACGCACGCTGTCCGGCGCGTGGCAGACTCGCACCCGTGGTCCAGAAATCATAGAGCGACTGGCCGAGAAGCAACATCGCGTTGCCAACGTCGGGGTCGTCAAAGGGGAACGCGTAGTCAATCTGCCAGGATTGCTCGCGGCTAGCTCCGAGGCTCAGATCGGCAGCCTTCGTCTGCTCGCCGCGGTGAAGCTGCAGTAAATGGAACCACTGCTCGACCAGACCGACGACCCACTCGTTTGGCGACTCTACGTCGGCACGCCAGGCGCCGATAACCGCCGTCGGAACTTCGCCGATCGGGAATGCGGCGCGCAGGGCGCTGGACAGCCGGCGCGAGCGCGCATACACCTGCACGCCCATGAACTGCTGATCGATCTGCTCGAACTCCGGCGGTGCCTGCGAGCCTTCGGGAAGGTTGACGAGGTACTCGCGGTCTGGGGCGATGATCAGCGTCGTCTTCGGAATCCGCGCCCAACCACTCCATACATCGTCGCCAACCATCCGGACCAGCTGCATGGCTTCGCGGAGCAGGATCAGCTGATCCTCGCCGAGCCCGCGGGGCAGCGCCGCCTCCGACGCTGCCGGAACTCCCAACGCAGAGGTCGCTAGCACCGCGACGGCGGTGATCAGCGTTTGCCGGCGCGGGTAGTTGGACAGCACCGCAGCCTCGCGTTGAGGGACCAGTTTCAAGTCCTACCAGGCTAACCGACCATGGCGGTACTTTGTAGCCCGCTGGCGACCCCGGACTGTAAGCTGCGGTTCGCATGAGCCCGATCGAAGAAGCGTTGTCGCGCTATCGCCCGCTGGTGGACGATTGGCCCGCCCTGGTCGATGCCTGCTGCCGCCCGCTACCACTCGTGGTATGGGGCAACCCGGTCCGCCTCCAGCATCGGCAACGGTTGGCGACCGCGCTCGGGTTCGACCAGGACGCCGGGATCGCGGAGCTGCTAGGCGAACGTGGCTACGTCGTCACCCCGCTGGAATGGATCGCCGACGCGTGGCGTGTTGTTGGGCTCGATCGTCCCGGGCACACGCTCGAGAACCAGCTCGGCTTGATCCACGTTCAGGAGGAAATCTCCCTGGCGCCACCGGTGGCGCTCGACGCCCGACCCGGAGAGCGGATTCTCGACATGTGCGCCGCCCCGGGGGGCAAGACTGCCCGCATCGCTCTGTCGATGGATAACCGGGGCACGCTCACCGCCAACGACGTTCAACCTCACCGATTGCGGGCGCTGCGCTCCAACTGCGAGCGACTCGGCATGACCAATGTCGTCGTAACGCCGATCGACGGTACTCGGTTCCCGCTCGACGCCGGGCCGTTTGATCGCATACTGCTGGACGTTCCCTGCTCGTGTGAGGGGAACCTGCGCGACACACCCAAGTCGGCCGGCAGGGTGTCCAAAGGACCGATCCGGGGCAGGTCTGGACTCCAGGCCACGTTGCTCGGTCGCGCCTGGAAGCTGCTGCGTGACGGTGGAACCCTCGTCTACTCGACCTGCACTTTCGCTCCGGAGGAGAACGAGATGGTGCTCGATTACACGCTGGGGGGCGACGCCATGATCGAGCCTTTCCGGATCCCCGGCCTCGTCGCCGACCCGGGTGTGGTCGAATGGGAAGGTCACCGATTGCGAGAAGATTGCCGGAACCTGGCGCGCTTCTGGCCCCACCTGAATGATACCGGTGGCTTCACGATAGCCAGGATACGGAAGGCGCCGGCATGCTGAGTCGATTCCAGCGCCTGGAACCCGAGCCCTACGTCAGCTGGTGGACCGATCGCTTCGGCACCTCGACCGGGATCTTCGACCGCTGCTCGATGTGGCAGCGTGGCAAGACGTCGGTATGGGTCGCGGGGCTCGACGTGGACCCTGGCGCCGCCGACCCGGTGGACGGTGTTGGCTTCCCGCTGCTGCGTGTCGGCGGGCGCGCCTGGAAGCCGACCAGCATCGGGCTCATGCACTTCGGGCTAGGCGCGACCCGCAACGTCGTCGAGCTCGACGCCGGCGAAGCGGTACGGTTTCTCGCTGGCGAGAGCATCGAGCTAGCGGCGGATGACCCGCGACGTCAGCTCCCTAACCGCGGCTACGTTGCTGCGCTGTATGTCGGTGTCCCTCTCGGCTGCGCCGCGTGGCGACCCGGGGTCATATGCTCAGCGCTCCCGAAGGGGCGCCGTAACCGGTCGGCCGACATACCGCGACCGGCTGCTTCGGGTGTACGCGACTAGTCGCTAGCGGAGGCGCTCTGAGGCTCGAGCGGCAAGCGCAGGCGCGCCCAGCATCCCGGCGCCGACACTCGGTTCTCCAGCGTCAGGCTGCCACCATGGTTCTCGGCGATCTGCCGGCTCAGCACCAGGCCGATACCCGAACCGTGGGGTTTGGTGGTGAAGAAGGGCACGAACAGATTCTGTGTCTCCGGTAGTCCGTGCCCATCGTCTTCTATGAGCAGCTCTAGTTGCTCGCCGCGCCCATTCACCTGTGCCCAGCGTACCCGTACGCCGCCCCCGGTATCGAGCGCCGCCTCGACGGCATTGGCCAGCAGGTTGATCAGCAACTGGTCGAGTTGATCGCCGTCGGCGCGAAGCTGCAGATCGGGCCCGCCCTCGACGGTCACCGCAAGGCGGCTCTCTAGGGCCACCACCCGGTCGACCCACGCCTCAACCTCTACCGGCAGCGGCTGGGGCGGCGGTAGCTGCGTGAGCCGGGCATAGGACGACATGAATCGTGCAAGCCCTCCGGAGCGATCAGCGATGACCTGAAGGCCGCTGCCGAGATCATCGCGCCAGTCGGCTGGCAGCGGCTCGCGACGCATTTGCAGTCTCAAGCTCTCGGCGATCGACTTGATGGGGGCTAGCGAATTGTTGATCTCGTGGCGAAGAACCTGAACCAGTCGCTGCCAGGCCTGGCGCTCCTGCTCCCGCAGCGTGCGAGTGAGATCAGACAAGACCATCAGCTGATGCGGGCGCCCACCCTGACGGAACGTCCCACGGCGGAGCTCCCAGTGTCCGCTTCCACCTGGCAGATTGAGCTCCACGATGCGCGAGGCGCCGCCGCCGATACAGTCCGCCAATCCGAGAGCGCTGGCGTCGCGGCCGATGATCTGCTGTGCCGTCAGACCTAGCAGACGCTCGCCGCCGCGATTGACGAGCCGCACTTGTCCCGGGTCGTCGAGAGCGAAGACGGCGACGTCGATCTCCTCCATCACTTTGCCGAGGAGGGCCGTGGCTTCGACCGCACCGCGTCGCTGCTGGCGCAGGATCTCGCCGAGCTGATTGAGCTCGACCATCGCCAGGCCGAGAGCCTCGCCCATACGGGCTTCGCGAGCTCGAATCGAGAAATCCCCTTCGCGCAACGCGGAAAGGAGGTTGGACAGGGTCTGCAGCGGCCGTACGACCTGCTCACGTAACGCCAGCGCAAAGCCCAGCCATGTGCCGACGACGACCATCGACAGCGTCCACTGCAATCTGGCTGGGTGCTCGCCCGTCCACAGCAGCCAGAGAGCCACGGCGGAGGCCGGCAGGCCGGCGCCCACCGCCAGCGCCAGGACGCGGTGGTCGAAGCTGAGCGACCGAGGCCGCTCCGGAGTCATAACCCGTAACGGTTGAGTCGGCGGTAGAGGGCGCTGCGGCTGAGCCCGAGGCTCTGGGCAGCGCGGCTGACGTTGCCATCGTTGCGCGACAGGGCAGCCTGAATCAAGGTGCGCTCGGCTTCCTCTAGCGACAGGTCCTCGAGCCGCGAGCTGGAGTCGCGCCGAGGCTGCAATCCGAGGTCCTCGCGCCGGATGCCGCCGCCCGACGCCATCAACACCGCGCGCTCGATGACATGTTGAAGCTCGCGCACGTTCCCGGGCCAGGTGTGTGTCAACAGCGCCTGCATCCCATCACGCTCGAATCCGTCGATCTCGCGGCGGTATTTGCGTGCGTGCTGCTCGAGGAAATGCGCCGCGAGCAGCGGGATGTCCTCTCGCCGTTCGCGTAGCGGCGGCAGGCTGATCTCGACGGTGTTCAGTCGATACAGGAGATCCTCGCGGAAGCTGCCGGCGTCGACTTCCTTCATCAGATCGACGTTGGTCGCCGATAACACCCGTGCGTCGACACGCTGCGTGCGTGAGGAGCCTACACGCTGCAGCTCCCCGGTCTCGAGCACGCGAAGGAACTTGGCCTGCTGTTTCGTCGGAATGTTGGCGATCTCATCGAGAAACAAGGTCCCCCGATCGGCAAGCTCGAAATACCCGACGCGATCGGCGCGCGCATCTGTGAACGAGCCCTTCACGTGGCCAAATAGCTCACTCTCGAATACTCCGTCGGAGATCGCGCCCACGTCGACCGTGACCAGCGGACTAGCGGCGCGATTGGAGGCTGCGTGGACCCAACGCGCCACAACCTCTTTGCCGGTGCCGTGTTCACCGGTGACCAAGACGTTGGCATCCGACGGAGCGACGCGCTCCATGAGTTCGAGGATCGGCAGCATGCCGCGTGACTCGGCGATCAACTCTGGAAGCCCGTCGCGTCGCAGCAGACGGTTCTCGTGCTCGAGCCGCTGACTACGACGTATGGCCTGACCGAGCTCCACCTGGGTCCGCAAGGTAGCAATCAACCGGGCGTTGTCCCAAGGCTTCTCGACGTAGTCGCGCGCTCCCTGCGCCATTGCCTCGACGGCGCCCTCGACCGTGCCCCATGCGGTCATGACGATCACCGGCAGACCGGCGTCCATTTCTCTCAATCGTGGCAGCAAGTCGAGTCCCTCGCGTCCCGACGTCGTATCGCGCGTGTAGTTCAGATCCATGACGACGGCGTCAAACTGCTGGTTTTCTGCTGCCGTCATCAGGCCGGCCGGAGAGGTCGCTGTCTCGACGTCGAAGCCCTCGCCTTTGAGCAGCAGGCGGAGTGCTTCGAGCACGTCCTTCTGGTCGTCGGCGACGAGGATCCTCGGGGATCGCGCCTGATCGTTGTTCATCGGGTTGTCAAGCGGCCGCGTCGGTGAGGCGTGGGCCGCCCGGAGCAGTGGCGCACTCGTATCGCCAGGGGTGCTTGGGCAAGGCACTATCGATTCCCCGGTTACAGGCCACTAGCAGCCATGGTATCGATGCCAGTCCAGAAGCGAAATGGACCTTCGGGGAGCTCAGACGACGGCGACCTGCTCGTCAACGACCATGCCGTCGAACAGATGGATGGTGCGTTGTGCGTGCTCGGCCCAGCGCGGGTCGTGGGTGACCATACAGATGGTGGCACCACCCTGATGCAGCTCCGACATCAGGTCCATGACGGCGGAAGCGTTGCCGGAGTCGAGGTTTCCGGTGGGCTCATCGGCCAGCAGGATGGAGGGGTCACCGACGACAGCTCGAGCCACTGCGACACGCTGCTGCTGACCACCGGAAAGCTGGCTCGGCATGTGCTTGGCACGATGGGTCATGCCGACACGGTCCAGGGAGGCGTTGACGCGCTCGCGACGATCCGACGAGGACATGCCGCGATACGTCAGCGGCAGCTCGACGTTTTCGTACACGTTGAGGTCGCCGATAAGGTTGAAGCTCTGGAAGATGAAGCCGATCTCACGGTTGCGCACCCGGGCGCGCTCGGAGGCCGTGAGGTTGGATACATCGTTGGCGTTGAGCAGATAGTTGCCGCCGCTGGGAGTGTCCAGCAGTCCCAGAATCGACAGCAGCGTCGTCTTGCCCGAGCCCGACGGTCCCGAGATCGACACGAACTCTCCGGGATCGATACCGAACGAGACCTCCGACAGCGCATGGGTCTCGACTTCCTCGGTGACGAACACCTTCTTGATTTCGTCCATCTTGATCAGTGGATCGCTCATGCTTGTTCCCTTAGCCGGTTCTCATTGGCGAATCGCTAGCGAATGCGTACTTTGTCCGACGCGTCATAGCGCGACATGTCCGAGAGAATGATCTCCTCGCCGACGGTGAGGCCGTCGACGACGACGATCTTGTCGACCGAGCTGGGGCCGAAGCGCACCGTCGTACGGATCGCCTCGCCGCCGTCGCTGATGATCTTGAATAGCCCGACCGCCTGGTTGGCCTGACCGAACGCCGGACGATCGACGTACAGAACGTCGTTGAGCTTTTGGATCTCGATGCGACCATCGACACTCAGATCGGGGCGTGCTCCGGGCGGCAGCTCGTCCGCCAGGAGCTCGACGTCGACGGTGACCGTGCCCTGAACGACGGCCGGGTCGATTCGGGTCACGCGACCGGGAACGATGCCGTTGCGGGTATCGATGATGGCCTTCTGGCCAATCACCACTTCACCAGCTTGGGTCTGGGCGATGCGCAGCTCGGCCTTCAGACGCTTGGGGTCAGCGACGCGGGCAAGAACGAAGCCGGGGGTCGCCTGCTGACCCTCTTCGACGGGCACTTCCTGCAGCACGCCACTAATCGTGGGCCGCACCTTGAGCGAATCGAGGTCGCGAATCCGGAGATCGTACTCCGCCCGTCGTTGGTCGACCTGAGCGCGCTGTGAGGCCAGCTGGGCTTCGTTGGACTCCTGTAAGTTGTCGAGTCTCAGCCTCTCGATCCGGAGTCGATTTTCGAGCTCCCTCGCCTGCGTGTCCGAGAGCATCATCTGGATCTCAGAGGCGAGCTGCTCGTCGAACAACTGCTTGTCGCGGTCGGCGTTCAGCCTGGCCTGGTGGTAGCTCGCCTGAACCTGGGCGACGAGCGATTCCTGCTGCAGGCGCTGTTGCTCGAGCTGTACGCGGGTCGTCGTGAAGGTTGCCTCGGCGCGACGCCACTCCCACTCGGCGTTCTGCACCGTTAGCTGTAGGTCGGGGTTCGACAACAGCATGATCACTGTTTCCGGTGTTACGACGGCACCGGGATCGATCAAGATCTGCTCGATGCGTCCAGCAGTCCTGGCGCTCACGAACAAGACGTCCTCAGGGACCAGGGTGCCCGGTCCACGTACCTGGCGCAGGAGCTCTCCGCGGTCGACGGCCCCGGTCCAGATCGTCGCCGACTCGACGGTCGGTGGAGCCGCCTCGAGCGTCGACACATACCAGGTGACCGCACCGAGCACGATCACGCCGAGCGTCCACGTAACGTACTGCTTGGTTTTCTTTGGCGGTTCTCTCTTGATATCGACCATTGGCTATTCGCGTGTGCTTTGAGGAGCCTACGAATCAGTGTCGCAAGCCACGTGCCAAGCAGGGACTTGGCTTGCCACAGCATCTAACCTACTTATTATCAATAATTTGCCAGCTGGCATCGCGGTTCGCAAGGCGGTGCTCTTGTCCGCTTGTGGGAAGGCCGCGTCCCATGATCGGACAGTAGCAGGCGCCTCGAAACAGTCCCGGCAAACGGTTGCTATGCTTAGCTGAGGAGGGACTGTGGCACACCGAGACGACGTTCACCTTTTCATCCCGGGCCCGGCAGCGGCTCATCCCGACGTGCTGGCCGCCGCCGCCGCCCCGATCCGCCCGCACTACGGCGACGAGTTCGTCGCGGAGTTTGATCGCTGCCGGCAACAGCTGAAGCAGGTCTTCCGAACCTCGAACGACCTTTATCTCGTGCCTGGACCGGGCACGGCGGCGCTCGAAGCGGCGATCACCTCGGTGGTCGTCGAGGGGTCGCCGGTGCTGGTGCCCCGGAACGGGCTGTTTGGCGATCGGCTGGCGCATATCTGTCGTGCGCATGGCGCCGACGTCACGGTGTTGGACTTTCCCCTGGGCCAACCCATCGACGCGATCCCGGTGGTGCGACATCTCGAAACGCAGCCGCGCCCGACTGCCGTCGTCTGGGTGCATCACGAGACCTCCACCGGTGTGCTCAACCCTGTCGAGCCGATCGCTGCCGCCGCTCGCGAAGCCGGGGTCATTTCCATCATCGACGCGATCTCGTCGCTCGGCGGCACCGAGCTGGCCGTCGATGAATGGGGTGTCGACGTGTGCGTGAGCGTCTCCAACAAGGGCCTGGCGGCGCAGCCGGGCTTGGCGCCGATATCGGTGAGCTCGCAAGCTTGGAACGCGATCGAAGCCAGCGGGCAGCCGCGTGCCTGGTTGTTCGATCTCCGTACTTATCGTGAGCACGAGCGCGAGTGGGGTCATTGGCACCCTTACCCGACGACCATGCCGACCGGGTTGGTGGGCGCGCTCAACACAAGTCTGGGGCTGATTCTCGAGGAAGGTCTGCCGGAGCGCATCGGGCGGACTCGCGCCGCCGCCGCGCGGGTGCGGCAGAGGTTGCGTGGCCTCGGGTTCTCGATGCTCTGCGCTGACGACTACGCCTCGCCGATCACTACTGCGGTGCTGGTGCGCGAGGACGTGCCGGTGGGCGAGCTGATAGAGACGTTGCGGGACCGCTACGGCATCTACATCTCAGGCGGGATCGATGAGCTGGCCGGCAAGATCTTCCGCATCGGCCACATGGGGCGCTCGATCGAACCCCAGGAAACGGACCGTTTGCTGAGGGCGTTCGACGAGGTCGTCGGAAGCACCGCTACGGTGGAGCACGCCGGCGTCGACAGCGCCTAGCCAAGCAGCGCCGGTCTAAGGCGTGACGATGTCGTACGTGTAGTCGGCGAGGAAGCCGATCACCTTCAGTGCGTCGTCGTACGGCATCGTGCCGGCTTCACGGATCGTGCGGCCGGCCGCCGGATCCAAACGGATTGTCGTCCGTTCAGTCTTGAGGACCTGGTCGTCGTCGTCCAAGAACTGGAAGCTCACACGGATGGACAGCGTTGCCGTCGTGTCGTTGTTGATTCGCACGGTCCAAGTGTATGGAGCCGGCTGCCCGGCGCCGAAGTCGCCCCACTCGAAGTTGTCGCCGGACAGAACGATATTTCCGACGAGCTCCGGCACGGCCGGTTCCTGTGGCTCAGGTTCTTCCACCGGTGGCGTTTCGACGGGATCAGGGGTCGGCTCGGGAGGTGCCTCTGGCGTTTCAGCGGCCGGCTCCTCTGCAGCGCCGCACGCGGCGGCAAACGGTAGTGCCAGCATCAGAGCCAGCATCATTGCAAGTCGCGTGCGACGTGCCATCGGTGTATCTCCTTGGGGGCGAGCGGGCTATCTAGCGATCGCCTTTCGCTGGTGAGGGTGGCGCGTATCGTGCGCGGATTCCCGACCACCGCTCGGCCGAACAGACATGAAGAGCTTCGTAGTGGAAGAGAACTATAATATCTCGCCGGCGCTTTTACAGCAGGTCTGACCTGCGTCTGCCTTGCCGATCAAGCTCGCCAACGGCGTTCAATCTCGGGCGAATCGCCTGCTCGCGCTGTCCCTGGAATCCGAGGAAGACATGTCCACAGAAGCAACAGCCAGCGTCGCTGACTCGCAGCGCTACATCGAACTCGCCGACTGTTGGGGTGCGCACAACTACCATCCCCTCGACGTTGTTCTGACGCGCGGCGAAGGCTGTTGGGTCTGGGACGTGGATGGCAACCGTTACCTCGACTGTCTGGCGGCCTACTCGGCGGTGAACCAGGGTCACTGCCACCCGCGCATCGTCGACGCGCTCAGGCAACAGGCCGACGCCCTGACGTTGACCTCGCGTGCCTTCTACAACGACCAGATGGGCCCGTTCCTCCGCCAGCTTTGCGAGCTCATGGGCTACGATCGCGCGCTGCCCATGAACACCGGGGCCGAGGCGGTCGAGACGGCGATCAAGACTACGCGTAAGTGGGGCTACGAGGTTCGCGGCGTTGCCGCCGATGCCGCCGAGATCATCGTGATGTCCGGGAACTTCCACGGCCGCACAACGGCGATCGTCGGCTTCTCGACGGACCCGCAGGCGCGCGACGGGTTCGGCCCGTTCGCTCCCGGCTTCAGGATCGTCCCGTATGGAGATATCGACGCCCTGTCGGCGGCGTTCGGTCCCAACACCGTCGGTGTGTTGGCGGAGCCGATTCAGGGGGAGGCCGGTGTTGTCGTGCCGCCCGACGGGTTCCTGACGTCAATGTCTGAGCTTTGCCGCGAGTACGGCGCTCTGATGATCGCCGACGAGGTGCAGACAGGGCTCGGTCGCACGGGCAAGCTGCTGGCGACGCATTGGGAAGAGGTAAGGCCTGATGTCCTCATCCTCGGCAAGGCGCTGGGAGGTGGCGTGTATCCGGTGTCCGCCGTGTTGGCCGACGATGAGGTGATGGGCGTGTTCAAGCCCGGCGACCACGGATCCACCTTCGGCGGCAACCCGCTCGCCGCGGCAGTCGCTCGCGAGGCCCTGGCGGTGCTTGTGGAAGAGGGGCTGGCGGACAACGCCCACGTTCTGGGCGAGTGGTTCATGGAACAGCTACGCGCTGTTGACACGCCGCACGTCGAACAGGTTCGTGGCCGCGGACTCATGGTCGGTGTCGTGGTTCGGGATGCCTCGGGGCCGGCGCGTCCGTTCTGCAAAGCGCTGGCTCGTCGAGGGATCCTCGCCAAGGAGACGCACGAGCAGGTGATTCGTTTCGCGCCACCGTTGGTGGTGACGCGAGAGATCCTCCAGGAGGTCCTTCCCGACATTCGCGCCGTCCTGCAGGGTGAGGGCGTGGATCTGGGATAGGTCGATGCAACGCAACCCCCTGGCGCTCGTCTTCCTGCTGGTGGCGCTCGTGTTCATGGTGCTGACGGTGTTGCTGGCAATCCTGCAGCGGCGCTCGCTACGCGATCAATCGAGCCAGGTGCAGGAACTGCTCTCGGAGGCGCGCAGGCTTGCCGAAGAAGAGCGCGCCGCCGGCTCGGATGACCACACGGACACGGGCCAGACGAACACCTGAGCAACCGCAGCGGTTCGGGATCACGCTATCAGGCCGACATCAGGTCGGTGGCGGCGCTTTGCAATGTCGCCCACGCCAGATCCACATCGGCGCGTGTGGTGCGGAGATTGCCGATCGAGAGGCGTAGCACGAGCCGGCCACGCAGGCGCGTATGAGAGATGAACATCGCGCCTCCGGCGTTCACCGTGGCCATCAGGTGCTCGTTGAGCTCGGCGTAGGGATCGTGGTCAACGTCCGACAGCGTGGTTCCGTCGGTGGACATTGCTCCTGCCTGCGGTCGGCAACGGAAGCAGACTGTGCCCAGCGGTGTGGGTGCGAGCCGTTCGAAGTTCGGGTGCTCGTCGATGCGATCGGCAAGGTCAGCCGCCATTGCCAGTTGCGCGCGCAGGCGCTCGACGATGCCCCGCCGACCGTACGCATTGAGGACCATCCAGAGCTTCATCGCTCTGAAAGGGCGCCCGAGCTGGATGCCGAAGTTCATCAGATCGGGTGGAGCGTCGTTCGCTTCTTCCAGCTGTCCCTCGACAGATGGACCGCCCACGTCACTACGGAGGTACTCGGGCACGAGACTGAACGCCTCGCGAAGAACGTCCGGGCGGGTCGTGTAGAGCAGGCTGCAGGACATCGGCGTGTAGAGCCACTTGTGCGGGTTCACCACCACCGATTGGGCCCGTTCCCAACCGGCAAGTAGCTGGCGCTTTTCCGGGACAATAGCGACCGCGCCACCGTATGCGGCGTCGACGTGCATCCAAAGATCTTCGCGCTCGCACACGCTGGCAATGTCTCCAAGCGGGTCGATGCTTGTCGACGAGGTGGTCCCGGCAGTCGCGACGACGCAGAACGGCACCAGCCCGGCGTCCTTATCAGCCTGGATGGCCGCTGCCAGCGCTGCGGGGTCCATTGAGTAATCGCCAAGGGTTGAGACGGTGCGTACCGAATCGAGGCCCAGCCCGAGTATCAGAGCTGCCTTGTCGATGGAGGAGTGAGCCTGTTCCGATCGGTATATCCGTAGCCCGCCGGCAAGCGCCGCGACGCCCTGCTCACGGCGATAGCCCTTGGCAGCTTGTCGCGCGGCAGCGATCGCGCACAGACTCGAGGTCGAGGCCGTGTCGTAAATGATGCCAAAGCTGTCGGTCGGCAGGCCGAGCCAGTCGCGCACCCACTCCAGCACGCGCTGCTCGAGCTCGGTGACCGCCGGCGATGTACGCCAGAGCATGCCGTTAGGGTTCAACGCCGTCGCCAGTGCGGCCCCCAGGATCCCTGGCGCCGAGCCGGTGTTGGCGAAATAGGCGAAGAACCTCGGATGATTCCAGTGGGTCATGCCGGGTACGAGGACGTTGTCGATTGCCGCCAGCGTCTCGTCCCATGGGACCGGATCCTCAGGGCCAGTCGCGGGTAACTGAGCGAGGACCTCACCCGGGCGAGCCCTCGACAGCACGGGGTAGTCGCGGGTCTCGGCGAGGTACTCGCTGATCCAGTCGATTACCTGATGACCGCGTCGGCGAAACTCCTCCGGATCGAGGTCGCCGAGCTCGGAGGGCTCATCCAACAGACCACTCAGGCGACGGCCACGACCGCCACCATGTCCGGGCTACGGAGCTCACTGAGCGGCTGATCGAATTCCACCGATACGTCAAACGCTCCGTCTCTCTCAGCGCAGCGGGTTACCCGACCGCAGACGTTATGTGGATGCAGTTCGATGCTCGGGTCGTGGAAGAACAGCTTGCAAATCGCACCTACCGTAACCGGTGCGTTGACGCGGCCGAGGAGACCGCTGCGACTTATGTTGGTGGTCGTCCCACGACAAAAGAAGGGGCGCGCGGCGGCGTCGAACCCGTACACCTCCACCTGGATGTGAACCTCGAGCGTCGCCTCGTGGCGCGGGAAGGCGCGGCGCTCCTCACCTCCCCATAACTTCGGAATCATGCGTGCTACTCCTGTCCCCTCCTTGGTGATGACTGAGCGAAAGCATAATGCCTCTGAGAACTGTTTGGAAGTGGTTAGTAATGGATAAGTGTCTAAACGTGACTAATATTTAGCGGTCGATTTCCTTGCTACGAAGGTTAGGGCCTCAATGGGCATGCGTTGTCCGGTTATTGGTGCGCCTCGCACAACCTCCGTGATGCAGACCTCACGGTGACTTGCGACGGAATCGGCTATCGGCACCGAAGAAAACCGGCTGTCGGCGGCAAACTCACAGTAGGAACCGAGATCGACAGCGCCGGTTATTGCCGCAGCGCCCATGGAATCAACCTACGAACAGCATTGTCTCGACGCCTGCCGCCGCGGACAGGCCTCTGCCTACCGGCCGCTCGTGGACGCTTACTTCGCCCGTGCCGTGCGTCTGGCCGGCGCGTTGATCGGTGACCGCAGCGAGGCCGAGGATGTAGCCCAGGAGGCCTTCGTCGCGGCCTATCGGGCGATGCCGACACATGAACCCGGGCGCCCGTTCTACCCGTGGTTGCGTGGCATCCTGATCAATCGGGCAAAGGTGTTCGTGCGCTCGCGCGTGCGCGCCCGTGCGCGTCGCGAATCAGCGCGGCAACGACCCGGCCACTGGGCTACGCCAGGGGCAACCGCAGAGACATCGCGCACGGCGGATCTGGTAGCGCGGGCGATCCGTGCAGTTTCGGCGGATGATCGCGCCCTGCTCGTCCTCAAGCACGTGGAGGGATTCACATACGACGAACTGTCCGTGCAGCTGGGAATACCGAGTGGAACGGTGATGTCCCGTCTCTATCGCGCCCGGCTACGGATGCGGCAGCGCCTCGAGGAGCTCGATCCCGATCTGATCGAGGTGAGTAGGTGATTGGCAGGGAGCGACAAGATGAGTGAATCAGTCGGCGGTGCGACGTCTGGACAGGTGACCCCACCTGCTTGTAACGAGGCCCGGGTGCTTTTGATGGGGTTCATCGACGGCGAGCTCGACGCCGGTGCGAGCCGCAAGCTCGAAGATCACCTCGCTGTATGTGTGGACTGTCGGCGGGAAGAGCAAGCTTATCGACGACTAGGGGAGGTAACAGGAGCGATGATCGAGCACGGAGTCCCGATCGATACCGCCCGCGCCTGGGAGCGGATCTATGATCGCATTGCTCGCAGCCTGGGCTGGGCGCTGCTGTGGCTCGGCGTGACGTTGCTTGCCGGGTTCGGTCTCTGGCACGTCATGACGGGCATTTTGCTGGACTCGTCGGTTCCCGTGGTCGTTCGACTGGGAGTGGGCAGCCTGGTCATGGGCTTGCTCCTGTTGCTGGTGAACATCGCGCGGGAGCGTGCCTACCTTTACCGAACGGAACGCTACAAAGAGGTCGTGCGATGATTCTCACTACCAACGAAACCGTACCGGGAGCGAAGGTCGTGACGACGCTTGGCCTCGTCCGCGGCAACACGGTGCGGGCTCGCAACGTCGGCCGCGACATCCTGGCGGCGTTGCGGGGCCTGGTTGGAGGTGAGATCTCCGACTACACCAAGATGATGGCCGAGGCGCGCGAGCAGGCCCTCGATCGGATGATGATCGAGGAGGCCAGGCAACTCGACGCCAACGCCATCATCGGGATCGGTTTCTCGACCTCCTACATCATGGCTTCGGCGGCCGAGATTCTTGTGTTCGGTACGGCGGCGACAGTCGAGAAGCAGTAGCGCCAAAGGACGCTAGCTGGGCTCGGTGGGTGTGAGCTGGCACTCGTGGAGCAGCTGCTCGGCGCGTTCATGGTCGGCGGTGGGCACGTGCACGCGAACCTTGGCGAGCGGGCCCGAACGTGAACGGCTCGGCGTGGAATACGAGCGACTCGAGCGAGCAGGGCACCCCTTCGCTCTCGAGGTAGCCTTGCAGCAACACCGCTTCGCTCTCCGAAGACAGCGTGCGAAACGGCGCCCAGTCGGGCGCCACGTCAGATTCTGCCGTCGACGCCCCTTCTTTCGCGGGCGTTAGCGCGACACCGCAATCAACACAGGTCTCGAAGCCGGGACGGTATTCGGCGCCGCAGCACTCGCATCGCATGATCTGTGTCGCGGACATCGTTCTATCCTGTCGACGGTAGGTGAGCTCGGCTCCCGGTATCGGCTGCGTGGGATACTTGCGCCGCTCTCTGAGCGATCCCGCCGTGTCCCCTATGGAGGTTCGATGCGTTCAGTGCGATTCCGATCCTGGACCCTCCTGCTCCTCGGCCTTACCGCCACCATGGTAGCGCCCGCGATCGGCGAGGACATCCCGCACCTGAACGACTACTTCGGTCGTGAGATCGGCGGTCCGGGGGTGCTGATCCGGCACTCCGAGATTCTCGAGTATTACGAGGTGCTCGCCGGGCTTTCCGACCGCGTGCAGGCGCATCACCTCGGGCAGACCACCGACGGGCTACCGTTTTACTATGCGCTGATCTCGGCCCCAGGGAACCTGGCACGCGTCGACGAGCTGCTGGCCGACAACGCCAAGCTCTATGATCCGCGAGGGCTTAGCGAAACCGAAGCCGATCGAATTCTGGAAAACGGACGATCGATCGTGATCGTCAACGGCCAGATTCACTCGACGGAGGTAGGAGCGTCGCAGGGCGGTGTACTCCTAGCGCACCGACTCGCCTCCGCAACCGATGACGAGACGCAGCACATCCTCGAGAACGTGTTGATTGCTCACGTCCCGGTGCACAACCCCGACGGCCAGGAGATGGTCGCCCGCTGGCTCGACGAGCAGCGCGGCACGCCGTACCAGAACTCGCGGCCGCCGTTCTTGTATCAGCGTTACGTGGGACACGACAACAACCGCGATTGGTACATGTTCACGCAGGCCGAGACGCGGCTCTCCGTCCGTCTCCACAACCTGCTGCATCCGCAGTTCGTGCTCGACCAGCATCAGCAGGGATCGAGCCGCTCACGGATTTTCGTGCCGCCGTTCGAGGATCCCTGGGAGCCGAATGTCGATCCGACGTTGATCGCGTCCAACAACATGATCGGCACGTTCATGGGGCAGTACCTCACCGCTCGTGGCTACTCAGGCGTAGAGTGGAAGCAGCGCTACGATGGCTGGACGCCGGCACGCGCGTATCCGCATACGCCCGGTGGTGTGCGGTTGCTCACCGAGGTGGCGAGCGCCGACTACGCCGATGATTCGAGATCGCCCCCGAGCAGCTCGAGAGCACCTACCGGGAGCGGCACTGGTATTTCCCCGACCCGTGGCCGGGGGGCGCCTGGCGCTTTCGCGACATCGTCGACTATCACTACGCAAGTGCCGTGGCTGCGCTCCGTGCTGCCGCGGATCTGCGGCCACATCTGTTGCGCGGCATGTTGGAGTCGCAGCGGCGCTCGGTATCACCGCCCGACGGGGCGCCCTACGCTTTCGTGATGCCGGCAACGCAGCCCGACCCGCCGGTGGCTGCGAAGCTTCAGGAGGTGCTGCTGATCGGCGATGTCGAGCTCGAGCGAGCGCGGGCCCCGTTCACCGCCGCGGGGCGTGACTACGCCGCCGGGTCGGTGGTGGTGCGTTTCGCACAGCCGGCGGGGCGCTTCGCCAAGAGCGTGCTTGAACGCCAGATCTATCCCCGCATGTACCTTTACGAGGGAGGTCCGATCGACCCGCCGTACGACGTCACGGCGCACACCTTACCGTTGCTGATGAACGTTGTTGTGGACACCACACAGGAGCCTTTCGAGGCTGACCTGGTGACCATCGATGCGCCACTGCAGCCGACCGGCAAGCTCGTGGATTCAACCGGGACCGCGGCCGCGTACCTGTTGGACCCGCGCGTCAACAACACGTTCAGCGTTGCCGCGCAACTCGGCGGTGACGGCCTGCGCCGCTCGACCGAGCCGTTCGTGTCGGCGGGGAAATCCTGGCCGGCGGGCAGCTGGATTTACACGCTCCCGCGGGGAGCAGCCGGCAGTGCGGCGCTGCAGCGGCTGGCGGCGCTGGTCAAGGAGCACCGTGTTGTGGGCTGGGGGGTCAGCGAGATCCCGAGCGCCGCGTCCGGTTGGGTTGCCGAACCTCGCGTCGGGATCTACCAGAGCTATGTTCCGAGCATGCCGGAGGGATGGACGCGCTTCGTGTTCGAACAGTACCGAATACCGTTCGATACGCTACGAGACGCCGACGTGCGCCGCGGCGATCTCGATCCATATGGCCTGGTGATCGTGCCGCCGGGCAGCGCTGAGAACATCGTGGCCGGACTGCCGGGACCCACTGCGGCGAGGCTGGGCGGTCGCCAACCTCCAAGCCCCCCGAGTGTTGCCGGTGGCATCGGCATCGAAGGGGTGGCGGCGCTGCGCTCCTACCTGAACGCTGGGGGCACGGTGCTGACCTGGGGCGCTTCGACGGAGTTCGCGGCGCGCCATCTTGATGCGCCTCCGAGTATGCACCGTTCGTTGCCGCGCAGTACGTTCAATATTCCGGGATCGATACTGCGAGTCGACCTGGACACGAGTCACTGGCTGGCCTACGGGCTCGAGTCGGCGACGCCCGTCTTCTTCTGGAACAGCCCCTTCTGGCGATCGCCTGGTGGCGCTCGCGTCGTGGCAAGGTACCCGGCCGGCGGGCTCTTGATGAGCGGCTGGATCCAGGGCGAGGAAGAGCTTGCCGGCGCGGCAGCCGTTCTCGAGGTCCCGCACGGCAGGGGCCGCGTGGTGATGGTCGGTTTCTCGCCAGAGTATCGGGCCCAATCGCACCAGACATTCAAGGTGCTCTTCAACGCGGTCTTTCGGCCGCAGACGGACCGGGCTGCCGATCGCCTAGTGGCCTGTAACAGATGAACGTTGCCTATCGCAGATGGGACTTGCGGGTGAGATCCAGGCGCGGGGAGGAAGGCGATGCAGTGAGCATCGTCGAGGAGGCGCAACGCCGACATCGCCCGCAACTGCCCATCTGTCCGTAGGATGGCGGCGAAATCGACCCGTCTGCGGCGTTGCGCCTCCTCCAAGATGTGCCAACATCGTCTCGTCGGTGCGCCTGGCATCCGGGCCCATTTCGCCACCACGATAGGCAACGTTCATCTGTTACAGGCCACTAGGCGATCGGCAATCGTCCGGAAGCCAGGCGCGCAAGCTCGACGGCGTCCTCGAGCGTGGTGAATCGTGTGTACTCGACCCCGGCCTCGCCCAAGAGCGTGTCGATCGTCTCATCGATGGCCCGCTGGAACGCCAGATCCGTGGACCGCGTGCCGTCCCCCTGGAGGTACTCCTGGCGGATCGGGACCTTGAACAGCAGATCGTAGGTGGCAGCCCAATAGCAGGCGAGGTCGAACAGCGCCGGCTGCCGCCGCAATCCGAACTCCAGGTAGCAGTAGTTGTCGATGACCGAGCGATCACAGACGATCTCGGTGTACAAGTTGTCGAGCTCGATCTCGCGCCGGATTGTCTCCATCAAGATCCAGGTCTGCGCTTCCAGGCTGGTTCCCTCGTTTATCGGCAGGGGACATCGCCGCGCCACTTCTTCGAGGAAACCGACGTTGGCGCCGAGCTCCTTCAGACGCATCGCGAGCCCATAGGCCAACGTCGTCTTGCCGACGCCGTGAGTACCGATGAACGCGACTTTCACAGCGAAACTCTGTGCTCCGGCTTACGAGCCGAGTCGGGGAACGGGTGTCTGTGCTCTGTCGGGGCCGTGATTGTCGATCCCCCAACGACCGTAGACGGTCAGCGACGGTACGCGGACACTACGGCGTCAGGTTTGTGCCGCCATCGGCAAGGGTCGCAATTACAAGCCAACGGCTGGGGAAACGCAAATGGCGGTAGGACGAAACGCGCAAACGGTCGGTGCACAGCAGGAGCCAAGCGCGAGCGGGGGAGCGCCGTTGTGGCGCTCCCCCGCTTCGACGAAGGCTTTTCGAAATCCCGATGGTCAGGCGGCGCGGGTCTCCGAGTCCACGATCGCGCGCCTTAGCCGCGTGGGGTCGACCTGCAAGTAGTCGCAGATCTGGTCGAACCAGTCACCGTGGATGAACTCCTGAGGCGGGTTCTCACGAATCCGGCGCAGGCGTTCTTCCTCGTGTTTCTTCAGCCTGCCCTTGCCGCGGTGGCGTCGCAGGAACCGGATGTCATCGACAGTGCGCTCGATAACCGTACGCCACAGCCGACGACAGGCGTGGACGTCTTTCTGGTCGATAACCATCAGACGACGTTCTGCTTCGAAGAGAGCGTCCAGCTGACCCCTGGAACGTGCTTACGTCTCGTATCACGCATATTCGGACCTTTCATTTGCGCTCACTGAGCTCTTCCGTCGGGGGCTCATGACCCTGCTGGTAGAGCTTGCAATCCCCATGCCAAGCGGTGCCTTTCCCCACCGGCTCCGCCGAGACAACGAAAGCGGCCAACAGCGCGCCAGCCACAGCCCCAGGCCGCTCCCCTTTACGTCCATCAACGGGACAGGGCCAGCGCGCTCTTGACCGCTTTCATCTCGTAAGACGCGCGGCAATGATCGAAAGTTTCCTTTAGCCGTGCTCTTTCTGTGTCAAAGCTCTGTCAATAGTTGAAGGACTCGCAGGTCTCTCCGACCACCCTGCTAGGCTTGCGTGCAGGAGTCACTCGCCCACCCTCATCTCGAGCGCCAGCGCGCGTGTCCTATCCCATTGCAAAGCTGCTCGACGGAGCCAACGCGCTCGTCGTCGCGAGACGAATCCGGGGCCGACAGCCGGCGACATCTCGCCAGTCCCTGGACACCTACCTGCAAGGTTTACCGGTCGATCCGCTCGCTGGACCGCCGTTCCAGATGCTGCCGCGACATGCTGGCGGGCGCCGGGGAGTCGAGCAGTGGCGCGCGGATAGTCAAACTGACGAGTGGTTGGCAACCCGCCTGCCGGCGTATGGCACGCCGCGTGGAGCGCTGATTCTGCTTCATGGTTGGCTGGCAACGCGGCCACAGATCGCGTTCACGGCCGGGTTGGCAACGCCGCTTCGCCGGTCCGGGATCGAGGTCTGGGTGCCGCGCCTTCCGGCACACTGCGAGCGCACCCCGCCGGGGGCGATATCGGGCGAGCGTTGTTTGTCCGCTGACCTCGCGGGTACCGGCGAGGCCGTGTGCCGAGCGGTTGCTGAAACGCGCGCCCTCGCTGCCTGGCTGCACGGTCGGGTTGGCCCAGTCGGGGTATGGGGTGTCAGCCTCGGAGGGTGGGTAGCGGCCCTTGCCCTGACGACCGCCTCGGCGATCGATGCGGCGGTGCTTTGGACACCCGTCGTGGATCCGCACGACACGATGTGGGAGTCACCGCTGACCGCTCCGATCCGCACCGCGCTTGTCGCCGCCGGCCTAGACCGAGATCTCACCCACGACGCCTTCCGCCGCTACGCGCCCGGTCGCCGCAGGCTGCACTTGCCGCCCGCTGCCGTGGCGTTGATCGGAGCGCGATTCGACAACGTCGTCGCCCCCGCGTCGTTGGTCGATTTACAACGCCGTTGGGGGGTGCCTGTGCAGTGGTTCCCGCACGGACATATCAGCGTGACGTGTGCTCCGAGTGCCCGCCGCCACGCGCGGCAGGCGTTGCTGGCGAGGATGTCGCTGGCATAACCGGCCCTGCTCGGTCGGCAGAGCGCCACGAACCGCAGACGCGGGAGTCGTGGCACTAGTGCCCGGCGCTGGTCTCAGAGGGCACGGTCGGTGTGCTGAACATAGTGCTGACGGCCCGCGTGGCGACGCCACGCAGATCGTCCAGCAGCGTGTACAGCAGGGGAACCGCCAGAGGCGTCACGATCGAGTGCAGCAGCAGGCCTCCGGCCATTCCGCGCCCCATTCCGGCGTACGAGATACCGATCATGTCGACGTTTCCGATCGACATCGGTAGCAAGCCGAAGATCGTCGTCATCGCCGTCATCGCGATCGGGCGTAGACGTTGTTCGACGGCCGCGACGAGCGCATCGCGCCGACGCATGCCCTCGGCGCGAAGTCGGTTGGCAAGGTCGACCAAGACGATGGCGTTGTTCACCACGATGCCGATCAGCACGAGCATGCCGATGCCGGTAAACGTGTTGTTCGAGGTGCCGGTCAGATACAACGCCCAGAAGAGTCCGACCAGCGCGAACGGAAGCGTCAGGATTACCGAGAACGGAAGCAGCAGCGACTCGAACAGCACCGCCATGAGGATGAACACCAGGGCGACGACCAATACCAGGCCCATCAGCTGGGCCTGATTGCTCTCCTGCAAGCGCGCAAAGCGGTCGCCCTTGTCCCAGCTCACCCCGGTTGGTAGCGGTACGGCCGCCATGGCCGAGTCGATCGAGTCGTACACCCGATCGATATCGTCCTCGCTGGTGATCACCCGAATCGTGATTGCGGTCTTGCCGTCGCGTCGGTTGATCACCCCGGGGCTCCGGGTTACCGAGAACTTCGCCACGGCTCCCAGCGGTACCTCGGCGCCGTTGGGAGCGGTGAGGCGCAGGTCACGCAGCTGCTGCAAGGTTTCGCGGTCCTCCTCTGCAAGCTGGAAGCGGACGTCGATCTCGCGCTCACCGACCCGCAACTCCGGAAGCTCGACTCCGCGCAGCGAGAAGTTGATCAGGCGAGCTGCCGTCTGAGGCGTTATCCCCGCCTGCTCGGCGAGGTTGCGGTCAATGCGGACCTGCAGCTCGTCCTGCCCGCGCTCGAGGGCAGAGGTAACCGTCAGCACACCCGGCCGTCCGCGCAATTGGTCCGCCACGCGCGTCGCCATGGTCACCAAGCGGTCGGTATCGTCGCCGTAGAGCACGAGTCTGATGAGGCGGTCGCTCGATTCCTGCTCGCCAGCCTCGGCAAGCTCGTACTTGACGCCCGGTAGCACCGGCAGCACGTTCGGAAGCTGCGTGAGAATCTCCTCGCGCCCCGGCGGGCCCGGGTCGGTTCCAACATAGCGGGCACCGAAGCGTCGTGCCGCATATCGCCACCATGACAGCCTCTCCGATGGCCTCAAGAAAATCTCGAGGCTGCCGTTGCCTCCGGGGTTCAAGCGTGATGTCACGGTCCGGATCAGCCATGCGTCCTCGTGCACGTAGACCGCCTTCTCCATCAACGCCACCAGCGACTCGGCCTGTTCGAGATCTATGTTGCGCGGCAACTCCAGCCGCACATGGATGTTTCCGATGTTGCCCTCGGACTGGTCCGTGAACGAGACCCCGGAGGCCGGCAGCGCGACGCTGGCGATGATCGCCACCATCACGAGGCTGGCGTCGAGGCAATGATCCAGCACCCACGCAGCCGCTCTCCGATAAGCGTTCGTCGTGGCGGTGATGATGCGTGGCTCGCGCACCGACCGCATGGGGAGGCGCACGGTCAGCAGCGGGATCAACGTAAGCCCGACCACCAGTGACGCCAGCACGCCGACGACCATGGGTGTCCCGAGTCGCAGCATATAGAACGAGAATCCGACGTCGTCGTTCATGATCACCAACGGCACGATCACGACCACGGTGGTGAGGGTAGCGATGGTGATCGCCAGCACGACCTGCGATGCGCCGCGTTCGGCCGCTTGGCGGGGCGGGTCGCCCTGCTGGGAACAGCGATAGATGTTCTCGATCACCACGATTGCGTTGTCGACCACGAGGCCGACGCAAATCATGATGCCCATCATGGTGACGACGTTGAGAGACCAGCCGACGAAATAGAGGGCGATCACGGCGACCAGTAGTGACACCGGCATCGCCAGTGCCACTGCGAGCGTCATCCGTAGTCGGCGCAGGAAGAAGAACAGTACGAACACCGCGAACGCGGCGCCCCATAGCATCGAATCCTGCAGCTGCGAAATGGATTCGCCGATCAAGGCGGCCTGATTGAACAGCGGGCGAAACTCGATACCGGCGAGGGCCGGGTTGGTGGCGAAGATCTCGTCGACGCGCCGAATCACCGCAGCGCCGACATCAGCGGTGTTGGCGGTGGACTCCTTGACCACCGAGATCATCGCGCCGCGCCGGCCGCCCATGCGTGAGATCGATCGCCGCTCCGGTTCCTCGTAGCTCACGGTGGCGATGTCACCGAGCGTGACGCCCCTGGCGTTGACCCGGATCGCCGCGACATCGTCTGCGTTCTGATAGCGGCCCATCGATCGCACGTACATCTTGCGCGCACCCTCGATGACCCAACCCGACGACAAGCTGAAGTTGTCGCTCCGGAGTCGGGTTGCCAGCCCCGCCAGGTCGATGCGGTGCGCCTTGACGCGCTCCTGGTCGAGCATGACGTGAATGGCGCGCTGCGGCACGCCGAACGTCTCGACGTTGGCCACCCCGTCGATGCGCAGCAACTCGCGCGCCAGCGTCTCGTCGATCAGCGTGTAGGGGTCCTCGATTTGCCGCGTAATCTCTAATCCTGCCCACAAGATGGGCTGCGCATCGCTGGCGAACTTGCGCACGAAGGTCCGCTCAATGTCGTCGGGGAGCTCCGCCATTACCCGATCCATGCGGTCGCGGACGTCGGCGTAGGCGGTATCCATCTCGGTGCTCTGATAGAAGCGCAAGAACACCCAGCAACCGTCAGCGGTGCTGTTGCTGCTGATCGAGCGCACCCCGGAAACCGTGCCGAGCATGCCCTCGACCGGGCGCGCAATCGTCTGCTCTACTTCAGCAGGCGTGCTGTTGCCGTAGGGGATCCACACGCCGAGGAATGCGGGCGAGAATCCTGACGGCATCAGATCGATGGGCAGCCGACTGTAGGAAATCATCCCCAGCACCAGCATCGCCGTGTAGATCATCACCATGGTGACTGGACGGCGAACCGACAGGCGGGGTAGCAACGAGGCCCGTGAGTTCTTCATGAGTGACTCGATGGGGAGTTCAAGGGCGGCGGTCAAGGACGGCGTACACGACGGGCACGACGACAAGCGTCAATACGGTCGAGGTGAGTAGGCCGGCGATCACGGTCACCGCCATAGGCGTCCGGATCTCGGCGCCGTCGCCCAGTCCCATGGCCATCGGCAACAATCCGATCACCGTCGTGCACGTCGTCATGAGGATGGGACGAAGACGCACGCTTCCGGCCGTCACGATCGCGTCGAGCTTGTTGATCCCCTCGCGGCGAAGGTGGTTGATGTAGTCGACGAGCACGATTGCGTTGTTGACCACGATTCCGGCCAGCATGATGCAGCCGAGGAGGACCACGACGCTCAGCGGAATCTGCAACCACCAGAGCGTGAGAACCACACCTACCCCGGCTAGCGGGATCGAAAACAGGATCACGAACGGATGCACCAGGGACTCGAACTGCGACGCCATCACCACGTAGACGAGGAAGATCGCCAACGACAGGGCGAACGTCAGCGAGCGAGTGGAGCGCTCCATCTCCTCGCGCTGGCCGGTTACCGCGAACGAGTAGTCTCCCGGCTGGCGAAGCTCGAGCAGCTCGTCCTCGATGGCGGTAGTGGCTGACGCCAGATCGATACTGGTGCTGGCCGATATGACCGCCGATCGCCGCTGATCGATCCGGCGCACCTCGCTCGGTCCCTCGGCCAGGCGAAGATCGGCGACCGCGTCCAGCCGGATCGGGTTCGTCTGCCCGGGGTTGACCACGAGGCGATGCAGGTCGTCGATCGTTGCCCGATCCTCAGGCCGGACACGCACACGAATATCAACCCGCCGGTCGCCGCGGCGGAAGCGGCTGGCGACATCGCCCTGCACCTTGTTGCGGACGAGCCCAGCCACCTGGGATATGTCGAGCCCGTACCGTGACAGGCGCTCTCGATCGTAGTGGATCTGGATTTCGGGATGGCCGCGTTGCAGCGTCGACTTGACGTCGGCAAGCACACCCAACGCTGCAAGTCGGACAGCGACTTCCTCCGAGACTACCCGGAGGGTTTCCAGGTCGTTGGCTCGAACCTCTACCTCGATCGGGGTCTTGGTCGAGAAGATCGCCGGGCGCGAGATCTTGGTGACCACGTTCGGCGTGCCAGCGAGCGCAGCGCGCACCCCCGCAATGACGTCGTCTTCGCTTCGCACCGGGGCATCACCGCGCTGCAGCCGGACAGTGAAGCGGCCGCTGTGCTCGCCGGCCTCAGGGTCAGGATCGAACTCGTCGCGGTCCACGCCGATGGCCGTCGCCACCGCTTCGACTCCCGATTCCACGCGGATCCGTTGCTCCAGGGGTAGGAGAGTGGCGTCGGTGGCCTCCAGTGGAGTCCCTACCGGCAGCCGGGCCTGAACGTCGAAGATGCGTTGTCGCACCTCGGGAATGAGCTCCATGCCGAGTCGAGGCGTTACCGTCCACAAAGTCATCGCGGTCAGAGCGAGCAGCGCGGCGGCGGTGATCTCCGGTTGAGCAAGTGCCCCCCGCAGCAGCGGCGGATAGGCTCGGCGAACGATGTCGAGCGCGGCGTCGAAGATCCGCAGGAACGGTGAAGCGAGCAAGATCACGAGGCCCACAATCGTACCGGCAGCAGCGCTCATCGCCACGGCCAGCGCGATACCTAGCGTTACGAGCAACTTGCCAATCGCCGACAACAGCAACTGCACAGGAGTGCGAAGCAACAATACGTAGATGCCGGCGACCAGCGCGACCGGCAGCCACAGGAGGCGCGCTAGTTTGCCGCGGCGTTGGGCATCCTCGAGCAGCGCGACGATGCTTTGTTGCAGGGCTCCCGGTGTCGTGAACTCCAGCAGCTCCGCCCACACGTGTGTATACGGTGCGTATCCGACAACCGTGTGGGCGTTGCTGAACGCGACCAGCCGACTCCATCTGATCCGCCAGGCCCACAGCGGCGCCGATAGCATCGCTGCTGCCAGCAAGATGGTTTTCGCCAGGACCAGTGGGACCCCGAGCAGCGACCACAGGAGGATCATCGGCGCACGGCCGATCGGACCGGTGGCGTGCCGCCGTATCGCGGCGACCAGACCGCTGGGGGCCTCGTCGTCGCCCTCCTTTGAAGCAGGTGCGGTGCCGAGGGATTCGAGCGATGCAAGAAACGGACGCGAGGCCAGCATCGGTACCAGAAACAGTGCCGCGAGCAAGGATGTCAATAGCGAGAACACGACCGTCAGCGAGAGATCGCCGAAGACCTGTCCGGCGACGCCCTCCACGAACACGATCGGTGCGAAGACGGCAACCGTGGTGAGCGTGGAGGCGATTACTGCTGTCCCCACCTCGCCGGTGCCGCGGATGATCGCCGCGATCATCGCGTCGCCCTCCTCACGGCACCGAGTGATGCTCTCGAGCACCACGACGGAGTTGTCGACCAGCATGCCGATGCCGAGCGCCAGTCCGCCCAGGCTCATGATGTTGAGCGAAACGCCAACCTGGAGCATCGGCGCGAAGGTGGCGACGATCGACACCGGGATGGCGACGGCAATGATTAGCGTCGGTACCAGTCGGCGAAGAAACAGGTAGAGCACGACGATCGCCAGAATCCCACCCCATACGGCGGTCGATCTCACCTCGTCAATGGCGTTCTCGATGAAGGTCGACTGATCGGACAGCAGAGTGATCGAGACGCCGGGCGGCAGCGTGTAGGCGAGGTAATTCGTCATCTGGCGCGACAGCCGTTCCTGAGCGCGCTGGTCTTCGCTCGAATCTCCGGTGTCGCTGTCGGCCTGGAAGGCTTGCTGCGCTGCTGTACCGAAGACCCGGCTCCGAATCGTGTCGGCCACCTCGACGATGTTCGCGTCGGCTTCCTTGAAGATGGCGATCTCGACGCTCTCCTCCCCGTTGACGCGGGTGATGACGTCGCGCTCCACATGATCACGAAACACCACACCCACGTCGCCAACGCGTACCGTCGCACCATCACGCAACGCAACTGCGATTTCGGCGATTTCGTCGAGACTGCGGAATTCGTTCAGGGTGCGAACTACGTACTCTGTCTGACCCTCTTGGAGGTTGCCGCCGGCGAGGTTGACGTTGGCGGCGGCCAGACGGTTCCCGACTTCCGCAATCGACAAGCGGAAGGTCGCCAAGCGGCGCTCATCGAGCTCGACGCGTATCTCCTCTTCGAGGCCTCCCTTCACCTTTACGGCGGCGACTCCCGGTAGGGATTCGAGGTCGCGCCGGATCTCCTCTTCGGCATGTACGCGCAGAAAGTACAGGTCACGCTCGCCGTGCAATCCGAGGGCGGATGACCGGGTCGAGCTGCGGATCGTAGCGGAGGATCAAGGGACGCGACGCTTCATCCGGCAAGAACACCTGGTCGAGTTTCTCGCGCACCTCCTGAGTGGCGCTGTTCATGTCGGTTCCCCATGCGAAGTCGAGGATCACGTCCGACAGTCCAGCGCGAGATACGGAGGAGATGCGAACCAGGCCGGCGACTACGCCGAGCTCCTGTTCAACCGGGCGGGAGACCGCGGTCTCGACTTCCTCGGGTGCGCTACCCGGGAACTCGGTCCGAACCGTGAGGCTGGGGTAGGTGAGGTCCGGCATCAGGTTCAACGGCAGCAAGCTGTACGAGACGCCGCCGAACACGCCCAGGGCGAGGAACGACATCAGAATTGCCACCGGCCGGCGCGTGGTGAAGGCGAAGCCCTGGTTGACGGCGCTGTCGTTGCGGACGGGATCAGTCATCGCGGCCGCAGCCCGCGGCGCTTCCACCACGCTGTGCTAGCGTTCGGTCGCGAGGCCCACCGCGCCACCGCTGACGAGTCGTACGGGCAAGCCGGTACGCAGCGAGTCGTGGCCGAGTGTGACGATTCGATCACCCGGCTTTGCACCGCTCAGGACCTCGACCCATTCAGCGTTTCCAGAGCCCAGCCGGACCGGAACCTGCGTGGCTTCCAGGTCTGGCTCCTCGCCATCGACTCGGTACACGGTTGTCGCGTCTCCTGCATAGACGATCGCGCGCTTCGGCAACAGCAGAGCATCGTCGCGGCGCCCGGTGGTGATGCGCACGTTCACGAACATGCCGGGGCGTAGATGCTCGGAGCTCTCGATGCGCACGGTCACCTTGGCAGTTCCAGATTGCGGATCGACCACCGGCGCTATGCGCTCGACCGCGGCTTCGAAATCGGTAGACGGTAGAACGTCCGTGGTGACCTCGGCGTGCTGGCCTTGAGCCAAGCCGGGCAGGTCGGACTCAGGCACGTGAACGTGCACCCAGAGTCGATCCGGATTGACAATCGTGAACAGGTGTTGGTTCGCCGAGACTCGCGCGCCTCGATGAACCATCCGGGCGCTAATCACACCGTCGATAGGAGCGCGGACGGAAGCCTCGCCGAGATCGATGCGAGCCTGCTCATGTGCGAGCTCGGCCTGGCGAAGGTCGTACTTCGCTTGGTCGAAGTCGACGCGCGACAGCACGCCCTCGGAAAGCATGCGCTCGTAGCGCGTCAGATCAGCGCGCTTCTTGTCGGCCTCGGCCTCTGCTCGCGCGGCGGCGAGACGATATTCGTTCGGGTCGAGCTCGACCATCACGTCGCCGCGGCTCAGTCGAGCGCCTTCCTCCACCAGCAGGCTGTCCACCTGGCCTGGGACTTTCGCCAGCACTTCGACGAGCTCGACGGCCTCGAGGTTGCCGGATGCCAGAATCCAAGACGCCATAGGCCCACGGTCAATCGTAGCCACCACCACCGGTACGGCGTCCAGCTGGACGACATCGGGCGCTTCTTCCGCCGCGACACTGGCGGCTGCCCTCGGGTCTCCCGGGCCACAGGCGATCGTGGTCGCTAGCGATAGGACGAGCACACCGTACAGACAGATTCGAGAGCGCGCCGTTGTCATTGTCTTGTTCGTCCGAGCCGCCGGGGTTTCTCTTCGTAGCAGGTTCGTGGTGCGGTTATCCACAGATACGGCGCACCGTGCTGTCGGTTTCATCTTGCGGGGGGAACGGGGCGGGGGACCGACGCAACTGACAACTGTCAATGTAACCCGGCGCGGTGTCGCCGAGTAGCACTTTTTTCTGCCAGTTCGAGCACCGCATTGAGGAGCCCACCATCGGTCCGAACAGTGCTTCGTGATGCGTGCATTTTTTTCGGGAATCCGGTGCGTCGACTTACACCCCTTCGGTACGTGGACCATAATTTCCGCTCATGGCGGTTCCACTCTGGCAACCGCGATCTCTTGGGGGCACCAGAAGGGGGTATAGGGGTGGCTGCGAAGAAGAAAAAGAAGAAGCCAACTCGGAAGAAGGCGACCAAGAAGAGAGCCGCCAAGAAGAAGGTGACCAAGAAGAAGGCTGCCAAGAAGAAAGTGACCAAGAAGAAGGCCGCCAAGGCGACCAAGAAGAAGGCCAAGAAGAAGGCCGACCAAGAAGAAGGCCGCCAAGAAGAAGGTGACCAAGAAGAAGGCCGCCAAGGCGACCAAGAAGAAGGTGCCAAGAAGAAGACCAAGAAAAAGGCTGCCAAGAAGAAGACCAAGAAAAAGGCTGCCAAGAAGAAGACTAAGAAAAAGGCCGCCAAGAAGCGGGGCAGGCGCTGATTCTCGAGGCGCGCTATACGAGCAAGCTACCAGTCGAGAAAAGGAGGGGAGCGGGCGATCCGGCCCGCTCCCTTTTCTCGTTGACTGGCTGCGCGAACCGTTGCGACCGTCGCCGGCCCTGCTTGGCAGATCGATCGGTTCCGAACGATGCCTGAGTTGCCCGAAGTCGAGACCGTTCGTCGGGGCCTGGAGCCGCAGTTGGTTGGCGCGCGGCTCGAGCGCGTTGTAGTGCGTGAGCCTCGGTTGCGCGAGAAGATCAATCTCGGCGCCCTACTGCGTCTGGTGGGTAGCAGCGTTGAGGCCGTTCGTCGGCGTGCAAAGTACCTCGTTGTCGACACGTCGGCTGGCGAGTCGCTGGTCATCCACCTCGGGATGAGCGGTCGCTTGGTTTGGTCATCGCCGACGTCGGCGCTCCGGCGACACGATCACGTGAGCCTCTGGTGGTCGTCGCGGCAACCTTCTTCACCCCGGGAGCTGAGGTACAACGATCCGCGCCGGTTCGGCTTGATGCTCGTGATTCCCAGAGCGCGACTGGATAGCCATCGACTCTTCGAGCATCTGGGCCCGGATCCGTTTGGAGTCGGGTTCACGGCGGAGTATCTGCACGCCACGGCTCGAGGTCGGAGGCGCCCGGTCAAGAACCTGCTCATGGACGCCCGGGTAGTGACCGGGATCGGCAACATCTACGCCAGCGAAGCGTTGTGGCTGGCAGGCATCCACCCGACGACAGCGTGTCGGCGCATCGCGGCTCCTCGCTGGCAACGTTTGCACGCCGGATGTATCGAGGTGCTCGAGGCCGCGTTGCGGCAAGGCGGCACGACCCTCAGCGACTTTCGCGATGTGGATGGTGATCGTGGTTATTTCGCTCTGCGGCTACAAGTTTACGATCGCGCCGGTGGCGAATGTCGGCGATGCGCGGCGACGATCCGCCGCGTAGTCCAGGCTGGACGTTCTACGTACTACTGCCCTCGCTGCCAGCGGTGATCTTCAAGACCGCTCGCGCAGAAGCTGCAGTATCGAATCCTCATCGGGAAAGGACCCGGTGGCCAGCTTGGAGTACGCGAGCTCGCCATCCACTTCAAGTTCGAACTTCCCACCCGCCTGCGGCAACAGGCTCATCGTCGAGATGTTCTGCTTGAACTCCGACAGAATCTTGGCCGTCAGACTGACGGCCTGAGGCTCATACCCTCAAGCAGCTCAATAGGTCAGAGTTATCTTCATCGGTCGCATCTCCGGCTGACGAGTGGTTGACCCCGAGGTGGGGAGTATATCGACAAGCCGTCGCGGCGGTGCTCTGTGTGCGCGCCGCCGAGGGAGCGCCCCTGTGGCCGGAGGCTCCCGACATGCGTCGCGTGCCTCTCGCTAGTACTGCAACTCGTCGCCGATCTCTTCAACCCATGCGCGTAGGTGGCGACGGATGACATCGGGCTCGATGTTGAGCACCATGCATACCGCGTCGAACCCTGTGTTCTCGCCGAAGAACCAGTACTCCGGATCGCAGCCGTCGGCCAGGATAGAGCGGAGGGTCTTGGCGGATACGGGATTCGCCTCGGGATCTTGTCGATGGGACGTGTAGATCTTGAAATCGTCGATCGCACGCAATAACACCTCGCCCCAGAGCACAGACTCGGGCGTTCCGGTCAGATACTGGGCCGCGTGAATGGAACCGGCCGGCGCGACCTCGCGCTCGAGACGCGGGCGAGAGCGACGTGCGTTTAAATGACTGTTAGACGTCATAACTAATCTCCAGAATTTTTTAGTATTAAAAGCTAACTAAAGATGTAATGTGAATTCGTTTAAATGTCAAATAATGTTTAATAAATATATTAAAATGATTAATACTAACTAATACTGACTAATACGCGCAAATCGCAGATATAAATGGACTTATAGACACGTAGCAGCGGTGAGATGGGCCGCTACAGGCGAACTTAAGGCGCAAAGGTCGTTGCTCCTTTCGCTCCTGCCGCGGGGTAGATACCCTTTGTGCAGCGACGCCTGGGGACAATCGGAGGAAACCGATGGGTTGGTTCGATAACGACGAGAAGGAAGGTACCGGCACGGCTCCGCCAGGACCGCAGGCTCCTGTCTCAGCGCCAGCGACTACGCCGTCCCGCGCGGCGGGGGGCTCGACACTCGGCGAGCGCGTCCATGTGAACGGCACGATCACTTGCGATGAGGACCTCACGATCCTCGGCAAGGTGGAAGGCCAAATCCACGCGCGCGAAAAGCTGCTGATAGCCAAGGAAGCCCAGATACAGGCCGTGATCAAAGGTACGAAGGTCATGGTCGAGGGCACGGTGAAAGGCGACGTGCACGCGATCGGTACGCTGGTGTTGGGACCGACCGCGTCGTTCACTGGCAACATCAAGACCTCGTCGCTGCAGATCAGGGATGGGGCGTATCTCAAAGGCAGCGTCGAGATGGAGCCGGCGGCGACAGAGAAGCCGTCGGTGCCCGTCGTCGAGAAGCGGCCCCAGGAAGTCAAGGCCGCGCCAACGGTCGAGCCGGCTCGAATTCAAAAGGCTGCGGCAGCCAAGACCGTCAGAAAGACGCCGGCATCCGCCGGATAACTCCAACCGCCACGATTGATGGTGCTGCGACGGTCGAGCGGCGTCGTGGAGAATTCCGATCCCGCCGCCAGCGACTATTATTCGGCGCTCTTCGAGCGCTTCGTAGAAACGGTATCGCGGCTCGGGCCTGAAGCTGCCGTACTGGACCTCGGACCGACCACGCCATCGAACATCACCTTCTGGGCCCAACGCGGCCACCGCGTCTCCGCGGTAGATCTCGTGACGCGTCTCGAGCGCGGGACTGCGCTTGATCTCTCCGATATCGAATACGGCGGAATCGTGTGCTGGAACGTGCTGACGCTGCTGCCCGAGGATCGTGCCCGCCAAATCGTTGCCGACCTGCGTTCGGTGCTGGTGCCCGGAGGCGCGATCTTCGCGGTCTTCGATGGCGATGGACGGACTGACCCGCCCAGTATCCGCTACCGCATCGTCAGCGAGTCGCGGCTTGCGTTCACACCGACCGACTGGCCGCAGCAGCCGAGACCGGTCTCGACGCACGAGATCGATCGCTTCTTCGACGCGATGAAGCCGCGGCAGTTGACGGTCATGCGCCACGGCTCACGCGAGTCGATTGCTCAGCGGCCCGTCGATCGTCGTGGGCAAATGGTGGGCTTCGGCGAGCCGTGGCCCGAGTAGGTCCGGGGTCGTCGATGAGCGCGGCCACGGCTGTCCCCGAGGAGATCTGCAAGTTCGTGGCGCGCTTCGATCGCCGCGAGTACTGGCATGCGCACGAAGAACTCGAGCGTCTGTGGCTTCGTGAGCGCGAGGCGTTGTACAAGGGGTTGATCCACCTGGCGGCGGGCCTGTTGCACGCACAGCGAGGAAACTGGCGCGGGGCGCGCGCCAAGATCAAGAGCGCGGGCTTGCTCATCGCCGACGCCGTTCCGACGGTCGAGGGGCTGCGTCTGGAGGATCTCCGGAACGCAGTTGAGGAGCTGCGTATCGTCGCCGACGCACACGCTACCGGTAACGACGACGAATCGCCGCTTCCAGATCTCAAGCTGGCGCCCTTCTTCCCCGCTGGAACGGCGGTCGAGGTGGAGCCCGTCGAGCTTCCGTATCGGGTACGGCGCTACGATGCCGGATACCGACCAGGACGAAACGCCCGGCGCCGCGACTGACGACGCGCTAGCGGTTTAGCGCTGCCCGTCCCCGAGCTTCCTGCGCGTATCGCGCCAGAATTTCGCTGCGAATCCGCGAGGCCGACAGCTCGAGGTAACGGCAAATCTCCTCGAACCAGTTGCTGCGGAAGAAATCTTCCGGCGTGTCCAGCTCGTAGATGCGTTGCAGCTTTTCGCGCTCGCTGGGCGTCAAGGCCGGCTGGGTTCCTTTGGCGCTGGCGTACGCCAGGTCCTTCATGGCCTTATGAATTACTGCGACCCAGAGGCTGCGGCAGGCTTCGTGGTCACGATCAGCACCCTCGAGGAACTCTCCCGGGGCGAAAGAGATTCGGGCAGAAAAGGATTTCTGCGATGCCAAGGTGCCTCCCAGCGGTTGGCTGCGCGTGCATAATAGCCACGCCCTTGAAGCCTGTCTATAGAGTGGCCCGGGAAAACCGCTCGACGGACATAAACACGTCCGGAAATGCGCAACTATGACCAGTCCGACGCTTCAAGACGTGATGATCGTCGATCTGACGCGTATCCTCGCCGGGCCCTTCGCGACGATGATCCTCGGGGATCTGGGTGCGAACGTGGTCAAGATCGAGCGACCCGGCCAGGGCGATGACACCCGCCACTGGGGTCCGCCCTTTCTACAGGGCACTGCCACCTATTTCCTCTCAGTGAACCGCAACAAGCGCAGTCTGACTCTGGATCTGAAGAGCGCCGCCGGTTGCGAGGTACTGTGGCGTCTATTGGAGCGCGCCGACGTCGTGGTCTCCAATTTCCGCCCGGGATTGATGGGCCAGCTGGGCTTCGGCTATGATGACGTTCGCCGACGAGCTCCAGGGTTGGTGTACTGCGTCATCAATGGCTATGGCGAAACCGGGCCGCGTGCCTCGCGCCCGGCCTTCGATCTGGTGATCCAGGCCGAGTCCGGGCTCATGGATATGACTGGCCCCGTCGACGGCGCTGCCACCAAGGCCGGCATATCGATTGCCGACGAGGTCGCCGGACTTTATCTGGTTCAGGGCGTGCTAGCAGCCCTCCTGAAGCGCCAGCGTACCGGCCGGGGGGCGCATGTGGAGATCGCCCTGAACGACGCGTTGATCTCCACCTTTACCTACCAGGCGCAGCAGTATCTGGTCACCGGCGAGCCGCCGCGGCGGCTCGGGAACGCGCATCCGAGTCTGGTGCCGTATCGTCCGTTTCGGACCGCCGACGGCACCGTGGTGATCGGCGTCGCGAGCGACTCCCTGTGGCGCCGTTTCTGCTCGGCGCTGGAAATGGAGGAGCTCGTCGACGACGAGCGCTTTCGCACCAATGCCGGCCGCGTCGACCGGCGTGTCGAGCTCGAAGCGCTGATCGAGAGTCGTTTGGGCGAGAGCGCCAACAGCCACTGGCTCCAGCGCCTGGGTGCTGCGCGGGTCCCTTGTGGGGTAGTGCGGTCAGCGGCGGAGGCGCTCGACGAGGAGATCGAGCTCGCCAGCGGGTTGGTGGAAGAAGGCGGGTCCCGAGCTTTCCGGATGGTAGGTAACCCGATCCGCATCGATGGCACACGCGGCCAGCCAACGCGCCCACCACCAGCGCTTGGGGAGCACACCGACGAGATCCTCACAGAGCTCGGCTACGACAGTGCGCGGATAGCATCCCTGCGTACCGATGGAGCCGTTTGACGTGGCGCACCGTCCAAGCTGGCAATCGTTAAGGCCACTAGTGGCCTGTAACAGATGATCGTTGCCTATCGCAGATGGGATTTGCGGGTGAGATCAGGCGCGGCGACGCAGTCGATGCTAGGGACATCGTCGAGGAGCCGCAACGCCGATATCGCCCGCAACTGCCCATCTGTCCACAGGCCCATCGAAAGAACAGTGGCGAACTGGGCCCGTCTGTCCCCGTTGCTCCTCCTCGATAATGGGCAAACATTGTCTCGTCGGACCGCCTGGCATCCGGGCCCATTTCGCCACCACGATAGGCAACGATCATCTGTTACAGGCCACTAGACTGCATAGCGGTCGGGCCTCTTTTTCAGTAACCTCGCTCCAACAGCGTGGGCTGCCCGCGCAGCGTCTCAAAGGGGCAGGAACCGCATGGAGCTTGAAGTAGCGCGGCCGACGGGGAACAGACCCGGCCTGTTCAAAGTCCTCGGCACAGCCAGGGGGGCGACACTCCTGAGTCTCGCCGTCATAGCGGCGACGACCGGACGGGGTGTCAGCGCGACGCAGATCCTGCGGCCGCAGGGGCAGACTTCCGCGATCCTACAGACCGACCGGGTGGCTCGACTGGTGCTGGCCCTCCCAGTTAGCCCCGAAATCGCATTCGATGCATGGACCGATGCGAACCAGCTGGTGGAGTGGTTGCCGCACTGGGCCGAGATGACGGTCAGCGAGGATGAGGAGTTCCGCTTCGGTTGGGAAGGCTATGCGGGAGAATGGCAGGGCCGCTATCTCGAGGTCGAGCGACCGGACCGCCTCGTGTTCACGTGGCTACCGCCAGTCGAGGTGTTTCCCGCCGGTGCCTATGAGTCGATCGTCACGCTCACGTTCGAGGAGGTCGAGGAAGGTCGCACGACCATGACGCTGGAGCACTCCGGTTTTCGTGACACGCCGGAGCTCGAAGCCCAGCTCCAGGTTTGGCGCGGCTACCTGTTCGCGCTGCGGGCGTTCCTGTTGCAACCTCCGTCGGTGCAATAGCACCGCCGCTCGGCACCAGCGCGGAGATCCAGAATGAGCTTGCTGCGGTCCTATGCGCACCTGTTCACGCGCTACCGGCTCGGCTACGTCGTCGGGTTGATCGCCCTTCTTGCGACCAACGCCGTGTACATGGCAATTCCGCGAGTCTTCGGCACCGCCGTTGACGCTCTCGCTGGCGGCGCCACGCGCCGCGAAATGCTGTCTTACGGAGGGGCGATCGCGGCGCTCGCTGCTGTTCAGGCCGTCTCACGCATTGTGTCCCGCACATGGATACTCGGTATCTCGCGACGGGTCGAGTACGACCTCAAGGAGATGGTTCACGCCCGCTTGGTACGTCTCGCGCCGAGCTTCTACGACGCGCTCAGCACCGGCGATCTGATGTCCCGGCTGACCAACGACGTCATGTTGGTTCGCGCCATGGGTGGCCCCGGCGTGCTGTACTTCGCCAACGCGGTGCTGATCTGGATACTGGGGGTCGGTTTCATGGCGACCCTGAGCTGGCAGCTCACGTTGGTGGTGTTGGCACCGCTACCGGTGATGGCCTGGATCATCCGCGGCATGGCGCATCGGATGCGTGCCTACGCAGTAGCGTCGCGGGAGTCGCTCGGCGCGCTGAACACCACTGTGCAGGAAAACCTGGCCGGCGCGCAGGTGGTGCGCTCGTTCGATCTGCAGGAGGTGCAAGCGGACCGGTTCGAGGAGCGATCTCAGGACTACGTCGGATGGGCTCTCAAGGAATCCTGGACCCGGGCGCAGATGATCCCCCTAGTCGGCCTTACGGGGGGACTTTCGTACGTCGGAGTGCTGGGACTCGGCGCACCGCTTGTAGCTGCCAGTCGGCTCAGCCTCGGCGACCTGGTGGCGTTCATTAGCTACGTCGCCATGCTCGCCTTCCCCACGGTCGCCTTCGGCTGGATCCTGAGCTTGCTGCAGCGCGGCTCGGCGGCTCTAGAGCGCCTCGATCAGGTCCTCCAAGCACCGGAGACGATCTCGTCGCCCATCGAGCCGGAGCCGCTGGTAGCGACGGGCGGGATCAGCGTGCGCGGTCTCACGTTCCGCTACGCGGATGCGATCGCCGCCTACACTGGCGTCGGTGGCGATGCCATCGCCATCAGTCAGCAGGCCCGCCGGGCGGCTCTCCTGGACGTCGATCTGGACGTTGCGCCCGGGGAGTTCGTGGCGCTCGTTGGCCGGGTCGGGTCGGGTAAGAGCACCTTGGTGAAAGCTCTACTACGGCTGGTCGAAGTGCCGGATGAAGCGGTCTACGTCGGCGATACCGACGTCAACTGCCTCGACCTGCAACAGCTACGCGGCCATATGGCGTACGTACCGCAGGACGATTTTCTGTTTTCGGCTTCGGTGAGCTCCAACATCGCCTTCGGGGCTCCGTCGGCTGATGCCGAGGGGGTGGCGACTGCGGCTTCCCGCGCAGGCCTTGATCCGGGGACGGACGGGCTGGCGCAGGGGATGGAAACGGAAGTCGGCGAGCGTGGGCTCAACCTCTCAGGTGGGCAGCGCCAGCGGGTAGCACTCGCCAGAGCGCTGATGACCGACGCCCCCGTCCTGGTGCTCGACAACGCTTTGTCCAACGTCGACACGGAAACGGAGCGGCGCATCCTGACGGGGCTTGCCGAAGAGCGGCGGAAACGGTCGGTGATCGCTGTTTCCAATCGCATCACCGCGGTTCAGGATGCCGATCGGATATACGTGATGGACGCCGGGCGCGTGATCGACGCCGGCCGCCATGAAGAGCTGATCTCTCGCCCCGGGCTCTACGCGGCGATGCATGAGCAGCAGCAGATCTCGGCCCGGTTGGAGAGGTATTGACGGTGGAAGCTGAGCACGAGGCCCGCCGCAGTCGCGACCTGCGCACGTTGAGGCGGTTACGCCCGTACGTGCAGCAGCACGTCGGGTTGCTGGCGCTCGCGAGCCTGACCCTGCCGTTGCTCGCCGCTGCGCAGCTAGCGGCACCCTACCTGTTGCGCGTGGCGATCGACCGTCACGTGACGCCGGCAGCGGCGGGCGATGCGTCTGCCTTGGAAGGGCTCTGGACACTCATCTTGCTGTTCCTCGGAATCCAGGTCGGCGAGATGGCGATGCGGTTCGTGCAGCTGTATCTGATGCAGGTGGCCGGGCAACGCATGATGCACGACCTGCGGATGGCCACCTTCGGTCACCTGCAGCGATTGTCGATGTCGTTCTTCGATCGCAATCCGATTGGTCGCGTAATGACCCGTGTGACGAGCGACGTCGAAACTCTCAACGAGCTCATGTCACAGGGGATCGTGGCGATGGCCCGTGACCTGGTAACACTTGTCGGCATCGTCGCGGCAATGATATGGATCGACTGGCGCCTCACGCTTGCCTCGTTCATCGTTCTTCCGGTGCTGGTCACTATTCTCGCGTCGCTGCGGGTACGACTGCGCGACACCTACGATAGCTCGCGGACGCTCGTGGCCCGTCTCAACGCTTTCCTGCAAGAATCGCTCACCGGCATGGGTGTGATCCAGGTATTCGGCCAGCAGGAGCGCAAGCGCGACGAGTTCCGCGACTTGCGCGACGACCTGCTCAACATCGATCTGGGAGGCGTCCGCTACTCTTCGTACTTGTCGGCCTCTGTGCAGGCGGCGACGACGGTATCGACCGCCTTGGTGCTGGTCTACGGCGGGTTCGGGATCATCGGCGGCACGGTAACGGTGGGGCTGTTGGTGCAGTTTCTCGAGTACATGCGACGCTTCTACATGCCGCTCGAGGATCTGTCGGACAAGTACGACACACTGCAGCGCGCCGCCGCCTCGACCGACAAGATCTTCGCCCTGCTTGATGAGCAGCCGGCGATCACTACCGCCGCTGACGCACCCGCCCTCCTTTCGTTTCAGGACGAGATTCGTCTCGAGAACCTCACGTTCGCATACGACGATGGCGCGGATGAGGGGCAGCAAGTGCTGAAGCGAATCAACCTCAGTCTGCGGCGTGGCGAGAAGGTCGCGCTTGTCGGTGCCACGGGCGCTGGCAAATCGTCCGTGGTCAAGGTGTTGCAACGTCTTTACGAAGCCCAAGAGGGCAGGGTCACGGTTGACGGCGTTGATACTCGGGACTTCGAGCTCGGATCACTGCGTCGCTTCTTCGGCACCGTTCCGCAAGATGTCTTCCTGTTCACCGACACGATCGCCGCCAATATCGGACTCGGCGCCAAGCACGTCGACGACGCTGCGATCGAGCGGGCTGCCGGCCTCGTCGAGGCGACGGAGTTCATCAACGAGCTTCCCGAACGGTTCGAGACTCGGCTCGGGGAGCGCGGGGCGAACCTGTCATTCGGTGAGCGTCAGCTGCTCGCGTTCGCGCGTGCACTGGCGTCCGATCCGCCGCTGCTGGTGCTCGACGAGGCCACGTCGAGCGTTGATTCTGAGACCGAGGCCCGCATCCAGCGAGCGCTACATAATCTGGTAGCCGATCGGACCGCGCTGATCGTCGCGCACCGACTGTCGACCATTCGCGAGGTAGATCGCATCGTGGTGCTGCACCACGGCGAGGTACGTGAAGAGGGTACGCACGAGGAGTTGCTGGCGATGGACGGCATCTACGCCTGCTTGTATCGGTTGCAATACGACAACGCGATCGATCCGGACCCGGCCGCCACGGACGCCGTCTCAGTCTGAACGATTCTGCCCTCAGCTGGCCGCGGTCACCGATGCCAGTAGATCTTCGACGCTCCAAGGGCTCAGTCCCTCGAGCATGTCGGTGATATGCCCCGACGGACCGACGACGACAACGCGCAGCGTATGGGCGAGACGATCATCCTCCGTCCATGTCATGACTCCGAAACGAGCCGCCAGGTCGGCGACTTGCCCGCGGGGGCTGGTGAGCACGAGCCAGTCCGGCGGTCGGCCGGCACCTAACGCTGCCGCGCTTCTAGCGTCGCCGTCGAGCGCACAAACCACGAACCTGGTTTCGGAGCCACCTGCCAGTCGACGCTCGACCAGCGCGAGGCGGTCCAGAAGCTCATCGACGAACGGGGCTCCCGGTGCCGCGAACGTGAGGACGATGACCTCGCCGCGGAGATCTGTGGCGCCCACCGGGTTCCCGGCGACGTCGAAGAGGGCGAAATCGGGCAAGGGGTCACCCCGTTGCACCGGGACAACGCGCGGCAAGTCACTTCGGCCACGGTCCGGTGCGGGGATCGGCGTGCAGCCACTTGGCGGCACTCCGGCCGCCATGAGCGCCGCCCCGAGCACGACGGCTCGTGGCCGGTAGGTCACCGTCGGCGCAAACCCAGTGCCGAGGGGGTCAGTGGCGAGGTTCCCTCGACGTATCGACGGACGGTGCCGCGATCGACCAACGACGCGAGCGCTGACCGAACGCTTTCGGCGTCCAGCGGCGCGCGACCATCGTAGGCTTTGGCCAGCGCGCGCCAGAGCTCGGCCTCGAAGTTGCCGGTATTCGTCAGGGCCCATTGTCGCTCGAGTAGACGGAAGACCAGCTCGCCCCGGAGATACAGCAGGTCACGTCGGCTTTCGCTTCCCATGCTCGCCTCGGGCAAGCTGCCGGCACGATAGCCGCCGATGTCAAGATAGCGGCGGTAGGCGCCCTGGAGCCGTTGAACGCTCGCCGGCTCGCTGAGCCAGCCGACGTCGATCGCTGCCAGCCGCCCCATGTGCATTGCCCAGCCCTCCGACAACCACGACAGCTCGCGGGTCACCTGGACCCCAGAGGGCACCCAAAGATGGAAGAGCTCATGTCCCAGGAAGACGGCCATCGACTCGCGCAGTTGCGGCTCGTCGGGCTTGATCCGAGGATTGGCGCCAGCGTAGAGGATCAACGACCGGCCGCGTACCATACCGGCCGTGCGCAGTCCTCCGGCGGGGCCGAGTGACTGTGGCAACGGACTCATCAAGGCCAGGGGCGTGGTGCTCCCCGGTGACCCCAGGCGAGCCCGATGCGACTGCAACAGTCTGCTGGTCAGGGTCTCGATCGACTCGTTGAGGACGCTCCAGCGAGGGTGTATCGCGAGCTGGAGCCCTGGTACCTGCTCGACGTCTCGGATCTCGAACGGACCGAGTGCGAAAACGCTCGCAGTCGGGTGCTCCGAAAGCTCGAAAGTCCGTGGGCTGCGAGCCCAGGCGGTTGTGGCGACCTGCCACTGAGCCGGTCGCTCGGGCAGGTTGAAAGCCGCCTGCGCCTCCAACACAACACCGCCCGGTCTTTCGGTCGGGCTCATTGCGAGCGCGTCGGGCGTGGTATAGAAGCGCGCCCAGGCGTCAGATCCGACGAGCACGAGGTAGTCGTCCTCCCTGACACTCGAGCGGTAGAAGATGTCATCGCCGGGGCGCGGCCGTAGATCGAGGCTGTATCCGAGCTGCCAGCTAGAGTCCTCGAGCTCGACCTGATAACCGGCGTTACCGTGACGCCGCTGCGTCAACCGGCGACCGTCGAGTGTGCGTGCCTGCACGGAGTGGACCCGTTGAGGCAAATCTGCCGGCGCGCCGGGTCCCGCCGCGAAGCCGACCCACGCCATATCGTCGCGTCCACCATGCACTTCGACGATAACGTCCGCCCCCAGTGCGGTGGGGAACACAGTGAAACACAGGGAGAATGGCAAAGGCGGCGAGGCGCACGCGCTGACGCACAACGCCACGATGACCATTGCTAACCGAAGACGGGACATTGGCACCAGGCTCAAGAGTTCTCGCTCAATCCGCTAGATCGTAGCAAGCTGAGGCGGTGCCACGAAGGCGTTTCTTTCGCGTCGCTGGCGGCCTGGCCGCGCAATCGGTGCGCTGGCTTGCTGCTGCTACACTGTGGCCGCCGCTGCCTGAGTAACATCTCGCGACGGATTGCGGCGTCACGGTCTCGAGGGGGTCCAGTGACCGTGAGTCTAGGGAGTCCGGGGGGGAAAGGCATGCCGACGACTAAGCTTGCATCGATCGCCACCTCGGTCGATCTTCTCGCCGTCAACACGATCCGAATGTTGTCCGCCGATGCGGTTCAGCGCGCCAAGTCTGGGCATCCCGGGATGCCGATGGGGGCCGCGTCAATGGCCTATGTCCTGTGGGCCCGGCACCTGAAGCACAACCCGCGCAACCCGGACTGGCCAGGCCGGGACCGCTTCGTGCTCTCCGCTGGGCACGCCTCGATGTTGCTGTACTCGTTGCTACATCTCACTGGCTACGAGGTGTCGATCGAGGACATCGAGCAGTTCCGACAATGGGGCAGTACCACACCGGGACATCCGGAGTACGGCGAAACACCCGGTGTTGAGACGACGACGGGTCCCCTCGGCCAGGGTTTCGGCAACGCTGTCGGCATGGCTCTGGCCGAGGCTCGGATGGCCGCCGAGTTCAACCGTGACGAGCATCGACCAGTCGACCACCACACGTTCGTGATTGCCAGCGACGGCGACATGATGGAAGGCGTGCAGGCTGAAGCGGCATCGCTCGCCGGGCACCTTGGCCTCGGCAAGTTGGTCGTCTTGTACGACGACAACCAGATCACGATCGAGGGCGAGACGGCGCTGGCGTTCTCCGAAGACGTTCCGGCACGCTACAGGTCGTGCGGTTGGCATACGCAGGTAGTGTCGGATGGCAACGATCTAGATGCCATTGATGCCGCGATCCGAGCCGCCAAGGCGGTGGAGGACCAGCCGTCCTTGATTGCCGTCAAGACGCGCATCGGCTATGGCAGCCCGAATCGGGAGAACACGTCCAAGGCGCATGGCGAGCCGCTGGGCGAGGACGAGCTGGCGCTCACCAAGAGCCAGCTGGGGTGGCCGCGAGAGCCGGCATTTCACGTTCCAGAAGAGGTGCAAGCTCACCTGCGCCGGGCGGTAGACGAAGGCGAGAGCCTGGAGGCGGTGTGGCGCGACGAGATGGAGCGTTATGCGGACGCGCATCCAGAGCTCGCCGCTGAGCTCGAGCGCCGGACCCGTCGGGCCCTGGGGGCCGGGTGGGACGCCGCATTGCCGCGTTTCGAGCCCGATGATGGACCGATGGCCACGCGCGCCGCATCGGGAAAGGTGCTCAATGCGCTGGCGACCGCTTTGCCTGAGCTTATCGGTGGGTCCGCCGACCTGGCTGGCTCCAACAAGACACTGCTCGACGGCCACGACGACTTCAGCCGCGACAACTATGAAGGGCGCAACCTGAGATTTGGCGTCCGCGAACACGCCATGGGCGCGGTGATGAACGGCATGGCGCTGCACCGCGGCCTGCGGCCGTACGGAGGTACGTTCCTCATCTTCTCCGACTACATGCGTCCGTCCGTCCGTCTAGCGGCGCTCATGCGGCTGCCGACGATCTACGTATACACCCACGACAGCATCGGCGTCGGTGAGGACGGGCCGACACATCAGCCGATCGAGCATTTGGCATCGTTGCGGGCAATTCCCGGCTTGGTGGTTCTTCGGCCGGGCGATGCAAACGAGACTCGCGAGGCGTGGGCCGCCGCCGTCGAGGAGGAAGGGCCGGTTGCGATCGCGCTGACTCGCCAGAAGCTGCCCGTGTTGGAGACTGACGCGGAATCAACTGCTGTCCGCCGCGGTGCCTATGTGTTCGCGGATGCCGGCGGCGGTGTGCCGGAGATCATTCTCATTGCCAGCGGATCAGAGCTGCAGCTGGTGGTCGCTGCCCATGGCCGTCTCAGAGAGGATGGAATCGCTGCCCGTGTTGTAAGCATGCCCTCGTGGGAGTTGTTCGAGCGCCAGGAGACCGAATACCGAGATGCGGTGCTGCCGCCGGCCGTGGACAAGCGCCTGGTCGTGGAGGCCGGGACGAGCTTCGGTTGGAATCGTTACTCGGGTACCCGCGGCTGCATCATCGGCATCGATCGATTCGGGGCATCCGCGCCGTCGCCGGTGAACATGAAGAAGTTCGGCTTCACGGAGGACAACGTTGTGACTCGCGCGCTTTCTCTGCTCGAGCGGACCTGACGACGGAACGAGAATATGGTCGCAGCGCTCAAACAAACCACTACGGTCAAGGAGGCGATCAGTACTCCGCGTCGAGTGGCGCTGGGAGCTGATCACGAAGGGGATCAGCTGAAGGACAAGTTGGTGGCCGAGCTGCGGGAAAAGCGCCACGCTGCCAAGGATCACGGGCTCCATGGTGGTGGGCTCGGTGAGGCGGCCGACATTGCGGACATCGTTACGGTTGTGGCGCAGGCGGTTCTATCGGGCGAGGCGGACCTCGCGGTTGTCGTCTGCGGTTCGGGCGCCGCAGCGAGCATTGCGGCGAACAAGATTCGCGGAATCCGCGCTGCGCACTGTGCCAACGTGGTGAGCGCACGCCAGGCGCGCAGTATTGCCGACGCCAACATGCTTTGTCTCGGGGCGCGAGTAGTGGGGCCGGAGCTCGCGTCAGAGATCGTGCGTACCTGGGTCGTGAACGAGTTCTCGGGCGAGGAGCGTCATCGGCGCCTGCTGCTGAAGGTCGAGGAAATGGAGGAAGTCTTCGGCGCTCGCCGGCATGAGCAACAGCGCCCAGCGGCGCTGTCCGCCGGCCATGCCGACGGTTGAGCAGGAGCATCTGCCTGCAACGCTCGGTGCGGCTGTCGACGCCCGGGCCCAGCGGCTCGATCGCGAGGGGTTCAGCGCCAGACTGTACGCCGGTGATGCCGATCTCTGGGCCATTGCGGCCTCCGATCGCGAGTCGATAAGTGCGCGGCTGGGTTGGCTCCAACTCCCCGGTAGCATGCTCGAGGTCGAATGGCCCGCCGCTCGCAGCGGCAGCGTTCTGCTCGTCGGAATGGGTGGAAGTAACTTGGCGGCGAAGGCGTGCGCGACGGCGTTCGGTATGGATCGCCTCCGGGTTGTTGATTCGACCTTGCCGGCCGTTCTCACGGGCCTGGTGCGCACGGTCGAGCTAGCTGGGTCGACCGTCATCTTGGCCAGCAAGTCGGGGACCACCGTTGAGACGGCGGCCCTTGCCGACTGGCTCCTGGACGAGGCGTCGCGCGCCGGCGCCACTATCGAGTTGCTGGCAATTACGGATGCTGGCACCGAGTTACAGGCGCGTGTCGAGCAGCTGGGCGGTCAGGTGTGGTGTAACCCCGAGAATGTCGGCGGGAGGTTCTCGGCGCTCTCCTATTTCGGTCTTTTGCCGGCGGCGCTCGCCGGCGTTCCGGTCTCCACGTTGGTCGAGCGGGCGGTGGAGGCGGAGTCACGGCGCGGCTCCGCAGCTGACCCTTCCATCCGATTAGGAATCGTCTTGGCGGAGGCCGCGGCCGTCGGGCGCGACAAGCTCACGCTGCTGACCTCGCCGCGATTGGCGAGCTTCGCCGAGTGGATCGAGCAGCTGGTCGCCGAGAGCACCGGGAAGCGCGGCAAGGGTCTGGTGCCGATCACACGTGAGCCGGCGCTCATCGAGCCCGCCGGCGCCGACCGGCTGTTCGTCATCGTTGACGGCTTCGACGCGGCGGACTCCGACCGAACCAAGCGCATCGGTGAGGCGTTGGCGGCAGCTGGACATCCGGTAATCCGCCATACGCTTTCGAGCCCCGCCGACCTTGGCGCCGAGTTTCTACGCTGGCAGATCGCGGTGGCCGCCGCGGGTGCGTTATTGGAGATCAACCCGTTCGATGAGCCGGACGTCGCGGCCTCGAAAGTTCGCACGCAGCACCTGCTGGATCGCGGCCTGGAGGGGCCCCGTCAGCCTGATGACTCACCGAGATTTGACGAAAGGCAGCCGAGCCTCTGCCTCGCGGTGCAGTCTGTCGCCGATCCGAGCGACGCGGCTGTGCTCTGGCAGTGGCTTGCGCGGCGGAGTGCAAAGGCGGTGGATGGCTACTGCGCTTTGCTCGCCTTCTTGCCTGACGCGGAGCCGATCAAGACTCGACTCGATGAGATCCGAGGGCTCATCGCGGCGCGGTTCGGGCTGGCGACCACTCTCGGCTGGGGCCCGGGCTATCTGCACTCGACTGGCCAGCTCCACAAAGGCGGCCCGCCAACCGGCGTCTTCCTGGTTCTCACAGCAGACGATGCTGACGACGTGGATATTCCCGGCCGACCGTACACTTTCGGCACCCTGGCGCTCGCCCAAGCCCGTGGCGACGTCGATGCCCTCCGTGAGCGTCAACGACCGGTGGTGCGGGTGCATCTGCGCGCCCCGACCACGGGGTCGCTCGAGGCCGTGATCGACTCGCTGCGGAGCAGTCCTCTCAACCCTCGCCGGTAGCCGCCAGGCGGTGTTCCCGAGCCAGCGAGTCGTCGGAGCGGCGAGTATGCTCATGCCATGAGCGACAGTAGCGATCCACTGGCCCCGTTGCCTGATCTGCCGAGCCACCGGCTGGCGTTCAAGGACCCCGACTTCCTCAGTCGCCCGGAGCTGCGCAGCTACCGGCTGGCGCTGGAATACGCCAAGCCTCAGCTCATGCAGTTGGAGATGGACATCAAGTCGACGATCGTGGTCTTCGGCAGTGCGCGGATTCCGTCGCCTGAGGACGCCGAGCAAGCTCGATTACTGGCTCAGGAGGCGCTCGACTCGGCTCCAGAGGATCGCGACACACAGGCGGCGCAGGCGCACGCTCTCAGGTTGTTGGAGCTGGTTCCGTACTACCAAGAGGCGCGAAGCTTCGCGGCAATGGCCGCGAAGTACCAGCAGCCCGGTACGTCTCACGACTTTGTGGTCACGACCGGTGGCGGCCCAGGAATTATGGAAGCGGCGAATCGCGGCGCCAGCGAGTCCGGGCAGACTACGATGGCGTTCAACATCGAGATCGGGCACGAGCAGGTGCTGAACCCCTACATAACCCCCGAGCTCTGCTTCAACTTCCACTATTTCGCCATGCGCAAGATGCACTTCCTGCTGCGTGCTCGGGCAATGGTTGCTTTTCCCGGCGGTTTTGGGACTCTGGACGAGCTATTCGAAACGCTAACGCTCATCCAGACGGGCAAGATGCGACGGATCCCGGTGGTTATCTTCGGCCAGGCTTGGTGGTCGAAGGTGGTGAACCTGGAGGCGCTCGCAGCGGCAGGCACTATCGGCCCCGCCGATCTCCAGTTGATCAGTTGGGCCGATACGGCGGCCGAGGCCTGGGACGCGATCGACCGTTTCTACGAGGCACACCCGGCCACCGAGGATTCGCCTCTGTGACTACGGTGCTCGATCGGAGCGGCGAATTCGATCTGCGCGGGCGCGTCTATCTCGACGGGGCGAACCACGGCCCGATGCCGCGGCCCGCGCTGGCGGCGGCCGAGCGCGCGCTGGACTGGAAGCGCGATCCTACGGGCGTCGATGACAAGGCGTATTTCGCACTGCCTAATCGCATTCGCGACGCGGCGTCTGCACTCCTAGGCTGTGCTCCTCAGGACGTGGCGGTGGTTACCGGCGCTTCGCACGGCATCAGCCTTGTCGCTTGCGGACTTGATTGGAAGACCGGTGATCACGTCGTTCTGCCGGCCGGCGAGTTTCCTGCCAATGATCTCCCGTGGCGTTCGCTACGGACTCGTGGGGTGGACGTGGAGACGGTGGATCCTGACGACCTGCCGGCAGCGATTTCACCACGTACGCGGGTAGTGAGCGTCGGTCACGTGAACTTCGCCACCGGTCGTCGACTGGACATCGATGCCATCGGCGCAGCCTGCGACCGGCACGGTGCGCTGTTCGTCATCGACGCCTCGCAGTCGGTGGGTGCGATTCCCTTCGAGGTGTCGAGTTGCAACGCTGCAGTGGTCGCTGTGGCGGGCTACAAGTGGCTGTTGTCGCCATACGGTACCGGGCTTACGTACGTTCACCCCCGATGGGTTGAGCGTCTGCGGCTGCCGACTTTCAACTGGGCGACGATCGTCGGAGCCGAGGACTTCAACCGCCTGGTTGATCTCGAGCCGCGACACCGCCCGGGCGCCATCCGGTTCGACGTCCCAGAAACGGCGGCGTTCATTCACGGCGCCGCGATGGCAGAGTCGCTCGAGTTCCTGGCCGCGACCGGGCTGGAGACGGTAAAGGACCACGCGATGGCTCTACTTGATCGACTGGTAGCCGGGCTACCGCCTGGTTTTCGGGTCGCCAGCTCGCTCGTTCCAGAGCAGCGCTCGACAATCCTGCGACTTATCGGGGAGACCACCGAGGTTACGTCCGAGGCCCACACCCGGCTTCGCGATGCGGGTGTGGGCGTGAGCTTGCGGGAGGGCGGATTACGTATCGCGCCGGGTATATGGAACACGGTCGGCGACGTGGACGCTTGTATTGCGACGCTGGCAGGTAGTTAGCTCTCCAGCTGCCTCTACCCGAGACGTCGATGTACCGCCCGTGCTGGCGGTATGTTGGCCCAGACAACGTCTGTTTCCACGCCCCTGGCGCCATACTGACGCTTGGCGCGCCGCACCCCGTCGATTCGCTTGCCTTCAGCGGGCCTCGCGAACAACCGCTTGAGCGATGGCAGCGCGACGTACTCGAAGTACGTAAACCAGCCACGTCCTTTGAGGAGTCGCGTGCCGGCGCCGAAGATCTCGTGCACGGTGGCCGGTTCGAAATTGTTCAGTGGGACGCTGCAAATCACGAAGTGAGCGCGCTCATCCAGGCGTGCCGTCTGTGCCGCCGTTGCATGCACGCGTATTGACTCGCGCACAGCGTCGAAGCGTCCGTCGTTGGCTACGCGTTGGCGCAGGTAGTTGGCGAACCCGACATCGATCTCGTAGCAATCGAGAGAATCGCCTGGCCGCAGGAACTGAGCGATCGCACACGTGACCGCACCGGTACCTGGACCCATCTCGACGACACGGAGCGGCTCCCCCCGGGCCGTTTGCCGATGGCGCCGGAGTGGTCGCACCATGGCGCGCGCCAGGTATCTGGACGATGGCGTCACGGCTCCGGTGAGGCTTGATTGACGGCAGAACTGGCGCCAAAACCCCATTCGCTCTCTCAGGCTCACCCACCCAGCGTAGCGTGCGAACTCGAGGGCTGAGATCGACGGATTCCTTAGCCACGGTGTCGGCCCATTGACGCGAGGCCTGACGCCGGTCCATAAGGGGTTCCGGGGAGTCTCCAGACGGGTGATATTCGTACTATATTCGCCCCAAGACGAATATTAGACGAATGCGTTGCCTCGAACTATCTGCAGGGGCTCGGCCGCCATCACATGAAGGCCTCCGAGCCTCACTAGCCATTGTTGCCAGCTTGTTTAGCTGGTGGCGGTGTGACCGGCGTCCAGAGGTATCTCATGGCCACGAAGAAGGCCAAGAAGAAGGTCGCAGCAAGGAAGAAGGCGGCGCCAAAGAAGAAGGCTGCACCGAAGAAGAAGGTCGCCGCAAAGAAGAAGGTCGCCGCAAAGAAGAAGGTCGCCGCAAAGAAGAAGGTCGCCGCAAAGAAGAAGGTCGCCGAAGAAGAAGGCTGCGCCGAAGAAGAAGGCTGCACCGAAGAAGAAGGCTGCGCCGAAGAAGAAGGCTGCGCCGAAGAAGAAGGCTGCACCGAAGAAGAAGGCTGCACCGAAGAAGAAGGTCGCCGCAAAGAAGAAGGTGCACCGAAGAAGAAGGTCGCCGCAAAGAAGAAGGTCGCCGCAAAGAAGAAGGCTGCGCCGAAGAAGAAGGCTGCACCGAAGAAGCTCCCCGGCAAGGCGGGAGCCAGCGCCGAGAAGCCCGCTGCAGCGCGGTCTGCAGACTCAGCCGCGGCGGCTCCCGAGGTCGCCCAACCCAGAAAGAGACGTCGCCGGATTACCAAGATGACCGTGCAGGAGGCGGCGGTCTCGCTGGCCACGCTCGATGGGACCTGGGACGACTTTGCGTGGCTGGAGGCACTTTATCTATACGGCACCGGGCTGCGATCAACCGAGCCGCACCGCGAGTTCTCGTTCATGGTGATCTATCGCGGTCTGCGACAGCCCGCCCAGCAGCGTCAGGCAGAGAGCGATCTCGAGAAACACCTCAAGGCAGCTGTGCCTATTCGCCGGCGGCTGAACTTCCTACCGGACCTGAACATTATCGACATGGTCAGCGCCGAGAACCCGGCTTTCGTGGCGCTGTTCGGCCCCGCTATAACGATCTACGTTCGTCCACCGTCGTAGGCTGCGATACCGGCTCGGCGAGCCCTTGGTGGCCGGAATCGGCATGGGCGGCCGGTCGAAGTATCGCGACCGCTGCCAGCTGTCCACATTACCGTTCTATACTCTTGCCCCGGCCTGGGATTCGGAGCAGGAGATGTTCGGACGGTTCCTGGTCGTCTTGACTGCGGCGCTCGCCTTCGGCAGCGGTGCGGCGCGCGCCGAACGGCCTGGTCCTGGCGGCTCGCTGCAGGCGGGCCAGATCGTCTCCAGCGTCGACGTCTTCGAGCCCGTGGTCGCGCTTACGTTCGATGACGGCCCGCGCGATCCCTATACCGCGCAGATCCTCGATGTTCTCCGAGATCAAGGTGTGGTGGCCACGTTCTTCCTGATCGGTGAGAACGTCGAGCGGTATCCGGCGTTGGCGAAACGCATCCTCCGCGAAGGTCATGCCATTGGTAATCACTCGTTCTCGCATCGCGCGTTGCCCTCGCTGGCAGGTGCGTCGGTGCGTGGCGAGATCGATCGCGCAGATCGGGCGATCCAGACCGCGACCGGATTGCGGCCTCGGTTGTTCCGCCCGCCCTACGGGTCCATCGACCCGAGGCTCCGTGGCCCTAACGGGCTCTTGGCGTCGCGTGGCCACACGGTGGTTTTGTGGTCCGTAGAGGTAAACGACTGGAGCACGCGCTCGGCGCAACGTGTGGCGCTGCGCACTCTCACTCGGGTGCGTCCAGGCTCGATCGTATTGCTCCACGATGGTGGCGGCGATCGGGCGCATGTGGTCATTGCAACGCGATGGATGATTGCCAACCTCTCGCAGCGAGGATTCACGATGGTCACCGTGCCTGATCTTCTGGCGATGCGACGCTGACCGGGGTGCCGGCCGCGACGGGTCATTCCTGATGGTCGCCGACCGTTCTACGTCACACTTTCACCACGGCCTGCTAGGGGCCGTGCCCGGGTCCCTCGCACCCTGTAAGATCTGAGCTACCCCTTCCGGCTAGCCTCAGGAGCCCTCCTCTGATGCGTAGGCCACTCACAGCCATTGCCATATCGTGCGCGGTCCTGACGTTCGCGACCGCGCCCGCGCAACAGCGAACAGCCCGGGAGACCCTCAGCGAACAACCGCAGAGCTGGGACCGCTCCCAGCTGCTATCAAGCCCCGCGATCGCGTCGGTTGACGGCGAGCCCGCCGCGCTGCGCTGCGCCACGCGGCCCGTCAGCGATGCCGAGAAGGACCTCGTCGACATTGTGGTCGCGAGCGAGTTGGCGCCCCGCGACTCGGCGACACAAGCAGGGAGAATCACGGTTCCGGTGGCCTTCCACGTGGTGCGAAAGAAGAACGGCTCATACGACGTGACCGATCAGCAGGTCGATGATCAGATGGCCGTTCTGAATGCCGCCTTCAGCAGCAAGGGGTTCAAGTTCGAGCTCCAGACGCTCATCCGTCATGACGACAATCGCTTCGCCACCAAGTGCGTGGATCTCAGCGTCGAACGGAAATTCAAGAACAAGCAGGCGGTTGATCCGGCAAACACGCTGAACGTCTACACGTGCCGCCCGACGAACTCGATTCTCGGCTATGCGTGGTTCCCGAACGACTGGGAGGGAGAGGCCAACCCGATGCATGGGGTGTTGTGATCCATCACGCCTCGTTGCCCGGCGGTGCCTTCGCACGCTTCAATGAAGGGGACACGCTGACGCACGAGGTAGGGCATTACCTGGGGCTCTACCACACGTTCCAGGGTGGCTGCTCCGGCCTCGGTGACCGCGTTGACGACACTCCCGCCGAGGGTGTACCGACGGAGGGATGTCCGGCGAAGAAGGACTCCTGCCCTGACATACCGCGGCGCGATCCGACGACCAACTTCATGGATTACACCGATGATCGGTGCATGCTGCGGTTTACCGGCGGGCAGAAAAGTCGGATGACAGAACAGGTTGCGGTCTTCCGTCCGTCGTTGCTGCAATGATGTCGCGCGCTGCTAGCGGCGCCTGGTTGCGCGTCTAGCTGGACCGCGCGTGCGAGTTTTCTACAGCGATGAGTTCGTCTTGCCGCTGCCGCCGGGACATCGCTTCCCGATGGCGAAGTATCGGCGGCTACGCGAGCGGTTGCTCGACACGGGTGTGATTTCGCCGGCCGATCTTCGGATACCGGATGCCGCGATCGATGATCAGCTCCAGTTGGCCCATTCGCCCGACTACGTGCGTCGCGTGACCGAGGGTCGGCTCACACCGCGTGAGATCCGCCGTATCGGCTTTCCGTGGTCACCGCAGCTCGTAGAGCGCTCGCGTCGGTCGGTTGGCGGCACGATTGCGGCGTGCGCGACGGCGTTGGATCGCGGCGTCGGCGTGAACTTGGCCGGTGGTACGCACCATGCGTTTGCCGATCACGGCGAGGGATACTGTGTGTTCAACGATGTCGCCGTCGCGATCCGCGTCCACCAGCGCGAGCGGCGGTTGCGGCGGGTGCTGGTGGTGGATTGCGACGTGCACCAGGGCAACGGAACCGCGGCGCTTTTCCAAGACGATCCGGGTGTATTCACGTTCTCGATTCATGGGCGACACAACTTCCCTTTCCACAAGGAGTCCGGCGACCTGGACATTGCGCTCGACGACGACGTTGCCGACGCCGAATACCTGAGCGCTCTCGAGAGCGCGCTGGTCGGTCGGCTGGCCTGCCACGAGGCCGATCTGGTGATCTATGTGTCCGGAGCGGATCCCTTCTCCGGCGACCGACTCGGTCGGCTGAGGCTCTCTAAGAAAGGCCTGGCGGGGCGCGACCGTTGCGTGCTCGATTGGTGCCGGGACCGTGGCCTTCCGGTGGCCGTTGTGATGGCAGGCGGCTACTCGGCGGAAGTAGCGGATATCGTCGATATTCACAGTGCCACCGTGGCGCTAGCGCTCGAGCACGGCCAGGTGACAAGATCATAGTCAATGCCGTGCACCGCCCGCGTCGGCAGCCTGAGCGAGTGCTGTCGCGGGGACCTTGAGCATCGCCACGGGTGCGCTAAAGTACAGATACACTTCCTTCCGTTCATACAGAATCAGGCCGACAGGAGGCTTGGATGCTCTCACCGAAACGACGATTCCCGACGTCATTGGTTCCCGTCCTGGCAGTCGGCCTCATGCTGACGACCGCAGCGCCGGTCCTGGCTCAGGGGGTCGCCGACTGTAGCCTCAGAGGCAAGGTCATAGACACCGACGGAGTGCCAATTGGCGGGGCGGAGGTGATTGTCCGCGACCCCGAATACGGGCGTGAACGCACCCTGACTACAGACGAAAACGGCGAGTACCTGGGCCGTGGCTTCTACGCCACCTTGGACTACAACCTGCGCGTCGAGGCAGAGGGCTTCGACACCCAGTTCAACAACGGAATTCGGTTCGTTCACGGGGACAACACCTACGACGTCGTACTGGCACCGGGAGTGCCTGCGGATCTGGTGGACTACGACGCCCTCAACGAGCTCTATGAGACGGGCTTTGCCGCCTACGAGGCAAAGGACTGGGCCACCATGAAGTCCTCACTCGACGGGTTGCTGGAGGGCATGCAAGCGGTCAGCGGTGAGGACGTGGACACGATGCGCGTAGGCAGCCATGAGCTCTTGGCGCTGGCTAGCTTCGAGCAGGGCGACTACGATGCCACACTGGTTTCGACCGGCGAGATGTTGAAGCTGCGACCGAACAGCCTCTCGGCCCACCAGCTGGCGTCACAGGTTTACACCGCCCAGAAGAATTTCGAGGGTGCTCTGCCCCACCTGCGAGCCGCGGCCGCCCAGTCGCTTGACAACGCCGAGCTGCAGTACAACGCCGGCGCCGTCATGCTGCAACTGCAGCACGTCGAAGAGGGCATCGAGCACATGCAGCGGGCCCTGACGTTGCGCGAGGATTTCCCGGTGGCACGCAAGAACCTCGGATACGCCTATCTGCAAACGCAGGAGTACGACAAGTCGATCGAGATGCTCGAGGGCTACCTGGAGCAGCTGCCGGACGCCCCGGACCGGGACAGCATCGAGCAGATGATTGAGGCGCTGAAGGCGCAGATCGGGGCGTCGTAGTGTGACCGGCGGCGGGTCGCTGAATCGCGCCTGATCGCCAGTCAGCGTCCCACCGCCGTCGCCGTGTGCCCGGTTGCGGGCCCTAGCTCTGCGGTTGCCACGTCCAGGTAACGTCGACCAGCCGGTCGAACTTCACCAGGAGATAGGTGTTCTCCGGGAGCTCGACGTCCTTTCCTCGGGCGCCGGCGATAGCGCCGCCAGCTCCGACGACGAGCCCGACGAGCAGCCCGGTGGTGCCACCGATAATGGCGCCCAGGACGCCGCCGATGGCGCCGCCGATACCCGCCTTCTTGCCCTTGTCGTCGTCACCTTCGAGCTCGCTGCCGTCGGCGACACCGGTGACCGTCGCGAGCGCCGGCGCCGAATCGCCGTCGCCGCTCACCAGCCTGTCAATAACCAGCGTGAGCTTGCCGCCGCGGCTTCGGCTGCGGGCGCGCTCGACCTCGGCTACGCGGCCAACGAACGTTGCTCCGGCGGGGACGACGAGCTGGCCCTCGACGAAGATGTCATTCACCAGCTCGGCCTCGAAAGCGTCGCCGACATTGGCATCCGCCGAGCTCAGCCAGCCGCGCAACGCAATCGTTGCTCTGGTGCCCGATGGAACGCCGATATGAGCTTCCTGGGCGGCCAGCAGCGGTGCTGCGATGATCGAAAGCGCACAGACAAACGCGATGGTACGTGTGGTTCGCATGAGAATCCCCTTGCCGAGCTCCGGCGGCTTGAGGCCGCCGGCGTCCCCCTTGTTGTCCAGCTCGCGTCGCCCCGAAAACAGTCTATACGTCGGGGGAGGGGTCTCGATATTCCGCGCGTCGACGGCGCCACTGGGTCAGTCGCACCAGCAGCCAAACGAACAACGTCAGGATGAACGGCGATCCGACCAGCAGCCAGATCGGCCGCACCAGGATTCCGAAGAGCAGCGCCACCGCGCCGAATACGAGCACGAGCCCCACGGTCCACGGCGGATGCTGAAAAGTAGGAGGCCGTAGCAGCTCTTCCATCGTCGGTTCGTGGCGCGGGTCGCCTTCGGGAGTCGCCAAATCAGTTGCCCCGGTCGGCGCCCGGCGTTGATGGTTCGCCGTCGAGCTGTTGGCGCATGGCGTCGAGAATCGCCGCGACGATCTCCATGCGCGTCGGGTGGTAGTACTCGGCTGCGGCACCGTCGTCGATCGTATGCTGGTGCTCGATCATGTACGCCGGCAGATGAATCAAGTTGCTTGCGTCGTCGCACAGCAGCCCGGCGCCCAGAAGCTGACGGCTTTCGGCGTCCGCGATGAACTCGCCGACGCCGTGATCATCGCCGCCCAGGTGTAGCTTGCCGATGAGCCGCGACTCCTTTGTGCCGTGCACGAGTCGATGACCGTTCGCAATCCTGCTCCCGGTGTGATTCCAGCGTAGGCGAACTCGGGATCGGAAAAGACCACCTGGATGTCGGCGCGCCGATCCCAGACCAGCGCCCCGTCGGTCACTGCGTTCTGCGCCGCGATGCGTGCCTCGATATGTGCCTGATGCACCACCATGCGTCGCCCCATCACGTCGCCGGCGGCGAACAGATTGTCGGCGCCCTGGAGCCGCAGGTCGTCGGCCACCGAGATGCGTCCGTCCACCAGCTCCGCACCGGCTCGGTGCAGGTCGAGTGTGCCGATTGCCGGGGAGCGGCCGACCGCCATCATCGCCCGCGCCGCGGTCACGGGTTCGAATCCGTCAGGGCCCTCGGTCTCGACGACGTAGAGTCCCTCACGGTCACGGCGAACTCGACGCGGCGATGTCGCCTGCATCATGCGCACGCCCTCGCGCTCGTAGATCTCCGCCAGGCGTTGGCCGAAACGCTCCGGGTACCGCGACAGCGGCCGCGATCGCGCGATGACCGTGACTGCGCACCCCAGCCGCGCATAGCGCAGGGCGAACTCGAGGCCGATCGCGCCGGCGCCGATGAGGGCGAGCGATTCGGGCAGCGCCGTGTTCTCCAGAATGTCGTCGTTGGTCCAGATCTCATCGGCTAGCTCCGAAAGCCCATCCACGTCCGGGTAGTAGGGCACCGACCCGGTGGCGATCACGGCGGCGTCGAACGAGTAGGAGCGACCCGCGGCCGTGATCGTGTGTGCATCGATGAACTGCGCGTCGGTTCTCAAGATGACGAACTCGTCGCTCTCGTGCGCGGCGATGGCGTGCTGGCGGTAGGCGCGAAAGCGGGCGATCTCCCGGTCCTTCCAGGCGACGATCTGCGCCAGGTGGGCCTCTGGGCGAAACGGCTCTACGCGCAGCATTCCCAGCCGTCGAGCGTGATGCATGGCGTCGATGGGCTCGAACATCGCCTTCGACGGCATGCACCCCCGGTTCACACACAACGACGCCATGTCGGCGTTGTCGCCCATGAAGAAGAGCACACGTGCGCCGAGCTCGGCAGCTGTTCGCGCGGCCGTGAAACCGGCCGAGCCGCCGCCCAGAACTGCGATCGTCCGCGGGGTTCCCATCACCGGAACGAAGGCGCTAGCCTCCGGAGTACTCCATCGTCATCGGATCGGGCAGCGGGATCCGGTTCACACCGCCGGTCGCCATCGCCTCGAGCGAGAACTCCGGGTTGTCGGGGTCGCCGGCGAGAATTTCGTCGACGTTGCCCACCGCGAGGATCACGAGAAGGTCAGGGTGCAGGTACTCCTGCGCCACGCGGAGCACGTCTGCGGCAGTAACCGCCGCCATGTCGTCGCGGTATGTCGATACCAGTCCGATGTCACGGCCCTGCAGCTCGAGACTCGCAAAGAGCCCGGCGATCTGGCCGGCGCTGGCGAAATTGCGGCTGAACGTGTCGATGAAAGAGGCCTTGGCGTTGGCCAGCTCCTCATCGCTTACGGGCTCGGTGCGAATGCGATCGATCTCCCCGATGACGATGCCGGTGGCTCGCGCCACCGCCTCGCTGCGCGACTGGAAGAAGGCCCGGAAGCTGCCGTCATAGTGCGTTCCGAGGCCGAAGATCGAGCCGGCACTATAGGCAAGGCCTTCATCGGATCGCACGCGCGAGAGGATGCGCGACGTGAAGCCTCCGCCGCCGAGAATGTTGTTCATGATCTGCAACGCGAACCGATCCGGATTGTTGATCACCGTGCTCAGGTGGCCGATCGAAACCCGCCCCTGATTGACGTCGTCCTTGTGAACCAGGTACAGCCCTGGCTGGGGCTCGGATGCCGGGGCGGGCACATCTCCAGGGGAGTCGCCGCGCGGCCAGTCCGACAATCGAGCTTCGATCTGGCCCAGTATCTCGTCGGTTTGCACATCGCCGGAAACGGCGAAGATGAAGTTTCCGGGATGCACCGCGAAGGCGTGGAACGCCAATAAGTCCTCGCGAGTGATCATCTCGAGCTCGGCCGCGGTCATCGCGTGGGTGCTGAAGTGGTCGTTGCCGTACAGCAGCCGGCTCCATTCGCGCCGCTCGATTCCGCCGGTATCGTCGTTGCGACGCTCCATGCTCTGCAACTGCTGGCTCTTGGCCAGATCGAGTCGCTCTTGGTCGTAACGCGGGTGACGCAGAATTTCGAAGAACATGTCGAGGCAGTTGTCGAGGTCCTTGACCAGACAGTTCATGCTGGCGGAGCCGCTCGTCGAACCGATGCTGGTGCGGATCTGTGCGGCCAGGAAGTCGAGCTCTTCGTCCAGCTCGGCTGGCGATCGTGAGGTGGTGCCGCCGGCCCGCATCTGACTCCCGGCCAGCCCCGCGACTCCTGGTTTCGCCATCGCCGGCACCGTGTACTCGCCGGCGCGGATGGATACGGCGATGTTGACCAGCGGCAACGCATGATCCTCTGCGACGTAGGCCACGGTTCCGGTGCTGAGCTCATGACGAAGCGCGGCGCCGTCCGGTGGCTGGAAGTCGAGGTCCGGAAAGGTGAGCTCGCGCGGATGGGAGGCCATCTCCTGCTGCGCCGCGACGCCCGAGGTGATCGCCAACAAGCCGATGAACGCGAGCGCCAGTGGCCGGCACCGACGGGCGGTCTTCATTGTTGCTCTCCTTCGAGCTCGGCTATGCGCTCGCTGATCAGCTCGAGCATGAGCTGGAACATGTCCTGATTGTCCTCGGGCACCTGTGCCGCCATGCTGCTCATCTGCCCGAGCTGCTGGCGGATCTGGTCGAGCTCTGCAGTCGTCGCCTGGGCGAGCTGTTGCTGCACCATGTTGATCTGCTGCCGTTCTTGGTCATCGAGACCGGCCAGCCGCGGGTCGGCGGGCTCGGCGTTCTCGCTGCGGTAATAGAGCGCCACAGCGCGGGCTTCGGGCTCGAAGTACGTGTTGGCGACGCGCTGGATGTCCTCGGCGGTGACTGCCTGGAGCGCGGGGCCCGTAGTGTTGATGGTCTCCCAGCCGCGATAACCCTCTGCGATCAGCAACTGCAGCAGAAGGCCGAAGCTGCTCTGTAGCCGCCGGAACTCAGCCGCAGCGTTCTGGTTCTTCACCTTCTGGAGCTCGCGCTCCGGCACCGGGTCCGTCTTCAGTTTTTCGATCTCGGCGTAAACCGAGGCTTCGACCTCTTCGGGAGTGCGTCCCTGCTTGGCGGTGCCGCGGATCTCGAAGTAACCGTCCCATTTGCGACCGTTTTGTCCGGCGTAGGCCGAGGTAGCGACCTCCTGCTCCTCGACCAGCGACTTGAAGAGCCTGCCGGTTCGCCCAGACAGCAGCTGACCGAGAACCAGGAGCGCGGGCTCGTCTACGTGGCCATCGGCCACCCCGTGGTACCGGATCCTTACCTGAGGGGTGGTGTCCGCGTACCCGATCATGCGCTTCTCGCCCTGTTGCTCGACCTCCCAGGTGCGCACCGGCTCCGGTTCGCGCTCTCCCCGTGGGATACGGCCAAAGTAGCGCTCCGCGAGTGCGATGGCCTCGTCGGGGTCGAATCCTCCAACCAGCGCGGCACTGATGTTGTTAGGCGCGTAGTAGAGGTCGAAGAACGCCAGCGCTTCCTCGCGCGTCAGCCCGTACAGATCGCTGGGCCAGCCGACAACCGGCCATGAGTAGGGCGACGACTCCCAGAACATCGCCTCGAACTGCTCGTCGAGCAGACCCGTCGGGGTGCTGTCAGTGCGCAGCCGACGCTCCTCGTGAACGACGTCTCGCTCACTGTAGAACTCGCGGAAGACGGGGTTCATCAACCGGTCCGACTCCAGCCAGAACCACAGTTCCAGTTTGTTGGCCGGCACGTTGATGAAGTAGACCGTGAAGTCGTAGTCGGTCCCGGCGTTCATCCCCGATCCACCTTCGCCGGTGTAGATACGATCGAAGTCGTCCTTGATGATCAGCCCACTCTGCTCACCCAAGGCGCTGTCGAACTCATCGATCAGATCCTGGTGCGCGGGCGAGCGATGTTCGGGTTTGCGCCAGTCGTCGATTGCCCCGACCCGCTGCTGGCGGAGGAGCTCCTGCTCATGCTTGCGGATGCCGGCTCGCAGCTCGTCCAGGTGAGCGATCACACGCCGGTCCTCGGCCGCATCGATGGTACCGATCGTGTCCGTGCCCTTGAACATCATGTGCTCGAACAGGTGGGCCACTCCGGTGATCCCGGGGCGCTCGTTCGCCGATCCGACCTTCGCGATCCAGCCGGCAGAGATGTTCGGGTCGCCGGGTCGCGGGATGAGCAGGACCGTCATTCCATTGTCGAGCGTGTGGACAACGGGGCTGACTTGCTGAGCGAGCGCAGCCGGGGTCACGCACAGCACAACGGCCAGCGTAACGGCGATTCGGCGCATGAAGACCTCCACGTGGGGATGACCGCGACGGTGTCGCGCTCCGTTGTCGCACGCGCTCCGGTCGCAGCTTGCTTTTTGGCAACCTGGTAGTGTCAGAACCTAGATTCTAGCCGTATCCGGCGCCGGGCGACTGTGCCAGCAAGGACGTCCGCCCCAGCGCGACCCGCGGCCGCAACACGAGTTTCAGCGACCGGCGGCTGAGCGGCGTCGGCGCTTATCGCCCCAGGTCGTTGCCAGCGCAGGAGAGTCCGAGATGACCGACGAACATCCAGCTACTCCTGAACACGGTACGGACTCGGGCACGGGGCCGACGAGCGCGTCCCGTAGACGGCTATTGAAGACGAGCTTGGCCGCCGCCGGGGCTGCAGCTGCCGGAGTCGTGACGGGCTCCGAAGCGACAGCAGCGCCGCCGGCCGGGGGCCAGCCCGCGAGCTCGTCCTCCCGATACTCACCCAGGAGCCGGGCGACGGGGCTGGAGTACTCGATGCGCGCCATGGACATCATGCATCGCGCCATCGTCGTCGACATGCTGTCGCCGATGCAGCTGGTTGACCCGACTTGGTTGAGAGATCCGGCCTCCTTCGGGGCTGACGATCACGAGCGATTCCGCTCGTCCGGCATAACCACGCTGCATGTGGCGGTTGGCGTCGGCGGCTACGAGAGCCCGGAGCTCGATGTTGCGGCGTACCTCGGTGCCTACAATGGATTCGTTGCGGCGCATGGCGAGGGGTTCATGCGCATCGACTCGGCCGATGATTTCTGGCGCGCCAAGGAGGCCGACAAGATCGGCGTTCTGCTCGGTATACAGAACTCGAACCACTTCGGTCGCGATCTGGACTTCATCGATCAATCGTGGTCGCTCGGGCAACGGGTGTCACAGCTGACTTACAACTCTCGCAACCGCATCGGCAACGGCTCCACCGAGCGCGTCGACGGTGGCATCAGCGACTGGGGGGCGCGCGTTATCGAGCGCATGAATCACGTCGGTATGGCGGTCGACGTCTCGCACAGCGGTGACCAGACCACGCTGGACGCGTTCGAGCTCTCCTCCAGTCCGGTGCTCATGACGCACTCGAATTGTCGCGCTCTCGTACCGGGACATCCGCGCTGCAAGACCAACGAAGCGATCCGCGCCATGGCGGCCTCGGGCGGTGTAATGGGCATCACATCGGTGCGCAACTTCGTCCGCGATCGCGAGCCGACCACCATCGAGCACATGCTCGATCACTACGATCATGTGGCGGAGCTGGTTGGCGTCGAGCACGTCGGCCTGGGATCGGATATCGATCTCGATGGCTACGATGCGATGCCCAGCGAGCAGTACGAGCGCCTGAAGGCCAACTATAAGGACAGCTACGCCTTCCGCGATAAGATCGATATCGAGGGCGTCGATCATCCGCAGCGATGCTTCGATTTGACCGAGGCTCTGATTCGACGGGGTTACTCCGACGACGAGATCGTGGGAATCCTGGGCGGTAACTTCATCCGCGTGCTGGCAGAGATCTGGCAAGCGCCCGATGCCGGGGGGCCGGCCGCGAGCAGCACAGCATGAGCCCGCCGGTACGCCTGCGCATGAACGCTGCTGCGGCGGACAGTGGCGGAGACGGCTTCACTGCTCCGTTCGGAGCCGTCGCAACGGCTGCGGCTCAGGCGTACCACCGCTCATTGCCAGGCTACGAGCCGACGCCGTTGGTCCCATTGCCGGGGCTGGCTACCGAGCTCGGCATCGGGAGCCTGCACGTCAAGGACGAATCACGACGCTTCGGGCTCAAGGCGTTCAAGGGTCTCGGGGCTAGCTGGGCGATCTCGCGGGTGATCGAGCAGCACCCGGGCCGCACCTTGACGTTCGTCACCGCCACGGACGGCAATCACGGACGTGCCGTTGCCTGGGCCGCAGCGCGATCGGGGCACGCCTCGGTCGTGTACCTGCCGCACGAGGCCAGCGCCGCGCGCGTCGAGGCGATTGCTCGACTCGGAGCCCGGGCCAGCCGAGTACAAGGGTCCTTCGACGACGCCGTCGAACGGGCGCGGGTGGATGCCGAAGACCAGGGCTGGGTGCTACTACAGGACACGTCGTGGGCGGGGTACGAACAGGTACCCCGATGGGTGATGCAGGGGTATCTCACGCTGGCGAGCGAGGCGATCGATCAGCTCGGAGAAGAGGTGCCGACGCACGTGTTCCTTCAGTGTGGCGTCGGCTCGTTCGCAGCTTCGATTACTGCATTCATGGTGGAGCGTTTCGATGCTGACCGGCCGACGATCTTCATCGTCGAACCGGAGGGCGCAGCGTGCGGATTGGCGGCCATGGAGGTGTCCGAAGACACTCCTCCGCGTCTCGAGGAGACTCCAAACACGTTCATGGCGGGCCTGTCGTGTGGTCAACTGAGCGCATCTGCCTGGGCCATCCTGCGTCGACACGCCGACGGCTGGCTGGCGTGCGCAGACGACGTTGCCAGAATCGGGATGCGCCGGTTGGTGCGCCCGACTGCCGGCGATGCCGAGGTGATCTCGGGCGAGTCGGGTGCCGTGACCACCGGGTTGGTCGAGACGGTATGCACGCACCCGGGACTGGAGTCGGTTCGACGACAGCTGCGGCTCGACGACCGCGCTGGCGTGTTGCTGATCTCCACCGAGGGCGACACCGACGAGGAGATCTATCGGAGCGTCGTGCGATGACGCCTCCTCGGCCGATGGACGAATGACCGACTGGGGTGTGATTCGGAAGTTGTTCCCGGCGGCGTCGGCCTGCTGTTACCTGAACACCGCGGCTGGCGGGCCGATTTCGACCGCGGCCGCCGAAGCCGGCAGGTCCTACTACGACGCCACGCTACGGGATGGTGACGTCCACTGGGATGACTGGCTGCGGCGCGTCGAGGACGTGCGCGGCTCCGTGGCTCGCCTGATTGGCGCTCGCAGTGCCGAGATCGCCTTCACGAGCAATGCCTCCCTGGGCATCAATCACGTGGCTAGAAGGCTGCAGGGGACGGGCTCCGGCCCCGGCCCCGGCTCCGTCGTCGCCCTGCGCGGCGATTTCCCTTCCGTGACCCTGCCGTGGCTACAGCTCGGCTACGCGGTCGACTTTCTCGACCCCGATGACGATGGTGGCATCACAACGGAGTCCATTGCCGCGGCCATTCAACCGCAGACCGGTATCCTCACGCTGGGGCTGGTTCACTACCGCACCGGCTTCCGGCACGACCTGGATGCGCTCGTCGGGCTGTGTCGAGACCACCGCCTGCTGTTGGTAATCGATGCGACGCAGGGCCTCGGCGCGGTTGCCGTCGATGTCTCCGCCGGCGGTGTCGATTTCCTCGCCTGCAGCGGCTACAAGTGGCTGAATGCGGGCTACGGCAACGGTTTTCTTTATGTCAACGAGCGCCACTGCGGTGACCATCCGGCGGTGGGCTGGCGCAGTGCGCGCGACCCGTACGCGTTGGTCTCCGACGAGCTCGACCTGACGCCTGATGCGCGCGCCATCGAGGCTGGCCATCCGCCCTTCCCGAACGTGTTCGCGTTGGGCGCGGCGCTGGATCTCCAGCACCAGCTCGGTGCCGCGACGATCGAAGCTCGCGTCTTGCAGCTGAACGCCGGGCTGCGCGAGGTGCTCGCCGACGCCGGACTGTCGGTATCGTCTCCAACGCGGCCGGGCGCGGCGTCGGGCATTGCGCTGGCGCGATGTAGCGATGCCCCGCGCCTACGCGACGCGCTCGCCGCCGAGGGCGTGCTGGTGTCGGCGCGCGGCGACGGCATTCGAGTGTCCGCCCACCTGTACAACGATGACAGCGACCTGACACACCTGGCCAGTGCGCTCGAGGGGACAAAGGCCGGCGGCTTGCTAGACTGCTGATCAACGCGACTCGTTGGTCGTGTTCGGTTAGCTGGAGGAGCGCGAGATGAGAAGGCTGGTGAGCGTGGTGGCGGTCGTAGGGATAGCTGCATCGGCTGGCGGATACGTGCTCGGCCGCACGAGAACCGAACAGGGTGGTGCGCAGGCTGCTGCGCTGGCAGAAGCGTTTCGCGGCATCACGGACGACGGCGAGATCGTTCCCGGCCTTTTCCCGTTGCGCGCCACGGGGATCTCGACGGCGCCGGTCGTCGCCGCTGCCGCAGCCTTCCTGGGAGCGCTCGATGCGGAGCAACGCATCGCCTCGACGTTCACCGTCGATGACATCGAGTGGCGCCGTTGGAACAACGTGCATCGGTACGAACGACGCGGCGTGAGCTTCGGAGCGATGTCGGAGTCGCAGCGGGCCGCAGCCTACGATCTTCTCGGTGCCAGCCTCTCGGCGAAGGGGCTGCGTCTGGCCACCGACATCATGCGCCTCAACACCACGATCGCCGAGCTGGTGAACAACTTCGAGGAGTACGGCGAGGGACTCTACTTCTTCACCGTCATGGGGACGCCGTCAGAGACCGAGCCGTGGGGCGGGCAGCTGGACGGGCATCACCTGGTGATCAACTACTTCGTGCTCGGCGACCAGGTGACCATGACGCCGACGTTTCTCGGCTCCGAGCCGACGTACGCTGAGGGCGGCAAGTACGCCGGCACGCGGGTGTTCGAAGACGAGGAAGCGGTCGGACTGGCGCTGATGCAGTCGCTCACCGCCTCGCAACAGGCGGTCGCAAAGGTCGCCGAAGAGCTGCCGCGCAACGTGTTCACGGCAGCGTTCCGTGACAATTTCGAGATGCGGTATGAAGGGCTCCGCGCCGACTCCCTGGACGAGCGTCAGCGAGGCCTGTTGCTCGAGTTGATCGCCCAGTACGTTGGCAACATGCGGGAAGGTCACTCCGAGATCCGCATGGCACAGGTCCGTGAGCATCTCGACGACACGTGGTTCACGTGGATGGGCTCGACGGGCGATGACGCGGTGTTCTACTACCGAGCCCACAGCCCCGTGATCCTTATCGAGTTCGATCACCAGGGCCCCATCGCACTCGATGGCGACGGCCCGAGCCGCAACCATGTTCACGCGGTGGTGCGCACGCCCAACGGCAACGACTACGGCAAGGATCTCCTACGACAGCACCACGAGCGCTTCGATCATACGCACGAGGGCTCCCACTGAGCGATGCCCGACGCTGGTCCGTGGGCTTTCGAGGCGCACATCTATCGACAGGGAATCCTGCGGTGCGTCGATGTGCCAAGCGCGGTCTCTACGGAGCTCGATGACTGGCAGTATCCGCCGGTGGTAGCGACCGTTGGCGGCGAGCAGCGCGCCACGACGCTGATGCGACGTCGCGACGGCGGCTTCCGGCTGTTCCTGCACGACGAGCTGCGCAAGGCCGCCAGCGTCGACACGGGCGATCGGGTCAGCGTCGTGCTCACGTTCGACGAGGCGCCGGCGGATGTCGTGTCCGATGACATCATCGAAGCGGCCGAGCGCATAGATGGCGGCATCGAGGCCATCGAGCTGTTGCCGCCAGGATTGCGCCGGGAGATGCTGCGATTCGTAGGCGACGCCAAGAGTGATGCGGTGCGGTCGAAACGCGTCGCACGGGTCGTTGAATTGATCGGTGAGCGCGCCGCAAAGCTGCGACAACGCGATGGCGGCGGCCGCTGATCGGTGCCGTTCATCGATTTGGACAGCCGCGTCGAGTACGAGTGGTCGGGACCGCCGCCTGGCTCGACGCCGAGCGTTGTGTTGCTGCACCACGGATTGGGATCGGTGTCCTCGTGGAGACAGTTCCCGGCTGCGGTCGCCGAGGCAACCGGTGTCGGAGTGCTGGTCTACAGCCGCTTCGGCTACGGTCGCTCGACGCCATCGAGTTCGTTCCCGTGGTCCGTCGATTTCATGCATGAGGCGGCCTCGCAGGAGCTTCCGGCGATCATCGCGGCGCTCGGTGTACGCTCGCCCCTGCTCGTGGGCCACAGCGACGGAGCTTCGATCGCCATTCTTTACGCAGCGTCCGGCGCCCAGGAGGAACCGTCGGGACTGGTTCTGCTGGCTCCGCACGTGTTCGTCGAGGACCGCACGATCGCCGGCGCCCTCGCGGCACGCCAGGCGTATGAGCAGGGCGACCTGCGCGCCCGTCTCGCACGGCACCACGACGATCCGGATAGCGCCTTCGAGGGATGGAATCAGACCTGGCTGCGCCCCGAGTTCCGCTACTGGAACATCGAATCGGCCGTCGCCCGAGTCGCCTGCCCGACGACGGTCATCCAGGGTACGGACGACGAGTACGGCACGATGGCCCAGATCGACGCCATCCGGGCGCGCTGCGACTCGACCCTGGAAGTGAGAGTGGTTGCCGGAGGCCATGCGCCGCATCGAGAACACCCCGACGTGGTCATTGAGGCCATTCGGCGGCATCTCGAATATGCTCCGAGCTGATCGGCCAGCCGGCCGATCGTCCGTTCCAATCGTCCGTTCCAATCGATCCATGGAGATCTGACATGCGAGTCCGAACCCTGCTGCCCGCCGCCATGGTGCTTGCAGCATCTGTGGCGCCGGCCGTCGGTACGACGGCGAGCCCTGATGCCACCGACACGCGCCTGCTGAGCCAGCCGGCGATCAGCGCTACTCACGTGGCGTTTGTCTACGCCAGCGACCTGTGGAGCGCGCGGCTCGACGGGTCGGAGGTCCGGCGACTGACCACCCACAGTGGCGTCGAGGCGCGACCGGTATTCTCGCCCGACGGCACGTGGCTGGCATTCTCGGCGCAGTACGACGGCAACACCGACGTGTTCGTCGTGCCCGCATCCGGCGGCGAGCCACGGCGATTGACGTGGCATCCCGGAACGGACGCGGTGCGCGGCTTCACGCCGGACGGGGGAGCGGTGCTGTTCGCCTCCCAACGCGGCGTGCACACGAACCGGCACTGGCAGCTGTTCACCATCGGTCTCGACGCGGGCATGCCTGTCCGGCTGCCGATTCCCTACGGATGGAAGGCCGATCTGTCGGCCGATGGCTCACGGATCGCCTACACGCTGCTGCCGGAACGGATGAACCAGTGGAAGAACTACCGTGGCGGCACGGTCAGCCGGATCTGGATTCAGGATCTCGCCGATCACTCGATCGAGGAGGTCCCGCAGCCGGATAGTGGCAGCAACGACACCGACCCGATGTGGGTGGGAAGCGAGCTCTACTTTCGCTCGGATCGCGACGGGGAGTTCAATCTCTATGCCTACGGAGGACCTTCGCGGGGCGTCGTCCGGCGAACAGCACACGAGGACTTTCCGATCCTCAACGCCGGCGCCGGCGCCGGCCGTATCGTCTACGAGCAGGCCGGATGGCTCCACGTGTTCGACCCGACGGCTTCCGCCTCCGTCGGTGATCGTCTGCGCGTAGGCGTGCCTTCGGATCTGATCGAGCGCCGGACGCGGTGGGTGAGCGGAGCGCGATACGTTCGCAGCGCCGATATCTCGCCGAGCGGATCACGCGCGGTCATGGAGTTCCGCGGCGAGATCGTCACCGTGCCGGCGGAGAAGGGGAACGCTCGCAACCTGACGCAGTCGGCCGGGGCGCACGATCGGGCCCCGGCCTGGTCGCCGGACGGACGCTGGATCGCCTGGTTCTCGGACGATGGTGGCGAGTATCAGCTCCATCTGATCGACCAGCTCGGCAAGGACGAGCCGCGCGTCCTGCCGGTCGAGGGGGCGGGGTTTTACGAGGACATCCGGTGGTCGCCCGACAGCAGCACGATTGCGTACTCGGACAACTCCTGGAGCCTGTACCTGCTCGACGTCGACTCTGGCGGCATCACGCAGATCGCCACCGAGCCGTTCTACGGGCCGTTCAAGACCATCGCCGGCAACTGGTCGCCAGATTCGCGCTGGCTCACCTACACGCAGGCGACCGAAGCCGACTTCCGTCGCGTCTGGGTCTATTCGTTGGATGAGGGGCGCTCCTATCCGGTCACCGACGGGCTTTCCGATGCCTACTCCCCGGTCTTCGACGAGTCGGGCGACTACCTGTACTTCCTGTCATCGACGGATGCCGGCCCGGTACGGCAGTGGTTCGCCATGTCCAACGCCGACATGGACTCGACCAACAACGTCTACGTCGCCGTGCTGCGCCGCGGCGTCGACTCTCCCTTCAAGGCGGAGAGCGACGAGGAGGAGGTCGCGACCGAAGAAGAGGAAGGGAACGCTGACGGGACCTCGGACACCGGCGATCCCGAGGCTGGCCCCGACCCGGACGCCACCCGCATCGACTTCGACTCGCTCGACCAGCGCATCGTGGCGACCCCGCTATCGCCCACCGGATACTCCGACCTGCAGGCTGGCGCCGCCGGCCAGCTCTACTACCTGGTGCGCGAGACCATCAGCGGCTTCGGAGCCTTCGGACCCGGGAGCCTGCGCAAGTACGACATGGCGCAGCGCTCCGAGACCACGCTGGCGGAAGGCGTGCTCGGCTACCGACTGTCGGCGGATGGCAGCAAGGTTCTCTGTGCGTTGCAGGGCGGCAACTGGATCATTGCCTCGGCCGCATCCGCCATCAACACCGGCGAGGGCCGCCTGGCGTTGGATCGGCTGCAGGTGAAGATCGATCCGGTCGCCGAGTGGCGACAGATCTATCGGGAGGCGTGGCGAATCAACCGCGACTACTTCTACGACCCCGGTTTCCACGGCTCGGACTGGGAGGCGATGGGGGAGAAGTACTCGGAGTTTCTCGACCACCTGGCGACGCGCGGCGACCTCAACCGGGTGTTGCAGTGGATGGCATCGGAGCTCGCAGTCGGGCATCACGGGGTGTTCGGAGGCGACACTCTGGTCGACGCCGACACGGTGCCCGGCGGTTTGCTGGGAGCCGACTTCGAGATCGACACCGGCCGCTATCGATTCGCCAAGGTGTACGGCGGTCTCAACTGGACCCCGGATCTCCGCGCACCGCTGACCGAGCCGGGAGTGGACGTGGTGGCAGGCGAGTACCTGCTGGCGGTGAATGGCGAGGATCTCGCGGCGCCGGAGAACGTCTACTCCCGCTTCGAGAACTCCGCCGAGCAGATCGTCGAGATCACCGTGGGCCCTTCGTCAGACTACGACGGGTCCCGAACGGTGCAGGTGGTGCCGGGTGCGCAGTGAGACTACACTTCGCAATCGAGACTGGGTGGAGGGCAACATTGCCAAGGTCGACGCGGCCACCGACGGTCGGGTGGCCTACGTGTACGTGCCCAACACCACCAACCTCGGGCACACCTACTTCAAGCGCTACTTCTTCCCGCAGGCGCACAAGGACGCCATCATCGTCGATGAGCGATACAACGGCGGCGGACAGGTGGCCGACTATTACATCGATATCCTGCGTCGCCCCTACATCAGCCACTGGGCGACGAGGTACGGGGGCGACTTCAAGACACCCTTCCCACTCCATCCAGGGGCCGAAGGTGATGATCATCGACGAGACCGCCGGCTCGGGCGGAGACCTGTTGCCCTGGATGTTCCGCAAGCTCGAGCTCGGAACGCTGGTGGGCAAGCGCACCTGGGGCGGTCTGGTCGGCGTGCTCGGGTTCCCGACGTTGATGGATGGAGGTGGCATCACGGCGCCCAACTTGGCGATCTGGACGGAGGACGGCTTTGTGGTCGAGAACGTCGGCGTCCCACCCGACATCGAGGTGGAGCAGTGGCCCGCAGATGTCAACGCGGGTCGAGATCCGCAGCTGGAGAAGGCCATTCAGGTTGCCCTACAGGAACTCGAAGACAATCCGCCCTACACACCCGACAGGCCGGCTTATCCGATTCGTGTGAGACAGTAGCCCGTCGAGATTGTCGGACCTACAGCAGCAAGGCCTGCCGCGCATTACCTCAGGAAAGAGCGGAGCGCGAACGCGTATGCCCTTACCGGACTTCACCATCGGGATCGAGGAGGAGTACCAGATCATCGACCCGGAAAGCCGCGAGCTGCGCTCGTACGTGCAGGAGTTCCTCGACAAGGGACAACACATCCTGCGCGACCAGATCAAGCCCGAGTTCATGCAGTCGCAGGTGGAGGTCGGCAGCCAAGTCTGCCGCAACATGAAGGAGGCGCGTCAGGAGATCGTCCGGCTCCGACGCACATCTGTGAGCTCGCCGATG
>CBDAMQ010000028.1:0-375142 GCA_965197275.1 Acidobacteriota bacterium
GATCCCACAGCAGTTGCTGTTTCTGTCCCATCACCAGGGTCACCGACTTGAGGAAGTCGGGATGGCGCTCCGACGGCGTGAATCCCGCCACTTCGCAGCTGCCCGAGGTCGGGTAGAGCAGCCCGGTCAGCATCTTCAGCGTCGTTGTCTTGCCGGCACCGTTGGGCCCCAGGAAGCCGACCCGCTCGCCGGGCTCGATCGTCAGCTCGATCTCATCGACCGCGCGCACGTCGCGATATTCGCGATTGAACAGCGACCGGACCGAGTTCCATAGCCCGGGCTCCTTGATCGGCACGTTGTAGATCTTGGTCAGCGCGTTGGTGCGGATCACGGAGTCACTCCAACTGCGAATCGGTAAACAGCGACAGCAGGAACGGTTCTCGCCGAACCGGACGGAAGTCGGAGAGCGAATCTATCAGGCCTGGATCACTGCGGCCGGCAGCAGCCTGTTTCTGCCCTTGGCGGGTTGAGGTCGGACTGCTAGCTCGAGTCGAGCACCGCATCGAGCGTTGCCACTAGCTGCGTGACGTGACTCGATGCAAAGACGATCGGGGGGCGGATCTTCAACACGTTGCCGTGCGGTCCTTCACGTCCCACCAGCACGCCGCGCTGCCGCAGCTGGTTCACCACGCGGTGTGTTTCCACCGGCGCCGGCTCTCGTGTACTGCGGTCTAGCACCAGTTCGACGCCGACGAACAAGCCCGCACCGCGCACGTCGCCGATCACTGAGTGACGGTGTGCAAGTTCTTCCAGGGCCATACGCAACTCGGCGCCAACACGGTGTGCGTTCTGCTGCAGCTCTTCGACCTCGATGACATCGAGGACCGCCGTCGCAGCGGCGCACGACACCGGGTTGCCGCCGGTGGTGCTGAAGAACCCGCTGCTCGCCTGGAACTCCTCGGCCAGCTCTCGACGCGTCACCACCGCGCCGACCGGGTGACCGTTGCCGATCGGCTTGCCGAAGGTGACGATGTCCGGCACTACACCGTCGACCTCGAAGCCCCACATGTGCACTCCGGTGCGTCCGAAACCGGCCTGAACCTCGTCGGCAACACACAGACCTCCGGCGGTTCGCACTCGGTCGAAGACACCCGACAGGAACCCCGACGGCATATCGAGTATTCCGTCGCTGCTGAGCACCGTGTCGATGAGGAACATCGCGGGTTCGTGACCCTTGGCGCGCAAACGCGCGATGGCGGTGTCGGCGTCGGCGGCGAAGTTCGCTCCGCGATCCGGGTCGTCTCTGCCCCATCGACCACGGTAATCGTCCGGCGGCTCGATGGTCTCGACATAGGCCGCCAGATCACCGCCGCGGCCTGATGGCGACAGATCGTGAGTTACCTGGGTCACACCGTGATACGCGTTGCGCGTCACCAGGGCTCCGCTGTGCCCTGTACAGGTGGTGGCGATGCGCCACGCCAGATCGTTTGCCTCGCTGCCCGACGAAACCAGCATGCACACTTCGAGCTCATCGGGCAGCGTGGCCACCAGCCGATCGCCGAAGGCAACGACGTGCTCGTACAGGTAGCGAGTGTTGGTGTTCAATGTCGCCGCCTGGCGCGCGATCGCGCTCACCACGCTCGGGTGGCAGTGCCCCACCTGCGGGACGTTGTTGTAGCAGTCGAGGTAGGCGGTCTCGTCACGGCCGTACAGCCACACTCCCTCGGCTCGCACCGTGTGGACCGGGGTCTCGTACGAGAGCTCGTAGCCGCTGCCCAGGCGTGCCGCGCGTCGCCGTTGAAGTTCCGTCGTCGCGGTCTCTACCGGAACGCTAGTCGTCGACGGGGACATCCCGCAGGCGCTTCGATACAGATGCGCAACCTCTTCATGACCAGCGGCTTGCATGAGCTCGAGTGAGTTGGCGAGCTCCCCTTCGACGTCATCGTAGTGATCGCGCTCATCCGGGAACGGCTTCCACGACTCGATGGCGAGCCACATCGCCACGCGAGTGGCTGCCAGTACGGGCAGCAGCTCGATCTCGAGCGGCTCCAGCGGCGTTACCGAGTGAAACCCCGCTACGATCCGCGCACTCAGCGCCAGCTCGCCCTTGCGACCGAGCGGGATCTCTGCCGCTGCGATGGCCAGATCCTGGACCAGCGGGGCGTAGATCACGTCGCCGAAGTCGTAAACACCGGCGACGGTCCAAGGGCGGTCGGGAACGACCAGCGCATTGTGGAACGAGACGTCGTTGTGGATGATCTGGGCGCGGAGGCTGTTCAACTGCGGCGCCGCGCTGCGCTCGAAGGCCTCGAACGCCGCTTCCGCCAACGCTCGATGCCGGTCGTCGGCAATGCCGCCTGCCAGCTCGCCGATCCGACTCGCCCGCTTGATATCCCACGCCAACGGATGGTCTGCCGCCGGATGAAACAGCCCGCGCAGGCCGACGCCGATCTTGGCGGTGACGGCGCCCAACGCGTGCATCATGCGCGGATCGTCGGGCGCCTCCCCGACGAGCATGCCCGGCAGATAGCTGAGCAACCTGGCGTGGTGCGCCAATCCCTGGTTGTCGAGCACTTCAACGCAGGGGACGCTCGTGTTGGCCTCGAACAGACGCGGCACGGGAAGCGCAGGCGTCATCGATGCCAGCCGCTGCAGGACCGTGCATTGCAGGTCGATCAGCGCGGCAGAATCTGCCCGGTTACCAATCTTGAGGACGCGTCTGTCTTCGGCGCCGGTAAGCAGGAAGTTCTGATCGCGTTCCCCACCGAGCGATTCGGCGTCGCCCACGAACCCGAAGGCCTCGGCGGCGATTGCCGTGGCTTCGGCCGAGCTGAACGCCGGCGGCGCTACGGAAAGACAGCGCAGCAGGTCGTCGAGAACAGGGTCTGGAGTCGATTCGGGAACGAGCATTTCGTGAACTAAGGTATGCACCTGGTGACGCGGGGGACCACCCTACGGGTCAGTCGGCAGGAGGCGATTCAGCGCTTCGAACCAGCTGGGCACGACGTGGGGGCCGGTCGCGTTCCTTCCATTGAGACGTGACGCTACCGGGCATGGGCCCAGTTCACAAACGCGCGCTGACAGGGTCAATGTGACCCGGCGCTATCCAGTAGCCCGAAGTCGACGAGTCCTCGTTCCACCGCGGCTGCCACCATGTTGTCTCCCTGGTTGCTAAGGTGACCATCCGCGGTGCGGAGTGCTTCGAAGCCGTCGTTGTTGGAATACCGCGTCAGGATGTACTCACCGGAGTCGATAGTGCGGATTCGTTCGGCGCGGAGGAAATCCATTAGCTCTCGGTCGTGCAACGTACCGCTTTCGCGAACCAACAGATCCGTGGATGAATAGAGCAGCAGGCAGATGGGCACCATGCCGTTCGTCTGGGCGTGAGCCACGAAGCGCTTCAGCAGGTACTTGGTCAGTTCCAGGGATTCGCGGTCCACGAAGTGGTAGTTGACGGTACGCCTTCCCCACCGGGTCCGCTGCCAGATATCCGGCAGAACCTGGGCGTACTTGACCGCGCGGGGAAAGCCTAGTGCGGGCCGTGTCGTGTCTTGCCGGTACCAATAGTCGTGCGCTTTCAAGACGCTCGTTGTCTCACCGTCAGTGTCAGACAGTACTTCGTGCATGCATTCAGCGTCCCTGCAGGGCGGTCGGTGCAACTTGTAGCCTTCGTCGGATGGCGCGAAGAAGGGCTTGAAGGCGAACGCTAGGGACCCGTAGTTGGAGAAGTAGTAGCGAGCGTGATAGGATCGAACGCGGCGGAACATCTGGTTGTAGAGGCCGATGATGGCGATGCGAGTGGGGTACTCAGACCCGTACTTCTCGAACTTCAGGACAGCCTGGTCGAGGCCGTATCCGCCGACACCGAAGTTGAGGATGGTCTCACCGGTGGTGTCCTCGAAAGCCGTCTCCCAGGTAATTCCGCCGTGTCCGGAAAGCACGAAGGAATCGCCGTAAGCCTGCGCAAGGAAAGCCTGGCGTTGGCGATGGTTGCGTACGTGGGGAGTTCTGTCCCAGCCTAGGTCAGCGTCGAATCGCTGCGAACGGAAGAAAGCTCCGGCCCTCCCCCGTAGGTCCTCAGATCCTACTGGGGGACGCCTGAACAGACCCTTGTAGCGGTCGTCGACGAAGAACAGTGCGACCTCAATGGCGGCCACCATGACGATGACCGAGCAGCAGAACAGGATGACGCTTGATCTCCACTGCTCACTGCGGGCGTTGCGCATGCCGTCAACGGTTCAGTTTCAACGCGCTAGCGTCGGATGTACTTCGTCAGGCCCCCCTCGGCCGCGTCGCGCGAGTTGGGCCCTTCGGCTGCGAAGATGTTGCCGTCGGCGTCCACGGCGACGCCTTCGCCGGCCTCTCCCTGCGGGTCGTCGGACTCGTGGGGAGGCACGAACGCTGTCACCTCATCGCGCGAGGCGTGCCCGATTCGGATACCGGTGGACCAGTCGGCGTGGCTGTTCGGGCTCGACTCGGAGTCGATGGCGTACAGGGTGTCGTCGTCGTCGAAGAACAGGCCGCTGATGCGACCGAACTGGTAGTACGAGTCGATGTAGTTGCCGTCCAGATCGTAGATCTGGATGCGGTGGTTTCCGCGGTCGGCGACGAACAGCCGGCCCTGTGAGTCAAACGCGAGGGCGTGGGGGGTACGGAACTCACCCGGCCCCGAGCCCATCTGCCCCCACTCGGTGATGTACTCACCGTCCTTGTTGAACCTGATAATGCGGCCGGTCGTCCCCTCGGGAGGCGTGGCATTCTGGCCGCTGTGTCCGTCGGAAACGAAGATGTCGCCGTTCGGGGCGGTGATCACGTCGCATGGCTCGCTCAGCAGGCCCGGCTCGCTACCCTTCACGCCCGGCTGGCCGAGGGTCAGCAGGACCTCGCCCTCGGGGCTGAACTTGATCACCTGATGCCCCTTGGTCCCGGCCTCGTTCCCCATCGAATCGGTGACCCAGACGTTGCCTTCCTGGTCGACGTGGATCCCGTGAGGCAACACGAACAGTCCGGCGCCGAAGCTGGCCAGGACCTCGCCAGTCTCACGGTCGAACTTCAGGACGGGATCGACGTCGGAGACGTCGCATCCTCCGGCCAGAGCGTACGCGCCGCACCGATCGTAGGCCCAGATGTGCCCGTCGTTCGGATCGATATCCACCCCCGCAGTGGAGCCCCAGCTGCGCCCGTCGGGCAGGGGTCCCCAGCCCTTGATCACATCCGAAGTGGGGTTCGGGAGGTCACCGGCCAGCACCGGATCGGTGACCTCGGCCGGATCGGCAGAAGGCGTCGAGTCGGTTTCAGCGTCTGGCGCCGCGCCGCCGCCGCATGCCGCCAGGGCCAGGGCCACCAGCGTGACGGACAAAGAACGGAGTAAAGAACGGAGTGCTGATGCTGCCTGCATGGTCCACCTCCGGTCGTTCGTGTCGAGTCCCATTGGGAGCGGCGCCAGCTGGCGTCCGGTACACGACAGCGGCTCGCGCGCAGATTGTACGCGTGCGGGGGCGATTGACCAGGGGGTGGCGCACCGATCTCCAGGTGAGCGTCTGGCTCCGGTGGTTTCGGCCGGCCACTCCGCACCCACTCCGCGGCCCGGAATGCGAGCGGTATATTCGGCATCTCTCGAGCGAGGAGCCACCCGGACAGAGCGATTTGCCATGTCGAAGAGCGACGAGGACGGCACCGGACGACGGAAGTTCCTGAAGGGCGCGGCCGCGGCCGCCGCATCGATCGTCGGCGAGGGGCACGTCAGCGCCACGCCGGAAGCCACCACCAAGCAGGAATCGACCGAAGTGCAGGATCACGATCACGAACACGGCCACGATCACGAACACGGCCACGATCACCAGGACGTGCCGTCCGACATCGCCCTGCGCGTGCGGGCGCTGGAGTCGGTATTGATAGAAAAGGAGCTGGTCGATCCTGCGGCGCTCGACGAAGTGGTCGACCTGGACGAGAACAAGATCGGGCCGCGCAACGGAGCCCAGGTGGTGGCGCGTGCCTGGGTCGATCCAGATTACAAGGCTCGCCTTCTGGACGACGGAACCGCTGCGATTGCCGAGCTCGGATTCGAGGGCCTCGATGGCCAGCACATGGTGGTAGTGGAGAACGAGCCCGAGGTGCACAACCTGTTGGTGTGCACGCTTTGCTCCTGCTACCCGTGGCCCACGCTCGGGTTACCGCCGGTCTGGTACAAGTTCGTTACGTCGATCTCTGGGAGGACTACCTTGAGCCCGCCTGAGGCAAAGCTCCACGCCGAGCGCCTGGCGGCGTTGCCGCCGCTGCCGCGCGATGAAGAGGGGCCGGTGTTCGCCGAGCCGTGGCAAGCGCAGGCGTTCGCGCCGCGGTACGCCTGTCCGAGGAGGGGCACTTCAGCTGGAAGGAGTAGTCCGAGACGCTGGGCGCCGAGCTCGCCGCCGCGGCGTTGACGCAGCGCAGGGATGACTGGGCCGATGCCTGCTGCCACACCCTACACGGCCAGCCGGTGCCGCTGCGCCGATCGGAGATGTATGAGGGCGCCCTGGAGGCGGGCTGGTCGGAGGAAGACGCCGAGGCGGCGGCGATCAACGTCATCATGTTTTTCTTCTACCACGAGGTCGGGCGGGGCCTGGTCGATGTGCTGAGCCTGCCGATTACCGGAAAGGAGGAAGACGCGGTAGACCAGCTGTCCACGTTCGCGCTTTCCCTCGATCCCGGGGACGGCGCAACCACGGCCCTGGACGCCGCGCTGGCCTTCATGGCGTGGGCCCAGGAACGCGAGGCAGCCGTCGGCGAGGCCGTCGTCTGGGGCGAGCATTCGCTCAACGAGCAGCGGTACTTCAACATCGTGTGCTGGGTGTCGGGCGGGATCCCGAGCGCCTCAACAACTTCGTCGAGGACGGCGTGCTGCCCGAGGGCCGCGCGGCGCAGTGTCCCGGGGAGTGGGCCCAGATCGACTACAGCTGGAATACGCTGCTGAAGGATTACCCTGCGCTTACGAGGTGCTCGCGCTCGCCAGGGACTATTGGGGAGTCCTTGCCCACCGTTCTTCGACAATGCGCATGAGATCCCGAGTCGTGGGGTCGGATTCGTCGAGCAGCTCTCGAAAGCTCGCCCAATCCAGCGCCAGCAGCTCGACGTCGCTGCGCGCCCTCACGTCGGCGGTACGTCGCGTGTCCATCAGCAAGCCGATCTCGCCGAGGATCGCCCCGGCGCCGAACTCGCCGAGGGGCACCTCGTTGCGGTCCGCTGAATGGCGGATGACCTCCACCTCTCCCGACACCACGATGTACAGGTTGTCGGAAGCGTCCCCTTGGCGGAAGATCGTATCTCCGTCACCGTACTTGACCGTCTGGAGCTTGCTGCTGGCCTTGGCCAACACGTTGCTCGAGACGCGCGGGAACACCTGCGTCAGCCATTCGTTCACCGTGGTCAGGGTGTCCTGCCCCGGTTGCCAGTCGACGGGACAGAGCTGCCCGGAGCGCAATCCCTGAAGTACACGAAGCGTTTCCTGCGGGCTGCGGCCGACGTCGGGTTCGTTGATCGAAACGTGCCGCAGATTGCCGTCGGGATCGATGATGAACGTGCCGCGAAGCGTCGAGCCGTCCGTCAGCAGGACCGTGTACGCGGTTGCCAGCTTGTGCGACGTATCCGCGATAACCGGGTAGTTAACACCGTGCAGGCGCTCGTCAGCGTCGAACCAAGCGCTATGGCTGAAGAAGCTATCGGTGCTGGCGCCGATCACCACGGCGTTCTCGGCCTGAAACTGAGTATCCATCCTCGCGAAGGCCGCGATCTCGGTAGGACAGATGAAGGTGAAGTCGCGATGATAGAAGAAGAGAACGACCCACTTGCCACGGTGATCCGCGAGCGTCATCTGCCTCGGACCGTGGGCGCCGCGAGCCCAATACTCGACCTCGAGATCCGGTGTCGGCTCTCCGATGCGAAGCGCATCGACGTCTGCGATGCGGCGGCGGCGGGACGCGGCGACGATTCTGACTGCGGTCGCGGCGGGCGCTCCTCCCGGGGCCGGGAGGTCCTGGGCCGATCCCACGGGACACTATCGAGCCGGTCCGGCAACGGAGGCTTCGCCGACGCTGACGGGCGGTCCGGGGCCTGCAGCGGAGCGAACCCCTCCACTCCGACCTCGAACACGTCCACCGGCTCCTTCAACCCCTTCAAGAGATAGTCGCCGTGGTCGAGCCAGCGAAGCTCGCCCGGGCGAGAGCAGCGAATGTCGCCCGAGACACGTCGCGCCACGTCGAACACGGATCGGCTCAACAGGGTCTGTCGTCCCTCGGCCAGCGCCATCAGCCTGGCGGTGAACGGCTTGCCGAGCCCCTCGACCTCGATCGGCTTGGCGCCGCGCTGGACATCCTCGGGTGAGTTCTCCTTGACCACGACCTCGGCGAGATGAATCCCCACCCGCGTCTTCAGCTCGCACTCTACCTGCGCCCCCAGTTTGTCCAGACCGAGGTGATACTCGAGCGCGAACTCGATCGCGTCGATCGGTCGCTCGAACATGAGCAGAAAGCCGTCGGACTTGTCGATCTCGACGCCGTCCGAGGTCGCCAGGAGGTCGCGCGCCAGGCGATCCTGCCGGCCGAACAGATCCGCGGCGCGTGCATCCCCGATAGACCGGACGAGCTTCGTGCTATCCACCAGGTCGGAGACGACGAGTGTCTTGAGAACCGTCAGCGTCAGCTTGCGCTCGACGGTCCGGGCGTGCCCCTGGAGGGTTTCGACCTGCTCCATGGAGAACACTCGGGGCACGGTGTCGGCGACGCACAGGGTGCCGAGTGCGAAGCCGTTCGGACTTCGGAGCGGAATGCCGATGTAGGAGCGGATGAACGGCTCTCCGACCACGAGCGGGTTGTCGGCGAAGCGCTCGTCCGCGTGCGTATCGGGGATGACCAGCGCGTCTTCCTCGAGGATCGCGTGGGCGCACATCGCCACGTCGCGGCCTGTCTCGTCGCAGGGCATGCCGTGGTTGGACTTGAGCCACTGGCGATCGGCGGCAACGAAGGAGACGTAGGCGATGGGCGTGCTCAGCGCATCGGCCGCCGCTCGCACGATCCGGTCGACACGCGGGTCAGCCGGGCTGTCCAGAACGTCCAGATTGGCAAGCGCCTCCTGGCGTTGACGCTCGTCGGCGGGCAACGGCGCGGATTTCACGCGGGATCACCTCCCATCGGTCCTACTCTGTCCGCAAGGGTCCCGAGAGTATCGAACAGGCCCGCGCCAACTGTCTACGCTCGCCGGCGCCCGCCCGTGGAGGCTAAGCTCCCCAGGAGCGCCGCTGCATATCGGCGAATCGCATGCCGGCCAGGTACAGCAGGTCGGCGAGGTGCTCGGGCATCTCATCGAAGTCCTCGTCGACCTCGAAGTTCGGGCTACCCTCCGATCTCGCCTGGCTGTCCTTGGTGCGCAGCCGGTCGGAGAGCAGCACGGCAACCGACTTGTAAAAGCGTGCTGCGAAGCTGAGATCCTCCTCGAGTTTCTCGGCCATCGTCGAACGTAGCACCGAACCGACGACCGATTCCATGCGCGCCGTGACCGTGGCCGACGGCGGTCGCGAGTCGACGAACGAGATCTCGCCGACGATCTCGCCGGCCTTCATTCGCGACAGCTCGACGCCGGGTGCGTCTTTGCTGGTCACTCCGAGCTCGCCGTCGAGAACGAAATACAGCTGCTCAGCCGGCTTGCCTTCCTCGATGATCACGTCGCCCTCGGCGAGGGTGCGTCGAGTGCCGTTGCGGATGATCCAGTCGATATCGGTGTCGTCGAGAATGCCGAGGAATACCAGGACCTTATGCATCGATACCTGCCTTCCGGAATGCCGCAGGCCGAGGCCTGCCGGCAAGCTAGTTCCTTGTCGTGGAGGTTTCGAGAGCTTCGGAAAGTAGTCGGGTGGCCGCGGGGGAGGCCATCTCCTCGACGGTAAGTCGGGTGAGGGCGACGATCCTTCGCGCCATGCTGACGGCGGCGTGACTTCGGTCAAAGTGCTCGAGGCTTGCCGCCGCCCGGGTCACGAGGTGCGTGAGCACGGCGAACGCGGCGTCGGAGAGCGGTGGCTCGCCGCGATAGTTCTCGAGTCGCCCGCCCGCCCGGTAGTGCGGGTAGTCCTCGAGGCCGAGGAAGCGGAGCGCCCAGTCGGGTCGGTAGCGACCGGCGGTCGCGACGATGCCCGCGTAGTCGGCGATCAACTCGTCGTGCAGGCTGTTGCGCATCGAGCCGAAAGCGCGTCGGCAGAAATAGTGGGCGCACTCGTGCTCGCGACGCAGCACGAGCGAAGCGTCGCGCCAGGTTTCTTCTTCGAGGCCCAGGTCGGCGGCAGCGACGCTGCTGTAGGGCCCGTCGCTCAGGATCAGGAAGGTGTCCTGATACAGAGACTTGTCGTTGGCCATGAGCTTGAACTCGGCAGACCAGCCGCCGGCGCTGGCCTGCAGTGGGTGCGCGTTCTCCCAGGCGCGCCGGTACGCGTGTACCCGATCCCAGTTGTTGTAGCCGGTTACGATGCACGCTCCCATGGAGTCCGGGACGGCCTCCGGCTCGTTGCGGCAGGTGAAAGCCCGCACCAGCGTCGCGAAGTCGTCGCGGTCGAAGGTGAGCAGCAAAGGCAAGTTTCCGGCCGCGGTCGGGTGGATCTCGATCCGCAGTCGCTCGGGTTTCCGAAGCTGCAGCCCGCTGGCCGACCCCAGGTCGCCTGGATCCACGCCTCGCCGAGTCGCCGCTCTGTAGTCGGGCAGCTCGCCCATGCCTTGCCGCACGGGAAAGGCGAGCTGTGGGAATCGTTCGCGTAGGACCCTAAAGGCGTCGGTGCCACGCGCAGCCTCGGCGTACTCACGCCAGGCCTCCACGGAGGCCTCGTCCTCGAAGCCTCCATCGAGCGCGGCGTCGTCGGGAGCGGCGAAGAGATTGTCGTTGTAGCGGAGGAGCTCGTCGATCTCGCCGTTCGCGGCTCCACACTCGCGGAGTACCGCGACCCTGCGGGAACGCACGGGGTCGTTCATGCGAGCTGCCGCCTGACGAGCTCGGCGAACAGCCCGTCCTCGGCCATGAGCTCGGAGTACGTGCCGTCCTCCACGATCGCTCCACGGTCGAGAACGTAGATACGATCGGCGTTCTGGATCGTGCTGAGTCGATGGGCAATGACGACCCGCGTAGCCTTGAGACCCTCCAAGCTTCGGCTCACCAACGCCTGGGTCTCGTTGTCGAGTGCGCTGGTCGCCTCGTCGAACAGCAGCATGCGCGGGCGGCTGGCGATGGCGCGGGCGATCAACAGTCGCTGCCGCTGGCCGCCGGAGAGGCCCCCGCCACCCTCCGAAACCACGGTGTGCATGCCCATCGGCATGTCCTTCACGTCGCCGGCGAATCCCGCCAGACGCGCGGCCTCCCAGGCATCGTCGATGGTCAGAGAGGTGGATCCGACGATGTTCTGGAAGACCGAACCCGACAACAGGGTGCCGTTCTGCAGCACGACCCCGAGCTGGCGTCTCACCGCGCGCAGGTCGAGAGAAGCCAGATCCTGGCCGTCGTAGTACACGCCTCCCGAATCGGGGGCCTCGAAGCCGAGGAGGATGCGAAACAGCGTCGACTTGCCGGATCCGGACGCCCCGACCACACCCACAAACTCCCCCGGCGCGATGGAAATCGACACGTCGTGCAGCACCGTAGGCAGATCCGGGGCGTAAGCGAAATCCACGTGCCGGATATCGATACGTCCACTGAGCTCGCCGGGATCGTTCTTTGCGTCGTTGACCTCGGGGAGCGCCTCGAGGATCGGCTTGGCTCGCTCGTACAACGGGATCGTTGCGAGCAGGGAGATCAGCGCCGAGCTGAGGCCGAGCGAGGCTGCGAGGAACTGCGAGTAGGCGGAGTTGAACGCCAGGAAGTCACCGGTGGAGATCGGCTCGTAGTCGTCTTGCTGCATCAGCCACGACAGCGTGAAGAAGATCGCCATGAGGCTGAGAACCGGGAAGACGACGGAGAAGATCGTCTGCGCGTTGGAGAGCTTGCGCGTCTTCACCGAGATCTCCTCTTGCCGTGTGAACTTCTCCGCCCAACGGGCGAAAGCGCGGTTCTCGGTGCCCGAGACACGGAGCTTGGCGATGCCGTTGATGAGCCCGAGCACCTGCCCCGAGAGCTCGCCCTGCACTTCGGCCAGGTGTCGCTGGTGGCGCAGCTGCAGCAACCCGATCCCCGTGGCGACGGCGAAGGCCAAGAGGATCAAAGCGGTTGCCAGCAACGCGAGGTCCCAGCTGTAGTAGAACAGCAACAGGTAGCTGAAGATCGAGAACACGCCGGCAAACACCGCGCTCAGAACCGGGCCGGTCACGACCTGTCGGATCTGCTGGATCCCGAGACCGCGCATCGCCAGGTCGCCCGAGGTGAACTCGCGGAAGAAGGGTGCCGGCAGGTTGACCAACCGGTCCCACACGGCGGCCTGGAGCCCCGCGTCGACCCGGCCCTCGATGCGCAGCATTGCGAACGACTGGGCGAGCTTGAACGTCGCTGCCGAGACCGCGATCACGACCAGGATGGCTGCCATCTGCAGCATCTCGGTGCGCAGCGCGCCCGGAATCAGCGTGTCGAAGATCATGCCGGTGGCGACCGGCTGAGCGAGGCCCAGGAGCCCACCGAGGGTGCCCATGAGGACAATCGTCCAGAAATCGCGCCGCCACCCGAAGAGGCCGAATCGCGCCACCTGCCATGCGCCCAGCCCCTCCGTGGGCAGGGACCGATAGAACGTGTAGCCGAAGGGCTGGAGTCGCGCGGCGACGCTTTCGTCGACCCGTGTGGAGGTGCGCGAGGCCGGGTCGAGCAGGCGGTACCGGCGGGGACCGTCCGGCACCAGGGCCACCGGCGTCCCATCATCCTCGAGCACGCCGAGGATCGGCCCGCTGTCCTGCTTGAACCAGCTGCCGCCCAGGGCGACCTTGCGAACCCGAACACCCGAAGCTCTGGCGAGCCGGCTGGGGGGATCGGTTCCCCAGACCTCGGCCCTGGCCCCAGACAGAGCACGGAAGCTGATTCCGAGGTGCTCGCCCACCGCGCGCGCCGCCGCCAGCCACGGATCAGTAGTCGCAGCATCACCCCAGGCGCTGATTTCGGGGCGGCGCTGCAGGGGGCGGGCGACAAGCCTCAGCGAGCCGTCGAGCACCTCGCGGTCGCCGGCCTCCTTCCGTTCGAGGCGGACGCGCTCGGCAGACACGCCGCGCTCCACGCCGCGTACCATCGCCGCGACCGCCTGTCGATGGAAACTGCGCAGGGAGTGGATCTCCGGGTCCTCCCGCAACAGCTGGGCGGTGTCGGCCGTCTCCAACTTGGTGCCCGGATCGACCGTCAGCCAGCCCTCGTCCGAGACCGGCATCCAGCCGTTCAGGCTCAGGGGCTCGTCCTCCGCATCGCCCAGGAAGCGGGCGCCACCTTCGAGCAGACGCACCCATAGCAACCGGCCGCGCGGCAGAATCGCCTTGGCGTCTTTGAGGACGTACTCTGCTCCCGGCTCCAGGGCTTCATAGACCTGCGGGTGCTCCTCGGTGGACGCGGCCGCACCCAGAGCCTCCAGGCGCGCTTCGCCGTCAGCTGCGTGGCGACGCGGGCCATGACGACGGGTAGGTCGAAGGGCTTGCCGACGTAGTCGTTGGCCCCCAGCCTCAACGCCTTGACGATGTCATCGGTATCGGTCAGCGCCGTGGCCATGATGACGGGCAGGCGCGCCATCGGGTGCGACTTGCGCAGGCGCGCCAGAACCTCGAAGCCGTCGATGCCCGGCATCATGACATCGACCAATGCCAGGTCGAACGCCGTGTTCTCGATCGCCTCGAGAGCCTGCTCCCCGTTCTCGGCCGTCGTGATCGTGTAGCCGGCCTTGCCTAGCCGGCGTACCAGCATGTCCCGATTGTTCTCGTCGTCGTCGACCACCAGCAGGTTGCCGGAGGCCCCGACAACTTCGTTGGGAAGAACGGTCGGGTCGGCCGGCTCCGCCGCTTCGACCGCCTGGTCCGGCTCCGCACTGCCTTCCGACGGAACCGTCGCGGCCGTGGGCTGGAAGATCTCGTCCACCAGTTCGAGCAGCTTCGTCGCCGATCCGTGGATCTTGCCGAGATCCGCGATCATGTCGGTCAGCTCGCGGTCCTCGGCCTCCTCCTGGAGCATCTCGCTGTAGCCCAGGATCTGCCCGAGCGACGTGCGCATGTCGTGCCGCAGGCGCCGCAGCGTCGAGGCGGCTTCTTTGGAGAGATCGTCGGTCATCCCGAACCCGGTCCCGTGACGGTGGCGACCACATAGTATGCGCGCTGGGCCCAGTCAGCCGGCGCTTGCCCACAGAGCGACCATTGGACGCCCCCGCGCTGATAAGCTTCCGGCGCTCCTTACACTCTCGTTGGCGTAGCACCCTGGCCATCCAATGGCACCAAGGAGGCAATCATGAGCGGAATCGCGAACGCCATCAAGAAAGCGAGCAAGGACGCGGACTTCAGGGGCAGGCTGCTCGCCGACCCCAAGGCCGCTCTGGAGGAGATCGGCGCAAGCGTGAAGGCCAACACCGAGGTTGTCGTGGTCGAGAACACGGCCGACAGAGTGCACCTCGTGCTGCCACCGGCAGGGGCCGACTGCTCGGAGCTGTCGGAGGACGAACTGAGCGCGGTCGCAGGGGGAACGTTGGTGCCTCATCCCGACATCCCCGGCTTCGTCTACGACACCGAGTCGGATCTCAACTACGAGGAACAACTAGAGATGTTCTTCTCGGGCGACTGAACGGCGACACGCGCATCCGGTCGCCGGAGGCGACGATTAGCGCCACCTATAGGAGCCGGCGCGGCTCGCGCCAACGTTAGCTCCAGTAGTAGACGGTCTGGTGGTCCTGCGAGAAGGCTGCGAACCCGCCGATCGTGATTCGGTTCTTACTGCCTTGCACCGCCGTCACCTGATGCCAGATGCGCCCGCCGTCGAAGAACAGAACCGCGCCCGCCGGTGGGCGGATCGGCATTGAAGTGTACGTATGAATGACCTCGCGTATCGGAGTGCCGTCCACCTGCGAATTCGGTGTGGTATCCCATTCGATGTCATAGACGACGAGGTCGCCGCCGGCCTGCCCTTCGGCGATAGTCATGAAATAGCTCAGCTGGTCTTGAAGCTCCAGGATGGATGCCAGATGTCGAAACTCGGGGAGCTCGTGCAAGAACTGGTTGCCGCAGTGGAGGGCTAGATCACCTCCTTCGCCAAGAATCCTGATCGTGGCCGGCGTATAGGTTTCGCCGGCCGAATCCGTCGGCACCTTGACCTGTCTTCCGCCGGCTAACCCACACATCACTTGCTCGATGCGGGATTCGAACCCCGGCAGCCCATCAAACAAGCGACGGCAAATCGACACGAAAGGCGTCGGCACTGGCGTGATACTCGGACAGCTCCGCCCTCACCAGAACGCGCCCGATCGTGCTGCCCCAGGGCATCTCGATGCGCTCTATTGCCGGCTCGTTGCTATTCAACCGTTGCTCGACGACCGCGACTTCCTCAGGACTGTAGACGTCGTGAACGATCAGGCCGTCGATACGCCGGTCGTAGATGTCCCGCAGCCCGTCTGGATGCTGGGCGAGCTCGGAGGCGTCAATCTCAACGAAATTGTAGATCGGGCGATTCTTCGTACCCTTGCCTCGCCGTGTTCGCGGGCCAAACCCGGCTTCACCAGGGCGGCGGAGAGTCGCTGAAGTTACCCCATTTTCGCGGACGCTCCGCTTACCCACCGGACTCCATCACCACTTACCACTGGAGTTACCCCGTTTCGGTGGACAGTTGAACGCTTGGATTGAGGTCGTTAGCAGTAGTGCGGTGGGAACTCGTGGGAACCGCGCAGCGGCTTCCAAGTGGCTGTGCGGATCGCGGTGCGATCTGCATGGACACGGCAGTTTCCACCGCCGATGATCGGGTCTCGGAGTACCTTCTCTCGTAGGCGATCGGGGACACGTTGCCGAGCGCAGAGATCTCTCAACGAGCCAGTCGTCGTCGGCTAACGCCCTGAAGCCCCGCCTGGCTCATCAGGCGAGCTACTCGCTTGCGGCCTACCCGAACACCGTCGGCTGCCAGCTCGGCCTCCACTCGCGGCATGCCATAGGTGGCACGGCTGGCCCGGTGGATCGTCTCGATACGAGCCTGTAACTGAGCGTCACGTCTCGCTCGAGCGCTGATCGGGCGATCGCGCCACGCGTACTAGCCGCTGGTGGAGACCTCCAGCACTCGGCACATCGTGGCGATCCGGTAGCAGGCCTGGTGAGCTCTCACGAACCCGAAGACTTCTGGGGCACCGTGCCGGTCTCCCGAGCCAACCAGGCCGCGGCTTTTGCCAGGATCTCCCGCTCCGTTTTCAACTGGCGGTTCTCTCGGCGTAGCCGTCGTAGTTCTTCTCGGTCCTCGCTCGTCAGCCCGTTGGCACTGAGCCCGTCATCTCGGTCCGCTTGCTTGATCCATGTGCGGATCGTCCAGTACGAGGGCTCGAACTCCTCGGCAAGCTCCTGCACGCTGCGCCCTGCTCGCGCCAGCTCAACGATCTGCCGGCGAAACTCGGGCGGATACGGTGGTCGTGTTCTTCGCAGCTCAGGACTGACCTGCCCCCTGGAAACTGGACCCATCGAAGCGAGAAAATCTCCGTAATCGAAAGAGGAGGAGAAACTCGTGAAGAGGTCCCGATTCAGCGACGCGCAGATCGTCACGGCGATCAAGCAGGTGGAGCTGGGGGTACCGATCCCGGAGCTGTGCCGCAAGTACGGGATCAGCCAGCAGACGTTTTAACGGTGGCGCAGCAAGTACGGCGGGCTGGCCCCAAGCGAGCTGCGACGGCTCAAGGAGCTGGAGCGGGAGAACGGCCAACTCAAGAAGCTGGTAGCCGATCTGAGCCTGGACAAGCAGATTCTCCAGGATGTGCTGGCAAGAAAAGTCTGAGGCCCGCGCGCAAGCGCCAGCTGGTGCGTCGAACCCGACAGCGGTACAAGATCGGGACGCGCCGCGCGTGCGGGCTGATGCAACTTCAGCGCAGCAGTTTCTACTATCGGCACCGAAAGGATCCGCAAGAGGCACTGCGACTCAGAATCCGCGACCTGGCGGCGGCTCGGCCACGCTACGGATATCGGCGATTACATGTGCTGTTGTGCCGGGAGGGCTGGAAGATCAACGCCAAGCGAGTGCTACGGCTGTACCAGCAAGAGAGCCTGCAGGTACGAACGCGACCCCGTCGACGAAAGGTCGCGGCGCGCCCGCGGGCTCACCTGCCGGCACCGGAGGCACCCAACGAGCGGTGGAGTCTGGACTTCGTCAGCGATGAACTGGCCAACGGCCGGAGGTTCCGCGTGCTCACGGTGATCGACATCCACAGCCGCGAATGCCTAGCACTGGAGGCGGACGTGTCGCTGCCCTCCAGGCGAGTCACGGAGGTGCTCGAGAAGGTCGTGGGACAGCGAGGCGCGCCGCTCGCCTTGACGCTCGACAACGGCACGGAGTTCACTTCCAAACACTTCGACGCTTGGGCTTACACGGCCGGTATCCAACTGGACTTCATCAGTCCCGGCCGACCGGTCGAGAACGGCTACATCGAGAGCTTCAACGGCAAGCTCAGGGACGAGTGCTTGGGCGTGAGCTGGTTCCTGAGCCTCTCCGAGGCTCAGGAACAGCTGCAGGCCTGGCGCCGCGACTACAACGAAATGAGACCGCATTCTTCCTTGGGGAATCTGCCGCCGGCTGTGTATGTCCAACAGCTCCAACAGGTTGCCGAAGGATGATCACTCCAACCCCGAGATCTTCTCGTTTTGATGTGTCCAGCTTTTGGGGGCAGGTCAAGACTCCTTTGGCCTTAGCCATAAGGTGTCCACGAAACCGGGTCAACTCCAGTACGGCGTTTGGCTTTGTGCAAATAGCGATGCCAGGGGTAGCCTGCACGTCAGCACCGGGTCGTTTGCGACCCCTTGTCCTAACAGCCGAACGACGTCCGCCATCCCGCCGCAGGACAAAGGTATGCCCACGTCAAGTTCCGGCATTGAAAAGCGGCTATTGTCGACGGCAACCTGCATATCGCATGCGCTCGACAGTAAGGCGGCGGCCACTCCACTACCGCGTTCGTAGCACCCTCAACTGCATGGCCGACTCTTTCTACGGCTTCCTCGCCGACCTGACCGTTCTGATCCACCTCGGCTTCGTGACGGTCGTGGTAGCCGGAGGGCTCCTGGTCCTCCGGTGGCGCCGTTTCGCCTGGGTACATCTCCCGTGTGCTGCGTGGGGTGCTCTCATCTCGCTCGGCGGCTGGATCTGTCCCCTCACGCCGCTGGAGAATCAATGGCGCCGGCAAGCCGGCCTGCACGGATACGAAGGAAGCTTCATCGAGCACTACCTGATACCCGTCCTCTACCCCGCCGAGCTAACGCGAGAACTCCAAATCGGTCTTGGGATGGTGGTGATCGTGCTCAACCTCATGATCTACGGCTGGATATGGCGTCGCGACCGGCAACGATGAGACTGGGGAGACGGTGCTGCCCCGCTACTGGCCCGGTGCTCCACCCCGGCCACCTCAGCAGCCTCCAGAAGCAACGCTAGCTACTGCTCGGGGATCGCCGTAGGTGTCGTTGCCAGGTTCACCAGCGTCAGGTCGGCCAGCGTGCGGATGTTGCGTTGCAGCCTTGGTGGGACCGACGAGGAGCCAGCCATCGAATCGGCGAAGACCGCTGAAAAGGCGACACCGGATCCGGCGAGAACGGCTGGCCTCGGACCTGCCACCACCGACGAAATCAGTCGCGCCTGCCATTACGCCATTGCTCCTATTGCCGAGATAGACGAGGCTTCCATTACGCTGCCGATAGCACCAAACCCTACCCACATGAACGAAGATACGCAGTTTAGACTTTGGGTGCTCGAGACGGCCCGTAGAGTTCGGGATTTGCGAGAAGCGCGGTACCGATTCGGAGCGCTTGTCGGCGGCTTGACGAAGCGTGACGCCGGTGACACATCCGACGAGCTCGCGCTCGCACTCCACCGGGACGCCGATCTGCTCGAGGAGTTCATGTGGTCAAACCCCTTCTGCCAGCAGTCCATCGGTCAGCTGGCCGAGCGGGTAGTGCGGTCTGAACTCTACGATCCGATCGTCGCCGCGCAGTCAGGCGAGCGCTATCGTCCGCAGGAGAACGACCTCGTGTTAGCGGCCGCGATCTTCGACGCTGAGGAGGTTCGTCGAGTCCGCAACTTGGAAGACGAGACAGAGGAGCTGGCCGTGAGGGGCCTCGAACCTCAGGAGGTCGACATAGACCCGCCAGTACTCGAACGCTTTCGGGAACGTATGGGTGACCTCGCCGATTTGGCGAGGAGGACGGGTGACGTCGCGGTGAGCGCGGCGCGCATCATCCGAATCTTCGGCGACTTTCTGCCACCCGGGACTTAGCGGCTGATGGTATGCGCCCAGGGACCCGACAGGTTCCAACAGTAGTCCTGGGACGACCGCCTTGCCAACCTGGAGACGCTGATGCCAATCGCCGTACCCGGCGGCCATGAGGCCCGCTAGAGTGATCCATTCGGAACCATCGCCACCACGCGCGCACCCCACCCCCCGCCGGTCGGACGGGTTCCCAGGGGCGGGGAGGATCCGGGTTGCAGTCGGACTCCCCCCGCCGAAACGGTTCGGTCCACAGCTAGTCGAGCCCTTCAAGGTGGGGCGCGAGCACCCAAGGATAGGGGGACGTCCGCCGGAAATCCCCTGCGCCGCAACGCCCAAGCGCCCCGCGCACCCCAAGATAGCTCAACGTGACATTGCCAATCATGGACTTGTCTCCGACGTGGCCAAGGTCCGCCCGTCGGCCGCCTTCTCAGACCGGACTCTCGTCGAGGCGATCGCCGACCACCACTCGCGCACCCCCAACCGCGTTCGGGTCCACCGCCAGTCGAGTCCTTCAAGGTGGGCGCGAGCACCCAAAGATAGAGGGGTTCGTCCGCCGGAAATCCCCTGCGCCACAACGCCCGAGCGCCCCGCGCGCCCAAAGATGGCTCAACGTGCCTTGTCCATCATGGACTTGCCCCCGACTTGGCCAAGGTCCACCCGTGAGTCCGCCTCCCCAGACGGACTCACGTCGAGGCGCGCCGGCCTCTCCCCCTCGACCCTCCCACGGGCCGTCTAGGGATCTGTCCCCAGCCATTTCCTAAACAAAAACACGCTCACGGGCAACGGCCGGTGATTCTCCCAAGGCGCTAGACTGAAGAGGAGGGGGCTAGGGGCAGCTGCCCGAAACGGCTCTGAAGCGCCAGAGCCTGCCTCCTTAATTCTGCTGGGAGCGCTGACGTGTGTGGAGGTGGCGTCCCGATGGCGAGGGCTGAGAGCTCATCTGTTCAAGATGTCCAAGATGCTCTGTGGAGCTGGATCGAGGATCTCTGGCGAGAACCTCCGCCATGGCTCGATCTGGACATCGAGGATCGGCTCATTGAGCCTCTGCCCGAGGCAGCCGACGCGAAGCCCGTTGCGGTCTGGGTGGTGTCGGAATGTGCCGAGGATGACGCGCCAGGGTCGGCGGCAGTAGACCGGGCATCCCAGGCGGCCGACCGAGCTGCCCAGGTTGTCAAGGAAGCCGTGGCAGCTGTTGGCGGGGCAAGACTCGACGCTCTTCTGCTGGTCTACTTCTACAACCTCGCGCTGAAGGTAGTCTGGGCCGCGCACCCGCGTCTTGAGGAGGCGCGAGACGCGTACCGTGACGCCCGGATCGCCGTTGAGCAGAAAAAGGCTGAAGACATCGGATTCCCGACGCTGTTGGAGGCCAACAAAGCCCTCGGGCGCCGCCTTTTCGATCCGGTCAAGGAGGACCGCGCGACGTTGGACAAGATGACCCGGGCACATCCCTATCTCGACCACTACAGGTTCGATCTGCCGGAGAAACCCCAGCTTCTCACGTTAGATGCGTGCCTCGCGGAGGCGTTCGACGCGGCGCGTAGTCTGTGCCCGAAGTGGTCGCAGATGCAGGCGGCCCAGAAGCTAGGGTATGTCGTGAGGCCACTGGTTCCAGACGACTCACCGCTCGCGGCATCGCCAGACGCGCTGCGAAAGCGTGCCTACCGCCATCGCAAGCGCACGCGCCCACTGTTCAATCGCCCTCCCGAGCACTGATCAATCGCGGCTGAAACGAAGAGCCCCGCTTCGCCGGCCGAGCCACTGATCCCGACCACAGGGCCTTCATGCCTCGTCAAGAAGGTCTTTGGACCTTCCGTCGGGAGTGGATTGTCCAGGGATTGGCCCCGTCGTTATTGAGGCACCTCTCTGCAAGCGCCTCTCTCCCACGTAATCCTGCTGGAGGATGGATCCTCCATCCCCATATGCTCGGTTCTGTGTGGCAACTACGGACCCCGAGGAGGGCGAGACCGCATGCGAGTAAGCCGGGCCAGCATCCCCATAACCAAGCTTAGATTGACCCGCCTGAGGCGAGGGATTCGCAGAGTCGAATTGGCCCGCGCTGCCGCCCTATCGGAGTCCACTCTCGGACGAATCGAGCGCGGCGAACGAGAAGCTCTACCGAACGAGCGACGCGCCATCGCGCGAGCTCTCGGCGTGGGCGTACGGGAGGCGTTTCCGCCCGGAACAGCCTGGAAGACACCAACGCCCGGAGTGCAGGCCGGGCGAAGGGGCACATCGAAATGACGATGTTGACTGAGAGGTCAACCGCGAAGATCTCGTTGCGAGCCTCGAGCCTTGGACCGGCAGCCTACACAGTCGTCGACGGTGGTGCGGAGCCGGAGCTGCTGGATGGAGACATGTCTGTGCCTTCACCCCAACCCACTGACCCACCAACCCATACCCAGCTCACTACGGGTCTGACGCGCGTAGACGGGACTGGGGTAGCTGATTGACCTTGACACGCAAGGTGCTGCCCATCCTCCTGACCGCGGACGAGACGGCTGAAGTCCTCCGCACCTCCCGGGAGGCCATCTACGCTATGGCCGCCCGCGGCCAGCTGCCTGGCGTCGTTCGGATCGGCCGCCGCTTACTCGTCCTGGCCGAAGAGCTGCTAGGCTGGCTCGAAGAGAGCCGTGCGCCATCAGCGCGAAAGGAGCGTTGATGAGCGTAAAGATGAGACCCTATCGGCGTGGCGGCTGGGAAGTGGACATCCGCATTCAGATGGACGACGGGACTGAGATACGGAGGCGATGGAAATCTCCCGTCCCCTCGAAATCCGGTGCCCGGCGCTGGGGGCAGGCGCGTGAGCGCGAGCTTCTGGCCAATGGACCACCGAGACCATCAAAGGAGGTGCCGACACTGGCGCATTTCGCTCCCCGGTACATGGATGGCCACGTTCGAGCCAACCGGCTCAAGCCGAGTACTCAGGCGGCGCAGGATTCGATCCTGCGAGTCCACCTGATTCCGACGCTTGGGCAGCGCAGGCTCGACGCCATCGGCAACGAAGATGTGCAGCGGCTCAAGCAACGCCTCAGCACCAGGGCCGTCAAGACGGTCAACAACGTGCTGTCGGTCCTGAGCCGGCTGCTGAAATGCGCTGTGGAATGGGACGTTATCGACACGATGCCGTGCCAGGTCAGGCTGCTTACGGTCGCACAGACGGAGGCGGCCTTCCACGACTTCGAGGAGTTCGAGCGACTCGTCGGGGCGGCAGGATACGACTCTCGTGCGCGGGCGATCGTGCTGCTGGGCGGAGAGGCCGGGCTACGGTGCGGAGAGATGATGGCGCTGGAGTGGAACGATGTCGACTTCAGCAGAGGGCGACTGCAAGTCGCCCGATCCGATTGGAGGGGCCACGTCACGGCACCCAAGAGCGGTCGACCCCGCACCGTACCGATGACGGCCAGGTTGCAGGAGGCATTGCGGAAGCTGCGCCACCTGCGCGGGCCTCGCGTTGTCTGCGAGGCTGATGGCAGCCCGCTGACACAGAAAGTCGTGCAGAACCTGGTGCGCGGGGCAGCGCGGCGCGCCCACCTCGCCAACGAGGGTGTGCATGTGCTGCGGCACACGTTCTGCTCGCACCTGTCGATGCGGGGGGCGCCGGTGAGGGCCATCCAGGAGCTCGCCGGGCACTCCAACCTGTCCACCACACAACGCTACATGCACCTGTCTCCGGCAGCCTTGAAGGACGCTATCGCGCTGCTGGAGGGGCCGAAAAAGGCTCCCCGTTTTGGAGACATTGTGGAGACGGGCTAGGAGGTAACCCGTAACTCCAATAGACACAATAACATAGAAGTGGAGGCGGCGGGAATTGAACCCGCGTCCGAAAACCATCCACACGAAGCGTCTACATGCTTATCCCGCCGAAAAGGTTCGCGCCGCGCCGACCCGGCGGGCCAGCTGACACGACGCTAGTCCGGGTAGAGTCTCGCCGCCTGGCCCCCGGACGGGACTAGACGACCAGCCTGCTGAACGGCGTTCGGTCCGACCCTTGCAGGCCCGGGTCGGCGAACGCTGACGGGTGTTTAAGCCGCCAGAGCTACCGGTGTATCGGCAGTTGTGTTGGTTTCCACGTGGGATTAGCGAGCATACGTGGAACGCTCGGCATGCAGCCTCGGCTTCAGTGTTCCCGTCGAACCCTGACGCCCCCGACTATGCGGCAAGCAGCGCGAGTAGGCGCTGTCCGGCACTACCCGGACCCGAAGTCGATGCCTTCAGAATAGCATCGGCCAAGGGTTCCGGCCTAGCTCGATCACGCTCGCTGGCGGGGCGGAGGCCGCCGTTGGGGCGCGCTGGACGGAGCCGGGGACGACCGGCCCTATTGCTCGTCGGTGACGATCTTGATCTCGAGCTGGATACCCAGACGATTGTGGATCTCGACGCGCTCGCGGAACTTGTCCATGTCGATCTTCTCGTTGCCGAAGTCGCGGATGTCCTTGTAGCGGATCGAGATGACGTACTCGCCCTGGTCCACCCCTACACCGTGGCGCCGAGCGAGGTTCCACTCGTTGGGCGGCAGTACCATGATCGACACCTGGTCGTCGGAATCGAGCCCGCGTAGAACGGTACCGAACTGAGCCAGCGCCTCGATGGCGGCGTCGTTGACGGCGTCGGCGATCTGCTGATGGTCGCGCTCGAGGATCTGCTTGAGGCTGCGCTGCTGCTCGATGGCGCCGCGGAAGTACGCCCGGGCGTCGCGCTGACGTGGCCGGACGGCGGCCACCTCATAGGCGCGGCGAGCGCGCTCGGTTTCCTCGAACTCGCGGTTGAGGACCGCTGCTTCTTCCTGGTCGTCAGCGTGCGGGGCGTCGGCGCGCGGAGCTACCGCATGACGAATCTGCTCCAGCGTATCTTCGAACTTGGCGAGCTCGTGCAGGGCAGCGTCGTTGTCCTCGGCAGCGTCGCGCTCGATGAGCACGCGTAGGTCGCCGATGGAGCGCATCAGCATGTCGGCGCGGATATCGATCAGGCCGGGGGCAACTCTGTGCCCTTCGGACCACAGGTTCGGGCCGGTGCGCAGCATGGTGATCGGTGCTTCCATGCGGGCGTCGAAGCTGCGCGGGAGCACCGCTACCTGCGGTGTTTGGATCGAAAACATCACGCCGTAGCCGTCGAGGTAGAAGCCATGGGCGGCGAGAGGTCGGCCCACCTTCACTACCACCGGTTCCAGGGCGACGATGCCGACATCGCCGTCGACCTCGATGACGCCGTCGCCGCCGCGCTCGAGGTCGATGGTGGAATTAACCCGCAACGTGACGCGCTCCTGCACCAAATCGGTCAGCAGACCCTCGAACACCTGGAGCTGTCGTCGGCGCTGGTCTTCCTGGCCCTCGGGTACAGCCCAGACGCCGCCCCCTGCCACCAGCAGGGCGACCGTCGCCCCGGCTGCGAGTTTGCCGATGTGTTCAGTCGTCATCGCGTTGCTCCGGCACCTGTACCTCGAGGTCGCTGCCCATCCGGGTCACCAGGAAGTCGATGACCTCGTTGGTGCGCTGCAGCTCCAGTCCGGTCGACGACCGCAGCAGCCCAAGCTCGTCGAATACCACGCTGAGGTCGCTGGTGCGCTGGGTGTCGAAGGTCTGGTAGAGGTCGGTCAGCAGGCTATCCATCTGCTGCCGCTGGCGCTGCTCGGCGGCAGTGACCATTTCGCGCACCAAGGCACGAAGCTGCTGCTCGCGATCACCCGCGGCGCCGACCAGCATCGGATCGATGCCGAACTGTCTACGAGACATGCGGAACGGCTGCGCCTGCCCACCCGAGACACTCATGCCGCCGGAGACGGTGCCCATGACGGGGCTGCTGCCAACTGGGCTGTTGGAACTCGGGCCGCTGGGAACTGAGCCGCTGGGAACCGTGCCCACAGGCACCTGACCGAGGGAAGCCTGACCAGCGCTCGGATTGCCGATCGAGTTGGCGGCGGTCGGCTGCGATCCTGGCTGTGCTGGCGACCGTTCCGTCGGTGACGGTTCTGCCGGCGACGGGGCCGCGGCGCGAGAGAACCCGGTGCTGAACGTCCAGCCGGTCTCGGTGCGCGTCAGGCTGGTGCTGGCGAAAGCTGCGGCGAGAAGGATGCCGAACACGAAGCTGGCTGCCATCGCCGCGCCCTTCATCCAGCCGAATGTGGTGCCGCCACCGAACACAGTGCCGGTGCTGCGCCCTTCGCCCGGCATGGTAACGAACGCGATCCGAGCCGGCTGTCCTTCGATCTCGTCCCAGGCAGACAGATCTTCGCGCACGGCGCGAAAGGCCTGCTGCATGCGCACGAGCTCGGGGTGCTCGTCGATCCGGGCCTGTGCTGCCTCCCGATCCGCCACGTCGAGCTCGCCGTACTCGAGCTCGACCAGAAGCTCCTGCAGGTCCTGGTGGTCGCCGCTCATATCTCCAACCCCTCGGTCTTCAAGTGTCCCAGGCTCTTGGCCAGCGTCTCGAGGCCGTGATAAAGCCGGGACTTGACTGTGCTCTCAGGTGTGCCGAGCATCTCCGCGATCTCACGGAACTTCAGCCCGTGGTATTGCTTCAAAATGATCACTTCGCGTTGCGTATCGGGCAGCTCGGCGACGGCCGCCTCGAGCACCCTGGAGCGCTGGCGACCCATGGCCTCGCGATCTGGTGCCTCGGCCGCGTCCTGCACCAGCCGCAGCTGGTGTTGGGTGTCGTCGTCGTCCAGCGCCACGGTCGGCCGCGACTGCTTGCGGCGGAACTGACTGCGGCACTGGTTGAGCGCGATCTGATACAGCCACGATGAGAACTTCGCCTCGCTACGGAACCTCTCGAGGTTGGAATAGGCTCGCAGGAACGCCTCCTGGCAGACGTCGCGCGCCTCTTCGCCATCGCCGAGATAGCGATAGACGAACTTGTACAGCGGCCCCTCCCAGCGCACCACGAGCTCGTTGAACGCCCCGACGTCGCCGCCGACAGATCGGGCCACGAGCTGTTCGTCACTTGGAGCTACGGGCGCTTCTGCCATTGTTGTTCCAGAGGCCCTTACCATTCTCGTGTCTCCAAAGAATGGGACGCCGTACAGGCGGAAAAAGTCGATGGGATCGGCTTCGGCGCCGGATCGCCGGTGCCACTGGCCGTCTCTGGACCGTAGCGACCGGGAAACCGAACCCGAGCCCGGCTGCATCGGCCGAAAACCGGGTGTGGAAGCGATTGTCGCGACAATCGGCTGCCCACTGGAAGAAGTCTAACAAAGGTGGAATCTGCCTCCGCGCAACTCGAAGACGACCGACCGCGCGAGCGCCTCGAACAACTGGGCGCTCGGGCGCTGAGCGATGCCGAGCTGTTGACGCTGATCATCGGTCACGGGCAACGACGACGTCCCGCTGCGGCGGTGGCGCGCTCACTGCTGCGTCACGGTGGGCTGCGGGAGCTCGCCCGTCGCGAGCCGCAGGAGTGGCGCGCCGAGCCCGGCGTAGGGGTCGCCTCGGCGGCACGGCTGGCGGCGCTGTTCGAGATGGCGCGACGGCTGGCGGGTCCGGCGCCGGCCCGGGGTCACGTCATCCGTCGTCCACGCGAGCTCGGACGCCACCTGATGCTGCGCTACGGGGCCGAACGCGCCGAGTGCTTCGGTGTGGTGCTACTGGATGGACGCAATCGTTACCTGCGCGAGCGCGTGTTGTCGCGCGGCGGATGGAGTGCGAGCGTTGTTCGACCGCGTGAGGTGTTCCGGCACAGCTTGCTGGCGGCTGCGCCGGCGCTCGTGTTGTTCCACAATCACCCCTCGGGTGATCCGACCCCGAGTCGAGAGGATGTCGGCATCACGCGGCAGATCCTCGAGGCCGGCGAGCTGCTGGGCATCCACGTGCTCGATCACTTGGTAGTCGGCGCCGAGGGTTTCGTGAGTTTCAAGGAGCGCGGGTTGTTGTAGGGCCCGAAAGGGAGCACGCCCCATTCCACACCACGAACGAACAGGAACACCAATGATCTCGATCAAGGACTTCATGGAAATCGAACTTCGCACCGCCCGTATCGAGACCGCCGAGCGCGTTCCGAATACGGACAAGCTGTTGAAGCTCACCGTCGACCTGGGCGACGAGAGGCGCACCCTGGTGGCGGGGATCGCCGCGGTCTACGACGCGGCCGAGCTCCCGGGTAAGAAGATCATCGTGGTGGTCAACCTGGAGCCGGCGACGATTCGCGGAGTGGAATCGCAGGGCATGGTGCTGGCGGCCGACGTAGACGGCAACCCGATGCTGGCCACCTTCGATCGCTGGATGCCGGCCGGGCAGCGGGTGCGTTGAAGCTCATCGACTCGCATGCTCACCTCACCGACGAGCGCTTCGACGACGATCGCGACGAGATGCTGCTGCGCGCAGCCGCCGCCGGCGTCGAGACGGTGGTGGTGATCGGCTACAACCTCGAGTCGAGCCACCAGGTGGCAGCTCTGGTATCCGGCGGTCCTGATTCCAACGAGCCGACGAGCGCCGTCGGAGTGGAGATGCAGAGCGCTGGCGGTCACGAAACACCCGGCCGCGAAACTGGCCGGCCCCCTGTGGCGTCGCCGGTGCTCCACGGCACCGTCGGTTTCGCGCCGCACAATGTTGCGGAGGCGCACGCGAGTGCCCGTGCCGAGCTGCGCGAGTTGTTGTCGCGGCCGCGTATCGTCGCGGTCGGCGAGATCGGGCTCGACTACCACTACGACATGCCACCCAAGGAGCAACGCGACCTGTTCGGTGAGCAGCTCCAGTGGGCGGTGGAGTGCGAGCTTCCGGTGGTAGTGCACAGTCGCGAGGCCGAGCACGACGTGGTGGCGATGATTCGCGACGCCGGCGCTGATGCGGATCCGGACAGGTCGCGCCTCGGTGGAGTGATCCACTGCTTCACCGAGAGCGAGCAAATGGCGGCCGCCGCCGTGGAGGCGGGGTTCTACGTCTCGTTTTCCGGCATCGTGACGTTCGGCAACGCTGAAGGAGTGCGCCGCAGCGCCGCGGTGGTGCCGCTGGAGCGCACGTTGATCGAGACTGACGCTCCCTATCTGGCGCCGGTGCCCTATCGCGGCAAGCGCAACGAGCCGGCGTTCGTCGGTGCGGTGGCCGAGTGTCTGGCGACCATCCACGATGTTGACGCGGAGGAGGTCGCCGCGATCACCGCCGGCAACTGCCGAGCGCTGTTCGGGATCTAACCTTCGAGCCCGGTGGCTCCCGTAGACAGCTCGGCGCCCCTCATCCGGTCGGCTGTCTGACCCTGAAGCCGATCAGCTCCGGAGCACGGTCTCGACTCGGTGCGCAATCTGCAGCAGCCGCGCTTCGGCGAGCTGCGGTGCGACCAGCTGGATGCCGACCGGCAGGCTATCGCCGTCGCTGACGGCCGGGATGGAGATCGCCGGCAGGCCGGCCAGGTTCGCCGGCACCGTGTAGATGTCGCTCAGATACATCGACAGCGGATCGGCGGTGCGTTCGCCGAGCTCGAACGCCACCGTCGGGCTGGTGGGTCCGATGATGGCATCGACGCTGGCGAAGGCGATGTCGAAGTCGCGGCATACCAGCGTGCGCACACGCTGGGCGCGACCGTAGTACTCGTCGTGATACCCGGCCGACAGCACGAAGGTCCCCAGCAGGATGCGTCGCTTGACCTCGGCGCCGAACCCCTCGTTGCGGCTGCGGCGTAGCATCTCGATCGGGTTGCTGGCGTCCGCGGCGCGATGCCCGTAGCGCACCCCGTCGTAGCGCGCCAGGTTAGAGCTCGCCTCGGCGGTGGCGATGACGTAGTAGGTCGCTACCGCATGGGCGGCATGTGGGAGCTCGATCGTCTCGATCTCGACGCCCTGGTTCAACAGTGCCTCCAGCGCCTGCTCGAAGCGACTGGTGACCTCGGCGTCGATGCCATCGCCGCGCCAGTCGGAGGCAACGCCGAGTCGAATCGGCGCGGCGGAGTCGGACAGCAACGCCGGGTAGCTCTCGACTGGAGCATCGAGGCTGGTGGCATCGCAGCGATCGTGCCCGGCGATCGCCTCGAGCACGTGCGCTGTATCCTCGACGTCGGCGCACAGCGGGCCGATCTGATCGAGCGACGAGGCGAAGGCGATGAGGCCGTAGCGTGATACGCGCCCGTAGGTCGGCTTGAGGCCCACGATGCCGCAGAACGATGCCGGCTGGCGTACCGAGCCCCCGGTGTCGGAGCCCAGCGCCACCGGCACCATGCCGGCCGCTACTGCCGCCGCCGGCCCGCCACTGCTGCCGCCGGGAACACGCCCGGGTGCCACCGGGTTGTCGGTGGGGGCGACAGAGGAGTTCTCGGTCGACGATCCCATGGCGAACTCGTCCATATTGGCGCGTCCGACCGGAATCGCGCCGGCGTCGAGCAACCGCTGAACGGCAGTCGCCGAATAGGGCGATACCCAGTCGCGGAGAATACGTGAGCCGGCCGAGGCGACGTGTCCCTCGAAACACAGGTTGTCCTTGAGCGCCACGGGCACGCCGGCCAGCGGCAGCTGTCGTCTCTCGGAGCTGGCGTCGAGCCTCCGGGCGGCGGCGCGCGCCTCCTCCGGCCACACCTGGAGAAACGCGTGTACGGTCGGATCGCGCTCCTGGATGCGGCCGAGCGCCGACTCGACGCGCTCCGAGGCGCTCAACGTGCCGCTGCGGACTCCGTCCACCGTCGCTCTCACCGACAGGTCGCCCAGCGCGCCGCTCATTCGCGTGTCACCGCCTACCCCGGGATCACTCGCGGCAAAGCGAACTGCTCGTCGACGATCTCGGGAGCTCCCTCGAACGTGCGCTGGCGTGCTAACGATGGTCGGGGCTCGTCGGCACGTCGCACGTCCGCGTCTTCGCGCAGGTTCCTGGTTCGCTCGACGCCCGTCACGTCGACCTGCCGCAGTTGATCCACGTAGGCGAGGATGCGGTCGATTTGCGGTGCCAGCTCCTCGCACTCCGCCGCCGAAAGCTCGAGCCGCGAAAGCTCGGCAACGCGATGGATGCGCTCCGGTCCAGCCATGGCGCGCAGTGTACTAGTGGCCTGTAACAGGGGAATCGATAGCGCCGCAGATGGGATTTGCGGGCGAGATCAAGGCGCGACGAGGATAGCGATGCCGCGGCGCATCGTCAACGAGCCGCAACGCCGAGATCGCCCGCAACTGCCCGTCTGTCCGCAGGCCCATCGGAACAACAGTGGCGGGATGGGGGCGTCTGCCACCGTGCTCCTCCTCCAAGATGCACCAACATCGACTCGTCGGAGCGCCTTGCATCCGACCCCATTTCGCCACCACGGCACTATCGATTCCCCTGCTACAGGCCACTAGCTGCGCCCGGCCCAGCTGTCCGAGCCGTAGATCGATTTGAGCGCCTGCAGCCAGTCGAAGCCGCCGTCGCGCTCCTCGACGAGTGCCCGGTTTGCCGCCGCCGGCATGAGCGCGTGTCCCTCGAACTCCTCGTTCCACGATCCGGCAATCACCAGTGGTGCAGGAATTGCGGGGGTGCCGAACTGTTCGGCGTGACGTCCACGCAGATGATCGTCGGTCAGCTGCTGCATCGCTGCCAGCAGGGCAGCGTAATCGTCGCGGCTGGCGAGCAGTGATGGGAGCCTTGCCTTGGCGAACCCGGAGGCGCTCGACGGGATCACCAGCAGCGGTCGGCGGGTGTACCGGTTGCGTACGGACCGGTACCCGGCCATCGTGCGGGCTTCGTTGGCCACCAGTCGTCTCCGATGTGCGGCGTCGAGTCGCACGGCGCCGCCCTCTCCTAGCTCGCGTATCTGGCCAGCGTCGTAGTGGTGGTAGCGCGACACCGCATCGAAGTAGGCAGCACGGAACAGCCGGTCGTGGCCGACCCCGGGATCGGCCGGGAAAAGGGCCTCGTCGCCGATCAGCCAAGGTGGCGTGCCAAAGGAATCGGCGAACGCGTTGCGGGCGCGGTCGAGGGCGCGGCCGACATGCGGTAGATCGCGCCGGGTTGGGCCGAAGGTGTGGGATCCGAAGACGAACACCACCGGTCGTCCATCGAAGCGCAGGAGCCGATCGCTGCCGATCTCCGTTAGCCAGCTGCCCATGCGGCGGAAGTCGCGCACCAGCCGTTGGGCCGCTGCCGTATCCGGCGTCAAGTCGATTCGCCTCGTGGTGCCAAGGCTGATGTTGCTCTCGTAGAGCAGTCCGAATCGCCGTCGATCGTGGTTCGAGGCGCCGAAATAGGCCCGCTCGTACGTTTGTAGGAGCAGAGGCTGGTCGGTCCACGAGAGCAAGTCGGCGCTGATGCCGAACTCTTCCTTGAGGGCGTTGAACTCCTCCTCCGTCCGGCGATCACGCGACAGGTAGCTGCCGCCTAAGTAGCGAACGGTGGTCGGCTCCCCGCGCCGGCGTCCGGGTCCGTACCAACCGTAGTGCCAGCAGGCCACGATGGGTCGCGGTGGTAGGTGCGTGCCGAGGGCCGGACGCAGATCGTCGTACTGCTGCAGCTGGTCAGCGCCGACACGCCCGCGGGCGAGAAAGTCGAGGCGTGGGTCCCAGTCGTCGCGTGGACGGGGCCTGCCGCCTCGGCCCGACTCAGACAGTCCGGTGAGCAACGTACGGTCGGCGGCGGAGATCACTCCGTCGCCGTCGAGGTCGAGCGCCGAATGCCATCGCAGAGAGGCACCCGTTTGCTGCCCGGGCATCGGCAGGCGCGGCAGGGACATGGCCCCCAGTGCTCCCAGTACAAACCGGCGGCGGTCGATTCGATCGGCGCCGCTCACTGGCGCAGGTGGAAGGAACGGGCCCGCGGTTCGAATAACCGGGCCCGGTCGATGTCGCGCTCGGTGTCTTCTTCTTCGATCAACCGCGTCAGGAGCGGGGCTATTCCGCGGAACCATCCCTCCGCCAGGGCGTCGTAGCCCATTTGGTTCGGGTGGATGTGGTCGGAGTAGAAATCAGGGTGGCCGAACAGCCACGCGTGGGTATCGACGAGGAGGGCACCTTCGAAAGTGGTCATCGCGGGCAGCAGGCTGTTGATCTCGTTGATGCGTTCATTGAGACCGCCCAGGAATGCGCCCTCGCGCCGCGGAGTCAGGCTTCCGAGCAGCGGCAAGCAGCCAGCTGCTGTTACCTGCCGCACCATGCCGGTGAGGTTCTGCGTGATGGTGGCAGTGTCGACCAGCACGGCGATGTCGTTGGCGCCCGACAGGATGAGGACGTATTGCTTGGGGTCGGTGACCATCAACCCGGCGAGGCGCCCGAGTCCGTCGGTCGTGTCCTCGCCACCGACCCCACTGTTGATCACCACGATGGAGCGGTTGGTGAACTCGGAAAGGTGGCTGCTCAGCGGTACCGTGTAGCCGTCGACCGGAGTCTCGAGAAGATTCTCGTCCACCTCGATGCCAAGCGTGATGCTGTCGCCGAATCCACGCCAGGTACCCGGGAGCGATAGACCGCCGGGCACGCTGCTGAGCGCGTGCACCTGTCGACTCGGCGCAGCCGGCGCAGACTGGATCCACAGGTGCCCGTTCGAATCGGTCGATCCGGTTGCCAGACGCGGTCCCTCGGGGGACTGCCAGGCCGCCACCACCGCGCCGTTGGCTCCCAGCGCAACGTCGAAGCGGCCGTTGTAGAGAGTTGTGAGATCGCTCGCCTGACGCGATCGCCGTCCGCGGAGACGGGCGCTCTGCAAATGCACCCCGCCGTCCGTTCGCGGCCGCGACCAGAGCACCTCGCCGCGACTGCCTGCAACGGCTCTCGGGCTACTGGCCGGTGCCGGCGCAACGGTCCGGGCGGCCCGGAAGGTGCCGCCGCGCTCGGTGGTCGCTCGCACCTCGTAGCCCACGGGGGTGTACGTCGACCACGCCACCAGCAGGCGTCCGGCGTCGGTGCGCGCGACCGAGGGCTGGACATCCGGTACGTCGTTGTCGCTGAGTGCGACCGGCGCGCTCCAGCGGCCAGGGCCGGTTCGGCGCGACAACCAGACCTCGGCGTCGTTGCCGTCGCCCGCTGCCCAGACCACCGCCGGCCTTCCGTGTCGGTCGAGTGCGATTGCCGGCGCCATCGGCTCACCGGGTGCCGGCGGCAGGGGCTCCGCATCGGACCATCCACGACCGTCCCACCGTGCGGCAAACAGCGGCTCACCCGGTTCCGGCGAGGCCGCCTCCCCGGACACCCAGACCACCCAGGCCTCGGTGCGCTCGGCGGCGACCGCAGGATGGTGATTCTCACGACCAGCGCGGGGCATCGGACCCGCCGGGCGCCACGATCCCGATTCCCAGCGGCGGCTCCAGAGACGGCTGCCGTCGTCGTCGCGTCGCGCTGCTACCAGCAACAGGCCGGTGCCGGTCGACACCATCGTCGGGGCGCCATCGTCGCCGGCGTATGCGGGACCGATGGGCCGCGCTGGAGAGTCGGCCGGTACCGCCGCTACGATGCGCGACCCGGCAGCATCAGGCGCTGTCCAGGCCATCGCCGGCACCGGGTCGATCGCCACGGCGGGCCGAAATCCGAGCAGCGTGGGCGTCGGGCGGGTGGTCGCCACCTGGGCCGTTGATGCCGGGCGGGCCAATCCCGTGCGCCAGGCCAGCAGGCCAGTCAGCGCAAGCGTCAGGGCGACAACGAAGCGTAGCCGGTTCACGATGCGTTACGAGGCCCATAGGGGGAAGAGAACGCCGGCGGCTGCTCGGCCACCTACCATGAGATCATTATCGACTACCGAGCCCACCCTAGCGAAGCCTCGATATGCTAACGAGCACCACTTCCGTGGGCAAGAACCGGGTACGACACAGTGCCGCTACCGATCAGTCATAGCCTGGCCGGCGCTGCCATCTACACGGCGCTCGACGAAGACGGTGGCGGCGGCGGTTGGCGGCGCCTGTTGATGGCGATCGGCCTCGCCAATGCGCCCGATCTCGACCTCGTGCCGGGCCTGTTCGTCGGCGACCCCAACCGCTTCCACCGGGGAGCCAGCCACTCGCTGATCACCGCGCTCGTGCTCGGGCTGCTGCTGGCCTGGGTCGCGTGGCTCATGCGTGGCTGGCAATGGCGACTCCGGGGCGGCCTGCTGAGTGGGCCGTATCAAACGGCGTTCATCGTCGCTCTGCTGCTCGGGTCGCACGTGCTTCTGGACGCGTTCACAGCAGACCTGAGCCTGCCGATCGGCGAACAGATGTGGTGGCCTGTTTCCGATGCATGGGTGCAGTTCTACCCGTTGTTCGAGCGCGCTGACCGGATGGCTGGTCCGGCCACAGCCGGAGAATTCGGACGCAGTCTCGTATCCGTGCACAATGCGCGCGCGATGGTGATGCAGCTAGTGCTCCTCGGCCCCTTCCTGCTGTGGGCACGGTGGTGGCGTCATCGCCAAACCTCGGGCGCTACGACCAGACGCTAGAAGCCGGCCGCCACCTGAGGCTTCAGCTCCATGAGGCTGGCTGCCTGCGGCACTAGGCCGAGCGATTGCTGCACCTGCCCGTCGTACTGCAGCAGGACGATGCGGCCGGCCGCCAGACCCCAGATGTTGGCGGCGACGTGTGCTCGCAGGTACATGCGGATGTCGTCGCGGGCGTTGGCGAGGGTCTCGTCGTCGAGCGGTACCTGGGCCGCCTCGAGCTGCTGGCGCAGTGACGGGTAGCGGAGGAACTCCACGAACTCGTCGACGATGGCGTCGTCAACGACGAATCCGTCCAGGTAGGTGTCAAGATCCGCGGGCAGCGTGGCAGCGTGCTTGGCGACGTAACGGGTGGCGAACTGGAACGTTAGCCGGCGGTTGTATAGCCACATGGCCAGACTGGACACCTTGGTCGGGTCGATGCCGACGTCGGGAACGATGCCGCCGCCGCCGAACACGGGCCGCCCGGCGTCGGTGTGAAAGAGTGGCCGCTCGAGTGGCTCGGTGCTGTCGTCCGCCGTCGCTTCACCGTCCTCAGGGGCGGCTTCGGTGTCATCTGGCGACCCTGCGATGGTGTCCCAGTCCGGGTTGAAGTACTGCTCGTCGTCACCGTCGACGTATGGTCGTTGGATGAGCCGTCCGCTCGGCGTGTAGTACCGCGCGATGGTGAGAAACAACGCCGAGCCGTCGTCGAAGGGAAACTGGTTCTGCACCAGCGCCTTGCCGAACGTCACCTGTCCGACCACCAGGGCGCGATCCCAATCCTGCAGTGCACCGGCGACGATCTCCGAGGCGCTCGCCGACTGGTGATCGACGAGCACGATCATCGGCGTTCGGGCGTGGGTGTCGCGATCGGTCGACAGGTTTTCGCCGCTGGCGTTGGCGGTGCGTCCCTTGGTCACCAGGATCTTCTTGCCGCCGGATAGGAACTTGTCGGTGATGCGGATAGCCTGGCTCATGAGGCCACCGCGGTTGCCGCGCAAGTCGAGGACGAAGGCCCGCATGCCACGCGCCTCGAAATCACGCAGGTGCTCCTCGAGCTGATCGGCGCCCTTCTGTGAGAACGTGCTGAGCCAAACGTAGCCGACGTCGGGCTCGAGCATCGTGGCCGCCAGGATGGACGACACCTCGACCTGGTCTCGCGTGATGTTGACTTCCCACTCGTCGTCCAGAGCCGGACGCCGTACGGTCACCGTGACGCGCGTCCCCTTAGGGCCGCGTAATCGCTCGAAGATCTGCTCATTGTCGAGCCCGGTGGCATCCTCCCCTTCGATGCGGACGATCTGATCGCCGGGACGTAAGCCCAGGCGCTCGGAGGGACCACCCTGCAGCGCGTCGAGCACGGTGAGCACGCCGTCGAAGACGTCGAACTGGATGCCGATGCCGAAGTAGTCGCCGCGGTAGCGTTCCTGCAGGTTCCGATACTCGTCCGCAGTGTAGTAGTGCGAGTGAGGATCGAGGTTCTCTAGCACACCGCTCACGGCGTACTCGAACATGTCCTCCGCTCCGACCTCCTCGACGTAGTACATCTCGATGATCTCGAACATGCGGCCGAGAACCTCGAGTCGCTTGTAGAAGCCCTGCGCTTTGTTGATCGCCGCCGGCCCGGCCGCAACCGAGACCGCCACAGCGCTGACAAGTACCAGTGTGAACAGGGTCTTGCGCTTGGGTGTCATGTCGTACCGCGGGTTACGACGGTGTGGAGATCCGTCGGGTCCAGGAGCGATGAGGTCGGCGTTTCGTTCACGTGGGTTCGATTGCACTTAAGATAGCTGATACCAGCGGGTGGTGACCAAATGAATCAGCGCCAGGGGCGGATTCGTTGAGTCAACCCGGCACTTCTATTCCAGATTAGCAGCGTCGATAGCGCGCCGCATGGACGCAGTCGCGCGGCGCTCGCAGGGGGCGACATCATGACCGACGGCGGCGAGACACCGACGCCGGGTGATCTCGACATGGACGCTGGGGAGGCCGGTCCGTCCCGGCGTCCCGGAGTGCCCTGGGAAGCGGATGACCCTGGCCGCTCGGCGACCGGAGCCTTGGATACCGTTCGCGGGGTGCTCTTCTCGCCGAACGAGACCTTCCGGAGTATGCGTCGCGACGGTGACGTCGGTGGTGCGATCGCCTTTCTGCTCATCGTCGGCACCTTCGGTAGCTTCTTCGGCCTGCTGTGGCAGTCGGCGACCCGCACGATGCTGGGGCCCTTCGGCGGGCTCGACTTCGGTGAGATCGCGGTCGCCAACACTATCGGGATTGTCGGGTTCATTCTCGCGCCGATCGCGGTGCTGGTGTTCGCCATCATCATCACCGGTATCTATCATCTGTTGTTGCTCTTGTTCGGCGGCGCGCCACATCCGCCCGAGACTACGCTCAAGACGGTGTGCTACGCCGCTGGCGCTAACTACGTCTGGCTCGCGATGCCGTTCTGTGGCGGCCTAGTAGCCACCCTGTGGGGGATTGTCAGCACCACCATCGGCCTGCGCGAAGCACAGGGTGTGCCGACCGGCCGTGCAGCGGCTGCCGTCCTGGTGCCCTACGTGGCGCTGTGTTGCTGTTTGATGCTCCTGCTACTGGCATTCGGTGCCGCCGCCGGTGCCTTGGCCGGGCTCGGCGGGTGAGCGGCGTGCCCGCCGCCGCACCAATAGCCGGTAGACTCGGAAGGCTCGAGGTAGCACTGACGGCCATGGTCGCGACCGGCATCCTGGCCGTGGCCGCGCTGCACCCGTTGTGGCACGGCCTAGTCCAGGTACGCTGTCCGTTGCTGGTGATCTTCGGGGTGCCGTGCGTCACCTGCGGCGGCACGCGCGCATTGGTGGCGCTGATGACGGGCAACGCGACCGCGGCGCTCGCCTGGAACCCGCTGGTAGCGCTCGGTGGCATTGTCGCGATTGCCTGGTTGCCGATCGCGGCGCTGATGCTCGCCGGGGTGCTGCAGCCGCCACGCATCCCGACGGTTCTACCCGTCGCCGCGCGCCGGGCAATCGTTGCCGGGTGCGCGCTAAACTGGGGATATCTGCTGCTCTGGTTCCGGGGATGAGATGAGCGCGCACGAAAGCTCGGGTCCAATGATCGACGCCGCCGCATCTGACGACCAGCACGACAGTGCGCTCGCGAGGATCCGCTCAGCGCTCGATATCCTGCGGTTCCGCGCCGTGGCTGTCGATGCCGTGTCCAGCGACGACGACGCGTTCCCGGCCGCCATGGTGATCGCGTCGCTTGCCGGCATCGCCGCCGCCGCTGGCACCAGCTTGTCATTTGCCGGCCACCTCGGGTACAGCGTCGTGTACCTCGCTGGCAGCTTCCTGTTCGCCGCGGTGGTACACCTCGGTGCGGTTGTTTTCCTGGACGCGAAGCGCGACTTCCTGGCGTTCTACAGACCGTTCGGGCACACCTACCTGGCGCTATGGATCATCGGCATCCCGGTCATCGAGGCGTTCTTCGGCTGGGCCGTATGGCTTTGGCAGCTGGCGGCGGTGGTGCTCGTCGCCGAGCGCGTATACGACCTCGACCGGGTCCGCGCCGTTGCCCTCGTCGTGGTGCCGGCGATCGCCGCGCCGGTCGTCGTCGCCGGGTCCGCCGGGGCGCTGGCGCTGATGGCAATGCTCGCCGGCTGGCTGCTCTGAGTCCGGGCGCCGATCATCCGTCGCTGCGTGCGACGGGTTCGGAGAGCCTATTGCTCCAGACCGAAGACCCGGCTCGCCTGGGCGCGAATCGCGTCCGGGGTCATGCCCTCGCCCAGATAGTGATCGTCGACTCGCAGCTCGAAATGTAGATGGGCTCCTCCTCGGGTGCCGTTGGCGCCTGCTTCCATGCCCGAGTTGCCCACGAACCCGATGACCGACCGAGCCTCGACAGAGGCACCCGGATCGACGCCCGGCGCGATCGCCGATAGGTGGGCATAGCGGGTGACGATGCCGTGACCGTGATCGATCCAGATCTGACGCCCCCGCAGTAGATCGAGCTCGGCGGGCGGGGTTGTGCCGGCGGCGCGCGAGGTGGCGATGACCTCGGCGTACTCGTCCGGTTTCATTTCTACGTAGTTGAGGTCGGCGCGTGTCACGACTCCCGGCTTCGCGGCCACTACCGGGGCGCCGTAACCCGTTGGTACTCCGACGTGGCCGCCGTACATATCGAATCCCTGGTGAACACCGAAGCGGTAGGCACGCGCCGCCCCAGGCAGCAGCCGATCGGCGTCGGGCAGCTTCGCGCCCAGCACCCCGAGCTCGAAGCCCGACAACCGCCAGTCGTCGTACCTGCGCGTGAGCTCGCCGACGAAGCCGCGAACGCGCATGTCCACCAGCTCGACGTTGCCGGGGCCGGACGCAGCCACGGCGGTCGCGAGTGGCTCGGAACGCAGTACCTCCTGCAGGACTCCCGGTACGTCGCCCATATCGAGGATCGAATCGGCGCCGTAGTCCCAGGCAGTGATGCTCCCGGTGGGTTGCAGCTGACCATCCGGATCCACGATGGCGTCATAGGCGACGACATCCGGAGTCCCGTCATCGTCACGGTCCCAGTACCACAGTCGTGCCGTCGAGGTGATGTCCTGTAGGCGAAGGTCGGCGGTACCACTGGCGTCGGTGTCGTACAACGTCGTGGTCACGGTGTAGGACGGACCGGGCGTGGGGAGCAAGTCCAGGAAGAACGCCGCGGCTGCCCCGGCCACCAGGAGCAGCGCGATGAAGATGAGCACGGTTCGTTTCATGCGTTCCCCAGGATGGTAGGCAAGCTGCTCAAAGCAGCGTAACACGGGGTAAGCTTGTGCTTTGGCGGTTCCCCGAGCGCTCGACCATCAACATCAGAGTGAGGTGAAGTGGCACGCAGTCGAGCTGCGCCCGCGGTTCTGATCGGGTTCGCTCTTGCCCTTTGTGTCGGTACTCCCGCGGGCGGTGCCCCGCAGGGGATCGACTGGGAGTCGGTCGGCGACGAGGCGGTGGCGTTGCTGCGCCACTACGTGCGCATCCGCACGGTGAACCCGCCGGGAAACGAGAGCCTGGCGGCGGATTTCTTTGCTGCGCTCTTCACTGCCGAAGGCATGCGGCACGAGGTGTTCGAGAGCCAGCCCGGACGCGCCAACCTCGTGGCTCGCCTGTCCGGCAACGGCACGCTCGGCGGGCACATTGTACTACTCAATCACACCGACGTGGTGCCAGCCGATGCACGCTTCTGGAACCTCGACCCCTTCGCGGGCGAGGTGGTGGACGACCACATCTATGGCCGTGGCGTGGCCGATATGAAGGCCGACGCCATCGTGCAGTTTCTCGCTATGGTGGCGCTTCGTCGGGCCGGGATCGAGCTCGGTCGAGACGTGATATTCATGGCCACGGCGGGCGAGGAAACCGGTGGCTTTGAAGGGGCCGGCCACATCGTTCGCGATCGTCCCGACCTGCTCGACGGCGTCGAGTTCGTGCTTACCGAGGGCGGCAGCGTTCGCATGGTGGGGAATCGCCCCGTGCACGGCATCGAGACCACCCAGAAGACTCCCCTCTGGCTGCGCCTCACTGCCCGAGGCCCGGCCGGTCACGGCTCGCGGGCGATCACCATGTCGGCAGCCAACCGACTCGTGCGGGCGCTGGATCGCGTCCGCACCTACCGACCGGCGATCCGCCTGGTCCCCGCGGTCGCCGAGGCCATTCGGGCCGCAGCGGTCCTCGAGGCCGATCCGGAGCTGGCCGCCGAGATGCGCACCATCGAGCGCAACATCGCCCGACCCCGCATGCTCGACGCGCTCGAGGCTTCATTCGGTAACCTGCTGCGCAACACCATCGCCATTACCGTTCTCGAGGGAAGCTCGAAGACCAACGTGATATCGGCCGCCGCCGTCGCCGAGCTCGACTGTCGGCTACTCCCGGGCGAGCGCCCAGAGCTGTTCATTGCCTCGCTGCGCGACGTGATCGACGACGATGAGATCGAGATAGAGACGCTGTTGAGCTTCGAGCCCTCGGCCTCAGCACGCGACACGGCGCTTTGGGGAGCGATCGAAGAGGCTGCTCGTCGCGACAACGGCAACGCCACAGTGATCCCCACTGTGCTCGCCGGCTTCACCGATAGCCACTTCTTCCGCGAGCGCGACATCGTCGCCTACGGATGGTCCCCGATCCGCCTCGGTCCCGGTGATGGCCAAGGGCACTCCGTCGATGAGCGCCTGTCCGTCGAATCCATCCGTCGGGCCCCGAGACTGCTGTTTGACGTCCTGACCCTGCTCGCCAGCCTACCGGCGTCCGATTAGGCGGCTCGGGGAGACTCTCCCACCCCACGCAAGCCACTAGCGCAGCCAGACGTTCTTCCCCGAGGGCGTGAAACCTGGGAGTTGCAAGGCGGAGACGGCACGCACCGCCCTTCAGCAACATCGCCAACACTACCGTTCGGATGTTGACGCCCACGACGCGAGAGCACGAACACACATCGATTACTGACGCCCCACGTTGCAGAAGGGCGGTGCGTGCCGTCTCCGCCCGTCTCGACTACCCCGCAGGCTCCCCACCCATCGAGTCCGCGAACATCTTATGCGCATAGTCGCGCAACGCTTCGAGGTCGGCGAACGACAGCTCGGCGCGGAGGGTCACGTCGCGGCCGCTACTGCCGGCGTTGATGCCGCGGTCGAGGATCGAGAACACCTCCGGGTCGCTGCCCTGGATCATCATCTTGCCGAACGCGAGCATGCCGTTGAGCGAGTCACCGAGCAGCTTGGCGTCGGCGGACTCTTCGGTGCGGCCGCGGAGATTGACCTGCAGGCCGTCGGTCAGTCGAAGCGAAATGATCATCGCGTTGATGCGATCGATGGGTATCTGCTGCATAGGCACGTTGTCGTCCGGGGTGAGGTCCTTGAACAGCGCGTCCTGCGACGAGACGAACCAGGTCTCGCTGTCGGGATCGACATCCTCGAGCAACCCCATGAGTCGGTTGTTGGTGCGCGCCGAGGCGGCGCCATTGGCGACGTCGATGATGGCGCGGATAGTCTCGTTGCCGCCGAACGCGACGGTGCTGTCGTCGAGGATGGTCAGGTAGCTTGCGGCACCCTCCTCGTCGGATTCGCTATCGGCGTCGGAGTCGCCATCGTGCTCGTCATCGTCGTCAGACCCGTCCTCATGTGACTCGCTGTTGCTGTCCGACTCATCCCCGTGGGAGTCGTCGTCGGTGTCGCCCGAGTCCCAGTCGCCGACGGCGTAGAGCGTGTAGCCGTTGTGCTCCACGGTGTCGTGACCGGTCAGCGACTCGAGGACCTTGCCGCGGTCGAAGGTCGCTACCAGCACCGCGCCCGAGCCGTCGCCCATGTCCTCGGAGAACCAGCGGTTGGACACAAAGGCGATGCGGTGCAGGTCGGTGCGTGGGTCGATTCCGGTCTCGGCAATGATCTCCTCGAACTCGTCCGAGTCGCCGAGGGCGGAACCCTCCTGCTTGAAGAACTCGTAGGCCGGGCTGCTGCGTAACGCCGCGAAGTCGATCAGGCCAACGGTCGTCGCATCGGCGGGCAGCCGTGCGATCAGATCACCCTGGGCCGCCGCTTCCTCGGCCTCACCGCCGGCTGCGGGGGAGGCGGTGCCGGAGCACGCGATGGGAGGCAGCAGCAACAGCGCCAGGGCCCACGCGATTGTGGTCCGTGGAAAGACCCGATCGCGGGCCAGCTTGATGTTCATACTCGTTCCTCCACCAGGGCGATCAACAGTCTGACAGCTCAGTAATCCTGACGCGCGAACCACCAACATGCCAGCGCCAGGCAAATCAGTGGGAACGGCAAGGACGTCCACATCGGCGTCAGGGAAATGGGTTCGAGGCGGGTCGCCAGGCTGGCGCGGTCCGTCAGCTCCAGGGTCTTCGGCAGGATCCAGTACAAGGTCTCGGCGATTCCGGTGACCAGGGATCTCGGCCAGCCGGCGCGGAACGCGGTGGTCCATTCCGAGTACGTATGGAGCGGATACAGGATCAGGCCGAGAAACCAGATGCCGATGCCGGCGATGATGCTCACTGGGCTACTGCCGGTGAGCACACCGACGAGCACCATGCCGGCGTAGCAGCAGGCAAAGGTGAACAGCACGATCAGGCCCGCGAGCAGGAACCCGGCGTTGCCGAAGCCAGTCTTCCATGTGAGCAGCGACCAGCTGCCGCCGAACAGGTACGCCACGGACAAGGTCACGACGCCGAGCGCGCCCAGCGAGCGACCCAGCACCAGCGTCGTACGCGCCACCGGCTGCGAGGCCAGCAAGTCGACCCAACCGGTGTGCAACGTGCGCGGGATGATATTGCCGGTCACGAACAACGAAAGCACGAGCCCGAAAGTGCTCAGCAAGCTCACGATCACCACCTGGATGACGGTGACCGCGTCGGCAATCGAGATCTCGTTGCCGCCGATCTCGAGCGGGATGGTGCCGAACAATCTCGCCGACGCGATCGTCCCCTCGACCACGTCGACGGAGATCACCGTCGCCAGCGCGATCAGGAACAATGTTGTGAGCGTGAAGAGCGCAACCAGCGTCCATTTGTTGCGTGCTTCCCGCACCGTGTAGCCGACTAGCGCACCGACTTGCTGCATTGTGAGACGGTGGCCACTGACGGCTGGCACACTTGGCATCGAGGCGGCCGCGTCGGTCATGACTCGGTCTCCGTTGTCACCTCGACGGGCACCGGTTCTTCGGCGTCGTCGGCTTCTCTGGTATCGGCTCTGCTCCCCGGTTCCTGGTCTGACCTTACTCCCCCCGGCAGGCCGGCCTCGGAGTCGTGTGCAGAAGCGTCGCTGATCGTCTGCACGAACACTTCCTCGAGGCTCGCACGGACCCGCTGGATCTCCTCGATCTCGATACCGGCCTGGCGCACACGGTCGAGTGCGGCGTTCAGCTCGCTCCGATCGGTAACGCTCAGACGCCACGCGCTGCGCCCGGGCGGGGCAGACAGCGGCTCGTGTTCCTCGCCGTCGGCTGACAGCACGGCGCGCGCTGTCTCGTCGTCCGTGGTCGCCAGCACGAGGCGGTATTCGGGGTTGGGGGCTTGCAGCGAGCTCAGCGGGCCCTCGCGCCGCACGCGACCCTTCACCAGGATGGCCACCTGATCGCACAGGAGCTCGACCTCGCCGAGCATGTGCGAGTTCACGAAAAGCGTCTTGCCCTTCTCGAGGTTGCGCCGCAGGATGCCGCGAATCGACACTCGACCGAGCGGATCGATGCCCTCGGTCGGTTCATCCAAGAACAGGACTTGCGGATCTGGCAGCAGCGCTTGCGCCAGCGCCAGACGTTGCTGCATTCCCTTGGAGAAGCCGCCTACCCGGTGGTCCCGCCAGGCCGACATCTCGACTTCCTCCAGCACGATGTCGATGCGTCGGGCCCGCTCGCGTTTGTCCATCCCCAGCAGACGGCCGAACAGCTCCAGGACCTGCGCTGCGGTCAGAAAGTCGGGATACTCGCGGCGTTCCGGCATGTAGCCGACGTGGTGGCGCGAGCGCGGGCTGCCGGCCGCCTCCCCTAGTAGCACCGCACCACCGCCGGTAGGGTGGACCAGCCCCAGCAGTATCTTGACGAGCGTGGTTTTGCCGGCGCCGTTGGGTCCCAGCAGCCCGAACGCTTCGCCGGTGCCGACAGCGATGCTCACGTTGCGAAGCGCATCGACGCGCGACCCGAAGGGTCCCCCGGTGTAGGTCTTCGACAAGTCGAGAGTCTCGATGACGTTCATCGGGTTCCGATCAGGTTCGATAATGAAGGGTCTTCATCAGACTAAGACGGCCCCGTCTCGGGCAGGTTTCATGCTCGAGATCGGACCGTGGGCGCGCTTGGCACACTCATCACACTCCACCACGGCCTGCTAGGCTTGCCCCGGTCACGATTGCGGTTCTTCCAGCGAGCGACATGAACGACAATAGCGGTCTCGCCGATCACTACAACAACCCTCGCAATCTCGGCGATCTTGCCGATCCCGACGGGGTCGCGCTGGTACACAACCCTGTCTGTGGCGACATGCTGCGGCTAGTGGCCAACTGTCGTGATGGCGTGATCGTTGAAGCGCGCTTCAAAGCCTACGGATGCGCTGCCGCCATCGCTGCTGGATCGGTTGCCTCCGAGCTGATTTCCGGAACAACCGTCGATGAAGCCGCGTCTATCAGGGACGAGGATATTCTCTCCGTGCTCGGGTCGTTGCCACCGATGAAGGTGCACGCCATCGTGCTGGCGCGTGAGGGAATCCAGAATCTTGTCGAGCAATTGCGACAGGTCGACGATGACTAGCCGTCATCAGACCCGCCACACCTCCACCACGGTCCGCTAGGCGAGGGTGCCGGTGCTTTTCCAGCTTGCGGACCTGACCTACAAGGCGGCGCGGCGCATTGTCGTCACGCTAGTCGGCGTGACGGTGTTGCTGATCGGCCTCGTGCTGCTGGTAACGCCGGGTCCGGCGTTCGTCGTCATTCCCATCGGGCTCGCCATCCTCGGACTCGAGTGGGCATGGGCGCGTCGCCTGCTGAGCACGGTGAAAGACAAGAGCGGCGAGGCGCTGGAGCGCGTCGGGCTGGCGGATTTCGTGCGCAGCCTGTTCAGCCGCCGCTAGCGGTCTCGCTTGGCGCCGTTGCCGAATGCGTGCTCGAGCAGCGTGGTGATGTCGCTGAGAGTCTCGTTTCCGGCGTCTTCGGCGTACCAGGCGTACTTGCGGTCGTAGAGCTCGCGGCGCGGCAGATCGTCCTCGTTGCCGAGAAACCACTCCTGCAAGACGCCGGGGCGCTCGATCCAGCTGCCGATCTCGGCGTAGTCGTGGTCGAGCACGATGATCGTGGGCGTCGCGGCGCGGCCATCGGGAGTCGGGCGCCGGCGCATCAGGTTGGCTCCGGTCTCCGAATCGACGATCCGCATCTCCAGCCCGTCCGTTGCCTCCACCAGCCGAGCCAGGTACGGGATCGTGTTGACCGAATCGCCGCACCAGTCCTCGGCGACGACGAGAAGCTTGGCCGCGGCACCGGCACCACGCGCGCGATCGATCGCCTGGGGCGACGGAGCGCCGTCAGCGTAGTTGGTCAGCCAGGCCGCACGGCGTTGGTCGACGGACTCGAGGAACTCCTCGAAAGCGATGCCGAGGCCGTAGAGCATCTCCAGCTCGTCCGGCGTTTCTTGTTGCGCCAGCGTTGTCGCCGCGCCGGTGACGCCGATCCACAACGCCACGGCGAGCACGCCGACGGGTCGGGTCGATCGGCGCATCAGTAGCTGGCGAAGACTGCCGTGTTGCCCTCGTTGTCGATCGAGAGCACGTCGTAACGGTCTCGTCGACCGCCCTCCATACCGGGCGACCCCATCGGCATCCCGGCTACGGTGATGCCCTTGATGTCTGGGCGCTCGCTCAACAATCGCGCCACCTCGCGTGCGGGCACATGGCCTTCGACGAGGTAGCCGTCGACTTTCGACGTATGGCAGCCGGCGGTCGCGGCTGTCAGACCCTCGCGCTCCTTGATGCTGTTGAGCTGGTCGGTCTTGTGGATCTCGACGGTGAAGCCGGCGGCTTCCATGTGGGCCGCCCACTTGCTGCAGCAGCCGCACGCCGGATTCTGATACATCTCCACCGTCACGCCATCGACCAACGGCGTGCGACCGGCATATAGCCATCCTCCCGCGAAGGCGACAAGGACTACAACGATCGCGGCAATACGCTTGATGTTCATCTCGGAGCTCCGGCTTTCGGCCTTCGGGTGATCTCTGGAGACCGGGCGCTGCGCGGCGGCGGCGCCCACTCCGTCGATCTTATCGTCTGGCGCGGGCTCGTGGGGTGCGCCGGGTGGGTTCCGCTGCGAGCCGCGGCTCAGTCGGCCGTGGCCGACTCGGCCACCTGCGCGCCGCCACCTGGCGGGGCCGCGTGTGGGGTGTTGTACGCCACCATGACGATGCCCGCGCCCACCACCAGGATGCCGAGCCACAGCCACGGACTGACGTTATCGGCGCGCGGTAGGGCAACGAGGGCCGAGATGGTCACCGCGCCGCCGAACACGATCGGCATCACCAGGTGGGGGAGCGCCGCTCCGCCGGTGAACATGGCGAGTGTCAGGTTCAACGCCCCCCAGGCACCCAGCGTACCGGCGGCGAAACCCCAGAAGGCACCGGCGCTGCTGATCGATAGCTCGTCGCCGTTTACACGCATGCCGATGAGTCCACCTACGATCGCCCAGACGATGTAGGCGAGCCCGATCAGGAAGTACGGCTTGAAGGGGCTCGACAGCGACGAGCGCGCCTGTGCCAGGGTCGGACCGTACAGCCCCCAGCACATTGCGGTGAGCAGGGCGAAGATGATCGGGTTGCGCATCGGATACCTCGCAGGCGGGTCAGTGGAAGTCTGCGAGAGCGTACCTCAGAACGATCGCTGCCCCTGCTGCCGCGTCGGCGGTTTCTGGACTGCCTAGCCGCTGGCCTCGGTCTCGCCGTCGTCGACCGCATCGAGGTGGCTACTTTCGATGAGTAGCGCCGTGGCTTCGCCGATGAGCGCCGTCGCCATGATGCTCTCCGAGCCCGTAGAGCTACTGGAATACTGCATCGGTGAGGGCTTCTCAAACCCACCCCACCATTCGTCGGCCTCGGTGGCGAGCCAGCTGCCGGCGGCCTCGCAATCGAGCAACTGGTCGCGCATCGTGATGGCGTTCTTGGCACGCATTCCGGGGTCCTTGGAGAGCCCGCTGAGGATCACCCTCTCCAGGTCGACCGGGACGTCGGGGTTGCGGGACCGCGGTGCGTCAGGCTGTTTGGTCTGGTGCTGGCGGATGTACTCGCGGACATCAGTGGCGACGAACAACGGGGTACCGGTGAGCAGGTAGTAGGCGACCGCAGACAACGAGTAGAGGTCGGCGCGCGGCCCCATCATCTCGGGGTACACGGCCTCCGGGGCCATGGTCTCGGGCGTGCCCATAATCATGCCGTCGAGCTCCGGGGCCTGTTGGCTGAGGTTCTTCACCAGGCCGAAGTCAAGAATCTTGACGACATCGTCTCGCCGCCCTGCCGGCACAGCATGATGTTGGCGGGCTTGATATCGCGGTGCACCATTCCTTTCGAGTGTGCCTCTGCGAGCGCGCCGCAGGCCGCCGACAGCACGTGGATGACGCGCCCGGCCGGCATCGGGCCTGTGGTCTCGACGATCTCCCGCAGGTTGGCGCCGTCGAGCAGCTCCATGGCGTAGTAGAAGACGCCGTCGGCGGTGTGTCCGTAGTCATAGATGCCCACCGAGTTGGGATGCGTGAGGCGGCTCGTCTGCTTGACCTCGCGCTCGAACCTCCGCAGCGAGCTCTCGCCGGCGATCTCCGGTCGTAGCAGCTTGATCGCCGTCGGACGGTTCAGCAGCGAATGCGTTGCGCCGTAGACCTCTCCCATCGCCCCGGCGCCGAGCTTGCCGTGGATCTCGTACTGCCCGAGGTGCCCAGCTTCGTAGCTGCGGCGGCGGAGGCCGAGGTTCACACGCGAGGCGACGCAGGCCACGCCGATGGTGCCGATCAGCAGAACCTGGTTCTGGATTACCATGTTGACGTAGTGGCTGTGGGGGTAGGGCTGACCGGGAAACGCGTACGATTCGCCGTGCCACAGCTGGATCGCGAGCATGCCGATGGGCGCTGGAATCGACAGCCAGAAGGTGCGGACCGCCGAGCTCGGGACCAGCGTCGCGCGCGTCAAGATGAACAGCGTCAGGAAGGGCAGCACCAACGCGAAGCCGGAGAAGGCGAAGTTGTGCGAGGTGGCGAATAGCAGCAGACACGGCGCCACCAGAATCTGCAGTAGCAGGCCGTCCAGCATCGCCAGACCACGCTCCGAGAGGCGGCGGCTCTGCAGGCCGCGCCGAATGATCGACGCACCCAGGACGAGCCAGAACAGAGCTGCGTTCGGCAGCGTGGTGACGAAGCTGACGAGGACGGTCAGCAAGGTGTCCTCGCCTTGGCGCCACAAGGTGAACAGGAACGCCGCTGCGAGCACGCCGGTGATCACCGTGACGGCACCGGCGACCAGCCGCAGGCGCTCCTGGATGTAGGTGCGGAGCTCCTCGTCGAACCCTGGGCTCGAGAGATTGGTCGAGCTAGTCACGGTGACTCGTGTACTGGAATCGGATCATCGGTGGCGGCGGCGCGACTATCGCAGTCACACTACTCTCTCCCTCCGTTAAGACGCACGGCAGCTCACAAGGTTGCCCTTCATTCGTCGCGCATGACCCCGGGCTGCCCGGTGGCTTCGAGCACCCGTTGCCACACCGCCCCTTCGACGTCGAGTTGGCGCCGTTCGCTGGTCGCCAGTGGCAGCGGTACATGGGTGTAGCGACCACCCCAGGTGCCGACCAACATGTCGGTGCGGCCGCTCAGACCCGCGTGTACGGCGTGCTGACCGAGGGTCAGGCAGAGGGCGGAATCGAAGGCGTTGGCCGGTAGACTGCGGATCAGGTAGCTGGGGTCGATGTACTTCACCGCCGCCACCACGTCGCGGGCGCCGAAATGGTCCTGGATGCGCCGTTTCAGAAAGGGGCCAATATCGGCGAGCGTGGGGTTGCCGGAGGCGTCGCGGGCCGGACTGTGGTGCTTCGCGTGCTCCTGACCGGCGCCCTCGGCGACGACCACCACCGCATGACCTCGGGTTTCCAGCCGGCGCTCTAGCAGACCCAGGAAACCGCGGTCTCCTTCGAGCGCGAATGGCAGCTCGGGCACCAGGCAGAAGTTGACCTGGTTGTGGGCCAGCGTGGCGTGCGCGGCGATGAAGCCGGCGTAGCGACCCATGAGCTTCACCAGGCCGATCCCGTGCCGCACGGCGTGCGCCTCGGTGTGAGCGGCGACGATCGATCGCGCCGCCTCGTTCACGGCGGTAGCGAAGCCGAAGCTGCGCTCGAGCCAGAGAATATCGTTGTCGATCGTCTTTGGGATGCCGACCACGGCGATCGGCAGCTGGCGTCGGCTGATCTCGGCGGCGAGCTCGGAGGCGCCGGTCATCGTGCCGTCGCCGCCGATGGCGAACAGAATATCGATCTGCCGCCGCTGCAGCTCGTCGACCATATCGGCGACGATCTGCGGCCCACGGCTCGAGCCGAGGATCGTTCCGCCGAGGCTGTGGATCTCGTGCACGACGTCCGGGTCGAGGGTCAGCGGCTCGGGGCCGCGCGCGCCGGTCAGGCCGGCAAAGCCGTAACGGAATCCGAGCACCCGGCGAACGCCGTACTCGTGCCAGGCTGTGAGGACGATGGCGCGAATGACATCGTTGATGCCGGGGCACAGCCCACCGCAGGTGACGATGCCGATGCTGGTGCCCGGTGGATCGAAGAAGATCTCGGCGCGTGGCCCGGCCGCCTCGAACGCCGGGATCGGCCCTCGAACCCGGGCCAGCGTCTCGGTGTCGGACGGAATCAGGACGCCCTGAGCGTCGCTGACCACCAGCACGCCGGCGGCGGCTAGTGGCGAAGCGTGCTGTGACGGCCCAAGTCGTCGAATCAGGAGTTGTTCTGGCGTCGGCAGCGTTCGCAACGGCGATCAGGCACCCTGTTGTTCGGTCGGTGTCCCCTGACTGTAGCCGCGAGCCATCCTGCCTGCTACCGCGGCAGCACCATCGCGAACGCTGCCGCCGAGCGTCGAGAGCCTTTCCGGACCGGAAGATCGTTTCGCCCATGGCGTTGAACGAAATGAATAATCGTTCAATAATTGAATGAATAATCATTCATAGTGGAACAGAAAGAGATCGAATGCCTGAACAAGGCGCTCCTTCACCATCCGTGGACACTCAACTGGCCGGCGTGCCGATGGCTCACACCGATCGAGCGCGCCGCCGGCGGGAGCGGATTCTCGATGCCGCTGTCGAGGAGATCGCGGCGGTCGGCTACCAGCGCGCCACTGTACGGGCGATCGCTCGGCGTGCAGGAGTGGCGGACGGAACGATCTACAACTACTTCGGCGACAAGGCCGACGTGTTGCTCGGCCTCCTCGATCGCCTGGCGGCCGCGGAGCGCGGCAAGATGGATCTCGGTAAGAAGCCGGCTGCGAGCTTTCGCGACTTCATGACGGCCTACTTGCGACATCGACTCGACACGCTCTGGGAGCGGCTGGACCTGCTGCGCGCAACCTGGCCGGAGCTGCTGATCGACCCGCAGCATCGTCGAGGCTATTACGAGCAAGTTCTGCGGCCCGCAACCGAGATGGGGGAGACCTTGCTCGCCGATCTCACGGCTCGCGGACGGGTGCGTACCGCCGACCCGGCGCTCGCGGCGCGAGTGGTGACGGCGAGTGTCCTCGGGCTGGTAATGCAGCGTCTGCTCGGCGACACGATGCTCGACGAGCGCCGTGACCAGTTACCGGAGGTCCTTACCAGGCTGTTGCTCGATGGTCTACGCCCGCGCGGCGGGGCCGGCTGATTGTCGTCCCGCGCTCGTTATTCCGGCAGCGTGTGTTGCGCCGCCGTCCTGACAGTTCTTTACGGAAGCTTCGGCCTATCGGCCGTGCGGTCGGCGCCGCCAGGCGCGAAGATGTCAGTTGCTTGGTGACCGCGGAGCACATCGCCTGCGGGTCGCCCGCCCGGTCACTCCGTGAACCCCGGAGGTATGCCGTTGAGGCATCTAGTTGCTGGCGTCTTGGTGTGCGTGATCGCGATTGCCGTTCCGGCGTCCACCCCGGGCCTCCAGACCCCCAGCCAGTGGCCGATGTGGCGTGGGCCAATGATGTCCGGTGTGTCACCAGATGGGGACCCGCCGTTGCACTGGAGCGAGACCGAGAACATCGCCTGGAAGGTCTCCATCCCCGGGCATGGTTCCGGCACTCCGGTGGTGTGGGGCGATCGCGTCTACGTGCTCACCGCGGTCGGAGAGCCTGCCCCCGATCCCTCTGAGCGCGGCGGCCGCCGTGGGCCGCCGACACCGACCACACCCCTACGCTTCAACATCATGGCGATCAATCGGGTCGACGGCTCGGTGGCGTGGGAGCGCACGGCGCGCCAGGAGACCCCCCACGAGGCGCGGCAGATGAACAACTCCTTCGCCTCGGCGTCTGCGCTGACCGATGGCGAGCACGTCTGGGCCTACTTCGGTTCGCGCGGCCTTTTCTGTTACGACCTGGACGGCAACCTGGTGTGGGAAAAGGACCTTGGCGATATGTCGACGCGGCGCGAATTTGGCGAGGGAAGCTCGCCGACGCTGCACGGCGATGCGCTGGTGATTACCTGGGATCACGAAGGACCGTCGTACATCGTCGCACTCGACAAGCGCACCGGCGGCGAGCTCTGGCGCACGGCTCGCGACGAGATCACCACGTGGGCCACGCCTCTGGTGGTGGAGCATGCCGGTCGGAAGCAGGTGGTCACCGCGGGTACGAATCGCGTCCGCAGCTACGATTTCGCCACCGGGGAGCTGATCTGGCATGGCGCCGGGCTGACGTTGAACTCGATTCCGTCGCCGGTATTTGCTGACGGGGTTGTCTACCTGATGGCCGGGTATCGTGGCAGCGCGCTTCGTGCCGTGCGCCTCGACACGGCCAGCGGCGATATCGGCGATACCGATGCTATTGCCTGGGAGGTCGGACGCGACACTCCGTACGTGCCGTCGCCGTTGCTGTATGACGACGTGCTGTATTTCCTCAAAAGCAACGATCCCATACTGACCGTCTACACCGCCAGCAGCGGCGAGCGGCGTTACGGGCCGCAACGTCTGGAGGGGCTGCGCGAGGTCTACGCGTCGCCGGTGGGGGCGTCGGGCCGGGTGTATCTCATCGGCCGCGATGGCGGCGGCCTGGTGCTCGAGAACGGAGCTGACTTCAAGGTGTTGGCGCGTAACAGCCTGGACGACGGGTTCGACGGCTCGCCGGCGATCGTTGGCGCCGAGATGTATATGCGGGGCCGACACTATCTCTACCGCATCTCGTCAGACTGAACCTCGTTACAGACGTCGGGCGGCGCCTCGCTAGCCAAGGTGGGCCGATTCTGCGATGCTGCTCGTTCGCCGTTCGGCGCACTCTCCGCGCCCGGTGCCAGGGGGACGCTTTGGCCGCCGATAGCAAGGCTGATCTGAAACCGGGGCTACACGGCGATCCGGAGTCCGGCGGCGACTTCGTGCGCACGATCGTTCGGGACGATCTCGCGTCGGGGAAGTACGAGACCGTCGTGACCCGGTTTCCACCCGAGCCGAACGGCTTCCTGCACATCGGACATGCGAAGGCGATCTGCATCGACTTCGGCGTCGCGGCGGAGTTCGGCGGCCACTGCAACCTGCGCTTCGACGACACCAACCCGGCAACCGAGGATCCGCGCTACGTCGAGGCGATCAAGGCCGACGTGCGGTGGCTGGGTTTCGATTGGGGCGACCACGAGTACTACGCCTCCGACTATTTCGAGCGCCTCTACGACTGGGCCGTCGAGCTCGTTCGCAAGGAGAAGGCCTACGTCGACGATCTCAGCGAGGAAGAGATCCGCGCTTATCGCGGCACCGTGACGGAGGCCGGCCGCGAGAGCCCGTATCGTGATCGCTCGGTGGAAGAAAACCTGGAGCTCTTCGCGCGCATGCGCGCCGGCGAGTTCCCCGACGGCGCCAAGGTGCTGCGCGCCCGGGTCGACATGGGCCATCCGAACATGAAGCTGCGGGACCCGCTGATGTACCGAATTCGTCACGCCCGCCACTACAGACGCGGGGATGCATGGTGCATCTATCCGTTCTACGACTGGGCACATGGTCAATCAGACGCCATCGAAGGGGTGACGCACTCGCTGTGCACGCTAGAGTTCGTCAGTAATCGGGAGCTGTACGACTGGTACATCGATGCGCTCGATCTGGGGTCGGCAAGGCCCCATCAGTTCGAGTTCTCGCGCCTGAATGTCGACTACACGATCACTAGCAAGCGGTTGTTGTTGCAGCTGGTCGAGGGGGGCCACGTCGACGGATGGGACGATCCGCGCATGCCGACCATCGCTGGGTTGCGGCGCCGAGGTGTGACGGCGGCGGCGATTCGCAGCTTTTGCGATCTGGTCGGAGTGGCGAAGACAGAGGGACGTGTCGACATCGCCATGCTCGAGTACGCGATCCGCGATGATCTGAACCACGAAGCCCCGCGGGTGATGTGCGTGCTGCGACCCTTGAGGGTCGTGATTACCAACTGGCCGGCGGGCAACGTGGAGCAGATTGAGGCGCCGTTCTGGCCCCACGACGTGCCCAAGGAGGGGTCGCGGACGGTGCCGTTCGGCGGCGAGTTGTACATCGAGCGCGAGGACTTCATGGAGGAGCCGGCGGCGAAATTCTTCCGCCTGGCTCCGGGTCGGGAGGTGCGGCTCCGCTACGGCTACGTGATCCGCTGTGATGAGGTCGTCAAGAACGACGCTGGCGAGGTTGTAGAGCTACGCTGCAGCTACGACGACCAGACCCGCGGCGGAGCCACACCCGACGGTCGGCGCGTACGGGGAACGGTGCACTGGGTGTCGGCCGAACACGCGATCCCGGTTACCGTACGGCTGTACGACCGGCTCTTCGCGGTTGCCGAGCCAGGGCGCGAAGGCGACCTGCTCGACGACCTCAACCCCGCGTCGCTGGAGGTCCTCGAAGGCGCTGTGGCAGAGCCTGGCGTCGGCGACATCGAGCCCGGGACGCACCTCCAGTTCGAGCGCCAAGGCTACTTCTACAGCGATCCGCTCGATTCGATCCCCGGCACGCCGGTTTTCAACCGTGTGGTCAGCTTGCGTGACTCGTGGGCCAAGGTGCTGACGGCGGACCGGATCGCGAGCCAGCCGGACGAGGATACGGTTCCGGGCAGTGAGTTGACCTCGCAAGCTGCTGGCGGCGGCCCCGCCGCCGTTCGCAAGCGTCGCAAGCGTACGCCCGCTGAGGCACGCGCGGCGGCGCGGGAATCCGACGCCGATTTGGCGGCGCGCCATGCACGCTACCGAGGGGAGCTCGGACTGAGCGACGCTGACGCAGACGTTTTGACCGGCGATCGTGCCGTGGCGGAGTTCTTCGAGGTCGCCGTATCCACGCCCGCCGAGGCGGGGCCGACGGCAAAGTGGATCGTCAACTCTGTGCTGCCGGCGAGCAAGGAATGTGGCCTGCAGGCGCTGCGCTTCGACGCTGGCGCGCTCGGCGTTCTGGTGGCGATGGTCGAAGCAGGGGAAATCAGCGCGCGAGTCGGCCGTCTGGTGTTCGAGGTGCTTGCTGCCGAGGGCGGCGACCCGCGCACTATCGTGCAGCAGCGGGGGCTGGACGCGGCGGTCGACGAGGCGGCGCTGGCGGAGATCGTCGACCGCGTGGTCGCCGACAATCCCGAGAAGGCCGGCGAGTATCGCGCTGGTCGTGAGGCATTGATGGGGTTCTTCATGGGCCAGGTGATGGCCGCGGCGGGCTCGGGCGCCGACGGCGGCGTCGTGCAGCGTCTGCTGCGCGCACGTCTGGCGGTTGATTTCGAACCGGAGTGAGCTGATGACGGACGGGGTAACCAAGTTCCGCTGGGAAGACATGCCGAAGGAGCGCGTCACCGACGCTATCGACCGTCGACTGGTCACCTGCGACCGCATGATGCTGGCGCACGTGTACCTGAAGAAGGGCGGTGTGGTACCGATGCACTCGCACGACAACGAGCAGCTGACCTACGTTCTCGAGGGCGTGTTGCGGTTCTGGGTCGGGAGCGAGGACGCCGAGCCCATCGATGTCCACGCGGGTGAGGTGCTGACTCTGCCCTCCAACGTCCCCCACAAGGCCGAGGCGCTGGAGGACACCCTCGACGTCGACGTGTTCTCGCCTCCACGACAGGACTGGCTGGACGGCACGGATACGTATTTCGGGGAGGGCTGAGAAGTGGACTTCGGCCTGCAGGGCAAGGTCGCCATCGTCGCGGCGGCGAGCCGCGGGCTCGGCCGTGCGGTCGCAGAAGAGTTCGCGGCGGAAGGCTGCAAGCTCGTCATCTGCTCCCGCGGCGAGGCGGCCCTCGAGGAAACCCGAGCGGCGCTGGCTGCCACCGGCGCCGACGTGGCGGCGGTTCCGGCCGATGTCGGTCGCGCCACCGATGTGGATGCCGTGGTAGCAGCGGCCAACGATGCCCACGGGCGCGTCGACGTGCTGATCACCAACTCGGGCGGTCCTCCAGCAGGACCGTTCGAGGCGCACTCGCGGCAGGTCTGGAACGACGCCGTGCTGGGTACCCTCGACAGCGTGCTCAACTTCAGTCGTGCGGTGTTGCCGGGCATGAAGTCCACCGGCTGGGGGCGCATCATCAACATCACTTCCATTGCCGTAAAGCAGCCGGTCGACGGGCTCATCCTGTCGAACTCCATTCGGGCTGCGGTCACCGGGTTCGCACGCACCCTTGCCAATGAGGTGGCCGCCTCGGGGGTGACGGTGAACAACGTCATGCCGGGGTTCACCTGGACGGAGCGCGTCGAGGAGCTGGCCAGGAGCCAGGCGGAGGCCACCGGTGGGAGCCGTGACGCCATCGTCGCCGGCTGGGAGGAGGCGATCCCCATGGGGAGGCTGGCGGAGCCGCGCGAGTTCGCTGCCATGGTGACCTTCCTGGCCTCGGAGCGTGCCAGCTATATCACCGGGGCATCGATCGCCGTCGACGGTGGTTGGATTCGCAGCTTGCTGTAGCTAGCCGGTGCAGAGGATTGCGGCACAAAGTCCACGCCGTGGTCACCGGATTGGCGCGCACCGCCGCCCTGTCAGACCCGGTCGGTGTGGCGCCGCCTGCCAAGCTGGCGCGCATCGCGCGCCCGCAATGCGATCAGCGCGCCGGCCAGCACCAGCATCTGCGCGGCCAGGGTGGGACCACCGATGCCGGTGGACAGGTGGGTGTAGATGGCGCCGATCATTACGGCCGAGATCAGCAGTGCACCGTACGCGGCGTACGACGGCACCAGCGCGAGCACGGCCCCGGTGGTCTCGAGAACGCCGACCGCCCGCGCGAAGCTGCCGCTGTATCCCCAGGCCTCGAATCGCTCCACTAGCGCCGGCGACGGGTTGAGCTTGCTCGCCCCTGCCTGCACGAAGTACAGCGCCAACATGATTGCGACCGCCCAGGCGGCGACGACACGAACACGGATACCCTGCATCGAGACCTCGCTTGCGAGTAGGCCCGGCTTGCCTTACAAGCCGGACTCGCCCAATCAGACGGCACGCGGTGCGCGACTAGTGGCCACAGATGAACGTTGCCTATCGTGGCCGCCATCCTACGGACAGACGGGCAGTTGCGGGCGATATCGGCGTTGCGCCTCCTCGACGATGCTCACTGCATCGCTTTCCTCGCCGCGCCTGGATCTCACCCGCAAATCCCATCTGCGATAGGCAACGTTCATCTGTTACAGGCCACTAGAACACAGTCGCATGATTCGGTCGTTCAGCTATTGTCCATTGGTGTCGGCGTGCCCCGATAGCGTTCGAACCAGGCGAGCACGTGCGCCACCTTCGCCAGCAGATGGCTCGGGCGCGCCGCGATCCCGTGCGAGGCCTCTGGGATGCGAACCAGCGCGCTCGGTACCTTCCGGAGCTTCAGCGCGGTGTAGAACTGCTCGCTCTCCGAGATCGGCGTTCGGTAGTCCCGCTCGCCGGTGATCAGCATGGTCGGCGTGCTGACGTTGCCGACGTGGTGCAGCGGTGAGCGATTCAGGTAGTTTTCGGCATGGTCCCATGGGAAGCCCGGGAACCAGTACTTGTAGAAGATCGGCGTGGCGTCGGCGTTGAGCACGAAGCTGTACCAGTTGATCACCGGCTTTTGCGAAACGGCGGCCGTGAACCGATCGGTGTGGCCGACGATCCAGGCGGTCAAAACACCGCCCCCCGAGCCGCCGGTGACGAAGAGGTTGTCCTCATCGATGTAGCCACGGGCGATGAGCGCGTCCACACCCGACATCAGGTCGTCGAAGTCCTGGCTCGGGTAGTTGTGGTGGATCAGGTTGCCGAACTCCTCTCCATACGAGCTCGAGCCCCGCGGGTTGCTGTACAGCACCACGTAGCCGGCGGCGGCGTACAGCTGAATCTCGGCGGCGAAGTGCGGCCCGTAGGCGGCGAACGGGCCACCGTGGATCTCCAGTATGAGCGGGTACTTCTTCGCCGGGTCGAATTCTGGCGGGTGGACGATCCAGCCCTCGATGCTGCGGCCGTCGAAGGTCGACTCCCAGCGGATGCCTTCGGGCTCGCCGATCGACTTGTGCGCCAGCAAGTCACTGTTGAGCGAGGTGAGTTGACGCATCTCGCCGTCGGCCACCAGTGCCACGTCGGCGGGCCCATCGCCGGGCGAATAGGTCACGACGATATCGCCCCCTGCCGATACCGAAAACTCGCCGGAGGAATAGGGGCGCCCGAGGTCCTGTCCGCCGAGACCGTCGGCGCGCAACTCCGGCTCGGCTGACGCGTTGGCGGGAAGAAAGGCCACCTTGGTGACGCCGCCGTCGGTGTACTGGAACCAGATGCCGCCGCCATCGGCGCTCCAGCGCGCCCCGCCGATATTGCGATCGAAGCCTGGTGCCAGCCGCTCCACACCGCTGCCGTCGCGGTTCATGACGTAGAGCTCGTTGACGTCGAATCCTTGATAGAGCTCGTCGTTGCCGGTGTAGAGGATCCTGCCGCCATCCGGTGACACCGCCGGATTGTTGTCCGGTCCGTGGCGCTTCGTGAGCTGGCGCAGCTCGCCGGTCGACAGGGAGAGCTCGTAGATCTCGGTGTCCGCCGGATCGTACTGCCAGTTGTCGTGACGGTTGGCCGAGAACACCAGGTGTTGCCCGTCAGGCCCCCACGAGTGGCCGAAATGATTGAAAGCTCCCTGGGTCAGCTGCCGGGGCGTACCGCCGTCCGCCGGAACGACGAACAGATGATTGGTGCCGTCGGGCAGATAGCCGGCTCCGTCGGCGCGATACTGCAGCTTCGTGATCACCTTCACCGGCGGCGCCCAGTCAGCCCCGCGTGGCGCCGCCGGCATGCTCGCACCTACAGACTCGGGCTCCGCAGGCACGAACATCGAGAACGAGATCCAGGCGCCGTCGGGCGACCAGGTCACCGCGCCCGGGCCGTGTGTCAGGTTGCTGACGCGGGCGGTTTGCCCGCTGTCCATCCAACGCATCCACAGCTGCGCGCCGCCATCGACGGAGGAGACCCAGAGCAGGCGCGACCCATCCGGGCTCCAGCGTGGCGATCCGTTGTTGGCCGTCCCGCTGGTCAACGGCCGCTGCTCGCCGTTCGCTACCTCGATGAGCCACAAGTTCGAGGCTCGGCGGTCGGTCTTGATGTCGTAGAAGCTGCGCACATAGGCGATACGCGAACCGTCGGGCGAGATCTGGGGATCGGCGGCCCATTCGAGGTCGAACACGTCGAGCATCTCGAACTTCTGCAAGCTGCCGTTTGCCACTCCCGAGCTCGGGACCAGGAGGACGGCCGACAGCAGCAGCGCTGCGAAGGCATGACGGTGTGCGCGCATGGGTTCTCCAGAATTCGGCAAACGGGGTCAGCGACGGAACGCCGGCAATTCTATTGGAGTTTGAGCCACCTGGAACGGGACACGGGCTGCGGGCGTCTTGAGTCCACGCCTCGAAACGTAGATGATCCCCCGACCCCTTCTCGTGCCTCGGATGAATCCCCGCCTTGTCCAGCCCATCGCTCGGCCCAGTTACACGCGTGGTACACGTTCACACTCGGCTGCGGGACAGCATCATCCTCGGTGACGTCACGCCCGGTGACCCGCTGCGAGAAGGCGATCTGGCGGAGAGGTACGGCACCAGCCGGACCCCCGTCCGCGAGGCGTTGTCGCAGCTGCTCGTCGAGGGGTTCGTCGACCACGTACCCGGGCGTGGCTATTCGGTGGCGCGGAGTAGCGTCAATGACGTCAGAGACACGTTCGAGATCCGCCTGCTGATCGAGGGCGAAGCCGCCGCCCGCGCCGCGCTGAGCGCCGGGACCGAGGCCAAGGCGCAGATGCGAGCGCTTGCGTGCTGCGACATACAAGTTGGTGATTCGGCGAGCTATGCAGTGGCCATCGAGCGTAACGATCGGTTCCACGCCGCCGTCGCCAAGGCCAGCAACAACGCGCTGATGGTGGAGCTGGTGAGCTCGTGCCTGTCGCAGATGACGCGGTTCGCCTCGCTCGGCGGGCATATGACTGACGAGTCGATGCACTCCGATGCGGAGCACCTGGCGATCGTCGACGCCATCGAGACGGGCGACGCTGAGCACGCCCGCATGATGATGCGCCGTCACCTGGCGAACCGTTACAACAACCTGCTGGCGGCAGCGATGGGCCCGGCCCGAGCCACCTGACTCCAGGAGCGACCGGGGCTCCGCGGCAACCCCTGACCACGTCGAGCCGTGCGGCCAAGTCACGGTCAGAGCAACCAAGCCGTCGCTCACTGCCCGGCGCGACGCCCCGACCGCGTATGATCCCGCTAGGTTTCGCCGCTGAACACGGGAGGAGACGTGCGAGCTCGCGTCGCGACTGCCTCGGCTCTGACGTTCATACTCGCTCTCCCGGTAGGTGCGCCTGCGGCCGTCGGCGACGAGTACCCGAAGACAGGTCCGATGGCGTTGGCGTACCACGAGGCCGACCCGGACCGCTGGCTAGAAGGGCCGGTGGAATACCTGATCCTCGACGATGAGCGCGACGCCTGGAAGGAGCTCGCGAGCTCGGACGAGCGAGCATCCTTCATCGCGCGCTTCTGGGAGCGTCGCGACAGCGAGCCGCGAGACCGGGCCAACCCGTTCAAGGAGTCATTTTACGAGCGCGTTGCTCATGCCAACGTCAGCTACCGCGATACCCCTTTCCGCGGCTGGAGATCTGATCGTGGGCGCATCGCGGTGACCCTCGGCCTGCCGGATCACGTGCGCCCTACCGGCGCCGGGAGGGGGCAAGTCTGGACCTACTTTACGTTCGGTGAGCGCGCCGAAGACAAGGGCTTCAGCAGCACTAGTGGCCGGGTGGAGATCGCATTCGTAGCGCGCGCGACGAACCGCAACACCTACACGATATCCGGCCCGCAGGGCACCGGAATCTACCCGGAGTACGTACTCTATGCGCTCGAGTTCAGCCGCCGTGCCGCCGTGGGGGAGTCGCGCGCGGTCGCCGGGCCTCGTGAGGTTGAGCTCGAGGCGGCGATAGGGAACCGTGGCGGTAGCCGACGACGCCACCCGTTCCTGGAGGTTCTCGATGCTGCGCTCCAGACCCCCATTCCTCGTTCTGCTGGCGGCGGCCGTCGCGATCGCTGCCGCAACGACCCTGGCCGCCCAGGAAAGTCCACGAGCTCGTGATCTCGGCGTGCCGTTCGACGGACGACCGGGGCCCCTCAACGCGATCACTGACGTTGCCGGAATCGAGGTGGGCCACACGACGTTGATCTCCGGCGCCGGCCCGCTGGTCGTCGGCCAGGGGCCGGTCCGTACCGGGGTCACCGCGATTTGGCCACGCGGAAAGGACGACCCGGCGCCGGTACTTGCCGGCTGGTTCGCACTCAACGGCGACGGCGAGCTCACCGGCACTACCTGGGTCGAGGACTCGGGGATCATGGAGGGTCCTTTCATGATCACCAACACGCTGAGCGTCGGAATCGTCCATCACGCCGTTGTTCGCTGGGGAGCCCGCAAGAGCATCGACTATGACGGCGATGGCTATCCCCCGTGGTTGGCCTCGCTGCCGGTCGTCGGGGAGACCTGGGACGGCACCTTGAACGACATTCTTGGCCAGCACGTGACCGAGGAGCACGCGCTGGCGGCACTCGCCTCGGCCAGCGCCGGCAAGGTCCGGGAAGGGAATGTCGGCGGTGGCACCGGGATGATCTGCCATGGCTTCAAAGGCGGCATCGGCACCTCGTCGCGGCTGGTAAGCGCCGCCGGCGGGGAGTATACGGTCGGTGTGCTGGTGCAGTGCAACTACGGCTCGCGACGGCTGCTACGGGTCGCCGGGGTGCCGGTCGGGCTCGAGATCCCCGACCTGATGCCGGGCGTGGATGGCGGCCCCCCCGTCGCCGAGACCAGCGGCTGGCCGCGAAGTATGGCGCGGGAGGGACGCCATGGACCGCAACGCGACGCCGATGCGCCGCACGACGAGCTAGGCTCGATCATCGTGCTCGTGGCCACGGATGCGCCGTTGCTGCCGCACCAGCTGAAGCGTGTGGCGCGACGCGTGTCTCTCGGCTTGGCTCGCAACGGCAGTGTTTCCGGAAACGGCTCCGGCGACATCTTCATGGCTATCAGCACAGCAAATCGCGATGCGGCGAACACGCGCTCGGGCGCCTCGACCCTGTCGATGCTCGCGAACGAGGAGACCGGCCGGTTCTTTGCCGCGACGGTCGCCGCTACCGAGGAGGCAGTGATCAACGCCATGGTGGCGGCCGAGACCATGACCGGGGCCGACAACATCACCGTGCACGCGCTTCCCCATCAGCGACTGCGTCAGATCTTGCAGCGCTACAACCGTCTGAGGGAATAGCCCCGAGGTGCATCTGTTACTGGCCATTAGTGCCACTAGCGGCGCCCCCTGGCCGCTGAGATGCCCTGTTGCGGCGCCAGGAACCCGGCCGGAAAGGATTGTCCCGCCATGACGTCGGTACGCGACGAACTCTGAGGTCGCCGGGTCAGGAGCGTCCAGCGGAGGCCAACTACGCGACCAGCAGTTTTGTGGTGTGCACGCGGCCGAGTACAACAAAGGCACGCATTCGCAAGAGGGAGACCCACTCCATGCGTGAGGCAGCACCCCGGTTGCGCCCCGGCGTGACGTGTATTCGAAGCCTGGTCGGCGTGACGGTGTTGGTGGCAGGTCTTCTGCTGCCGTCGCCGGCACTGGCTCAGAGCGGCGAGGTGGCAGTCAGCGTTCATCTGCCGGACGTGCTGGTGCTGAGCTATCTCACCGAGCTCCGGGTACAGCTGTCGGGCGGTCAGTTCGCCGGCCACGGCAGCGGCGCAGTGATCACGCCGGACGGACAGGGCACCGTCGGTGTCGCAGTGCACATCGACGCGGCGCTGGCGTCAGCGATTGCCAATGGGACGGCCAGCTCCGCAGTGAGCGGTCAGCTGGGCGGCGTGTTCTCCGTTCTGGGCACCTCGGGCAGCGGGCGGATGCAGGTCGCGGCCACGGTGGAGCACGGCACTGGCACACACGCTGGAGGCGCCAGCCTGAGCGTTACCAGCGTGGCCGCGATCGTCGACGCGCGGCAGGGCTCTAGCGTCACTTTTGACGCCCCTGGCGTCACGGCCTCGGTATCCGGGGGCATCGGCCTCGACATGGACCTGAGCGACGCCCGATCCGCTGGCTGGTACCAGGGCATCACGCTGCGACTGGTGGTCGAACAAATCTGATCCACCCGTCTGTTGCAACCGGCCGGGAATCGATCTTCCGGACCGCTACTGGCGCGTGTAGGTCTCGATCATCCAGACGTCGTCGTCGGTCATCTGTTCGCGGTACAGCGTCCAGTCGTAGCGATCGTCGCCTACGAACTCCCAGGTCTCGATGTGCTCGCTCGCGGAGCCGTCGGCGGCAATCGCCCGCAGCTCGTTGACCAGCGTGCCGTCCTCGAACCGTGAGGTCATCTCCATCAGCTCGAAGGGCATCTGCTCGACGATCGAGTAGCCGATGATGGTCTGCTGCTGGGGGTGCCAGAACCAGATCGCGTGGGCGACGAGCAGCTCCTTTCCATCCTCGGCGACCGAGAAGGTCTTGGCTACGACGGTCTTGTTGCCGAATCCCCATTCGAAGGTGTGGTAGCTCTGGCCGGTCGACCAGCGGCCGCCCATGAGACGCTCGAACGGAGCCAGCGGGCCGTCGGGACTCTCTGGGGCTGCGGTGTGAGCCGCCAGAATGGGCAGTATGACCACCAGTGCCATGTGCGCGGCGCGCAACGCGAATCGCTTCATTGCATTTACTCCCGACTTCGGAGTCAGTTCTTGGGTAAGGGCCAGTTCACTGCCCGGATCTTGGTGGGCGAGAAGGGCTCGAGCAGCTTGAAGAGCACGAACAACAGGCGTACGCCCAGCGGCGGCCGGCCGGTCTCGACGATGCTCTTCATGGAGGTGGCGATGAATTTGCCGCCGCCTTCCAGCTGCTTGGCGGTCTTGGTGCCGGTCGGTACGTCATCGGCGGTGAGCACGAACTCGACGCCGCCGTCGACCTCCGTAAGGTCGTAGGTAATGGTGCACGGCGGGTCGTCATAGCGCGTGAACCGAAAGGTGTGCGCGTATCGGCGGGGCGGATCGTACTCGAGGATCTCACCCACGACGCCGGTGTATCTCCCACTCGCCGTCCGCATGTGGATGTGACCACCGAGGCGCAATCCGTTCGTGTGCAGCTGCATGTTGAACATCGCGCCCTGCAGCTCGTCGGTCTTGGTGATCTCGTTCCAAATGGCCTCGATCGGCCCGCGGATGAAGATCTTGGCGACGAACTTCTCCGTCGTACGGGTGCTCTCGCCCGAGCCTCTGGAGACTGTTTCTGCGGGCTCAGCTGGCATCGGTTCGCTCCTCGATGGCGTACTTGATGTCTACCAGGCGACTCGCCCACCAGGCGCTGTACTCGTGCGTCCAGCGATCGTAGATCAGCTGGATCGGCACGACGTTGAAGTACAGGCGGCGGTCGCGGCCCTGTTTCTCGGAGTGAACCAACTGCGCGTCCTGGAGTCGGTTCAGATGCTTCATCACCGCGATGCGACTCATATCGAACTCGGCGCAGACGTCGTTGACGTTGCATCCCGGTTGCTGCTTGACGATGTCGAGCATGCGCCGGCGCAGTGGGTTGGCGAGGGCCTGAAAGATGGGGTTCAAAGTGTCGTTCTTCATATGTAACTAAAAAGTTACATATATGGACCCAGTGTCAACCACCGATGCTTGAATCGATCGCGTCACGAGTGCAAGGATGGGCGGATGAGCACCCGATTCTCGACCGCCGTCAGGCGGCTGGCGCTGGCCGGCGCTGTCGTCTTTGCAACGGACGCCCGAGCTGCGCCACAGCAGCCCGCCGAGATGCCCCAGGCCATCCAGCCGGGCGAGATCGCCGAGAACGTCCAGAGCCGGCACGCCGCGGACCAGTCGTTCGCTGTCTACCTCCCGAGCACGTACACCGCCGAGCGGACGTGGCCGGTGCTGTTCTTGATGGATCCGCGCGGGCGAGCACTTGTACCGCTGGAGCTGTTTCGTCCCGCTGCCGAGCGCCTCGGCTACGTGCTCGTGAGCTCGTACAACACCTCCTCGGACGCTCCCGAGGACGTCAACACGCCGGCGCTGGAGGCGATGCTCACCGACAGCACGCGGTTGCTCAGGCTCGACAATCGCAGGTTCTACCTCGGTGGGTTCTCGGGCACCGCCAGGTCGGCGTGGGCGTTCGCCCAGCAGCTGCAGTCGTTCGTAGCCGGGATCGTCGGTTTCGGGGGTGGCTTGCCCAGCGCGTTCGTGCTTCCCGAGGAGGCTCCGTACGCCTACTACGGTGTCGCCGGAACCACGGATTTCAACTACGAGGAGATGCGCGACCTGGACCGGCGCCTCGACGAGGGCCGCATCGAGCATCGGTTCGACTACTTCTTCGGCGGCCACGCCTGGGGTCCGGAGGAGGTGTGCGCACGGGCGCTCGAGTGGATGGAGCTGATGGCGATGAAGACGCGCCTGCGAACGCCCGATGGAACATTGGCCGTCGACCTGTACGTACGGCGCCTGCTCGAGGCGCAGGCATTGGAGAGCCGCGCCGACGCCTACGAGGCGTGGCGCCACTATGCGGAGCTCCTGGTCGACTTCGAGGGGGTCATCGGGCCGTCGGAGCTCGCCAGCGTTGCCGACAGGGTCCGAGCACTGGCAGATCTCGACGAGGTCGCGGCGACGATCGATCTTGCCGATCGACTCTCCAGCCAGCACCGCACCTACGTCTCCGTCCTACGATCGATTGTTGAGCGGCTACGTGCCGAGAGCCGTCTGCCGAGCGCTGCGGAGCTGATTGGAGACCTGGATCTGGCGGAGATCAAACTCCGCGCAGCCGACGTCAGCAGCCCCATGGCGGCGCAGGCGGCGCAGCGGCTCATCGAGACCGTCTTTGTGCAGGTCGCCTTCTACCAGCCGCGTGACTTTCTGGCACAGGGAAAATCGGTTGCCGCGCTCGAGTTGCTGGAGGTGGCCGATTTCATCCGTCCGGACAACGTCGGCGTGTTGCTGTTCCAGGCCCGCGCCCATGCGCAGAACGGCGATGGCGAACAGGCCGTGACGGCGCTCGACCGAGCTCGCACACTTAGCGAGCTCGATCCGGACGCGATCGACGACGACCCCTACTTCGACTCCATCCGGCAAACGCCCTCATTCCGCGCACTGATGGCGCGGCTTCGCGAATCGGCCCGGTCACAGCGCTGACGCTGTCGGAGCGCTGAGGTGCCGCTCAGCGGCTTCCCGTCGACAGTTCCTCGACCTTGTCGAACACGCGCCGGATCGAGATTCGCTCGTCGAGTCGCGGGTTCTCGATCTGGAGTATCAGGACGAGCCGCTGGGCTTCGGGAAGTACCTCCCAGGTCTCCGTTGTCTTCAGTCCACGGTCCGCGCTCGTGGTGATCGCGAGCTTGCCGTCAACCCACTCGGTCTTGATCTCGGCACGCGCCCCGCTGGGGAGCTTGTGCTCGGCCCAGAGACCGTCGGCGACCACGTAGCGCCGCAGGCCGGTCTCGTTCGCCATCGTCAGGCCAGGGTCTTTGCCGGCGATCTCCAGCTCACCGCTCGCCGCCCAGCCCATGGCCGGTCCACCGGCCTGGCCAGGATCGGGCCGGCCCCTACCTGCTCCTCCAGGACCACCGCCGCCACCTGGACGTCCGCCCGCCCCGCCTGGTCTGCCGCCGCCGCCTCCCGGGGGCCTGCCGCCGCCGGGTCTCCCACTTCGCATGGCGTCGCGCATCGCCTCGCGCATCGCCTCTCGAGGGTCATCGCTCAGCTGCTCGTCGAGCAGCCAGGTTCCGGCCATCAAGGAGACCGTGGTCGAGAACTGCGGCATGGCGCCCGGCTGCACGACGTCCTGCTGCCCAGCGTCTTGTGGCACAGTGTCTTGTTGCACAGTGTCCTGTTGCGGCGTTGCTGGCTGCTGGGTGTCTTGCAGCGCGGGGCCCTGCCGCACGAAGGGAACCACGGCCAGGACGACGATCAAGATCTGCGTGCTCATATGGCTTCCCGGTTGCTCTGGGGCAGGGGACCCACGTCTGAGAGCTTAGACGCCATTGTCGCGTGCACGGACGTCCGGTCGCAGTCTTTATTGTGTAAAGAAGCGTATACGTACTGTGGAGCTTGCCGCGCAGGGGCTCGTCGTTGCGGTGTCGTTGTGGCCTATTGAGCACGCGGGCAGGCGGTACGATGATCCCGCGGGGCACGGTGTTGCGCGGCCGCTCCACGATGGACCCGGGCCCACCCAGTCGCTTGTTTCCACCTCCAGCACAAAGCGCTCGATGATCTCGGTCTCCGGTCTCTCCAAGTCGTTCGGCGCCCAGACACTGTTCACCGACGTGACGTTCCGACTCAACCCCGGCGAGCGTTACGGGCTGGTGGGCGCCAACGGTTCGGGCAAGACGACGCTGTTGAACATCCTCATCGGCGACGAGCAGCCGACCGACGGCACCGTCGCCGTTGCCAAGCGCCTCAGGCTGGGGACGCTGCAGCAAGACCAGTTCCTGTACGAGGACCAGGAGATTCTCGGCGTTACGATGATGGGCAATCGCGAGCTGTGGCAAGCGATCGTCGAGAAGGACTCGTTGCTGGCGAATGCCGAGGCCGATTTCGACGGTGATCGTTATTCCGAGCTCGAGGACATCATCGTGCGCCACGATGGCTACTCCGCCGAGGCACGCGCCGCCGAGATCCTCGAGGGGCTCGGACTGATGACCGCGTGCCATCGGGACGCGATCTCGACGCTGTCCGGGGGTTTCAAGCTGCGGGTGCTACTGGCGCAGGTACTCGCTGGCTCCCCCGACATTCTCCTGCTCGACGAGCCCACCAACCATCTCGATATTCTGTCGATCCGCTGGCTGGAGAAGTTCCTGCAGAACTTCGCCGGGCCTGTAGTGGTGATCTCGCACGACCACCGCTTTCTGGACAACGTCTGTACCAACATTCTCGACGTCGACTACCAGACGGTGAGTCTGTACAGCGGCAACTACACAGCCTTCCGAGACGCCAAGCAGGCGGAGCGCGAGCGCAAGGAGAAGGAGATCGGCAAGCGCGAAAAGGAGATCGCCCACCACCAGGCGTTCATCGATCGCTTTCGCGCCAAGGCCAGCAAGGCGCGGCAGGCGCAGAGCAAGGTGCGAATGATCGAGAAGAAGGCCGAGAGCCTGTCGACGTTACCGCCGAGCTCGCGCCGGTATCCCACGTTCCGTTTTCAACAGGTGCGCCCGAGCGGCCGAGAGACGCTCAAGACCAAGGGCATCACCAAGGCGTTCGGTGACAATCGGGTCCTGAACGGCGTCGACCTCACCGTGCGACGCGGCGACCGGCTGGCGATCATGGGGCCCAACGGGATCGGCAAGTCGACCTTGTTGAAAATTCTCGTTGGCGACCTCGGCGCCGACGACGGCGATGTCGAGTGGGGTTACGAGACCTACCCCGGCTACTTCGCCCAGGATCATCGGGAGCAGCTCAGGCCCGAGGACCAGACCGCCGAGGCGGCCATTCACGATGCCTGCCCGGGCGAGACCATCGGATCCGTGCGCGCGCAGCTCGGCCTGGTGCTGTTCTCGGGCGACGAGGCCAAGAAGCGGCTCGGGGCGCTGTCCGGGGGCGAGGCGGCGCGATTGATTTTCTGCCGGCTGGCGGTGCAACAGCCCAACGTCCTGGTGCTGGATGAGCCCACCAACCACCTCGATCTGGAGTCGATCGAGGCACTGGTCGAAGGGCTGCGGAGCTACGACGGCACGCTGATCTTCGTGTCGCACGACCGCTGGTTCGTTGCTCGGCTGGCGACGCGAATCGTCGAGATCAAGCCCGACGCCATCCTTGACTACCAGGGCAGCTACGAAGAATACGTCCACTACTGCGGCGATGATCACCTCGATGTCGACAATGTGGTTCTCAAGGCGCGCAAGAAGAAGCGCAAGGAGAGGTCGGCCGCAGGTTCGCGCAACGACGGATCGCGGCCGAGCCCGGAAACCAAGAAGCGATTGCGGCAGCTGACGTCACGCCGCGATCAGATCACCGCCGACATCGAGCGCGCCGAAGCGCGCGTCGACGAGATCAACGAGCTGTTCTGCGATCCCGCGTACTTCGATCGCAGCCGGCCGGCAGTGCGCAAGCTGGAGGCCGAGCAGAAGCAGCTCGGGGCGAGCGTCGAACAGCTCATGGCCGAGTGGGAAGCCGCCGAGGCGGAGCTCGAGAAGATCCGCTAGCTGGCGGTCTTGGAAGTCGGCCCTGCGCATCCGCAACACGATCTGCTAGGTGGCCGGGGTTCGGGCGCTGTGCAGGTCCAGCACGATCTCGCCCTCCGATAGCACGCGCAATTGCTGATAGACGAAGCCGGCGCTGACGAGCGCAGCCTGCACGTCATCCGCTCGCCAGCCGTGCATTTCCTGGATGTCGTGGTCCTCCGCCAAGTAGAGACAGCCGGTGGCAACGAGCACTCGTCGCAATTCGGCCAGGCCACCGGGGATGTCGTCCCAGTGGTGCAGCGAGTTGATGGACATCGCTACGGTGACGATCGCGGCATCCAGTTGTAGCCCCCCGGCGCCGCACTCGAGGAGCTCAATTCGATCTTCGGCGGGGTGATCGGCTGTCTGCTGTCTGGCGATGCGAATCATGCCCGGAGTGGGATCGACGCCAATTAGCCGGCCTTCCGGAACGTGCTCGGCGGCGTGGCGGAGCGCGCAGGCGGTGCCACAACCGATGTCCACTACAACGTCGTCTGGTGACCAGGCAATCGCCTCGACGGTCATCCGATTGCTGGGCCACTCTCCAAATTCCCGCGCGTACCACACGGCAGTCTCGTCGGACCAGTCGGGGCCCTGGTCAGACTCATGATCGCCGGCCGTGCTCATGCTTGCCTCCCGAGATCTACCCTTTCAGGGACGTGCCACCTTGGCGAGGGCACGCTCCAGTGCGTCGTACTGTTCGCGGTCGAGCTGCTTCCTTATCCGGGCAGCCGCCCGTCGGTAGATCTCGTGCCCGTTGCTCAGCAGGGTCCGACCCTCGTCGGTCAGCATGATGTGCTGTGCCCGGGCGTCGTAACGGCAGGCGACCCGAAGCAGCAACCCGCGTGTCTCGAGCTTCTGCACCATGGTGCTGGCCGATGCCTTGCGAACTTGCATCTGTGCGGCGATCTCCGAGATGTGATGACCGTCGCCAGCGTCGTCGGACAACGCCACCGGCCCTTTGCCGTCCAGGGTGTCGACCGCGCGCAGGTACTCGTACTCGCTGTAGCTGGGCCATGGCTCGCCGTACTCGCCGGGCCTGCTCTCCCAGCTTCGCACCAGGGTTCGCTGCAGATGCTCGAGGGATTCGCTCAGCCGCATGGATCGTGCTGCCGTACGGCGCATGGTATTTGCGGTCATCTCAGTAGTTAGTTAGGAAGACTTAATAATAGGTGCATCGAGATACCGTGACAAGTCGTGTCGGGTAGCTGGGCCCTCGCAGCTCAGCCCGGCGGCCTCCAGATCCAGGCGCGCGGATTGTGATCGAAGCCTACTCGCGGGTAGTAGTCGTTGGCAGCCGGAGCTGCCAGCAGGGTGACGAAGCAGGTGGGCTCGAGAAGCTGCTTGGTTGCTTCAATCAACTGGGTTCCGATTCCGCGTCGCTGCCAGTCGATGTGGACCGCCAGATCGGCGAGGTAGGCGCAGTAGGTGTAGTCGGTGAGCGTGCGTGCGATGCCGACAGCGCGGTCCCCGTCCCAGGCGGTGACGATGAGGTCGGCGTTGTCGACCATGCCTTCCATCACGTGGCGGTTGTCGACCGGTCGCCGTTGACCGAGCGTCGAGGCACGATAAAGCTCGATCACCTGATCCAACGTGGGCTGCCGCAAGCTCGAGTAGGTAATCGGCATCGTGTCTCCTCCGGTTGTCCGGATCGTTTCCCTGGTTCCGACTCGGTCGCGCCCCACGATTGCGACAGGCCTCTTTTGCAGGACGCTAGCGCTCCTTGACCTCCTCGGCGGCGCGAAGGCCCGAGAGATAGGCACCGTGGACGGTGGCTGGATACTCCCGACTGGTGGCTTCGCCGGCGAAGAACAGGCGGCCCCTTACGGCCCGCGCCAGACGTCGCCGGTGAACCGGCTTGGCCAGCGGCGGCAGGTAGGAGTATGACCCGTAGGCGTAGGGATCTGAGCCCCACCGTGTGATCCGCGTTGCCACGGGGTTCGGTACGCCCGAGCCGTACACCGTGCGCAGCACTCGCATCGCCTGGTCAACGATCTCGGCATCGGTGAGTGCCTCCATCTCGGTGCCGTAGGTGCCGGCGTTGAACGCCACCAGCACCGGGTCTCCGGTGTGGCGCGACAGGCTCACCCATTCCGCGAAATGGCCCTTGGTCTCACTGACGTAGCCGAGCAGATGTACGTCGGCGTCCCAGAAAACACTGGGGAATACCAGCCAGACCTTGTTCAGCACACCCATCGCCAGCGCGTCGATCGCCATGCGTTTCTGCAGCGGCAGCGCGGGCGTGAAGGAGACGTCGCCGGACTTGAGTACTCCGAGGGGGAGTGTCACCACTGCCCGATCGGCCTCGAATGTGCCGCGGTTGGTTCTCACCCGTACGCCGGAGCGATCGTGTTCGATGGCCGAGACGACGGTGTTGAGCTCGACGGCGAGTCCGCCTGCCAGTGCCGTGACGATGGCGTCGTAGCCGTCCGCGAAGATCACGTCGCCACCGCGGAACTCTTTGCCTTCGTCTAACGCGCGTACCGACATCAGCGCCGCGTCGGCGGCAAACTCGTGCTCCAGGTGGGTGTTGAGCAGGAAAGCGAGCTGTCGATCGCTCACGAAGTCGAGGTCACCCTCGGTGCGCGCATCGTCGATCATCGCCTGGACGGTGGCGTTCGGGGAGCGGCGCAGATAGCGCTTGGCGTAGGCGGCGACGGCTTTGTCCCAGCTATCGAATTGGGCCTGAGTCAAAGGGGCGGGCGTTCCGTCGAAGTCGTATTCGATGCTGTTGTCGTAGTCGGTCGCTGCCCTCGCGAGCCCGAGATCATCTGCCAGTTCGGTAAGCGGGTTGCCGGTGACCCCGTGAATCCAGTTGGCACCGATGTCGAGTGCGGTACCGGTGCTGCGATCGGTCCATACGCGGCCGCCGAGGTGGTCCTTGGCTTCGAGCACGGTGACGTCGTAGCCGGCTGCCTGCAGATCCCCGGCGGCCGCCAGGCCGGCGATACCACCGCCAACGACCACCACACGCACAGCCATCCGGTCGGCCGAGACCGCCATGGTGCAGCATGCAAAGGCGAGCGCCGCTCGGCGAAGTGTCACGGTCGTTCCCAGGCTCTGGGTAGTGGCTCAGTTTGATGAGCATGCGTCGGTTCACGCGGCTTACGAACGCCTTCTCCAAGAAGCTTGAGAACCACGTGCACGCGCTATCGCTTCACTACATGCACTACAACTTCTGCCGGATCCACACGATATCGCTGATCTCCCACAGCCGGCCTCCATCGCCGGGGGCACGCGCAGCGACTGGACGGACGGCCACAGGGCATACCTGGAGGCCGTCGAGGGCGCATTCGGCGGTGACATCGACTACGCCATGCTGGTGAAGGTGTACGGACCAGGAGACGGCGACAGGCGGACTGAGACGCGCTACAGCCCGCCGGAGTGCATCGAAACAAAGAGGGTCGTGGTTTACGGCGCCCCCGACCAGGACCACGTGAGCACGTCACGTCGAGCGCCAGAACCTAGCCACTACCAGGCTCTGACGTCTCTTAGCGGACGAGGCCCGCTGAAGGTATCGTACGAGTGGCCTGCTAACATCGACAGCGTCGCCGCGCCTTGAGCTCACCCGCAAATCCCATCTGCGATAGGCAACGATCATCTGTTACAGGCCACTAGAGTGTCCGGCTGACCCGCCGGCCGCTGTTCCGGTTACAACACTGACTCGACCAGAGGGAAACGCCCCGTGATACCTCGCCCGACCGCAGCCCGCATCGCTACGATAGTGACGGCCAGCTCGCTCGTTCTCGTCAGCCTGGCGCCGGCCGCGGCCCAAGAGCCCAACTGGCCTCGCTTCCTCGGGCCTGCAGGCATCCCTGTAGCGGAAAACCCTGACTTGCCGGACAGCTGGTCGGCGACCGAGAACGTCGAGTGGTCAGCGGAGATACCGGGCATGGGATGGTCCTCGCCGATCGTCTGGGGCGACAAGGTGTTCGTTACCGCCGCCACCAGCGATCAGGCCATGAAGCAGCCGAGCTTCGGCGTCGACTTCTCCAATGACTATGTGGCCGAGCTCATGGAACAAGGCCTGGCGATGGACGAGGTCATGCGGCGTGTCGAGGAGCGTGACACCGAGACCACCGACGAGATCGTCATCGAGCTAGTGCTCTACTGTCTCGACCTGGCGACCGGAGAGATCCTCTGGCAGCGCGAGGCCCACCACGGCAACCCGGCGGTCGGACGCCATCGCAAGAACAGCTTCGCCTCGGAGACGCCGGTGACTGATGGCGAGGCGGTGTATGTGTACTTCGCCCACCAGGGGCTGTACGCGTATGACTTCGACGGCAACGAGCTGTGGGCAACGCCGTTGATGCCCTACCAGGTGTACTTCGATTTCGGCGGCGGTGCGTCACCGGCATTGCACGGCGACCGAATCTACATTCTCAACGATAACGAGGAGTCGGGGTTCGTCGCTGCGTTCGACAAGCACACAGGCAAAGAGGTCTGGCGACGAGCCCGCGTTGCGCTAGGCGAGCATCGAAACTCGGGCTGGTCGTCGCCGTTCGTCTGGGCCAACTCTCTGCGCACCGAGTTGATCACCATGGGGCCAGAGACGGCGATCAGCTACGACCTCGAGGGCAACGAGCTATGGCGCATGAAGAAGATGTCGTTCATGCCCATTCCGACACCGTTCGCGTCGGGCGACGTGCTGTACTTGATCGCCGGCCCGCCGGGTGCCGGCTCGTGGCCGATCGCAGCGCTCACCCCGGGTGCGAGCGGCGATATCACGCTCCCGGACGGGGAGACCAGCAGCGAGCACGTCGTCTGGTATGACTGGCGTGGCGGTACCTACCTCAGCACCCCGGTGCTCTACGATGGGTATCTGTATGTGCTTCAGGACAAGGGCATCATCGCGAAGTACGATGCCACCAGCGGTGAGCGAGTCTATCGAGCCCGAATCGGCCCCGGTGCCTCCGCGTTTACCGCCTCGCCCTGGGCGTACAACGGCAAGATCTTCTGCTTGAGCGAAGAGGGCGACACCTATGTTCTGGGCACCGGCGACGAGCTCGAGCTAATCGGCGTGAACAAGCTCGGAGAGTTCGCCCTGGCGACGCCGGCGATGGTCGGCGATCGCTTGCTGCTCCGCACGCAGCAGCATCTGTGGTCGATTCGCGCCTCGACAGGCGCCGACGCGCGCGACGGATGATCCTTTCCAAGCCCGCTGCCGCCGGACGCTCGGTCGTGTAACGTGGCTCACATGTCCGATTCGCTGACGAAGCTATCCAGCTCCCGCTGGTTCGGTCCCGCGGTCGCGGTGGGCGCTGCCGCGCTGCTGGTGTGGATAGAGATTCTCGACGAGCCCGAGCTCACGCTAGGTGAGGCGGTGATCGAATCGATCGAGCCGATCCTGTTGGTTTCCATCGCCGCGATGGTTGCCTATCTTTTCGGTCGCGTCAGCCGTCACGAGGCCGATCGGCGGGCACTGCTGGCCGATCTGCGTGTCGCTCGCGTCGAGGGCGCTCAGTGGCGATCGGAGATGACCGAGCTGCTGCGGGGACTGGGGGCAGCGATCGACGCCCAATTCGATCGGTGGGGACTCACGGATGCCGAGCGCGAAGTAGCGATGCTCATGCTCAAGGGGCTCAGCCACCGGGAGATCGGAGCGGTGCGCGACACCAGTGAGCGCACCGTGCGACAGCAAGCGCAAGCGATCTATCGGAAAGCGAACCTCAGCGGCCGCACCGCCCTCTCGGCGTTCTTCCTGGAAGATCTGCTGTTGCCGGCGAGCCAGCGCTAAGGCGCCAGCTCCCCTTCAGCTCGGAGCCTGGTCGCGGCGGCGGTGGCGATGATCGTCATCATCATCGTCGTCGTCGTTATCGTCGTCTCGCCCGAGCTCATCGAGCTCGATCTCGATGATGTGTCCGGCCCTGCCCTCGACCTCGACCTCGATCAGTGACCGGCCATTGGCGAACACCAGCTCCGCGACCGGTTGGCCGTCGTCGAACTCGAGCTCGGCCTCGATGAGGGTGCCGTTGACAACGGCCTGGCCGCTGGCGATCAGCTGCTCGAGGCTCAGCTCGGTGTGACGTAGCACCCGCGTGTACCCGGCAAGCTCGCCGAGTTCCTCCTCGTCGGCACGGCTGACGACCTCCCCGCTGGTGGTGTCAATCCGCACCTCGTGCAAGGCTCCCTGGTCGACCAATGCGATCTCGAACCAGGCCTTGCTGTCGGTGGCGCCCTGGCACCCCTCCAGCTCCGCCTCGACCACGTCGCCGTTCGACTGTCGGCGGGCTGCCGCAATTGCATCGAGGAGATTCATCTGCGTCAGCGCCGCAAGATCTCTGCCGTCCATCTCAGCGACATTGTCGCCGCAGTCGTCTGGCGCCGGCATCGGGTTGCTTTGCCCTGCGAACGCCCCGTCGCCGTCAGAGCCGTCAATCCGAGCCCGGCGATCAACGTTGTCGGAACTGCCCACGGGAGCGCAAGGCGTTCTCTAGTTGGCATCTCCGAGCTCCTTCAGTCGCTGGCGGCGCGGTTCACGTTCCAGCAGGGTGGTGCGCTTCTTGATTACCAGACAGACAACGAAAATGGCCACGGCACTGGCAAGCAGGATCATCCAGCTGGTCGGCAGGGTCACCCGAGGGTCGTGTAGCCAGGATCGCCAGGCGATCAGCAGGCAGAACAGCGCGACGGTGGCTAGCAACGCGTTGTACTCACGCCGGAGCACACGACGCATCGAGAACGAGGCGCTCGGTGCTCGCCAGGCGGCGGCCGAGGGCAGGAGGGCCGGCGTTACCGCGGACCAAGCCCGGAACTCGTTGCCGAAGCTGGTCTCGAGGAAGTCCTCCTCGGCGCACGTGATGCGCTCGTAGTAGAGCCAGAACACCAGCACGCAGATGATCGTGACCCAAACGGATCGTACGAGGAGGGTCGGTCCCAGCCACATCAGGAGGTTGCCCAGATACAACGGGTGTCGCACGAGCGAGTACGCACCGGTGGTGTTGAGCTCGCCCGCGACCTGCTTGCGCACGTTGCCGCCCGACGTGAAAGGCGGCGCGTGGCCGATCGTGTAGATGCGGAATGCCAGCCCCAGGAGGCTGACGTTGAGCGCTAGCCAGTCCCACCAAGGCCCCAACGGCCATACCTCGGCGGGTGACAGCGCGAGGGTGGTGAACAGCAGTAGGGTCAACGGGACCGGCAGGTAGCTCCGCCAGCGATAAAGCTTGTCGCCCTGTCGCCGTAACTCGTCTAGGAGCATTGCAGCCGCCGGAAGCCGGTGCCCAACCGCGGCGCGGCCGTCAGGGAGCGCGAGCTGATTGTCAAGGCCACGAGTACTAAGAGCATAACGGAACGCTAGGCCGAGGGTCGGCCGTGCGCCATCCGACGAAGGGCATACGTCACGCGTACACACCGAGGCCGTTGCATTAGGCGGTTTGACCGATGCTGCGACGAGCGGTTCATGCGATCTCTTCCTCCATGGGAGTCGTCGCGCGCCAATTCGTCGCCGGTGCCATGGCGACGCGTGGGCGTTTCGGGCTATCGGCCCGAGGTGATTGGGAACCGGCAGTGATGCGCTTTCGCGTCGCAGGGTCGAGGTTGGTGTTCTCTCCGGTGTTGATTGGGGGGTTCTTAGTGAGCCAAGCCCTCGACAAGCCCGGCATAGCATCGACCTCGGCCCGCGCCCTTTCGCGCCCTCCTGGCTGGAGTGGGCTGATGGCGATCTCCGTGCGCCGGCAGCTGCGCGAATTGGCTGCTCCCGCAGGGAGAGCCTTCGCGCCCGTGCTGGCCTTGCTGGTGGCGGCCTCGTCCTGCGGTGTAACGCCAATGCCCCAGACGACCCACGTGCTCGTGGGCGCTGGTGATATTGCCTCGTGCAACTCGCGCGGCGACGAACGAACTGCGCTCCTGCTGGACGAGCTCGAAGGCACGATCTTCACTGCCGGCGACAACGCTTACCCGGATGGGTCGGCGCGCGATTTCCTCGACTGTTATGACCCATCGTGGGGCCGGCACAAGCGACGAACCAGGCCGGCGCCAGGTAACCATGATTACGTCGATGGGCCGGGGGCCGGGTACCACGCCTACTTCGGGGAGAGCGCCGGGGCCCTCGGAAAGGGGTACTACAGCTACGCGGTCGGCGACTGGCATGTGGTGGCGTTGAACAGCGTCCTCGAAGGAAGTGCACATGCGGTGCAGCTCGATTGGTTGCGGCACGACCTGACGACCAACGCCGGCAAGTGCCTGTTCGCCTACTGGCACCACCCGCTGTTTTCATCCGGAAACCACAGCCGTCAGGACCGAGTGCGGGGGTTCTGGGAAGTGCTCTTCGAGCATGGAGCCGACGTGGTGGTGAACGGTCACGATCACCACTACGAACGCTTTCTACCCCTGACGCCGGGCGGCGCCCACGACCCGCGGCGTGGTATTCGACAGTTCATTGTCGGCACCGGCGGCCAGAGCTCGGGACGGCAACCGGGCGAGCCCGGAGAGCACAGCGCGGCCGCCCAGTTCGACGCCTCCGGCGTGCTCAAGTTCGTGCTTTATGAGGGCCGCTACGACTGGGAGTTCGTGCCTGTCCCCGGCCGGGGCGAACCAGATCGCGGCACCGGCAGCTGCGGCAGCTGAGCGTCGCGGCCTCGCTTGCGGCGAGGGAAACACCGCCTCCTGCTAGCTACCGGTGTACATCTTCCCCAGCACCGCCCGTCCCGGTCGGGCACCCTCGACGGTCTCGCCGTCGCGCACCACGAACATGCCGTTTACTAGCACGTGCTCGATGCCTTCGGCGAACGACAGGTCGTCCTCGAAGGTGGCGGTATCGATGATCCGCCCGGGCGCGAAGACGGTTATGTCGGCGTCGGCGCCGACCTGGATACGGCCTTTGCGAGCCATGGCCGGGGCGACCGCTTCGAGGCGCCGCGCCGGCATCAACGAGATCTTGGCGACCGCCTCGATCAGCGGCATGAGCTCGAGCTCGCGCACGTAGTAGCCCAGGAACCGCGAGTACGTCCCGGCGCTGCGCGGGTGGGCGCCGGGCGCGTACGGCATGCCGTCCGACGCCACCATCACGAACGGGGTACGCATCGCCAGCTCGATCCACTCGGGCTTCATGACGTGAATGATCACCGTACCGCCCTCGGCGCGGTACTTGTTGAAAGTCTCCTCGGTGAGGCGCTCGCCGGTGTCCTCCCATTGGATGTCGCCGTAGCTGATCCCGAGTAGATCCTGCCAGCCTTCGTCGAAGATCGCCGAGCCGATGCCGGTGGATCCGGCGGTGTAGGGGTAGGCCTCAGTGGTTACATCCAACCCACGTGCCTGCGCGGCGCCGATCATGTCGAGCACCGTGGCTATGTTGCCGAGGCTCATGCTGTTGACGTGCACGATGTGAAGCGGCGCGCCGGTGGCGGCGGCGTTGGCGATGACCTCCTGGAACGCGCCTACCTCCATGCTGCGGACGTGGGTATAGATCGGCACGTGCCACTCGGCGGCCATCTGGAAGACCCGGAAGATCTCGTCATGGTCGGCGCCGGGGTAGTACTGGTGCGGCACCCCGAGCCCCAGCCCGCCGGCCCGGAGCCCGCGCTCGAAGCGCTCACGAAGTCGGCCGATGGCGCTGCGGTCGATGGGGTCGTAGCCGGTACGCTGCAGGTCTTGCATCAACTCAGCCACCCCGGCGTCGGCGTCGGGGCCGGCGGCGAACAGCTCCTCGAGGCGCGCTACCTCCTCGGCCCTGTCGGGCATCGCCCAGACACGGTTGAAGTTGTGTGCCACCGAGGCGCCGAAGTTGAGCATCGCGTTGCCGCGGCGGCGGCCGACGAAGCGCTCCACATCGCCGACTCCGCCCTCGAGCTCGAGTGCCGTCGTGACGCCATCATGCGCCTGGTACTCATTGGCCTCCATGCTCTGCCCGTGAGCATGCAGGTCGACGAACCCGGGGGTCACCACCAGGCCACTCACGTCGACCACGACGTCGCCGTCGAGCCAGCCCTCCGAGATCGCGTCGATGCGCTCGCCGCGGATACCCACGTTGCGCACCGCGTCGAGGCCGGTCTCGGGGTCCAGCACGCGGCCGCCGGCCAGCACGATAGCGAACTGCTCGCCGGTCTGGCCCCGGATCGACGAGGTCACCATCATGGAGGCGATGAGGAGGCCGAGCGCGGTTCGTTTTACTACGGTTGCCATGAGGTTCCTCCGTGTTTCAGACGGCGCCCTGGATCGGGTACGCGGGCGACGGTAACCCGCGGTGGAGAGCCTAGAGCGGTCGTGGGGCCGCACCATAGCAGATGCGTGTCCAACGGACTTGGGGGGCAGCTAGGGCTCGCCGTGAGCCTCCAGCAGCGCCGTGAGCAGAGCGGCACCGGCCTCGGCGAGGTCGGTGGTGCCAGCGTTGTAGTTGCGCAGCAAAGCGACTCCGTAGCCGCTGTCCGGCTCGAAAACCAGTTGCGCCGTGTATCCGGCGACCGACCCGCCGTGGCCCACGAGACGCTGTCCGGCACCGCCGGCAAGGGTCACCTCGCTGATGGAAAACCCCAGGCCGTAGAGATCTGTCGATCCCGCCGGTGTCTGTGCTCGCATAAGTTCCGCGCGCGAGGAAGGTCTCAACAGCTGGACTTCGGTGCGTCCCATCACCGCCGCCGCGAAGGTGGCGAGATCTGCCACCGTCGAGTACACCCCGCCGTTGGGTACCTTGTAGCCACGACCGGCGTGCTCTCGAGCCGGGAGTCCGACATCGATGCGCGCTCCCGCGCCCTCCACGTAGCTGCGATTGGCGAACCCGACAGCCAACCGACGCTGCAGCTCGGGACCGATAACGAACGCGGAGGATCGCATTCCCAGAGGCTCGAAGACGCGATCGTGGACGAGCTCGATGAACGGCGCCCCGCTGGCACGCTGGAGCGCGTAGCCGAGAACCCCGTAGCCGATGTTCGAGTAGCTGTACCGGCTCCCGGGCACGGCGAAGAAGCGCGTGTGGCGCATCGACGTGAGGATCTTGTGTCCCCAGTCCGCGATGGGCCCCGAGGCCGCGTCTTCGAGGTCCGGTTCGCGAATGAGCCCAGCGGTGTGGCTTGCTAGCTGCCGGAACGTGATCGGAGCCACTCCCGGCGTCGGGTCCAGGAAATGGCCGACCTCGGGTAACACCGAGATCACCGCGTCGTCGAGCTTGACGACCCCGTCCTCCACCAGGACTGCCATCAGCACCGCGGTGACGGACTTGGAAATGGAGCCCACCCGGTAGATCGTCCGTACGCCGGCCGGCACCCGACGATCCGGATCAGCCCACCCGAAGCCCTGCGCCCAGAGCACCTGATCGCCGCGGAAGACCGCCGCGGTAACGGCGCCGACGCCGTCTTCCCGCACGTCGGCGGCGATTTGCCGCGCGAAGGCGTCGATGGAGCTCTGATCTTGGCTGGCTCCCGCGGTCGGAACGCTCGCGGCGAATGCTGTCAGCACTGCCAGGACGACGAGACGCCTGATGGCGCTGGTCTCCGGGGGCACGTTGGCCGACTGCATCGTTCCTCGTGCGTGGGGCGGAATGGTCCGCGCGTCACTTTCCGGAATCCCCACTCTGGGTCCGTTCACGTGCTCGCGCACGATACACCGTTGTCGCGGTAGCCCGGAGGGCTTTGTTCCGTTTCGTCGCCGGTCGGGCGACCGCCGCACCGGCTCATGGGTAACGCGAACGGGTCAGACTAGCCAGGTCGGCCGCTGGAGGGAGCGCGGTACGAGCTCTGGTAGAATTGGCCGAATGTCGGGGTCGTCGGTGGCCTTTCAGGGTCCCGGCGCCGAGCTCGTGACCGCCAGAGTAGGAGGAGTGTCCAATGCCAGCCCGCTGCCGGATCGCGTCGTGCGTCGCGTTGTCCGTTCTCGTGATGGTGATCCTTGGCGCCTCGCAGGCCGAATCGCTGCTGACCAAAGAGGACGTCGAGGGTGTGCTGGGTATCGCCGTCGAAGTCGGCACGCGGGGCAACGACGGCTCGTCCTTCACCTCATCGGATCCGCTCGGCTCGGTCACCATCGATGGTCTGGACCTTGCCGTTTTCGCCATGGTGCCGAAGAACCCGGCGAACGCGATCGAGGGTGTCGGCGACGAAGCGTTCTTCCAGCTCAACATGATCAACGGCGTCGTCCTTCAAGCCGTCAAGGGCAACAGTGGCTTCATCCTGTCGGTCCATGTACCCGACCGGTAAGCCTGAGGGGATCGACGACCTGGCTGAAACGGCGGTGATCCTGGCCAAGATCGTCGCCGGTAGGCTCTGAGCCATGGCGATCCAACCGGTCCGAGGTTTCCGGTGTGTCGCACTGCTCGTGGTTGCCACCGCGTGGGTCGGCCAGATCGGCGCCGAAGCGCAAGAGATGCCGGCGCTGTTCGAGTCGGTGGACGCGCAACGTCCACTTACCCGATCGCTAGGCAGTCGTAGCGAGGTCGAGAGTCGCGCCGTTCACGTACGTACGGATCTACTCCGCGCCAGGCGCCGCGGCGCGACGATTCGGCTGGATCTGTTTGGTGGGGCAAGTGCGGTGGCGACGCGGTTGCGCGCGGGCGAGGACGGTCGCGGCAACTTCACTTGGACGGGCGCCGTCGACGGCGTTGCCGGTGCTGCCGTGTTCGCCGTGGTCGGCGACGCTGTCGCTGGCACGATTCGGCACGGTGCTGACACTTTCAGCTTGCGCTATCGAGCCGGAGTCGGTCATCTGTTGCATCGCATCGACCTGTCGCTGCTGCCCGGTGACCGCGACGATGTGGACCTCATGCCGGACTCGACCTCGCCTGTTGCGCCGAGTGTTGGCAGCTCTGCGCGGGCGGACACGCTGATCGACTTACTCGTGCTCTATACGGGCGCCGCGAAGAAGGCCATCGGCAACAAGAGCGCGGTCGAGGCGCTGGCTCTTCTGGGCGCGACGGAAACCAACATCGCGCTGACCGACAGCAAGGTCAAGCGTGCGGCTTTCCGCGTCGTCAAGGTGCAGAAGATTGCCTACAAGGAAGGCGCGACCATGGTGGTTGATCTCGACTTCCTGAAGGTGTTCGGCGACGGGACGCTCGACAAAGCTTGGCGATCGCGAAACAAGTTCGGCGCCGACCTGGTGATGCTGATCGTCGACGGCGTGGATCCGGACCGCTGTGGGCGGGCCAACAAGCCCAACGGGGTGGGGGCCGCATTTGTCAACAGCGTCTTCTCGATCGTCCGCTATGACTGCGTGAGCCCGAACTATTCGTATGCCCACGAGCTTGGCCACAACACCGGCCTCAACCACGGTCGCAAGGATGGCGAGTCGTCCCCGGGCGCGTTCGACTACTCGTTCGGGCTGCACGATCCGGGTGGCCTGTTCCGGACCATCATGGCCACGTCGACCGGCGGACGCGAGCCGCGGGTGCTCCACTTCTCCAATCCGAAGGTCAAAGAGCAGGGCAATTCCACTGGCGTCAAGCACACGCGCGCGGACTCCGCAGATAACGCGCGCTCGCTCAGGAACGTCTTCCAGACGCTCTCCGACTACCGCGATTGCAAGGTGGACTGCTAGCTCGCCTGTCGGCGCCCTGACGACCAGACGTTGTTCGGAGGGTCGGTCTCTGCCGGAGCCTGGGGACGGCGCCAGCGGCGGTGGTAGGCTGCGACGCGGGCCGTGATCGACAGCGGCCTCGGGATGTCATCGAAACAACCGGACAGGAGGTGCTGCGTGGCAAGCTCTCGTAATCGCGACCTTGGCATGGACCGTCAGATCACACGTCGTGATTTCGTCAACGGCATCGCGGTTCCGGTGGGGGGTGCGCTCGCCTTGCCCGGCTTGGCTGGTAGCGCAGGCGCAAAGCCGCCAACCCCGGGCAGCCCCGCCGCGGCGGCACAAGACCCTGCCAGCTATCCGCCACTGCGACACGGCTTGCGCGGCACCCACGACGGCGCGTTCGAGGTTGCTCACCAGATGCGCGATCAGCGCAGCTGGGACTTCTCCGACGCCGTCGACTCCGGTGAGCGCTATGACCTCGTGGTCGTCGGCGGCGGTATCAGCGGCCTGGCGGCGGCGCAAATGTTCATCAAGAACGTGGGTCGCGAGGCGCGCGTGCTGATCATCGACAACCACGATGACTTCGGCGGCCACGCCAAGCGCAACGAGTTTCACTACAACGGGCGCACGCTGGCGCTCAACGGGGGCACGCTCAACATCGAATCTCCGGGACGCTACAACCAGCCCTCCCAGCGGCTGCTGGCGGACATCGGCATCGATCTCGACCGTTTCCTGGAGGACAACGCCGACAGCCGGCAGATGTACCGCCGCATGGGGCTCGGATCGTCGTATTTCTTCGACGCGGAGACCTGGGGCGAGGATCGGCTGGTTAAGCGCTCCGGAGGGCGTCGCGGCTCGAACGCCGAATTCATCGCCCAGACACCCCTTTCGGCCAAGGCACAGAAGGACTATCTGGCGCTCTACTCCGACCATCAGCCGGACTACTTCCCCGGCCTGTCGTCAGCCGAGAAGAAGGAACGGCTGGCGAAGATGACCTACACCGACTTCATGCTCAAGGTCGCGAAGGTCGATCCGGAGGTCATGTGGTTCTTCGCGGGTACCGGTAACGGCAGCTTCGCGGTCGGTGCCGACGCGCTGCCCGCACTGTACGCCTGGGGCATGGGTCAGCCGGGGTTCGATGGCATGGGCCTGGAGCCGATGTCCGACGGCCTGCTCGCCGACTTGCCCGGTGGCCATCATGGGCGCCAGCGGCCTGGCCCTGGATCGGTTCATTTCCCGGACGGCAACGCCACCGTCACCCGGTTGATGGTCCGCTGGCTGATCCCGGATGCGGTCCCCGGCTCCACCCAGGAGGACGTCGGGATGGCCCGGGTGAACTACGGGCTGCTGGATCGTGAAGGCCAGTCAGCGCGCATCCGGCTCAACAGCACGGTCGTGCGCGCACGGCACACGGATTCTGCAGGCAAGGAGGCGGTCGAGGTCAGCTACGTACATGACGGTCGCACCTACCACGTCCGCGGGCGTCACTGCGTCATGGCGTGCTACAACCGCGTCATTCCGTATCTCGTGCCCGAGTTGCCGGCGAAGCAGAAAGCGGCGCTAGAGTTCGCCATGAAGGGCCCGCTGGTCTACACCAGCGTCGCAATCCGCAACTGGACCGCGTTCGAGAAGCTCGGCGTCAGCTACATCAGCGCGCCGACCATGTACCACGCCGGGGTGGGTCTCGATGAGGCGGTGAGCCTGGGCGACCTCCGACACGCCGAGTCGCCCGAGGAGCCCATCGTGTTGTCGCTCTACCGTTACCTCAACTATCCGGGCGAACGGCGTAAGCGGCAGCACGTCATAGGCCGTGAGGAGCTCCTGGTGACCCCGTTCGAGACCTGGGAGGAAAAGATCCGCGACCAGCTCGGGCGCATGCTGGGTGGCGGTGGCTTCGACCCGGCGGAAGACATCGTGGCGATTGCCGTTAATCGCTGGCCGCACGGCTACTCCTACACCTACAACACCCTCTACGACCCCATGGAGTGGGCCTTCACCAGCACCGACGAGCGCCCGTGCGTGATCGCCCGCCAGCCGTTCGGTTCGATCACCATCGCCAACTCGGACGCCGCCGCCAGTCCGCACACCGATGCGGCGATCCTGGAGGCGCACCGCGCCGTTCAGGAGGTGTTGCAGCGACGCGCGATGCCGGCGATAGGCAAGCCGTCGACAGCCTAAACAACGGCTCGTCGATCGCCGCCTTTGTGGTCGACGGTCGGCACCGATCAGGGCCAGACGAATCGTTCGAACCGGTGAGTACGACTACGTACCCCCGGCAGCGTCGTCTGAGGTGGCCACAGCGCTGGCCGTCCACTCGGGGCTCGGGTCCCCGCGCACGGCGACGACGATCTGCCCGGCTGCGAGCTCCGCGTCGAACGGTCCCGACTCCCACCGCAGTCGCGGTAGTCGGCATTCGAGCAGCACCGTTGCGACGGTCAGCAGGATGCACCCGATCGCGGCTCCTTCGAAGACGATGATTGCCGTCGACATCAACGGAACGATGGGCATCCCTCCGGTCACCATCGGGTAGGCGCGCGCCGTCAACGCCACCAACAGATACGCGGCAGTGGCACCGAGCGCGCCGCCGAGCACTGCCATGGCTGGCGCCCGGGACCGCGGCGGCGCTCCCATCGGTGCGAGGCTTCCCGCGTCGATCGGGATCGAGCTGCGGATCTCGATGTCGTCGGGGTCGACGCCGTCACGCCGTAACACGGTCAACGCTTTGCGCACCTCCGACCCGGAGTCGAAGACGGCGTGGGTCGCGGTGGTTTCACTCGCCATGGCTACGACTCCCCGCCCAGGGCCTGCAGAGTGTGCTCACCTTCGGCTACTTGTTGGTCGGCGAGGTGCTCGCCCTCGCGCACCTCCCAGATCGACACGATGGGGGCCGTCTGCAGGAACACGAAGTAGAGCAACCCGAAGAGCCCGAACGAGCCGAGCAGGATGCCCCACTCCACCCACGTTGCCTGATAGTGGCCGACGGTGAACTCGAGGCGGGGCACGCTCAGCGAGCCGACCACGATGAGGTAGCGCTCCAGCCACATGCCGACGAGCACGAACATCCCGACCACCGCGGTCCACACGGGCTGTCGGCCCCAGCGAAACGGCAGCACCGCGAGCGGTATCACCGTGTTGAAGACCAGCATCGTCCAGAAATACGGCGCGAATTGCCCCCAGAGGCGCTCGTTGAACACCGCGATCTCGGAGGCCTGATCGCCGTACCAGACGGTCAGGTGCTCGGCGTAGGTGAAGTAGCTCCAGAGTAGCGTCATGGTCACGAACAGCAGGCCCAGGTTGGCGAACACCCGATCGTCCAGGTAGCGCTCGAGCTTCAGTCCTCTACGCAACAGGTACATCGCCACCATCAGCACGGCGATGCCCGAGTAGATGGCGGCGACCACGAAGTAGGGTCCGAAGATCGTGCTGTGCCACATCGGAGTCAGCGACATGGCGAAGTCCCACGAGACGATCGTGTGCACCGAGACGGCAACCGGGATGATGACCACCGCCATGATCCGAATGCCGGCCTCCAGCGAGTGCCATTGCTGCGGTGTTCCGCGCCATCCCATCGCCAACAAGCGGTACAGGAGCGCGCGTACGCTGCGAGGCCGGTCGGCCATCACACGGTCGCGCAGGATAGCCATGTCCGGTAGCAGCGGCAGTGCCAGGTAAAGCACGCTGCCGAGCAGGTAGGCGTTGATCGCCACCATGTCCCACATCAACGGCGACCTGAAGTTCGGCCACAGGCCGCGTGAATTCGGCAGCGGAATCATGTAGTAGAACTGCCACACCCGGCCCAGATGGATGAGCGGGAACAGCCCGCCGATGCTCAGTGCGAACACCGTGATCGCCTCGGCGCAACGGGTGACCGGCCGGCGCCATTCCGCCGCCGTCACACGCAGTATCGCCGAGATCAGGGTCCCGGCATGGCTGATGCCGATCCAGAAGACGAAGTTGGTGATGTAGAAGCCCCAGAACACCGGACGGTTGATTCCGGCCACGCCGATGTCGTTGCGAACCTGATAGCTCCAGCAGTAAAGCAGCAGGCCCACGAGCGCCCCGGTAACCAGACTGCCGGCGACGAGGCCGGGCCTTACGCCGACTAGGGGGCGGAAGATCGCTTCTTCCTCTTGGCGGCCGCGAGGCATCGGTGCGCCTGTGTGCGCGGACGTCGTACTCACCCCCAGTCGTCTCCCTGCAGGTAGATCACCGCAGGCTTCGTGTCGAGGTCTTCGAGCAGGTGATAGGCGCGGTCGCTGCGGGCGAGTCGCGCCACGCGGCTCTCAGGGTCCTGGAGGTTGCCGAAGACGATCGCCTGCGCCGGACAAGACTGCGCGCAGGCAGGCTGAATCTCTCCATCGGCGACCTCGCGCTCTTTGTCCTTGGCGTGGTCCTGTGCGTCCTGGATGCGTTGCACGCAGAAGGTGCACTTCTCCATGACGCCGGCTGGCCGCGGGCTCACATCCGGGTTCAGCTGCCGGTCCAGCGGGGTCGGCCAGTCAGCGGTATGAAAGTTGAACACGCGCACCGTGTAGGGACAGTTGTTGGCGCAGTAGCGCGTGCCGATGCAACGGCTGTAGACCATCGCATTGAGGCCTTCGTCGGTGTGGTAGGTGGCGTACACCGGACACACCGGCTCGCACGGCGCTTCGCCGCATTGCTGGCACAGCACCGGTCGGAAGCGAACCTTGATATCCGGGAAGGTCCCCTCGTACTCACGCTCGATCCGAAGCCAGTGCATGGCGCGGCCCTTGGCGGCCTCCTCGGGACCCACTGATTGCACGTTGTTTTCAGCCGTGCACGCGACCACGCACGCCTCGCAGCCGGTACAGATGTCGGTGTCGATCACCATGCCCCAGCGCGTCATGCCAGATTCTCCGGCGGCGCCGGGTGGGGAGCCCACCCAACGGGAATGTGCTCGCCGGCGCCGCGATCGGCCAGCCGGGCACCGTGGCGCGTCAGCCTGCCCGGTCCCAGGCGATCGATGCGTACCCGCGTCGCGGCCCATGCCGAGACCCCTTGCCCGTCGACCTGGAGCGGGCCGATCAAGTCGAGCGGGTTGGCTCCGCGCCCGCGCGCGAAGCGTCCGTGGTCGCGGTGTCCTTGACCTCTGGGGACGCCCACCAGTCCGGGTCTTACTGCCGGATCGATGACCGCGCCGACCTCGATCGAGCCGCTGGGCGACTCGATCCTGAGGCGGTCGCCGTCGAGGATGCCGAGCTCGGCTGCGTCGGCCGGCGACAGCTCTGCCCAGCTGTCCCACATCACGGTTGAGAGCGGATCGGGTAGCTCCTGCAACCACGGTCGGTTCGCACCCCGGCCATCGCCGAGCTTCACGGATTCGAAGGGTTGCAGCAGGAACGGAAAGCGCGTCGCATCACCGTCGAAGGCTGGCTCGGTGGCGGCAGGCGCCCTCGCTGTCGGGCCCGGTGGCGCTTCTGACGGCTCGCCAACCGGGAATACTCCGCCGCGCGCTAGCGCGTCGGCAGAAGTCACGCTGTTTCCAGGGCCTGATTCGCTTGCCAATCGCGCCAGTTCCTCGTCCACCCGTGCCTGCGCCAGCGCCGCGAAGCTTGTCCACGGGAGCTCGGCGGTCATGGGCTCGCCGAGAGCCGCGGCGGTAGCCAGGATCACGTCGCCCACGTGGTGTCCCTCGCCGAGGGGATCGACGACCGGGGCGGCCAGGCCGAGCACCGGAACTCCGATCGACGAGGCCGGCTCGACGGCGTTGAATCGTTCGAGCTCGGTGCGCAGGGGCAGCAGCAGGTCGGCGTGCATCGCCGTGTCGTCGAGGAAACTGCTCAGGACGATGACCTTGCCGGCTCCGGCCAGCGCCTCGGCGAGCTCCTGGCCGCGTGGCAGGGTGTGCAGCGGGTCGTCGGCTGCGATAACCAGCGCCTCGACCGGGTCGCCCGACTCGTTGCGGAGGCGCGCCAGCAGATCAGCCATCGAGTTGTCAGCGGAGTCGGCCGGCGCAACGCCGTTCGCGAGCCGGAACGAGGCTGGGGAGAACACACCGCCGGGGCGGCCAAGGTTGTCGAGCAGGAGGTTCAGACCCAGTGCTGCCACCATGTTGAAAAGGCCGTTGGAGTGTGCTGCCGCCGATCCCCCAGCAATCACCAGGCGACGGTCCGCAGCGGCGAGCTCCTGAGCAATCCGATGGATCCTGTCGGCCGGTAGATCACAGGCGGTGGCACCTTGCTCGAGCGTCGGAGGGTCGTCGGGGAAAAGCGATCGATAGCTGTCACGGGCCAGTCCGCTGATCGACTCGTCCGCCAGCAGGACCCCGGCGATCGTGCGCGCCAGCATCCCCTCGGTTCCCGGGCGTGGTGCCAGCCACTCGTCGGCGTTGGCGGCGGTCAGTGACATCCGTGGCTCGGCGTGCACGAGCTTGCCGCGGCGTCCCGGCCGTCCCCGACGCATGCGCCCCAGCATACGCGTGTAGTGCACCGGGCTGCGCCAGCGATCGAGAAAGGGCGCCCCGATCGATAGCGCGTAGTCGGTGCGTCCGAGGTCGAAGTACGGCATGTCGTCGACGCCGAGACTGATTGCCACCGCCCGGCGTTCGACCTCGAGCTCGGGCGCTTCTGCGAAAACGGGCGCCGGCGCGCCTCGCCCCGCCGCAAGGCGCTGCCACAGCGCTCCGACCAGGCCGGTGCGCTCCGAACCGATGATCGCCAGCCGTTCGGCAGGAGTGGCGGCAATCGTTTCGGCGAGCTCGGCGAGCCCCAGTTCCCACGATAGCTCGTCGAACTCCCCTGCGCCGCGTGCCCCGCTGCGTCGCTGCGGCACCAACACCCGATCTGGGTCGTACAGTGCCTGAGGCAGCGACTGACCTAAGGCGCAAACTCCACCGCGGTTTACCGGGTGGTCAGGGTTGCCCTCGATCTTCTTGACGTTGTCGTCCACCACGCGCACCTGAATGCCGCATCCCGCGGTGCACTGCTGGCAGACGCCGTGGCGCCAATCGGTCGCTCCGGCAAGCTGGTCGGGGCGCATGGCGGGCTGCAGGAGGACCTCGTCTTCCCGTCGTGAGCAGCCCTCCAGCAGGGAGACGCCGGCGGCCAGCGTCGTTGCCTTCAGAAAGTCTCGTCTACGCATTCAGAGTGCTCGGCTCAGTGATGGCAGGTGAGGCAGTCGATGCTGGCTTCCTGTTGCTGATGGCAGCTGACGCACCACCCCATATCGGCGACATCGACCGTCTGGCGTGCCACCGTCATCTCGCCGACGTCCCCATGGCAGCGATCACAGGTCACGCCGGCGCGCGCATGCGGCTTGTGCTTGAAGTGCACCATCGCCGCGTCCGGGATCACATTGACGCGATTCCAGGCCAAGGTCTCGCGGTTGCGGAAATGCTCGATGACCTTCATCACCTCCGGATGATCGGGGATGATGGCGCGCCGATGACAGGTTGCGCAGCCGGCGAGCGGCGTGAGACCGGCCTGTGCCTGGGTCTCCGCGCCCGGATGACAGCTCGTACAGGAGATGTCGTTGTCGACGTGTGCCTTGTGGCTGAACGCGACCGGTTGCGAAGGCGGCGGTGGTTCGGAGCCACACCCGGCGATCACGGCCAAGCAGACGAGCAGCAGCAGTTTGACTTCGGAGCGACACATGGCGGGCAAGCCTACCAGACCCGCGGCCGGCCCCGCACGACCCCCTTCCGCCAACCAGTCTATGGAGTTACGCTGCCACGGTTCTGGTTCGGAACGCTCATCCCGTTTGCCACCATCGAGAGTTGAAGAGTTGACCAACCGCGTTCTCGGCGCCGTTACATGTGTCGTACTGGCGACCGTCGCGGTTGCCGGTGCGGTCGCCAACGAAACGAACCTCACGGGCAACCTGGCCTTCGACGGTACGCCTGCCTGGTCGCCCGACGGCAGTAGAATCGCCTTCGTGACCAATCGCGACGGCGATCGCGAGATCTACGTCATGAACGCCGATGGTTCCGATGCTCAGAATCTGACCACAAACCCGGAATATGACGAATGGGATCCGGTCTGGTCGATGGACGGCAACCAGATTGCGTTCGAGTCCGATCGCCACGGGCGCACGTCCGCATGGAATTTCATCATGAACGCCGACGGCAGCGAAGCGGACGTCCTGTCGAGCAACGGCTACATCAACGGCGACCCACGATGGTCTCCAGATGGGAGGTGGATCAGCTTCTACACCAGCAGCGGGCGTCTCGGGAACGGTGATATCTCCATCATGGACTCCGAGGGCACCGACTATGTAGCCTGGTACGGCAAGTACCTGAACCTGACGCAGAATGGCCTCGGCAACCGCAACCCCGCCTGGTCGCCGGACAGCATGCGCATCGCTTTCTCCAGCCAGCGCGATGGCAACGGCGAGATCTACGCCATGTACGAGGACGGCGCCGAGCAGGAAAACCTGACCAACAGTCCGGCCGACGACGATCATCCCGCCTGGTCGCCCGACGGATCCAGGATCGTCTTCGTGTCGGCTCACGGAATGGGGTTCAGCGATATCTGGGTGATAGGCGAGGACGGCACGGGAGCCAGCAACCTGACCGACCACGCGTCGAGCAACGAGAGCGCTGCCTGGTCGCCGGACGGCGAGCGTATCGCCTTCGTCTCCGACCGCGACGGCAACCGCGAGATCTATGCGATGCGCTCCGACGGCACCCACCTCGTCAATCTGACGAATGATTCGTCGCGCGACGATGGACCCGTGTGGTCGCCGGACGGTGAGCGTATCGCCTTCGTTACCAGCCGCGACGGCAATCGCGAGATCTACCTGATGGAGCTCGACGATGACCGCTGAGGTGGCAGTGTTGGCGGAGCGCTTAGATCCCAGCTGGCGCCGCAGAAGGTTGGTAGCGGCGGTCGCGCTGCTGGCGGCCGTGGCGCCTGTTGCACTGGCCCAGGAATGGAGTCAGTGGCGCGGGCGCGATCGTGACGGGGTGGTGCACGGTTTCGTTGCTCCGGAGGAATGGCCCGAGCAGCTCCACCGGCGGTGGATCGTCGAGGTTGGCACCGGCCACTCCACGCCCGTGGTTGTCGGTGACCGGATCTACTTGCACACGCGCAATGTCGAGGCCGACTCGGAGGTGGTGCGGGCGCTGCAGTTGTCGGACGGGCAGGTCATCTGGGAGGACTCCTACCCGGTGCCCTATCGGATGCACCCGGCCGGGCGGGCGTTCGGCAAGGGCCCGGTGTCGACCCCGCTGGTAGCCGGCGGCCGGCTGTACACGTTCGGCAAGGGAGGGGCGCTGACCAGCTATACGCTCGAGTCTGGCGAGCGCCTCTGGCAGACGGACTTCGGCGGCCAGTTCGCTGCCAAGTTCCCGCTGTACGGTGCAGGGATGTCGCCGATCCTCGAAGGCAACAAGCTCATCGTCCACGCTGGTGGGCCCGACGAGGGGGCCATCGTGGCGCTCGACCCGGCGACCGGCGAGGTCGTGTGGTCGCTGGATGGAGACGGCCCGAGCTACGTCTCGCCGATGATCGTCGAGGTGGATGGGCAACGCCAGCTGGTGACGCAGACGGATGCGAACATCGTCGGCGTGGCGGTCGACACGGGCCGATTGCTATGGCGCATTCCGTTCCGCACCGAGTTCGACCAGAACGTCGTGACCCCGGCGTTGCACGGCGGCAAGCTCATCCTCTCGGGTCTCAATCAACCGCTGTTCGCCATCCAGCTGGAGCGCGACGGCGACCAGTGGGCGCCGCAGGAGCTGTGGAGCAACCCTTCGGCGTCGCTGTATATGAGCACCCCGGTCTTCGTCGGCGATCGGCTGTTTGGCATGTCGCACCGCCGCAAGGGCCAGTTCTTCGCCATGGACGTGCAGTCGGGGGAGATGATCTGGACCAGCGAGGGGCGCGGGGGCGACAACGCGTCGTTCCTGGTGCTCGGCGACGTGCTGGCAATCCTCACCGACTCTGGGGAGCTGATGCTGCTGCCACCGGAGGCGGATGAGTTTGCTCCCGTGCGCCGGTACACCGTAGCTGACAGCCAGACCTGGGCTCATCCAGTGGCGACCAGCGGCGGATTCCTGATCAAGGATCTCTCCAGCCTGGCGCTCTGGGGGTTCGAGGGAAGCTGACGCGTGACTGAGATCGACCGCGTCGCCGGTGGGGTGCTGGATCAGGCCGCCGAGTGGGTACGCGACGGCAAGCCCGTCGCGCTGGCGACCGTGGTGCGCACCTGGGGATCGGCGCCGCGTCAGCCGGGTAGCCACATGGCGATCGAATCCGGTGGCCACTTCGTGGGCTCGGTCTCCGGCGGCTGCGTCGAAGGCGCGGTGGTGTCGGCTGCGCGCGACGTCATCGACAGTGGCGCGCCGCGACTGCTGGAGTTCGGCGTCACCGACGAGGAGGCTTGGGCCGTCGGATTGGCGTGTGGCGGGCAGGTCGATATCTGGGTCGAGCGCGTCGATTGAAGGCCGCGCTGCTGGAGCAGATCGTCGCCGACCGTGCCGCCAAGCGCACGGTCGTTCTGGTTACCGATCTGCAATCGGGCAATCAGCGGCTGTTGTATCCCATTTCGACGGACGCAGAGTCGGCGCCGGGGCCGGACAACGGGGTGCCGGTGGACGATCTGCTGATCGAAGGGGCGCGGGTGGCGGCGCGCGACGATCGCTCGGGTGTCGTCGGCCACCAAGGGCGCAAGCTGTTGCTGGACGTGTTCAACCCGCCGGTCCGCGTAGTCGTTGTCGGTGCGGCGCACATCGCTCAGGCGCTGGTGGCGCTGGCGACGCTCAACGGCTACGAAGTGGTTGTGGTGGACCCGCGCCGGGCCTTCGCCACGGTGGATCGGTTTCCAGAGGTGGAGATGCGGCGCGAATGGCCGCAGCGGGCGCTCCCCGAACTGCGCATCGACCATCGCACGGCGGTGGTGGTGTTGAGTCACGACCCCAAGATCGACGATCCGGCGCTCGAACACGCGGTCACGACGCCGGCATTCTACATCGGTGCGCTGGGTAGCAAGCGCAACCACGCGGCGCGCATGGAGCGGCTGGCGGAGGCCGGGTGTGACGGTGCTGCGCTGGCGCGCGTACACGGGCCGATCGGGCTCGACATTGGCGCCAGGACGCCGGCCGAGATCGCCACGGCGATTCTGTCACAGTTGATTGAGCAGCTGCGTAAGCGGCGTCGATCGTGAGAGTTGCCGACTACAGGGTTGGCGCGGCGCTGCTGGCAGCGGGTGAGTCCAGGCGCTTCGGACAACGCAACAAGCTGCTCGTGGACATCGGTGGGCGGCCGATGGTCCGACACACCGCCGGCGCGTTGTTGCGGTCGCGCGCCGAACCGATCGTCGTGGTCACCGGACACGATGGCGATCGCATCGCCGAGGCGGTTGCCGGGCTGGCCGTCGATGTGGTCTACAACCCGGACTACGCGTCGGGCATGAGCACCACGCTGCGTGTCGGTGTGGCGGCCCTTGGCAGCGGTCCCGTGCCGCCGGTGGACGGGGCGTTGATCTGCCTGGCGGACATGCCGTGGGTGCGGGCGGAGCATCTCGATGCGCTGATCGAAGCGTTCGATCCTGCCGGTGGACGCCCGATCTGCGCGCCGGTGTACGATCGCAAGCGTGGTAACCCTGTCCTTTGGGCGGCGAGCTACTTCGAGCAGATCGGCGAGGTTTCTGGAGACGTGGGCGCCCGCGCGCTGCTCGATCAGCATGCCGCCTGCGTGCACGCAGTGCCATTCGGCGACGCCGGCGTGGTCCGGGACGTCGACGAGTCAGACCAGCTGCCGGGACCAGAGTAGGGAACTGCTAGAGTGCCGCCAGCGGAGAGCGCCGGCCAACGGGGGTAGTCGTAATGGCGTCGTTCAAGATCAGCGAGTCGTTCGACCTACCGGCATCTCCGGAGAGCGTCTGGCCGCTGCTCAAGGATCCGACCCGGGTTGCTGATTGCCTGCCCGGTGCGCAGCTTGAATCGGTCGACGGCGATGACTACGTCGGCACGGTGCGAGTGAAGGTGGGGCCGGTGACGGTCAACTACAACGGGCGAATCCGTTTCACCGAGGTTGACGAGGGCAATATGCGCTTGAGCATGGCCGGCGACGGTAGCGATCAGCGCGGCGGGGGCTCCGCCTCGGTCACCATGCACAGCGCCGTGACCGAGCACGAGGGTGGCAGTCGCATGAGCATGGACGCCGATGTTCAGATCGCTGGCAAGCTGGTGCGGTTCGGTCGCGGCATGTTCCAGGCGGTGTCGAAGCAGATCTTGGGAGAGTTCGCCTCGCGGCTGTCGGCGAAGCTCCGAGGCGAGGCGCCGGTTGCCGACGACGCCGATGCGGCGCTCGATGGCGGCAAGCTGCTGCTGCGGACGATCGCCGGGAAGCTCAGGCGCTCCGACGACGACTGATCGCTCGCCGAGGTGCCTGTGACAACGTTGCTCCGAGATCCTCGAGGGACGCGATGTCGTGCGCGGCGCGTAGCTCATCGACGTGCGGCAGCATGGCGCGGATGCCGGCGGCGCGTGGCTCGAACCCGTCATACCGAAGCAGGGGATTGAGCCACAGCAGTGTCCGACATGAGCGTCTGAGACGCGCCATCTCGCGACCGAGGCCCTCCCCGTCGTCGCGATCGAGCCCGTCGCTGATCACCAGCACCACGGCGCCCTGGGCCAGCACGCGGCGCGACCAGCGGAGGTTGAACTCGCGCATGCACGCGGCGATACGCGTGCCGCCGTCCCAATCAGGTACCTCGCGTCCCAGGGTCGACAGCGCGGTATCGACGTCGGTGTGCTTCAGGGTGCGGGTGATGTTGGTGAGCCGCGTGGCGAACAGGAAGGTGTGCACGCGATCGCCGTCGGTGGTGAGTGCGTGGGCGAAGTGCAGCAGCATGCGGCTGTAGGTGCTCATCGATCCGGAGATATCGCACAGCACCACCAGCGTCGGGCGGCGCCGGCGCGGGGCCCGCCAGCGCAGCGAGATGTGGTCGCCCCCCTCACGAATGCAAGCGCGGATCGTGGCCCGCACGTCGGGATGTCGGCCACGCGCCAGGGGGCGCTTCCGACGCGTCACCAGCTGCGGCCAGGGGGGCTGCAAGTGTGCCAGCATGGCCCTTGCCTGGGCGAGCTCGGCGGCGTTCATCTGCTCGAAGTCCTTGGTTCGCAGCAGCTCGCGCTGCGACCAGCTCATGCGGGCGACGAGCTCGTGGGGTGGCTCGGGCTGCGAGGGTAGCGGTTCATGACGCTCCCACGCCTCGCCCAGGCGTCGTTCGCCCGCCTCCTGCGCATCCGGTGAGGGCAGTCGTGACTGCGACAGCAACTCGGCGAGCGCCGGATCGACACCGGGGCGCTCCGGGTCGCGCCAGAAGCGGCGGAACGCCAGGTCGAAGAGCGCGCGGTGCTCCTCGCGTTGCACCCAGACGGCGTGCAGCGTCCAGTAGAAGTCCTCCCGTCGGGTGATGTCGATGCTTGCCAGGGCCCGCCGCGCCGCCACGCTGCGCTCTGGCCCGACAGGGATTCCGAGCGCCCGCAGCAGGCGTCCGAAGTGCATGAGGTTGGCGGCCAGCTGGCCGCTCACGTGCGTGGCTCGACCGGGGCTGCGGCCAGCTCCTCGTCGATCCGGCGCAGAATGCCCGCCGCCTCGGCGCCGCGGATGCGCGACAGGTCATCTTCGTATTTCAGCAGCACCCCGAGGGTGTCGTCGACCGTTTGCGCATCCAGCGAGATCCGGTCGAGCGCCTGCAGCGCCCGTGTCCAGTCGATCGACTCGGCCACGCCCGGAAGCTTGAACAGGTCGTGCTGGCGCAACCCCTGGACGAACCCCACCACCTGACGAGTGAGCGCTTCCCCGGCCCCCGGCGCCCGAGCGCGGAGGATTCGCAGCTCGCGGGCAGCGTCCGGGTAGTCGATCCAGCAGTACAGGCAGCGGCGCTTGAGCGCGTCGTGGATCTCGCGTGTGCGGTTGGAGGTGATCACCACCACCGGTGGTACGGCGGCGCGAAACGCGCCGAGCTCCGGAACGGTTACCTGGAACTCCGACAGCACCTCCAGCAGAAATGCCTCGAAGGGCTCGTCGGCACGATCGAGCTCGTCGATCAGCAGCACCGGGGGCCCTTCTGGGTGCGGCTCGAGCGCCTCCAGGAGCGGCCGCCGGATCAGGAAGCGCTCCGAGAAGATGCCCGCCTCCAGCGTCTCTCGATCGGTGTCGCCGGCGGCCTCGGCGAGACGGATCTCGATCATCTGCCGGGCATAGTTCCACTCGTAGACCGCGGCGGCGACGTCGAGCCCCTCGTAGCACTGCAGGCGGATCAGACGTCGGCCGAGCGCCGCCGCCAGCACCTTGGCGATCTCGGTCTTGCCGACGCCGGCCTCGCCCTCGACGAACAACGGGCGGCCGAGGGCAAGCGACAAGTACGCCGCCGTGGAGAGCGATCGGTCGGCGATGTAGTCGTGCTGCAGCAGCAGCTCGGACGTTGAGTCGACGGACGCCGGCAGTGCGCCTACCCGCACGCCTCCACCGCTCGCTTGGTCATCACCTTGATCAGGTGAGCCCGGTACTCGGCGCTGGCGTCGCCATCTTCGAGCATGTGGCTGCTATCGAGCTCGACACCGTCGACAGCCGCGGCACTGAAATCCGCGTCGAGAGCGGCCGCCAGCGCCTCGGAACGGAATGCCCCAGCCCGTGCGCCGGTCACCCCGACGCGCGCGCCATCGCCAGTGCGGGCGACCATCACGCCCACCAGGGCATACTTCGATGCCGGGTTGGCGAACTTCGAGTAGGCAGCCGCCCGCGGAACGGCAAAGCGCACCGCGGTGATGATCTCGTCTTCGGCAAGCGGGGTCTCGAACATGCCCTTGAGGAAGTCCGAGGCCGCAATCTCACGGTTGTCGGTCACCACGGTAGCGTCCAGGGCCAATAGAGCCGCCGGATAGTCCGCGGCGGGGTCGGCATGCGCCACAGAGCCGCCTAAAGTGCCGCGGTTGCGTACCTGCGGGTCGCCGATTCCGGCCGCCAGCTCGGCCAAGGCCGGGATGGCGCCGCCAACCACGTCCGAGGCAGCGACCTCGGCGTGTGTGACGCTGGCGCCGATGACCAGCTGATCACTCTGCACCTCGATGCCGGCGAGGTCGGGGACATCGCTCAGGCTGACGAGGTCGCTGGGCGCGGCCAGGTCGAGCTTCATCACTGGCAAGAGGCTCTGACCACCGGCCAGCAGCTTGCCCTCGTCGGCTTGTTGGAGCGCCTGCTTGGCCTCGTCGATCGAGCGCGGACGATGGAAGTTGAAGTCTTGCATCATGCCCTCCTTCAGGCGCTCGCCTGGGCGTCGCGGATAGCGCGCCACACCTTCTCGGGTGTGGCCGGCATGTCGATGTGCTCGATTCCGAGGTGGGCGACGGCGTCGACGACAGCGTTGATCACCGCCGGCGGCACGCCGATCGACCCCACTTCGCCGACACCCTTCACCCCCAGTGGGTTGTGGGTGCAGAGCGTAGTGTTGTGGCCGGTCTTGAAGAACGGCAGGTCGGCCGCCCTCGGCATGGTGTAGTTCATGTACGAGCCCGTCACCAGCTGGCCGTCGTCGTCGTACTTGCACTCCTCCAGCAGTGCCTGCCCGATGCCCTGTGCCAGGCCACCGTGCATCTGACCGTCGACGATCATCGGGTTGATCACCCGGCCGACGTCGTCGGCGCACGACACGTCCACCACGGCGACCTCCCCGGTGTCGGGATCGATCTCCACCTCCACGACGTGCGCGCCGGCGGGGAAAGTGAAGTTCTTGGGGTCGTAGAACGCCGTCTCCTCCAGGCCAGGTTCCAGGTCCTCCGGATAGTTGTGCGGCACGTAGGCTGCCAGCGAGACGTCGCCGAGACCCAGGGATTTGTCGGTGCCGGCCACGGTGAATTGGCCGTCGGCGAACTCGACGTCGCCCTCGGAAGCCTCCATGAGGTGGGCGGCGATCGTCTTGCCCTTGGCGATCACCTTGTCGATCGCCAGCTGGATCGCCGATCCGCCGACCGCCAGCGAGCGCGATCCGTAAGTTCCCATGCCGAACGGCACCTGGCCGGTGTCGCCGTGCACAACCTCGACCTGGTCGATCGAGACGCCGAGTCCCTCCGAAACCAGCTGCGCGAAGGTCGTCTCGTGGCCCTGGCCGTGGCTATGGGAGCCGGTGAAGACGGTGATGCTGCCGGTCGGGTGCACCCTGACTTGGCCGACCTCATAGAGTCCGGCGCGGGCGCCGAGGGCTCCGGCCACCGCCGATGGGGCGATGCCGCAGGCCTCGACGAAGGTCGACACGCCAATGCCGCGCAGCTTGCCGCGACCGCGCGCCTCGTCGCGCCGGGCCTCGAAGCCCTCGTAGTCAGACAGCTCCAACGCCTTGTCGAGGGTGGAGTGGTAGTCGCCGCTGTCGTACTCGAGTGCGACCGGGGTGGGATAGGGGAACTCCGTGATGAAGTTCTTGCGGCGGATCTCGACCGGGCTCATGTCGAGCTTGCGCGCCGCCAGATCGGCCAGGCGCTCGAGCACGAAGGCGGCCTCCGGACGCCCGGCGCCACGGTATGCGTCCACCGGTACCGTGTTGGTGAACACGCCTTTGACGTTGGCGTAGATCGCTGGCGTCGTGTAGCAGCCGGCGAACAGGGTGGCGTACAGGTAGGTCGGTACCGACGGCCCGAACGTCGACAGATAGGCGCCCAGATTGGCGTACGTATGTACGCGTAGCCCACGGAAGGTGCCGTCGCCCGCGATGGCAAGCTCCGCCTTGGTAATGTGGTCGCGTCCCTGCGCGTCGGAGATGAACGACTCGGAGCGCTCGGCGGTCCATTTCACCGGCCGGCGGATCTTGCGCGCCGCCCAGGTGACCATGACCTCCTCGGCGTAGTGGAAGATCTTGGAGCCGAAACCGCCGCCGACGTCTGGCGCGACCACCCGCAGCTTGTGTTCCGGGATGCCCATCACGAAGGCACCCATCAGCAGCCGGATCACATGCGGGTTCTGGCTGGTGGTGAAGAGCGTGTGCTCGTCCTTGTCCGGGTCGTAGTCGCCGATCGCGGCGCGCGGCTCGATGGCGTTGGCCACCAGACGGTTGTTCACCAGCTCGAGCGTCACGACGTGATCAGCGCTCTCGAATGCGGCGTCGGTGGCGGCTGCGTCACCGATCTCCCAGTCGAAGCAGAAGTTGGCCGGGGCATCGTCCCAGACGACCGGCGCGCCGTCCGCCACCGCCTGCTCGAGGTTTGCCGCTGCCGGCAACGGTTCGTAGTCGACCTGCACCAACGCGGCGCCCGCCTTGGCCTGCGCCTTGGTCTCGGCGATGACCATCGCCACCGGATCACCCACATGGCGCACGCGCTCGGTGGCCAGCACCGGGTGCGGCGGCTCGACCATCGGCGATCCGTCCTTGCTGTGGATCGCCCAGCCGCACGGCAGCCCACCGACGCCCTCCAGGTCGGCGCCAGTCAACACCGCCACCACACCGGGGGCGGCGGTCGCGGCGCTCGAGTCGATCCCGCCAATCGAAGCGTGTGCCTCTGACGAACGCACGATCACGGCGTACGTTTGTCCCGGGCGGTTGATGTCGTCGGTGTACCGGCCGCGGCCGGTGAGAAAGCGCGGGTCTTCCTTGCGGCGAACCGCGGCGCCAATTCCCTGATCGGTCATCGCAGCTACTCCCGCGTCGCCGTCGCGGCGGTCTGAATCGCCTCGACGATGTTGTGGTAACCGGTGCAGCGGCAGAGGTTCCCCTCCAGCCACTCCCGTACCTCCGCCTCATCCGGGTCGGGGTTTCCGCTCACCAGATCGACTGCGCTCATCACCATCCCCGGAGTGCAGAAGCCGCACTGCAACCCGTGGTGCTCGCGGAACGCGGCCTGCATCGGGTGTAGCTCGCCGTTCACTTCCAAACCCTCGATCGTGGTGACGTCGCAACCCTCGGCCTCCAGCGCCAGACAGGTGCAACTCTTGATCGATTTGCCATCGAGCAGCACACAGCACGCGCCACACTGACTGGTGTCGCAGCCGACGTGAGTGCCGGTAAGGCCGATCGATTCGCGGATGAATTCCACCAGCAGCGTGGGCGTCTCGACCTCGCCGCTGACGGGCTTCCCGTTCACGGTCATGGAAACGGTGGGCATCATGCCTCCGGTAAGGCTGTCTTCGGGCCGCGGCGGGCGTGCCGCAGGGAGGAGTCTGTAGGCATCAAGGACGGCAAGTCTGCGGGGCGCAGTGCGGAGCCGTCAAGGGGCGGGGCGCCCTCGCCCGGCGGTGGCCGCTCGCGAGTCCCGGCAGCTCAGCAGGATACGCAGTGGTTGTTGTTCTTCGAGCCCAGGCTTTCGAGCAGCGCCACGGTCTCGGTGAACGCCTGGGTGCGCTGCTGCGGGCCGTTGGCCATGTCCGCCGTTGTTTGCCCGGCACGGGTGATCAGCGTGACGTCGGCGCCGCGGTCCACCAGGAATCGGATCATCGGATTGTCGCCACGGGCGGCGGCGTTGTGGACCGGCGAGAAGCCCTCATGGTCGCGGGCGTTGACGTCGGCGGCGAGATCATCGACCAGGTAGCGGATCGCCGGCATCCAGCCGTCGGGCACGTGGCGGTGTGAGTTGCCGGCGAAGCCGGTGCCGTAGCCATGACCCGACGCCGCGTGAATCGGCCACACCGCCGGTCCGCCAATTTCGATCGGCGGCAGCCCGGAGGGGTCTTCCTCGGCGTCCTCTTCTCCGCTTTCCTGGGATCTGAACCGCCGCTTCGGTGGCTTGCGGGTAGGAATATCGGGATCGGCCCCGTGCTCCACTAGCAACCGCATCGCCTCGACATCGAGCGCGTGCGCGGCCCTCCAGAACGGAGTGGCGCCGCGCGTATCGACGCCCAGGTGGCTGAACGTGTACTCCATGTACCAGAGGTGCTTGGACAGCCGCGCATCCGGGTCGGCACCAGCGGCCAGCAACACGCCCATGAGCTCCAGGTAAGTGGTCTCCTGCTGCAGATAGGCGCGTTGTTGCGGGTACCGTGCCTTGGGCGCCCAGTGGGTGTTGATCGCCGCGAACAGCGGGGTGGCGCCGGCGATACTGCCGATGTTGGGGTCGGCGCCGATCTCCAGCAGTGTCATCGCCATGTCGAAGTGACCGTTCACGGTCGCCATCAACAGCGGCGTCGTGTGGTCGCCAGCACTCGGTTGGTCGAGGTCGGCTCCCGCCTCGATCAGGGTCAGCGCGGTCTCCGCGTGGCCTTCGCGAACCGCGTGCAACAATGCCGTCAGACCACCGTGCGCGCCGACCAGATCCGGAAACGACGTGCTGTAGTCATCCGCCGGTTGCCCCTCGGCAGGGTCGACAGGTGGTTCTCGCCCCTCATCGTGCTCGCCGAGGTCCTGACCGGCGGCGGCGCCGAGGGTGCCGAGATCTTGATCGGGTGCGGCACCGAGGGTGCCGAGATCCTGATCGATCGGGAACCCGAAGTCGTCGAGCGTGGCGGGGGCGTCATCGCCGGCACCGGCCGGGGGGTCGTTGGCGGCGCGCACCGCTATCTGAACCTCAGCCGGTGTGGGTCGCCACGACGTGCCCGCGGGTTCGTCGTCGCGAAACGACGCCAGCACCAGTTCCCGGACCTTGGTCCCGACGCGCCTCTCGGCCGCGAGGGCGGGAGGTTCCTCGGCGCGGGTGGTCACGGACAGATCGGCGCCGCCGGCGATGAGCCTCTGAGCGGCTTCGAGTCGACCTCTCGAGGTGGCGAACATGAGCGGCGTCTGCCCCCACCGTGCCTCGCGCGCGTCGACAGCGGCACCGTGCTTCAACAGGGCGTCGACCGCTGCAACACTGCCAGCTCCGGCCGCCAGGTGAAGCGGTACGGCTCCGCCGCTCGTGGTTAGCGGCTCGGGCTCGGCACCGGCCCGGAGGAGAGCCTCGACCATCACCGAGCGCCCTCCCGCGGCCGCCAGGTGCAGCGGCGTGTAGCCGCCGATGCGCGTCGTGGCGGCGAGGTTCGCGCCCGCGTAGATGAGCACCGCGGCAAGCTCGGCGTTGCCGGACCTGGCGGCCCAGTGCAGCGCCGTCATGCCGTCGCCCTGAGCGGCGTTGACGTCGGCACCACGCCGGAGCAACGACCGAACCAGGTCGAGGTCGTGGTGCATCGCGGCGTCCGCCACCGGTGGCTCGGCCGGTGCCAGCCCCAGGGTCAGCAACGCCCCGAGCAGGGCAGCTACGGTGATACAGGCGCGGGTCCTCATCAAAGCCGGCACTCGTTGCGGATCAGTCCGCCGATGCGGACGTGGCTGACAGCGACAGCGAAAGCTCGCCGGACGAGTCGCCGAAGCTGGCGAGATCCTCGTGCCCGAGCTTGTGCAGCAGTGACAACATGGCGTTGGCCATCGGCGTACCGTCCGGCGCCTCGACGTGCAGGTTGCCGTCGAGCTTGCCGCCGGCGCCCCCGAGCACGATCAGCGGAGCCCGTCGGTGGTTGTGAAGATTGCCGTCGGCCATCGGCGACCCGTAGACGATCATCGTCTTGTCCAGCAGATGACTGTCGCCCTCCTCGATGCTGGCGAGCTTGTCGAGGAAATACGGCAACATGCTGACGTGGTAGCGGTTGAGCAAGTAGAAGTCGCGGATCGCGTCTTCCTTGCCGCCGTGGTGCGACGCCGGATGGAACGGCTTGTCGGTGCCGCTTTCCGGGAACACCCGGGCCGAGGAGTCGCGCCCCATCTTGAACGAGAACACGCGGGTGGTATCGGAGGCGAACGCCAGCGCCTGCAGGTCGAACATCAGCTTCGTGTGCTCTTCGAACGAGTCGGGGACGCCGGCCGGTGCCTCGGGAATAGCGCGCTCGGCGCCGCTGGCGTTGCGCGCCTCGGTGCGTTGTATGCGGCGCTCGATCTCGCGTACGTTCTCCAGATAGCGATCCAGTCGATGTCGATCGTTGGGGCCCAGATCACGCCGCAGCTCTGCGACTCGCCCGGTGACCCAGTCGAGGATGCTGCGGCTCGTGCGCCGCCGCGCGGCGCGCTCCTGGGGCGTGCCGCCGGCCCCGAACAGCTGCTCGAACGCCACACGCGGGTCGCGGATCACCGGCAGCGGCTCGGTCGGCGACGCCCAGCTGATCGAGTCCGTATAGACACAGGTGTAGCCGTACGCGCATCCGCCGGACTGGTTGATGTTTTCGATGCATAGCTGCATCGAGGGAATCGGCGTGTCCTGCCCGAACCGCTGGGCATAGAGCTGGTCGAGCGATGTACCCACGAGCACGTCGGAGCCTTCGGTTTGCTTCGGATGCGACTGCGTAAGGAACACGGCACTGGAGCGGAAGTGGTCGCCGCCGATCTCGTGTGGTCGGAAGGCCTCTGCCATACGCACGTCGGTGTTGCTGATGATCGTCAGGTAATCGCGCCACGGATCGAGCGATACCAGGGCTGTCGGGTCGAGATCGAAGTCTCCACCCGCGACGGCCGGCGACCAGAGGTTCTGGCTCGCGCCCCACTGATTGCAGCCCGCGGCGCCGTGCACCATCTCGATCGCCACCAGACGGGTCTTCTCGGCCTCACGGGTCGCCGCGGCAGCCAGGCGGCCGGCGGGCACCATGGCGTCCAGGAACGGCAGAGCCAGGGTTGCTCCGGCGCCGCGCAGGAACGTGCGGCGTTGAACGTGCTTTCCGGTGATCAGCATCCTCGACTCCGCCGGCTGTACAACCTCATGATCTCGGTAGCTTACTCGTCTGATGACGTGTCGTCGGCAACGGCGCCGGCGCGCTGCATCTGGAAGGCGTCGCTCTGAACGACTCCCAGGATGAACGCCGAAATGCGATAGCCCTGGAACTCCGCACCGCGAGCGATCCGTCGCACTGTTGGTTGATCGTAATACTCCAGGCGCCGCCCGAGGGCGTAGGCCATCAGATTCGTGGTGAAATTCCGCACCAAGGGCACCGGGCGCATCAGCAAAGCGTCCTGCAGCGAGGCCGGGCTATTGACCGGTGTTCCGTCATACATCTCGCCGTGGGTATCCAGCGGGACACCGTGCTCGCGAATCCGCCAGCGGCCGGTGACGTCGTAGTTGTCCAGCGCCAGCCCGATGGGGTCGATGAATCGATGGCAGGAGCTACACGACGGGTTCGAGCGATGCTCTTCCATGCGCTCGCGAGTGGTCAGCACGCGCCCGTTGGCCACGCTTGCGGTCTCTTCGAAGTCCGGGATGCCGGGCGGCGGCGGCGGCGGCGGCGTGCCGAGCAGCACTTCCATGACCCACTTGCCGCGCAGCACCGGCGAGGTGCGGCCAGCGTGCGATGTCAGCGTCAAGACGCTGCCGTGACCGAGCAGGCCGCGCCGCCTGTCGTCGGGATAGGCGACCTGGCGGAAGTGCTCGCCGGTGACCCCCGATATGCCGTAGTGCCGCGCCAGACGCTCATTCAGGTACGAGTAGTCGGCGCTGTACAGATCGAGGACGCTGCGATCGTTTTCCACCAGGCCGGTGAAGAACAGCTCCGTCTCGCGCCGCATGGCATCGGCCAGCTGCTGGTGGAAGTCGGGATAGAGCAGCCGATCCGGGTGCACCGCATCGAGGTCGTCGAGGCGCAGCCACTGCGCCGCGAACCGCGTGCCGAGCGCCTCGGCACGCCCGTCGGCTAGCATGCGGCGCACCTGTGCCTCGAGCCTCCCGGGAACCGACAGCCCGTCGTCGGTCGCCAGCTCCAACAGCTCGTCATCGGGTGGCGACCCCCACAGGAAGAATGAGAGCCTGGCGGCGAGATCCTCGTCATTGATGCGGTACAGCGAGCCGGCCGTGATGCTCGCCGGTGCCTCCTCGAAACGGAAGATGAAGTCCGGACTGGCGAGGATGGCCTCCAGCGCATGACGGATGCCCTGCTCGAAGCCGCCGAGATCGGCGCCGGCCTCGTAGAATCCCATCAGGGCATCGAGGTCGCCGTCGGTCAGCGATCTGCGGAACGCCCGGGTAGCGAGACGGGAAACGATCTCGCCGGCGCAGGGCCGTTCTTCTTGGCGCAGCGTCGGTCGGCAACTGAAGATCTCCCGACGCACGGGGTTGTCGGATACGCCCGTAGCGCGGAATGGGCCGGCCACCACAAGGTCCTTAAGGTGTGCCAGCGACGTGACGCCGTATCCACTCACGCCGATCTGGCGGTCGGTCAGCGACCAATCGTGCGGTGACAGCAGGTCCTCCAGCGGACCCTCGCTCTGCTTGATGAACGCTGCCGTCACGCGTCGAGGTCCGGCATGGACGAAGATTGGCTCGGTGCGCATGTTGACGCCGTTGGGATCGGCAACGCTCATCCAGCGGTCGATGTCGAGCAGCGCGGCGCGGGCGCCGTCGACCGAAACCTCGATCTGCTCACCCTTGGTTACGCCGCCGAAGTAACCACCGGTCGTGGTGTGCTCGAATGCCATGCGGAACTCGTAGTCACCGTCGGCCGGGAACACGTGCGTGACGCTGATGCCGCCGCGGGTACCGAACGGTGCGCCGTCTACCCGCTCCCACTGCGATGTGTAGCCAGGATTCGTGTACGTTGACGAGGTTGGTGTCGTATCCGGGTCGCCCACCGCCAGCCGGCTGATTTCGGCGGCAGCGTTCATGTACGCGTCGAGCAACGTCGGCGACAGCATCTGTACATCGGCGATGTTGTCGAAATTGGCGCTCTTGGTATCGAGCGGCAAATAGTTGGCGGCGTCGATCTCCAGCCCGAGCAGATGGCGCACGGATTGCGAGTACTCCGCCTGGTTGAGGCGTTGAAACGATCGGCTGCCAGGGTTCGGGGTTGCGGCGATGGAGGCATCCAGCCGTGACTCGAGCGACTCCACCAGTGCCAGCACCGACTCGCTCGGTGGCCGCCGTGCGCTCGGCGGCGGCATCATCCCGGCGCGCAGCTTGACGATCATCTTTTCGGCCAGCGCTGCTCTGGTCTCCGGAATCGAAGCGTCGAACCCCTCCAGCGACATGTTGCCCCGCCGCAGCTGGTCATTGTGGCAGCGCAGGCAGTACTGCTGGATCAACGCGTTGTTCGCAACCTCGAGGCGCCTTTTCGGGCTTGTTGTGGGCGGTCGAGTCGGAACAGCGACCCGGATCGTCGCCCCGGGCGGGCGTCGGGTTCCGGTGGCGTCATCGGCGAAGGCGACAAATAGAACCACCGCAGCCAGTACGCCGGCTAGCTTCTTCATGTGGTTCCGCTCCTGCCCGCGAGCTCGCCGTGCGGTCGACGCTGTCGGCAGCGCTCGGTCGATCCTGGGGCCAACTATTCCACATCCCACGCGCCGATGCGCCTGATAGGCTCGGGAACGCTCTTCCCCGTTGCAGACTCCTCACGGAGGCCAATGCGCGATCTGAGAGAAGCCTTCCGCTCGCTGGTACGCACTCCGGTGCCGAGCCTGGTGATCGTCGTCACGCTAGCCGTAGCGATCGGCGCGAACTCGGCGATCTTCAGTGTCGTCAGCGGTGTGCTATTGCGGCCCCTCGGTTACGCCGACGAGGATCGGCTGGTGGTCGTCTGGGAGGAGAACCAGGAGCAGGGGGTGGTGAAGTCGCAGGCCTCCACCGGCAATTACCGCGACTGGCGCCGCCAATCGGAGTCATTCGACGGCCAGCTGGCGATGTACCGGCAGCGGGGGTTCACCATGACGGGACTCGGCCGCCCCAGCCGGGTGGGCAGCCTGCAGGTGTCGCCGCGGCTCTTCGAGGTTCTGGGAGTGCCGCCCTTCATGGGGCGGACCTTGCTCGATGCCGACCGAGGTGCCGGGGAGCGAGCACCTCGTGGTGCTCACGAATGCTTCTTGGAATCGCCGATTCGGCTCCGACCCTGACATCATCGGTGCGCAGGTCGCGCTCGACAGCGAGTCCTACACAATCGTCGGCGTGATGCCGCCGGGGTTCGTGTTCCCACCCGGTGATGGCGACGTCGAGATCTACTCGCCGCTGACGATCGGCGAGTCGAGCCCGATGGATCGGCCGCACCGGATGTACGACGTTGTCGGACGGCTGGCCGCCGGCGTCACGTTCGCTGAAGCGCAGGACGAGCTCGGCGCCGTAGCCGCCGGCATCGCGACAGATTTCCCGCGCTCGAACGAGGGCTGGGGGGTGGCGCTCGTGCCGATCCGCGACGAGTTGGTTGGCGATATCGGAGCGACGCTGTGGGTGCTCTTCGCGGCCGTGTTCGCGGTGCTGCTCATCGCCTGCGCCAACATTGCCAACCTACTGATCGCTCGCTCTACCGAGGCGTCGCTGGACTTCATGATCCGCGCCGCGCTCGGGGCCGGGCGTTGGGCGCTGATGCGGCGGTCGTTTGCTGACGCAGCTCTGCTGGCGCTCGCTGGCGGTGGCGGCGGTCTGCTGCTGTCGATGTGGGGCGTGGCAATACTGGGCGCGGTAATCCCGCCGTCGGTGCCGCGTGGCGGGGCGATCGACATCGACGCGCCGGTGGTCGCCTTCGTGGTCTGCGTGTCGGTCCTCGCCAGCATCGCCTTCGGACTGGTTCCGGCACTGCGTGTGATGACTCCCAATCTGGCGGAGGCGCTCAAGGGAGGCGGCGCCAGCGTCGTGGCGGCGCGCTCACGCTGGCTCTCGGGCGCGATGGTGGTCGCTGAGGTCTCGTTGGCCCTGGCGCTGCTGGTCGGTGCCGGCTTGATGGTTCGCAGCTTCAGTCGACTCGGCGATACGGATCCCGGATTCCGGCGCGATGGAGTGGTTGCTTTCGCGGTGCAGCTACCGTCGTCGCGGTACCCGGACTCGATGGATCGCCAGAGTTTCTTCGCCGAGCTGACGGATCGCGTCCGAGAGCTGCCCGGCGTTGTCGAAGTGGGCGCTGTGTCTGATTTGCCAATGAGCGAGGTCGGCAACGCCTTCGAAATGCCGTTCACGATTCTCGGCCTCGACGCTGCGTCGCCCACCGAACGCCCGCGAGCCGACTTTCGCGGCGTGATTCCGGACTACGTCGCGGCGATGGGGATCCCGCTTGTCAGCGGCCGCCTCTTCGATCGCCTGGATGGCGAGGAGGGCCGTGAGGTGACGATCATCAACGAGGCTCTCCTGGAGCGTTACTTCCCGGAAGGCGAGCCGATCGGAAAGACGCTACAGATGCCGATGGCCGGCGAGCTCGAGATCGTCGGTGTGGTCGGCAGCACCCGACATGGCGGGCTGCAATCGGAGGTCGGTCCCGAGCTCTACGTTCCGTACAGCCAGCTGACGCTCAGCGACATGCACCTGGCGCTGCGCTCGGATCTGGAGCTGGCGGCAGTGACGCGCGCAGTGGGGGACAGCATCCTCGCCATCGATCCCGAGCTGGTTCCGACCGAGGTGGCGCGGATCAGTGATCTGCTCTGGGAATCGGTGGCGCTGCCGCGGTTCAACACTGCCCTCTTGGTCGGCCTGGCGCTCTGTGCTGCGGTGCTCGCAGCGGTGGGCATTTACGGAGTGGTCAACTACAGCGTCGCGCAACGGACCGGTGAGATCGGTGTGCGTACGGCGATCGGAGCCGACGCCCAGACCACCGCCTGGATGGTTATCCGACAGGCGATGATGCTGGTAGCCGGTGGCGCGGTGCTCGGGATCGCAGTGGCGTTGATCCTGTCGCGGTTCCTGACCGGGATGCTGTTCGGGTTAGCGCCGACCGATGCGCCTACCTACGTGGCGGTCACGCTGCTGATCATGACGGTCGGCTTCGTCGCCTCGCTGTTGCCTGCCCGCCGCGCCACGCGGGTGGATCCGGTAGTGGCTTTGCGCAACGAGTAAGCGGCAATCGGGCGGGCGCGGCCCTGGCGTGCCGGAACACCGTGCGAGAGGATGACGCCTGCTTCAGACTGCGCTCCAGGCTTGACGATTTTGGCGCATCCCATGAGCGAGAAGAGGGCAGATAACCCGGGCAAGAGGGCAGATGCAGTTCACCATCACCGTCAATGGCAGCTCGCAGGCTGTCGAAGCCGAGTCTGATGCCCCGCTCCTCTGGGTGCTGCGTGACCACATCGGGCTCACGGGCACGAAGTTCGGCTGCGGCATGGGAATCTGCCGTGCGTGCACGGCTCACATCGACGGCGCACGCGCGCTGAGCTGTCAGACGCCGATCAGCGCCGCCGCAGGCCGTGAGATCACCACCATCGAGGGTCTCGCGGCGATGCGTCACGCGCTGCTCGATGCCTGGGTCGACGAGCAGGTGCCCCAGTGCGGCTATTGTCAGCCCGGCATGATCATGAGCGCCGCTGATCTGCTGGCGGACAACCCGCAGCCGAGCCGCGCTGAGATCGTCGCCCACATGCAGAACATCTGCCGCTGCGGGACCTACCCGCGCGTACTTCGCGCCATCCAACGCGTCGCGGCGGACTCGGTCTGATGGCGGACTGGGAAACTCGAGGTCTCGAGGCGAACTCGTTGCTGAGCCGGCGGACCGTTTTGCGGCGTGCCGGGCTGACGTTCGGGCTTGTCGTGACGGTGCCGGGCAACCCTTTCCGGGCGACCAAAGCGGCCGCCGCGGCGACGGAGCCGCTCGTTCCCAACGTCTGGGCAAACATCGCAACGGACGGGACCATCACCATCCTTGCTCCCGCCGACGAGATGGGACAGGGATCGATGACTGCTCTGCCTATCATCTTTGCCGAGGAGCTCGACGCCGATTGGAACGACGTCCGCATCGAGCTCAGCCCGTCGCTCGACGAGCCCTACGGCAACCCGGGCTACTACGGCCTGCTGATGACCGAGTCCAGCGCCGCCGTTGCCGGTTACTACGATCTGTTGCGGCATCAGGGCGCCCAGGCGCGCCGTGTGTTGCTCGATCAAGCCGCGGTTACCTGGGGTGTCCCGGTCGAGGAGCTGAGTACGGAGCCCAGCGTCGTTGTACACGCAAAGAGCGGCCGTCGCATCGGTTACGGCGAGGTGGCCGCGGCTGCCGATCCGCCGGGCGACATGCCGACGATCTCGGAGGCTGACCTCAAGGCGCCGGAAGATTTCCGGCTCATCGGCCACGACGTTCCGCGCCGCGACCTTCCGTCCAAGGTCAGCGGGACAGCCGAGTACAGCATCGACGTGAGCATGCCGGACATGGTCTATGCGACCGTGGCGCGCTCGCCGGTTCCTGGGGCCACGGCGCTGCGAGTCGACGACCAAGCCGCTCGCGCTGTTCCCGGCGTACTCGACGTGATCGAGCTGCCATACGGGATCGGGGTTGTGAGCGCTACCTACGAGTCTGCGATCACCGCCGGTAAATTGCTGCAGATCGAATGGGGCAGCGCCGACGGCGACACCCTCGACTCCGACGCGGAGCTGGAGGCGCACATGGAGATTGCCCGCGAGCAACCGCCCCCGGAGACAACTTCCAGCGCCAGCGTTTACCAGCGTGAGTACCGCACGGACACTCTCTACCAGGCCCAGATGGAGCCCCTCAACGCGGTGGCGTCTGTCACGGCGGACGGGCGGCAGGTCGAGATCTGGGCCGGCACTCAGGCCCCCACGCACTTGATCGAGGTCGCGGCGGCGACGCTCGAGATTCCTACCGGCAACGTCGAGCTGCATCGCATGTTCCTCGGTGGCGGATTCGGTCGGCGCAGCGACATGGACCACGACTGGGCACTCGATGCGGTGCTGCTATCACGCGCCATCGGCCGACCGGTGAAGGCGATCTGGACGCGTGAGCACGACGTTCAGTTCGGCCGCTTCAAACCGATCCGCGCCCACTGCCTGCGCTGTGGTGTCGACGATCAGGGCAGGATCGTCGAATGGAGTCACCGTGCCGTAGGGGAGGACGTGGCGAGCCGGGCGGACCCGCGGCTGGCGGCGGCGGTGCGTGACGGCTCCCCAGAGCAGCACGCGGCGGTCACCTGGGGCATGGGCGCGGAGTTCGCCTATGACTTCGGCGGTCGTACCCAACGCATCCGCCGCTCGATCCCGACGCGTGTGTCCTGGATGCGCGGCGTCGCGTCGGCGCAGCAGGCATTCGCCTCCGAGTGCTTCGTTGACGAGGTCGCCGCTGCTGAAGGGGCCGATCCAGTTGACTTCCGTTTGCAGTTCTTGGGTTCGGAACGGGCGCGTGCGGTCCTGTCGGTGGTGGCCGATATGGCGGCCTGGGGGGCTCCCGCGGGACGTGCTCTGGGTGTGGCCTACACGCCATCGTTCGGAACGATCATGGCGACGATCGCCGAGGTCACCGTTGATGAGACAAGCGGCGCGATCCGCGTGCCTAACGTCTGGATGGCGGTGGATCTCGGGATCGCTGTGCAGCCCAGAAATGTCATCGGTCAGATCGAAGGCGCGGTCATCTACGGTGCCAGCAACGCTCTGTATGAGCGCATCAGCATGAAGGGCGGCCAAGTAGAGCAGTCGAACTTTCACGACTACGCGGTCATGCGGATGGCGGATGCGCCAGAGGTACACGCCAAGCTGCTCGGCACCGATCGTCCCCCGGCGGGAATCGGCGATCGGGCCGTGCTCGGCGTCGCCCCGGCGATCGCCAACGCGTTCGGTGCCGTGACCGGTCGTCGACTGCGACACATGCCGTTCAGCCGGCAACGTGTACTGGCTAGGCTGGCGCAATGAGTTAGTTGAGACTGCGTCTCAGTATCTTTATACTCCGGACACCCCGGAAGGGGCCAAGAACAACCTTCTCGAGTCCTGGAGAGAGCCGCAATGTGTCGCCGCCGTCTCGCCTTGATCGCCTCACTTGTTTTTTCTGTAGCTCCCGCCTGGGGGCAGGTCGGAACCAACCAGCATCTCCTCAACCCCAACTTGGCTACCGAGGCAGAGCTTGCCGCTGTCCCGCACGTAGGTGCTGCCGGTGCCGCCACCATCATCGGTGGGCGGCCATGGGCGAGTGTGTCGGGGCTGGACACCGCGATCGACGCTGGGCTGAGCGATGAGCAGCGTGAGGCGGTCTATTCGCGTCTCTGGTTGCCGATCAACCTGAACGATGTGACCGATGCCGAGGTCCTGCTGATCCCGGGGGTCGGTCGCCGCATGGCGCACGAGTTCGAGGAGTATCGGCCGTATGTGGCGATGGCGCAGTTCCGCCGCGAGATCGGCAAGTACGTCGACGACGATGAGGTGGCGCGCCTCGAGCAGTACGTCTTCGTACCGCTGGACCTGAACACCGCCTCTTCGGCGGACCTCGCGACGATCCCGGGAATCGGGCCCCGGATGATTCACGAGTTCGAGGAGTACCGCCCCTACGTTTCGATCGAGCAGTTTCGTCGCGAGATCGGCAAGTACGTCGACGATGAGGAAGTGGCGCGGTTCGAGCGCTACGTGACCATCAGAGGCCACTAGGCCGGGTGCGTCGTGAACTCGACGGGACGCCCGACACGATACGGCGATGAGCCAGTGCCCCCCGGTGCCGTCGACACCGGACTCCGGCGTGGCTTGCTGGCGGTGATCCTGTTCGGCAGCATCGGAACGTTCGTGGAGTTGCTGCTCCTGGGCCACACCGAAGACTGGTCGCAGCTCCTGCCGCTGGTGCTCCTCGGCGGCTCGATGTTGGTAACCGTTGCTGCCTGGTTCGTTCCTGGCGGCGGCGTGCTGACAGCGTTCCGCGTAATGATGTGGGCGTGCGTACTGAGCGGCGTGATCGGCCACTGGCTGCACTATTCGGGCAACGCCGAGTTCGAGCGTGAGATGTACCCCAATCTGGCGGGGCTGGAATTGTTTTGGGAGTCCATGCGCAGCGCCACTCCGGTCCTCGCCCCGGGTACGATGACGGTGATCGGTCTGCTCGGGTTGATATTCGCCTGGCCGCACCGATCCACCGACCACAGGGGAGTCCCTGTGTCTGCGTCCTCACCGAAGTCACAGGCGCTCAACAATGATGCCGAAGTCTCGTAGCCTCCTCGTCGCGGTTGTCGCCGCTCTTGTGTCCGGCGGTTCGGGTCTCGCCCAGCAGGCGGAGCTGACGCTCCTGACGGCGGCCCGGCTGATCGACGGCGTCGGCAACCTGGTGGAGCCCGGACAGATCCTCATCGAGGGCGAGAGCATCGCCGCCGTTGGTCCGGCGCTCGCCGTCCCCGGGGGTACCCGCACCGTCGACCTGGGCGATGCCACCCTGATGCCGGGCCTCATCGATCTACACACGCACCTGACTTCCGAGGTGGGAGTGCACTGGGAGCGGGTGCTGATCACCACCACTCCCGGGGAGTTGGCGCTGTACGGAGCGGCCAACGCGCTGGCAACGCTGCGCGCGGGCTTCACGACGGTTCGTGACATGGGCCCGGAATGGCCATACACCGATGTCGATCTGCGTAATGTCATCGACGCCGGGGTGCTTCCGGGCCCGCGCATGCAGGTGGCTGGCAACTACGTGTCGGCGACGGGCGGGGCGGGCGATGCCCGCCAGTTCTCCATCTACGTCGATGTGCCGACGGTGCGCAATCTGGCCGACGGAGCCGACGCGGTGCGCGCCGTCATTCGGACCAACTTCAAGCACGGGGCCAACTTCACCAAGATCCTTGCCACCGGGGCGGTGCTATCGCGCGGCATCTCACCCGGTGCGCAGCAGTATTCCGACGATGAGATTGCCGCTGCGGTGGAGGAGACGACCCGTCGTGAGGGATTTGTTGCGGCGCACGCTCACGACGCTGAAGGTATCAACGCCGCCATCCGCGCCGGTGTGCGAACCATCGATCACGGCTCGATGCTGGATGAGGAGGGCCTGGAGATGCTCGCCGCGAGCGACGCGACCTTCTACGTGCCGACCCTGTACGTCGGGGTGATCATCCCGCGCGACGGGCCCAGCCTGGGGATCCCCGAGGCGCAGATCCAGCGGTCGCGCGAGATGATGCGGTTCCGCAACGCCACCTTCCGGCGCGCCGTGGAACGTGGACTGACGATCGGGTTCGGCACCGACGCCGGCGTCTTCGAGCATGGGCTCAACGCCCGTGAGTTTCAGGAGCGCGTCGAGAACGGCGAGAGCGAGATGGACTCGATCACTTCGGCTACCAGCGCGTCGGCGATGATCATGGGCTGGGACGATCGCGTCGGGAGCCTCGAGGCAGGCAAGCTCGCAGACGTGATTGCGGTACGCGGAAACCCGCTGGACAACATCACAGTGATGGAGCGCGTGATGTTCGTCATGAAGGGCGGCGAAGTCTACCGCGACGATCGTCAAGCGCAGTAACGCGCCTCAGCGCCCACTTGCCGGACAGTGCAACCGGGCCAGCGGTGATGCCCATCCGCCGCTCACGAAGATGCCTGGCGCGGATAGGACACCTGGTGCCGGTAAAACGGGGCGGTCGAGGGCTCGAGCGGCGTGTCACCGCGGATGATGTCGGCGGCTTTCTCGGCGATCATCAGTACCGGCGCGTAGATGTTGCCGTTGGTGATCGACGGCATGACCGACGCGTCGACGACGCGCAGGCCCTGCAGGCCGCGCACACGCAGCTCCGCGTCGGTGACGGCGCCGTCGTCGGTGCCCATTCGGCAGGTGCAGCTGGGATGGTAGGCGCTCTCACCCTCACGCGCGACGAAGCTGAGAAGCTCCTCGTCCGTCTCGACCTCGGCGCCGGGTACGAACTCCGCGCCCCGGAACGGCTCGAAGGCTGGCTGCGTCATGATGCGGCGTGTGCAGCGGATCGACTCGACCCACTCACGCCGGTCCTGCTCCGTCGACAGGTAGTTGAAGCGTATGGAAGGGTGCTCGTCGGGGTCGGAGGAACGGATCCGCACCCAGCCGCGAGCATCGGAGAGCGTCGGCCCGACGTGCACCTGATAGCCGTGGCCAGGGTTGGGTGCCGAACCGTCGTAGCGGATGGCAATGGGCAGAAAGTGGAACTGTACGTTAGGCGAATCCACACGGTCGTTGCTGCGGATGAAGCCGCCGCCCTCGAACTGGTTGCTTGCCCCGATGCCGCTGCGGCCGAAGAGCCACTTGGCGCCGATCCATGGCTGTCGCCACCAGGCCAGCGCCGGGTACAGGCTCACCGGCTGTGTGCAGGCGTACTGTACGTAGACTTCCAGGTGGTCCTGGAGATCCTCGCCCACGCCGGGAAGGTCCCGTACCACCTCGATCCCGAGCGCTCGCAGGCGCTCGGCGGGACCGACGCCAGAGAGCTGCAGCAGCTGCGGCGAATTGATGGCGCCACCGCAACAGACGATCTCGGCACCGCGAGCGCTGTGCAGCCGCCCGCCGCGCCGATATTCGACCCCCACCGCGCGGCGCCCGTCGAAGAGGACGCGCGTCGTCAGGGCTCCACTTCTGAGGGTCAGATTCGGGCGCTGCCTGACCGGGTGGTAGTAGGCTCGCGCGGCACTCCAGCGCCGCCCCCTGTAGGTGGTGCGTTCAAAGCCTGAGAATCCCTCCTGCTGGTAGCCGTTCACGTCGTCCGTGAGCGGGTATCCGGCCTGCCGCGCAGCGGCGAGGAAAGCGGCCCCGAGCGGGTGCTCACCGGGCGGTGTGGTCACGTAAACGGGCCCGGCGTCGCCGCGGTAGTCGTTTCCCCCCGAGAGCCGGTTCTCCAGACGCCGAAAGTAGGGCAGACAGTGGGCGAAATCCCAGCGTCCCAGTCCCGGCTCACTTCCCCATCTGTCGTAGTCGAGCGGATTGCCGCGAATCCAGACCATGCCGTTGATCGAGCTGGAGCCGCCGAGCACCTTGCCGCGCGGTTGGTAGATGCGGCGACCGCCCATACCGGGTTCCGGATCGGACTCGTAGCACCAGTTGTAGGTACGCCCGGCCAGCGGCCAGGCCAGGGCGGCCGGCATGTGGAGGCGGAAATCCCAACTGTGGTCTATCGGTCCAGCTTCGAGCACCAACACGCGGACGGCGGGGTCGGCACTGAGGCGGTTGGCCAGCACACAACCGGCCGAGCCGCCACCTACGATGATGACGTCCCAGGCTGGTTGTTCGCTCGCCGTGTGCTCGACCATCGGCCGACTCTATCAAGCCGGCACGTGGTCCACGGACGTCGCGACCCGATGCAACCAGCGATCGGTTGCGACCGAGTTGGTGAGTCCCGTAGGAGGGCGCCCGCCGGGTACGACTCAGCGTTGCAGCTTTTCCAGCAATCGCAGCGTTGGACGCGGGTTCTGCATGACGTACAAGTGCACCGCCGGGACCTGTTGCTCCAGCAGGTCTTCGATCTGCCGTCGCGCCCACTCGATGCCGACGTCCGTAACCTCGTCATCGGCGGCCGCCTCGACCGCGTCGACGAGCTCGGAAGGCAGGTGGATGAAGAACGTCTTCGGCAGCAGCGTCAGCTGGCGCTTGGCCGTGAGCACCTTCAACGCGGGGATGATCGGCGCCTCGATGCGCATGTCGCGACACCGACGCACGAAGTCGTGGTAGCTCTGGTTGTTGAAGAACATCTGGGTAACGACATAGTTGGCGCCGGCATCGAGCTTGCGCTTAAGCCAGCGGATGTCGGATTCGAGGTTCGGGCTCTGGATATGCTTCTCGGGATACCCCGCCACGCCGATCTCGAACTTGATTGGCGCTCCCGCGCGTGGCGCCGAGACGTATTTCCCCTCGCCGAGATCTCGGATTTGCTGGACGAGATCGAGGGCGTTCTCGTTGCGCGTGCGGTTGTCGGTGAGCGGTTTGTCGTAGCCTGGGTCGTCGCCGGCGATCGCCAGCAGGGTATCGATGCCGACGTAGCTAGCGTCGATAAGGAAATCCTCGGTCTCCTGGCGCGTGAACCCCTTGCAAACTACGTGCGGAACCGTCGCTATGCCGTACTTGTGCTGAATAAGGGCGCTGGCTGCGAGGGTTCCTGGCCGGCGCCGAACGATATGTCGCTGCAGCCCGTCGGGGCTCTCCTCATAGGTCACCACTCCGGCGTGGCTGGTGACATCGATGAAGGCGGGGCGGTAGGGCAGCAACGCCTCGACGGTCTCTAGCAGCGGCGCGATGGTGCCGCCACGCAGCGGTGGCAGCAGCTCGAAGCTGAAGAATGGCTCTGTCGCAGTCGCGATGCGATCGGTAATCCTCAAGACCATCCTCCCCAGGCCTTACGCTACTGCGTCCGCCACCAGAGTGTGTGCTTTGGAGATCTCTGCCAACCACTGTGGCGCCCGGCGGCGGTGCTGCCTAGAATTCCACCGCACCGGCCGATTGACTAACGACGCCATCTCCATCGCTATGAGCTTCTTCCGTAGTACAGCCCAACGATCGTCGAGCCCGATCAAGCGCAGCACGATCTGTGTGCTCTTGGCGGCGGTTGTTTGCGGCGCGACGGCGTGTCGCGCCGACGCCGCAGCACGTCGCGGCGACACGGACCAAGCGGACCAATCCGCTGGCTCGCTCGTGGCGCAACGAGCCGCGCTGCTCCGAGAGCTCAGGGCGCAGGGAATCGAGAGCGAGGCAGTGCTCGATGCTCTCGGGCGGGTCCCGCGCCAGCGTTTCGTCCCGCCGCTGCTACGCCACCTCGCCTACGCTAACAACCCGCTTCCGATCGGCCACGAACAGACGATCTCGCAGCCTTACATCGTGGCGTTGATGAGCGAGTTACTCCAGGTGGAGGCGTCGGATCGCGTGCTCGAGATCGGCACAGGATCCGGCTACCAGGCGGCTGTTCTCGCCGAGCTAGGGGCCGAGGTGTTCAGTATCGAGATCATCCCGGAGCTGGCAGCATCCGCTGGTGATTTACTGGGACAGCTGGGCTATGACCGCGTTCACGTGCGCCACGGTGATGGCTATCTCGGGTGGCCGGACGAAGCGCCCTTCGATCAAGTGATCGTGACCGCCGCGCCAGAAGAGGTTCCGGCGGCTCTCGTCGAACAGCTCGCAGCCGGCGGGCGGATGGTGTTGCCGGTCGGCCCACAGGCTACCGTGCAGCAGCTCGTGTTGCTGCGGAAGGACGACCAGGGCGCGGTGCACGAGGACCGCATCGTCGCGGTGCGTTTCGTGCCCATGGTTCGCCAGTAGGACTCTTCGGGACGGCCATGTCGGTCTGCTCAGTGTGAACTCCAGGGCGAGCTTGTGGCGCCGGCCGACGACGAACGCCAGATCCTGTGGAGACTTGATCCGTTCCGTTACCCAGCCCGCCGGAAGATATCCGCGAATCCGTTGAGCTGTCCAATGGAGTGGTTGGGTCGTGTACCTGCCCTCGGCTCGGTAGGGTAGTGTTTCCGGGTTTGCCATCGGAGTTGGCGGGTTGCCGCCATGCGAATCGGAGAAGACTCAGGTGACGAAGTTGGTGCTGAGCGCGTTGGCTGGCACCCTCGCCGTCGCCGGAGCGACGCTGGCGGCGGACACCGCGATCAGCGGGAAGCCCCAGATCAGCGCCGAGGACGGCGTCTACACCGACGAGCAAGCCGAGCGCGGTCTGCGTACGTACGAGCGTGAGTGTGGCACCTGTCACGGGGTTGACCTGCGTGGCGGGGAAACCTCCATAAGCCTCATGGGCCGGGACTTCATGCAGTACTGGCGTGAGGAATCCCTCGGCATCCTGTACGCGATCATTCAAGAGACCATGCCGGAGGACGATCCGGGCCGCTTGTCAGATCGCGAAACGGTCGACCTCATAGCGATGATGCTGCGCGCCAACCGCATGCCGGCGGGGGACGAGGAGTTGGCTCCGGATCAGGAGGCGCTGTTCGAGATCCGTCTCACCGCTGCTGCCGACCAGTAATGAGAGCGCAGGCGATCCGCGTTGGCCTGGTGATGATAGCGGCCCTTGCCAGCGCCGCGACCGGTGTCGCGCAGTCCGGTGACGGCGAAGTCGGGTGGCACTACTACGGCGGCGACGCTGCGAGCACCAGATATGCGCCGCTCGATCAGATCGATCGCGACAACGTGAACGATCTCCAGATCGTCTGGCGGTGGAAAGCCGACAACTTCGGCCCACGACCGGAGTTCAACTACCGCACGACGCCCCTCATGGTGAACGGCGTGCTCTACGCGACGGCGGGAACTCGGCGTGCCGTGGTTGCGATCGATGCCGCCACCGGCGAGACGCTGTGGGCGTACCGCATGGACGAAGGGGCGCGCGGTGGGACCGCGCCGCGTCCCAATTCGGGGCGAGGGGTCGCTTACTGGTCGGACGGCGATCAAGAGACCATCTTTCTGATCACGCCGGCCTATCACCTGGTGGCGCTGAGCGCCAAGACGGGCAGGCCGTTGCCGGACTTCGGCGTCGATGGCACGGTGGACCTGAGGCGCGGGCTTGACCGCGATTTCGACATCGACACGGCCACCATCGGGTCTAGCTCGCCGGCGGTAGTAGTCGGTGACGTGCTCGTCGTCGGCGCGGCCTTTCCGTCCGGCAGCAGGCCCCCCACCAAGGAGATGCCGGCCGGCCATATCCGCGGCTATGACGTGCGTACCGGCGAGCGCCTGTGGATCTTCCACACGATCCCCGAGCCCGGCGAGTTCGGTTACGAGACCTGGGACGAGGGCTCCTCCAGCTACACGGGCAACGCTAGCGTATGGACGACGTTCTCCGCTGATCTCGAGCTCGGCTACCTCTACCTGCCGCTGGAGGCCCCGACCGGCGACTACTACGGCGGTCACCGTCCTGGTGACAACCTCTTTTCACAGAGCCTCGTGTGTCTGGATGCCCGCACCGGTGAGCGCGTGTGGCACTTCCAGACGGTCCGTCATGGGATCTGGGACTATGATCTGCCGGCGGCGCCGATTCTTCTCGACATCGACGTCGACGGACGCCCGATCAAGGCCGTCGCTCAGGTCACCAAGCAGGCGTTCACCTTCGTGTTCGACCGTGTCAACGGCCAACCGGTGTGGCCGATCGAGGATCGCCCGGTCGCGCAGACCGACGTTCCCGGCGAGCGCACTGCGGCCACGCAGCCGTTTCCGACCAGGCCGGCGCCGTTCGACCGGCAGGGGGTGACGATCGACGACCTGATCGACTTCACTCCCGAGCTCTTCGAGGAGGCCAAGGAGCTGGCGGCCAGCTTTCGTCTCGGACCGCTGTTCACGCCGCCGTCGTTGATCGAGGAGGGTGGGACGCAGGGAACCCTGGCGGTACCGGGAAGCGTTGGCGGCGCCAATTGGCCCAGCGCGGCGGCGGATCCGGAGAGCGGCATTCTCTACGTCAGCTCGATTACCAGGCCCAGTGTCTACGGGCTGTGGACCGACCCCGACACCTCCAACATGCGGTACGTGGTGGGGACCGGCATACGATTACCCGAGGGAGGGGGGCCGCGCGGTCTGCCGTTGCTCAAGCCGCCGTGGGGCCGTATCACGGCCATCGATCTGAACACCGGCGAGCACACCTGGATGCGACCCAACGGCGAGACTCCGGACTACGTGCGCGAGCATCCGGCGCTCCGTGGACTGGATATCCCGCCGACTGGCCGCCCCGATCACGGCGCGCCGCTGGTTACTGCGACGCTGCTGTTCGTCGGCGAAGGCGCAGGTCTGTTCGGGGGCTTCGGTGCCGGCGGCAACAAGCTGCGCGCCTACGACAAGCTCACCGGCGAGGTGCTCGCCGAGATCGAGTTGCCGGCGAACCAGAGCGGCGTGCCGATTACCTACATGCACGAAGGCAAGCAGTACATCGTGGTGGCAGTGGGGGCGACGTCGCATCCCGGTGAGCTGGTGGCGCTGGCGTTGGAGTGAGGCGGCTATTGACTTCCCGTGCCGGACCGATGACCCTGCGAGGTATCGCTGTGCGCGAGTCGCCTTCGCGGCGGTCGCGGCAGGCCGGGTGAGCTTTCAGGAGAACCATGCGCAAACCGACCGTGGTCGCCGTCGTGGTGACCTGTGCCTTGATCGGCGCGAGTGCGGTCATGGGCTCGGCACCGACACCGCAGTTGCCGTTTGCGCCGTCGACCGGGGCCGGATCGACCGTCACGCCGTCGTTCGAGGGCTGGTACGAGAACCCGGACGGTACGTACGCGCTTTCCTTCGGCTACTACAACCGCAACACCGAGGAGATCCTCGAGATACCGCTGGGCCCCGAGAACTTCATGGAGCCGGCCGAGTTCGATGGCGATCAGCCGACCCGTTTCCACGCGCGGCAACACTGGGGCGTGTTCACGGTGAGCGTTCCGGCGGACTTCGGCGATGCCAAGGTGTACTGGACGCTCAAGAACCGCGGCGAGACCTTTTCAATACCGGGGCACTTGAAAACGGACTGGAAGATCGACGCGCTCGACGGTGAGGTGGACTCGGGCAACACGCCACCCGTGCTTCGCCTGGGCGACCGGGAGGGCGCCGGGCCCGGGGGTGTTACCGGTGAGACACTCCACACGACGCTGGGCGAACGGCTGTCCGTTACCGTGGCGGCGCGCGACGACGGCAATGGTCGAGGCAGCGTGCGGCGGTTCGGTGAAGCGGGCGTACCCGTCACTCTGACATGGTTCAAACATCAAGGGCCGGGCGACGTGGAGTTCAGTCAGGTTACCGCCGAGGTACCTGCGGCGGGCGGCGAGGCGACGACGCTCGCCATGTTCTCGACAGCCGGTGAGTACGTGCTGCGCGTCCGTGCCAACGACGCCTCGGGCGTCGCCAGCGCAGGGCATGCCCAGTGCTGTTGGAGCAACGCATTCGTAAGAGTCACGGTCAGTGAATGAGAAGGGGAGAAGCAGGATGAAGACAGCGATGTCGAACCGGCGATGGGCCGGGGTGGGTGTTTGGATCGTGCTGGTGCTGGCGGCGGTCGCTGCCATCCCTGGGGGCGCCCTTGCCCAGGCGGAGTCGACCGGTCCGGTGGCGGCGGCGCTGCCGCTCGTTGACGAGGTCCCGGACGCCGTGACCTTCGCCGCGCACGTTGCCCCGATCTTTCGCGAGAAGTGCCAGGTCTGCCATCAGCCCGGGTCCATCGCGCCGATGTCGTTGCTGACCTACGAAGAGGCGCGCATGTACGCGCCGTTGATCAAGCAGAAGGTCCAGAATCGGGTGATGCCTCCCTGGCACATCAACCGCAGCATCGGCATCAAAGAGTTCAAGAACGACACCGGCCTGAACGCCGAGCAGATCGACACGATCGTCGCGTGGGTCGACGCCGGCGCCCCCTTCGGCGACGCCGCCGACCTGCCGCCGCCGGCCGACTTTCCCGATCCCAATGGCTGGCAGTTGCTCGACACGTTCGGTCGCGAGCCCGACCTGGTCGTGGCGTCGGAGCCGTACACCCTCGAAGCGGTGACCCAGGACAAGTGGTTCCGCCCGGTGACGCCGACCGACCTCACCGAGCCGCGCTGGGTAAAGGCGATCGAGATCCGCCCGGTCGGTAACGACGCGCTCACCATCACCCACCACGTTCTGGCGTTCCTGGAACAGGACGAAGAGCAGGGGCCGATGAGCGCGGGCCCGGTGGTGGCGACCAGTCGCGGAGCAATGGGCGGTTCCGGATTGTTCATGGAGTGGGCCGTCGGTAAAGCGGGGGAGATCTTCCCGGACGGCGCCGGCAAAGTGATGCTGCCGGGGTCGAGCATCCGCTGGGAGGTCCACATGCACGCCATGGGGAAGCTGGTGGAGGACAGCCAGGTCGAGATCGGGGTCTGGTTCTACGACAAGGACAACGAACCCTGGAACCGCACGCGACTGCAGTTCTGGGACGCGCGCGGTGACACCGGCATCGACATTCCTCCTGGAGAGATTGCCGTTACCCAGCAGCTCCACACGGTGAAGTGGCCGGCCCGACTGGAGAACTTCCAGCCGCACATGCACATGCGCGGCAAGGCCATGCAGATGACGGCCATCTATCCCGACGGGCGCGAGGAGATCCTCAGCCAGGTCGACAACTTCCAGTGGAACTGGCACGTCAACTACATCTACGCTGACCACGTCGCACCGGTGGTTCCAGCTGGAACGATCATCAAGGTCACCGCCTGGCATGACAACACGGCCGACAACCCCAACAACCCCGACCACGAGCAATGGGTCGGCTGGGGCGATCGCACCGTCGACGAGATGGCACACGCGTGGGTCGACCTGACGTACATGTCGCAGGAGGAGTACGACGAGATCATCGCCAAGCGCGCGGCCGCGGCGGAAGCGATGGACGGCGCGGAAGAATAGCTCGCGCCGTCGTTGCCCAGGTGGCGGCCTCGACACATCGTCGTGCCGGTTGTTCGGAAGCGTGTCTCGAGCTGCAGCGGAGGGCTTGTTACACCAGCCCGCCTCCGCAGATCAGCAACTGCCCGGTGATGTAGTCGGACTCCGGTGTGCACAGCAGATACACGGCGCCGGCGGCTTCATCCGGTGTGCCGGCGCGCCCGAGCGGGATGAACTTGTCCGCGTTGTCGATGATCTGGCGGTTGGCGCCCGCCTTGATCGTGCGCCCCTCAATCTCGATCTGGGAGTCCTTCTCACCCCACGGCTTGGTGAGGCGTGTTGAGATCATCCCGAAGGCCACGGCATTGACGTTGACCTTGTAACGTCCCCACTCCTTGGCCATAGCCCGGGTCAGCCCGAGGATCCCGGCCTTGCCGGTGGAGTAGTTCGCCTGCCCGGCGCCGCCCCCCGTCCCGGCGATCGAAGAGATGTTGACGACCTTCCGAAAAACCTCGTCGCCGGCTTCCGCCTCGCCCTTGGCCGCCGGCCGGATGAAGTCGGCCGCCGCCCGCAGAATGCGGAACGGGGCCGTCAGGTGGACACCGATGATCGCGTCCCATTGCTCGTCGGACATCTTCTGGATAACTCCGTCCCAGGTGTAGCCGGCGTTGTTGACGATGATGTCGAGCCCTCCGTAGGTATCGACGGCGGTGGCCACGAAGCGCTCCGCGAAGTCGTCGGCGGTGACGTTGCCGTTGCATGCCGTGGCTTCGCCGCCGGCGCTCTGGATGAGCGCCACGGTCTCCAGGGCGGGCTCCTCGTCGAGATCGTTCACGACCACGCGCGCGCCCTCGCTTGCGAGCTTGCAGGCGATCGACCTGCCGATGCCTCGCCCGCTTCCCGAGACCAGCGCCACCTTGCCCTCTAGAGTGCCCATTGTTCCTCTTTGCCTGGCTATCGAGGTCGCGTGAACTTCAGACCTCGGCTTGTCGGGATGAGTCCGCGACGAGTCGCCGCACATCGACGGCGAACGAGTAAGTCAATAGCACGAGCGCGCCCGTCGCGCCCGCCGACGCCAGGGCCGGCGCAACGCCCGGGGCCAGGCAAGCGAGCAACGCCAGGCCCTGGACGACACAGATCGCCTTGCGCCGCAAGCTGGGTTGCAGCTCGCGCCGCAGCGCTGGCCAGACCCGGCCCGCGGCGACGAACAGATAACGGAGCACCCCGATCAGCAGGACCCAGGCTCCTACTTTGTTGCTTCTCCAAACCAGCACCGACAGTGCCAGCATGAAGAAGGCGTCGAGCTCCATGTCGTAGCGGCCGCCGAAATCCGTGCAGGTGCCGGTGCGACGGGCCAGCCACCCGTCGACGCCGTCGAGCGCCAACGCCACCGCGCCCGCGAGGACGATGCACCAGTACGCGCGCTCGCCGAGCACTGTCGAGTAGGGCGTCAGCGCCGCCACCGGCATCACCAGAGTGGATCGGGCCAGCGTGACGCGGTTTGCCACGCCTATTCCTGGGGTGGGCAGCTTGGCAGGAACGGCCCACACCACCACCGCACCCTGAAGCGCGTAGAGTGTCAGCGCAACCATCAAGTAGTCGAACGGAAGGTCGATGGCGGCCTGAAAGCCGACGGCCGCGGCAAGCAGCGCTGACAGCGCGAGAGCAAGATCGTTGCTGGCGCGGCGTGCGGCGCCGGTCGATGGCACGGTTGCGCCCACGGGATCCTCGACGGTAGTCAGCGACCTCATACCTGCTACGGTTGCGCACGAACGATGCCAGGAACCTACACTGCTCGCCAATTCTGGATACGGGCGCCCGGACAGGGTGAGATTCGCCAGGTCTCCATACCGGCGGTCTGCGACGGGCAGGTGCTCGTGCGCACACGCTACTCGGCGATCAGCCGCGGGACTGAGTCCATCGTGTTCCGCGGCGAGGTCCCGCCGTCCCAATATGAGAGGATGCGCGCCCCATTCCAAGAGGGCGATTTTCCGGCGCCAGTCAAGTACGGCTACATCAACGTTGGCGAGGTGGTCGAAGGGGAGGGGTCGCTTCTGGGGCGACGAGTCTTTTCCCTGTACCCGCATCAGGATCTCTACTGCGTACCCGCCGCCAGCGTCACGCCGGTGCCCGACGACGTTCCCCTCGAGCGCGCCGTTCTGGCGGCGAACATGGAAGCCGCGGTCAATGGGCTATGGGATGCATGCCCGCGTGTCGGCGACCGGGTGGTCGTCGTTGGTGCCGGTGTACTGGGCCTGCTGGTCGGGTTTCTGTGCCGGCAGGTTCCCGGCACGAAGGTGACGGCGATCGATACCAACCCCGGGCGTGAGGCTGCCGCCCGGGAGCTCGGCGTCAGGTTTCGCGTCGAAGCTCCCGATGACGCCGATGCCGACCTCGTCGTCCACGCTAGCGGCCGGCCCGCTGGCCTACGGACGGCGCTGGCCGTGGCCGGCTTGGAGGGCACGATCGTCGATCTCAGCTGGTACGGCAGTCGCGACGTTGACCTGCCGCTGGGAGAGGCGTTCCACGCCCGCCGGTTGACCATCAAGAGCAGCCAGGTGGGTCGCCTTCCGCCGGAGCGCACGCCCCGCTGGAGCCACCAACGGCGGATGCGCCTGGCAATGCAGCTCCTCTCGGATCCGAAGCTCGACGTGCTCGTCACCGGCGAGGACGATTTCGAGGATCTGCCACAGGTGCTGGCGCGACTGAGCGCTGATCCGGGCGCTGCGCTGTGCCACCGTATCTGCTATCCCACACCATGAAAGCGCTGAGCTTGTCGTCGATGGTGCCGGCGTAGCGAAGCCGGATCGGATCCGACGGCGGGAGATACCTACGTGTACAGCCTGAACGTTCGAGACCACTTCATGATCGCCCATAGCTTCGACGGCGAGGCCTTCGGCCCGGCGCAGGCCCTGCACGGGGCCACCTACGTGGTGGACGCCACTTTCTGCCGACCCGAGCTCGATGCCGACGGCCTGGTAGTCGACATCGGCCTCGCCAGCCAGCAGCTCGGCGCGATCCTCGGCCAGCTGAACTACACCAACCTCGACGAGGATCCCGTGTTCGATGGCAAGAACACGACCACCGAGTTCCTGGCGCGGGAGATCTTCGATCGGCTGGTGGCAGCGCTGCACCGGGGCGAGTTGGGCGAAGGGGCACGCCGGGTCACTCGTGTTCGTGTCACCCTCAGCGAGTCTCACGTCGCCTGGGCCAGCTATGAGGGAGATGTCTGACGGCTTCGAGCTGCACCTGGTGGTTCCGGGACCTCTGACGCGGCACACCGGTGGCAGTATCTACGACGCTCGGATGGCGGCCGGAATGCAGCGGCTTGGGTGGCGGGTCACCGTCCACGAGCTCGACGGTCGTTTTCCCGATGCCGACGCCATCGCTCGGCAGGAGCTGGCGAAGGCGCTTTCGAAGATACCGGAAGGGGCTCGGGCGCTGATCGACGGGCTGGCATTGGGCGCCCTTCCCGACGTTGTGCACGCCCACGGCGATCGGCTGCGGATCCTCGCCTTGGTGCATCATCCGCTGGCCGACGAGACCGGCTTGTCGACCGCTGATCAGGAGCGGTTCCGCCGAACAGAGCGCGCCGCGCTACGCTGCTGCGTCGGAATCGTGACCACCAGCCAGTTCACGGCATCGCGGCTGAAGGCTCTCGGAGTCGCCGAGGCCGGGGTGCGGGCAGTGCCCCCGGGGACCGAGCCCGCCAAGACGGCTACCGGTCCAAGAGCCGGGGCGGCGCCTCGACTGCTGTGTGTTGGCGCGGTGACCCCGCGCAAGGGTCACGACGTTTTGATTGATGCGCTGCATCGACTGCAGCACCTTTCGTGGAGCTGCGTGTGTGTCGGGAGCCTACGTGACCACCCGGCCCATAGTCGGACAGTGCTCGATCAAGCGGCCGCCGCGGAGCTTGGCGACCGGATCGAATTCGTCGGTGAATGCGACGCGGAGGCGTTGGACCGTTACTACGACTCCAGCTCGCTGTTCGTGCTGGCCTCGCACTACGAGGGCTTCGGCATGGTGCTGACGGAAGCGCTGGCGCGCGGGCTCCCGGTGGTCAGCACCACGGGCGGGGCGATCCCGGAAGCGGTGCCGGACGATGCAGCCGTGCTGGTAGCCCCCGGTGACGGCGAGGCGCTGGCCGGTGCCCTAGAAGGTGTGCTCGTGAACCCGGACGGAGCACGGAGGCTGGCTGATATGGCCGCCGCGGCCCGCCTCGTGGCGCCGCGTCTACCGACGTGGGATCAGGCCGGCCAGGCGTTTGCCATCTCGATTCTCGAGCTGACGACGCCGCAGAGGCCGCCCGGCGTCGGAGTGCCACCAGCCGTCGACTCGGCCGCGGTGCGATCGTCGCCGGCCACCGATCGTTTTGCCGCCGACTGGCTGTCGTTGCGCGAGCCGGTCGATCATCGCTCGCGGGCCTACGACCTGGTCGACCGGCTGCGGCTGACTTGGCAGCAGAGAGGATGGTCGCGGATCGTCGATCTGGGTAGCGGCACCGGCTCCAACCTCCGCTACCTGTCGCCACGGTTGACGCTGCCTCAAGCCTGGACGCTTGTCGATCACGACGCCGGATTGCTTGGCCGGGCGGCGAGCCCCGGCCCTCAGTGTCGTCTCACGCGCCAGCACGGAGACCTTGCCGATCGCGGCCTGGAGGCGGCCGCCGGCGCCCATTTGGTCACCGGTTCCGCCCTGCTGGACCTGGTTTCCGAAGCCTGGCTACGTCGCCTGGTGAATGTATGTAAGCAGGCGGAACGAGCGGCCTATTTCGCGCTCAGCTACGACGGGGAGTTCCACTTCTTCTCGACCGCCAGCGGCGCCCCTATCGCCGATGTCGACCCGGACGACGAGCTGGTGCGAGAGGCCGTGGGCTCCCATCAACTGGGCGACAAGGGCCTGGGCCCGGCACTCGGGCCGGCGGCTGGCCGGGTCGCTGAGGAGCTCTTCCGCCGTGCCGGGTACCGTACCTGCCTGCAGCCGAGCGCCTGGCAGCTCGGCCTCGGCGACGCGGAGCTGGCGCTCGCCCTGGTGAACGGATGGCGGCAGGCTGCGACCCAGGAGCGACCGGCACACAGGCGGCGTATCGAGGCCTGGGCTGGGCGCCGCCGGATCACGATCGAGCGCCGATCGTTCGAGCTCAGTGTCGGCCACACAGACTTACTGGTGCTGCCGTCGGGCGAGTTGGCCGGTCGGTCGTGAAATCGGCGCTGACGGCGCAGGGCGGCCTCCTGCTGGCGCGATTGGGCGTCAGCGTCATATTGCTGGTCATCCTTGCGGCGTACCTCGACCTTGACCGGGTCATCGATCGCCTCGGTAACCTGGAGGCGCGCTGGGTGGCGCCCGCCGTCGCCATCTCGCTGCTCCAGGTCGTGCTCTCGGCCTGGCGCTGGCGATTCACCGCCGGCCGGCTCGGCATCCGGTTGCCCTTCGTCGCCGCCCTGCGTGAGTACGCCATCGCCAGCTTTCTGAACCAGGTGCTCCCGGGTGGAGTAGGCGGTGATCTCGGCCGCGCCTGGCGACATAGCCGCGCGCTCCCGCCGGGTCTCGGCGGTCGCGCGTTGCGCGCCGTGGTGCTGGAACGGGCGTCCGGGCAGCTCGTGATGTTGGCTGTCGCGGGGGGCTCGCTCATCTGGCTGTCGGCGCCGCCGATGCCGATGGCGGTCCCGCTGCTGGGTATGGGGTTGCTTGTGCTCGTTGTCTCCGCGTTGTTCGCCTGGGACGTGTCGCGACCGAGGGCGACGGATTCGCTTGTACGACGCGTCTGGGACGACTCGCGTGCGGCACTCCTGTCGCTAGGAGCGCTGCCGGCGCAGCTGATCAGCTCCGTGCTGGTAGTCACCTCGTACATCACCGTTTACCTTCTGATGGCGCGCGCCGTCGGGGTGGAAACGCCGGCGAGCATGCTCTTGCCGCTTGTCGCCCCGGTGCTGGTGGCCATGCTGATTCCGGCTACCATCGCTGGCTGGGGCGTGCGCGAGGCGGCGGCCGCCTTTTTGTGGAACGCAGCGGGTCTGCCGGTGGCCGATGGCGTGGCGATCTCCGTCGCCTATGGCCTGCTGGTGCTGGCAACCAGCCTTCCGGGCGCCGTGATCTTCATTGTCAGGCCCGCGGCCCGGTTCAGCTGAGATCGAGGTCGAAGACGACGTCATCACCCAGGTTGAAACGCCGTGCGGGCGGTCGGAGGGCCTCGTCGAGCGCGACGATCGGGTCGAGCGTGAAGCCGCGGCACCCCGATCCTAGCAACACCGGCGCCACCGTCACGTGTAGGCGATCCAGCGCGCCGGCCTGCAGGAAGCGCGACACGGTGATGCCTCCACCCTCGACGAGTACCCGCTGCAGCCCGCGGTCTCGCAGCAGCGACAGCACGGCGGGCGGGTCGAATCCCTGTGGGCCGTCGGCCGGAAGCTCGATGACCTCGCCCGAAGCCGCGCTCGGTCCATGGTCGTTGGCCGACCGATGCAGCACGATGGTGGGTGCCGCCCCGTCGGTGAACACGGTGTGTGCCGGGTCGAGGCGGTCGTTCGGGTCGATCACTACCCGCACCGGATCGTCGCCCTCGGCTTCCCGAACCGTCAGCCGAGGATCGTCGGCGGCCACCGTGCTGGCACCAACGACGACCGCGTCCACCAGCGCCCGTAGTCGATGGAGCCGGCGAATGTCCGCCGGTCCGGTCAAGAACTGAGAGTTCCCCGCGACCGTCGCTATGCGCCCGTCGAGGCTTTGCCCCATTTGCCCGATCACGAATCGATCACGGACCTGAAGCGGCAGGTACAGGTCGAACACGTCGCGTGCCTCGTCGGTCGTCATCGCGGAAGCTCGCCAGGCTCCCGATGCGTCGACCTCGAGCCAGACGTCGGGTTGGACGTCATGCTCGACACGCACCGGAGCGTCAGGTCGCATCGATCCCGGTGAGATCGCGCCGACCAGATGCCATGCTGTCCGTTCGTCGATGGGGATGCTCACGGTGCTCCGTCTTCGGCGAGCTCGAACACGCCGGCCGTGTTCGGCAGCCTGCCGCTGGAAGGATGCACCAGAACGGCGTACAGGTCACCGGACGGGCTCCCGCCGGCACCGGCCGCCAGCCACTGCGCCACCTCGTCACTGCTGCGCCAGGCGTCGAACAGGTAGCGGCGCTCCTCGACGGCGATAGCGTTGAACTCGTATCGCCCGAGCCTACCGAGATGACCGATGCAGTCGGCGGCTACTTCCAGTGCACCGGCGACGAACTCGAACGACAGCCCCGGTAGCGGCTGACTGAGTCCGGCAAGCACCTCCGCCTCGTGGCCTTCGACGTCGATCTTGCAGAACGCCGGTAGACCATGGGTGGCGATCATCGCGTCCAGGGTGGTGATGGTAACGGTCGCCGTGTCGTCCCAACGCACGTTCTTGAAGCTGCTGTTGGCCTCCGGAAGACGCGATCTCCAGCCGTGGGCCAGCGTCGAGACCGCAGGAGTTCGACGGCTGATCGCGAGCTCGCCGATACCGGTCTGGCGGCCGACGGCCTCCTGTAGCACCGTGATTCGACCTCTGCGCGCGACCAATCGCCTCAGCCAGCGGGCGACTCGCGGCTGCGGTTCGAGCGCGATGACGCGCGCACCCAGGGCCGCGAAGGCCACCGATCGGTCACCCAGGTGGGCCCCGACGTCGAAAACGAGGTCGTCGAGCCCGACGAATGGGCGATACAGCGCCCGCAGCGCCCGCTGGCGGCCGGGGCGCCAATACACGATCAGCGAGCGCATCAACCCCAGCCATGCCTTCATGGCCGGCTGAAGGCGCGCACGAACCAGTCGCGGAAGGCGTCCATACGAGGCGCCGAGCGAGTCGAGTCCGGAATTGCACCGTCGACGAAGCCCCAGTCGACGAAGGGCTCCAGAAGCGCCGGGTCGGCGGCGATCACGTGGACCGGCGAGGCGCGGCTGGCATCGTCTCCGGTAATCATCGGGGCGGGTTGATGGTCGCCGAGCACCAGCAGCAGCGTGTGCTCATCGACGTAGCTCTCGGCGTACGCGGTGGCGGCCTCAAGCGCGTAGTCGATGGACAAGGCGTAATGCTGGCGCACCCGATCGTGATCGCGCCACAGGTCGACCGGGCTCTCGCCCGCCCCTTCCCATCTGGAGAACACCTCTCCGTTGCCGATCGAGTCCCAATCGTCGAGCACTGTCAAGATCGGCGTCCACGGTGCATGACTGCTGATCAGGCCGAGCTCGACGAACAGGGGCCGGGGATCGTCGCCGCTGCGGATTTGCCGCTGCAGGAACGACCAGGTGAACTGATCCGGCATCGTGACCCAGTTGAGCGCCGGACCGGCGTAGTCGATGTCCTTGTGCGCGTAGATCTCGTCGTAGCCGAGTCGCTCGCCCTCGGGCCAGGCGAGCGTGATTGCCGGCATCAGCGCCACGGTGCGGTAGCCGGCGCTACGGAAGTCGTCGACCAGCGTCTCGCGCCCTGCCGCCAGCAGCAGGTCGTAGCGCAGCTGGTTCTCCAGCCACAGGCCACCGAGCAACGATCCACGCCCGAGCCACGATTGCCCTCCCTGGACGGGTGCCACCAGCGCCCCGGTGACCAGATACAGATTCGCGGCGTGCAGGCGCGCTCCGAGCTCTTGAAGCCGCGGTACGACGATGCCCGCGTAGCGTGAATCGGTGATCGCTGACAGGCCGTACGATTCGATGAAACCGAGCACGACATCACGCCCCTCGAGCCGTTGCAGCAAGCCCGGAAGATCTGAGTAGCTCGTCGGGACCGCTGCCATCTCGGCCTCGAAGCGCTGGCGCTCGGTGAGCATTCGAACCAGGTGCCTCGCCTGCTGCGCGGCGACTAGCACTGCCGGTCGAGCCACCCTCTCGGCGATCCCTGGCGGCGGCCTATCGAGCAGTCCGAGAGCCGATAGCGCGATCATCGCGACGCCGGCGGTGCGCAGGATCCACGAGCCACGCGGAAGGGCTGCTGGCTGCAGCAGACGTGCCAGGCTCCAGGTGAGCAGGCCGGCTACGATGAGCGCCAGGGGCACGACCAGGGTCGCGACGAAAGTGCCGAGCGTGCCGCGTACCAGGTTGAGTACGGCGCCCAGCAACCTCAGATCGAGGTAGAGGCTGAGCGGACGTGCGAGAATTTGCCGCGCCACCGTGTCGGCAAGCACGACGATGCTCAGACTGACCAGAACCAGCGCAGCGAACCGTGCGAGCAGCTGGCTCCATTGGCGACGCGGCAGCAACGCGACGAGACCGACTGCCAATCCTGACTCCGCCGTCACCCATGCGCCGCCGAGGCTGCCGGTCGCCAACCAGCGCGGAGCTAGCAAGATGGCGTTGATGAGCAACCACGCGAGCAAGAATCGGAGAGCAACGGCTCGGAGACGGGTCGTCGACGCGATCGTGGACATGCAACTCGGTCGGTTGTGTGCGTGGCCGCTCACCGTGTTCGTCGTACTGCTAATCGGTACAGCGTGTGGGTCGGACCCCACACTATCTACGCAGGGCCGCGACACCAAGCCGGTCGAAGACGGGCCGGGGCGGGTGACGACGGAGCGTCAGCGCGTTGCAAATGCGTCCGTGCCACTACCGAGCCCGGTCACGGCCGCGTCGTTGCACGCCTACGTCAACGAGCGTGCGCTGAGGTCGGCGCGGTTGCCGTACGCGCCGGACGAGCGCACCGTGCCGGAGGCCCTTACGCGGCTCGATTACGCGCAGTATCGGTCGATCGAGTTTCGTCCGCAGGCGGCCGTGTGGCGTGGGGAGTCGCCGTTCGAGTTGCAGCTATTCCACCCGGGGTCGCTGTATCAAGATCGGGTCCGCATTCACGTGGTCGAGGGCGGGCATGCAAGAGAGCTGCTCCTCGACCGGGAGCTTTTCCGCTACCCCGAGATGCTCGCCGCGACCGAGCTCTCGCCGGAGCTCAGCTACGCCGGCTTCCGCGTCCACTATCCGTTCGGGCGCTCGGGACAGAGCCAGGAAGCGGCCGTGTTCCTGGGTGCGTCGTACTTTCGATTGCTCGGCGGTCGCCAGGCTCACGGGCTGTCGGGTAGGGGTCTGGCCGTTGACGTGGTGCCGCCCGGCAACGAGGAGTTTCCGGTATTTCGCGAGTTCTGGCTCCTGCAACCAGCTCCGGCCGACGCGACGCTCGTCTTCTTCGCTCTGCTCGACAGCCCCTCGGTTACTGGCGCCTACCGCTTCGACCTGCGCCCGGGCGACAGCACCATGCTCCAGGTCGATGCCCGGCTCCACGCCCGCCGCGACATTGCCAAGCTCGGCGTCGCTCCGCTGACGAGCATGTTCCTGTACGGCCCGAATCGTGCCCGCGAGTGGGATGACTATCGTCCGCAGGTGCACGATTCCGACGGCCTGCTGATGCTCACGCGCGCCGGCGAGTGGATCCTCCGTCCGCTGAGCAATCGTCGCCGGCTGCGGGTCACCTCGCTGCGCGACCGCGACCCGCAAGGCTTCGGCCTGGTTCAGCGAGATCGGCGGTTCGACAGCTACCTTGACCTCGAGGCCGACTATCATCGCCGGCCCAGCGTCTGGATCGAAGTCGAAGGCGACGCCTGGGGAGGCGGTGGTGTGGAGCTGGTAGAGATTCCCACGCGCGCCGAGTTCAACGACAACATCGTTGCCTACTGGGCTCCTGACGAGCCCTTCGGAGCCGGACAGACACGCAGCTACCGGTACCGAGCCACAACCTTCGATCGGCGTCTGCCGGCGCAGGGGTTGATGCAAGTTGAGCGCACCCGGATCGGGTGGGATGCTCTACCCGGCGAGAGTGACCCGCCGCCGCGCAGCCAGCGGCGGTTCATGGTCGATTTCGTCGACGCACCGGTGCCGACGATCCAGGACGGTGCGTGGGTCGCGGCCGTACTGCAGGCCTCCAACGGACAGACCTCGAACCTGAGCGTGCAACCGCTTCCCGACGCCGCCGGCTGGCGCGCGAGCTTCGATTTGCAGCCGCAAGGTGACCAACCGTCGGACATGCGGCTGTTCCTCACGGTTGACGGTACACGGCTGACCGAGACTTGGACCTATGTCTGGTACCCCGACCGTTCGCAGTAGTGGCTCCGCCCGCAATCGCGGCAGTGGCGTCAGCTCTCGACGTATCCGCGCTCGCCGCTGGCTGTTTTTCGCGCTCGTCGGGCTGACGGCGCTGACCGGCACCGGCATGATGCTCGACATCGTTCGCACGGCCGGTGTGACGCTGCTGGAGATTGCCATCCTCCTGCTATTCGCGGCGACGTTCACCTGGATCTGCGTCGCCTTCTGGAATGCGGTCATCGGCTTCGCGTTGCGGGCCACCGGGCGCGATGCGCCATCGCCGGCGTCACTGCCGATACGCGACGCTCCGAATGACGCGGTAGTCACCCGGACGGCGCTGGTCATGCCGATCCACAACGAGGATCCGACTCGCGTTATGCGCCGCCTGTCGGCGACCATCGGTTCGCTGGTGGCGACCGGGGAGGCCGCGCGCTTCGCGGTCCATGTCCTGAGCGATACGACCGACGAGGCGATCGCCCGCGAGGAGCGGGCGGTCTGGGCGACGTTCTCGCAGCACTGTGCGAGCACCGTGTCGTTCCACTATCGGCGTCGACCGGCCAACGTCGGACGCAAGGCTGGCAACATCGCCGATTTCTGCCAGCGCTGGGGTGCGCGCTACGACTTCATGGTGGTGCTCGACGCCGACAGCGTCATGAGCGGGCAGTCGTTGGTCGCTCTGGTGCGCGCGATGCAGGCAGATCCGGTGGCTGGGCTCATCCAGACGGTGCCCGTCCCCATCCGCCAGAGGACGCTCTTCGGCCGCCTGCTGCAGTTCGCTGCCTGTGTGTACAGCCCGATGATTGCCACCGGCCAGAGCTTCTGGCAGGGCGACGCCGCCAACTATTGGGGTCACAACGCCATCCTGCGGCTGAGCGCGTTCATCGACCACTGCGACCTGCCGGTGCTGCGCGGCGAGCCGCCGTGGGGCGGCGAGATCCTCAGCCACGACTTCGTCGAGGCAGCGCTGCTGCGGCGCGCCGGATGGCACGTGTACTTGCTGCCGTCGGTCGGCGGCAGCTACGAGGAGCTGCCGGGCACCATCCTCGACTACGCCACGCGCGACCGCCGCTGGGCTCAGGGGAGCCTGCAGCATCTGCGGCTGTTGCTGGCTCGCGGGCTGCATCCGATAAGCCGACTGCACTTCGTGCTCGGCGCCATGGGCTACGTGTCGTCGCTGCTGTGGCTGCTGATGCTCCTGACGAGCACGGCGTACGTCGTGCTCGAGAGCAGCCAGGTGGTGCTTGCTACGATCGTACCGTACGACATGCTGGCGACGTGGCCGCTACTCGGCGCGCGTTCGGTGCTGTCGCTTCTGCTGGTCACGGCCGTCATCCTGTTCGTGCCCAAGCTGCTGGCGCTGGGGCTCGCCCTGGCACGACACCGGAGATCGTTCGGCGGCGCCGGCCGGCTCGTTGTCAGCGCGCTGGTGGAGATGGTCTTCGCGGTCGTCAGTGCGCCGCTGATGATGATGTACCACTGCCGGTCCGTGCTCAGCGTGTTGACGGGGCACACGGTTCAGTGGGGCGTCCAGCGACGGCACGGCATGGACGTCCCCTGGCCCACGGCCCTCAGGAAAACGTGCTGGATCAGCGGCATCGGCGTCGCCTGGCTCGGCGTCACGCTGACCTATAGCCCGTCATTTGTCCCCTGGCTGGCCCCGATCTTGGCGGGATTGCTCCTGGCGGCGCCTCTGGTCCGTATCACCAGCAGCGCCGCGCTCGGCGACTGGGCTCGTAAGCGCGGTCTCCTCCTGGTTCCGTCGGAGACCGCCGATCTCGGGCACCGGCTCACGAAGGACGTCGATCCGGCATCGCCGCCCCTTGTGACGCAATCGTCGGCGCAAATAGACTCCTGACTGTCAGGCAGCGAAACACCGTCGGGGACAAGGCGAGCCTTTCGGGGGGTCGGTATGAAGAAGCGCGATCACGAAGATCGTGCAGGCACGGTCAGCCGACGAGATTTCGCCAAGCGCTCGGTGGCGGCCGGTGCCGCGACCGTAGCGCTCCCGAAGGCTCTTCGCGGTGAGACTCTCGCCGCCAGCGGGTCGCCCGCCGCGGCCAAGGCGGCGCCGAGCGGGGCCGCTGCCCGCATCAATCCACCAGGGCGCGTCATCGGCTACGGTGGCGTCGGCGCCCACCCGAGCACGGTTGCGGCGACCGCCCGGCGCCGCTACCCCGAAGGCTGGCAACCGGGTACCACGATTCCGGCGACGTACTACCTCGACGAGGAGCCCTTCGTCCGGGACGAGGCATTCCTGGCCGAGAGCCAGTGGATGTTCGCCGACCACACCTCTCGGATCCCGAACGCCGGCGACTACTTCGTCTTCGAGTTCGGCGGCAGCGACAGCATCATCGTCGTGCGCGGCAACGACGGCCAGGTGAAGGGCTTCCACAACGTCTGCCGGCACCGTGGCTCGCGGCTGTGCCGCCACGATGACGACTCGGTTCCGGGAGATCCCCGCCTGTCGGTGAAGCAGCTCGGCAGCAGTGGCAATAGCCCCGTCTTCCGGTGTCCGTATCACGCCTGGACGTATGACACCGAGGGCAGCCTCATCTATGCCTATGGCATGCAGGAGGATTTCGATCCGGCCGACAACGGCCTCATCCCGTGCCACCTGCGCGACCTCGAAGGCAATATCTTCCTCAACCTGTCGAAAGCGGCAGAGCCGTCGGATTTCGACGCCCAGGTTGGCGGCATGCGGTCGACGCTCGAGTACTACGGCACCGCCGATCTCAAGGTCGCAGTGCGGCGGCAGTACCCGATCGCGGGCAACTGGAAGCTGGCGCTTGAGAACTTCCAGGAATGCTATCACTGCGGGCCGTCCCACAAGTCGCTGGTGACGACGCACAACTACGACATTGAGGGAACGGACGAACAGCTCGAGCTGCGGGCTACCGCTGTGCGCGCCTGGGTCCGGCCCGAGGGGCAGCGCAACCTGGGCGGTGGTTTCGGCGGCAGTATGGGGATGGGAAGCGGCGCCGCATCCGACGAATACCGCGTGTTCGGCAGGCTCAATCCCGACTACATAACCGGCTCCATGGACGGCAAGCAGCTGGCGCCGTTGCTCCCCAACATCAGCGAATGGACATATGGGACCCGGGTCGCGGCGACGCGGTTCTTCTCCTACTACGCCCAGTGCTATGACGACCACGTTGCCATCGCCCGCTTCACCCCGCGCGGACCGGCGCAGACCGACTGCGAGCTGATGTGGTTGGTGCACCCGGATGCGGTCGAGGGCCGCGACTACGACCCCGACGACCTGATGGCTCTCTGGCACGTGACGATCCAGGAGGACATCTGGGTGGTCGAGAACAACCATCGGGGCGTGGGCTCGGGCAGCTACAGCGCTGGTCGCTACTCGATCGGGGAGAGCGGCCCAAGCGACTTTGTCGAGTGGTACATGGACGAGATCGTCGGTTCCGCTTGAGGCGCCTGTTGGTGTTCACGAATCGGCGACGCGGGTCGCTGACATGGCTGCTAGGCACGATGCTTGGCGCGATGCTCTGCGCCGGTGCGGTTGCTGCCGCGCCGCAGAGCTTCGACGTGCTGATCCGCAACGGTCAGGTGCTCGACGGCACCGGCAACCCGGCGATCCGTGCGGACGTGGGGATCGCCGGGGAGCGCATTACCGCGATCGGCGATCTGAGCGCGGCCACGGCGGCGCGGGTGATCGACGTCACTGGCCTGCATGTGGTGCCGGGTTTCATCGACATGCACTCCCACGCCGATCGTGGTCTCGCCGGTGACAGCATCGAGGAACGCAAGGCGCACAATCTCGTCGCCCAGGGAGTGACAACCGTCGTTGTCGGACCCGACGGACGCAACGTGCGCTGGCCGATTGCCGACGAGATCGCCGCCTACCGCTCGATGGGCATCGCGCTGAACGTGGTCCCCATGGTGGGACACGCCACCGTCCGTCAGCAGGTGATGGGAGACGACTACGAGCGCGCCGCCACCGACGACGAGATCGCACGCATGCGCGATCTCGTACGGCGCGGGATGGAAGAGGGCGCGTGGGGAATCGGAGCTGGACCGGAGTACCGACCCGGTAGGTTCAGTACCACCGAAGAGCTCATCGCGCTTGCGCATGTGGTGGCCGAATTCAACGGCTTCTACTACGCGCATCAACGGAGCCAGTCTCCGCTGCCGCTCTGGCAAACGCCGAGCCTGGTGGACGGGTGGCGGCTAACCGGTACTGAGGGCATGGCGGAGACGATCCGCATCGGGCGGGAGACCGGTATCCGCGTCGTCGGCAGCCATATCAAGGCCAAGGGGCCATCGACCTGGGGACACTCGTCGACCGACGTGCTGATGATCGCGCGCGCTCGAGCGGACGGTGTGCAGGTGTACCTAGACCAGTACCCATACGAGACATTCGGTGGCGGGGCCACGACGGTAATCCCGCGGTGGGCCTATGCACCTCCCGGTACGGATCGTAGTGGTGGTCTCGACGACCCGCGCCTCGGCGGCCGCGATCTCTACGCCAATCACAAGCGGAACCTGCGCCACCATCTGGACGACTCAGTGACTCGCGCCGTGCTCCTCGAAGACATCGAGCACGTGCTCGACATGCAGGGCGGCGCCGATCGTCACGTCATCGTGGCCGCGCCGCCGGACGATGCGTTGGTTGGTCAGACGCTGGCTGAGGTGGCCGAAGATCAGGGGCGCTCGCCGGTGGAGCAACTGATCGCCTTCGCCCTCGAGGGCACGCCGGAGATGCTCTCAGGAGTTACGTTCCGTCCGGTCGCCGGTCACCGCTTCGACGTCGACAACTACATGGCGCAGGAATACACCGCGACCTCGACGGACGCCAGCATTCAACTCGGCAGGAGTGCGGGGCAGCACCCACGCTACTACGGTAGCTATCCGCGCAAGCTCGGCCACTATGCTCGCGACCGAGGCCTGATCAGCCTTCCGTTCGCGGTGCGCTCGTCGACTGGCCTGCCGGCGCAGATCATCGGGCTGTCCAGGCGTGGCATCCTACGGCAGGGAGCCGCGGCCGACATCGTGATCTTCGACTACGCCGCCGTCGCGGACCGCGCCACCATCCTCCAGCCGCATCGTTACCCCAGCGGCATGCACTACGTGTTGGTCAACGGTGAGCTGACGCTCGACGCAGGGGAGTTGACTGGGGCGCTTCCGGGGCGCGTCATCGAGCGGTCGGTCAAGGGCGAGTAGCGCGACGCGGTGATTGCCGCGACCTCCAGGCTCACTGGGCAATCAGGTTGTGACGCGCCCGGCGCGTTTTCGTGATCCTTCTCGCGGACAGTTTGCGCGTTCTATAGGGCTGGCTGTATTCCCACCCCTGTGGAGAAGGACACGTGAAGATCGCTGCCCTGTTTACCGCTATCGCCGTGTTGGCGCCTGCCTCGGTGGCTCTCGCCCAGGAGGACTCGTTGCGCACCATCCGCGCGCTGGCGCAGGAAAGCCGTGTCGATCGCGCTAGCCTGCCGCAAAACATCTTCGCCGGACCGCCGTCGAGCCGACACCTCGGCGTCCGCTGCGCTGCGCGCACTCCCAGCCAACAGGAGCGTGAGCTGGTCGACGCGCTGCTGCAGCCGTACCTGCTTCGGGTACAAGCACGAGTCGAGCGCCGAATGCCGACGATTCCGGTCGTCTTTCACGTGGTGACTACGAAGAACGGCAAGTACGACGTGACCGACGATCAGGTGCGACAGCAGATGGTTATTCTGAACGATGCCTTCGATGGCAACCTGGCGTTCGATCTGGCCGAGATCCGTCGCTACAAGAACAACGGTTTCGCCAAGAAGTGTCTCAAGCGTGGGACGGAGAAGAAGTTCAAGAAGAAGAACGCCGTGGATCCGGCGCGGACGCTCAACGTATATACGTGTCGACCGACCCAGGGTGTTCTCGGCTACGCGTCGTTCCCGAGCGACTACCACGAGTCGGATCCGCGACACGGCGTAGTGCTGCTGTACTCATCGCTGTCCGGTGGCGACGAAGCGCCGTTCAACGAGGGCGATACCGCGGTGCACGAGGTGGGCCACTGGGCCGGGCTGTACCACACCTTCGACGAGTCCGGGAGTGGATGCGGTAGCGAGGGCGATCTGGTCGGCGACACGCCGGCGGAGCGTACTCCGGCGTCGGGTTGCCCTGTCGGTCGTGACAGCTGTCCGAATCAGGCCGGTGAAGATCCCATCTTCAACTTCATGGACTACAGCGACGACGCCTGCATGACCCACTTCACCCTGGGCCAAACGCAACGCAGCGCGGCGGAGATGCTGGCGTTCAAGCCAACCCTATTCGACAGCTAGAGGGACGGCGGAGGGCTCCTCCTCCGGGGGCCTTACGGGCGGGACGACCTCGAACGGCGGCGAAGCACGAGCAGTGTTTGGTCGTCGTCTGCAGCGGTCCCCGCCCTGTAGGCCTCGGTAGCGGTCAGCGCCGTCGACGCCAGCGCGGCAGGCGCGAGATCGTTCCACGCCTCCAGCTGGTTGGAAAGCCGGCTGATTCCGTACTCCTCGCCACTCGGGTCGGTGCTTTCCACCAGGCCGTCGGTATAGAGGACAACCGAGTCGTCTGCCGCGAGCTCGAGCTCATGTACGCCGTAGCCGCTGTCGCCGAACAAACCTACTGGAACCCCAGTGGCGCCGAGTCGCTCGACGCCGCTGCGGCGGGCCTACAACGGTGGCAGGTGGCCGGCGTTCGCGAGCTGGATGCTGCCGTCGGGTCGCGCTATTCCTACAACGAGGGTGACATAGCGCGCCGGTGCGGTGCGCTCGGCGAGCTTGTCGCTGAGCTGCCCCAGGATCCCGGCAATCGGCAGCTGTTCCTCCGCCAATCGGCGAAAGTGGGCACCGAGGTGAGCCATCAACAGCGCCGCCGATACGCCTTTCCCCGCAACGTCCCCGAGAAGGAAGTAGAGCGAGTCGTCGGACCCAGTGATCAGATCGACGATGTCCCCGCTTACCGGTCCGGCCGGCACGTACCTGAAGTGGGTCGCCCAGCCGGGGGCCTGGAGGTCCTGCGGTGGTAGTAGGCCAGCCTGGATGCTCCAGGCTGTTTCCAGGTCGTTCTCGAGCGCCCGCGCCTGTTGTTCAGACAGATCACAGAGGCAGTAGCGGCCTGTCGGGTGTCGGTCGAGTTCCTCGTCCATGGCCTCGTCACAGACGCAGCACAGACCATGCGTTCCCAGCTCGACGCGTTCCAAAGCCGCGTCGACCTCGGCGATCAGTCGTACCAAGTCCGGAGCCGCACCGACATCGCCGGCAGCGTGCTGAAGCCGGTGACGGCGCTCGACGAGCGCATCGCGCGCAGAAGTTTCGATCAGGCTAGCCATCGTGCGCCTCTCGTGTCGTAATTTGCACCGGGCGAGTAACTGTTAATTCTCGCTTTTGATAGTTACGATCGTATCACGATACGTAACTTGTAAAAAGTCATAATGACAGTTACCGTTGCGGTCGTCATTCCGATTGTTGCGGAGAATCGTATGGGCATCGAATTGATCGCCGGGAACCTCGGGCTGGACCTGGCTAACAACCGCAGTCGCATGCCTGACGTCGACCCGGAAATGCCGTATCTGGGTCTGCTGGAGGTGGCTGTACGCTCGGATACACTCTCCGCGGCAGAGGCGAGCCGGCTGGCGCGCGCGGCGCGACGACGCCCCGATGACGCCGCCGCCGTTGCTGCCAGAGCCGATGCCCTCGGCAGCGCGATCCAACGCGTGATTGGCGCCGCTATCAAAGGTCGCACCACGCCTCGAGCGCTGCTGGCAACGATCAATCGCGAGGTTGCGGAGGCGGAGTCACGCGCCCGTATCTGTCCGAGCGATGGTGGCTTCGAGCGCTGCTGGGAGGTCGGGAGCCCGATCGACCTGGCTCGGCCCCTGTGGCCCCTGGCCCGCGAGGTGGCGGAGCTGCTGGTAGCCGGTCAGCTCGAACGCATCACGACGTGCGGTGCGCCTGATTGTGACTGGTTCTTCTTGGATACCAGCAAGAACCACAGCCGCCGCTGGTGCGATATGGCCACCTGCGGCAACCGAGCCAAGGTACGCCGGTTCCGAGCGCGAACCACGGCCTGCTAGCGATCGACGTCGCGATCGTAGACCGTCCTGCCTTCCAGCAGAGTCAGCACGACGCTGGCCTGATGGATCTTGTTTGCCGGGACCTCGAACAGGTTCCGATCGAGGACCACCAGGTCGGCGTACTTCCCAGCCTCGAGCGTGCCAGTCTCGTGTTCCTGGAAGTTCAGATAGGCGACGCCGGCAGTGTAGGCCGCCAGCGCGGTCTCCAGGTTGATGCGCTCCTCCGGAATCCAGCTCGGACCGGATCCGTCGGCTTGTGCCGGCGGTGGCTCGCCCGCTCGCCGGTAGGTGGTGAACCGGGCGCGCGTCACCGCCACCTGCAGGATGTCGAGCGGATTCATCGAGGAGACCGGCCAATCGCTGCCGAACGCCATCCGGGCTCCCGCTGCGGCGACGCTGCCGATCGGGTACAGCCAGCGGCTGCGCTCCGGACCGAGACGGGGCTCCGTCAGGTCGATGATGTAGCCGTCGCGCTGCGCCCACAGCGGCTGGAAGTTGGCGATGACATCGAGATCGCGGAAGCGCCCATGGTCATCGGGATGGATCAGCTGGGCATGCGCGATGTGGTGGCGCGCGTCGCGATCGCCGTTGACCGACCGCGCGTGCTCGAACGCGTCCAGCGTCATCCGCATCGTCGCGTCGCCCATGGCGTGCACGTGTACCTGGAACCCTACGCCATCCAGGGCTGCAACCAGCTCCGCCAGCTGCTCGGGAGGGATGTTGGGTTCGCCGTAGAAGCCCGGCCGATCGCTGTACGGTTCCAGCAGCGGCGCGGTATAGGGTTCCAGCCCGCCATCGGCCCCGATCTTCACCGCCGTCGCGCGTACCTGGTCGCTGTTGAATTCGGCGCGGAGCTGTTCGAGCCTCGGCAGATCCCCAAGCCTTTCCGTGAGGTTCACACGCAGCGCCGCGGTGACGCGCATGTTCAGCTCTCCACGAGCGTGCAGTGCGGCATAGGCCTGCAGTGATTGTCGGCTGGCGCTGGCATCTTGATAGGCAGTGATCCCGAGGCTGTTGGCCAGCGCGATGCCACGGCGGAGCGCCTCGACTCTGTCTTCGGGCCCATAGGCGGGCAGATGCGCCGAGACCAGCCGGGAGGCTGATTCCCGCAGCGTGCCCGACGGCTCCCCGGTGAGCGGATCGCGCTCGATGCGGCCGTTCACTGGGTCAGGCGTCGTGCTGTCGATGCCGGCGATCTCCAGCGCAGCCGAGCTCGCCCACGAGGAATGGCCGTCGCCCGAGCTCAATAGAACCGGATGACCCGGAGCGAGCTCATCCAGCAGCGACTTGTGCGGGTTACCGTCCTCGAACAGGTACAGGAACCACCCGCCGCCACGGATCCACGCACCGTCATCGACGCTGGCGGCACAGCCGCGGATGGTCTCGAGCAGCTCCTCCCGCTCCAGGATGCCGTTCAGATCGCAGCGTCGATAGTTGAACGGATGAACATGGGAGTCTCCGAACGACGGCAGCAACATCCGGTCGTCGAGGTCAACGACTCGCGTATCCGCTCCGACGTGGGGCGCGACCTGTTCATCCGAGCCCACGGCGATGATCCGTCCGCCCCCGATCGCCACTGCCTCGGCCCAGGGCCGCGCCGGGTCAACGGTGTAGATGGCTCCCCCGCGGAAGACCGTCTCGGCCGCAACGCGCGTTGCCGGGGATTCTGCCGAGCACCCGGCGCCTACCGCCGAGAGAGCGACCAGGAAGGTCAGGGCAGAGCCGCGCGACAGCTTCGTCATCGCGCGACAGGCTAGTCACACCACCGCCACATGACAACCGTGGCGCGCCACGACCCGGTGTGCCGTAGGCGTCCGTCCGCAGCCTCGAGTCGCCCTCGTTGCTTCGGTTGGTCCGAGCGCATAAGTTCCCGCTTCGAAGGATGGCGATGCCGGCGGCATTTCGTCGTCGGGTGCCATCGATGCGTATCCGCTGACAGTCCTTCGAAGCTCAGGAGAGTGACCCGTGCGCCCCGACAATCTTCGTACCGCGATCGCCATGACACTTCTCGCCTTGGCCTTGGTCGGCCTGGCGCCTACGGACGCCGACGCTCAGGTCACCTGCTTTGGTGATCCGACCTGCATCCAGCCGGAGACCGGCCATCCGGTGGGCATGCCGGGTTCGCCGAACGTGAAGGTCGTATCGCACCTGCCGCTGCCCGGCATCCGGTTCAGTCACGCCGACATCGAGCTCGAGCAGGAGATGTCGCGTCCGTATGCCTATATCGCCCAGCGCTTTGGTCACTCGGGCTTCTACGCCATCAGCATCGAGGACCCGGAGCGTCCGCGGGTTCTGTACCGCTGGATCATCTCGGACCCGGAGCTGCACCAGGGCACTGGTTGCGTCGACATCAAGTACGCCAAGGACAACGGCCGCTATTACGTGGCGGTGTCATGTCAGTTCGCGCAGGGCGGCCCCGACGCTGACCTCGGGGCGGTGATTTTCGATGTCACCGGGCTGCCAGACGCCTCGACGGTGCGCAAGGTGGCTGAGATCCGGCTACCCGACATGGTGGGCGGGATCCACAACATCTTCACCTACCGGCACTCCAATGGCCGCGCGCTGCTGGCGGCCACCACCCAGTCGGAGGACGTCTTCCTGTATGACTTCGGACAGCTGGGCCGCGGCATCACCGAGCCGGTCTCGAACATTCCGGTCCCGTCGCCGCGAGCGGAGCGCAGCCGCCAGTGGCACGACATGTTCATGGGGTACCTGCCCGACGCCGAGCAGGATCGGTTTTACGGCGCCGGCACCGGTGGCTTTCATGTGTTCAACGTCACCGACGTCGAAAACCCTCAGCTGATCACCACGGTCACCGGCATTCCTGGGGTCATGGACGGGCACACCTTCACGCCGACGCCCGATGGTCGCTACGCCATCGGTATGCCGGAGCCCACGTATCAGCACTCTCCGGTGCGGTTCTTCGATCTTCGGCCGCCGGGGTTCGAGGAGCGCACGCCGAACGTCATCACCGGCGCTGGCATCGGTGCCTGGATCGCCAAGTTCGGCGGTTCCACTCATAACCATGAGGTGCGCTGGCCCTACGTGTTCATATCGGCCCAGGACGACGGATTACAGATCGTCGACATGACCGATCCAAAGCACCCGTTCACGCTTGGTTACTACCAGACGCGCATCGGCCCGATGCTTTACGGCGACGACGAGCGACCGCCGCAAGCCACCACCGGCAACATCTACACCGGTGCCTGGGGCGTCGACGTGCGCGATGCCGACGGCCTCATCGTGGTGAGCGACTTCAACTCCGGGTTCTGGGCCTTCCGGCTCGACGGCTTCGGAGGCTGGAACGGCAACAACTGGGGCATGCCGAACATCTCCAGCGCCCAGATGTGGGACGACGGTCCGGTGAAAGAGGAGCAGCTTTGGTGAGCTTGATCCCTGCCAGGACACGCGCTACATCGGCCGGCGACGGCTCGTAGTACCCTCCGCCGCGGAGGATCCAGTGGAACCTGGCACCAGGCTCGGCCATTTCGAGATCATCGAGGCGCTCGGTGCTGGCGGCATGGGCGAGGTCTACCTTGCCGAAGACTCCCGGTTGGATCGGAAGGTCGCCATCAAGGTGCTTCCGGCCGATGTCGCTTCCGATCCGGACCGGCTGGACCGATTCGGGCGCGAGGCCAAGGCGGCGGCGGCGCTCAACCATCCGCATATCGCGGCGGTCTTCGACGTCGGGTCGGAACGCTCGGGCGGCGGCGCCGAGACGCACTTCATCGTGCAGGAGCATCTGCAAGGGGAGACGCTCCGGGAGCTGCTGCAGCGCGGTGCGTTGCCGATCAAGAAGGTGCTGGCTTTGGCGACCGAGATGGCCGAGGCACTCGCGACCGCGCACGCGGCCGGCATCGTGCATCGTGATCTGAAACCGGAGAACGTGTTCGTCACCACGGAGGGGCACGCCAAGATCCTCGACTTCGGACTGGCCAAGCTCACCGAGACCGAGGTTGCGTCCGACGGCAGCTCTTCGATGTCGCCAACCCACCTTGGCACTATCGCCGGTCAGGTTCTGGGTACGGCGGGTTACATGGCGCCGGAGCAGGCCGACGGGGTCGTAGACATCGATCACCGCGCAGACCTGTTCGCCCTCGGGTCGGTGTTCTACGAGATGGCCACTGGGACACGGGCGTTCGCCGGCCGGAGCATCGCCGAGACACTGGCGCTCATCCAGCACGGAGAGCCGACTCCCGTAGCGCAGCTCGAGCCGTCGGCATCACCGGAGCTGGAGCGCATCCTTCGAAAGGCACTGGAGAAGGACCGCGCCGACCGCTACCAGCACGCCGATGACCTGGTCGTCGACTTGCGCGCGCTGGCGCGCACCGCCGACGTCGGCACGCAGCCCCTGCCGTCAGCGGCGGCGCCGCCAAGGCCGAGAGGCGCCGGTACAGCGGCCGCCCTGGGCGATGACGATCGGCATGGTGGTCGTCGCCTCGGGTATCGCGGGCCTTGCCGGTTGGTGGATCGGCGGGCCGGACGAGCCTGCGACGCAGCCTGAGTTGTCGTTCGTCGTGCCGCTGCCGTCGGGGGCGGAGACGATTCCCCGCGGCACCGGCGTTGCTGTCTCGATCGCGGCCGACGGGCGGACGTTGGTGTACCTCGGGCAGTCGTCGGACGGAGCGCGCCGGGCCTACGTGCGCCGGCTGGGCGAGGTCGGCAGCTCGCCGGTGCCCGGAACCGTGAGCATGATCATGCCCGTCGTGTCGCCGGACGGCGATTGGCTTGCGGTGGCACCGGTGTTCGGAGCCATCTCGCTGACCATGATCGACGGCGGTGAGCTGTTCTCCCTGTGCGGATCGTGCAACGACCCGGCTTGGGGAGACGACGGCAACCTCTACTACATTCAGGGAGGTGCCCTCTGGCGAAGGCCGCCGGCAGGCGGTGATCCGGAGCTGATGGTCGAGCCTCTTCCCGAACAGGGATTGCCGTACATGACCCGGCCCGATGTTCTTCCCGGCAGCGCAGCGGCCGTGGTCGAAGTCGGCAACTACGCGTTCGGTGGGATCGCGGTCGTGAGGTTCGAGGATCGGCGCGTTGTGCACGTCGCAACGGACGGCTCCAACCCCTACTACTCGCCTACTGGTCACGTGGTGTTTCCTCGACGAGGAACGCTGTTCGCGGCACCGTTCGATCGCGAGACCATGGAGGTGGGCGAACCGGAACCGGTCCTGCGGAACGTCCGCGTGGAGAACGCGGGCGCCGTTCAGCTCAGCCTCGCCGACGACGGCACCCTGGTATTTTCTCCCGCCGACTCTGCACCGCGGGCACAGCTCGTGTGGGTCGATCGCGACGGGGAGGCTCTCCCGATCACCGAGCAGCGCAAGAACTACCAGCTGATCGACATCGCGCCCGACGGCGCCGGGGCGGCGGTCGGAGTCAACGACAACGGCAGCAGGGACATCTGGATCGTCGACCTCCAGACCGGTGCCCAGCGTCAGCTGACGACCGTAGGCACGGCCGCGAGCCCGGTCTGGAGTCCGGACGGGAGCTCGATCGCGTTCGGCGTCGAGGCTGCGGACAGTTTCGCAATCTGGCGGATGCAGGTTGTTGGCGGCGCCATCGAGGAGCTGCACTCATCCGAGGTTCCGCTGCGCCCGATGGCCTGGACGCCGGACGGAACCGAGCTCGTGTTTCTGGAGCTGTCGGCCACGCAGGACATCGTCACGGTCGATCTTTCCGACGGGACGACGAGCCAGCTGACGGACACCGCTGCGCTCGAGAACGGGACGACGCTCTCGGCGGATGGTACGTTGCTCGCGTACGAGTCGGACCGTACAGGCATTCGACAGATCTACGCGCGGCGTTTCCCGACTGGCGCCGACGTGCAGGTTTCGATCGACGACGGGCTGAACCCGGTATGGTCGGCGGCCGGCTCCGAGCTGATCTACCGCTCGCTGAGATCGACGCGGCTGCATACCGCCAGGATCCGCGCGGGCGCGGCGGTGGAGGTCATCGACCGCGCTGTGTTGTTCAGCCCGGCACCGTACTGGATCGGGCTCGTCAGGGCGTCCTTCGACGTGGCCGCCGACGGGCGCATGCTCATGGTGAGGCACCGCGATCCGGACGATCCGCCCGATCGTCTCCACGTGATCCAGAATTTCTCGGAGCGGCTTCGCTCGATCACGCTCGACAGCGACCCCTGAGGAATCGACGGTTCCTGGCGCTTGCGGGAGGGCTGAGTGATCATGCGGCTGGTCGCTCAGCGCTTTCCTTTCCAACATGGTGGGCCCATGCGATTCCGACAGCGTCCGACGGCGGTCCTCTCCTGCGTTTTCCTGGCGACGGCCTGTGGCCCGGCCCGGGAGCCGCTCCTGCTTGCAGCCGAGGAGCTCACTACGGGAGCGGCGGAGAGCATCCTGCCGAACTCCGCGTTCCTGCCGAGCGACTCCGCGGGTGCGGCTCACGCTCCGTTCGAGGGGACACTGGTCTTCCAGGCGGCCGAGATGGCCACGGATCCATCGCAGGTCGAGCCACGAACAGTGTTGGGTAGGGACACGCAGTTGTTCCCGGGCGCGGCGCTCGGGTTCTTCACGCACGAAGACCACATCGTTCCCGTCGACCGGAGCCTGATTCGCGTCGGATCGCGCCAGAGGGGCGGCTCGTACTGGGACATCCTGGTGTTCCCGGGGCGCATCTGGTCAGAGCCCGCCGACGGTGCTTGGTCCCGGGCTTCGTTCGGGTTTGCGCTCGGCAACCACATGGAGGGCGAGTCGCACAACGGCGTCGCGACGTTCCTGTACGACGGCACCGAGGTCTCCGGGCTGCGCTACCAGATCCTTACCGAGACTTCGCCGTTCTACGTTGAGGGCTTCTTCGAGGCCTGGGGTCAGCTGGAGATGGCCTACGAGCCGGGCCCGGTCCCCGACCGCGATGCCCTGGCGACCGACTACGCCGCCGAGCTCGAGCAGCGCTTGCCCGTTGCTGCCTGGGACGAGCTCGGCGCCGGGGTCGGGCCCGAGCAGCTGGAGGGTTCGGAGAGGCCTCTCGACCCGGCGGTGATCGCCCTGGCGGTGGTGCGCGACGGGGTGCTGTACCGGGCGCCGTGCTTCACGCCGTACGGAGATCTGCCCTACTGCGATGAGCAGCGCTTCGGCGTCTGGTCGGTCACCAAGACCGCGGTCGCCGCGGTCGGCATGCTGGCACTGGCGCAGAAGTACAGTCCGGAGGTCTTCGACCTGCCGGTGCTCGAATACGTCGCGGCGCAGCCGCCGCACGATGGCTGGGATGGGGTGACGATCGGCGATGCGCTCAACATGGCCACGGGGCTGGGCGAGGGAAGCGAGGTCACCGAGCCCAACAACTCCGGCGACGGCTACCTGGTTCGCTACGAGTGGTACGACGAGGAGTCGGCAGGAGAGAAGGTAGTCGCCGTCCTCGACGCGACCGAACATCCCTGGGGGCCGGGAGAAGTGTTCCGTTATCGGGACCAGGACATGTTCCTCGTCGGGGTCGTCGCGGAAGCTTATCTCAAGGAGGTGGAAGGACCCGACGCCAGCTTCTGGCGGTTCCTTCTGGACGCGGTGTACCGCCCGATCGGCATCCCCGTCCCTGCGATCAGCCTGACCAACGAGCCCGACGGACACGTGGGCGTACCCACCGTCCAGCAGGGCTTCTACGCCACCCTCGACGAGCTCGCCCGCCTCGCCATGCTGCTGCAGAACGGCGGCGAACACGACGGTCGACAGATCCTCCACCGCGCCAAGCTGGCGGAGTTGATGTACGAGACGCCCGTCCGCGGGCTCGGGGACGGGCGCCCGACCGAGGCCGGGATGCGCACGTACCACATGGCAACCTGGCACTGGCCGTTCACGGTCGCCGAAGGCTGCACCGTCGACCTGCCGTACATGTCCGGCTGGGGCGGGCAGCGAGTCATGATGTTTCCCAACGGCATGACGACGATCCGGATCGCGCGCCTGGGGGTGGGCGAGCAGACACTGGCAGATCCCACCGTGCCAGCGGCGTTCGTGCACGCCCTGCGGCCGCTGTGCCAGTGAGACTCTCTAGACCTCGCCTGGTCCGCGCACTACGCAATGGTCTGTCCCACCCACTTTCACTCCGCCTGCTGGTGCGCTGGCGGGGGAGAGACAATGTTGGCAATCGCCCCGGGCTGTCAGCGCAGCAGATCGACGGCCGCAACCACCAATCGGACACGACCAAATGATGACGAACGGAACACTGAGCGGCAGGAATGCCGTCATCACGGGCGGCGGGCGTGGCATTGGCGCGGCGATCGCGGAGGCACTGGCCGAAGCCGGCGCCCAGGTGCTAGTGGCAGCGCGGTCGGCGGATCAGGTCGATGCGGTGGCGAGCTCGCTTCGTGACCGCGGACTCCAAGCTCTGGCTACGACCTGCGACGTGGCGGAGGCGGAGAGCATCGAGGCACTGGCAGGGACCGCCGCGCAGGAGATCGGTGAAGTTCACATCCTGGTGAACAACGCCGGCATCGCTACATCGGCGCCGCTGCACCACCTGAGCCTCGAAGAGTGGAACCGCATTATCACGATCAACGTCACCGGTACATTCCTTTGCACCAAGGCTTTCGCCCCGGCGATGGCCAAGCGCGGCTGGGGGAGGGTGATCAACATCGGGTCCGTGCTGTCGCGCACCGGCGCCAAATATGTCTCCGCCTACGCCGCCTCGAAGCACGCGATGCTGGGGTTCACTCGCTGCATCGCGGCCGAGCTCGGGGAGCGCGGCGTGACCGTCAACGCCATCTGCCCGGGCTGGGTGGCCACGGATCTGGTCACCAAGGCGATCGAGAACATCATGGGGAAGACGGGGCTGAGCCACGACGAAGCCGAGGCGACGATCCTGGCGGACACGCCGCAACGGCGGGCCCTGGACCCGGACGAAGTGGCCCAAATGGCTCTGCTGCTGTGCCAGGAGGGCGGTCGTGGGATCAACGGTCAGGCAATCGGAATGGACGGCGGCTCGTTCCTAGGATGAGCTAGAGACCTCGCACCAGGCCGCCGCGCTTTCGCCACGGCCGGCTCGCGCGCAGACCCGAGGGCCGCTACCGGATCAGCTGTTGGCCAGATCCCAGCCGGTGTCCGCTGTCAGGGTTACCAGATCCTTCATCTGCAGTGCGCGCGAAGAGGCTGCGTTCCCTTGCAGGCCGCGCTTGTACACCCCCTGAAGGATGCTTGCCATACGGAAGGCCGAGAACGCCAGGCAGAAGCTCCAATTCTGAACACCGGCGCGGCCGGTCAGGGCGCAGTAGTCGGCCACCATGTCGTGCTCTGGCGGCACCGTCGAGTTGCCGTGTACCGACGAGCCCGGACCATCCCAGTGGTACTTCATGCAGTTGTAGGCGAGATCGAAGAGCGGATTCCCCAGCGTCGAGATCTCCCAGTCGAGCACCGCGAGCGCGCGCGGCTCGGTCGGGTGGAAGACCATGTTGTACAGCTGGTAGTCGCCGTGAACCACGGTCGTGGCGTCGTCGTCGGGCGCGTTGTCCGGTAGCCATTCGATCAGCCGATCCATCGACGGGATGTCGTCGGTCTGCGCCGCCAGATACTGCTTGGTCCACCGACCGGTCTGACGCAGGAAATAGTTGCCGGGCTTGCCGAAGTCCGCTAGTCCCTTGGCCTCGTAGTCGACCCCGTGAAGCGCCGCCAAGACGCGGATCATCTCCTTGTAGATTGCTGGACGATCCGCGGGTTCCACATCGGGAAGGTTGGCATCGGGGAAGATCCTCCCGCGAACGTGCTCCATGACGTAGAACGGAGTACCGATGATCGAATCGTCCTCGCACATCAGGTGCATGCGCGGAACCGGGACATCGGTGTTCGCCAGCGCCTCATAGATGCGGTACTCGCGCTCGACCGCGTGGGCGCTGGGTAGCAGCGTGCCCGGCGGCTTCTTCCGCACCACCCAGGTGGCGGCGGGGGCGCCGCTCGCCGCGCTCTCGGGCTCCGGCGCGGTCAGCAGGAAGGTGGGGTTGGACTGCCCGCCGGCGAACTGCCGGATGCGCGCCTCGCCGCAATAGCCGTCGAGGGTGTCAGCGAGATACCGGTGCAGAGCCGGCTCGTCGAAGCGATGGTTGTCGCGGACGTCGATCAGACCCTGCGGTCCGCTCATTCGTACTTTCTCAGCTCCAGCTTGGCGATTTGACCTCGGTGCACCTCGTCCGGTCCGTCGACCAGGCGGATGGTCCGCTGGTCCGCCCAGGCCGCAGGGAGGAATGTGTCCTGGCATACGCCCAGGCCGCCATGTGCCTGGATGGCGCGATCGAGCACGTCCAGCGACATCTGCGGTGCCAGCACCTTGATGGCGGCGATTTCCTTGCGTGCCTCCTTGTTGCCGACCGTATCCATGAGATAGGCCGCGTTGAGCACCATCAGCCGCGCGGCGTCGATCTCGATTCGGCACCGGGCGATGTCCTGACGCATCGCTCCCATGTCGGCCAGCCGCTGCCCGAAGGCGACGCGCCCGAGGACGCGGCGGCACATGAGCTCGAGGGCGCGCTCGGCCACACCGATGCAGCGCATGCAGTGGTGGATGCGGCCCGGCCCGAGGCGGCCTTGGGCGATCTCGAAGCCACGTCCTTCGCCCAGCAGCAAGTTCGACGCCGGGACCCTGACGTCGGTGAACTTGATCTCCGCATGGCCGTGCGGTGCGTGGTCGTAGCCGAAGACGTTGAGCGTGCGGAGCACCTCGACGCCAGGTGTGTCGCGCGGCACGACGATCATCGATTGCTGCGTGTACGTCGGCGCCGTCGGATCGGTCTTGCCCATGAAGATGAAGACCCTGCAGCGCGGATCGCCGGCGCCGGAAATCCACCACTTGCGGCCGTTGATAACGTACTCGTCGCCGTCGCGCTCGATGCGCGACTGGATATTGGTGGCGTCCGACGAGGCCACATCCGTGCTCGGTCATGCAGAACCCCGACCGGATCTCGCCGTCGAGCAGCGGATTGAGCCAGCGCTGCTTGAGCTCGTCGTTGGCGTAGCGCACCAGAACTTCCATGTTGCCGGTGTCGGGGGCGGAGCAGTTCATCGCCTCGGCGGCGACGCGATACCTGCCATGAATCTCGGCGATCGGGGCGTACTCCAGGTTGGTGAGCCCGGCGCCGCGCTCGCTCTCGGGAAGGAACAGGTTCCATAGACCTGCCTCCTTCGCCTTGCTCTTGAGCTCCTCCATGATCGGCACCGGTGCCCAGCGATCACCGTCGGCGACCTGGCGGTCGTAGATCTCCTCCGCCGGCAGGGCATGCGTCTCGCTGAACTCCAGCGCGCGGTCGTGGATCTCACGGGCGCGGTCGGAGATCTCGAAGAACGTTCCGTGATTCATCTCGCCGGACCCTACCCGCACCGCTCGAAGAGACCAGCGGCGCCCTGTCCGCCGCCGATGCACATGGTCACCACGCCGTAGCGGGCGTTCCGACGCGCCATCTCGTTGGCGAGCGTGCCCACCATGCGCGATCCGGTCATGCCGAAGGGGTGGCCGATGGCGATCGAACCGCCGTTGACGTTGAGCTTGTCGGGGTCGATACCGAGCTGATCACGACAGTAGACCACCTGCACGGCGAAGGCCTCATTGAGCTCCCAGAGGTCGATGTCGTCGACCGTCAGGCCATGCCGGCGCAACAGCTTCGGCACTGCGAACACCGGCCCGATGCCCATCTCGTCGGGTTCGCAGCCGGCCACAGCCAGGCCTCGAAAGGCGAGCTTTGGCTGGATCCCCAACGCTTGGGCGCGCTCCAGCGACATCAACACCGTGGCGGAGGCGCCGTCGGAAAGCTGCGACGAGTTGCCCGGGGTAACGCTGCCCTCGCCGCTGTCGCGGTCGAAGTAAGGGCTTCAGTCCCGCCAGGCCCTCGAGCGTAGTGTCGGGGCGGTTGCACTCGTCGGTCTCGATCAAGTGCTCCTCCTCGCCGACTATCTCGCCGGTCTTCTTGTCCAGGATGGCGCGAGTCACCTGCATCGGCGCCAACTCCGCGTCGAAAAAGTCCGTCGCGCTGCGCCGCCGCCGTGCGTAGCTGGCTGCTGAGCGCATACTCGTCCTGGCTCTCGCGGCTGATGCGGTAGCGCTTCGCCACCACCTCTGCGGTATCGCCCATCACCATGTAGGTGCCGGGAACGTGCTCCTCGACCCAGGGGTTGTGATCGAACTTGACGTTGGCCGTCTGAGTGACGCTCTCGACGCCGCCACCGATCGCCGCGTCGGCGCCCTCGTTGATGATCTGATGCGCCGCCATGGCTACCGCTTGCAAGCCAGAGCTGCAAAACCGGTTGACCGTGGTGGCAGCGATCGTTATCGGCAACCCGGCCCGGATCGATGCCACCCGCGCGACGTTCGATCCCTGGGCGCCCTCGGGTAGGGCACAGCCCACGATCACGTCCTCCAACTCGACCGCGTCGAGCTCCGGCGCCTTGGCCAGCACGTCCTTGATGCAGTGGGCCAGAAAGTCGTCGGGTCGCGTCATGTTGAACGAGCCGCGGAACGATTTGGCCAGCGGCGTTCGCGAGCTCGCAACGACGACGGCTTCGCGCATCTCCCACTCCTGCGTCGGGGTCGGCGCCGTCGGGCACCGATCATCGTGTCTGTATAAGCTCTTCGAGCCTGAGGTGTTAGCACGAATCCAACGCTGGAGCTATCCGGAAGATGAGCGACCTGGTGCGGATGCAAGTTGAAGACGGGATCGCGGTTGTCCGCATCGACAACCCGCCGGTGAACGCCCTCAGCCGCGGGGTTCGCGACGCACTGCACGCGTCGGTTTCGGCCGCCGACGCCGACGATACGGCAGCGGCGATTCTCATCGTCTGCGAGGGACGCACCTACATCGCCGGTGCCGATATCCGCGAGTTCGGCAAGCCGATAGAGGGGATCTCGCTGTTCGACGTGCAGTTAGTCATCGAGGGCGCATCCAAGCCCGTCATCTCATCGATCCACGGCACTGCGCTCGGTGGCGGGTTGGAAACCGCGATGTGCTGCCACTACCGAGTGGCGGTGGCCAGCGCGCGGTTCGGCCAGCCGGAAGTGCATCTCGGGCTGATCCCGGGGGCCGGCGGCACGCAGCGGTTGCCGCGCCTGGTGGGAGTGGAACGCGCCCTGGAGATGATGGTCTCGGGCCGCATGGTAGGCGCCGACTTCGCGCTCGAGCACGGGCTCATCGACGAGATCGTCGACGACGTTGTGGAAGGCGGCCTGGCGTTCACCCGCAAGGTCATCGAGGCGGGCGGAGAGCTGCCGCTGGTACGCGACCTCGACCACAGGCTCGAAGACGCCCGACAGGATCCGGAGCTCTTCGACCGGTTCCGTAAATCGATCGCTCGCAAGACGCGCGGCTTCGACGCCCCCGAGGCGGTCGTCCGCTGCGTCGAGGACGCGGTGTCGAAGCCGTTCGACGAGGCCCTTCGGATCGAGCGCGAGCGCTTCGACGAGCTGATGTACGGCGACAAGTCCGCGGCGCAGCGCCACTACTTCTTCGCCGAGCGCGCCGCCAGCAAGATTCCCGATATTCCCAAGGACACGCCGAAGATTCCGATTAACAAGGTCGGCATTATCGGGGCTGGGACGATGGGTGGCGGTATCTCGATGAACTTCCTCAACACCGGAACACCGGTGACCATCGTCGAGGCGGGCCAGGAAGCGCTCGACCGTGGTCTCGGCGTCGTGCGGAGCAACTACGAGCGCAGCGCCAAGCGCGGTCGGATGACCGCCGAGCAGGTCGACGAGCGCATGGGGCTGCTGGCGCCGACGCTGTCGCTGGATGATGTTGCCGATTGCGATCTCGTCATCGAAGGCTGTTTTCGAGAACATGGACCTCAAGCTGGAGGTGTTCACCAAGCTCGACGGCATCGTCAAGGACGGCGCGATCCTGGCCACCAACACCTCGGCGCTCGACGTCGACGAGATCGCGGCGGTAACCGGGCGGCCGGAGATGGTGGTGGGCTTGCACTTCTTCAGCCCGGCCAACGTCATGCGCTTGCTCGAGGTCGTGCGCGCCGGCCAGACCTCCAAGGAAGTCATGGCCACCGTGATGGCGCTCGCCAAGAAGATCCGCAAGGTGGCGGTGGTCTCGGGCGTTTGCCCGGGATTCATCGGCAATCGCATGCTTTTTCAACGCAGCGCGCAGGTCGACCGGATGGTGCTCGAGGGTCCGATGCCGTGGGACATCGATCGGGTCAACTACGAGTTCGGCATGCCGATGGGGCCGTTCGCGATGGCAGATCTGGCCGGTCTCGACATCCACTGGGATGGCGAGGCAGCGGAGGGCAAGACGCTGCGCGACCGCCTGTGCGAGATGGGACGGCGCGGCCAGAAGACCGGCGCCGGATACTACAAGTACGACCCGGAGACGCGCGGCGGCAGCCCCGATCCGGAGGTGGAGAAGCTCCTGTTGGAGCTCGCGGAGACCACCGGCGCGACGCGTCGCGAATTCAGCGACGAGGAGATCCTGCAGCGCAGCATCTATCCGATGATCAACGAGGGCGCCAAGATCCTCGAGGAAGGCATCAGCTCACGGTCGAGTGACATCGATGTGGCCTGGGTATGCGGCTACGGCTGGCCCGTTTATCGCGGTGGTCCGATGTTCTACGCAGACGCCATCGGCTTGCCGACCCTGCTCGATGGGCTGAAGCGCTTCGAGCAGCAGGATGAAGACGATTTCTGGCACCCGTCGGCATTGCTCGAACAGCTCGTGGCCGACGGCAAGGGATTCGCGGACCTCGGTGGATAAGGCACCGCTGTTGATAGCCGGACAAGACCGGTGGTGCCGGTCCTGTGCCGTCTCGTTGTCATGCGGCCACGGCTCGGAGGATGATGGACCAATGCGCCAACCTCACCGCAGATGCGGGCTGCTCGCAATCGTCGTCCTGGTGACCGCAGCCGTCGGCTGTGGCGTCGTTGCCGAATCGAGGCCCGGGACGACAGCCGTCCGACTCGGTGCCGACGATGCACGATCGGCGGCGGTCGACGCGCTGGTTGAGCCACTCGATCTGGACGACGGGCCCGGTGGCGTGCTCGGCGTCTACCAGGACGGCGACCTCGCCTACGCGCGCGGCTACGGGCTGGCGAACCTGGAGTATGGGATCCCGAACACCCCGTCGACGGTGTTTCGGGTGGGCTCGGTATCCAAGCAGTTCGCGGCGATGGCGATCGCGATTCTCGCCGGGCGTGGGGAGCTGCATCTGGGACGACGACATCCGCAAGCACTTTCCGGAGATCCCGAGCTATCCGGAGGGGGTGGTGACCGTCCGCCACCTAGTGCATCACACCAGCGGGCTGCGCGACTACAACGAGCTGGCGCGCTATGCCGGATACCGATCCGATCAGCTGGCGACCACCGATGCGACGTTCGCACTGCTGGCGCGCCAGCGCGGCCTGAACTTCCCGCCTGGGGAGCGGTTCCTCTACAGCAATTCGGGATACTTCCTGATGGGAGTGCTGGTGGAGCGCGTCACCGGCAAGACGCTGGCCGAGTTTGCCCGTGTCGAGATCTTCGAGCCTCTGGGGATGACCGGCTCGCTGTTCAAGGACGATCACGGCGCCGTTGTGCCCGAGCGCGCCTACGGCTACGTGCGCGACGGCGACGGCTGGCGGCTCTACCTTTCACAGCGAGATTTCGTCGGCGCCGGCGGCGTCTTTACCACCGCGGTGGACATGCGCCATTGGCTCGCTCACCTGGACGGTGGCGATGCGGAGCTCATGGGGCGCATGAGCGAGCGCGGGACACTCAACGATGGCACCGAGCTGAGCTATGCGTTCGGCCTGACGTTCGATGATGACCGCGGGCTGCGGCGCGTGCATCACTCTGGTGGCTTCGCCGCCTTCACGGCGCACACGGTGCGCTATCCCGACCAGGGGCTGGCGGTATTCACGGCCGTGAACGGCGGCACTGCCAACGCCGTGCGCCTGGCTCTGGAGATCGCCGACGTCTACCTCCGGCCGCTGGTGCCGGAGCTCGCAGCGTTACAGTTCCCGTCGCGTGGGACCCAAGCGGCGACCGGAGAACCCGAGACGAGCGTGCAGTTGACTGCTGCCGAGCTCGCCGGGTATGGCGGCCGCTACTACGGCAGCGAGGTCGACGCCACGTACGAAGTTGGCTCGGCGGCGGGAGATCTCGTGCTCACCATCCCGGGTATGGATCCGCAGCGGTTACGAGTCGCTGGGGAGGGTGTGTTCGAGGCGCCGCGTTTGACGGTGACGTTCGAGTCTTCCGGCGGCGGTCCGGCGACCCGATTCACGCTGGATGGCGGCCGCGTCAGCGGACTGCGGTTCGAGCGCGTGCGCTGACCGCGCGGAGTGCTCGGATGAAGGAGATGAAGCTCTACGATCACGTCGAGCGAATCTACGCCGAGCTCGAGGCCGACGGCATCGTCGAGGGCGCGCCGCTCGAGGTTCGCGACCTCACCGCGCATGATCAATACCACTATCACGGCGTCGAGGCGCTCGACGCGGCGATCGAGGAGCTGGCGTTGGTCCCCGACAGCCGCGTGCTCGATGTCGGCTCGGGTATCGGTGGCCCGGCGCGCTACGTCGCCCAGCGCACGGGCTGCAAGGTCACCGCGCTAGAGTTGCAGCCGGATCTGCATCGACTGGGCAAGGACTTGACGCGCCGCTGTGGCCTGGCCGATCGGGTGCTGCATCGCGTCGGCGACGTGCTTGCGGAAGAGGACGAGAGCGATCGGTTCAGCGGCACCTTCGACGTGCTGCTGTCGCTTCTGGTGTTCCTGCACATTCCCGAGCGGCGGCGCTTGTTCGGCGTCTGCCGCAGGCTGTTGAAGCCCGGTGGGCACCTCTGGATAGAGGACTACACAAAGCTCCGGGAGCCTGCCGAGGAGCAATGGCGCGACCTTCGGCAGGAGGTTCAGTGCCCGTATTTGCCGACACCGGAGGAGTACCGCGACCAGCTGCGGGCGGCGCATTTCACCGACATCTCCGTGCAGGACATGACCGCTCGGTGGACGACATTCACATCGGAGCGGGCACGTTCGTTCGGCGTCGCCCGCTCCCGCAACGTCGAAATCCACGGTGCGGAGATCGTCGACGGCCTGGAGAACTTCTACCGGGTGGTCGCCGATCTGTTTGCGTCGGGAACGGTCGGGGGCGTGCGGATTTCTGCCATCGCGGGTGGCTAGCTGCAGCGCCGGTGTGGTCCCCCTGGTGCCGGCGACATACTATTTCACCTGACTCTCGGTGCCGCTCCGGGGCCCGTTCGAACGGATAGGGACGAATGAAGCTGACAACCTCGCATCGCAACCTCATCACGACTCGCGCGCTGCTGCTGGGGGCGCTGCTGCTGGCGCCCGCGGCGATGGTCCTCGCGTTCGATTCGGCACAGGCGCAGCCCGCGGTGGCGCACAACGCCACTGCGCCACAGACGGCCGGACACACCTTGCAGTATCGCGGCGAGCCCGTCGTCCTGGGTAGCGACGCACCGCGCGTTGGCGAGCTGATTGCGGACCTCGAGGTGCGCACACTCGGGGGGCGCGTAACCCGGCTCACCGATCTGACCGGTTCTCGGGGTCTCGTTGTCGCCATGCGCGATCCCGGCTGCCCGCTGTCGAAAAAGTACGGGCCGCGACTCGCAGCCATGGAAACGGAGTTCGGTGCCCAGGGCTTCGACTTCCTGTATGTCGACCCGATGCCCTACGGCACGCCCGAGGAGGGCCTACAGGAGATCGAGTGGTACGGCTTCGCCGGCGAGTACGTCGTCGATCCTGAAGGTCGCATCGCGGCCGAATTGGGCGCCGTCACCTCGACCGAGGTGTTCGTTCTCGACGCAGCTCGCACGCTCATGTACCGCGGAGCGGTGGACGACCAGTATGGCCTCGGCTATACGAAGCCAGCCGCTGGACAGGAGTACTTGCGGGGGGCGCTCGAGGCGACCGCATCGGCTTCTCTCCCGGTTGTCCGCGCCACGCTGGCCCCGGGCTGCTATCTGGCGCCGGACGAAACCGCTAACGCGCCCGCCGCGGCCCCGACGTGGCACAACCGGGTAAGTCGCATCGTCCAGGCGCGCTGTCAGCGCTGCCATCGCGAGGGCGCCGCGGGGCCGTTCCCGCTGGTCGAGTATCAGGACGTCGTACGGCGCAAGGACATGATCGAATGGGTGCTTGCTGACGGCCTCATGCCGCCCTGGTTCGCGGAGGGGCACGAGGAGTGGGCCAACGACCCTTCGCTCACCGACGAGGAGATGGCATCGTTCAGCCAGTGGCTGGCCGCCGACACACCCGAAGGTGATCCGGCCGATGCGCCACTGCCGATTCGCTGGACCAAGGGCTGGACGCTCGGAAAGCCTGACGCCGAGCTGGCAATTCCCAATCCGTTCACGGTCCCGAAAGAGGGCGTGGTCGACTACCAGTACAAGTACATCAAGACGGACTTCTCGGAGGATCGCTGGGTGCAGGCGGTAGAGATCCTCCCTGGCGCTCCGGAGGTCCTGCATCACGCGTTACTGTTCGTCGAGCACCCGGACATCCGGGCCCGGGCGCTGGAGGGGGATCCGGACGCCGAGCGTGTACACCAGGGTGGCGCACGCAGCTACTTCGCCAGCAGCGTTCCCGGGCAGGATGGCCTCCGATACCCGGATGGGTTCGGCAAGCGGTTACCCGCCGGCGCATGGCTCAAGGTGCAGCTCCACTACACGCCCAACGGACGCACGATGGTCGACGAGACTCGGATAGGGTTCCACTTCGCCGACGGGCCGGCGCATACCGAGGTGCAGACGAGTTCGGCGCTCAACATGCGCTTTGCGATTCCTCCCGGCGCCGAACGCCACGAGGTCGTCGCCGAGCACACATTCGAAGATGCATCCGTGCTGCTGTCGCTGCTACCCCACACGCATGTCCGCGGCGTCGCGTTCCGCTACGAGCTCGTCTCTCCTGAGGGCGAGGTCGAGGAGCTGCTTTCGATTCCGCGCTACGACTTCAACTGGCAGCTCAACTACGAGCTCCGCACCCCCCGCCCGGTTGTGGCCGGCACCACCCTGAGGGCCACTGCCTGGTATGACAACAGCGCCAACAACCCGGCCAACCCCGACCCGACCGAGGAAGTCGGGTGGGGCGAGCAGACCTTCGATGAGATGATGATCGGCTACGTCAACTGGGTGCCCGCAGAGATCACGTCCGCTCCGGCGTCGGCTCCAGAAGGCGACGAGTAACTCGGCCACGAGCCCCTGGAGAATCGTGACGGCTCCTGTATGCTAGGTCACGCGGTTGGTCGGGAGCGTGACACTCGTGCTTCCCCCCGTTGCTAGCCTGGGAATACCGCGTCCCCAACAAGATTCCTTCGACTCAGGAGTATCTTCTTATGAAGCGAGTAGCTTCAGCTCTAGCGCTGGTCATGGTCGTCGCTTCGGTCGCGGTTGCCGCGCCGATGCAGGAGACCGTCGCAGGCAGGGTGATCGACACGGCCTGCTACGCCGCTGGCGCCCATGGCCCCGAAGAGGCCGGCTGCACCGAGATGTGCCTGGAGATGGGCGTGCCCGCCTCCCTGCTGACGGAAGACGGTCAGGTGCTCGTGCTGATGCCGGACCGGTCTGAGATGGACGCCTTCAAGTCGCTGAGCAACCACGCAGCGCATCAGGTCGAGATCACCGGCACGGTGATGGAGCGCGACGGCCTCAAGGCCATGAAGGTCACCAGCGTCAAGCACGTCAGCGCCAGCTAGACCGACATCAGAGTTACGCCGGGTTAACCCCCGCGGGCGAGCTCCGCGGAGGTTTTCTCTTGCCCCTCATGACCCCTTACGGGGGTAGGACATGAACAGCGAGTCGCTGAGCAAGAACGTGCGGCGCATCAGGTTGTGTACGGCGACGGTAGCATTGCTGGTGGCGTCGGCCTGCGGCCCGAGTAGCCCGCCGATTCCACCCGCGATGGCCAGCGCCGCGATCGATGGCTGGTTGCCCGGTGCCGAGACCACGGTTGTCAATTCGACGTCGGACAACGGGGTGGCGCTGGTGGACGCGGACGTCAGCGACGAGCGGTTGCGCTTCCAGTTCCGGTATGCGGATCCCGACTGGGAGCTCGAGGGGATGGTTTCGGAGGGACAGCTTCTGGACCACCGCGCCAGTCGAGAGGCCTGGCTGGACATCGTGCGTACGGCGCAGGAGCTTACCCTTGCCGAGATCGCTGCCGGTGGCCGGCCGCGCTCGCGCCTCGAGGTGGTGGTGACCGGCCTGCGTGTGGTGTCGGTCGAACCAGAGCGCATGGAGCTCGAGTCGAGCAGCGACCCCGACACCGGTGCCGTGGTGGTTCGCGGTCGGCATTTCGAGCAGTTGCCGGTGACGGTCGGCGACGCCGTTGCCCTGCAAGTGCAAGATCTGGCGCGTGAGGACGACGCGTGGGCACCGCGACGCAGCGAGCTTCCAGGGCAACTGCTGGCGGAGCTCGATCCGATCGACGTGACCCTGTTGCAGTTGCTCAAGCTCCGCCTTGCCGAGCAGGTCATCCCGGTGCCCTATAACGTTCCGGACATGGCTCACGACCACCTGCCGTAGTCGATACTGCCGCCGCGCTGAGCTAGTGGCCTGTAACAGATGATCGTTGCCTATCGTGGTGGCGAAATGGGCCCGGATGCCAGGCGATCCGACGAGACAATGTTTGCCCATTATCGAGGAGGAGCAACGGGGACAGACGGGCCCAGTTCGCCACTGTTCTTTCGATGGGCCTGTGGACAGATGGGCAGTTGCGGGCGATATCGGCGTTGCGGCTCCTCGACGATGTCCCTAGCATCGACTGCGTCGCCGCGCCTGATCTCACCCGCAAATCCCATCTGCGATAGGCAACGATCATCTGTTACAGGCCACTAGCATCGCGATCCGGAAGACGAGTTCCGATCCCGATCCTCGCCGTCCTGCAGGACTCGACCCATGAAGCCTGAGATCGGTCGTGCCGAGACCGATGCCGAGCGCGAGGCCGTGTATCGCCTGCGCTACGACGTCTACGTGCAGGAGATGAACCGCTACAGCTCGATCGCCGACCACCAGAACCGGTGGCTAGTGGAGCCCGACGACGCCTCGAGCCGCCTCTACTACGCTCGCAATGCGGACGGCGTCGCCGTCGGTACGATGCGGCTCACCTGGGGCGGAGACACCGAGTTCAGCGCGCGGCATGTCGAGCAGTATGGGCTGGCGCCGTTTCTGGATCAGATCCCCCGCGAGCAGGTTGTCTTGGGTGAGCGTTTCATGGTGACCACCGAACAGCGTGGAACTGACCTCGTCTTCCGTATGTTCAAGCAATATCTGGACTTTGTCGCCGACAAGCGAATCCAGCTGATGTTCGGAGACTGCGAGCCCCATCTGCTGAACCTCTACGTAGGGATGGGCTTTCGCACGTACTCGAGTACCAACGTGAACAGCCCGGAGACCGGCTATCTGATTCCGCTTGTCATGGTGCCCGAAGATCTGGACTACATGCGGTCGATCAGGTCGAGCCTCGTACCGATGCTCCCGGACTTCGGTACTGACTCCCGCGTCCCCGCGTGTCTCGCGGTCCTGCTAGCTGAGCATGGCGCGGTCGTCAGCTCAGCGCTCAGCAGCAAGGAGCACTACTGGGCCGATATCGACCGTGCGCTGGAGCTGTCGGAGAATCCGATCCATCTGTTCGATGGCCTCAACGCGGCCGAAGAGGAGCGCTGCCTGGCCAAGAGCAACACCATCGAGTGTCGGCAGGGCGACCACCTGATCAAGAACGGAAACGTGGCGCACAACATGTTCGTGGTGCTCGACGGATTGCTCGAGATACGCGTCGAGGATGAAGTTGTGGCAGTTTGCACCTCGGGCGACGTAGTCGGCGAGATGGCGTTTCTGCTCGAGAGCCCGAGATCGGCGGATGTTTACGCCGTCCAGGACGGCACCCGCGTGCTGTCGCTAAGTGAGAGTGCCCTGCGCGAGCTCATGGGTGAGGATCCGGTGGCGGCCAGCAAGCTGTTGTTGAATCTCTTCAAGCTGCTCTGCCACAAGCTGCTACGCACCAACTAGCCCGACACCGGCTCCGCCGGTGCAACGAGGAGACCTCGATGACCGGAGCGCGCACTGTTGTTGCCCTGACCGCATTGTTCACCAGCGCCGTGACGTTCGCTCAGGAGCGTGCCATTGAGTTCCCGAACGTGCCGGGATACCACACGCTCGTCATCGATCTGCATACGCACTCGGTGTTTTCGGACGGCATGGTGTGGCCCCCAATCCGGGTGCAGGAATCGATTCGCGACGGGCTCGACCTCGTCGCGGTTACCGAGCATCTGGAGTATCAGCCGAAGTCCGAGGACATTCCGCATCCGGACCGCAATCGGTCGTTCGTTCTTGCGAGCGAGCACAACGAGGCTCTGGGCTCCGATTTGATGGTCGTCAACGGCGCCGAGGTAACGCGCGCCCTGCCCCTCGGTCACGTTAATGCCGTGTTCATCACCGACGCCAACGCGCTGCTTGCCGACGATCCGATGGACGCGTTTCGGGCAGCCAACGAACAGGGCGGCTTCGTTTTCTGGAACCATCCGTCGTACACGGCTTCGTACGGGATCGCACGAATCGCCGATGCGCACCTGCAACTCATCGCCGACGGGATGATCCACGGTATCGAGGTGGCCAACGCGTACTGGTATACCGCCGAGACGCTCCAGATCGCTCTGGACAACGACCTGGCCATTCTCGGGGTCTCTGATATCCATGGTCTGATCGACTGGGAATACGCGATCCACGATGGCGCCCATCGAACGGTGACGTTGGTATTCGCCGAGGAGCGCAGCGTTGCATCGGTGCAGGAGGCGTTGCGGTCGAACCGCACCGTGGCGTGGATGGGCAACTTCCTGATCGGCCGCGAGGAGATGTTGATGCCGTTGATCCACTCCTCGCTGACGGTGGCGAAGGTCAGCGGTCGAGACAACTACGACGTCATCGGCTTGACGCTGGCCAACCGATCGGATGCCGCATTCGAGCTGCGCAGCGTCGACGGCCATCGCTTCGCCAAACACCCATCGATACTTCGCGTGCCGGCGCACGGCGAGCTTTCGCTGGAGGTGACCGGCGAGGAGCGATCGAGCTTCGAGCTGCAGTTCGAGGTCCTGAACGCGATCATCGCGCCCGAGACCCATCCGACGCTACGGCTCATCGTCGAGGTCCCGGAGGAGACCGAGTCGTAGCGCTTCCGCTACCCTAGGTTCGGGTTCCAGCGACGCTGGAGCCCGTAACGCCGGAGAAACACGCCATTGCCACTCAAGGTCGATTGGAACGGGGTCTTCCCCGCGGTTCCGACGCAGTTCCACGACGATTTCTCGCTCAACCTCCCGGCCACGCAGGAGCACGTCGAAGCCTTGCTCGACGACGGCATCCACGGGCTGATCATGCTGGGCACCATCGGTGAGAACTGCTCGCTGTCGCTCGACGAGAAGGTCGAGGTGCTGAAGGCGACCAAGGAGATCGCCGGCGACCGAGTGCCGATCCTCAACGGTGTTGCCGAGTACACCACTCACGGCGCCTGCACCACCGCACAGGCGGCCGAAGCGGCCAGCATGGACGGGCTCATGCTCATGCCCGCCATGGTCTACAACTCCGATGCACGTGAGACGGTGAACCACTATCGCACCGTGGCGGCCTCAATGAGCTTGCCGATCATGTGCTACAACAACCCGCCGGTGTACCGGGTCGACATCACGCCGGAGATGTTCCAGGACCTCGCCGACGTCGACAATATCGTCTGCATCAAGGAGGCTTCCGGCGACCCGCGGCGAGTCACCGACCTGTTCAACGCGCTCGGCGACCGCTATCTGATCTTCTCCGGTCTGGATGATGTCGCCCTCGAGAGCATGCTGCTCGGCTGCACCGGCTGGATCTCAGGCCTCGTGGATGCCTTCCCGCAGGAGAACCGCCTGCTCTGGGACGCCGCGATGGCCGGGGACTGGCAGCGCGCGCTGGAGATCTATCGCTGGTACATGCCCATGCTCCACTTCGACAGTCACCCGAAGCTGGTGCAGTACATCAAGCTAACCTGCGCCGAGATGGGGTACGGCACCGAAACGGTGCGGGCGCCGCGCATGCCGTTAATCGGCGAGGAGCGCGAGCGGGTGCTGCAGATCGTGCGACGGAGCGCCGCTACTCGCCCCGGCCCGCAGGTGATGACTCAGGAGCCGGTGGCGACCTCGTAGGCGAGCCCGGCACCAACGAGATCGCTCATCGCCATACCGATGGACTCCGGCAGGCGGCGGCAGATATCACCAGAACTCGGGATTGGCCCCGTTGATCGCCCAGGGGTCTGTTGACCTGCTAAACGAGGTTCTCTTCTACCGCTTTGGCGACCGCGCGGCTGCGGGAGCGCACGTGCAGCTTCTCGTAAATGTTGCGGATGTGGGCGTCGACCGTGTGGTAGCTAATCTCGAGTCGCTCGGCAGCCTGTCGCATGGTCAGGCCGTCGACGAGGTGCTGTAGTACCTCGCGCTCGCGTGGCGTAAGGCCGTAGTCGTCGGGCGGGGGGGCTGGAGGCGATAGCTTCGCGAAGAGGTCGAGCATCTTCGCTGCGATGTAGGCGTTGATGGGCGCGGCGCCGTCGCCGACCTGGCGAATCGCCTCGACGATCTCGTCGCCGCGCGACGGTTTCAGTAGGTAGCCGGAAGCTCCCGCGCAGATGGCCTCGAAGACGTTGTCGCTCTCCTCGTGCACTGTGAGCATGATCAAGCGCGAGGCCGGGCATAACGATTTGATACGGCGGGTACCCTCGATGCCGTCGATCCCCGGCAGCCCGATGTCCATCAGAACGATGTCGGGCAGCATGCCGTTGTCGATGGCTGCCAGCGCACCCTCACAGCTGTCGGTGGCGATGGCGCATTGCAGATCCGGCGTTTGCTCGATGAGCCGCGAGATCGACGTCCGATAGAGGCGATTATCTTCGACCAGCCAAACTTGCACGGGGCGAACGGTAGCGTCGCTCATACTCGGGGACCATTACGAGTTCTCGTGAGGGGCGCGCTCAGCGTTGCCCGGGTGCCGACCCCGATCTTCGAGCGAACCTCGAACGTCCCGCCCATATTTCCGCTGCGTCTGCGGATGTTCCGCAACCCGTCACCGCCGCTGTCCTCGGCCGCTGCATGCGCGAAGCCGATCCCGTCATCGTCGACCGTTAGCTCGATGACGTTGCCGACCCGCGCCAGACGGATATCGACTTTGTTCGCGCCTGAGTGGCGCGCGACATTGTGCAGCAGCTCCTTGAACACCAGGTACAGGTCGCGCCGCGCCGACAAGCCGATGGCGCCACCGTGGCGAATCAGGCTGCTTTCGAATTCGTAGTCGATGTCGCCGAGCAGCGAGCGCGCCGACATCCTCATGCGTCGCTCCAGGGCTACCAGACTGTCGTGCTCCGGGTTCACGTACCAGACGATGTCGCGAACACCGTCCACCAGGCGCAGCGCACTGTCTCGAGCTGCCGCAAGCTGTGACCGATCTTCTTCCCCGAGCTCCGCACGGTCGCTGATCAGATCTGTCGTCAGCGCGATACCACTGAGATCGCTGCTGATCTCGTCGTGCAGATCAGCCGCGATGCTGACGCGGGAGTCGCTGCATCGACAGCAAGCGTTCGAGTCGAACTCTATGGGCGCCGTATACGACACCGACGATCGCCACTAGGACGAGCGCGCGGAACGACGACCTTTGCCAGAACGGCGGCGCGATGGTGACCGGCACCGACAGCGGCTCACCCCAGCTACCGCCGGCGCTGGCGCGAACACGGAAGACGTAGTTGCCGGCCGGAATGTTGGTGTAGCGGGCGTAGCGACGATCGCCGGCTTCGATCCACGAAGTCTCGTGCGCCTCGAGGCGATACTGGTAGCGGTTGTTCTCGGCCGGACCGAAGCTCAGACACGAACGTATCGGCGCACTTGTAGCCTGACCGGGGATGCGACGCTATAACGAGAACACGGGATAGGCCGACGGCGCCTCTCAGCAACATGGAGGCGGTGGTGCTGTCGGTTGTTCCGATGCGCTAGCCGGCCGCCAACCTGGTGGCCGCATTCACAACCACGAAGGCGTCGCTGATGGCGCCGCCCCTGAACGTGACAACGGCGTCGACCTTGTCCGAGGATGCTGCTTCCAGACCGTCGAACTGTATCGAGGCGCCGGCCGTCTTTCGTGGCGAGCTTCGCGCTACGTCTCGCCAACATGGACCGCGGCGAGTCACCGACCTGTTCAACGTGCTCGGCGATCGCTACCTGATCTTCTCTGGCCTCGATGCCTGCGCACGCGCACCCACGCCCCGTCGTTGCCGGCGGACTGCCGCGCCGCCTCGAGGATGCGTACGTTCGCGAGCCCATCAGCGAACGTCGCGGCCTCGTCAAGCTCGGTTCGACCGCCGGCGACTGCCTCGACGACGTCCGTCAGGAATGGCACCTCGAGGGCAGCGAACGGACCTCGACCTTGGATGCCGTATTGCTCCGGTGGCATCCAACTGGTGTCGCAATCGATCGGGGCGAGAACGGCCCCGTTCGGACCTCCGGTCAAGCGCTGTTCGCGATCGAGCCTGAGAGCGCCCTCGGTTCCGGAAACCTCCAGCAGCCAGCGAGCCGCTCCGGGCAAGGCCAGGCTCACGGCAATGCTCACCCGGATGCCGCTCTCGAGTCGTAGCCACAGTTCGGCATAGTCGTCCGAGCTGACCTCGTGCTCGACGCCAGCGGCGTCTTTCCGTCGCTCGACGAAGGTCTCGAGCCGGGCGCTGACGGCTTCGACCGGCCCGAACATCCACAGGATACCGTCGATTACGTGGGTTCCGGTGGCCCCGAGCACGCCTCCACCCCGGGCTGATTCCGACCACCAGGTGTATGGGCGATGCTCGAATCCCGTAGTGCTCAACATCAGGTCGGCCCGGACATGTAGCACCTGGCCCACCGACCTCTCTCGGCATAGCGAACGGATCTGGCGGCGGACGGGGTTCCAGCGCAGCTGGTAGTTGATCAGTGCAAGCCTGCCGGCGGCGAGCTCGGTGAGCGCTTCGGCCTCGTGCACCTGGAGCGTAAACGGCTTCTCGCACAGCACCGCGGCGCCGGCGTCCAGAGCCCCGCGCACCATCTCTGCATGCAGATCGACCGGCGTGCTGACGAGCACCAGATCGGGATCGAGGTCGAGCAGCTCACGCCAGTCTCCCGTCGAGCGGCGTATCCCCCAGCGCTTGGCGGTGGTTGCCGCCTTCTCGGCGTTGCGGCCGGCGATGCCGACCACCTCGTTGCCACCGATATGGGCCAACGCCGGAAGCTGCACGCCCTCCGCGTGGGAGTTGCCGAACAGGGCGATCCGTACTGGCGTTGGCATGGGCTCGACGGAGGTGCGGGTCACGAATGGATGGCCGGGGAGTGCATGCTAGGGTCTGGTCGCGGAGCGATCAAACGCGTCGCACGGGTGCCATCGCTCGCGAGCACGAACCGCATCGATCGTCGCGGCCTAGTGGCGCCGGCAGGCACCCGCACCCCTCAGCCCTGGCGCCGCAGGCGCCCGGACCCCTCAGCCCTGGCGGCGGAGTGTACCCGTGGTATACCAACGGCAGCCGACAGCAATACCCCGCGAGTTGGCGCACGGAGGAGAACAGCGATGAGCCGATCGCATCCGATGCTGACGAAAAGATATCCAGCGCCCGTCACACTGCTGGTGGGAGCACTCGCCATGACCGTTGCGTGCGGCACCGCGGCGCAGGATCCGGTAGAGCGCCAGCCGACGACCGTGCTCCACGCCGGGCGCGTGGTCACCGTCGATCAGACTCTCGCCGATCCGTCCGATCTCTGGGTGACGCCGGCGGATCTGACCCGGGTCAACGGCTTCGAGCTGAAGCCCGAGGGTGCCTGCCTCGACACGCTCTGTATCCCGGTCAACCAGACGGACGACAGCGATATCGTCGTCACGCGCGACAGGCAGCGCTGGTTCAGCCTCACCGCGTTTGCTCGCAAGCTCGATCAGGCGTACGTGGTCGATCGCAGTCACAGCACCTGGAGCTTCAGCGAGATCCCGATCCTGCAGGCGGATCTGGTCGACCACGCGCTGGCGCCGGACTTCGAGCTACCGGATCGCGACGGCAACCCCGTCCGCCTGTCCGATTTCCGCGGCAAGAAAGTGCTGCTGCTCACCTGGGCGTCGTGGTGAGGATGCCGGCTCGACCTGCCAGGCTGGCAGGCACTCTACGAGGAGCTGGCTGACCGCAACATCGAGATCGTTGCCGTTGCCCAGGACACCGGCGGCGAGGCTGCCGCCGGCGAGTTCTATGACGCGGCAAACGCCACCTTCACGACGCTCATCGATCCCCGCCATTCGGTGAGCGCGCTGTACAACATGGTCAACGTTCCCACCGCGGTGTTGATCGACGAGGACGGCATCATCGTGCGCCACGACGAGGGCGCCTACACCCGCAGGTACGAGTTCGGTGAGCTCTCGTTCGGTACCGACGAGTACTTGCCGGCCGTACGCGATTGGGTCGAGAAGGGCAGCGACAGCGTTTATGCGCTGGGGGCCGACGAGCTGGCACCTGACATCCGCTCGCGAACCTCAGACGAGGCGCTGGCCGACGCCAACTTCCGACTGGCCACGCACCTGTACCTGATCGGCGACGAGGCGTCTGCCGAGAAGTACTGGGAGACCGCTCAGGCACTCAATCCGAGCAGCTGGAACTACCACCGCCAGGACTGGTCGTTCACGCCCGAGGACGCCGGGGCCAACTGGGTGGAGAAGTACCAGCAGCTCGGGGACCAGCCTTACTACCGGGCACTGAATCTTCCCGAGTGAGGTAGCGGCAGGTCCACAGCCCGGTGCGGCTAGCGATCCGCCGACGCGACGCTGGCATTCAATGCGACGAGTGTGTCGCGGACCGAGCCTCCTTGGAACGTAATGGCGGCCTCGAGCTGGTCGGAGGCGTTGACCTCGATCTTGCTGAACTCGAGCGTACCGCCGCCCTCCTTGGCCTTCAGCTTCGTGCTCCGCTGGGCGACGGTGGCACCGTTGCGCCTCAACTCGACGGTCATCGACTTGAACTGCTTCTTGGGTAACACGCCGTCGAAGTTGAACAGCAGCACGCCGACGATGACGTCGACTCTTGCCGGGCTCGTCGCGCCGCTGATCACATCGAGCGGCAGGGGCACCGCCTGCGTGCCCATGCCGTTCGCTTGCACCTGACCCCTGGCGAAGATCACCTCGGTGGCGTGTTCCACCACGCGACGCGTGCTGCCCTGGGCGCGCTGCTCAGGAGCGGCACTAGCGCTGACCACCGCTAGCGCGGCGGCCGCGCTGACAATCGCGACCGTTGCGGCTCTACCCACCAGCGGGCGCATCATTCGCCCGCCGCCGTGCCGCGAACTAGGATGTCGGAGTTGGTGACGCTGCCTCCGCTGAACGTCACGGTGGCCACCACGATGTCTGTTGACTTGAGCTTCTTGAGCCCCTCGAAGGCGACGCTGGCGGTGGCGTTCGCGGGGTCGAAGTCGGTCGAGTTCTTGCCGATAGTTCGGCCGTCGACCTCGAGCCTGACCTCCACAGACTTGAACTGCTTTCTCGGCGTCTCGAACTTCTTGTCAACGAGCGAGATGAAGACTTCGATGAAGACGCGTTTGAGCTGCGGATGCTCCAGAAATGCTATCGGGAGGCTCAGCACAACCGGCGACGCCTTGGCGGCCGTCACTTTGCCGTCGGCGGCGTATTTCTGTGAGCGGAGTTGGTAGGCGAGAATCGCCTTGCCACGACTTTCGGATCTGCCGGAAGGAAGGCGAGGGATCGCGACCCTGTGTGGCAGTGGGGTGGCGGCAGAGACGCGCGAGGAGATTAGCCCCACGGCGCAGAATCCAACTGCGAGCGCTCCGTCAGGCCAGGCGGCGAGCGCGCACATGAAACTTACTAGCGCCAGCTCTCCCTCCGACAGGTCGTCCAAGTTGATGGAGCCGTCGGAATTCGTGTCAGTCAAGCTGTCGGCGCATGCTGAGGGCATCGCCGCGGCTAGGCTGAGGATGAGGGCGACTGCCGGTAACCGCATGCCGAGGCAACGGTGCCGGCCTGGAGCGGCCGAATCGAGTCGGGACTTCGGGCGCGCTTCCTTGGTGCGTGGCGCCACCGGGCCTGCCTCCGAGATCTTGGTAGACAACAGCGAACGCGACATGTCCTGCACCATAGGTTGAGTGCTTCGCTCCCGGTACCACGAGAACTCGGGAGGGACGGATCTTTCTTGGGTAATAGCCGCTGACACTGAGCGCGCTGGGGTCCTCGGTTTGCGTGAATATATGTATTTCGAATATATTCGGATGACCTGCAACCGCCGGAGACGAGAATGAACATCGATACCGACGAGGTCGAACCGCTATTGCCGCTGCGCGCGGTCGACATGCAGCTGTTGCTGGTCCTCGCCGAGCGGGATCTGCACGGCTACGGGCTCATGAAGGAAATCGAGCGGCAGTCGAACGGCAAGGTGAGACTGGAGGTCGGCTCGCTGTACCGCGTGATCAAACGTCTTCTTGGGACGGGCCTGGTTGACGGCCGCGGAACGCCGTCGAAGGACGTGGATCCGCGGCGCCGCCGTCACTATCGGATCACCGAGCTTGGACGGTCGGTGGTCGCCGCCGAGGCCGAGCGCTTGGCCGACGTGGTGGCGACGGCGCGAAATCGGGCGCTGGCTGACGGGGGACGGCGGGCTTGAGTGCTCGCCGGCGTCCCGGTGTCTTCGGCTGGACGCTGTATCTGTATCCGCGCCGGTTCCGCACCGAGTTCGGCGACGAGATGCTCCAGACGTTCACTGACCGACGATCTCAGGTCCTGGACTCGCACGGGCGGCTCGGCGTTGTCCGATTGTGGGGACGTACGCTGCTGGACGTGATGCTCGCTGCAGGGGCCGAGCATCTGCAACGCGGCCGCGGCACACGCTCGCCAGAGAGCCCTCGACCTCCCCGCTATCCAGGACTGGAGTCCTCCATAATGGATCGACTGCTGCAAGATCTGCGCTACGCCGCCAGATTGCTGCGAAAGTCACCCGGATTCACCCTCGCCGCGACGCTTACACTGGCGGTCGGAATCGGCGCCAACACGGCCATGTTCAGCCTCGTGAACGGGTTGCTGCTTCGTCCACTTCCGCTGGTGGAAGAGCCCGATCGACTGGTTGCGGTGTACACCAGCGACGGCGGGTCGCCGGGCGTGTCCTCCTACATGGACTACCGCGACTTCCGCGACCGCATGGGCTCGGTACTAGGGCTGGCCGCGTACAAGCCTCGTTTGGCCGACTTGTCGACCGGCGGTGTCGCCGAGCGAGTGCAGGCCATGCTGGTCACCGGCAACTATTTCGAGATCCTGGGGATCGAGCCCGCTGCCGGTCGACTCCTGGCGCCCCGGGACGACGAGGTGCCTGACGCCCACGCCCTGGCGGTGATCTCGCACGGATTGTGGACTCGGCGGTTCGCAGCGGATCCAGACCTCATCGGCGGCGCCATCCACATCAACGGTCGAGAGTTTGCCGTGCTCGGGGTCACGCCGCCCGGATTCCGCGGCACCTGGCTCGAGAGCGGCCCGGACGTCTATGTCCCGTTGATGATGCAGGCACACATGATGCCCGGGACCGGCAGCTTGCTGGATAACCGAGGCTGGGGCGGGATCCTCATGCTGGGGCGCCTGGCCCCCGAACAGTCGACCGAGCGGGCCCGGGCGGAGCTCGAGAGCACCGGCGAGTGGATCTCGGCGAACTTCACCGAGTCCGCCACCCGTCAGTACCACATGGTCTCGATGCAAGAGGGCACCCTGCTGCCGGAGGTCCGTGGCGTCGTCGTGCGGTTGAACTGGCTGCTGATGGCGATGGTCGGTCTGGTGCTGTTGGTGGCCTGCGTGAACGTCGCCAACCTGTTGCTCGCTCGCGCCACGACCCGCAAGCGCGAGATCGCGTTGCGCCAGGCGCTGGGCGCCGGGAGATCCCGCATCGTCGTGCAGTTGTTGGCCGAGAGCCTGCTGCTCGGGCTGATGGGCGGTGTGGCCGGCGTGCTGGTTGGCGCCTGGGGAGCACGGCTTTTCCAGCTCATCCCGCTGGGGATCGAGATCGACACCGCGCTGGACGGCCGCGTGCTGCTGTTCGCGCTCGTGACGTCGCTCGGCACCGGGCTCCTGTTCGGTCTGGCGCCGGCCTGGCGCGCCACCGGGGCCGATCTCGTACCGCGGCTGCGCAGCGGCGGAACCCGCGGGCGCAGTGGTGGGCAGAGTCTGGTCGGGCGCGGCCTGGTGGTTGCGCAGGTGGCGCTGTCGATTCTGTTGCTGGTGGCCGCCGGACTGTTTGCCCGCACGCTGATCAACCTGCAAACAGTCGATCTGGGGTTCGAGGCGAGCAGTCTGGCCGCCGTCGGCGTCAACCCGGCGCTACAGGGCTACACAGCAGATGAGATTGCGTCGGTGTTCACGCGTCTTGTCGATTCGCTCGGCGCAATGCCTGGGGTGACCGCGGTGAGCTACGTGAACTCCTTGCCGGGGCCCGACAACGACGACGTCACCTCCTTCGCGATCGAGGGATATGAGCCGGGGGAGGGAGATCCGCAGCCACGTGCCTATTTCAATCTCGTGGGTCCCGGCTACTTCCCGACCGTGGGCATCCCCCTCGTGCGTGGACGGGGCTTCGGTCCAGGGGACGATCAGGCGGCTCCATTGGTGGCAGTGGTCAATGAGACCCTTGCCGGCCGATTCGAAGGCGCAACTGGGCGTTCCGCGCTGCGGGCGCGAGTGGGTTTGAGCGGGCCCGGTCAACCGATGTTCGAGATCGTCGGGGTGGCCGCCGATAGTAAGACGGGCCCGCTGCGCGCCGCTGTTCGGCCGACGCTGTACCTGCCACAGCTCCAGGCGCTGCGGTCGAGTCTGGCGTCGCGCATGATGGTCGTCGCCCGCACCAGCAGGGAGCCGGCGACGATCATTCCGGCAATGCGTGCCGCTGTCCAGGCTATCGACCCGACGCTGCCGACGTTCGATGCCTTGACGGTGGAGTCTCACCTTTCCTCGACGTTGGCGCAGGAGCGTCTGTCGGCGATGGCCATCCTGATCGCCGCTGCGCTTGCTCTGGCGCTGGCGCTGGTCGGTCTCTATGGGCTGCTGGCGTACTCGGTCAGTCGCCGTACGGGCGAGCTGGGTATCCGCATGGCGCTGGGCGCCCGCGCCGGAGATGTCGTGCGTCTGGTCTTGAATCAGGGTCTGCTGCTGGTAGGTATCGGACTGGTCATTGGCCTGTCCGGGGCGGCAGCCACGTCCCGCCTGCTGGCCGGGTTTCTCTACGGGATCGAGGGACTCGACCCGGCGGTCTACGCCGGCGTGGCGGTGCTACTGGCGGTGGTCGCCCTGATCGCCGCCTGGGTGCCGGCTCGGCGTGCGACCCGTGTCGATCCGGTGGTGGCGCTGAGAGTCGAGTGATCGACGCCGTGGCCACCTGGCCGACGACCAGCAAGGTGCGCAGCCCTATGGCTCGGATCGACAAGAAGACACCAACGCTACCGTCGACCAGGGAAACAGGCTGACCACGTTGCATCTGGAGCGCGCCAATCGCGATTCCGCGTGCTAGAAAGGGGCAGTCGATCGTACTGATTCCGCGCCGACCTCAATCTCTGGGAGTATGCCGGCTCGTTGCGCTACAACCTGCTCACTGAGAAGCTGCGACCCTTCCTCAAGGGCGGCTGGGGGCGCACCTGGTATCGGCTGGAGCGCGGCACGCTCGGCGGCGTTCCGATGCAGAACCCGAACGGGCCCTGGATCCACAAGCCCAGCGGCCTGGGCTGGCTCTTGCCCAACACGTGGCACGTGGGAACCGGTGTCGAGTTCAATGCGCTGGCCAGTCCGGAACGGCTGCTCGCGGGTCTCCACGTTGCCTTGCGAGCGGAATGGTCGCTCTACTGGCACGATTTCGGGCTTCGCGAGGGTGGGGCCCTGGAGCTGGCGCCGGAACTCGCCATCGGCCTGCTCGACGGCGAGGGCGTGCGCCGCAGCCAGTTTAATTTCGCCCTCGTGCTGGGGTTCTAGAGCGCCCCCCGTCGTGGCGCGCAGCTGCCGGCACCAATGAGGCGGCGTTCTCCCAGGGCCGCGGCGCCTCTTCACCCTCCCCGAGGGGATGTCGAGGATGACTCGAGTCCCGACAACAATGGTGGCGGGTCCAGGGCGCGTCCGTACAAGATCGAGGTGTCAGCCGACGGCGAGGCGTTCAGGACGGTCGTGGACCGGACCCGAAGCCGGGTCGACAATGCGGTCGCCTTCGAACAGTTCGACCCGGTCGCCGGCCGCTTCGTGAGGCTCACCCTCATAGGGTGGCCAGCACACCTTCCGATCGGTGTGGTCGAGCTCACGGTGTTCGGCCAGCCGGTGCCCCCTCCGTGAGGGGCCCGCGCTGGCGTCCCGCCCGCCGATCGCTCCGGTGCGCCCGATACAAGGCCGCTGGGTGCGCTTCCCCGAGAACTCAGCGCCGTTGCCCGAACACTGTCGGTAGGTCGGAGTCGAACGAGGGATGCAGCGTCACGAGCAGGAAGATCTCGATGAAGCTGACGACGAGAAGCACGGCGGCAACACGAAATAGCCCCGTGCTCGGGGCAGCCAGCAGGCCGTGGACGAAGAAGACGAACAGTGCGGCGGCCGAGGCCTTCTGTGACCACAGGTGAGAGCGTAGAAACTCGCCCGTACGCCAGCGTACGAACACCAGCAGCGCCACGTAGGTGACGAAGAGTCCGACGATCGCGGTGAAATGGTCCTGGAAGAACTGCGGGCGCATTCGCGCCAGCATGATCGCCGAAGGGTAGGCGGCCACGTCGGCCCAGATATCGAGCCGCGCTCCGAACTCGGTGCGTTGATTCAGGTACCGCGCCAGGAAACCGTCGAGTGCGTCGCTGACACCGGCGGCGACGAACAGGGTCACATAGGCATCCTGCAACGCCAGATAACCCGTCAGCCAGAGGAACGGGGCGAGCAGCAGCCGGGCTATGGAGATCCCGTTCGGTACGTTGAACACGGCCGTAGCGGTCATTGCCGCCGAGTGTAACGCTCGTAGTCATGTGCCGGCGCCGCCGGTCTGGGGCGAGATAGAGAATCCGGACAGTGGCAGTCCACTGTTCGTTGCCGATGGCGTGGTAGGTTGCCAGCGCAGGTTGCGGTTGGTTGCTCGGGGGCGCGTGCCACGCGTCGTCCATTTTCGACGGGCAGGGAGAAGGCGATGCGCGACAGGAAGAACGGCAGAACGATTCGAGCTCTCGGCCTGGTGGCCTGGAGCGTGGCGATGGTGTCGGCGGGTGCGATCGTCGGTCAGTTGGGGCCGGTTGCCCCCTACGCCGAGGCGGCAGCAGTTGCGATGGCGGCGGTCGAGTTCGACGGTGCCAAGCTCGCTGGCGAAGGGCTAGGCGAGTACAGCCCCTACTATCCGGACCGCAGCGACTTTGATGCGCGGGGGCACACCTTTTACCGGAGCATGGACGGCAAGCTCACGGTCGGCGTTTGGGAAGCTACCCCCGGACTGCTCGACGTCCCGGACCCGTACGCAGTCGACGAGATGATGTACGTGCTGGAGGGCAAGATCGTGCTCACAGACACGGACGGCAACGCCAGCACCCACGCTTCCGGTGATGGTGTGGTGCTTCCCAAGGGTTGGACGGGAACGTTCGGCGTGCCGGACGGCGTGCGCAAGATCTACGTCACCTACAGCGGCGAATGAGACCCGGCAACCAGGCCCGCTACACTTCCACCACGGCCTGCTAGGCGTCGCGCTCCGATGCCGAGTAGGCGGTGCTCGCGGCTACCAGATCGGTAACTGCCTGGCCGATGGCCTTGAACACGGTGATCTCCTGGTCGTTCGTTCGCAGCGTGGTCGTGCCGGAGCACATCTCGGAAAGCTCGGCGACAACGTCGTCCTTGGTGAATACGCCCTCTTGTATGGGCACCAGGATCTCACCGGCTTCCTTGAAGGCGTTGATGTAGCTGTCGGCGTAGACGCGGCCCTTCGTGATCAACTCGGTGTCGCATTCGCGCTTGTTGGCGTGGTGGTTGCCGATCAAGTCCACGTGCGTCCCTTCCTTGACCCAGGCGCCGCGGATCAAGATGTCGGGAGACGCGGTGGCGCAGACGATGATGTCGGCTTCGCCACAGGCGCCTTCGAGGTCGGTGATCACCGACAACTCGATATCGGGCAGCTCCTCCGACATCTGCGCGACAACGGCTTCGGCGTCGGCCATCAGCGGTAGGCCCTCGGGGTTCCCCCAGACCATGATCTTGTCGAGGGGACGCACCGACGCGTTGGCTCGGATCATGTAGGTAGACAGGTTGCCCGTTCCCAGCAGCAGCATGGTTGAAGAATTCTCACGACTCAGCAGACGCGTGGCCAGGCCCGAGACGCCGCCAGTACGCCAGAACGTGCAGGTGGTGCCGTCTACCAGCGCCAAGGGCACGCCGTGGGGCCGGTCGAAGATCATGATCTTGGAGTAGAGAAGGTCGTGCGGTGGCGAGTTGCTGGGGAAATAGGTGAACGCCTTGACGGCGATGATCGCGTCGTTCCAGGCGGGCAGCAGCGCAAAGGCGTCGAAGTTGTCGTCCGCGTCATCGAGCAAGAAGACCTGGCGCGGCGGCTGGTTGAAGTCCTTGCCGAAGGCCTCTTGGAGCGCGTCGACCAACTCCGGATAGCTAAGTGCGGCGTGTACCTCGTCTGCGCTGATGATCTTCATGAGGCGAGCTTTTCTCCAGAGCTTTGTTGTTAGGGTGATTTCGCCAGGCAGCATCGATGGTTCGCGCGGCAATCCCGTTCGGGATCCTGTCAAACTATCTGGCCCCAACTCGCCGTAACCAGACCCACCACACTTTCACCACGGCCTGCTGGGGGACAGTACCTCCTCGAGGGCAGGATCGTGCTCGCCGCCTGTGGCTTTCAGACGAGCTCACCTCCTGGCAGAGTGCGAGCATGAAAACGCAGCGAGAGTACGCTTGACCCCGGGCAGGACAGAGCTGCGTCGCGCCATCGGCCTGCGACACGCGACGGCGATGGTCGTCGGCACGATCATCGGCGCCTCGATCTTCGTGCAGCCGTCCGAGGTCACCGGGCGGGTACCGTCGATGACCGGCGCAGCGCTGGTCTGGTTGACGGCTGGGGTGTTGACCATGCTCGGGGCGCTGGTGGTCGCCGAGTTGGCGTCTTCGATGCCAGCCAGCGGCGGCGTCTACGTGTATCTACGGGCGCAATTCGGCGGCTGGCTCGGCTTTCTGTGGGGCTGGGCAATGTTCTGGGTGATGCACTCGGGAATCATCGCCGCGGTGGCGATGGTATTCGCGTCGTACGCTGCATTCCTGGTTCCGCTCGATGACATGTCGACGCGGCTGGTGGCTGTGGCGACGATTCTGCTGCTGTCGGCGGTCAACTATCGCGGTGTGGAGCACGGTAGCAACCTCCAAGCGGCGTTCACCGTGGTGAAGGTGGCAGCGATCGTGCTGATCGTCGTCCTCGGGCTGGCGCTCGGGCAGCCGGCGTCGGAGGCAGCTCTGTCCGATGTCGCAGTCGCCGACGGGTCGAGCCAGGTGGCTCCACCCGGTTTCGCGTTCCTCGGCGGCGGCAGCCTGTCGGACTTCGTGCTCGCGGTGTCGGCAGCTCTCTTCGCATTCGGTGGCTGGCACATGGTGAGCTACAACGCCGAGGAGACGATCGAGCCACAGCGCACCATTCCCCGGGCTCTCGCCTGGGGCGTGGCGATCGTTACCGCCTGCTATATCGCGCTCAACGGGGTTTATTTCTATCTGCTGCCGCTGGATACGGTGATCCACTCGCAGCGCATCGCGGCCGATGCCGCCGACACCGTGCTGGGCACCGGTGGGAGCCGGGCGATGATCGGTCTGGTGTTGTTCTCGACCTTCGGCGCCCTGGCGGGAATCGTTCTTTCCGGGCCCCGGGTCTACTACGCGATGGCGCGCGATGGTCTGCTGTTCGCCTGGGTCGGTGAGGTTCACCAGCGATTCCGGACGCCGCATCGTGCCGTCATGTTGCAGGCATTCTGGGCCTCGGTGCTCGTGCTCACCGGAACGTACAGGGCGCTGTTCACTCGCGTCATCTATACCGAGTGGGTGTTCTTCGGCGTACTCGCGCTGGGGTTGATCAAGCTGCGCCAGTCGGCGAAACGGACGCCCGACTACCGCATCGTCGGCTACCCGTTGACGCCAATCGCGTTCGCGCTTGCCGCGTTCGCCGTGGTTGCCAACCACATCGTCAGTGATCCCGTCGGAAGCCTGTCGGGCCTCGGCATGGTCGCCGCCGGTCTGCCCGTCTATGCGCTCTGGACAAGCAAAACGGCATCAACGAGATCCGCATGATCATCGACTTTCACAACCACTATTTCCCGCCCGGCTACGTCGACGCCATCAGGAACGGGCCGAGCCAGTTCCGGATCACGAGCGACGAAGACGGCAATCTCGTGCTGCACTCGCCCGGCGACTACAACGTCCTCGTGCCGGGTCACCGCGACATCGATTACCGGCGTCAGGTGCTCGACGACGTCGGTATCGACCGTCAGGTCATCAGCTTCACGGCCCCTGGAACCAGCATCGAATCGCCGCGGCGCGCTGCCGAACTGGCGACGGTTGTCAACGATGGTCTAGCCGAAGCCGTAGCAGCTCATCCGGATCGTTTCACGGCCCTCGGGCATCTGCCACTCAATAACCCAGAAGCTGCGTCGCTGGAGCTCGACCGCGTGCTCGACGAGCACGGCTTTCCCGGAGTCATGCTGTACGGCAATGTGGCTGGTGTGGCTCTGGCCGATGAGCGCTTCTGGCCGCTATACGACCGCGCCAGCGGTGCCGGCGCTGTCATCTATATCCATCCCACATATCCGCTCGGCGTCGAGGCGATGGAAGACTTCATGCTCATGCCGCTGGTCGGTTTCCTCTTCGACACTACGCTAGCGGCGGCGCATCTGGTCTTCGCCGGGGTGCCGGAGCGGTTCCCGGGAATTCGCTGGGTGCTGTGCCACAACGGCGGGACGATCCCCTTCCTGGCCGAACGGCTCGACCGCGGCTACGAGGCCTTCCGACACTGTCGTGAGCATCTGAGCAAGCGGCCAAGCGAATACCTGAAGGACTTCTACTATGACACCGTCAACTTCGATCCGGCCTGCCTGCAGCTGTCCATCGATTTCGCCGGATCCGGCCAGGTTCTCGCCGGCAGCGACTATCCGCACATGATCGGCAGTCTGGAGAAGATGCGAACGTCGATCGACGCGCTACAGATCTCGGACATCCAGCGTGCCGCGATCCTGGGAGGCAACGCGCGTCGTCTGCTCGGAGTGTGATCAGGTCTCGTTGCCGGCGGCGGTAGTGAGTCGCTCCACAACCTGTCCGACGGCTGCTTCTGCCCGCGCCTGGATCTCGGACTCGGTCTGATCCTGGATCGGATGCGGCACGTAGACCGCATCGAGATCCGGACGTCCGAGCCGGCTCGCCTGGATCCGAGCGGCAGTGCGGAACTCGGCGGTGGCGATCGGAACGGTGGGAATGCCGCGATTCTCGAGGCTGACGCTATCGTGCAAACTGCACGTTGTGCACGACCCTCAGTCGGCCAGCGCCTCGATGATCCCGTCGGCGAAACCGAGCCGCTGCAGCACGCTATCGGGGGCGGGCTTCGTATAGGTGGGCTTCATCTCCCGTACGAAGCTGGTTACTCCATGGTGCTCGCGTAACAGCTCCTCCAACCGGTCCAGAAGCACGCTGCCGCCGGGCTTGCTGATGTCGAGCAGCCCGATCGTCTTGCCCCTCAGGTCGTTGAGCCGAGGTGCCGCCGGCCGAGGGGTCTGGGAGGCTTCATCGAGAGGATTGACCAAGATCTCTGACATAACCGGGCTCCAGGGAAGTGGTCGCTGGGTGGCTTTACCACGCGACCGGGTAGGTGACGATCTGAGTACCGCCGGGGCCGGATGGCCAGCCACCGATCACCGCGGAGAACTTACCGGCGGTGCCGCCGGCGACGACAATGCGAATCTGGCTCGGGTCACTGAACTTGCGAAAGTGCGGCTCCCCATCGATGCGGATCTCATCGTATGTCTGGCGATGTTGTGTTCCCTCGGTACCCGCATGATCGAAAGCCCTTAGCGGCACACCGGTGTTGTCGAACAGGAAATCGCGCACGGCGGTCTTCGTGAATCCGTCGGCAGCGAGCGTCGCGGCGTGCTCCGGCGAGATGACCAGCACCGCGTCGACGCGCCCACAGATCCGCCAGCTCCAAACGACCCGCGAGCGTCGCGGCGATCGTCCGCAGCAGCTGCGCGCCGGAACGAGCATTGTGTTCGCTGACTTCTTGGATTCCGCCTGCCCCGAACAGCGTGATGGTGCTGTCCGTGGCCCCGAATCCGTCCTCGGCATGGAGCGGCCCCCACGGGCTCGCAGCGAGGTTCTCGGCGATGCAGTAGGAGAACTTCCCGGGGTTTCCCAAGGTTGACATATCGATCTCGCCCGGCAGCGCGCCTCCGAGGTTGGTGATCACGAGCTGGAACGCCCGTCCGATCGAGCTGTTGGCACGGGCGGTGTTTCCGAACAGGCCGGCGCCGCTGGTGAGTCCCAGGCGCTCGGCTGCCGGGCCGCTGACGATCGCCAGCGGCGTGGCGGAATGGGTAGTGGCTTGCACTCCGTGTAGGTTAAAGCGCTCATCACACGCGGCACGTACGAGCGGCACCAGCACCTCCATGTATTCGGGCTTGCAGCCTGCCATCACCGCATTGGCGGCGATCTTCTCGACCGTGGCTTCGCCGTAGCACGGCGGAACGAGCCCGATCACCCTGTCGGCTGGCAGCGGCGTTGCCGCCAGCGTGCGATCGACGCGCGCCGCCGTCGGAGGAACTACCGGGAGACACGGAGAGAACCCGGCCTCCATGCAGTACTCGTACACATCGGTCTCGTCGCCGAGCGATAGGCGAGTGGCGCGGTCCCCTGTTTGCGGCATCAGGTCGATGGGTGCCGCGCCAGGCAAGGACGTGTCCTCCGGTGGCTCCAGATGCCGCGATGCACAACCGGGCTTGCTCTCCGGCGCCCCGTCGCCGGCCTCGGCAATGCGTTGTGCCCCCAATCCGTAGGCTTCCGTCAGACGCGCCGAGATCTCGTTGAGGTCGCCCTTGTGGAAGCCCATTGCGGCAAACTCGACGCGTCCGTCGGCTCCGAGGACGAACAGCGCCGGCACGCTGGGCGGATCGAAAGCTCGCGACACCTCGAGGCCGTCGTCGATCAGCGTCGGCACGCCGAGTTCGAGGCTTTCGATCATCTCGCAGGTCTCGTCGTGGCGATCCTGCGAGATTGCGACCACACGCCCGAGTCTCGACGACAATGCTCCGTCGAGGCGTGACAGATAGGGGACGAGCAGCCGGCACGTCGGGCAGTCGGTCTCCAGAATCGCCAGTAGCACGGGACCGGCCGCAGTCTCCGCTCCCGAGCTCCACTGTGCCCCGTCGACCCGCTTCAGCGTGAAGCTCGGAACTGTGTCTCCGACGGCGCGCATCTCAGCGGCTCCCCGTGGTCTCGTCGTTGCGGCCCGTGAGCTCCCAGCGGACCATCGAGACAGGGATTACTCCGACAGCGGCAAACTCGTCCATGAACCGCTTGAGGGTGAACGCGTCACCCAGCTGGATGGCGCGCTCGGCCAGCAACCTCTCGATCTCGATCTTTCCGGTCAAGTAACTGGTGCCGTATCCCGGCTGCGTGAGATAGAAATGCTCCTCGCTCTGAATCGTGGCGCCGTCAGACGGTAGCCAACCGCGCGGCACCCACTCCGAAGCGAATTCGGTCGCCTCCTGCAGCGACCACTCGCGACCGTGCTGCATGAGGCCGCCGATGGCACGGGCCGCCCGCTGCGCCAGCAGGATCCAGACCAGCTCACGGGCGCGCGGCCTATCGTCGAAGGCGCCGGCGTGCATCATCATTTCTTCGATGCCGGTCGCCATGCCCTCGGAGCGCGCATCGTAGATGTTGGACAGCGCCGGCACGCGCCGGATCGGGCTCTCGTGGGGCTCGAGGCGCATTTGTGCGAGGTCGAACCAGTGGTACCCGTGGGTTCGCATGACCTCGCCGTCGCGGTAGTCGACCTCGGCGAAGAAACCGCGTAGGCCATCCGCCCGCGTCGGAGGCGCAAAGCCGCCGATACGCTCGCGGAGCGCCTGGTCCATGTAATCGCGGATGGTAAGGATCTCTTCCTGCTTGAGGAACTCCATGTACTCGGTGACGGCGGTGTTCAGCGCCGTGTCGTACTCCTCGGCGGTCTGGTAGCGGCTCAGCCGTGGCAGGTGACGGTTGCGGTTCTCCTCCAGCCGGAGCGCCGCGTGCGCGCGCCAGAGCTCGCGGCGCATCAGCGTCAGCTGCTCTTCCCAGGTGTAGGGAACGAGGTGGACGTTGTTCAGGTACCAGGTGTAGTTGTCCTTGCCGATCCCGGAGACCCCGTTCTTGGAGGGCAGCTGCTGCTCGAGCCAGACGGCGAAGCGATCGGTGGCGGCGATGGCCTCGCGAACGGCGCTGTCGAGTGCCTGACTGGTTCCCGCCACGCGCTCGCCGAAGCTCGTGAGGTCGCGGACCTGACCGCGAATCGACCGAACGCCCATGCGCCACAGATCGCGACCGTCTCCGACGAGGTTGCTGCGCGCCTGATCGAGCAACGGTGCGATGCTGGCGATGCGCCCGGCCAACTCTGCCGCATCGGCTGGCGATAGCGGATAGTCGTAGGTCCAGGTATCGACCCAGCCGTGGATCACCGGCCCTTCGTGCGCCGGTACATCGGACTCGGCCGTGAAGATCATCACGTAGAAGACGGGATTGTTGGCCCACGGACGGCGCACGCGATGATCGAAGTCGAGACCGTTCATCTCGGCTCGCACCAGGTGCCAGTCGATCTGTTGAGCGACTGGCCACGAGCCGATAGCGATCGCTTCGAGCCGGGCGCGGTAGGCAGCCAGCTCGCCAACCTGGCCCGCCATGGCGGCGCTTGTGTAGTCGGGCACACCGTCGACGAAGCGTGGCCTCTCCAACTCCCGCCACTCCTCGAAGAGCGCCAGCAAGCTCCCGTAGTCATCCTGCCGGGCGCCCAGGTGTACCTGTGCAACCATGTGCATGTAGCCGCCCACCGCTGCGTATCGATCATCGGCGGCGGCCTCGATGTGCTCCAGCGCTGCCGTGCCACGCCCCCAGGCCTCCTCGTACAGGCCGAGATAGAGGTGGGCGTAGAACTGCGCCGCCGCCGCGTCGCCGGCGGCAGTGAGCAACTCATCGGCGCTCAGTTCGCCGCGGAACAGCCGGTAGATCTCGGCCATCGGTGCCCGTGCGTCCGGCCCGACAGGCAACAGAGCGGCGCGCGCCGCCTCCGGGGACTCGGCGCGGGCGACGCACAGGAAGTGCCAGGCGGCATTCTCGACGTCGTTCGGATTCACGGTGCGGTGGGCTTCGAACTGCTCGCGGCAATCCTCGTAGCGACCGACGTAGTAGAGCGCGATGCCGCGTTGCCACAGCTGCGGCGCGTAGCTCGGCGCGAGCTCGACCAGGCGGTCGAAGCCGGTCGCTGAGTCGCTCAGCCTACCGGCGCGGAAGTCCGCAACGGCGCCATCGAAGACCTGCTGCGGGCTCTGCAGAGGCGATACCGCTGCGACGGAGGTCGCGGCGGCCGCCACCATGCACCACGCCACGGCGATCCGCAGGCCGCGGCGGCTCATGAACGCGATCTGGGGGCTGTGGCCGTTGATCGCCAGCCGGTTCGGCCGCTGTCGTGAAGCGCGTTAGCGTCGCCCATTGACTCCTCTTTTCCCGAGGTCCGGCGCCGAGGCGGGCCCACCGTTAGCAGAGGGAAGCACGATACTAAATCGTCGGTGGACCGCAACGCTGCGAGGGGCGAATGCCCGTCCGTCCACGGAACTCTGGCCGATCGGTGGCTGCCTGCCGCGTCGCGTCCGCGCTCAGTCGCCGCGCAGCACCCTCGCCGGATCGACACGCAGGGCGCGCATCGCCGGAACAAGCGTCGCCACCAATCCCACCGTAGCCAGAGTGACGCTGACGAGCGCCCAGATTGCAGGGTCGGCGGGGCTCACGCCGAAGAGGAGCGTCGGCATGAGGGTCCCGGTGATCCAATAGCCGACCAGCAGCCCCGCCGCCAGGCCCGTGACGATGCGCCACATGCTGGTGGAGACGACCTGCGCTAGCACCCGGCTGGCCCGGGCGCCGAGCGCCATGCGGATCCCGATCTCTCGTTGGCCGTCGGCCACGGACTGTGCGACGACGCCGTGGATGCCGATGGCGCCCAGGAACAGGGCCAGGGCGGCGAATCCGCCGAGGAACAGCGCCGCGAGCCGCGGCCGTGACATGGTTGCTGAGAGCACGTCGGTCATGGGCTGAAGGCGAGCCAGTGGCAGCTCCACGTCGAGGGCCCACACCGCCTCGCGTACCGCTGCTGCCGCCTGCATGGGTTCGGCAGCGGTACGGACGGTGTAGCTCATCCGACGCGGAAACCACTCGCTGCCGAACGTCAGCGTCGTGTGCGGGAAGTACAGGCCCTGTCGCTCCGGTGCCGAGAGCCCGCGGTTCTTGTAGTCGCCCACGACTCCCACCACCGTGCGCCAGGTGTTCGCCTCCAGGCGCAGGCGGCGCCCGAGGGGCTCCTCGTCGGGCCGGTACAGCTCGGCCGCCGACCGGGTAACGATGACACCGGTGTCGCGGTCCTCGGGGCGGAAGTCGCGGCCGCGCAGCATGGGAATTCCTATGGCGTCGAAATAGTCTCCCGCCACGATTGTCCAGTCGGGCAGCTCCACATCTTCGGCCATTTCGACGCCGTCGATCTCGACGCCCCACTGCGACGGGAAGTCGGCGAACGGTAGCCAGCTCACGGCGCCGACGCTCGATACTGAGGCCAGGCCGTCGATGCGGGTGCCGATCTGATCGAACATCGCGGCCGCTTCAGCGGAGCTGCCGTACGCGACCTCGGGCAGCTCGATCTCGAAGGTCAACACGCCGCCTGGATTGATGCCGGGCTCGATCTGCGCGAGGTTCCAGAAGCTCCGGCCGATGAGCGCGGCACCCATGAGGAGTCCCACGACAAGGGCGACCTGGGCGGCCACCAGCGCACCGCGGGCGCGAACGCTACTGGAAGCTCGGGCGCTGCCGGCGGCGCCGCGCAGAGTAATGCCGGGAGTTGTCGAGGTGCGCAGGGTCGGTGCGATGCCGAACAGCAGGCCGGCGCACAGGGTGACCGCCAGCGAGAACCAAAGCACGGGCCAGCTCAGATCGATCACCTGAGCCCGCGGCAGCACGCCCGACAGCTCGCGAACGAGAGCGTCCCGGGTCACGTAGGCGGCGAGCACGCCGAGAACGCCACCCGAGAGCGCCAGCACGAGGCTCTCGGTAACCAGCTGTCTGGTCAGGCGCGCGCGACCGGCACCCAGTGCGGCGCGCACGGCGAACTCTCGCCGGCGGTCGTCGGCGCGTGACAGCAACAGCGACGCTACGTTGGCGCACACGATCAGTAGCATGAGGCCCACCGCTCCCACCAGGGTCAGCAACAGCGGTCTCACCGAGCCAGTTAGCCATTCGTTGAGCGGTACGAAGAGCGCACCGTGGTAGGACTCGTGCTGTGGGTACTGCTCCAGTACTCCCGCCACCAGGCGATCGCCAGCCCCTTGCGCGGCTGCGAGGTTGCTGCCCGCAGGCAGACGCGCCACCGCCGTCAGGCTGTGCGATCGGATGCGCTCCGGGTCCAGCGTGGCACGATCGATCACGAACGGGATCCAAACATCGGTGCCGGGGTAGAAATCGAAGCCCGGCGACATTACTCCGATCACCCGGTGCGGACGGCCGTTGATGTGTAGCTCGGTGGACAACACTCGCTCACCGCGGCCGAACGCTCGCTGCCAGAAACCGTCGCTGATCACCACCACGCCATCATCGCCGGCTTGGGTCTCGTGGTCGCCGAACGTGCGCCCCAGTTGGGGTGTCGACTCGAACACAGAGAAAAACTGCCCGGTAACGATGGAGGCTCTCACCCGAAAGGGCTCATCGCCCCCGGTCAGCGTCACCGGGTAAACGTCCAACCCGGCGATTGACTCCACCATGTCGGCGTTGTCGATGTACTCGGCCACCTCAACGATCGACAGCGACTGTCGCGATTGATGTGCCTCATCGTTGGTGTTGTAGAACATCACGATGCGATCGCCGCCGGGGTATGGCAACGGGCTCAGCAGAATCCCATACACGACGCTGAACATCGCGGTGTTGGTACCGATCCCCAGTGCGAGCGTAAGCAGCGCGATCGCCGTAAAACCCGGGTTGTGTCGCCCCCAGCGGAGCGCGTAGCGCAGATCCTGAAGTAGCTCGGTCATCGGTCCGTCGCCTCGATGGGGGAGAGTCGGGTGAAGCCCGCTACCGCCACGCAGCCGATCGAGTCGCGCCGATAGCGCTGTCCGCAGCGATCGCTTGACGTGGTTCCGATACCAGCGATCGGCCGCGGCGCGGCCGTGACGGACAGCGAGTTCTCGGTGGGTGTCGTCCATGTCTGCCAGAACGTCGGCGCGCAGCGCTGCGGGCAGCACCATGGCCAGCACCTGGCGGCTGGCCGCGGGTGGACGAGGTGCGCTCATCGGCCGGCGCCATCGTCGCCGAGCTCGACGCCGGCCCAGAACCGCGCCAGCTGCTCGCGTGAACGCTCCAGTGCTTCGAGCCCAGCGCGTTCGATCGTGAACAGCTTCTGCTCTCGACCTCCGGTTGCCGGAGGCGCCAGGCGCGACGATACGTATTGCTTCTTCGCGAGTCGCGACAGGGTCACGTAGACACCGGTGATCGTCGCTGGTGTGACCGACAGCCGGCTGATCTCCTCGTAGATCGCGCGTCCATAGGCCTGCTCGCCGAGGCGCACCACCGATAGCAGGACTACTTGCTCGAACTCACCGAGAACCTGTCTGCCCATTCTTCACCGCCCTCCATTAAACAATGTTTAATGAAAGCTTGCGCGACAGTCAAGTCCTCCACGAGCCAGCGCTGCGGAGCAACCGCGATTGCGTTGCCCGGGTGCATCCTTGGCTATAGCGCCGTTGTGGCTTCCGAGTCTCCCGACGACGTCTTTCCAATGCACTGCAGTTTATATAAAATCTACTGCAGTGAAGTTGAAATTCTTCGGAAGACTCGACGTCGCTGGGCAAGGAGGCACGGATGCCGCGAGCGTTAGGCGAATTCGAACAGCTGATTCTGTTGGCTTTGTTGCGATTGGGAGACACTGCCTACGGCGTCACCATCAAGACCGAGATCGAGGCACGTACGGGACGTGAGGTTTTCGTTGGTGCCATCTACACGGCGCTGTCGCGCATGCAGAAGAACGGCTACGTGACCGCCCGGATCGGTGAGCCGACCTCCAAGCGGGGCGGACGTCGCAAGAAGTTCTACACGCTGGCCGCCGCCGGGGAGGCGGCACTGAGCCGCTCCTACGGCGCACTCCGCAGCATGACCGATGGCATCGAAGATCGGGTCGAGTCTCTCGCCGCGTCGAGGAAATCCTGATGCCCACGCCTCCGCGCCTGGCCCCGCTGGTTGCTGCGCCGCATCGTTCCCGCCCAAGAGCGCGAGTTCTGCCTGGGAGATCTTGACGAGGAGTTCGCCGATCGCGCCGCCGCCGATCTACGCGCCTCGCGCCGCTGGTACTGGCGCCAGGCACGCCGGGGCTTGTTGGCGCATCATCGTCATGCTGGCGGGCGCTCGCGGCGAGGTGCTGCGGTGAGTGCCCTGGCAGAGGCTTGGCGCGACTGCCGCTACGCGTGGAGTAGCTTGCGTCGTAGTCCCTCTTTCCTCGCCACGGCAGCCGCGACCCTCGCTCTGGGCGTCGGTGCCAACGCAGCGATCTATGCCCTGATTGATACGGTCCTGCTGCGCGGCCTGCCCTTCGAGCAAGCCGAGGAACTCGTGATACTGCGCAACGGCTATAGCGACGGCCGCCCTGGCGCCTGGCTGGTGTCGTTCCCCGACTATGAGGACTACAGCGCTGGTACTGACGGATTCCTCGACCACCTTGCTGCTTGGCAATCGCAGTTGCCGGCCATGTCGGTCGAGGATGGAGGTGCTGCCCGGCGGCTGAATGCGGTTGATGCGACCTGGAACCTGCTGCCGACTCTCGGCGTCGAGCCGGTCCTCGGCCGGGGCTTTCTGCCGGCGGAGGACACCGTCGGCTCAGAGCGCCGCGTTGCCATCCTGTCACACGCGCTGTGGGAGTCGCGCTTTGGCGGCGACGAAGAGGTGCTTGGACGAACCATCAGGCTCGACGGGCTCCCCTACGATGTCGTCGGGGTGCTACCGCGCGGCTTCACCGGCGTCGCCGGTGGCTTCGTGCTGTCCTCGGTGCCGGTCGACATCTGGCTGTCATACCGCGCTTCCTTTTCGCGTCAGGGAGCCGATCTCCGCGGGCTCACCAACGTCAATCTTCTGGGTAGATTGGCAGACGGCGTCGCCTTGGAGCAGGCAGAGGCGGCGGTGGGTGGAGTAAGCCGAGCACTCGACGAGCGCCATCCGGAGCTCCGCAACGGCATTGCCGGGCGCTTGATTCCGGCCCAGGAGCGGGCTGTCGAGGGAGTCCGCTCGACGTTGCTGTTGGCGTTCGGCGCCGTCAGCCTGCTGCTGCTGATCGCCTGTACGAACGTCGCCAACCTCCTTCTGGGGCGCGGATCGGTGCGGCGTCGGGAGATGGCAATTCGCGTCGCACTGGGTGCCGGCCGCCGCCGCTTGGTGCGGCAGTGCCTTGCCGAGAGCATCATCGTCGCGTTCGTTGGCGCCGCACTCGGTGCCGCAGTGGCGGGCGCCGGGGTCCGCCTGCTGCGGGGCATGGAGGCGCTCGAGATCGCCGCCATCGACCTTGTGGCGCTCGACCTGCGGGTGGTCGGATTCCTCTTCGCTGTCGCGCTCACCACGGGGCTGGTATTCGGTATCGGGCCGGCACTCGCGGCTACCCGCACGAGTCCGCAAGCGTCGCTGAAGCTGGAAAACCGCTCGATGACCGGCGATCGCTCACGCGTTCGTCAGGGCTTGGTGGTGGCACAGGTAGCGCTGGCGGTCGTGCTGCTGGTCGGCGCCGGGCTCTTGTTGCGGAGCTTCCAGCGCGTGATGGATGTCGATCCGGGATTCGACGCTCAGGGAGTGCTCACGGCTCGCGTCCGGCTGGCGATGGATTTCGTCGCATCCGAGCCGGAGTGGCGGCGCGCCGTGGCCTTCTTCGACGAGCTCGAGTCACGGCTCGCATCGGTTCCGGGCGTGCGGTCGGCCACCGCCGCGTACCAGTTGCCGACCGACGACGGCTGGAACAACGCCTTCGAGATCGACGCCGCGTCAAATCCCGGTCACGGTGTCGTTGAGCTTCCCGACGGCGAGAGCCACCATGCACGCTTCCGACCGGTCCGCCCTGGTTACTTCGAGACCGTCGGCGTGCGTCTGCTGAGCGGCCGTGACTTCACCAGCGATGACACCTCTGACGCCCCCCGGGTGATGATCGTCAACGAGAGTTTCGTGCGCGAGTATTTTGCCCCTGGCGCTGACCCGATCGGGACGCGGGTGCGTTACGCGAGCTGGTGGTTAGGTGGTCATCCGGAGTTCGAGATCGTCGGTGTCGTGCAAGACGTGCGCTTCGCGGGTCGCACACGCGACTCATACAATGCCACCTACTTTCCGCATGCCCAGCAGCCGGTCCGCGAGATGGCGGTCATGGTGCGAGCCAGCGGCCACCCCTTCGACCTGGTCGAACCGCTGCGCGATGCGGTGGCGGCGATCGATCCGTCGCTGCCCGTCGACGAGGTATCGCTGTTGCGCGATCAGCTCGCCGCCCAGGAATCGTCACGGCGATCCTTCGCCGCGCTGCTGGTGATCTTCGCCATCGCAGCGCTCAGTCTGGCGGCTATCGGCGTGTACGGCGTCATGGCGTCGCTGGTGACGCAACGCACCCGGGAGATGGGTATCCGGGTTGCCCTGGGAGCCCGGTAGATCGACGTGCGCTGGCTCGTCCTGCGTCAGGCGCTGGCGCTGACGCTTGTGGGCATCGGACTCGGACTGCTCGCGGCGCTCTTTCTGGGGAAATTCCTCGACCAGGTGCTGTATGAAATCAGCCCCGTCGATCCGACGACGCTGGCGGTCGTGGTGGGGTTCTTGGCGCTGGTAGCGATTACCGCGTCTTGGCTCCCGGCGCGGCGGGCGACACGCGTCGACCCCATGGAATCGCTGCGGGCCGACTAGTGGCCCGATACCGGCCACTGCTCATGCCGAATCGATCCGTGGCGCGATCGGCAGCTCGATCTTGAGTCGTGCAACCTCGGGTCGGTAGCAGATCGTCTCGCTGCAGACCTGGTAGTTGACGACGATGTCCAACTCGGCCGGAGCCGGGCTCTCGGTCCCACCGGTCTCCGAACCGTCCCATAGGACGGTCGTCCCGGTGATCGGGACCGCTATCTCGGCTGCGTCCTCGTAAACGTTCAGCGTCACGCCGAGAATCTCGAACTCTCGCGGTCTCGTCGGCGGATAGATCGGGTCACCGATCCTCAGCCCATGGGCCGGTTCGACGTCTACCGTCGTCGGATAGAAGCCTTGCGGCAGGGGCTCGGCATAGACGTGATGCCCCGCCGCCAGCTCCAGACGGACATAGAGCGTGTTCGTGACCTCGAGTCTCAGGTCCGCGTCCGAGAGGAAAGCATTGATGCGGACGCGCTCGTCCTGTTGGTCGGTCTGCGGGGACTCCTCGTGGAGCAGAACCTCGCCGAGCGCGGTGTCGAGAATGGTGCCGGCGGACTCGCGCGTCGCGTAGTGGCGGTTGAAGAACTTCTCCGTGACGACACCCGACTCGTCAGCCACGTAGGTGCCCGGAAACGGGATCCCGTAGAGGTCGCCGGCGCGAGGGTCGTCCGGGTCGATGAGCGTGTTGAGAATGCCGAACCGTCGGATGACCGCTGAATCGACGTCCGAAAGCAGGTCGTAGGTGATGCCGTAACGGTCCGAGAAGCTCTCGAGCGCCGATTGCGGATCGTAGCTGATGCCGTACACGTGGATACCCGCTGCTTCGAACTCTTGGATCTGTTTTTGCAGCTGGACCAGCTGCGTCATGCAGTACGGTCACCAAACGGCGGATCTGTAGAAGACCAGAACCGCCTTTTGCCCGGCGTGGTGCTGCTGGAAGTCGATCATCTCCCCGTGCTGGTTCGGCAGCGTGAAGTCTGGAAGTCGCTCGCCTACTGCCGGGCCGGTAGGGAAATCGTCGGTGCCCGGGTGCACCACGGCGGGATGGTTGATCGGGATTCCGAACTCCATCCCGAGCTCGTCAACATACGTGTCGTCGGGATTGCTCACGGCATCGTGTGCTGCTCGCACCGGCGGCGCCTCCGCCGAGGGGTTCGCCGGTTGGGGCGGTCCGGTTTCCCGCGGGGCGCAGGCAGCCAGCGCGGCGAGCGCGCCGATGGCAATTGCCGTAGTTGGTCGCCGGATGACCTTCATTATGCCGTCCCCTCCTCACGCTGCGGCATCTCGCCAGCACAGAATACCTGAGTGCAGCTTAACCTCGGCCCCGGGTCGAGCACCACGTCAGCCCAGAGGACGACCAGGTGCGGACGGCTGTCAGCTAGCGCTCGAACTCGATGTAGTCGTCGCTCATCTGCCAAGGCGGGCCGCCGCAGGCACTGGCCTCCCTGTGCTCCAGTCGGAGTGTCGACGGGTCGATCAGCATGGCGAGGAGGACTGTCGCCGGGTCCGATTGCGGCGTGAAACGGCGCCTTACCTCGTAGCAGTAGACCTTGTTGCGCTTGCGAATCTGCCCGAAGTCACGGTTCTTTCCCCCGGCCGCCGACGGCTCGAAGGAATAGGTAGCCGAGGCGAGACCGCCCTTTTGCATCGAGGTGCCGACCGAGAACACGCCCTGCCCGGGATCGATGTTGTCGTGGGCCAGGGCCAGGTGGGGATCCTCGGAGGTCAGCTCACGCGTGCCGCCGACAAACCAGATTCCCTGCATGGTACCGGGGGCGTCCTGGGCCACCTCGCCGCAGCGCGGTTGCTCCTTGCGACGCGTATCGGCGTCGCCGAGAAGTGAGCGCAGCCGCCGTCGCACGGCCGGGGCGAAATAGTCCAGCGCGCATACCAAGATCAGCTGCTGGGGACGATGCTCCCAGCGCTCCGGATTGGCGTAGACGGATGGCGTGGCTCTGGAATCGGAGGCGCCGAAGTCGAGGGCGTTGCGGTCGAGCGCCCCGCCCGCAGTCCCGATCGCGTCGCCGGCGGCAAGCTCCGTGTGCACGTCCTTGGTGCATTGTCGCCACTGCTCGCCACCCGTGGTGTATTCGTTGCAGCTCAGCGGCTCCACCAGCTGCCGGTCGAGCTTGCGAGCCAACGTCGTCAGGTGGATGAAATAGGCCTCGTGCTCGGCGCACGGCGAGAACCGTAGCGAGTAGTCCCTCGTCCCCTGATCCAGGTTCTCGGTGTAGGAGATGCGGGTAATCCAGACCTGGTCTGGCGCCACGACCGGCACCTCCACTGAAGGTGTCGAATGATCGTCTGGCACCATGCGCCTGATGTGCTGATAGAAGTGAGCCGTAGGGAAAGTGTGCGCCGGCGGATTGAGGTTGCCTAGCGGGATGATGTGACTCAGGTCGGCCGGGTCGACGGGCGCCACCGAGTAGAGCTGGCGCCGATTGCCGCAGGGCGGGATGTCGATGGCGGCCGCCATGGGCGCGAGGATTGCTGTGCCGCGGAGTTGCTCATCGCCGTCCGAGCCGCCGGACGAGCTCGCCAGCAATAGCGTAATCGAAATGGACGCTACGATCTCCTTCACGGAGCTATGGTAGCTGGTTGGCACCGACTATCGTGACTGTCCTCCATCGGCTCTCGCAGGTGTAGACTCCGTGCGCACCAGCGGAGTCGCGATGCTGACCCAGACGGCGTAGCGCGTGGCCGAGATCCGAACGCCGACCCCGCCGGCCCAAGTCGCAAAGCCAACTAAGGAGATCAAGCGCCATGACACCTCCCGGACGCTGCGGACCCGAGTGGTTGCACGACAAGATCGCCGCCGGCGGCCTGGTGCTGATCGACGGCGCCATGGGCACCGAGCTCGAGGCTCGCGGCGTGCCGATGAACGACAAGAACTGGAGTGGCGTGGCGCTGCAGACGCACCCCGAGATGGTTCGAGCCGCCCACGTTGACTACATCGAGGCCGGGGCAGAGGTGATCATCACCAACACCTTCGCCTCCGGCCAGGAAGCGTTGAACCTGGCGGGGCTCGGCGACCAGATGGAGAGCATCAACGCCCGCGGGGTCGAGGTGGCGCTGCAGGCGCGCGACGAGGCAGCGAAGGGTCCGTTGGCGATCGCCGGATCGATGTGCCCGTGGGTAGATCCGGAGGTCGCTCCCGGGCGCGAGCAACTCGCTGACGGCTTTCGCCGCCAGGCCGACGTGCTCGCCGGGGCGGGTGTGGAGCTGATTGCGCTGGAGATGTGCTACCACGCGGAGTACTCGCCGATGCAGGTCGAGGCGGCGGTGGCCACCGGCCTGCCGGTGTGGCTCGGGGTGAGCTGTATGGTCGATGCCGACACCGGCAACGTCGTCGGATTCGACAGATCGGAGGTGGACATAGGACAGCTGGTGCGCGATCTGGCTGGAACCGGCATCGGCGTCATCAACGTCATGCATAGCGCCATCGCCGACACCGGACCGGGACTCGCGACGGTGAAGGAGCACTGGTCGGGTCCGATCGGAGCCTACCCGGAGTCGGGGTACTTCACGATGCCCAACTGGCAGTTCGTGGACATCATCGATCCGGATGATCTGGTGCGCGAGACGCGCGGCTGGGTGGACGCCGGCGCCCAGATCATCGGCGGCTGCTGTGGCCTCGGCGTGCCCCACATCGAGGCGTTGAAGGCCGCGTTCGCTTGAATCAGCCTGGCGGCGAGACGGTCGATCGCGGCGCGTCGGCGCCGCAGATCGACTGGTTGATGCTCTCCGTCGTGCTAGTCGTCGTTGGCACCATCTGTGTCCCTCTGGGGCTAGCACCCGAGCGCGCAGCCGATTTCGTCTCCGATCTGTATGACCGGCTGACGAGCCATTTCGGCTTCCTGTACCAGTGGTTCGCTGTCGCGGTCATCGTCTTCCTGGCGTGGATCGCGTTCGGGCGCTTCGGCTCGGTGCGTCTCGGCGCCGAGGACCAGGAGCCCGATTTCTCGACGTTCTCGTGGGGCGGCATGTTGTTCTGCGCCGGCACCGGAGCGGCGCTGGTGTCGTGGGGGGCGGTGGAGTGGGTCGCCTACTACGACAATCCACCCTTCGGTGCCGAGCCTCGCTCGGCCGAGGCAATCAGCTGGGCGGCGGCCTATGGTCCGTTTCATTGGGGGATCGTCGCGTGGTGTATCTACGCCTTGCCGACCGTGGCGATCGCCTACCCGTTCTACGTCAACCGGGTGCCCCACCTGTGCGCCAGCACCGCCTGCCACGGATTGCTTGGTGCGAACGGGCATCGAAGCCTCTTCGGCCGTTTGGTGAACCTCACCGCGGTACTCGGAATTCTCGGTGGTGCCGGCACCTCGCTCGGGTTCATCGCGCCGTTGGTCGCAGCGAGCGCCGCCGAGCTGCTCGGTATCGGCACGTCGTTCGCGTTGGAGGCACTTGCGATCGGCGTCTGTGTGGCGCTGTTCGGCGCCAGCGTGTACCTCGGCCTGGAGGCCGGCATCAAGCGTCTGAGCGATCTCAACGTGGTGCTTTTCGGGCTGCTCCTCGCCTACATCATCGTGGTCGGGCCGACGCTGTTCATTCTCGAGCTGACCACCGAGACGCTCGGCATGATGACGGCGAACTTCGTTCGCATGCTGACCTGGACCGATCCGGTCCAGAACACCGGTTTCGTCGAGTCCTGGACAGTCTTCTATTGGGCCTGGTGGATCGCCTTCGCGCCTGTGGTCGGTACGTTCGTGACCCGGATCTCCCGCGGGCGTACGCTTCGCCAGGTGATTGTGGGGATGACCTGCCTGGGCAGCGGCGGCTGCTGGGTGTCCTTCTTCGTCCTCGGAAACTACGCGCTGTACCTGGAGCTCGAGAGCATTCTGCCGGTGACCAACGTGCTCGCCGACGCGGGCATGAGCGTGGCGACGGCCAAGATCATCGCGACGCTGCCGGTGAGCGTCGTGGCGTTGGGGATCCTGCTGGTGGTGAGCGTTGTTTCTGCCGCCACGAGCTACGACTCGGCGTCCTACACGATCGCGGCCACGGTGACGCAGGAGCTCCACGCCGACGACAACCCGGGTCGATCCCACCGGCTGTTCTGGGCGCTGGTGCTGGGTGCATTGCCGCTGTTCATGCTGTTCGTCGGCGGACTGCAGATCATTCGATTGGCCTCGCTCCTAGCGTCGTTCCCGATCCTGTTCGCCGGGGTGGCGATGGCTGTTTCGCTGACGAGATCGCTGCGGTCCGACGAGAAGGCGCTGCCGCGGCTCACTGCTCCCGATGACCGGAAGGTCGGCCGCGGATCCGGTACTGCGGACGCGGCCGACGGCCCTACGGCCTGCTAGCTCTCGACGAGCTGTCGCAGCGCTTCGAGCAGTGCCTCGAAGTTCGCGTTCATCGACGACGGACCGACGAACAGCGTCATCGTACGCATCAACGGATTGCCGAACTCGAGTGTTTCCGACCAGCTGACTCTGGTGGCGCGCTCGTCGATCGCCTCGAGGTCGATGGTGCGGTGGGCCACGACGATGCCGAAGTCGATCTCGGAGACGACACGGCGCGGAGCGTCGCTCTCCACGACGATACCGATGCCTCGAGCGAGGGAAGCCACGACACCGCCGATCGACCCCATGCGCGTCGTGTCCGGGAAGAAGCCGAGGCGGGAGCCGACTCCTTCTTCCGGCCCGCCGAGGTGAACGATGACCATCGGCGGGGCTGCCGTGTTGGACGGCCGCCGTAGTAGCTGATCCCACAGCCGTTGTTGGCCCTCACGGCTATTGAAGAACGGAAACAGCTCGCCGCGAGGGGCATCGATCGTGGTGCTGATGTCGACCACCCCTACCCGGCTCGGCAGCTGAGTCCCGACCAGGGTGAGGACGACGATGACGCCGGCCACTACGCCCAGGGCGATCCCCAGGATCTTCATTGCGCGTTTGACGCTCATCGGAGTCTCGCTGCTGCGCTATCCGCAGTTCCGACCCCCAGATCTTCAGAATACGAACGGGGGTCAATGGTGCCACCGGTTTCGAGCCCGTGGTGCTTGTGGAAGAGTCTATGTACTGTAGAACGGCCATCGGCGCACAGGAGCCAACATGAACGCCATTTCGCGGCCTCGGATGCAGTTTCGCCTCTGCGCAATCGCGGTCATCGCGGTAGCAGGGCTCGTCTCGACCGCCCTCGGCCCAGCGGTGGCGCAGAGCGGCTCCTCCGGCGCCGTTTGGGAGGTGCCGCGCACGCCGCACGGGCACCCTGATCTGCAGGGCAACTGGACCAACGCCACGCTCACGCCGGTTCAACGCCCGGAGGGACAGGCGGCCGTTCTGACTGCCGAACAGGTCGCCGCCATCGAGGCAGGTCAGGCGGCCGAGGTCGTAGCCGGCAGCGCGCCGAGCGATCCGGATCGTGCTCCGCCGCCGTCCGGTGGCGAGGATCCCGTCTGCATCGATACAGCCACCGGGTGCTACAACGAGGTCTATCGAGAGCCCGGCGAGCGCGTGGCTGTAGTGAACGGCGAGTCGCGGAGCTCCTTGGTCACCGATCCTCCGGACGGCCTGGTACCTGATCTGACGCTCGAGGGCGAGGAGCGTGTCGAGGCGCTGCGGGAGTTCCGCGACCAGTTCGGTCCTCAGGACCATCCGGAGCTGTTACCGCTGGCACAGCGTTGCCTGGTGTCGTTCGGCTCCAACGCCGGCCCGCCGATGGTCCCCAACTACTGGTACAACAACAACTACACCATCGTGCAGAACGCCGACCACGTCCTGATTATGACGGAGATGGTGCACGACGTGCGGATCATCCGGCTCGGCGAACCTTCGTCACAGCCGCCGGGCATGCGCCCCTGGTTCGGTGACTCGTGGGGTCGATGGGAGGGCGACACGTTGGTGGTCGAGACCACCAACCTGAATCCCGACCACGCGTTCCGCGGTGTGCCGCCGTCTGCGAAGCGGAAGGTGACGGAGCGCTTTACGCGCGTCGATGAGAACACCATCCACTACGAGTTCACCATCGACGATCCGACGATGTACACCGGTGTCTGGGGCGGCGAGATTCCCTTCGAGCGTTTCGACCAACCGCTGTACGAGTACGCCTGCCACGAGGGCAACTACTCGCTGGAGAACGTGCTGCGCGGGGCCCGCTACGAGGAAACAAGCGGCGGGGAGTAGCCGTACGGCACGCCGCCGGATTCCAGTTGTGATATCAACGTAGATGTCAGTTTGATATCATCAACTGATGATGAATGATATCACCGTGTCGGGTCGATTCCTGCTGCGCATCGAACCGGCGCTCCACGCAGCGCTTCGACGGGCGGCCGACGGTGCCGGGCTGTCGTTGAACGAGTACTGCGCACGCAAGCTCGCCTCACCCTCCGGATCGATGGCAGATACCGGCGCGCTGGCAGCCGTCACGCGCGCCACGAGCGTCGCCGGCGAGGCTCTGGCCGGCGTGATCGGCTTCGGTTCGTGGGCCCGCGCCCAGATGCACGCGGACTCAGACGTGGATTTGCTCGTCGTGGTCGATGAGGGATCGCAGGTGACCCGAGAGCTGTATCGTCGCTGGGACGCTGAACCGGTTTCCTGGGACGGTCGACCAGTGGAGCCGCATTTCGTCAGCCTGCCTCCCGCCGACAGCGTCGTCGCCGGCATCTGGGCGGAGGCGGCGATTGACGGGCTGGTGCTGTTCGAGCGTGAGGTCGCCGTGTCGCGGCGCCTGGCGCAGGTGCGCGCCGACATCGCCGCCGGCCGTATCATCCGTCGCCTCATCGACGGCCATCCCTATTGGATGGAGGCGGCCTGATGGATGCATGACCGGAACCTGGCACAGGACCACGTCTGGCGCGCCGATGTGCGGCTGCGCGCCCTCGACGTCCTGTTCGAAGCCGGCAGCTGGGCGGACGTGGTGCGCGAGTCGCAGGAGATCGTCGAGCTCGCCTTGAAGGGCTTGCTGCGCGCCCACGGCGTAGTGCCGCCACGGATCCACGACGTTTCCGGCGTGCTGATCGCCGAGCAGGATCGATTGCCACAGTCGGTCCGGGATCGGCTCGACGAGCTCACCGCGATCTCCAAGGACCTGCGCCGCGACCGTGAGATCGCCTTCTACGGTGCCGAAGACCTGACGCCGACGGGCTTCTACGATCGTGCCGACGCCGAGCGCGCGAGGACGGCCGCGCGGACGACGGTAGACAGCGTCCGTCCGCACGTGACGATGTCCTGACTCCCGCCGTCGAATTCATGGCGGGCGACGGTTCGGCCTGCGGTCCGAGCACCGTCCAGTCGAGCGGTTTACTGCTGCTGCTCTGTGCCTTCGATTCTGGCGATCCCGGAGCCGGCGTTTTCCAACGCCGTCTGCGCTCCCAGGCGAACCAGGTAGGTATCGTCGGCAGCCTGGAAAAAGCTGAAGCCCTCACGGTTCGCCCATCCTAGCGGACCGCCAAGCGCCAGACCGGCGCCCAGCGCCCCGTCGCGGATCGTGGTTACCAGTGCCTCGAACTCCGGATCGCCTTGACGCTTGCCCGAGAAGCTCCCGAGATCGGTGGCTGCAGCGAAGATCGCATCGACCCCGGGGACGGCGGCGATCTCCTCGACCGCAGCGACGCCGGTGAGCTGCTCGATCATGGCGACCACCATGATGTTGTCGTTGGCAGTCGCTCGGTAGTCGTCTCCCCAGAGCGCCCCGTACTGGCCGCCTCCCTGGCTGCGCTCGCCCAGTGGCGGGAACTTGGCGAAGCGCACCGCCCGCTCCATCTTCTCGGCCGTGGCGACCATCGGTACGACGATCCCGAGCGCGCCGATGTCGACTGCCTTCTGGATGTCGCCTTCGTGCGCGTCCGGGACGCGAATGAACGGAATCGCCGGCGCGCCGCGGCAGGCCCAGATCATCCGCGCCACATCCTGGTAGCCGAGCGGGCTGTGCTGCATCTCGATCCAGAGGAAGTCGAAGCCCGAGTTGGCCATGGCGCAGTAGATGTTGGGGTCCGGTGACGTGACCGTGCCGCCGACCACCGGCTGCCCGTCCATTAGCTTCTGCTTCACGGTGTTGTAAATGCGCTTCGATGGATCTTGCCCGTGTGCGCTCGCCGCGGCAAATAGGCAGACCATGGCCGACGCCAGGGTAGAACAACGGGCTCTTGTCACGACCATTCCGTTTCCTCTCTAGGCGCCGTCCGTCAAGAGCGGCGCCCCGTTGGGATTGCAGATCTGCCATCGGCTCGACGCGGGATCATGGAAGTACGAAGGCAAAGAGCTCTTGTGTCCAGGGCGCGCAAGCGTGTGCCTCCCAGCTCGCTGTTCGAAGAACCCGAGCCATACGCCCACCAGGGCGCGCTCGCGCCCCGGTGCGCGGTCAGCGTCGAGTACTCTTGGGATCCGGGATCACCCGCGTGGAAGCGCCACTCTCCGGCAGGATGCTCAATCCGTGTGTCTGTGGGAATGGCGCACGACAGAAGGAACGGGATAGCCGCAATGCCTGACAGCTTGGCGCCGAGTGCTGGGGCCCACCGATCCATGGCTTTTTTCCTCCGTCGCGCGATGCAGGTTGCCATAGTTGCGGCGCTGGCCCTGCCGCCGGCGACTCTGGCGCAAAACCGCGCCGACGTCCAGCGGCGGGGCGTCGACATCTCCAACGACGGCACCCGCCCGGCGCGGGGTTTCGCGCCGGCCGATCAGGCGCCGAGCCGACCTGCGCCCGAGTTGCTGGACTGGCGCCAGTTCCGCGGTCCCGGGGCGCGCGGCATCGCGGGCGATCCGGCCCTGCCAATGACCTGGAGCGCAACAGACAACGTCGTCTGGACGTCCAATGTTCCGGGGATGGGCTGGAGCTCGCCGATCGTCACCGGCGACCTGGTCGTGGTGACGTCGGTGGTCAGCTCGGTACCCGGGGAAGAACCGACTCCCGGGCTCTATTTCGGTGGCGAACGACCGGCCCCGGCCGATGCTCACCGCTGGGTGGTCTACGCCTTCGACGCCGATACGGGTGAGCTGCGTTGGGAGACGGAGCTACATGCAGGCGTGCCCGACATGGCGCGCCACCTCAAGAACAGCTACGCCTCGGAGACCCCGGTTACGGATGGCAACCGGCTCTACGTGTACTTCGGCAACGTTGGCCTGTTCGCCCTAGATATGAACGGCGAGGTGCTGTGGGATCGGCGCTGGTCGCTGGTGGAGACGCGCTTCGGCTGGGGGACCGCAGCCTCTCCGGCACTGCACGACGGGCGCCTCTACGTCGTCAACGACAACGACGACCAGTCGTTCATGACCGCCGTGGACGCCGTCACCGGCGAGGACTTCTGGACCGTGCTTCGCGACGAGGGAACCAACTGGGCAACGCCTTTCATCTGGGAGAACGAGCGGCGTACCGAGGTGGTCACCTCGGGCACCGACCGCGTGCGCGCCTATGATCTCGAGGGCGAGCTCTTGTGGGAGCTGTCCGGAATGTCGTCGATCACCATCCCGACCCCGTTCACCGAGTTCGGGCTGCTGTACCTGGCCTCCGGCTACGTCGGTGATGAGCATCGACCGGTCTATGCGATCCGACCGGGGGCCGCGGGCGACATTTCGGTGATTGCGGGGGAGACCTCGAACGACCATGTCGCCTGGTCGCTGGCGCAGGGGAGCCCATATAACCCGTCGCCGCTGGTGTACGGCGATCAGTACTACACGCTCTACGATCGCGGCTTCATGACCGCCCACGATGCGCGCACGGGTGAGGAGATCTACGACAAGCAGCGGATCTCGGCGGCTACCGCCTACACCGCATCGCCCTGGGCCTACAACGACCGCATCTTCGCGGCCAGCGAGGATGGCGACACCTACGTAATCAGCGCCGGGGCCGAGTTCGAGGTGCTCGGGGTCAACAGCCTCGACGAGATGATCATGGCGACGCCGGCGATGGTGCGCGGCAGCCTGTTTCTCCGCACCGCGTCCCGCCTCTATCGGATCGCGGAGTCGGGCCGCTAGCCGTCGCCCCGCCGCGCCCGACAGATCGCGCGGCGCTTAGCCTCCGAGCCGGTCGCCGGCGGCATCAGTCTGGAGATCGGTCGCGCAACCTGAACACGAAGAGCGCCGAACCGCTACCGGGGCGCGGTATCTCGGGCGTCAGCCCATAGAACCCACTGGTGCTGCCAGTAGGCACAGCCAGGTATTGCACTCCGTTCACGGCGTAGGGCACGACCGTGCCCTGCACCGGGGTCGGCAGGCGCGTCGACCAGAGTGTGTCTCCACTCGATGAATTCAGAGCGCGAAAGCTGCGGTCGATGTCGCCGTGAAACACGAGACCGCCGCCGGTGGCGACTACGCCGCTGTGCGATGAGCCCCGATGGTCGCGTCGCCACAGCTGTTTTCCGGTCGACACATCGATGGCCATCACCGAGCTCACGTTCCCGTCTGAGTCCGGGACCGGGCGCAGCCCCAGTTCGGCGCTGGCGTGATAGATGCCGGGCTCAGGGGACACCTCGTTGAGCGTGTAGTCCATGCAGGTGTTGTTGAAACCGATGAAGAACACGCCTGATTCGATATCGAGCGCCGCCCCGGGCCAGTTGCGGCCGCCTGCGAGACTGGGACAGACGAACATCGGCTCGCCGATGGCACCTACGAGGCTCTCGTTCAGCTCGGCGTGGCCCGTGGTCATGTCGATGTCGGAGATGATGTTCTGGTAGTAGGTCTCGCGTGCCCACAGCAGTCGTCCGCTCTCGGCGTCCATGGCACGAACGATGCCGGCCTTGCCGAACATGCCGAACAGCATCTTCAGGGGTTGTTGCGGAAGCTGCTCGGCGATCCATCGGACCTCTGTTGGGTCGGGTCGGGCCTCGGCGACCACGATGTGGCGCTCGAACGCGGTGTCCATGTCGAAGTTGTCGGACGGAAGGTGTTGTCGCGCCCACTTGATCTCGCCAGTCACCGTGTCCAGCGCCAGCGTCGAGTTGGTATGCAACAGATCGCCGGCTAGTTCACGCTGCGCACGGCCCCATGGGATCGGAACGGCCGTGCCGACGTAAAGGGTGCGCGTTTCAGGATCGTAGGACGGCGGCATCCACACCGAACCTCCGTAGCGTTGTTCGACCGGCGCGTCGCCCCAACTCTCGCCACCCGGCTCGTCCGGCCTGGCGATCGTCGTGCGTCGCCAGAGCTCCGAGCCGTCGTGCGGGTCGTGGGCCGAGACCCAGCAGCCGCCCTCGTTGATCATGTAGCAACCGGACATCGGCGCGATGATGCGTCCGTCGGCCACGATCGGCCCGGCCGAGTACGCGTACCCCAGAGCGTGGTCGGCGACCTCCACATCCCAGCGCACATCGCCGGTGTGCGCGTCGAGCGCCACCAGATGAGCGTCGCCGGTTCCAACGATGATCATGTCCTCGTAGATGGCGATGTTGCGGTTGGCGTAGGCGAACCGGAACAGCCCGTCGGGCAACTGACGGTCGTAGCTCCAGAGCAGATCGCCGCTGGCCGCATCGAGCGCCTGGATAACGTCGGCGGATTGATTCAGAAACATCACGCCGTCGTGTACCAAGGGCTGCACCTGGGTACGTTTGCCGTTCATTGCCCACGACCACACGAGCTCGAGCTCGCCTACGTTCTCGCGGTCGATCTGGCTCAGGGGCGAGTAACCCAGGACGCCGTAGCTGTCTCGGTGGGTCAGCCATTCGCCGGCGGGAGGGTTCGCCAGATCGTCGTCGGTCACCGGCGACAGGTTCTCCAGCAGCGACGGTAGCGTGCCCGGAGTCGGCGTGCGGAAGAAGCGCCGCGTCGTTCCACGTTGCTGGGTGTCGGCACCTTGGGCTGGGTCGAGCTCGAATGGATGAGCGCGCACCCGGCCAGCACTCGGGGCGGCTCCGGCGCCGGCTGCCAGCGACATCAAGACGATCAGCGCGGTGCCGGTTGCAGGAACGCTCCGCTGATCGGTCATGTTCGTTTCTGCCGCCGGGCGCTCCGCCACGTAGCGGATGTAGTTACGTGCCGTCGTCCGTGAAGGTGGAGACGTCGATCTCCTTGGCGGTGATGAACTCGAGCAACGCCGGAACGCCTTGCGTCGTCTGTTCGATCCCGCGCTGGATCGCGCCGACGATCTGGTCCGGTTCGCTGACCCGCTCACCGTAGGCTCCGAGCGCTCGCGCCAGCTCCGCATAGTTGCCTGAGATGTCGGTGCTCCGATACTTCTCGGTGGAGATCTGCATCACCGGAATCTCGAGCGCCATCGAGGAGTTGTTGAGCAGCACCGACAGGATCGGGATGCGCTCGCGAACGGCCGTCTCGATGTCCATGCCGGTGAAGCCGATGGCAGCGTCGCCCCAGACGTTGATGCACAGCTTGTCGGGCTCGGCGAGCTTGGCGCCCATCGCCAGCCCGAGCCCGTATCCGAGCTGCGTCGTCTTCCCCCAGCCGATGTAGCTGAGCGGCGCGGTGCACTCCCAAAACGGTGCCAGCTGATCGCGCGGGCTGCCGGCATCGTGGGTGATGATCGTGCGGTCGCGGTCGACCGTGTGCCGGAGCTCCCAGAGAACGCGGTAGGGCGACAGTGGCGCCTCGTCGGAGGTGAGCTTCGGCATCCACTCCTCGAGCCAGGCCCGTTTCACCTTCGCGATCTCGCGAGGCGTCGCGTCGGCGCGCTCTGCGGCTCGCGGTCGCGCGCGCTTGCCCAGCTCGGCGAGCAGCGCCCGCAACGTGAGCTGTGCGTCCCCCACGAGCGCGTGTTGCGCGGCCACGTCCTTGTCCAGGTCGGCCGGGTCCAGAGTGGCGTGGATGATCACCGGCCCGGAGGGGATGGAGACGGCGTAGTCGGAGCGCGCGAAGCTGCAGCCGATGCCGAAGATCACGTCGGCGTCGCGCAGAAACCGGTGCACCGCGTGCGGCATCGAGTACCCGCCGGATCCGAGCGACAGCTGATGGTCTTCGGGAAACGCGCTCTTTCCTTGCAGGCTCGTGGCAACCGGGATGTTGAGCAGCTCGGCGAGCTCGCGCAGCTCTTTCCAGGCGCGCGCGTAGTGGACTCCCTGGCCGGCGTAGATCACCGGGCGGTGCGCCTCGGCGAGGACGTGGGCGACGGTGACCACGTCGTCGGGATCGGGAGCGCTGCGCGTCGTAACCACGGGCTCGTAGGTGAGCGGCTCAGGCACCTCCTCGCCGAAGACGTCGTACGGGATCTCGACCAGCACCGGCCGCGGGCGGCCGTTGCGCAGCTGGGCGAACGCCCGCCGCATGGTCTCCGGCAGCAGGTCGGCGCGCGGCAGCTGCTCGCAGAGCTTGGTGATGCCCCGGAGGTTGAGATGGGCGCTGAAGTTCGGAGCGACGTTGGCGAGGTGGCGCGGATAGCCGACGGGCAGCACGAGAATCGGCACCGACTCGCCATAGGCCTGCGCCACGCCGCCGAAGGCGTTCTCGGTGCCGGGCCCATGCTGCATGGCGAACACCCCGATGCGATCGCCGCAGTTGAGCCGGCTGAAGGCGTCGGCCATGTGCAGCCCGGTGCGCTCTTGGCGCACGATGATCGGCCGGACGTCGGCCTCGGCGGCCGCCTCGAGGACGGGATTCACCGGGTAGCCGACAACGAACTCGACCCCCTCACGCTCGAGGATCTCGACGATGGCGCGGGCCACGTTCACGTGGTCACTCCGGAAAACGACTCGTTGCGTTCTTGGAAGCTCTCGACCATCCGCCGGCCGGCCGATTCTATCAGAACGAGACGGCTATCGGTCGCTTGATTCTGTTGCGTCGCGCGTGGCCACGTAACGGATGAAGTGACGCATCGCCAGGAGCTGCTGTTCGGTGAGCTCGGGATAGGCCGGCATCCCGCGAGCCAGGCGGGAGCCGTCGCGGACGACCGTCGCGAACGCGATGTCTGACAGCACTACTGGCGATGCCCTCAGGTCGGGCGCCTGACCTCCCGCGACCAGCCCACCGTGGCAGCCGCCGCAGCCGACGCCGTACTCCCTGGCGCCTTGCTGCGCCAGGGCTTCATCGACGACGAAGTCGGGGGCAAGCAACGGCACCGGGACCATGGGCGGCGGCGAGGGCGGGAGCTCGGCGTCGCCGTCGAGCGAGAACGCCACCAGACGCCGCGGATGAACGCCGTACGCCCATCCGGGCGCCGCCGCCTCGGCTCCCCCGATTCCCGTCCACACGCCACCCCAGCCGACCAGGAGGGCCACGTACTGGCGCCCGTCGATCATGTAGGTGATCGGGGCCGCCGAGATCCCGGAGCCCATGTCAAAGGTCCACAGCGTCTCGCCGGTCCGGGCGCTGTGCGCGGCGAAGGTCCCGTCGGTGCGGCCTTGGAACACCAGGTTTCCAGCCGTCGTCATCGTGCCGGCATTCCAGAGGCCGGTCAGCGGAACCTCCCAGGCGGGCTGCTGGCGTACGGGATCCCATGCGAGCAGGGACCCAGAGGCGCCGTCCGACCGCGGCGATCCGACCCTGGTCGTGCGCACCCCGGTGCCGTGGCGCGGTCCGGGCTGCCAGTTCTCGAGGTCGATGCCCTCGTCGCTGAACATCATCGTCAGGTGGATGGCGGGGATGTAGGTCAACCCCGTCAGCGGGTTGTAGGACGTCGCTTGCCAGTTATGGGCGCCGGCGTACGAGGGCGTGATCCGCGCCGGCCGGTCCCCGTAGCGGGCGCCCGGAACCTCGACTGGTCGCCCGGTCTCCAGATCGATCTCCGTGGCCCAGCTGACTTCGGCGTACGGCTCCGCCGAGAGCAGCTTTCCGGTTTCCCGATCGATGACGTAAAAGAAGCCGTTCTTGGGGGCGTGGAGGAGCGCCTTGACCTCGCGTCCGTCGATCTCGAGGTCGGCGAGCACGATGTCCATGTTGGAGTTGTAGTCCCAGGTCTCACCCGGCGTAGTTTGGTAGTGCCAGAGGTACTCGCCGGTGTCGGGATCGAGGGCGACAACCGAGCACAGGAACAGGTTGTCGCCGCCGTCGGGACTGCGGAGCTTCTGGTTCCAGGGGGCGCCGTTACCGGTGCCGATGTACAGCGCATCGAACTCGGCGTCGTAGGTGAAGCCGTGCCAGGAATTGCCGCCGCCCCCGAGCTTCCACCACTCTCCGGTCCAGGTCTCGGCGGCCATCCGCATCGCTTCGTTCTCGAAGCCATCGGCAGGGTTGCCGGGGACGATCCAGAAGCGCCATGCCTGCTCGCCGGTCTCGGCGTCGTAGGCGGTGACGTAGCCGCGCGAGGCGCCGCGATCGGCGCCGCCGTTGCCGATCAGCACCTTGCCCTTGAAGATCTTCGGTGCCCCGGTGATGTAGTAGTGCGCCGACGGATCGACCGTCATCACGCTCCACAGCTCCTCGCCGGTGGCGGCGTCCACAGCGTTCAGCCGACCGTCCCAGGTGGCGACGTAGACCTTGCCCTTCCAGAACCCGATACCGCGGTTGTGATCCCACCCGGACCGCATGCGATGCGCCGCGTGTCCGACGATGTCCGGGTCGTATTCCCAGAGCACCTCGCCCGTGGCCCCGTCGACCGCCCGCACGACGTTCATGCTGCCGATGAAGTACAGGATGCCGTCGACCACGAGCGGGGTGGACGTCAGCCCGCGGTCGTCGGGCAGGTCCAGGTACCAGTCGACCGACAGGTCGGCGATGTTGAGAGAGTTGACTTGGGTGAGCGGACTGAAACGCTGTTCGCTGTAGGTGCGACCGAACGCCAGCCAGTTGTCGCCGCGCGCCTCGTCGGCCATGGCAGCGTCGTCCACGACGGTGAGCGATTGCTGCGCGCCGAAGGTCCCCGCCGCGTGCGGCGACAGCGCCATGGCCGCGAGCAGCATGGAACAGCCGGATCTCCGAATCAGCAACGCGCGACGATTCAATGAACGAGCCTCCGTTTCCTGATGCCAGCGTGACGTTCGAGCTGGCACGACTCTAGCGACGCGCACCGGCGCGGGCAACGGAGGTGTTCGGTTGATCAAACGGTGAACGAACGTGGATTTCGTGGAGGCGTTCGTGTACATCTTCGGACAAGGCGCGTCGGCGCACAGGAGCCAAGATGAACGCTACTTCCCGGACATCGCTTCCCCTCACGTCCTTAGCGATCGCTGCGGTGGCGATCTCGTTGTGGGCGCCGCTGATCTTCCGGCCCGCGGCTGCGCAAGATCGTGCCCCGGATGCCGAGGCATGGCAGGTGCCCCGAACGCCACACGGACATCCGGACCTCCAGGGCAACTGGACCAACGCAACGCTTACACCCTTCCAGCGTCCCGAAGGCCGAGGGTCGGTACTCACCTCGGAGCAGGTCGCGGAGATCGAGGGCGGACAGGCCGAAGCGGTCACTCGAGGTGCCGCGCCGAGTGACCCGGACCGCGCGCCACCTCCGGCCGGTGGCACGGATCCGGAGTGCATCGATTCGGCCACCGGCTGCTACAACGAGGTCTATCGGGAGCCCGGCGAGCGGGTGGCGGTGGTCAACGGCGAGCCCAGGAGCTCGCTAGTCACGGATCCGCCGGATGGACGCGTGCCGGAGCTGACGCCGGAGGGCCGTCGGCGGGTCGAGGAGTATCGGGCACTCAGGAGCCGTTTCGGTCCATACGACCATCCGGAGCTCCGTCCGCCCGGCGAACGCTGTCTCGTCTCGTTCGACTCCAGCGCCGGACCGCCGATGCTGCCCAACTACTGGTACAACAACAACTACACCATCGTGCAGAACGCCGATCACGTGATGATCGTGGCGGAGATGGTGCACGACGCGCGGATCATTCGGCTCGGCGAGCCGCGGTCGCTGCCGCAGGACGTCCGTCCGTGGTTCGGTGACTCGTGGGGTCGCTGGGACGGCAATACGCTGGTGGTCGAGACCACCAACCTCAATGCCGCCCACAGGTTTCGCGGTGTCGCCCCCTCGAACGGTCGAAAGGTGATCGAACGCTTCACCCGCGTGGACGACGACACCATTCTCTACGAGTTCACCATCGACGACCCGACGATGTACACGAGTGCCTGGGGCGGCCAGGTTCCGTTCGAGCGGTTCGATGACCGGCTGTACGAGTTCGCCTGTCACGAGGGCAACTACTCGCTCTTTAACGTGTTGAGCGGTGCCCGCTATCAGGAAACACGGGAAGCGCGGGAATAGCCTGCATGGCGTCAGCTCCGACCGTTCGGTTTGCCGACGGTGTAGCGTGGCCAGGTCCGGCCAACTCTTGACCAGGAGCGCAGCATGAAGAATCGACGCGGACTCGCCCTCGTGACAGCGGCCTGCGCGGCATCGTTCGGCGCCGGGATACTCGCGCAGTCGGCCACCGACATCGTGAGCTTTGAAAGCGGCCCTGGCGGCACACGACTCGATGTGCTGTTCGATGGTCCTACGATGGACGCGGAGGTCGACGTGGGGCTGCTGACCTTCCCGCCCGGTACCAATTCCGGTGATCACTCACATGGCGTCACCGAGATCTTCTACGTGCTGGAGGGCACCCTCGAGCACGTCGTGAACGGTGAAAGCTACATGCTGACGGAAGGGATGCTGGGCTATGTCAAGCCGCCGGACATGGTCAACCACATCGTGGATGCGAACGGCCCGCCGGCCCGCACACTGGTCATCTGGGCCCCTGGCGGCGAGGCCGCGCGCATCGGCTCCCGATGGCAACGTGTGCCCTAGCCGGGTTTCGGGCGGGGTCATGCCGCCTGGCGAAGTTCATAGGAGAAAGCGGCAGAACGTCAGCTCGATGAGGCAGGTTGTTTCGTGGCCGTCAGCGACGGTGGATCGAGCCCGGGCATCGACGTACCCTCGTCTTCATGCGCAGTGGCGAGCGGATTGACCAGTACCAGATCCTCGCGCTGCTCGGTGCGGGTGGCATGGGCGAGGTCTATCGCGCCGAAGACACGACGCTGGGCCGTGAGGTGGCGCTCAAGGTTCTGCCGCGTGAGCTGGCTTCGGACACCGAGTTTGTCGCTCGGTTCGAACGCGAGGCAAAGCTGCTCGGATCGCTCAACCATCCCAACGTCGCCACGTTGCACGCTTTCGGCGAGGAGAACGGGACTCGATATCTGGTTATGGAGCTCGTCCGGGGGCGGACCCTGAAACAGATGCTGAGCGATGGAGCGCTCTCACAGGCGGAAGCCCTCGATACCTGGGAACAGGTTGCCGCCGGGTTGCAGGAGGCGCACGCTCACGGGGTTGTTCATCGCGACCTGAAGCCGGCCAATGTGATGCTCACGGACGATGGTCTGGTCAAGCTGCTCGACTTCGGCATCGCCCGGCCCGCGATTACGGACGCGACCACAAAGCAGGCCGAGACGCCGACCGACCTCACGGTCGCGGGCGTGGCCATCGGGACGGCGCCCTACATGAGCCCCGAACAGATCCGCGGCGAACCCGTCGATGCCCGCACGGACATCTGGGCCTTGGGATGTCTCGGATACGAAGCTCTTGCGGGCACGAGGGCCTTCGACCGGGCGACATCCGCCGACACGATGGCGGCGATCCTGCAGGCGGAGCCGGACTGGGATCAGCTGCCACGGCAAACGCCGACAGAGATCCGCTCCGTGCTGCAGCGGTGCCTCGAGGGTGACCGTCGCCGCCGTCCGCAGTCGGTGTCCGCGGTCCGGGCGACGATCGCTGAGGTGATGGATTCGCGGCGCGCCCCGCCGCCCCCGGGGAGAGGTCGGGGCTCGCGTCTCGTTGTGACGGGGGTGGTCGCCGCTGCTGTTGTGAGCGTCGCCGTGCTAGCAATGTGGGCGTTGCTCGCGCCGCGATCGAACCCGGTCGCAGTCTCGACTGCGGCGCCGGAGACCGCCGAGAGGCCAGCCATCGCCGTGCTGCCCTTCGAGAATCTGAGCGACGACCCGACTCAACAGTACTTCTCCGACGGCATCAGCGAGGATCTCATCACCAGGCTTTCGAGCTGGCGTAGCTTTCCGGTGATCTCGTCCTTCTCGAGCTTTGCCCAGGACAGTCAACCGACCGACGTCCGCGAAGTCGGCCGATACCTGGGCGCCCGCTATCTCGTGATGGGGAGCGTGCGGCGCGCCGGTGACCGGGTGCGGATCGCCGCCCGCCTGGTCGACACCGATAGCGGCGTTGTGGCCTGGAGCGATCAGTTCGATCGCAGCTACGACGACGTGCTGATTCTCCAGGGCGAGATCAGTCGCAGCATCGTCGGCGCCATGCATCCTCAGCTCGACGAGCTCGATCGGCGCCGGGCGGTGCGTGAGGAACCGCAGAATCTGGCTGCCTGGGATTGGGTCCAGCGGGGTTGGTGGCACTTCTACCGCGGCACGCGCGAGGGGGCGCGGGAGGCACGGAACTCCTTCCAGGAGGCCGCACAACTCGAGCCCGATCTGGCCGGCGCCCATTCGGGCATCGCCTTAAGCCACTACATTGAGCTTACCTCCGGAGAGGTGAGCGAGCCTGAGGAGACCATCGACGCTCTCGTGCGGTCCGCCGAGCGAGCCGTCTCGTTGGACAGCCAGGATGCCTGGGGACATCACGCGCTCGGGCACGCCTACGCGCTGACCGGACAACGGGAGAGCATGCTCACGGCTTTCGCGCGCTCGGTCGAGCTCAATCCGAGCTCGTCGCTAGTGCTGATTTGCTCCGGTGAGAGCATGGCGCTGGCGGGGCAGCCCGACGAGGCTATTGAGCATCTCGACGAAGCCATGCGGCTGAGCCCGCAGGACCCGGCCATTTTCTATGCCCTGCATGCCGTGGCGTTGGCCCACTTTAGCGCCGAGCGTTACGCGCAGGCCGTGGAGTGGGCTTCGAGAAGCGTACAAACTCAGCCTGACTTCGCATGGGGCTACCGAACCATGGCAGCCAGCCTGGCCCATCTGGGACGATTGGATGAGGCACGACAGGCCCTCGAAAAGGCGGTCGAGCGTCAGCCCGAGTTCACGTTGGCGGGCGGCCAACGAGTGCTGCTCACGGCGGACGCCGCTGTCGGGGAGCGTTACCTCGCCGGGCTCCGCCTCGCAGGGATGATCGAATAGGTAGCGGCGACGCTGTCCTGGCCGAGCGTTAGCGCCCGGCCTGGTCAGCTTGGCGACGAATGTAGTGGCGCAGGGCCAGCAGTTGCTCGTCGGTGAGCCAGGGGAAGCCCGGCATGCCGCGTGCCTCGCGACTGCCGTGGCGCACCAGGGTGGTGAAGGCGATGTCCGAGAGCACGGCCTGGGAGGCTCGCAGGTCGGGCGCCAGGCCGGAAGCGATCGCACCCCCGCCGTGGCAGTACACGCACAGGGCATAGCCGCGAGCCCCCTGTCCGGCAAGCGATGCGTCGACTTCGAATTCCGTGGACCGGATCGGCACCGGAACCGTCGGGGGTGGCAGGGCGGGGAGGTGGGACTCGCCGTCGAGCGAGAACACCACCAGGCGCCGTTCATGCACTCCGTAGGCCCATCCATGTGCGGCGCCGAGTCGTCCGCCGAACGCCGCCAGCGATCCACCCCAGCCGACCAGGAGGGCGACGTACTGGCGGCCGTCGACCGCGTAGGTGATCGGGGGGGGGGGGGGGGGGGCGGAGATACCGAGACCCATGTGGAACGTCCATAGCGCCTCGCCGGTAGTGGCGTCGTAGGCCACGAAGTCGCCGTCGACGCGTCCCTGGAACACCAGGTTGCCGGCGGTCGTCATGGTCCCCGGGTTCCAGAATCCGTGCAACGGGACCTCCCAGGCGAGCTGCTGGCGCACCGGGTCCCAGGCCTGCAAGGTGCCGCGCACACCATCCTCCCGTGACGGTCCCGACCCCATGGTAGAGAGGCCGGTGCTGAACTCCTGCTGCAGCGGCGAGCGCCAGCTCTCGAGATCGATGCCCTCGTCGCTGTACGTCGTCGACTGGTGGATCACCGGCAAGTAGGCGAGCCCGGTCATCGGGTTGTACGACATGGCGTGCCAGCTATGCCCACCGTTCGCGGTTGGCGCGATACGCGCCGGTCGCTCCTCGAAGCGGGCCCCCGGCACCTCGATCGGCCGGCCGGTATCGAGGTCGATACCCGTGGCCCAGGTGACCTCGGTGAAGGGCTCGGCGGAGAGCAGCTTCCCGGTCTCGCGATCGATGACATAGAAGAAGCCGTTCTTAGGCGCGTGGAGGATTGCCTTGACCTCACGGCCATCGATCGTCAGATCGGCCAGGACGATGTCCATGTTGGAGTTGTAGTCCCAGGTCTCGCCGGGGTTCGTCTGGTAGTGCCAGAGGTACTCGCCGGTGTCCGGGTCGAGAGCGACGATCGACGACAGGAACAGGTTGTCGCCGCCGCCGGGGCTGCGGATCTTCTGGTTCCAGGGCGAGCCGTTGCCGGTGCCGATGTAGAGCGCATCGAACTCGGCGTCATAGGTGAACCCGTGCCAGGCGTTGCCGCCGCCGCCGTACTTCCACCACTCACCCGTCCAGGTTTCGGCGGCCATTGCCATGGCGTCGTTCTCGAAGCCGTCAGCCGGGTTGCCGGGAACGATCCAGAAGCGCCAGGCCTGCTCGCCGGTCTCGGCGTCGTAGGCGGTCACGTAGCCGCGCGCCGCGCCCATCTCGGTACCGCCATTGCCCACCAGCACCTTCCCCTTGAAGATCTTCGGCGCCCCGGTGATGAAATAGTGGTCGTCCGGATCGACCGACGAGGCGCTCCACAGCTCGCCACCGGTGGCGGCGTCGAGGGCGATGACGCGGCCGTCCCATGTTGCCAAGTAGACCTTGCCGTTCCAGAAGCCGATGCCGCGGTTGTGATCCCAGCCGACGCGCACTCGGCGATCCACGACGTGCTCCACCACCTTCGGGTCGTACTCCCACAGCATCGCCCCCGAGGTGGCGTCGACGGCCCGCACGACGTTCATGCTGCCGTTGAAGTACAGCATTCCGTCAACCACTAGCGGGGTAGACACCAGACCCCGAGCGTCGGGCAGGTTGATATACCAGTCGACCGCCAGCTCGCTGACATTGGCGGCGTTGATCTGCGTCAGCGGGCTGAAGCGCTGTTCGCTGTAGGTCCGACCGAACGCGAGCCAGTTGACACCGCGCGTCTCGTCAGCCATGGCAACATCGTCCACGATGGTGGGCGATTGTCCTGCGCTGGAGGACAGCGCAACACCTGCAGAAAGCGCGAACGCCGAGACTAGAACCCAGCCACGGGTCGCTCGATGCAGTAGCTCAGGACGGTTCAAGCAGAGCCCCTCACTCTCGTCGATCTCAACACGTACAGGGGGCGCAGGCGGCACGACTCTAGCGAGAATGCCCGAGGCAGACAACTCGTTGGTGTTCCGCGTGGCGGTTGGTCGCGTCCTGGCGCCGTGGGCATATCCGCCGGCCGTTTGAATCCCTTTTTGCTTTCTCGCGTTCCGTGCTAGCGTGCGAACGGTTTGATTCCTCGATCCGGAGGTCATCATGCGACGGAACCTGTGTGTGCTCTTTTGGTATTTCTGCTGGCGCTCGTCAGCGCCGGGGCGCCCGGGCAGCGGCCGATGTCGGCTACGCCTGCAGACGGGGACGGCGGGGCTCTTGGCGCGGCCGACTTCGAGCCGACCGCGCTGACCTTCGAGCGCAACCAGGGCCAATTCGATGCACCCATCGAGTTCGTCTCCCGGCTAGGTCGCTCCACGCTTCTGCTCGCTCCATCGGAGGCGGTATTCCTGGTCCAGAGCGCAGCGCAGCAGCCACGACCAGTGCGGGTTCGCTGGACGAACTCCGACCGGCTTCCCGAAGTTCGGGGCGTCGGTCCGACGGGGGCGACCAGCAGCTACTTCCGCGGTGCGGATCCGTCACGCTGGCAGCGCGGCGTGCCGCACTACGCCGAGGTGCTCTACAGCAGCGTGTACGACGGCATCGACCTACGCTTCTACGACGCTGGCGGTCAGCTCGAATACGACTTCGACATTTCGCCGGGAGCTGATCCGGATCAGGTGCGCCTCGAGATCGACGGCGCCGATGACGTGTTCGTGGATTCCGCGGGAGCCCTCGTCATGCGCGTCGGCGAGGCCGAGATGGTTCACTCCGCTCCGATCGCGTATCAGGAGATCGGAGGCACGCAAGTTCCCGTTGCGGCGGAGTTCGCACTCGTCACCACCGACGCACGGCACGAGGCCCGCTTCGAAGTGGGAGCGTACGATTCCGGACACCTGTTGGTGATCGATCCGGGCGTCTTTTTCTCGACGTTTCTCGGAGGTAGTGAGGGCGACGCCGGAGAGGACATTGTTCGCGATCCGAAAACCGGGAACGTCTATATCGTCGGGTATGGGGAGTCGCCCAACTTTCCGCTTGCCGGGTCGGCGGCGGGCAAAAGCGACGCCGTTGTCGCCTGTTACGACAAGCGGGGCAAGCTCATCGCCGCGGCATACTTCGGCGGTACGGGATCAGACTACGGAACAGCGATCGCGTTGAACTTGGACGTCCAGTTGGACAGCCAGACGGCACGCGGCGTCGTGACCGGAGCCGCTTACTTCACCGGCCGCACGGAGTCTCCCGAGTATCCGACGACAAACCCGACGCAGGCCACCCTGGCGGGAGGCTTCGACGCCATGATCACCGTCGTGAGCCTCGACTTACAGGAGATCCTGTTCTCCACGTTCCTGGGCGGCACCAACTTCGATTTCGGCGACGGCATTGTCACGGACGACGCTGGCCTTGCGTACATGACCGGTGCCAGCGAGTCGCGCAACATCAAGCACGTGAACGGTCTCCAGAAGCGCCTCAAGGGGGAGCGCTCGGCGATCGTGGCGATCGTCGACCCGGGCGTCGTTGACGCGACGCGCGCAGATGGCCAGCGTGTTGCCTCCGATACGTACTTTCGTGACTATCACGGCGGCTACAAGAACCACGAGGGCAAGAAGGCGACGCAATCCGGTCACGGTGTCGAGCAGACCGGGGCGCCGGGGACGACAGTGCGCATCGAGGGCAACTACATGGTCGCCACCGGGGCCACGGACGCGGTCGACTTCCCCACGGTGCTGCCGCTTCAGGCAAGCAACGCCGGCGGCTTCGACTACTGGATGACCGTCTGGGACATCACCCCGCTTCCACGCCGGAAGCCAGAGATGGTGTTCTCGACATACTGGGGAGGGTCCGACGACGAGTTCAACACCCACCTGAGCTTGCACGACGACGGTGCGGCATGCGCGTCGGGCTCAACGGCGTCGGCGGATTACCCGACGTTCGATCCCACCCAGGCCGCATTCGCCGGCGGCGGCTTCGACGGGACGGCGTGGTGCGTCGATGTCAGCCCGCTGGACACGGCGCGCGGCGCCATCCCGGTGACGCTCTTTTCCACCTTCTTCGGCGGTAGCTTGTTCGACGCCGCGTACGGGATCGAGTGGGATTCCAAGGACATCCTTCATCTCGTCGGGATCGTGGAGTCGACCGATATCAAGACCGTCAAGCCGCTGAAGAAGGCCAACTCCGGCTTTGACGACTGGTTCGAGGTGCGTATCGACGATGTGCCGACGGCGGCCGCGCGCGCTGCCCGCGGCGGGCCGTCGATCGCTTTCTCGACCTATTACGGTGGCGGTGCCTTCGACTGGGCCTTCGGGGTTACGACCGACAAGACGGGTGCCTCCTACGTCACCGGGTTGACGAATTCGAGCAACTACCCGACCAAGAAGGCCGACCAGAAGAACATGGGCGGTGTCTTCGACGCCTTCTTCACGAAGGTCAAGAAGTAGACTGCTGGCGCCCGAGCCCGGGTAGCATCCAGGGAGCGAGCTCATGAACATGCGAGGCACATGGCTGTTTCTGGTTGTCGTTTCGTTGGTCGCTTTCGCCGCGTGGAATGTCGGCGCAAGCTCGGGCCGCGCCCCTGAAGCCGAGGTCGCAGCGCCAATGGGTTATACGTTCGATCCCGATGGGATGTACCGAATGCCGACGCACTTCGGACCGCGCGCCGGCCCGCGGCGGGGACCGAACGGCGGGACCTTCGACAACATCGGCGCGCCGCACAAGAAGACCGTCGCGGTGAGCTTTCTGACCAACGCTGACCAGCTGACCGCGATGCTACCCGCGGGCTTCTCGCTCGACGGCGACCCCGTGGTCACCGTCGCCGCCACCTACATCACCGAGATTCCCTGGCTGGCGGGTCGCGGCTACAACATCCTCGGCGTCAGCTTTCCGGCCCGGTTCGAGGGCAGCGAGGATCGCGCCAGCGGCAGCCTCCTGCTCGTGCTTTGGGAGAATCTCACCGATCCGATTCTGACCGGACGCGACGAGCTGGGTTTTTCGAAGATCTACGCCGACCTTCCGAACCCCAGGGTGTACGAGGGCGAGACCCATGTCACCGCCAGCTGGATGGGCTTCAAGTTCCTCGACATGAGCGTCAAGGATCTGCAGGAGGTGCCGGTTCCGACCGACAGCGCCGATCCGCCCGACCCGTCGGACGGCGAGCTGCGTGGCACGCTGCATTACAAGTACATACCGAAGACGGGCGAGTGGGGGACCGCCGACGTGCAGTACGCGGTCCTGTCGCCGGCGGGCAACTCGAACGAAGTGCCGGAGCAGGCGTGGCGTGGAGAAGGGAGGCTGCAGTTTCATCGGGCGCGCTGGGAAGACATGCCGACGCAGTACAACATCGTGAACGCGTTCGCGGATCTGGAGATCAAGGAGTTCCGCGGCGCGCGGATCTCGACGGCGGTCGGCGGAAAAGACCTGAGCGATCAACGCATCCTGAGGTGACGATGAGAATTTCGATCCGTTCCTGCGCCACCTGACGGCGCTCCGAGAGCAAGGCGGCGAGTCTCGTCGCCCTCATCAAGCAGCGGCTGGGCCTCGATGCCGTCGTCGAGCCTGGCAAGACCGGCCAGTTTGACGTTGTGGCAGACGACAACGTGATCGCCTCGCGCGGTGGCAACGCGATTACCCGTCCGCTGTTCGGCGCCGGCTTCCCCGACCTGGAGAACGTGCTGGCGGAGCTGGCGGCCCGCAAAGGTGGCCCCGGCTCCTCGGGCTAGGCCCGGGTTTAGCGCTCGTGCCGCTACGGCTCGATCGTCAGTCGCGACACTGCGTTGATGCTCGTCACGCCGCAGTTGAGGTCCATTCCCAGACGCGGCAGGCTCGTCCCGGTGCCGCTGAACGTGATCTCGAAATGGATCGAGGCGGTGTCCTTGGGGATCGGGCGGCTCTTGAACGCCAGCCATATGGCTACCGGGAACGGCACAGTATTCGCCTTCACTGAGCCGAAGTTCTTCTCCTTGCCCCCGGTGGTCATGCGCGTCATCTTCACATTCGCGCTCGCGGGCATGTTGTTCACCGCCGGAACCGTGCCCAGGTTGTCGAGGTTCACGTAGCCGCCGGAGCACCCGACCGCGATGTCCTTCTTGGGCACACCTTGCATGATCTCGACGAAATCGACCTGCTCGCCCTTGATGGTGTAGACGGGCGGGAACCACCAGATGTCGATGGTCGGCAGGTCTCCGATGGGCACCGCCAACGGGGTTGCGACGTTCGTCGTCTGAACCGCGTTTATCGGCAGAGGGCGAATGCAACGGTCGATGTGGCGCGCATGAGGACTCCGATTTGCCGAGGAATTGGCGCTCCGGCGCGGGCGCGGGAGAGAGCAGCCGACCTTAGCATGAACCGGAGCTGGCGACCCTGAGACCGCGTGGTACGACGCGGCCACGACCGACGCCTAGCCTAACGGCTTGCGGAACTTCATCGTCCATCGGTGGATGAAGTAACGATGGATCGGCGCATCGTCCGACGGATCGTCTGGGGTTCGTGCGCCCTCGCGGCCATCGAAATCGAAGGTGTCGTCGCCGTTGTGGAGTAGAGCGGAGGACGCCACGTGCTCGAATCCGCCTCCCGAGATCTCCTCCAACGCCAGCGCCCCGTTCATGCGGTGGACAGTTTCGTCCCGTTCGTCGGTCTTGTCGGTGTGCGCATCCATTACCCCGAGAATCCCACCGGGCTTCAAGACGCGAAGAAACCGCGGCAACTGAGCCACACGCGCGTCGCGCTCACCAAAATCGTGGTAGTGGCGGATGATGAGCAGCGCATCGAGGCTGTCGGCAGGGAGCTCTTCGAGCGTGCCGGTGAGCTCGACGTTGCCAAGTGCGCCAGCGGCCTTACGCTGTGTGTAGGCGGGCATCGTTCGTTCCGATCGCCAGTCGGCCAGCATCGGGCCCCAGTCCACTATGGCGTGCACCTTGCCCTGCGGCCCAACGATGTGGTCGAGGATGTGCGCGTTGTACATAAGCGCCGTGCCCAGATCGGCCACCACCATCCCGGGCTCGATGCCGAAGAACGCGTAGACATCGAGCGGCCGCATGCCGACATCGCGGTAGCGGTCGTCGTCGGTGCGCGACGGATCATCCAGGATCGTCTGATCGTAGAGGAGTGGCTCGGGTTCGCCGAGGGTGGCCGGATCTGATCCCGGGGGGACTTGTCCCGGCTCGCCACCACACGCGCTCACGGCGAGAGTCAGGCTCCCGGCCCAAAACGCCCAACGCTTGCTTGCCGAACGGGACCGCGGTCGTTCTGTGTTCATTGCGTGCCTCCCGGCTGCTCTCCTACCAAGGACCGGCGGCACGGTAGCATCCGACACCCAGCTCGTGCCATGGTCCCCTCGATTGCTGAAACGGAGGCGCAAATGAGCGCGCGTGATCGCGAGCTCGGCATGCCCCGGACAATCAATCGGCGCGACTTCGTCGGTGGCCTCGGCGTTGCGTTGAGCGGCAGTCACGACGGCTCTCCGACGGCGGAGCACAGCGGATCGAAGGACTCACGGTAATGATCAAGTGTAGAGGGCCGAATCGGTGAACTTCGATCATCGTGTCGATGTCGAGACCACCGCCGAGGAGCTGTGGCCGCTGCTCGCTGACGACCAGCACATGATGCGCTGGAGTCCCGACATCGTGAGCGTCGAGACGACGACCTCGGGACCACCCGGGGTTGGAACCCGGTCAGCGGTCCAGATTCGTGAGGGCTCCCGTGTTGTCGACTACGACAGCGAGATCCTCACCTTTGAGCCCTGTACGTGCCTGCGAATCCAGCTGACGGGCGGCAGCCTCGGCGCATCCCCGATGGTCGTGACCTACTCGATCACGCCACGTCAGGACCGTATCGAGCTCACCTATTCTGCTCGTTGGCGGGCTGTCGGGCTCATGCTCCGGCTGTTGGCGCCGGTGATCACCATCATGGCGAAGCGCAACGCACGGGCGGCGATGGATCGGCTCAAGCGGCTCGCAGAAGGGGAGCCACCCTAGGACTCATCTGTAGTCGCCGCCGCCCCACTGGCTGGCCCAACATCAGGGAAAGGCGAGCGTGATGGGTTTGCCGGCGCGCGTGTCGAAGCTGTCGGGGTCGAGGCCGAGGAGCGCGATGATGGTGGCCGCGATCTGGGTGTGCCGCACCGGCGCGTGGCCAGGGACTATGCCGCGGGCGGCGGTGTCAGGGCCCACGATGGCGATCCACGTCTCCTCGGATCCGGGAATCTCGGCTCCGTGTGAGGTCCAATCTTCGGCCGTTCTGCCGCGCCCGTGGTCGGTAGTGATGACGAGCGTCGTGACGTCGCGATAGGCGTCCATCGATTGAAGCAGCTCCCATAGCAGCCGGAGGGTCTCGTCGAACCCTTTGATCGCCTGTAGCGTGCGATCGTAGCGCCGCGTGTGAGCCCACTCGTCGGTCTCGTCGAGGGCCAGGTAAAGCAGCCGCGGGCGGAATCTCGCGAGGTAGGCGACGGCCAAGCTCTCCGTGAAGACGTTTTGCCGCACGGTGCTCCATGGGGACAGCGTCCGTTGCTCGAGTCTGGCGAGGCGTCGGGTTTCCTCGTCTTGCAGGTGCTCGGGCAGCGGCCCCCCGGCGTTTGCCGTTATGGATCCCCGCACGTGCTCGACGATGTAGGGGAAGTGGTTCCACGAGGTGAACGCGGCGACCCCGGTCGGCAGCAGCGCGAGCCCGCGTCGAACGAACTCCAGCACTGTTTCCCGCGGGATTTGGATTGGCACGTTGCCGTTGATCTCAGGCTGCACCCGACCGGTGAGGATCTCCGCGTAGCTTGGATAGGAAACCCGGTGCGGGTTGGCCAACGAGACCGTAGCGCCATGGGCGCGGCTCCCGAGGACGATCCCTTGCGGCGCCAGCACCTTCCAGAAGAACGGCAGCAGTCGTTCACGGCGCTCCTCTGGCGTCTCTCCACCGAACGCCCTCGAGAGCGCTTCGCGATCCTCGACTCCGCCCGCTTGCTCGTCCTCGAGCAGCGCGCTATCCAATCCGCCGAACAGCTCCTGGTGCCGGACGCCGTCGGCCGTAACGAGCACGACGTTCCGGGTTCGGAGCCCTTGCGCGACGCGGTCGCCGCTGTTGCTCGGTCCGGGACCCGGAGCCCTCGACCCAATCTGTCGGGTTGAGGCGGTGGTGAGCGACGAGGCGCTCAGCGTACCGAGCAGGACAAGAAGCGCGGTCAGGGTGGACCGCGATAGGCGCCGCGTCACAGACGCCGACGGCCGGCGCGTCACTCCGTGGCGCCCAGCTCTCTGAGCAGCTCGGCGGCCTGTTGACGGTTGGCCGCAATGCTCCCCAGTGCGCCCCTGCCGTTCGTCATCGTCAGCGGTGTCTGGCCATCTTCGTTCTTCGTGTTCAGCTTCGCGCCCCGATCGACGAGCAGCTGAACGACGGTGCTGAAACCGTTGGCCGCTGCGGCGTGCATGGCCGTGTTGCCGGCCGGGCCTGTCTGGCTCACGTCAGCCCCCGCATCGAGCAGCATCCGCACCGCGTCGAGCGAGGCCTCGGGAGAACGCTCGAAGAAGATATCCCCGAGAACCCTGGGCGTATCGGAATGGTCCAACGGCCGGTTGATACGCCGCTCGACGGAGGTCCCAGCCGCCACCAGCAGGGGCGTGGCACCGTTCGGGAGAGCATGCGTGATCGACGCTCCGTGGTCCATGAGCGAACGCATGATCTTCGTTTCCAGGTAGTGGGTCGCCAGGAGCAGCGGTGTGGCGCCGGCCCAGGCGCTCGACAAAGCCCAGTGCGACCCGTAGCGATGGATCGGGCTGCCCCGGGTGAGCAACGCGTCGACATTCGCGCCGTGGGCGAGTAGCGCCTCGACCGTCTGCAGGTCACCACGGAGCACCGCGGCGTGCAGTGCCGTGTAGCCGCCGGCGGCGCTCTGCGGGTCTGCGCCCTGTTCTAGCAGCATCTTGGCAACTGCCGTGTGACCGGAGAGTGCTGCCATCACCAGAACCGAGTTCTGGTCGGCGCCCGCCTCGTCGATGTCGGCGCCGGCCTCCAACAGCATTCGTGCCGAGTCAACGTCGCCGGACTGGGCCGCGAACAACAACGCGGTGATTCCACCGCGCTCGATCTCCGACGCGTCCTTCACCGCTGTTCTGGCGACGCGATCCCCGCGTCTCAGCGAGAGCATCACGATCTCGCGGCGCACCCGCGTGCGAGCGGCGACGTCGGCGTCGTGTTCCAGCAGAGCGGCCACGACTTCCGGGTGCCGACGTGCCGACGCCCACATAAGGGCGCTCTGGCGCCGGTCGGTCGTGTAGGCGTTGACGTCGGCCTCGAACTCGAGCAGGGCTCGTACGGCTTCCATGCTGCCGATACGGGCGGCCTCCATCAACGGGGTGACTCCGGTCTCGCCGCTGATGTTCGGATCGGCCCCCGCCGCGAGCAACCTCTGCACAGCGGCGGCATGCGCATTGGCGCTCGCCAGGGCAAGCGGAGTGACGCGCAGGTCGTTGGCCGCGTTGACGTCGGCGCCGTCGGCGATCAGCCGATCGACCAGCTCCAGGTCGCCGTAGTAGGCGGCCCAGTGCAGCGCTGTCGCGCCGTCGCCCTGGGGCACATTGACGTCGACGCCTTGCCGCAGCAGGGCCTCCACCGCCGCCGTGTCGTTCTCCTTGACCGCCTCGGCGAGCTGCGCTTGGCCGCCAACGGCAACGCTGGCACCTGCGATCAACGCAGCGGTGGCTCCGGCCGTGATCGTTCGGCGGTCAAGAAACACGTGTCGAAGTAGCCGTTTTCGCTCTGGGCAGTGTTGGTCGGACCCGGTACAGGCCACTAGACCCCGTCCAGGTACCCGAGCTCGAGGCGCTCCGTGCTGTTGCCGAAGCTCTCGACCGATACGCCGAGCTTGTCGAGGAGCGCAACGTGCAGGTTGGCGAGCGGAGTTCCCTCCGGGTAGCGGAGGTAGTGCCCGCCCTCGAGACGACCCGCGCCGCCGCCGGCGATCACGATCGGCAGGTCATTGACCTCATGACCGTTGCCGTCGCACATGCCGGCGCCGAACTTGATAACCACCTGGTCCAGCAGCGATCCGTCGCCGTCGGGCGTCTCGGCGAGCCGGTCCATCAGATGGGTGAAAAGACTCGTGTGATAGCGGTTGATCTGCGCACACTTGTCCATCTTGTCGGGGTCGTTGCGATGGTGCGAGATCGGGTGGTGCGCATCCGGCACACCGATCTCGGGATAGGTTCGGCCGTTGAACTCCCGGCCCATCATGAAGGTGCAGACGCGGGTGATGTCGGCCTGATACGCCAGCACCTGCAGGTCGAACATCAACTTCGCATGCTCGGCATAGTCGCCGGGGACGCCGGCCGGCCGGTCGAACGCCGGCAGCGCGACGTTCTGCTGCACGGCTCGCTGGATGCGCTGTTCCACCGCCCGGACGCTGTCGAGATAGCCGCTCAGCCGCGCCTGATCGCTCGGGCCGACCCGGTTGCGGAGCAGCGAGATCTCGCCGAGCACCGAGTCGAGGATGCTGGTCTTGCGCAGCGCGCTGGCGCGGCGTGCCGCCGGATCGGTGGTGTCCTCACCGAACAGTCGCTCGAAGACCGCCGCCGGATCCGTCTCCATCGGCAGCGGCGACGTCGGCCCGGCCCACGAGATCGTGCCTGTGTAGATGCAGCTCCCATCGTCGCAGGTTGCGGCAGCGTCGACGGCGTCCAGGGCGAGCTCGATCGACGGCAGCTGCGTCGTGCGTCCGAGCTCGCGGGCGGCAAGCTGATCCATCGAGATGCCGGCCTTGAGCGCGCGGCTGGGGTGGACATTGGTCAGGAACTTGGTGCTGGCGCGGGCGTGCACGGCCGCCGGCGCACCGGGCGGCCGCACAGGATCGCTGTCGAGTCCGCCGAGGATCTTGAGCTGTTGGCGATATGGCTCGAGCGGCTCCAGAGCGTACGAGAAGTCGAACGCCGAACCGGTGGTCGACGGGAACCAGCGATCCGGGATCACGCCGTTCGGCACGTAGATCGCCCCGAAGCGTCGGATCGGCCCGGCGGCCGTCTGCGCCAGCGCGGTCGCAGCCGGGACCATGGCATCGAGCAACGGCAGCGCCACTGTAGCGCCCAGCCCGCGCAGCAACGTGCGTCGAGGAATGGTCTTCTTGGCGAGGATCATGACGCTCTTCTTCCCATCTGGAACGGCTCGCTGTCAACGACGCCGAGGATCATTGATGACCAGCGGTACTCAGTTGCCTCCGCTTGTCGCAGGATCCGGCGGATCGCCGGATGGTCGTAGTACTCCACTCCACGGCCGAGTGCATAGGTCAGCAGCTTGGCGGTAAACGTCCGTACGAAGTCCTGACGGTGGGCTTGAAGGAGCCGGCGTATCCCTGCCACCCCCTCGATCGGTGTGCCGTCGGCGAACACGGATGACGCGTCGATCGGCAAGTCGTTGCTCATCGTGCGCCATCGACCGATGGCATCGAAGTTCTCGAGTGCGAACCCCAGCGGGTCCATACGGATGTGGCAGCCGGCGCAGGCGGGGTCCTTGCGATGGCGCTCCATCTGTTCCCGCATCGACAGGATGCGGCCGTCACTTGCCGTCTCCTCCAGGTCGGGCACATTCTCCGGCGGTGGCGGGGGAGCCATGCCGAGGATGTTCTCGAGCATCCAGAGTCCGCGGACGACTGGCGCCGTGCGGTCCGGGTAGGAGGTGGTCATCAGGATGCTTCCCTGGCCCAGCAGGCCTCCACGCACACCGTCGTCGACTGTGACGCGACGGAACCGTTCGCCGACGACGCCCGGAATCTCGTAGTGGCGCGCCAGACGCTCGTTCACGAACGTGTAGTCGGCAGTCAGCAGATCGAGCACGCTGCGATCCTCGCGCAGCTGGCTGTCTACGAAGAGCTCGGTTTCCTTCAGCAACGCATGGCGCAGGTTCTCGTCGAAGTCGAAGTAGCGGTCGGAGTCGGGCTGCCAGACGGCAGCCTTCTGAAAGCCGAGCCACTGGCCGGCGAAGTTGTCCACCAGCGTCTTCGATCGCCGGTCGGCGAGCATGCGGTGTACCTGTTGTTCGAGAACGGTTGGCTGGCTCAGCTGGCCGCGAATCGCCAGATCGAGAAGCTCCTCGTCGGGGATGCTGCTCCACAGGAAGAACGACAGGCGCGAGGCCAAGTCGACGTCGCTGAGCCGATAGGCGCCGCCCGGTGCCGCGTCTGCGGGAGGGGCGTCGATTCGCAACAGGAAGTTGACGCTCACCAGCATGCGCTCGATTGCGGCCTGGATCCCGGCTTCGAATCCTCCGATCGCACTACCGGTCTCGAAGAAATCCAGCAATGTCTGGACCTCGGACTCGGTGGCGGGTCGACGATACGCTCGGCGAGCCAGCTTCGCGAGAATCGTTCGGGCGCAGTCGTCCTCGTCGGCGCCGTCGGCCGGGTGACACACGAACACCTTGCTGCGGCTGCGCGTATCGCCAGGTCCCTCGGGCAAGTAGGGACCGGTGATTGCGACGCTGTCGATGGCCGCAAACCCGTCGTACAGCTGGTCCGACATGAACCCGAAGCCGAGCTGTCGCGGTTGGCTGAGATCTTCGAGCTCCCGGGGTTGCTGTGCGAACGAAACAGACACGCTTCGCGCCCCTGCCCGTACCGGCACGCGGGCTTCAAGGGACTCGTCGGCGGAGTGCATGTACGCCTCCCACCCCGGTTCTCCCCTGATCTCGCCAGCCCAGGTCAACGGGCCCGGCATCCCTTTGTCTTTGCCCTCGCCGCCGACGGAGAAGCGCGCCACGCGCTTGCCGTCAACCCGGACGTCAAGCAGCTGTGCATCACGCAGGCCAACGATGTAGGAGTAGATCTGGCGTCTGAGCAACACCTTAATGACGTACTCGCCATCCAGTTCGAAGTGGTGTCGCATCGCCACGCCGCCGCGGGATCCGAACGGCTGATCCTCACTCACGCGACCGTCCTGATTCAGGAAGACGGGGATCTGGTGCAACGTGGAGCTCGGAACGGCGCCCAAGGACGGGTCGCCCACCGCAAGCCGGCTGATCTTGCGAGCCGCCGACAGATAACGCTCCAGATGCGCCGGTGAGATCGTCAGGCTCTCGGCGACGTTGTCGAAGCCCTCATCGGCCTCGTCGCCAAGCAGGAGCGTCCTGGCATCGATCTCCACGCCCAGCAGGTCGCGGATGGCGTTGCCGTACTCGGTGCGGTTCAATCGATGGATGCCGACCCGGCCGGGGTTGGGGTCCACGGCCGCAGCTTCATCGAGGCCGGACTCGAGCCAGGCCACCATCGCGGTCAGCGTGTCGTCGTCGGGTCGCGGTACCTCTGGCGGAGGCATCTGCCCCGTTTGGAGCTTGTGCCACACCTTCTCCCAGAGCTCGGCATTCGCTCCGAGGTTGTCGAGATCGAGCTCGTCGAGAGCGAGGCCGCCCGTGCGCAGGTCTTGGTTATGACAGGAGCCGCAGTAGGCGTCGATGATTGCGCTGGGCGCGGCGTCCTGGGGCGGTGGTACGGGGGCGGTCGCCGCCGGGCTGGCGGTCGGCGCATGCAGAACAACGGCTACGATCAGGACGAGCGTCGACAGAATCGCTCTTCTCATGATCGGTGGTCTCCGCCTCCAAGAAAACGCATGAGCTTAGCCAGTAACAGCTTACTCTTGCGGCCGGAAAGAGTAGATAGCCATGCGGTGGAAACTGACCGAATCGTTCTGGTGCTCACCGGTGCTGGCGGTCCGCTAGACTGCCGACGCCACAGGGTCACGAGGAGGGGTCTTGCGCCGGGTTGTAGTCCACGTCGTTCCGTTGTTGATGGTCGCCTCGCTGAGCGCCTGCGGACCGGCACAAGTGCCGGGCGAGCGTGCTGCCGACGCGGCGCGCGACGAATCGACCGCAGGGCAGGAGCGACGTCTGTCTCGACGGGCACACCGCTGTCGTTTGACACGATGCTGTCGAGTCGTCAGCTGGACGCTCCGGTCGACAACGCGGCGTTCTATCCGTCTGCCGACGCCATGCCGGCACCCGCCCTGACCGGACGGCTGGCCCTTGAACAGGCGACGATGCTGTTCCAGCCGCAGATCCCACAGCCGATCTGCGATGGTGCGGAGGTCGAGCTGGGCGGATCCTGCCGGGGCGGGTACGACAAGCGTCTGTTTCCCGCGATCAGCCTCGATCTTTTCACCGCCGGCGATGTCCTCGCCGCGGTTCAGATCGGCGAGATGCTCGGAGATCGGAGCACCGGGGGCGCCAACAGCTACTGGAAATTGATTCCCCAGTACGGTCGCGTGTGGCGGCAGCCAGGCGACGGCGACTGGTCGCGCGCGGCCTTCGCACTGATGCTGGTGCACGACATGGAAAACCACGCCCATCAGGGCCTGGCGAGCTTGCTTTACCGGGGGGACGAGATCACCGAGGTGAGGTTCCAGTTCGTGCAGCAGACGGCGCCATTTAACATCCCGGTGCACTTCGTCGCCTGGGGCGTCGCGCCGGCGTCCTTCGAGTCGGGAGCCGTCGTCGATCTCGACGCGCAGCGAGCCCGAGTCGAGCGGGAGCTGGCCGACAGGCTGCCGCTGCGGACGTGGAGCGAGCTAGTCGATTCGGTCGCCGAAGCAGGCCTGCCGGAGGGAACGCTCGACGGTTTCGGTGGTCCGCTGCCGGACGACTACGTGGTCGCCAAGGCCCTGGTGCGCGACGGCGTCATTTATCACCAGGGGTCACAGACGCCGTTCGGCCCCTATCCCTACCCGGAGGAGATGCGCTTCGGGCCCCGATCGGTGACCAAGTCGATCACCGCGCCCCTGGCGCTCGGATGGCTGGCGCAGGTCTACGGCCCCTATGTGCTGAACCTGAAGATCGGCGACTACGTCCCGGGGCTCGATCCCGAGTACGACGACGTTCGCTTCATCGACGCCGCCAATATGGCCACCGGGATGGGCGGACAGGGCAGCCCCTCCACCAACCCCAACAACACTGGCGATGGCTACACCGACGACACCTACAACGATTGGTACAACGGGGCATTCTCGAACGCCGAGAAGATCGCCCGGATCACCGAGGATGCCTCACCCTATCCCTGGGGTCCCGGCATCATCATGCGCTACCGCGACCGCGATTTTCATCTTCTCGGCGCCGCCGCGGACGGGTTCCTCAAGACGGTCAGGGGGCCTGACGCCGACATCTGGGAGATGCTGCGGCAAGAGGTGCTCGCACCGATCGGTGTTCATCACGCGCCGATCGTCAGGACGCGCGAGTCAGATGGTGCGAAAGGGTTGCCCTGGTTCCATGCCGGCGTCTACGTAACCCTCGACGACGTTGCCAAGATCTTCACCCTCTACCAGAATCTCGGTGAACACGAAGGCATGCAGCTGCTGCACCGGGAGGTGATGGCCGGGATCTTCACCACCGCGGGGGCTATCACCAAAGCAACAGATCTCTCGGTTCAGGCCGCTTTCGAGGCGCGCGCGCCCGTGCCGCTCGCGGCTGGTGAGCAGCTCTACAAAATGGGCTTTCACCTCATCCCACACGCCGACCGCGCCGGCGCCCCCGTCGTCTATCTCCCGGGCGCCTTTGGCGCCGGTTCCAATCAGGTAATCATGTATCCGCACGGCCTGATCTCGATTCGTATGGCCAAGGTCTGGGCCTGTGACGAATGTGCGGGGCTTGCCGGTCCCGAGGGGACAATCACCGCGATCAATCGGTTGCTCGGGACGCTGGTGCGCTAGCGGGGGCCCCGCCACCCGCGAAAATGGGCCGGGCAGTCGATTCGTGTCGCACCCGCTCGATGTGTTGGTGCTAGGATTTCAGTTGATGGCAATCGAGATGCGCTGCTCGCCGACGGCGTCAGCCACTCGGTAGCCGGCCCGGAGCCCGGAGTGGCGGGCTGGGCGGCGTCGCGCCGACCAAGCGTGTGACGCGGGTCTACGACCCAATCGCGGCGACAACAGGACCTCACCGACCACTTCCTGAGGTCACGCCGCCAATCACTCGATCTGCCTCGGTCTGTTGTGCGGGCAGAACCGCAACGACCGCGGTGTGCCAACGGTGCGCGCCGACACGGTGGAGACTCAACTCCTTCCATGACTGCAAGCGCTACAGATTCGCCAACCGGCTTTGACCGGTTCGGGCTCGATTCCCATATTCTTCGCGGCGTCGTTGCTGCTGACTTCGCCCAGCCTCGCGCCATCCAGCTACAGACGATTCCCGCTGCCCTCGCGGGTCGTGACGTGCTTGGCTTGGCGCAGACCGGCACCGGCAAGACGGCCGCTTTCGCGCTCCCCTTGCTGCACCGACTTGCCCGGGAACGCCGCCGTGGCCCGCGGGTGCTCGTGTTGGCGCCGACGCGCGAGCTGGCGACGCAGATTCATGAGGAGATGGGCGCGCTGGCGCGTTTCACCCAGCTGCGAGCGGTGACCGTTTACGGCGGCGTGTCCGCCCATCGCCAGATCCAGGCGCTACGCCGGCATCCGGAGATCGTCGTCGGCTGCCCGGGTCGCATTCTGGACCTGATGGGGCGCGGCGACCTTCACCTCGACAAGGTGGAGAGCGTCGTCCTCGACGAAGCCGACCACATGTTCGACATGGGCTTCCTGCCCGACCTCCGACGCATCCTGAAGACGCTGCCCAAGAAGCGCCAGAACCTGCTGTTTTCCGCCACCATGCCGGCCGAGATCCGGTCGCTCGCCGACAGCCTGCAACGGAATCCACAAGTTGTGGAGCTGGCGCAGGCCGGTCCCGCAGCGACCATTGATCACGCCATGGTGTCGGTGCGCGAGGATCGCAAGCGCGACCTGCTCGAGCGCATCCTGACGGAGGACGCCTGCAAGTCGGCCATCGTATTCACGCGCACCAAGCATCGGGCACGCCGCCTGGCGCAACAGCTCGACCGCGCCGGTCACCGCGCCGTGGGCCTGCAAGGCAACATGTCGCAATCGCAGAGGGACCGCGCCATGCAAGGGTTTCGCAAGCGACACTTCGATGTGCTGGTCGCCACCGACATCGCGGCCCGAGGCATCGACGTGATCGGTGTGTCACATGTCATCAATTTCGACGTGCCGAGCACACCGGACGCCTACACGCACCGTATTGGCCGCACTGGGCGTGCCGAGCGCGAGGGAAGGGCGCTGACCTTCGTGACGCGAGATGATGGTGACTGGCTGCGCGCTACCGAGCGCAAGCTGGGCGACTCGATTCCGCGGCGGACGGTGGCAGGCTTCGAGTCCGATTCTTCGGAATCGAGCGATCACCGCCGCTCGACTCGTCGCGCCCCGGGACGGAGTCGACACACGGCGACGCGATCCGATGACGTGACGCGTCCACAACAGCGGCGGCGGCGTCGCCGCCGGACGCGCGCGTCGGCGCGACCGCGTCGTCGAAGCTGAACGCCGTGGTTGGCGCGAGGCAGCGTCGTATGACCCGCCCATTCGGTGGCGATGGTCTGAGCCAGCTGTCCGCCTTCAGCCGCGAGCCTGAGGCCGTCGGGCGACCAGGTCGGTGACAGGAAGCTGTAACCGTCACGCCGGGCGCCGTCAGTCCGCGCAGCACGGCGATGCCCCGTTGCCGTGCGGCACGACGGTGCGACCGAACGTCGGATGTCACGGCCGCGACCTATCGCAGATGTTGGTTGAAGAACGCAACCGTACGATCCTCCGCCAGCTTCGCTGCGTCCGCATCGAAACGGGGCGTGGTGTCGTTGTGGAAGCCGTGGTTGGCGTCGTCGTACATGTGCATCGTGTACGTCTTGCCATGCTCATCGAGAGCTTCCTTGTACGCCGGCCATCCGGCGTTGACGCGCTCGTCCAAGCCGGCCAACTGAATCATGAGCGGGGCCTGGATCTTTGGCACTTCCTCGGCAGGCGGCTGGGATCCGTAGAACGGCACTCCGGCCCCGAGCCCCGGCAGCCGCGTTGCCAGATAGTTGACGACGCCTCCGCCGAAGCAAAAACCGACAGCGCCGACGCGGCCCGTCGAACCCTCGTCATCGGCGAGCAATTCCGCCGCGGCGACGAAGTCTTCCATCATCTCGTCGCGATCACGCTGCCGCTGCAAGACTCGACCCTCGTCGTCATTCCCGGGATATCCGCCGAGGGGGAACAGGGCGTCCGGACCGAAGGCTATGAAGTCGGCGACGGCGAGGCGTCGCACGACGTCCTCTACATACGGGTTTAGTCCGCGGTTTTCGTGGATCACCAGCACCGCCGGCTTCTTGCCGTCGCCGGCCGGGCGGGCCAAGTAGCCGCGCATGTTGCCGGCGCCGTTGGGCGATGCGTACTCCAGGTAGCTGGTGCGTATGCGCTCGTCGTCGGGGGCCACCTGTTGCGCCTGCGCGTAACGCGGGCTCAGGCTGCGCAGCATCGCCAGCGCCGTCATGCTGCCGACGGCGAATTTCCCGGCGCCTTCGAGGAAGGCGCGGCGATCGATGATGCCGTGGACGTAACGATCGAACAGGGAAAGGACTTCCTTCGGAAAATCGTTGGCCGTGAGTCGCTTGTCGCTCATGAGGTGCCTCTGTCTGGAGTCGTTCGAGGTGGCGGGATGGTGCCAGGTTGGCTGCGAATCGGCCAGGACCGGGTCGCGCAGAGCATGCGGCTGGCGAAAGCCGACGGTTCGACTCGCGGGACCCTCGTCCCGCGGTGCTGTCGAAGGCGTCGTCGGAGGCGCTGTCGAGATCCAACACGTCGGCGCAATACCGTGCCAAGCTTGTGGTCCCCTACCTCGATAGCAGGGCCATTGTCGATGTCAGCGTCGGAACCGCCAGACCGAAGTCGCTCCGAGCAGATCGTCGCCGAGGGTCGTCGTGCGCGGGCCGAGCGGGATGTGAGCTATCGGGGCCGGGCGCTGAAGCTGCTGCCATGGGTTTGCGGAAGCTGTGGACGCGATTTCAACAGCAAGAACCTTAGCGAGCTGACCGTGCACCACAAGGACCACGATCACACCAACAACCCGCCCGACGGCAGCAACTGGGAGCTGCTCTGCTACTGGTGCCACGACAACGAGCACTCGCGACATGCGGTGGCGGAATCCTCCGGCGGCAAGCTCGGCGAGAGCACGCGTGCGACGGTCACGCAGAACCCCTTTGCCGGGCTCGACAAGCTCTTGAAGGATCGCGAATAATCGACCGCACGCTCGCACCGCTCGATCTGTTTCCGCTGTCCCCCACGACGAGAGTGCAGAGGTACGCGATGAGAACTTCTGTGAAGATTCTTCTCTTGCTGGTGTATGCGCAGATGGCCGTCGCGGGGGTCGTTGGCGCTCAGGATTCCGCCACCGTGCCGGTGCCGCGCGCCGACCGAGCTTGGTGGATGGCGAGAAGATTCTTCTCTTGCTGGTGTATGCGCAGATGGCCGTCGCGGGGGTCGTTGGCGCTCAGGATTCCGCCACCGTGCCGGTGCCGCGCGCCGACCGAGCTTGGTGGATGGCGAGGTTCTTCGACAACGTGCGGCAGGTGCGTGCAGGAGATGTCGATCTGCTGTTCATCGGTGATTCCATCACCCACGGCTGGGAGAGCTCGGGTAAGGAGACCTGGGACAAGTACTTCGGCCACCGGAAGGCGGTGAATCTCGGCTTCAGCGGCGACCGCACGCAGCACGTTCTGTGGCGGCTGATCCATGGGCAGCTCGATCAGATCAGTCCTGAGGTGGCGGTGCTGATGATCGGCACAAACAACTCGCGTAACTACACAACGGATGAGATCGCGGCGGGCGTCGGCGCAATCTGCAACACCCTGCGAGGTCTGCTGCCGGAAACGAAGATCCTACTGCTGGCCGTGTTCCCCCGCGGCAAGACTGCCACCGCCTGGCAACGCGGCGTGAACACCGAAGCCAACGCCCTGATCGCCGAGCTCGACGACGGCGAGTGGATCCACTATCTGGACATCGGTGACAGCTTTCTGGAGCACGACGGCGTCCTGTCCGAGAGCGTGATGCCAGACGCGCTGCACCCCGAGGTGCGCGGCTATCAGATCTGGGCCGAGGCAATGGAGCCCACGCTGGCGCGTCTCCTTGGTGAAGATCCCGTCCAGTAGCTGCGCAATCACCCCATTACGCAAGATCAAGGAGGCAGCATGGCGTGGCGCAGAGTCAGAGTGGTTTCAGCAGCGCTGGTCGTTCTGCTGGCGCGACAACAGCCACCGAGGTAGCGGCATACAGCGCTGAGGCAGGAAACATCGCCGTGGACCGCGCTCGTCACGCTCAGACCCGACGAGACTTCATTCCAGGTTGACTGTCGGCGCCGCAGCCTGGAAGCTCGCGGGATCTTGTGCGTGTTGAGCCGATCATCAACAGGGGATCTTGCCATGCGGTTTGTCCATCGATCGATCAGGGTGGGTCTGTGCGTGAGTTTGGTCATGGCTGGCAGCTTCGCCGTGGGTGCTCAGAACGGCGAGCCGACGGCGGCGGGCGAGTGGCATTACTACGGCGGCGACAAGGGGTTCACCCGCTGCTCCCCACTTGATCAGATCAACTCCGACAACGTCGACGATCTCGAGATCCTGTGGCGCCGGCCCAAAGTCGACGCTCAGCTGCGCGAGGCGTTCCCCGATCTCACCATCAACGACAACTTGCGTTCGACACCGATCATGATCGGCGGGGTGCTTTACGCCCCCAACGGCGTTGGGTTGGTGGAAGCGTTCGACGCCGGAACTGGCAAGACGGTCTGGGGGCAAGAGCCTTTCGACAGCTCCCTGGAGGGAATGCGTGGCTCGAGCTCCCGGGGCATGGACTACTGGGAGAGCGCTACCGACCAGCGGGTGTTCGTGGCCCGAGGCGAGTTCCTCTACGCCCTGAACGCCAGGACGGGTGCGTACTACCCGGACTTCGGCGATGGCGGGCGCGTCAACATCCACCGGGAGTTGCCGTGGGCGGGGAACATCTGGTCCGCCGATGGTCCGGTCGTCGTTGGTGATGTCGTGGTCGTTGCCGGCAATGGTGGCGGCGGCGGCGACTTCGGCAACAAGAAGGAGGCCGCACCGGAAGACATCCGCGGTTACGACGTGCGCACCGGCGAGCACCTGTGGACCTTCCACGTACGGCCGCGGCCGGGTGAGTTCGGCGAGGACACCTGGGGTGACTCATGGTGGTACGGGGGTGCCATGGGAGCCTGGTGTGGGCTCAGCGCTGACGAGGAGCTCGGCTACGTGTACGTGCCGCTGACCGCGCCCAGCAACAGCCTCTACGGTGGCCATCGACCAGGGGACAACCTGTACGCCGACAGCCTCGTAGCCATCGATACCAAGACGGGGAAGCGCGTCTGGCACTTCCAGATGGTGCACCACGACCTGTGGGACTACGACAACATCGGCGCCCCCGTGCTCGGTGAGATCACGGTCGATGGCAAGCGGATCAAGGCGGTGATGCAGCCCAAGAAGACCGGGTTTGTGTACGTCTTTGATCGGGCGACGGGCGAGCCGGTGTGGCCCATCGAAGAGCGCCCCGTGCCGCAGTCAACAGTGCCCGGCGAGCGCATTTCGCCGCCCCAGCCCTTCCCGACCAAGCCGGCGCCCTTCGACCGACAGGGTCTGACCGAGGACGACCTGATCGATTTCACGCCCGAGCTCCGGGCCGAGGCGCTGAGGATCATGAATCGGTACGTTACCGGTCCGATCTTCACGCCACCGTCGCTGATTGACGAGGTGACTCGAGGCACGCTCGTGGTGCCGGGAACCTGGGGGGCAGCGAACTGGCATACGCCGGCGTTCGACCCGGAGACCGGCATCTTCTATGCCGCCTCGCACACGCTGCCGTACATCAACGACATGGTCGCGGCCACCGGCGACGCGACGATGGACTATGTGATCAAGTCGCCGCCGCCCGGTGCGGGCCGCGGCTGGCGCCAGCAGCATCAGGAATTGGCCACTCCTTTTGGATTGCCGCTCACCAAGCCGCCGTATGGGCGGCTCACGGCCATCGATATGAATCGGGGTGAGCACGTGTGGATGGTCCCGGTTGGCGATGGTCCACGCGATCATCCGATGCTGCGCGATCTCGATCTGCCGCCGCTCGGCATCGCCAACCGCGCCGCCCCGATGGTGACCAAGACGTTGCTGTTCATCGGTGAGGGAAGTGACGCCATGCCTGGGGTCGCCCGCGGCCACTGGGGCACCATGTTCCGCGCCCTGGACAAGAGCACCGGCGAGACGATCTGGGAGACGGAGTTGCCGGCCGGCACCACCAGCGCACCGATGACCTACATGCACGATGGCAAGCAGTACGTCGTCGTGGCGGTCGGTGGGCGCGACTATCCGGCCGAGTGGATCGCCCTGGGACTGCCTTCACCGTAGGGGGTGTACGAGAGTGACCCGGCGGCGCCAACAACGCGCTTACTGGCTCTCCCACTCGCGCAGGAGCCGTTCGTACACCGGAACGTTCGCCTCCAGGATCTCGGCAAGATCCGAGAGATGCGCCGCGAGCTGCGTCTCCAGATCCCGGAACCGCTCGTGGGCCGCATCGGTAGGTCGCATGTCCGCGGAGCGTACATGGCTACCTAGCCAGGCGAACTGATCGTCGATCAACGGCTCGAAGTTCGCCGTGTCCTGGTACGCCTTGGCGCGCTTCTGGCGCAGCTTGTCCTCGAGCTCGTCGAGCTTCGCAAGGATCGAACCCGCAGCCTCCGATAGCTGGCTGCGGAGCGCTTCGCTCGGCGCCCCCGCGCCACCGGCCGACGACGCATCGATCCGCTTGCGCGTCGCGTCGACCCGCTCACGCAGCTGGTGAATCGCACGCACCGCTGCGTGGGTCTGGGTGACCTTGTCGCGCGCCCGGATCAGGAAGTCGAACTGCGCTTGCAGATCGTCGAGAGTCGACGGCGAGCGCGGATCCATCAGCACCTGGAAGCTCTCGGTCTGAGTGTGGCCGCCGGCGGTCAGCCGCACTTGATAGCTCCCGGGTACGGCGCGCGGGCCAGCCGTGGTGCCGTCGAGGCGACTCGGTACGATGACGTCGGCACCCGGATAGGCCAGGTCCCACACAAAGACGTTCATTCCGGGCTCGGTGGTCAGGGCGTCGGCCGCGCTGCTGCTGGAGAACGTCCGCACCGGTTCGCCGGCGCCGTCGAGGATCTCCAGCCGCACCTCGCTCGGTGCCCCCGGCTGCAACGTGTAGAAGATCAGCAGCCCGGGGGGTGGGTTCTTGCCCACCCGGTGGGTCTCGATCTGGCCGCCCAGCAGTCGGTCGCGGGTGACGTAGCTGCTCCACGAATTCTGCCCGCGCCCGCCCTCGATGCGGTGCACATCGCGCGGCTTGAACAGGTGCGCCGCTGCCATAGCCACGGTATCGGTGAGTTGATGGAGCGGGGTGACGTCGTCAAGAATCCAGAAGCCGCGGCCCTGCGTCGACACGACCAGGTCGAGTCGGTGCACGCGCAGATCAGAAACCGGCGTCGCCGGCAGGTTGAGCTGTAGTGATTGCCAGCGGCCGCCGTCGTCGAACGAAACGAACAATCCGAACTCGGTGCCGGCGTACAGCAGCCCGGGCCGGTGGGGATCCTCGCGCGCGACGCGCACGAAGTGATCGTCGGGGATGCCATTGCCGTCGGAGATCGTCGTCCAGGTGGCGCCGAAGTCGTCGGTGCGGAAGATGTAGGGGCGGAAGTCATCCAGCAGGTATCGATGCACCGCCACCACGGCGCGCCCCGGATCGTGCGCCGACGGATCGATGGTGGTGACGTTGCCCCAATCGGGCATCTGCGGTGGCGTGATATCCGTCCAGCTGGCGCCATTGTCATGCGACAGGTGCACCAGCCCGTCGTTGGTCCCGGCCCACAGCAGGCCCGGCGTGACACCCGACTCCCGCAGGTCCGAGACCGTGCCGAAGTACTCCACGCTGGTTATGTCGTGCGTCAGCGGCTCCCCGGAGGCGGTCAGGTTCCTCGGGTCGCCGCGGCTCAGGTCGGGGCTCACAACGTCCCAGCTCTGACCGGCGTCGCCGGAGCGGTGCACGACCTGCGAGGCGGTATACACGACGTCCGGATCGTGCGGCGAGAGGATGATCGGGGCGTGGGAGTGCAGGCGATAGCGCAGCTTCTCCGGCGGCACGCCCGACCAGTATTGCGGGTACGGCATGATGGGTCGAATGCGGTCGATGCTGCGATCCACGCGGCTGATGTTGCCGCCGGCGTAGACAATCTCCGCGTTACGCGGGTCCACCGCTACGGGCCCCATCTCGCCGCCGCCGACCACTCGCCAGTGCTGCAGCGTGATGCCGCTAGCGTACGGAACCTGACTGGGCACCGAGATCGTCGAGTAGTCCTGCTGGCCGGCGTACAGCCTGTACAGGAACTGCTCGTCGACGGCTAGGCGGTACAGCTCTGCGGTCGGTTGGTTGAGCAACGACGACCAGGTCTCGCCGCCGTTGACGCTGACCGACGCGCCGCCGTCGTTGGCCTCGATCATCAGCTGGGGGTCATGCGGGTTGACCCACAGATCGTGATTGTCGCTGTGGGTCGGGGCAATGGTGGTAAAGGTCTCTCCGGCGTCGGTCGATTTCCAGAAGCTGTCGCCGACGTGGTACAGCGTGTCGGCGTCTTTCGGGTCGGCCACCAGATGGTGGTAGTACCAGGGTCGTTGGTGCAGATCGGGATGGTCGTTGATGAGCTCCCAGGTGGCGCCGGCGTCGTCGGATCGATACAGCCCGGTCTCGTCGCGCTCGTAGCCCGAGTCGGAGCGCTCGCCTTCGATGATGGCCCAGACACGACTCGAATCGGCGGGGGATACCGCGATGCCGATCTTGCCGGTGAGACCCACAGGGAGCCCTCCGGCAAGCTTCGTCCATGTGTCACCGCCATCGGTGGTTTTGTAGACGCCGCCCTCGGGCCCGCCCGAGATCAACGTCCACGGCTTGCGCTCTGCTCGCCAGAACGCGGCGTACAGGACGTTCGGGTCCTCAGCGTCCATCTTGATGTCGACGGCGCCCGTCTGATCGCTCAGGTACAGGACCTTTTCCCAGCTGGCGCCGCCATCGCGGGACCGGAAGACACCGCGCTGCTCGTTGGGGCCGAAGATGTGGCCGAGGGCGGCGACGTACACCAGATCCGAGTCGTCCGGATGGACCGCCAGCTTGCCGATCTGCCCGGCGTCGCGCAGGCCAATATGGGTCCAGCTGTCACCGGCGTCGGTTGACCTGTACATGCCGATGCCCGGGGAAATATTGCCGCGCGGGCAGGCGGAGCCGGTACCCACGTAGATGACGTCGGAGTTCGAGTCGGCCACCGCGATGGCTCCGATGGACCCCCCCCCTCGAAGTAGCCGTCCGAGACGCTCTTCCATGATTGACCAGCGTCGGTCGTCTTCCAGACGCCGCCCCCTGTCGATCCCATGTAGTAGGTAAAGATCTCGTCGGGCACTCCCGCGACCGCAGTCGAGCGCCCGCCCCGAAACGGACCGACGTGCCGATAGCTCAACGCTTGAAACAGAGCTGGATCGTAGGCATCCAGAGCGCCACTCGGGGTCTGGCCGACACTCGCGGTCGAGTTTCCCGCCAAGCTGAGCACGGAACCCAGTGCAACCAGGCCGGCCGCGATCGTGGAAACAACCGTGCATCGCTTCGTCATGACACACCTCGACCATGGAGGGTGAACCCTTGGTCCGCCATTGTCAGGAGCCATTGGTCCGCCATTGTCAGGAGCCATTGGTCCGCCATTGTCAGGAGCCATTGGTCCGCCATTGTCAGGAGCTACTGCCCACGTGTCGAGGAGTGGAGCGCTGCTCCTCGAGGTACACGGCGGTGTCAGGTCGGTACTCATCCCATGCGAACCAGAGCGAGCAGGGCGAGGACCACCTGGCTGCTAGGTCCAGAGGCCCAGGACGACGGCCATGATCGCCACGGAGCCCAGTTGATAGCCGGCATCGATGAGCCACAGGTTGAGCGGCTTGCCGGAGAAACGATTGTTGGTGAGGCCGATCGTCGCCGAGAACCCGAACCACAGCATCACGCCGATGTGGAAGATCGCCCCCACGCCCTCGCCGAAGTGCGGCGCGATCATCGCCAGCACCGTCGCCATGATGGCCCAGCAAATGAACGAAATGGCGTAGGTGGGACCCATGCCGGACTGCATCTCCTTGACCTGCTCCGCCGTGTACCCGTGCGCCGCCATCCACGGCTTCGCAAACAGCAGCGGTGAGTACCAGAGCGCGCCGAAGACGAATGCGAGCACCGTGGCGAGTCCAACGGCGAGGAAGTTGACATCTTCAAGCACAGGGCTCTCCTTGACTCGTGGACCGATCTGCGGGGACGTCGCCGCCGACCGTCTGATCCGGCAGCTTCTCACGGCCGCGAGCAGATACGTCCTCCGGATCTCGCGGATGGTAGCGAACCGCGCGAGCAGTTTCGAGGTAACCCTACCGCGTCACGCTAGCGGGGAGCCGTGGCTACGCCCACCCCGGAGCGGCACGAATCCAGCGAAGACGCCGACCGTTCATGAAAGAATCCATGATCACTACCACGCGCCTGCGACCAGGAACGCCGTGCGGCTCTCGATGCCAGTCCAGCCCAGTGTTCGGCTCACGCATCGGTTCGTAGCTGCCGGGGTGACGCTGGGCGTCTGGATCCTGTCTGCGTCGTCTCCTGGTAGCGCGCAAGAACGGCTGGCCGCCGATCTGGCGGTGATCTCGGCAAACATCATTACCGTCGACGAAAGGATCCCGAGAGCCGAGGCCCTGGCGGTGCGCGGCGGCAAGTTCGTGGCGGTCGGGAGCACCGCAGAAGTACGTTCGCTGATCGGACCGAACACGAGGATTGTCGATGCCGATGGCAGTACCGTCGTTCCCGGTTTCATCGACGCTCACATGCATCCGGAGCCGACGTATCCGGTGACGTCCCGCTTGGGCAAGGTGGACCTGAGTCCCGGCAACGTGCAAACGGTACAGGACGTGGTTGCCGCATTGAGGGAAAAGGCCGCCATTACGCCGGAAGGCGTGTGGGTGATCGGCGCCCGATACCAGGACACCAAGCTGGGCCGGCATCCGAGTCGCCGGGATCTGGATCAGGCCTCTAGCGTCCATCCGATCTTCATCACCCACTCCAGCGGCCATGTATCGGCGGTCAATTCCCTCGCTCTCGAGACGGCCGGGATCGATAGCTCGACACCGGACCCACCTGGCGGAGGCTTCGAGCGCGACGACACCGGGCGGCTTACCGGAGTGGTGTGGGAAAACGCGATCCAGCCCATCCTCGAGCTCGGCCCGCCGCTACCCGAGGCCACAAGCGATGAACGAACGCGGGGACTCTTGCGGACGTTCGAGGCGTTCTTGAGCAAGGGGATCACCAGCGTCGTCGATGCAGGGAGCGGTCCGGCGGCGTTCAAGGCCTACCAAGACGCCGCCGAGCAAGGCCAAGCCGTCAGGGTGAGCATCATGTTCGAGCTCCGTCATCTGCCGGAGCTCCGAGCGCTCGGTCTGCGCACAGGCTTCGGCGACGATCACCTGCGAATCGGCGCGATCAAGAGCTTCCACGGCAACTCGCTCTCGGGGCGAACCTGTTGGCTATACGAGCCCTACGAGATCGCCAATCCGGCAACCGGCGAGCGCGACTACTACGGTATCCCACCGGGCAGATCTCAAGCCGAGCTCGACGCCATGATCCTCGAGATTCACGAGGCCGGATTCCAGGTTGCCGTGCACTCCAACGGCGACCGCGAGATCGACATGGTTCTCGATGCGCTGGAGCGGGCGCTGGAGCATCGTCCACGCCAGAATCATCGACACCGCATCGAACACGCCAGCATCGTCAATGCCGGCATTCTCCGGAGGGTCAAGGAGCTTGACGTCGTACTGGCACTGCACTCGTACGTCTATGAGCACGGCGACAAGATGGAGGCGTATGGCGCCGCCCGGTGGAACATGATGCATGCCAATCGATCCGCGCTGGAGCTCGGTATTCCCGTCGCGGGAAACTCCGACTACGGCGTCAGCGCGGCGGATCCAATGCTCCGAATTCAGAGCATGGTCACGCGCGCCAGCGCTCAGGGAAAGGTCTATGGCGCGGCGCAGAAGATCAGCGTCGAGGACGCGCTTCGCGTTTGGACCATCGGCGGCGCGTACTCGACCTTTGACGAGAAGATCAAGGGATCGATCGGGATCGGAAAGCTGGCCGACTTTGTCGTCCTTTCAGACGATCCGACGAGCGTGCCACCGGCAGCCATAAAGGAAATCGTCGTCGATATGACCTTCATCGACGGCAAGCTCCAATACAAACGCTAGTGGCCTGTAACAGACGATCGCCGCCATCCTGTGGACAGATGGGCAGTTGCGGGCGATATCGGCGTTGCGGCTCCTGGATGATGCCCGTAGCATCGACTGCGTCGCCGCGCCTTGATCTCACCCGCAAATCCCATCTGCGATAGGCAACGATCATCTGTTACAGGCCACTAGTGACACCGCCATCAACGGTGGCTTGGCGGCGCCGGTAAGGGCTATGGACCGTTTCCTGTCGGGCGCTCGCTCTGATCGTCCTGGCGCGGCGCCGAGTCCCGATCCCGCCGATCCAGAGTCGGGATCGAGGCCCCACTTGCCGGGGCGATCGGTTGCATCTCGATGTTCGGCCGCGGGTCGCTCGCCGCTGCAAGATTCGGGCGACGGGGTCAATCGGCAGATTCACGTCTTCTGGCGTGACCATCCGCACCAGGAGACGGCGCCTCGGCACTGGCCCCGGTACAGCGCCGGGCGGTCGCCGATCGTTGCCGCTGGCAGCTGAGAGCGAGCGTGGTGTCCCGTCCCGGCTCGGTGTGACCATTCGCACCGGAATCTTCCGGTTCGCCGGCGTGTCCTGTGCCACTCCGCTCTCGCCGTTTGACTGAGCCTCCAGCGTGACCGGCGCGGGGGGAGATTCGGAATGGCCCGAGGCCTCGGATCGCGCAGCTGCAGCCAGCAGAATCGCGAGGCACACAATGACGGGGACGGTGGTCTTGTTCACGGTCAAGCTGCCGGGGACAGAGTAGTTGCGGCGGTGTGCCGCGGCGGCCATCAAGGTAGCAGCGTTGATCCCGCCGCTGAGGTGGCGTGGCCGGTCCTCGCGAGCGACGACTGGACAGGAGCGGTCAGGAGCGGCCAGTATCGTCTGGCCGCGGTCCACTTGCAGCGGAGGTGCAGCATGTCCCGACCAGTCGCCACCCTTCCCGCCGTCGTCTTCCTCATCGCCGCCAGCTCTGCCGGCGCCCAGCAGTGGACGCCGGAGCGGCCGGGCAGCGACAACATCGAAGTGGTGGCGCATCTACCGCTCGGCCCGGCGCTCAGCGTCGCCGATGTCGAGATCGAACAGGAGTTGTCGCGCCCCTACGCCTACGTCGCTCGCGAGGTCTTCGGCGAGTTCGGCGAGAAGGGGATGGACGTCATCGACCTGGCCGATCCGGCCAAGCCGAAGCGCATCCACGAATGGCGCATTGAGGACCAGGACCTACACGCCGGCGCCGGGGGCAAGGACATCAAATACTTCATGTGGGAGGACCGCTATTACGTCGTGCTGTCCGTTCAGTTCGCCCAGGGCGGACCGAACCCCGACCTCGGCGCGATTATCTTCGACGTCACCGACTTGCCCGAGACGATGGTGGAGGTGGCGCGCATCCGCGAGCCCCAGCTCGTTGGCGGCTTCCACAACATCTTCATCTACGCCCATAGCAACGGTCGGCCGCTGTTGTTCACCACATTGAGTGGCCCCGGCGCCAACGTCTACGACCTGGTGCACGTGATCAACGGGCGCATGGACGCTGCCCGCGTGACCAACGTACCGGCCGGATCCGGACCGGACAGCGCCCGGGGCTACCGCGCCTATCACGATTTCTACGTCGGCTGGCACCCGGACACGCAGACCGATCGTTTCTACGGCGGTGGCACCGACGGCTACTACGTCTACGACGTAACCAACCTGGAAGCGCCTGAGATGCTGTTCACGCTGACTGGCATCCAGGGAGTGGAATACGGCCACACGTTCACGCCGATTCCGGACGGCCGCTACGCGATCGCGGAGACGGAATATCGTTACGCCCCACTGCGGATCTTCGACCTGCAGCCGGCCCTTGATGGCGAGGTGCAGAACATTCGCACACCGGTCGGCGCGTGGACGGCCGACTGGCGCAACCTGGTACACAACCACGAGGTGCGCTGGCCCTACGTGTTTGTTTCCGGCCTCCTCGACGGGTTGCAGGTATTCAGCATGATGGACCCGGCGAACCCCGTGACGGTGGCCTACTACGACACGTATCTGGGGCCGCCCAACCCCGGCGGCGGCACCGGCGCAATGTTCAACGGCGCGTGGGGCGTCGACGTGCGCAACGAGGACGGCCTCATCGTCATCAGCGACTTCACCACCGGCTTCTGGGCCTTCCGTATGGAGGGGTTCGACGGCTGGAACGGGGCTGACTGGGGCATGCCGGACACCTCGAGTGCTCAAGTGTGGACGCGATAGAGCAGACGGCGCCCAGTTCAGGGGAGGCGGGCGCGACCGGTAGTTGCACCCCCTCGACCAAAGCAGCGTCGTCACAGGACGCCGGCGATGCGCCGCTTTCGGATCGAGTGCCCGTGCTGCTGCTCTACGCCCAGCTCGCGCTGCTCGTATTGCTGGCTCACCGGTTCCGAATCGAGGACGCGGGGTTCCGGCATCTTCTGCTACTAACGCTGGCCGGGTTTCTGCTGCACGCGTTACTCCCGGAGCGGCTCCGATTGCCCTTCTTCTTGTTGCTGTCGTTAGCCGGCATCGCGCTGGTCCTCGGTCCCGTCAACGGGGCATGGGTTGTCGGTATCGGTGTGGTGCTCTTCAGCATCTGCCACCTGCCGTGGGCCCTTCCCGTGCGCATCGGCACACTGCTCGTCGTCGCCGTGCTGCTGGCGGCCGTCCGGTCAAGAGCGGTCGACCTGTCGGTTCCGGCCGCAATCTGGCCGATCCCCGGCTCGATGTTCATGTTCCGGCTGATCCTCTATCTGTATAGCTTGCGGCACGGCCTTGGCAGCCGCTCGTGGACGAAGGGCCTGGCGTACTTCTTCCTGTTACCCAACGTTTGTTTCCCGCTCTTTCCCGTCGTCGACTACACCACCTTCGAGCGCACCTACGCCGTCGGCGATCGTCTACGGATCGCTCAGAACGGCGTCCGCTGGATGGGGCACGGCATCGTTCACTTGCTGTTGTACCGCCTTGTTTCCTACCACTTCGCCGTGGGTCCTGAGGATGTCGTCAGTGGCCCGCAGTTGGCTAGCTTCATGCTGACCAACTTCCTGTTGTACTTGCGGGTTTCTGGTCAATTCCATGTAGTCATCGGCATGCTGCAGCTGTTCGGCTTCAACCTGCCGCGCGCCAATCACCACTATCTCCTGGCGTCGGGCTTCAGCGACTTCTGGCGGCGCATCAACATCTACTGGAAAGATTTCATGCTGAAGGCCGTCTACTACCCGGCGTTCTTCCGCCTCAAACATCTCGGGCCGGTCGTCGCGATGTCCTGTTCGATTGTGATTGTCTTCGTCGCCACGTGGCTGCTGCACGCATACCAGTGGTTCTGGCTGCTCGGCTCGTTTCGTCTCAGCTGGCAGGACGGAACCTATTGGGGGTTGCTCGCGATTCTGGTGCTTGCCGCATCGAGGTTCGAGGGGCGACGGTCGGCGGCGGCGCGTCCGAAAACGGTCACGGAAGCGCTACGCGCCGTTGCTTGGCATGGCACACGAATAACGGGAACGCTTGCGACCATGTGCGTGCTCTGGTCGCTCTGGACGGCGGAGTCGCTGAGCCAGTGGATCGGGATGTGGGTGCGAGCCGCCGCCGATCCGCTCGGGTCGCTGTCGGTATGGACGGCGTTGTTATCGGTAGCAGTCGTCGGTCTGCTGGCGGGCCTGACCGCCGAGAAACGGCTTACGGGCGTGCAAAGGAGCTTGTCCGCCGGTGTCTGGTGGGAGTCGCCGGCCAATGGCAGCTCTGCGCTGGTCACTTTGCTGCTGCTGTGCAGCATTCCGACGTTCACGTTGCCGCTCGGCGCGCGCACCGCCGAGCTGATGGAATCGTTGCGGGATGCACACCTCAGCGACCGCGATCAGGCGTTGTTGACGAGCGGCTACTACGAACGCATCCTGGGCGGGGCCAGGGCAAACCCGCAGGTGCGACAGGTGCTGGCTGCCGATCAAAGTGGCACGCGAGACTTCTTCGGCACTCCGTTGGCGCGCACCGGCGGCGGCTTCCTGACACGCGAGCTGGTCCCGTCGAGCCGCGGCAACTTTCTCGGTGCCCCGGTCGAGGTTAACTCGATGGGGATGCGCGACCGCGAGTACTGGAGGCAGAAGCCGACGGATACCGTGCGCATAGCCGTGCTCGGTGCGTCGGCAACCATGGGCTGGGGCGTGGGTAACGAGGAGACCTTCGAGAACCTGCTGGAGGTGCGTCTGAATCGCGGCTCCGGCGACGGCGGCGCGCAATCGTACGAAGTCCTCAACTTCGCGGTCGCCGCCTATACGGAGATCGAGCAGGTTTGGGTGCTCGATAACCGTGCGATGCGCTTCGCACCCGACATGATGCTGATCGTATCGACGTCGCGAAGCGTCGACCCCGTCCGCCGCCTCGCCGAGAAGATCCAGTGGGACGTCCCGCTACTTTACCCGGCGCTGATCAACATCCGGGAACAGCTACCGTTTTTAGCCGACGGCATCGAATCGATCGCCAACCAGCTGGAGCCCTATCGCGGCAGGCTCATGAACTGGACCTACGAAAGGTTGGCGCGGCGCAGCAGGATACGAGGAGTGCTCCCGGTTGCCGTCCTGCTGCCGGGTCCGCGCGAGAGGTCCTGGCCTGAGAGGATGCTCTTGCGAGCCGATATGCTCGGCGAGCAGGGCTTCGAGGTGCTAGATCTCCTGGGAGTCTACGATACTCAGAAAACAGAGGATCTGGTCATCATGGAATACGATAACCACCCCTCGGCGCACGGCCACCGGCTGATCGCCGATAGCCTCTTCGAGGCGCTGCGCGGCAATCGACAGACGTCGGCGATCATCTGGGGTGACGGCGCGACCGATGGCGGATCCTAGCCACAACGATGTCCGCGATGTCGTTCACGGCCATCTCGTCTCGCAGGTGCTGTCCCCTGCCGATGCTGCCGTGCTCACCGACGAGACGGCGTTGCTGACCGGGGGCATCCTCGACTCCATTACGACCCTCCAGCTGGTCGTCGTCATCGAAGACAGGTTCGGCGTGTCGCTACGGGCCCACGAGGTGAGCGTCGACAACTTCGACAGCATCGCGGCGATCGTCGAGTTGGTGAGCGCCAAGCTGGGCCGATGATGCCAGCACGTACAGCAGCTCTGGAGATCGATTCGATCCAGGCGCGCATCCGGGCACGGATCGCCGTGCAGGGCGGCGATGAGGTGCTGGCCTTCGTTTCCGATGACGGCCGACTCGAGCGATGGACGTGGGAGGCTCTCGACGCCGAGGCGCGTCGGCGCGCCGCCTTGCTACGGGACAATGGTCTGGGTCGTGGCGACGTGTGCGTGCTGGTCCTACCCAGCGATGCTGATTGCGCGCTGACGCTGCTTGGCGTCCTGGCCCTCGGCGCCGTGCCGTTGCTGATCGCGCCCGCGGCCATTCAGGGCTCCGGCGGGCACCTCGCGGAGGTCGTCGCGCGCGTCACGCGGAATACCGAGGCGCGGCTGGTGATCGAGGAGCCACTTTGCGGTGACTCGGCGCAGGAGTTGGGGGAGTGGCACGAACCGGCGGCGGACGCGGTGGCTATGCTCCAGCTCACGTCCGGCACGACAGGGTTTCCACGCGTCTGCGTCTGGAGCCAGTGCGGCGTGCTCGCCGCCCTCGAGGCGATGCGGCGGGCGATGCGCCTTGACGCACGCGACCGCTGTGTCAACTGGACGCCGCTCTACCACGACATGGGACTGGTCAATAACTTCCTGCTCTGCCTCTGCAGCGGCGTGCCGCTGGTGCAGATGACGCCGCAGGACTTCATCAAGCGGCCGGCGCTCTGGCTGCGTACGCTGAGCGATACCGGCGCGACCGTCACGTGGTCGCCGAACTTCGGGTTCGCGGTCTGCGTCGCCGCCGTTCGCGACGCCGATCTCGAGGGCGTGCGGCTGGATGGCGTGCGCGCCTTTTACAACGCCGCGGAGCGCGTACATCATTCGACGATCCAGAGCTTTACGTCGCGCTTCGCCCCTTTCGGGGTCGGGTCCCACGCCGTGCGGACGAACTTCGGCTGCGCCGAGAACGTAGGCGGAGCAACCTTCAGCGACCTGGACGGCCCGTACCTCGTGGAGCGCGTCGACGCCGACCGCCTGGAACGCGATCGGCTCGCCGTCCTGGTGCCCGGGGACGTTGCGGCGGGTCGCGGACGCACCGTCGAGATCGTCGGAGTTGGTCGCCCCGCCCCCGGCCTGCAGGTGGAGATCATTGACCCCGACGGCGGGCCGCTACCGCAGGGCAACGTCGGGGAGATCGCGATACGGACACCGTCGCGGATGCTTCGCTACCTCGGCGACGATGAGGCCACCCACGGGTCGATGCGCGACGACCTCTTGCTGACCGGCGACCTCGGCTACATGCGTGACGGCGAAGTCTTCTGGATCGGTCGCGTGCGGGAGCGCATCGTGCTCAGCGGGAGGAAGTTCGATCCGAGCGACTTCGAGCAGGCGTTGCTGTCGGTCAACGACCTCCGCCCCGGCTGTCTTGTGGCGTTCGGCGTCGACGATCCAGCTCGCGGTACCCAGAAGCTGGTGATCGCCGCCGAGGTTGGCAACACCGCTGGTATCGTTGGCGACGAGGCCAGCGAAACCGAGGGTTCTACGGCGCTCGAGACGCTACGCCGACGCGTGCATGTCGCCGTGGTGCGGGAGGTCGGAGTACGCATCGACGAACTGTTGTTGGTGCCGCGGGGAAGCCTCACCAAGACGTCTAGCGGCAAGCGTCGCCACCGCCACTACAAAGGCCTTTACCTGCGCGACGAGTTCCCCACTCTCTTTCCGCGTTAACGCATGGCCCGAGTGACCCGCGTCCTGCTCAGCCCTTCACGAACAGCTTTCGCGGCAATCTCGAGAAGCTCTCCGGCGCGCCAGCCTCCGTCACCCGGATCGTCTCGCTGAGCTCGTAGCCCCAGTCGTCCATCCACATTCCGAGGATCACGTGGAAGGTCATGTCGGGCTCCAAGACGGTGGCGTCGCCCGGCCGTAGGCTGGCTGTATGCTCACCCCAGTCAGGCGGATAGCCGATGCCGATCGAGTAGCCGATGCGCGACGCCTTCTCGAAACCGGCCCTGGTGATCACCGCGCGCCAGGCACCTTCCACTTGCTCGCATGTATTTCCCGGACGGGTGTTGTCCAACGCCGCCTCCAGTCCCTCTGCCACGACGTCGGCGAGCTTGGTGAGCCGTGCAGGGGGTGAGCCGAGGAAGACGGTGCGGGCCAGCCCGGTGTGGTAGCGGTGGCGGCAGCCCGCGAGCTCGATGTTGGTAGCATCGCCCGCCTTGAAACAGGCGTCGGTCCAGCTCAGGTGCGGCGCCGAGGCCTTCTTGCCGGTGGGCATGTAGAGCACGTGGCTCGGAAGATCGCCGCCGTACCGATCTGTGCCGCTGATCTCGGTGGCGTAGAACGTCGCCGCTGCGTCGCACTCCCGAACTCCCGGTTCGATCCGGTCGATGACCGCCTGCATGGCTCGATCGGCGATCGAGCCCGCGGCGCGAAGGTGCTCGATCTCCCGCGGCGACTTGACCAGCCGCACCCAGTTCACCAGCAGGTTGGCGTCGACGAAGGTCGCGCCGGGTAGGCCGAGCTTGAGCTGCTCGTAGGCGCGCGCGGTGAAGTAGTAACTGTCCATCTCCACGCCCAACCGGCGATCCCCCCAGCCTCTTTCCGACAGGACGCCGGCGATGAAGTCCATCTCGTGCCGCGCCGACGACTGGACGTAGTCCTCCGGATAGCCCACCAGGTTGTCAGGGTCCAGGAACGCGGAGTGCCGCGCGCAGGCGACATCCATCTGACGGCCGACCCACACCGGTTCCTCGGCGTCCAGCGCCAGTGCTGCCAGCTGATGAACGTAGAAGGACCACCCGGTGTATCCGGTGAGGTAGTTGAGGTTGGAGGGGTCGGTGACCAGCAGCACCTCGATTCCGGCGGCCTCCATGCGCTGCTTGGTGGCGTCGATCCGGCGCAGATACTCAGGGCGCTCGAAGGGCATCATCGGTTCATCTCTCGGCTAGCGGGCCTGTCGGGGTCGAGTATCGCGGCGAGCCCGCTATCGTCGGATCCCGAGGCTACCGGATGATCGGCAATACGACGTGGGAGGCAAGCTCACCCGCGTGATGGACAGTGTTGTCGGCCACCACCCACACCGTCTCGTCGTAGTTGTTGCCTCCGGTGTTCAGATTGCGATCGAATCGCGGGAAGCTGGAGCTCGACACCTCCAGGCGGATCCGGTGCCCGGGCCCGAAGTAATTGCTCGTTGCGTGCAGATCGATCCTTACCTTGTGGACCTCGCCGGGGCTCATCCACACCTGGCGCTCGAAGCCCTCGCGGTATCGCGCTCGCAGGATCCCCTCCTGCACGTTGTAGGCGGTGCCGTCCGGGTACACGTCCACCAGCTTGGCGATGAAGTCGGTGTCCCGGGCCGACGAGGACACGTGCAGCGTTGCCTCGATCGGTCCGGTAACCTCGACCCCCGTCTCCAGGGGGGCACTGGTGTACACCAGGACGTCGTTCCGCATCTCGACCACGCGCTGGTCGAACGAGCCGCCCTCGGCATCCGGTGTGCCGGAGCAGCAGAAGTTCCCGCCCCGCGACGGCACCGGCGTGGCCGGATCGTAGGTAAAACGGCCGGGTGGCTCGTCCCCGGGTGGGGTGATCGACAGCGTTCCGGTACCGAAACGGCTGTTGGCCTGGCCGTCGCTGTGCAGGTAGTACCTGGTGAACTGGGTTTCGGGAAGTGGCCAGCGCGACGCGCTGCGCCATTCGTTCAACCCCATCAGGTAGTACTGCACTTTCGGTATGGCGGTGAAGTCGTCGCCGTCGTCTTTGAGCCAATGATCGAACCAGTCGACGTAGATCCTCCAGAAGTCTTTGCGCGCGTCGCCGAGGTCTCGCTCACCGACGATCGTGTGCTCCGAGGTCCATTCCGATCCGCAGTGCGTCGTCGGCGAGATAATGACGAACTGGTTGTCTCGGGCGCGGGCGCTTTCTGCGTTGCTGCGTAGAAGATTGAACTCGTAGAGCGTCTCGGCGACGCCGTAGTCGTACCAGGAGTTGATGAACAGCGCCGGTACATCGAATCGATCCGCGTCGGTCAGGTAATGGAACTGATCCTACCAAGGGTCGGTGAGCGGAGTCGACACTACCCGCTCCCAGTCGGTCGGAGGAGTGCTGCCCTTGTCCATCATCTCGACCAGCGGCAGGGTCGGCCAGATCGCTGCGTGATCGATCTCAGGCAGTGTCGGGGCGGTGTCGAAGTGTTCCCCGAGCCCGGAAGCGAACCACTCGCCGCGATCCACGTGCGGCGGCGGCCCGTAGTAGATCTTGTTGCCGCTGCCGCGGAACCATCCGAACCCGAGCGCAAGCTCGATCGCCCCGCCGTTGATGAGTCCGAAGTACCTGTAGCGCCCGCCCGCAGAGCCCACCGCGCCCCCCGTCGCCTGCGGAATCATGGCAGCGTGATGCGGGTTCCTGAGCGTCGACTGGAACATCTGATAGTCGCCCGGCGACGAGCAGCCGTAGGTTCCAACACGACCGTTCGACCAGGATTGAGCCGCCACCCAGTCGACGGTGTCGTAGCCGTCCTCCGCGTCGCCACCGTAGACCAGAAATCTGCCTTCTGACTCATACCGCCCGCGCTTGTCTTGCACCGCCACCACGTGCCCTTGGCCGGCGAACAGAGTTGCCACCGACTGTGTTCGCCCGCGATAGGCATTCTTGTCGTACGGCGTGCGGATCAGAATGGTGGGGAGCGGCTCCCGGACGCCATCGGGAAAGTACAGATCGGTAGAGAGCCGGATCCCATCTCGCATCGGGACCATGGCGCTGCGCTGCAGTCGAACTTCGTACGTCGGTTTTGGTGTGGCGGACTGTAGGGTTCGCTCGGCGACCGGGGCCGATGCCGCGGGCGCCGCCAGACCTGTGGAAAGCGCGGCAACGCAGAACAGGAACCGGGGTGTGTGGCGGTTCACGAACCGCGCCCTATCGGGGCCATGGGCGAGCCCTTTCTGATTGGGCGTCATTGAGGTCACCGGTTGCTTGTCGGGGGCGCGAAAATCGAGGCCATACTACGGTTGCCACGGGACCCGATGCAAAGGTCTGGGGACGGGTCTCACGCTGACGGTGCGGGAGGCAACGGATGAGCGACGGATGATCACCCGGCATCGATTCACGGCGAACGCCGCCTTCGAGGTCGCCTTTCCTCCCCAGGGACGGTGCCCTACCGAGCCTGGCGACGTTGCGCGTCTCGCCGCTGCAGTCCTGTCACTGATGCTCCTCGGCGTCGCCGGTTGCGTTCCGGCGCCAGAGAATCAGCGCGAGCTGCGCGCCCTGGCTCAGCGGCTGGGATACGCGCCGAGCCAAGTAGTTACCTCCCGGACAGGCGCCCGGGAACTGCCCCCAAGGCGGCGCGCAGTCGCGCTGACCTTCGACGACCTGCCGGGGTTCGGTCTGCCTGGTCAAGGCTGTGTCGCTGCCCCGGTGGAGCGGGCAACACGACAGCTGCTGGCGGCACTCGAGCGCTCGCGGGCACCGGCTATCGGTTTCGTGAACGAGGGCGTTGGCTGCCGAGGTCTCAACGGCCCGGACATCGATCACATGTTGTCGTTGTGGATCGAGGCTGGGCACCAGCTAGGCAACCACACGTACTCTCACCCCGACATCAACGCCACCGCGCTGCCGGATTACATCGCCGACATCGAGCGGGGAGAGACAATCCTCGGCGAGGTCCTGGCGCGCCACGGCAACCGATTGAGCTTCTTCCGTCATCCGATGCTGCACACCGGCGCCGACCCGGCGACGCGCGCCGGCTTGCAGGAGTACCTCGATCGGCGCGGTCTGCGTATCGCGCCGGTGACCATCGACAATCAGGAGTTCGTCTTCGCGCGCCGGTACGGGCTGGCCATCGCAGCCGGCGATCCGGAGCGCGCGCGGCGCATCGCCGACGCTTATCTGGAATACATGGACGATATCTTCGCCTTCTACGAGAGCTACAGCCAGCGCCTGCTGCACCGCGAGCCGGCGCAGGTGCTGCTGTTGCACGCCAACCTGCTCAACGCCCAGACGCTACCCGCACTGCTCGACAACCTCGGCGATCGTGGTTACGTCTTCGTCGCTCTTGAGGATGCGCTGACCGACCCCGCCTACGATCTAGAGGACGGCTATGTCGGTCCAGTGGGCCTGTCGTGGTTGCATCGTTGGGCGCTCGGCGCTGGCCTGCCGGTCGAGGCGGAGCCGCGCGAGGGACCCTACCTGGAGCGTATCGGCGAGTCGTCCTGAAGTCCTACGCCCGAGGCAGGTCGAGAACGTCGTCGTCCGTGCTATAACGGAGAGCGGGATGACCGGCCATGGTCATCACTGTGCTAACCCACGTCCCGAGCGGACCTGGGCGCCGACGAGAATGAGCGACGGCGTGAACGGAATCGAACAGGGGCATTGCTCCCGCACTTGCCGGCTGCGGATCCGGCTTTGGTAGGAGTACAAAATGGCTGTGCAAGAAGGGGCCGCCGGAGAGATCCTCGGCCCGTTTACCGACATCACCCAGCGTGCGGCGAGCTTCGTTTGGGAGATCACCTCGACCAATGTGCCTGGCGATCTCCACTGGCGGAGGATCCTGCTCACGGTGTTCATTGCGACGCTGATCTTCCTGGTTCGGCGTGGTCACGGGTCGCGCGGCGCGGACGGTCGGGAAAGAAAGACCAACCTGCTGAATTTCTTGCTTCCCAAGGACATCTACACGCACGTCTCCGCTCGCGTCGATATTTGGCTCTGGGTGCTGGAGCGCAGCTTGCGTCCTCTCTGGGCGGTGTCGCTATTCACGACCGTGGCGCCGTTCACCGAGCAGTTCGTCATCGGGTCGCTGCAGTTCACCTTCGGTGCGAGCCCGGAGTTGCAGTCCAGCGTGGCCTGGATGCTGCTTTATAGCCTGGTCGCTCTGCTCTGCTATGACCTGATGTTCTACGCCATCCACTGGAGCATGCACACGTACCCGGCGTTGTGGGCCATCCACAAAGTGCATCACTCGGCAGAAGTTCTGACGCCTTGGACACGATCCCGCGAGCATTTCCTTGCCGGCCCGATCTGGGCGGCCGGCTCGGCGTTCAGCTATGCGGTTGCCGCCGGATTGTTCGCCTATCTGTTCAATGGCGGAATCACGCGCGCGACCATCATGAACGTCAGCGTGTTCTCACTGCTGTTCGGCTTCAACGGCGCCTTCCGCCACTACCACGTCCAGTTCCGGTATCCACGCTGGCTCGAGAGATGGGTGCAGAGCCCGGCGATGCACCACACACACCACAGCTACGCCAGGAAGCACTGGAACACCAACATGGCGGCGATCACCAGCATCTACGACCGGATGTTCGGTACGCTCTACATACCCGAGACCGACGAGCACACGCCATGGGGTCTGGGACCGGGTATGCAGGACGAATACCGATCGTTCTGGCAAAACACCACCGGACCGTTCCGCGAGTGGTACAGGATGTACCAGAATCGGTTCCGGTAGAGGCACAGTCCGGATCGAGTCGCGCACTGGGTCAGGATCGCCCGGGATGTGCTATTGCGCCGGCCCCCCATCCCACTTCTGCACGCTGGAGATGTCGGGCACCCCCCAGTCGCTGCCGTTCCAGCCACTGAAGCCCTGCATGCGGAAGGCCCAGAACCCGGAGTAGGCGTCGGAGACGACGATCAACCCGTCGGCATTGCGTACGTCGACGCCGAACGCGCCCCAGACGATTCGGGAGCTGTCGCTCCCGACCTCGGGTAGGTAGGTGTCGTACCAGGCGATGGTCCGCGGATCATGCGGGTCGGAAAGCGTGAACACCTGCAGACCGTCGACGTAGCCAGAAACAAACACGTATGGCCAGCGCACCTCGTGGTTGTGTACCAGGTGGCGCCAGTTTGCCGTCCAAGCGGAGATCGGCTCGCGGATGTTCTCCGCCTCGCCATCGAGCGCCGGCTGGAGATCGAAGATGCGCAAAGGCGCGTACTGATACTCGGTCTCGGCGATGACGTAGCGGCCGTCCGGCGACGGCGTGAACGTGTGGCCGAACTGCACCCCCGAGATTCCCGTCAGCGAGATCTGTAGCGTCGGATTCTCCAGATCGCTGACGTCGTAGACGTAGTAGCCGCCGGTTCCGCCACCGTAGAAGCGGTCCTGATCGGTGTCGGGGTGATACCCGACGTACATGTCGTGGTATCCGCGTAACACGCTCTCCCCGGGCATTCCGACCGGAACTCGGGCGACCAGCGCATCACGTCCGCCCTCGCCGCCGACGCCGTCGACGATGTACCCGAGGTCGAAGACCAGGGCGGTTGGCGCGCTGGCGGTGGTGAACAGCAGCACCCGGCTGTTGGTGTGCTTGTAGATGTAGATGTTGTGAAAGCCGCCGGGGTGCTCGGGGACCCGGATGCGGCCGACCTCTCGCACCGACGAGGTGTCCGGCAGGTCGGTAACGTCGAACACGATTGCACCGAGGTCGGCGTTGGGACCGCCCTGGCGGAACTGGAACGACTGCACCACGTAGTGGCGGTCGTTCCACTCGAACAGCTTCACGTCGAGGCCACCGCCGATGTGCAGGTCCTGGTCCTCGATTCGCCAGCGGTAAAGCACCGAAGCGTTTGCCGGATCGCGCAGATCGATGATGTCCATGCCGCGCTCGTTACCGTTGAAGGCGTCGCGGCTGACGTAGGCATAGGGACGATCGAGATCCTGCTCGATCTCGATATCGGCAACCGAGTCGCCGCCGAGCGGGACATGAGCGACGACTTCGATGTTGTCGCTGCCGCGCCTATCGGCGGTCCACTGGGCTCCCAGACTTAGCATTGCCAGAACAACGCCGATCACGGGGCGGGCGGCATGGCGCGGCGGCATTGCTCCTCCCATCAACTTCTCCCTTGTTTATTGCGATGGTTCCTATGGACATCGGCCACATTAGTGACCGGCGTGGATCGCGACAAGGAAACTCTGCTCGCCGTCACTGCGTGGGGATCAACTCGTTGGCAGCACTACAGAGGGTGCGCTCGCAGCCCGTACGACCCACACGAAAACGGTCGCAGCGCCCACCAGCGCGATCAACTGGAGGATCGCCTCCTGCTGGGTGCAATACGGCGGGGCGTCGTCATCGCCGGAGCCGCCGGTGCCACCCCAGACGCGGTAGTGCGAAGCAACCACTAAGGGGTGCGCGACGATCAACAGACACGCTGCCGCGAAGGTGGCCCGTCCCAGCACGCCGACGGAGTAGAGGCGCAGCCCGGTAGTTGTGAGCGGCGCCACGATGCAGAAGTACAGCACCGCGAACATGCCCGCCACATTGACATTGTCGGGTACAGGAACCCACGGAAACGGGTGTGGCTCGTTGCCGTCGATCTCGCGGAGAATCCGCCAGCAGAAGGCCACGAACTGCAGCGCCAGCAGGGTCATCACGCTCGGCAGATCGACAGCCATTTCTACTCCACATCCTTGGCGCACCGGTAGCGCGCCTCTGAGGGCGGTGCGACGCGGGTTGCCCAGGTTTTGGCGCTCAGTGTGACTTTACGATGAAAAGAACTTTCTTCTACGATGGCGCGGCTCGGTACGAGTTTAGATCAGGGCGCCAACACAACGACATCCATGGACATAAAAGAACAAATCGAGCAGATCAGTGGAGATCCTGCAGCGCTGGAAGATCTCTACAGGCGGGCGATGCAGCGCGGACAGGCCCGTGTTTTCGCAGAGGCGGTCGCTGAATGCTCCGGGGAGGCTCCGGACAACGTCCTCCTCCAGGCCTGGCAGTGCAGACTCGACGCCGAAGACCCATCTGCCGATGCGCGGTCGGTTGGCAGCGATGACGCACGCAAGCGACACTGGACTACGGCGCTAGGCGCCAGCGTTGGCACCGGCGCACTCTTCGCGCTGTTCGCCGGCGGTAAGCCGCCGGTTCCCGTTCCTGACGAAGCCAACCCGCTGTTCTGGATTGGATGGGCGCCTTTGGCAGCGGTCGCTATCATGGTTTTCATCAGCGTCGTCGCGCCGCAGCGGGAGCGCCTGCGGTGGTGCGGCGGGGCCGCGGCGGTGGCGGTCTTCGCGGGGTTGGTAAGCGCTTTGGTTGCCTGGGGCAGAACCGACGATGCCGCGGTGCTGGTTGCCCTTCACCTTCCCTTCGTAGCGTGGGCAGTGGTTGGCGGGGGCGTAGCGCTGGGCCGGACCGATCGCGCGCTGCACTTCTACGCCTACATCGTTCAATCCATGGAGGCCCTGGTTGCCGGCGGGATCTTCTTCGGTGCCGGCCTACTGTTCAGCGGACTGACGCTGGGGATATTCGCCGTGTTCGGGATCGAGTTCCCTGAGTGGGTGCTCCGCGCCGCGGCGGCCTTCGGCATCGGCGTCATCCCGGTGCTGGCGGTGGCGAGCGTCTACGACCCGACGGTGCCTCCCACGGAGCAGCGCCCGACGGGACTTGCTCGCATCCTCCGCATCATGACGTGGCTGCTGTTGCCGGCGGCGCTCAGCGTGCTGGCACTCTACGTAGTCTGGTTCATTCCGGCCTACTTCTGGCGACCATTCGACGAGCGCAGCGTGCTGATCGTCTACAACGCCACGATCATCGCGATCCTGACGTTGCTTGCTGCCGCGGTCTCGCCCGCTGCCGATCGTCGAGAGCGGACCCTCGAGCGCCTGCTGCGCCCCGGGGTATTGTCGTTGAGCGCGCTGACGCTGCTGCTCAACGTCTATGCGCTGGCGCCCATTCTCAGCCGGACGCTCGAGTATGGGCTCACTCCGAATCGCCACGCGGTTCTCGGTTGGAACGTCGTGACCCTGCTCGCACTCACGTTCCTGTTGGCGAGGTCCTGGTCCGCCGAGCCCGACGACTGGCTGCCCAGGTTCCGCGCGTCGATGGGCCGAGTCATGGTGCTCGCAGTGGGGTGGGCGGCTTGGGTTGCTTGGGGACTGCCGCTCGTCTGAGTCCGCTCGCAGGGACTTCCGCGTGCAAGCGCTCGTGCCGCTCATCTGACCTCGGATCTCCGAGTCCGCCTCCCGGCAACTGCAAGCGACGCTCGCCGCCGGCTCGGTCGCCCGTGGCCAGCCGTGAGCGTGTCTATGGAAGCGCCAGCGCGATGTACTCAGGGGGGTGATCCTGCGCCCCGATCGACACGATGATGTACTGCTTGCCGTGGAGCATGTAGGTCATCGGCCCGGCGGTGGTTCCGGACGGCAACTCCATGGCCCAAATCACATCACCCGTCGCCTTGTCGTAGGCACGGAATACGTTGCCCCATGCCCAATCCTCGTTCAGCGTTCCGCTCACGGCGTTGCTGCCCTCGCCGAGGAACAACAGCGTCTTGGTGACCAGTGGAGCCGGACGATTGGGACTCCCCAGCGGCGGCAGGTTCAGGTTCTTCAGCAACGGGTGGTTGCGTGGGCCATTACCGTTAGCGGTCATCCACAGTTGTTCGCCTCGGTTCAGATCGAGAGCGGTGATCCGGCCGTACGGCCCCTTGTTGAAGAAGAGCCCATCGAGTTCGAGTCGCGGGCTGGGGACGTAGGCATATTCCATCGTCGCGTCCGGGTCGGTTTGTTTGACCACGGCACGGTTTGTCGGACCGTATGAGGTGTTGGAGACCGCGTAGTAGATCCCGGTTTCGGGATCAAAGGCCCCGGTATTCCAGTTCCCGTTCCCCCACGCTCCCGGATACACGATCGTCCCTTTCGTTCCACCCGGCTCATCGCTAGGCACCGATGGTGGTGTGTAGAGGGGGCCGATTTGATAGTCCTTGACGATCTCGCGTGCCCGTTGCTTGAGCTCCGGGGTGTAATCGATCAAGTCGTCGTCGGTCATACCCTGTTGGTCGAAGGGCGGCGGCTTGGTCGGAAACGGCTGCGTCGGTGAGGACTCCTCGCCCGGCACGGTCGACTGAGGAACCGGCCGCTCCTCGATCGGCCATACCGGCTCGCCGTTGGTACGGTCGAGGACAAACAGAAACGCATTCTTGTTGGGCTGCATCACCGCCTTGATGCGCCTGCCGTCGACGGTGATCTCGCCGAGTATCGCCGGGCCGATGTTGTCGTACTCCCACAGGTCATGGTGAATCATCTGGAAGTGCCACACGCGCTCGCCGGTCTTCACATCCAGAGCGACCAAGGTGTTCGAGAACAGATTGTCACCCGGTCGCCAGCCGCCATACCAAGCAGACGTCGGCGCTGACAGCGAGATATAGACATAACCGAGCTCTTCATCCGCGGTCATCAGCGCCCAGGCGCCGAGATCCCCTGCGACCTTCCAGGAATCGTCGCCCCAGGTGTCGGTGCCGAACTCGCCCGCCTGCGGCACCGGATGGAACGTCCACAGCAACCGGCCCGTCTGGGCGTCGAAGCCACGCACATCCTCGGGCGCCGCTTCCTTCTTGTTGCCGCCATCGCCGGCTCCGCCGGTGATACCCGTGACGACCACGACGTCACCCACCACCAGCGGTCCTGTTGAGTCGCTGAATGCCCGGGCGAAGGGCTGACGCTCATGGAACCGCAGGCTGACCCGGCCGCCGTCGCCGAAACCACCGTAGGGCTCGCCGGTTCTGGTATTGAGCGCGTATAGATACTCACCGCGGATGGCGAGGATGCGCTCATCACCGGTGCCATTGCTCCAGTAGTCAACCCCACGCGTGCTCGATGCGTCGGCCTCTTCCAAGGTCGACACAACGAGATCCTGTTCCCATAGCGTCTCGCCGGTCTCGCCATCGAGGGCGACCACCAAACCGTGCGCATCTTGGGTGTGGAGCACGCCGTCGATCATGATCGGCGTCGCCCGCAGATAGGCATCGGGGTACAGATCGGGAAACGCCTCCGTAAGTGCGTTGCGTACTGCCGGGCGCCGCCAGACGATCTGCAGATCCTTGACGTTGTCGCGGTGGATCTGATCGAGGCCGGAGTAGCGGGTGAAACTCTTGTTGCCACCAAAGTAACGCCATCCCTCTTGAGGAGAGCCTTGTGAACTTGTCGTTGCCGCCGGCAGCGCCGCGGCAACAAGGCTTCCCAGGAGGCAAAACGCAAAGAACTGTCCGCTGCGTGCCACTGTTAGCTCTCCTCGGTGGGTCCTGATCCTTGGACAGAGCGGGGCTCGATTACTCCGCTTGTCGGTAGCGGACGACTCCATCGATGATGGTCGCCTCGACGCGCATCTCCATGAGGCGTTCAGGCGCCGTGAGCGGGTCGTCCGTCAAGATCACCAGATCCGCCAGCTTGCCGGGCTCGATCGAGCCCTTGATGTCGTCCTCGAATCCGGCTCGGGCGGCCCAGATGGTGTGCATGCGGATCGCGTCCAACGGCGAGATCGCCTGCCCAGGCTCGATCTGCTCCCCGTCACGGTTGGTACGAAGTACCTCGCGGGCGAAGCTGAAGAGGGGGTTGATCGAGAACGTCTGAGTACCGGCAGAGTCGGCGTTGCCGGGCGGCCGAAACCCCATCTCCAGCAGCTTGGCGAACGGGTAGCGGATGTTCTCCGATGGAGAGCGTGGCCGGCTACCCCACATGAACGAGGCGGTGGGGACGGCGATGACCCCGAGCTCGCGTGCACGGGTGAGAGCGGCTTCACCCGCCTCGCCCGCCATGTAGTTGCCCAGGTGCTCGATGCGGTGACGGTGGTCCTGATCCGGCCGCGCGACGAGCGCCGCCTCCACCGCATCAAGTGCCAGATCCTGCGCTTTGTCGCCAATGGCGTGGATCCAGAGCTGCCAGCCGGCCTCGTGGGCCGCGGCAACATCGCTGTTGAGCTGCGCGACGCTCCTCGTGAGCCCGAAGTTCGGGATCCCCTCGCGTTCCCGACCGTAGGTCGCCGACGCCTCGCCGTCGCCGTCGACGAACATCTTGATCGCACCGACACGGAGCCAGTCGTCGCCCATGCCCGAACGCACCCCGAGCGCCAGGATGGTTGCCATGTCACCAAACGGCTGGTGACCGGGCGCGGCCGTGAAGTTCAGATGGATGCGTACCGGTAGCTCTCCGTCGTCGTGCAGTTGCTGGTAGGCACGAACACCTCCGGTCGTCGCCGGCAGGGCGTAGACAGTCGTTACGCCGGTTTTCATCCACACGTCAGCGAGCGTGTCGCGGATGGCTTCGCGCAGCTCGTCGTAGGGGAGTGGCGGCATCGGGAACACATCAAAGGCCTCCCGGAAGATCCCGGTCGGCTGTCCGTCGGGACCTCGATCGATGCGGCCGCCGGGCGGATCCTCAAACCCCACGCCGATGCCGCTCATCTCGATTGCCTTCTCATTGGCGATCTGACGGTGCATGCTCCAGCGCAGCACCACCGGATGGTCCGGCGCGACGCGATCCAGCTCCTGTTTGCTGGGCATCTCCTGACCGTAGGTCCCTTGCCCCAGGATCCAGGACTCAGCTGGAAGCCCGGCTACCTTCTCGGCGACCTTGTCGAGGACGTCGGCGCTGGATTCGAGCGGCGGGCTGTGCACCCGCAGGATGAGATGTTCGGAGCGCGCCGTGTGCTCGACGTGGTTGTGGGAGTCGATGAAGCCGGGCAACAGGCTCTTGCCGTCAAGCTCGATGACCTCGGTCGACGACCCGATCCAAGGCTCGATATCCCGGCCGGAGCCGACGGCGGCGATACGGTTGCCGACGATCGCCACCGCCTCATGAAGGCTCCCCTGATCGTCCACGGTGATGACGTTGCCACCGCGGAGGACCAGGTCAGCGTGCTGGAGGTTCCCTTGACCCGGAGTGCATGCGCCGCCGGCACCGACAACGACAGACAGCAGGAACAGCACACTTCGAGCGTCTCTGCGAATTGCAGTCAATGGCACCCCCAGATTGTCGTGCTCGGAGAGTGGTCGCCCGTCACACCACGGAGATCTCGATCGGCAACTCGGAGAGCAAGCGAGCCCCTTCTGGCTCGAAGACGAACGACTGCATCAGCGACTGACCCATGAGGCTCTCGTAGTTGGTGACCATGCGATCCTGGAATACCCAGCCATCCGGATCGTCGCCCAGGCCTATGACGCTGAAGGTGTCACCGTCGTTGCGGCGTCCGAACGACCACACGAAGGGACCGACCCAGTCGGGCGGGAAGCTGATGCCCAGGTCGTAGCCGAAGCCTCGCGGGTCGAGGCCGACTTCGTCGTAATACTCCCTGAGCGCGTTGCAGACGTCCGCAATCGGGGTACCGGCACGGCCGTGCTCGCTGATCACCGCGAAAGAACCGGCGTTCTTGGCGTACGCCTCGACCGCCTCGGCCGGTGGTTCTCCGATCCAGTAGGTGCGTGACGTGTTGGCGTGGTACCGGTGCGCGACGCCGCAGAGATCGGCGAACAATGCGTCGCCTTGCTTCAGCACCTTGCGCGACGGACACGCATGCGAACCTCTGGGGTTTCTGACCCCGCAGATCAGCGCCGGCGTTCCGCCTCCGGCCGCAAACATCCCCCGGAGTGCCTCGCCGTACATCTCCAGCTCGGTGACTCCCGGGTGCAGCGCTGCGCGAATAGCCTCGTGGCCGGCGTCGCAAATCCGCCCGGCGTCGTCCATGACGACGATCTCCTCGGGCGACTTCACGAGCCGAACGTCGCGCATCACGTCGCTGCTATCGACCACCGTGCAGCCAGCGTTGGTGAAGGCCCCCTCGAGGGGCTCCGCCAGCACCGGCGGAGGCCTGTAGCTCCACCGGTCGATGCCGACCGTGCCCCCGAGCCATCCTTCTGCCCGCAGCTCATCGATGACGAAGTCGATGCCGCCTTGGAGGACACGGAAGTCCTTGACCACCGTGATGGCGTCCATCGTGCCTTGATGGCTGCCGCTGTCGAAGTGAATCAGCTTGTCGTGGTCTACATGTACGGCAGTACCGGAGCGCGGCAGCCAGCCCTTCGGCGAGTTGCCCTGGTACCAGTTGAGGATCATGCCGTGCAGGTAACACATCCCCTCCGGCAGCATCACCCACAGCATGTCGATGTTGTCCTGCGCCATGCGCTCGCGCACGCGTCGCAGGCGATCCTGGTACTCAGCCTCCGAGAACGCGGGCTGCAGCTCGTCGACACCCACGGGGTTGCGTGTTTGGGCGGTAGCGGGGAGACCGCTGACGGTCCCCGAATCACCACATCCGGCCGCCATCGCGGCCGCTGCGGACGAGCCCAAGAAAGCCCGGCGGTTGATTGCACTCTTGGCCATTGGCGGAACCTCCCCAGATGGTTGGGCCGCCATCGCGATCGCCAGGATCTCCGGAATGCGGAGAAAGCTGATCGCGACGCCGACCAGGCAGTGTGGCGATTTAAGTAGACTGGCGCCGCGGTGTCCAGGGACCAGACGGAGTGTCGTTACACCACGGCGATCTCGATCGGCAGCTTGGAGAGCAAGCGAGCTCCGTCTGGCTCGAAGACGAACGACTGCATGAGTGACTCGCCGATGACGCTCTCGTAGTTGGTGACCATCCCTTCCTGGAAAACCCAGTCATCAGGATTCTCGCCCAAGCCGATGACGCTGAGCGTTTCGCTGTCGCTGGCACGGCCAAACGACCACACGAATGGGCCGACCCAATCCGGCGGGAAGCTGATGCCCATGTCGTAGCCAAAGCCCTCCGGGTGCAGACCGACGGCGTCGTAGTATTCCCTGAGCGCTGTGCAAACGTCGGCAATCGGAGTGCCGGCGCGGCCATGTTCGCTGAGCACCGCGAACGAACCGGCGTTCTTGGCGTAGGACTCGACCGCATCGGCTGGCGGATCTCCCAGCCAGTAGGTCCGAGAAGTATTCACATGGTAGCGGTGTGCCACCCCGCAAAGGTCGGCGAACAACGCATCGCCTTGTTTGAGGATCCTGCGGGATGGACACGCATGCCAGCCTCTGGGATTCGTGACCTCGCAGATCAACGCTGGAGTCCCGCCGCCGGCAGCAAACATGGCCCGCAGTGCCTCGCCGTACATCTCTAGCTCGGTGACCCCGGGGTGCAAGGCTTCGCGGATGGCCTCATGGCCGATGTCGGCAATCCGCCCCGCATCGTCCATGACGGCGATCTCCTCGGGCGATTTGACGAGTCGAACCTCACGCATCACATCGCTGCTGTCGACGACGCTGCAGCCGGCGTTGGTGAAGGCTGCCTCGAGTTGCGCCGCCAACACCGGAGGAGGCCTGTAGCTCCAGCGGTCGATGCCGACCGTGCCCCCGAGCCATCCTTCTGCCCGCAGCTCATCGATGACGAACTCCATGCCGCCTTGAAGGACACGGAAGTCCTTCACCACGCTGATGGCGTCCAGTGTGGCTTTATGCGGGCCGACGTCGAAGTGAATCAGCTTGTCATGGTCTACATGTACGGCAGTCCCGGAGCGCGGCAGCCAGCCCTTCGGCGAGTTGGCCCGGTACCAGCCGAGGATCATGCCGTGCAGGTAGCACATTCCCTCCGGCAGCATCACCCACAGCAGATCGATGTTGTCCTGCGCCATGCGCTCGCGCACGCGTCGTAGGCGATCCTGGTACTCGGCTTCCGAGAACGCCGGCTGCAGCTCATCGACACCCACCGGGTTGCGCGACTGACCCGCTGAGGCCAGCCGACTGGCGGTCCCCGTACCACCACACCCGGCCGCCATCCAAGCGGCTGCGGACGAGCCCAAGAAAGCTCGACGGTTGGTTGCACTCTTGGTCATTGGCGGATCCTCCCTGGATGGTCAGGCCGCCCATCGCGATCGCCGGAATCTCCAGGATGTCGATGGAGATAGCCGATCGCGACGCCGACCAGACAGTGTGGCGATTCGTACGGACCGGCGTACGCTGCACAGCATGACAATCTAACGTTGGGATTGCATGCCAGCCTCAGGTGTCCGCAACTGCGACGCCGGTTGCGCCGAGGCTACCCCTGGTCATAGCGACTTCGACCCCCCAGGAAGCCAGCGACGGAGGCCGAGGTCGGGATCATGGCCGCCAGAGCGTGGCCGATTCCACACGCCGCGATATCGGCGAGCGAGTTGGCGATGCTGTCGCTGCGAGCTTCCCGAGAGCGATGAAGGCAACAACATCGGCTTCGAGAAAGTGCGGATCCCGCGCAACCGAGAGCGGCGCTAGCCACGGACCGCAACGTCAATCGCGCGTCTCCTAGTCGGCCCAGCGCGATGCCGCGGTTCTACTCGGTCATGTGTCCGCTCGGCACCGACTCCGGAATCACGTCGCTCAAATCCCGTGCGCGCGGGTCGGTCAGGGCCTCGAGGAAGGCCACAAGGTCGGAGATCTGCTGCGGGGTCAGCGGGTTCAGGAGAAGCCCCCGCGCTTCGTTGGATCTGGCGATCGCGGCGACGCGCATCGGGTCGTCCATGACGATGAAGTCCGACGGGTCGAGCTCCGGCGCCGACGCCAGGATCGCCTGACGGCGGTCGTAGCCGTTGGGCGCCCTCTGCTGACGGTAGTGCCCGACCATGGACTCGAGCGTTCCATAGGCGCCCGAGTGTCCCCATGGTCCGGTGAGCTCGACGTTGCGCAACGAGGGGGTCCGGAACCGGAAGCGATCGGCCGGATCGCCGCTGACGCTCTGACGTCCGAAGTCGTCGCGGCCGTCGGCGCCGCCGCCCGTGCCCGGTCCGATCTGCGGCATGCCGACAGTGGAAGCGCTGGTCGGTCAGGAACGGTCCGGCGTGGCAGCGCGAGCATTTCCCGCCCTCGCCGTAGAAGAAGTTCATGCCGCGGGTTTGCGCCGGCGTCAGGGCGCTGGGGTCACCTCGGAGGTAGCGATCGAACGGGCTTTCGTCGCTCCGAAAGGCAGACTCCTACGAACGCCGCGATCGCGTTGGCGGCGTGCACCATGGTGATGCCGTCGGCCACATGGATGTCGTCGAAGGCGGCGGCGAAGAGATGGACATAGGCAGGGATTGCTTGCAGCCGTTGCGCCAGCAGGTCCCAGACGCCACCTTCACCGGCGAGCTGCCCGCGATGCGCTGCGTCGCCGACCTCGTTCTCGCCCGGCTGCCCGGCCATCTCGATGGCCAACGTTGGCGGGATGAGCGCCTGGGCCGCCAGCACGCTGTCGAGCCCGTCCGGCAGGGCGTCGCCGGCCGGAGTGGAGAACCCCGAAGGCTCACCGGGGTCGACCGCGACGCGGCCGTCGTGAAACAAGCTGCGGAACTGACGTGCACTCAGGTTGAACAATCCCGGTGCGTTGCGCGGCACTCGATGATGCACTCGGCTGTCGTCGCTGCCTGTGCTACGCGCTGCGCCCAGCCCTTCGCCGCCTTCGCCCACCGACAGCGATAGCGCGTCGGTGGTGGCAAACAGCGGGTGGTGGCAGGTAGCGCAGGAGATGTTGCGGTTGCCGCTGAGCTCCTGGTCGAAGAAGAGGAAGCGGCCGAGCTCGACCAGGTCCGGATCGAGGTTGGGACCGCTGCGGAAATCCGCATCCGAAATCGGACCGAAGTTCGGGCGGATCTGGCACTGCTGTATCTGGCCGAGCCCGACGAACGCGACGGCCATACCGAGGGCAAGCCGAACCGACGCGGTGAAGATCGGATGGCCGTGCCTCGTGCCCTTGGACACCCCGGTCACTGCACTGGTCAGGCCGGGTCCGCGGCCGTCGTTGCGGCCCTGCCGCTCAGGTTCACCAATGCACCCCCTGTAATTGCCCCATAAACGGCCCCGAATCCGAACCCGCTCGCGACCTCGCTCCCGGTCAAGGCCCCGACTAAGCCCCCGCCCAGGGGGCCGGCCGCCACAAGTCCGGCGACGCTTGCCAGCGCCAACCAGCTAGCAAACGCTACCTGTCGACGTATGACCACCCATTGGGTGATCCCGAGCGCCGTCAAGCCCGCGACCACGGCCGTGATCGCAGAAACAGTCTCGCCCGCGATCGCAGAAAGGGCCGCCATCAAGCCGAGGAGCACCGCCCCGCCAACCGCCCCGCCCACGACGCTTGCCAGCACCCACCAGCCGGCCCAGGAGAACTGTCGCAGCATGACGAGCCATTGTGCGATCCCGATCGCGCCCATGAACCCTCCAAGCGCCACGATCCCGAGTGCGGCCTCGCCCACGACGTAGCCTGCCGTTCCGTCCACCGCCCCGCTCACGGCGTAGCCGACGGCGTAGGCCGCAGCTCGGGTCACGGCCGCGACCACCGCCCCGCCCAAGCCACTTGCGACCACCCATAGGAGCCAGAATTCCCTTCTCAATGTGCTCGAATCCATCATGATCCCTCCGCTTCCGTCGTCTCTCCCGGCATCGGTCTGAGCGCCGTTGACGTCGTCAACATAGACTTCTATGTTAATAACGTCAACATCGACGATGGTAGCCCTTCGGGTGATAACCATAAGGATCGCACCAGCCATGACCGGTTCGATCACGAGCCGTCCCTTGTATGCGTTAGCGTGACGAACGATAGTGTCCCCGCCAGGGAATGCCACTGGGCGCGATTGAAACCCGAAGGAGAGACGAAGATGTTGGTGCCAGTTGGTAGTGGACGAAATCGAGCTTCGAGTGTCTACCGACAACGGTGGATCAGCAGGACGAGAGCGGCGTGCTGTCTCCTGGCGGTGAGCCTCTTGTTGGCGTTCCCGACGGACAATCTCGCCGGCCAGCAGGCCGGCATCCATTACCCGGACGTTGCGGGTGAGCTGCTGCTGGAGAACGACAAGGTCATCGTGCAGAAGTTCGTGCTCGAACCTGGACAATGGGAGGGGCTGCATACGCATCCCGGCAACCAGATCTACGTTCATATCAGAGGGGGGGAGTGGACCGTACGCAGCGGTGGTGAGGAGAGGGTGTCCCACGCCGCAGACGGTGCAGTCGGTTGGTCGGATGCCGTCGGCGAGGAGGCGCGGCATGAATCGGGCAATACCGGGGACACCCCGATCGAGCTGGTCTGGGTGACGCTCAAGGACTGCGAGCTGCGCTCCAACCACACCGTCGGCACGTTCTATCCCGACATCCCGGGCGAGTTGTTGCTGGAGAACGAACGCGCCGTCGCACAGCGGTTCATCGTGGAGCCGGGGCAGTGGGAGGGAATCCACTCCCACCCGGGCGATCAGGTCTATGTCCACGTTCGAGGTGGTGTGTGGTCGGGGCGCCGTAACGGGGAGGAGAGGATCGGCACCAATCCGTCCGAGGCGGGGTCCGCCGGCTGGATGGAAGCGGTCCCCTTCAGCGAGCAACACAACTCTGGCAACACCGGTGATACACCAATCGAGCTAATCTGGATCACGCTGAAACCGTGTGGGCCGGCATAGACAGGCGCCAAGAGCGGCGCTGCATCGGGCCACTATGACCGGGTCTGCTGTTGGCCTCTGTTGTCCTGGCAACGGCCATATCTTCTGAGTGCACGCTTGCCGCTCTGCTAGATTGAGCTGTAGGTACCGCGAGTAGATCCACTCCGTCCGACCGGCGGTCACTCTCGACGATGAGCCAGTGCGATCAGAGACAGGACCCGCCCCAGCGCTAGCACGACGTGGAGCCGGTTTCCGAGGCGTGGTGATCGTCGTGACCATTACTGGCGTTCTTGTCAGCACCGCCCTGGTTGCTGATCAGGAGCCCGACGAGCAAGAGCGGCGGCGCCAGATTCCGGTGCGGATCGTCCGTCCGGGCGAGTCGGCGAGCCCGCTGCGGCCGTCGCCGGGTCGCAACATCCCCGTACGAATGGTTCGATCCGGCGAGACCGGTCCGTTGGCGTTGCCGTCGGTCCCGCCAGCCGCGACTGCCCCTGATCTCGCACCGGCAAGCGACCCGACACAGCCAGAAAGCGAACCCCCGACACCGATGGTTCCCGCCAACGCGTCTGCCGGCGCCTTCACGGCGACGGACGCCGGCGCGGTTTCGCGATCCGCGGCTGACCTTCCCATCGATGGCAAACGCGCTGCCGCGACCTGGACGGACACGCCCCCCACCCTCGATGGCCGGATCGACGACGCGGGGTGGTTGCTAGCGGACGTAGTGAGCGACTTTGTCCAGAAGGAGCCCATCGCCGGCGCGGCGCCGTCGCATCGCACCGAGGCGCGCGTTCTGTACGACGACGACAACCTGTACATCGGCTGGATCGCCTTCGACGATGAGCCCGACAAGATCGTCGCCAAAGAGATGCGCCGCGATGCTTTCCAGATCGGTGACGATTGGGTCGCAGTCTACATTGACACGTTCAACGACGGTCGCAATGCCTTCGCCTTCGAGGTCAATGCCCTCGGAGCCAAACTCGACCTGACAGTGCGTGACGAGAGCCAGCTCAACGCCAACTGGGACGAGACCTGGGACGCCGCGGCCAGCATCACCGAACGCGGCTGGGAGGCCGAACTCGCCATCCCGTTCGCCGCCCTCCGGTATCCCACCGGGAGCCACGTCTGGGGCATCGAGTTCGAGCGCGACGTGGCCCGCAGCAAGGAGCGCATCAACTGGAACAACACCAGCCGCGACTACAACTGGCTGGCGGTCTCACAGTACGGAAATCTCGTCGGGCTGCAGGACCTGGGGCTCACCGATCGCTTCCGGCTCAAGCCCTTCGTCACCGGCGGCTACGACTCGTTCCAGCAGCGCGATGATCCGCTGTCTGACACCAGGGGCGATATCGGCATCGAGGTCCTCAAAGTGCAGCTGACCCCTAGCCTCACCGCCAACCTGACGGCGAACACCGACTTCGCCGAGGTCGAGGCCGACACGCAGCAGGTCAACTTGACGCGCTTCTCGCTGTTCTTTCCCGAGCAGCGCGAGTTCTTTCTGGAGGCGGCCAACAGCTTTACCTTCGGCACGCTGGCCCGTCGCAGCTCGGCGTCTGGGGAGGGTGGCGGCTTTCAGCGCCAGCCGCCACTGGCACTGCTGTTCTTCTCGCGCCGGATCGGGCTGGGGCCAGAGGGGCAGCCCGTCCCCATTCGCTACGGCGGCAAGCTGACGGGAAGGCTCGGTGGTGGCAACGTCGGTTTCGTGAACGTGCAGACGGGTGACTCGCAGTTCGGCGCGGGCCAGAACTTCGCCGCTTTTCGCTGGAAGCAGGATGTGTTCGACCGATCGACCGTCGGTGCGCTGGTCACCAACGTCCAGGGAACTGACGGACAATACAATCGCGTCTTCGGCGTCGACGCCAATTTCACCTTCTTCGACCATCTGCTCGTGTCCGGCTTCGTGGCCGGCGGCCAGGACAACGACGTTGAGGGCACCTCTTGGGTCGGGCAGTTCAGCGCCGGCTGGGAAAGCGAGGCGTTGGGGCTGGGCGGCGACGTCACCTATGTAGCCGACGATTTCGACAGCGACCTCGGGTTCGTCCTCCGACAGGACATCGTGCGCACCAACACGCAGGCGCGCTGGTCGCTGCGCCCGAGCTTGCCGTTCATCAGACGGCTGTCGTTGGAACCCTCGTTCGAGCGCATTACCGATACCAGTGGACGAGAGGTCTCCCGGCTGGGTCGTCTGGGAGCGCGGCTGGATCTCGAGTCCGGCGACGGCATCCGCTTCCGCATCAATCGCAACTACGAGCTGCTGGATTTCGATTTCCCCATCGACGAGAACGTCACCATTCCGACCGGGGACTACTCTTGGACGGACGGGGAGATCACGCTGCGCACCGCCCCCAGCCGTCCGGTGAGCGGCAGCCTGACCTTCAACCTGGGCGACTTTTACGACGGCGAGCGCTTCGGAGTCGGTGGCGGCCCCAACGTCCGCTTCAGCGACCGATTTAGGCTGAACCCGCAGTACAGCTTCAATCGGATCCACCTGCCTGGCGGGAGCTTCAATACCCACCTGGTGCGGCTACGCGCCGAGCTGTCGTTGTCGGATCGAATGCTGTTCGACTCGTTGCTGCAGCACAGCAGCGTCACCGACCAGCTGTCGGCGTTCGCCAGGCTGCGCTACATCTACCGTACCGGCGACGACTTCTACCTGGTGTACCGGCAGTCGACCGCGTTCGGTGGCCCGTTCGACCGCCTGGACGACCGTACGCTCACGGCGAAGTTCACCTTCACGTTGCAGCGGTAACGGCCAGTCGACCACGGACCGTCCGTCGACAATAGCCCATCTGGGCCTTTACGGAGAATCGACCTGGGCCGGTCTCGATCAGTGCCAATCCTGGAAGATGGCATCCAGAATCACGCCGGCCCCGACGACGGCCACCGTGCTGGCGACGAGCTTGCCCGTCTCGTCGACGCGCTCCTCGTCTGAGTACTCCAGCCAAAACGTCTCGATCTCGGCGATCCGGATGGTGATCGACGCCGTGGCCTTGCCGCCCGGATGCCCTGTCGGCACCCCGGCGAACAGTACCGGCTCGCCGGCCTCGTTTCGGCCCGTCGTTGCCGGCTCGGTGAAGCCGAGCGCCATCCCGTCCTCGAGCGTCACCCCGAGGATTCGGTAGGTTGGGTGCGCCGGCGCGCTGGTGGTCATCACGTGCCGCGTCATGGTCCGGGTCGTGGTGGCGCATCCGGTTGCCAACGTCAGCGCCGCGACGACCAAAACCACCGAGCTGTTGAGTCGAGAGCTCATCACAGCCTTCCTTTCCGCCAGTCGGCGGAACATTTGGAGACGGGCCGCGACCCACAGAACCTGCGACGCGACCGTGAGCCGCAGCGCCGTCTCGCGCCATCAAGCGGGTGTCGCGTCGTTGTCGGCACCCTCACCCGTGGCCGCTGGCGAGTCCTGAGGAGAGCCTTAGGAACTTCTGAAGAAGAACCTCGACAATGGCGGTCGGGGATAGGCTGGCCGGCAACGAACCCATGCTCGATCTCGTCGTGGTGGGAACCAGCGACCAGGAGCTACTACGATCAGGTTCGCTCTGCCCACGGATACTGGAACTCGGGACGGATGACGTCCGTCAACAGCTCCTGGACCGCCCGGTGTGCCTGGTCGATGGCGGCGTGGGTCAAGCTGGTGGCGGCGGCGTCGGAGTTGGCCACCGTGATGCGACCGAAGCGCTGACGGCCGCGCACCCAGGGAACCTCGTCGTATCCCCATTCGGGGTCGTAGAGGTCGTTGGCGCCGCCAGCGTAGCCGTGCGGCCAGCGGTTCACGGTGATGGCCTCGATGTCCCGTGCCGGATCGAAGCCGCCGTCTGCCAGGGCCCGGCCCAGTTGGTCACGAATGTTGTGCTCGAACGTCTCGAACGGTGTCGATTGGAGCTCCTCGCGGCCGGCACGGAACTGGTCGCGGGCCGTCAGCCCAGGGTGGGGCGGAAAGCGTTGCAGATGCAGCACCATTGGATCCTCGGGCGTCTGTGCGCACTGGTACTCGCCGAGACTGCGGCCGTAGTCCAGGTCGATGACCTCGTGGTATCCGCCTGGGCTGTAGATGTTCGAAACGCCGAGCTTCTCGAAGGGCTTCCAGTTCCGTAGCACGACGCTGGTGTAGACCAGCGGCCTGCGAACAGCCATGTGCAGGGCTTCCTTCTGCTCCTCCGGAAAGTCGGGACAGAGGTAGGGGATCATGGCGTTGTAGCAGGCCATCACGCAGGTGGCGCCACGCGCACGGTGCGCCTTCCCGTCGCGCACGTAGGTAACCTCGACCTCGCTGGCGGCGCGGCGCTCGCCGACGTGGCGGGCGTTGACCACCGTGCTGTTGAGCCGAATTCGAACCGGGCTGTCGTCCTCGTCGATGGCGGCATAGTTGATCGGCGTCGCCACCGAGTCTTCCATCGTCGTGCCGGGGAGCGCCTTCGGGATCAGCCATCGGACGATCAGCCGAGCCACCGCGGCGTTGCCGTCGGGGAAGTGGATGCTGGGGCCGAATTCGTCTCCCTCGCCGAGCCAGCTCTGCGGCGGTTGCTTCAGCCCGAGCCCATCGAACCCCGGGAACCACCCGGCGCGTAGGGCGCCCCAGGCGCTACAGGAGTCGATCCCGGCCGAGCCGTTGGCGTCGCCCCGCCGCATGAAGTAGGGGATCACCCCCGGATCCGCCTTCACGACCTCGAGCAGATAGTCCTGATAGCTGATCTTGCGCAGCCGCTGCTTCTTCTCCTCGAGCGACAGGCCGGGCATGTAGTCGCGCTGGCCCTCGTGGAGCCGCAGCATGTCCTCCTTAACGGCGTCGGACAGCGGTGTCTTGGCGAGGAACTCCTCCCAGGTGAGCGAGCCAGGTCGGGCCGGCTGGGAGCTGCGCCGCGGCCTCCCGACCACCAGTCGATCCGTACCGAACGTCTCGCGGTCGAAGAAGACGCCCGGCTGCAGACCCATCCTGCGGTACAGGCCGCGGTCCGACTCGGTGCTCGCCAGGTAACGCGGTTTGTCGATGCCGATCTCCTCCAGCAGCGATTTCGCCTCGTAGGTATAACTGTTGGCGCCGTGGATCGACATCGTGCCGCCGAAGCCGATTACCTGGCGGCCGTTCACCATGAACTCGTTGCGCTTGGCGTGGCCGCCGAAGTCGTCGTGGTTGTCGAGCACCAGCACCTTCGATTCCGGTAGCGCTTTCTTGAAGAACCACGCGGCGGACAACCCGCTCAGTCCTCCTCCCACCACGATCAGGTCGTAGCTCTCGCCGGTGTCCTCGGCCTCGTCCCAAGTCTTTCCATAGCGCATCTCGTGCGCGACTTCGAAAGACCCCTCGTGGCTGCCGCGCATCCCGGTCAACTTGGGCGGGTAGTAGTCGTCCGACGGCGGCGAGCCCTGCGCAAGGTGCGTCGGGCCCGAGGAGGTCGCGGGCGGCTCCGCCGCGCTCACCGTTTCACCCGAGAGCACCCCTGCTCCGATCGCACCCGCGCCACCGATCGCCGCGCTGGTGCCGTTCAGGAAGTCGCGCCGGGTGATCTCCCGGTCCATCCCCAAGTCACGGTCGGACTTCTTCATAGGCCCATTCTAGTGGCCTGTAACAGGGGAATCGATAGTGCCGTGGTGGCGAAATGGGGTCGGATGCAAGGCGTTCCGACGAGTGGATGTTGGTGCATCTCCGAGGAGGAGCAACGCCGCAGGCGGCCCGACTTCGCCACTGTTCTCTTGATGGGCCTGCGGACAGATAGGCAGTTGCGGGCGAACTCGGCGTTGCGACTCGTCGACGATGCGCCGCGGCATCGTCATTCTCGCCGCGCCTTGATCTCGCCCGCAAATCCCATCTGCGGCGCTATCGATTCCCCTGTTACAGGCCACTAGCCTTCGCTCACCCGGGTTGCCCCAGGGCTCGCTTCGAGCTCAGCCCGCGCCGAGACCAGCATCGCGACCGCGGCGTAGATCACCACGACCACCACCAACCAGCGGATGGCGGTCAGCGGCAGCGACCCGACGACGAAGGCGGCGACGAGCACCGCCGGGACGCCGCCGAGCAGCAGACCCAGCGCCGGGCGCAGCGCGTAGCTGTTCTTGCGTACGAAGCTCATGCTCGCCACCGGCATGAGGAACGCGCAAGAGCCCATCATGATCGGAAATGCCGCCCGCGGGTCCAAGCCCATGAGGCTGACCATGATCATGCACGGGGCGTACATGCCGATTCCGAGCGTCATGAGCGCCCCGAGAATGAAGTTGCCGACCATCGCCGCCACCAGCAACGGGCCGTGGAAGGCGAGTGCCTCGCCGCCGACAGGGAACAGATCGAACTGCGCCATGACCATCAGGGCGGCCGCTACGAGCAAGGCGACGCCCATGCCCACCTGAATGCGGCGCCGCGGCAGCTCGGCAACGATTCCGGCACCGAGCCAGGCGCCGACCGTCGCCGCTGCGATCAGCAGCACCAGCGTCCGCACGTCGACCTCGATGATGGTCACGAAGATGAGCGCCTGCGCGAAGATCGTGAGGCTGCCGCCGGTCTTGAGGGTGCCCGGGATGATCCGATCGGGGACGATCTTGAAGAACTTGTAGGCGGCGGTCGTCGGCGCGAACGAGCCGATGCCCAGGGTGTCGAAGAAGGCGACCACCGCGCCGATGACGGTTTCCTTGAGATCGGGCCATCCCCCGCGAACTGCCGGGTCCGTGGCCGGCAGGGTGCGCCGGGCGTTACGACCCGCGACCACCCAGACGGCGACGAAGGTCGCCGCCACCAAACCCAGGGCGATGAATATGCCTATCTTTGCGGTCGCCATCGTCGCGCCTCCGATGGCGCCGAAACAGGATGCAGGGTGGCCGGGATTCCCCGATCAGCGAGTACCGAGGAGCCTATGGGATCATGAGGATGTACGGAATCGTCTAGTTGATGAGATAGAGCTCTTCTTGCGGCGGAGACAGGTATTCGACGCCGCTTTCGGTGGCAAGCGCCTGCTCATGGTCCCACCAGAGCAAGTACAGGTTGTCGTGCTCGCTGGAAGGCCACGGCATATAGACGAAACACTCCAGCACGAAGTGATGATTGGGTGGGAGCGGTAGGTTCCACATCCACTCGGGACCGTTGGAGCCAATCCGGGGACCGAAGTAGTTCTCGAACTTCCTTTCGCGCGCCCCTTTTCCCATGCCATGGCAGTCGATGTTGAGGTGTGTCTCGTCGCTTGGTTCTCGTTCTCATTTCAAACCCTCCCTCTCGTCGCCTGGCTAGGCACCGACCACAACCAAATCCAGCGGCGATTCCAGAGGTTGAACCGCAGTGTCTGCTTTGAACATCAGCGTATCGATGTAGTACGTGATTCCAGACATGCGGGGCGAGAAGAATTGGCTCTCGAAATTGACCACCGTCCCCGGTTCCAGCAGCCTGTCCGTCTCGGTATCGGTCATCTCGTAGACATAGTTGCCTACCCAATCGGGCGGAAAGGCGAGGCCGAGCTCATAGCCGCCGACCCAAGCAGCATCCGACCAGATGCCGACCTCGTCGTAGTAGGCCCTGGTCCTGGTCACGAGCTCCGCGACCGGCAGATTCGGGCGCAGCATCTCGGCGATGACGTCGAAGACTCCGCTGGATCGCCGATGGTACTCGAGGACGTCCTTGGCGGGCTCGCCGACATGAAAGCACCGTCCCGCGTTGGAGTGATACCGGTTGAACACGCCGCTGACGTCGACGTTGACCTGTTCACCGGCCTTGATGACCTTGCGGCTGGCCCAGCGCATGGCCGCAATTGGCTTTCGGCCCTGAATTCACCGGCAGCGTGAGTCCCGGGTTTTCTCCGCCCGCCTTGGCCATGGCAGTGGCGATCTCCCCGTAGATCTCCAGCTCGGTGACACCGGGCCGGATGGCATCCCGCGCCGCTTGCAAACCGATATCGGTGATCTCCGAAGCCTTTTCGAGACACGCGATCTCGGCCTCCGATTTGACCCACCGGAGCTGGCGCAAGATATCGCTACCGTCGGTCACGCTCATACCCGTGCTCTCGAAAGCGCCCCGGAACCGTTTGCTGATGGCGGGATTTGGTCGATAGCTGTGGAATTCCATTCCGACGGTGCCGGAGGACAGCCAGCCTTGCGATTTCAGTTCGCCGATGATGAACGAGATGCCATCGCGCCGCCCGCCCATCGGGAAGATCCGGATGTCCTTGGCACACGTCACGAAGCGGCACATGATCCTCTCGCTCGGCGTGTCGAACAGGATGAAGTCGTCGCGGTCCTTGTGGATTGCGATTCCGCTGGTGGCGGGCCACTGTTTCGGGCCTTGCGCTTGATACCAGATGCACTTGTAGCCGCTCACGTAGTAGAGACTTTCGGGAGCCATGAGCCACAGAACATCTATGCCATCGTCCTGCATGCGCGCCCGGATACGCTGCAGACGTTGCTCGAACTCTCCCAGGCTGAACGCCAACTCCATCTCGGGCTGGCATTCCTCCAGGGCACGATCACGATTGATTCCCAATGTTGGTCTCCTTGAGTTCCCTGACTGCTGCTATGTTGCCGCCGAGTCCAGCAGGCCGCACTCTCACCATGGCCCGCTAGGAGCCTCCAATGTATGAAATCGATCCTTCGAGAACGGACCTCGCGGAAGAATTTCGCAACAACCCTGGCGGACCCCATAGCGCTGAGCTCGCCCTGGTGGTGAACCGGCTGCGAGTCATGCCAATGGCCGACCGCCACATTCTCGTGTGCACGCAGCGTGGCCGCCAGTGGACGCTGGCAAGAATGCCCATCGAGCGTGGGGCCAGACTGGAACTGGTCGAAGGCCAGGTCTTCGACGACTACTACGAAGGCGTGTGGGAGGTGTTCAAGCGGCGCTGGCGAACGGTTACCGGGGCAGACCTGTCAGGACTGGATCGCCAAACGCCCGGAGTTGAATGAGTGTGAAGACGATCCTGGGATACAGCAACGTCTGGGGCGTCGCGCCCGGAGAGACGCTCAGCGTCATGGTGAGCACCTACGGGCCCGAGCGTTATCGAGCCGATCTGGTTCGCGTCATCTGCGGTGACGACGACCCTGACCGCAACATCTACGGCGACGAACCGATCGAGGCACCGTTCAGCGGGGAGTACGCGGCTCGGTCGCAGCCGATCGACTGCGGTTCCTACGCACTGGTGCCTGGTTCCCCTGAGATCGCAACGCTCGAGAGCTTCACCGTTCAGGCGTGGATATGGCCGACCACACCGCACAAGGGAGAGCAGGGTCTCATTGCTCGCTGGCAGGATGATCCAGGCCTCGGGTTCGCCCTCCTGATCGACGATGCTGGCGCGCTTGCCATGAGGGTGGGTGACGGTGGCGGAACCGTCGCCGAGATCAGCACCGGCGAGCCCTTGGCCATGCGACGCTGGCATCTGGTTAGCGGGTCGTTTGATGCCTCGACGGGAGAGCTGAGCGTCCGCCAAGAGCCGCTGAATGTAGACCACGAGAGCCACAGGGCCGTTGACGCAACGACCCGGGTCGAACTGGGCGCGGCGATCGAGTGCGACGCGCCGCTCATGTTTGCGGCGCTACCGATGGTGCTGCCGACGGGGAAACCGGGTTCTCGATGCCACTACAACGGCAAGATCGATCGGCCGCGGTTGATTGCCCGGCCGTTGTCTCCGGCGGAACGCTCGATGACGACCTGGGACGCTCTCCCAACAGACCGGGACGCTCCTGTGCTCGCCGCCTGGGATTTCTCACGCGACATTGGTCGGAGTGCCATACGTGATGTCGGTCCCAACGGCCTTCACGGGGAAACGGTCAACCTGCCGTCACGCGGTTGCAAAGGCTACAACTGGAGCGGCGCGGAGCAGAGTTGGCGTCACGCACCGCACGAATACGGCGCTATCCACTTCCACGACGACGATCTCTACGACGCCGGATGGGAGACGGATTTCGAATACACCGTGCCCGATGATCTGCGAAGCGGTGTCTACGCGGTGCGCCTGACGACCGAAGACGACGAGTCGTACGTCACCTTCTTCGTTCGACCACCACGGGGTACCACCACCTCGAGGCTGGCCTTTCTTGCCTCGACGGTCACCTACATGGCGTACGCGAACTATCACTGGCTGTTCCACGAACGCTTTTGCGAAGTGGCCGAGGCCGTGTGGACCACGTTGGACAAGGGCGATGTCTTTCTGCAGGAGCACAACGAGGTCGGGTTGTCGACCTATGACACCCATTCCGACGGCAGCGGCGTGCGCTACGCCTCGAGGCTACGTCCGGTGCTCAATATGGCACCGAAGACGCCCTTGTGGAGCTTCAATGCCGACACCCACATCTTGGGCTGGCTGGAGAACCAGGGTATCGAGTACGACGTGATCACCGATGAGGATCTTCACGAGGAAGGTACGGCGCTGCTCGACGGATACCAGGCCGTGCTGACCGGCACCCATCCTGAGTACTTCACCACACCGATGTGGGACGGGCTGCGCGGCTATCTCGCCCGCGCGGGTCGTCTGATCTATCTCGGCGGCAACGGGTTCATCTGGCGGTGCGCCCTCTCATCGGAGATGCCCGGTGTGGTCGAGCTGCGGCGGCCCGAGGACGGCATCCGTTACCGTGACGAGGAACCCGGTGAGTACTATCTGGAGTTCACCGGAGAATACGGTGGTCTGTGGCGACGCCTCGGCATGGCACCACAGGCTTTGGTGGGCGTGGGCACGGTCGCCGTCGGGTTTGATGCTTCCGGCTACTACGTGCGCACGGAGGCGAGCTTCGATCCTCGCGTCGGTTTCATGTTCGAGGGCATCGGTGAGGATGACGTGATCGGCGATTTCGGTATCAAGGGCGGCGGTGCCAGCGGCTCAGAAATCGATGCCGTCGATCCCATGCTGGGAACACCTTCGCATGCCCTGGTCGTCGCAAGCTCCGAAGGTCACACCGAAAACACCTACCTGGTACCCGACGAGACCGGCTTTCATCACAGCGCCATGGATGGCATTCAGAACCCGAACATCCGCGCCGACATGACGTTCTTCGAGACCCCTGGAGGCGGTGCCGTGTTCTCCGTTGGGTCCATCGCTTGGGGTGCGAGCCTTCCGCACAACGGCTACGACAACAACGTATCTCGGATCTCGGACAATGTAGTTCGGCGGTTCCTGGATGACGGGCCCTTCGCGATGCCCGAATGAGGTGATCCCGAACTCGGCGCCTTGTTCTACTGGGCGAGCCCGTCCGTCATCTCTTCAGAGAGTCGAGAAACGCCATGATCTTCAGCATCTCGTCGAGGGTGATGCGGCCAGCGGCGGGCTGCATGGCGCCCACCCCGCCGGCGTAGATCACCTCGAACATGCCGACATCGGTGGAGACGCGCGGGTGGGTGTATTGATCGTCGACGAGGTTCGAGCCGATGCGGCCGGTGCCGTCCTCCAGGTGACAGGAGGCGCACTCCTGAAGATAGGCTGTCCTTCCCTCGGCGACGGCGGCCGCATTCTCTTTGTACGGATTGAGCCCGGAATCCCGAAACTGCCGGGCCGTCGCGGACAGGCTCAACTCCGGCGAGCTGTTGAAATCCAGCGGCGTGTCATCCAAGGCGTTCCGGAAGACCAGGGTGTCGCTGTCCGCCACCGTACTCGTCGAACCCCTGCGGACCACTCGTGCGACCTCGTCGCCGGTCCGGACCTCGCTCGAAGGGACGATGCGCCAGAGCGAGCCCGGCGGGTTTGCCCCGGGACCGCGGTCCGAGGTGTAGAAGCAGTTGCAATTAACGGCCAGCACGAACCCGTCGTCGTCATAGCCGCCAGCGGTGAACTGCAGGTTCGTCTGCAGGAGCTCCTCCAGCTGCCAGCGTGCACCGTCCCATCCGAGACCGAATATGCGCCCTGAGCACCAGTCTCCCACCAGATAGACGCCGTTCATTCCGCCGTAGTTCGCCACCCCCAGCCCCTGCACCGAGCAGCCGAAGCCTTCCGTGAGCGGCGCCGCGCCTGGGTAGGGGACTTCATGCGGATACTCCGCCGCTGGCAGCATTCCCACCTGTGGGCACTCGTCGGACGCGCCAGTCATGGGGTAGCACTTCGTTCCGTTCATCCTCGGCCAGCCGTAGTTCTCTCCTCCGCGGCTGGCGGCGGGCTGGTAGATGATCTCCTCCCAGTGATTCTGTCCGACGTCTGCGATGTAGAGATCGCCCGTTTCCAGGTCGAAGGAGAACTCGTACGGGTTGCGCACGCCGTAGGCCCAGATTTCCGGGCGTCCCCTCGTCTTGATCCTCGAGAATTCGAGCTCCGAGATTCCGAAGAGCTGCATCAGCCGTTCGTCGCTGGCGCTGGCCAAGGGGTTAGTGTCGGGGATTCTGTAGGGGATGCGATCGTTGTCGGCGGTGTCGACGTCGATCCTGATCATTTTGCCGAGCAGCGTCGAGAGATCCTGCCCGGCCTCGAGTGGATCGCCTTCCCAGCCGCCGTCCCCGGACCCGATGTAGAGATAACCGTCGGGACCGAACTCGATCTGCCCGCCGTTGTGGTTGTAGTAGGGCTGCTCGATCCGCATCAGGACCTTGGCGGTCTGGCGGGTGCGCTCCGCCGTTACTGCATCCGGGCTTTCCGGGTCGACCTGGAAACGCACGATCACCCCGTCTCCGTTGAAGGGCAGCGAGGCGTAGTGCACGTAGAAATAGCCGTTCTCGCTAAACGCGGGATGGAACGCGATGGCGTAAAGCCCCTGCTCGACGAAGCCCGTTTGCACGTCGCTGCCGAGGGGGTTGATGGCCGTGAGATCGAGGAACGGCTCCTCCTGCACGCGCCCGTCCCGGTGGACGATCCGGACCCGGCCGGCGCGCTCGACGACGAAGATCCGGCCCGTGCCATCCCCGGCGCTGGCAACGTTGGTCGGATCCTGAAACCCGTCGGCGATCTTGACGAGCGAGATCTCGACGTCCCCCGGCAGCTTCCCACCGGGCCGGGCGACCTGCTCGGCCGTGGCGGGCATTCGGGATTGCTGCGCTGCAGCTGCAGAGGCCGGGACAAGAAGCACCAAGGTGAAGATCCGAATCGTCTTCATGGCCACGTCGATCTTCTCGCGAAGGTACCGGGTTCCATCGGGTTCCCGAAGTAGGGTAGGTGAGCGCCAGAAGCGTACCGCCGTAGCGAGCGAGGTTCCACGGTCAGGGTCGACAGGGTTGCCAATCGGAAGGCGCGAATCTATAGGCTCGAGCAGAGCGACGGCGTGAGAGGCGAGCGGAGGATGTGCCTAGTCACTGCTCCTTTTGTTCTTCTTTGTCTTGTTCTTCTTCCTTCTCGTCTTCCTGCTCTTGTTCCCTCTGCTCCTCTGCCTTCGTCGAGTCCAGGTGTAGTTGCTGGTCGCCGTAGTAGTCGTCTATGGCGTGCTCGGATGACAACGGGCTCAGGTAATGCTTCCCAGTCATCCCTTCCTTGTTCATCGCCAGTCCCGTTAGGCACGCCTTGACGATATGCGCGCTGCTGAGCGCAGTCGTGTAGGTCGGATCCAGTCCAGGATGGAATTCGACCAGATCGAATCCCACTACATTGGACTCCGCGCACAGGCGGCGGATGATAGTGATCGCCTCGCGCATGGTGAGCCCTCCCGGAACCGGCGTGCCGGTAGCCACCGCGAATGCGGGATCGAGAACATCGATGTCGAAAGAGATGTGCAGCTTGCGGCCCTCTTCACTGGCCTCGGAGACAATCCGGTCAAGCACGGCATCCCAGCCTCGCCGCTCGATCTCGGCCATGTTGTGGTAACGCATGCCCTGTTCCCGCATCCAGGCGAACCCCGACTTGTCGGGTCCGGCCGAGCGCAGCCCGACCTGGATGTAGTCCGCAGCCCGCACATGGCCTTCGTTGATCAGGCGGTACACGGGGAGTCCATGACTGATCAGATGGGCGCCGCCCCACCAGGCATCGTAGTGCGAGTCGAAGTGAATAACCGATACCTGCTCCTTGCCATAGACGTCCGCCAGGGCCGCAACATTGGGGTATTCCAATGAGTGATCGCCGCCGACAATCATGGGTACAGCTCCCGTCTCCGCGATCTCGCGCACGATATCGCGGACGTGGCGCATGGACCGTTCCGTGCTGTCGTTGTCTACCGCCACGTCGCCGTAGTCCACGACGGTCAGTACCTCAGATGCACTGATCTGCACATACTGGTCCTCTCCGCCAATGGCCCGGCCTCGCAGGCGAAGCTCGACGGTGGCGCGCTCACCCGAGTCGCGCCATCCCCCGCCCATGTTCAGGGGCGCCCCGAGGATGGCGACATCAACCTCGCCAGCGACCAGGTCGTCCTTCGACAGCGCCAGCGGGAAACCGCCGAACGTTGGTGGACCGCCGCCGCCGCGATAGCGACCGAGCGCGACCGGTCCCGCCTCCCGCTCTGGATCCATGGAGCGGGGACGCAGCAATCGCCAGGCATTGAAATCGGCCGATTCCGTATTGAAGGGAATGTTGGGCAGGTCGCGTCCTTCGGTGTAGCGGCGTCGTTCCACTGCCTTTTGCATGGCCTCGACCCATGCCTTTACTTCCTCCGGTGTGCGTTTCTCGAGCGCTTCAACGGCTTCTTCGGCTGGTCCGGTAAAGGCACGCGCATCGCCGCTCTTGAGAAACTCGATTTGCTCCGGCGTCAGCAGTTCGAGCTTCGACGCCACGCTGTCGGGTAGCTCAATAGGCGGCTTTTCCTCCTCCCGTGGGTCGACGGTGTCAAACGGATACGCGCGCTCACCGACCACGTGCCCCTGGGTGGCAGGCTTTTCGTCCTGGGCCCAGGCAACCGGTGCAGCCGCTGCCACAAGCAGGAGCAGTGCGGCACGAACGTCAATCGAAACGAATGGCACAGAGATGCTCCAATTCGTGCGGGCCGGGCGCATGCTATCGCTGGCCATGATCGAGCGCCAAGGGATGAACGTAGTCGGGGTCGAGGCCGGCCTTGCGCACCGCGATGCCAACCAGGCAGGCATTCAGCGCAGCATTCGCATGCATTACCGACAGTCGAGAGGAATCCAGCATCGGGGCCATGTCGGTGATTTCGAAACCGACGATCTCTTTCGCCGCGCACACATGCCGGACTGCCTGCGTCACTTCCTCGAGACGCAAGCCATTGTGCGTTGCACGCCCAGCCCCAACCATCTCGGCAGGGTCAACGACGCTGACATCGATCGAGACGAAATAGGCGTCGGGGCCTGCGGCGACTTCCTGCAGTACCCGTTGCATGACTGTCTCGGATCCGCGTTGCCGGAACTCAGCCATCGTGTGGTAGCGCACCCTGTTGTCACGCAGCCACTGCAGTGTGTCGGCATCTACCGTGGGCCCGCGTAAGCCCACCTGGACGGTTTCGCTGCCTTCCACGATGCCCTCGTCCAACAGCAGGAAAAGCGCCTGGCGGTCAGAAATCGTATGGTCACCGCTGCGCTCGGCATCTGGATGGGCGCTGAAGTGCAGCAATCCGAAGCTGCCATTCCCGTGGACTCGGGCGACGCCGCTGACGCCAGAGTAGAGCAGCGAAGTATCACCGCCGACCAGCATCGGGATGGCGCCGGCACCCGCGGTTTCGGCGACCATGGCGGCAACGTGGTTGACGGTTCTTTCTGCGCTTAGCCGGTCGACAGCGAAATCACCATAGTCGACCACGGACAGCGTTTCGAACGGCTTCACCAGAGATTGCACATCTGGCGTGGCAATGGTGTTCAGGCCACGCATTTCGTTCGGGCCGTTCTTGGCGTCGCGCCGGCCGCTGCTCAGATTGCTTGGCACGCCGACGATCGCCACATCCACTTTGCCTGCGACGAGATCTTCCGGCCAGATGGCGACGGCGGCGCCACCAAACGTAGGCACACCGGTTTTCGGAAACAGGTAACGGTGCACCCTGAACGGACCGGGCTCCCGTTCGAAATCGCGCAACAGTGCCGGTGTAGGCATGGGCATGCCGAAACTCTTGGTAGTGAGGTTGAGCGGCGCCGCGCCCATGTCTCGCTCCGGGTCATAACCCATTTGCTCGGCGGCCGACATCAGGTCGTCCATCAGAGATCGCAGGCTGTCTGCATCACGTGTGGCGAGCTCGTGTTCGAGCTGCCGCTCCGGAATATATTTCAGTATCGCGCCTGACGTAATGAACTCGATCTGTTCATCGTTGAGCACGCTCGCTTGCGGCTGCAGCTCGCCCGGTATGGACCATTGTCCGAACGCGCTCTCAACGGAGAGCAGCAATAGTGCCCAACAAAATGTGAGCAGAGCACTATGCGGCAGGAAGCGTCGAGAGATCATGAGATCCGCCTGAATTGAAGTGATGGGAGTCGAATCGTCGTTTTCGATAAAGCGCGAAGTGACGCTATGTGCCCGGCAGTCGCGATGGTATTCATCGTCGACCACTTCCTAGTCCTCGGCGGAACGTGCGGCGATGGCGCTCAGGTCGGATGCAGTCGGTTCGGCAATTGTCACGACGTAGCGTTCACGCAGGGCGGCGTACGAAGCGTCGTTGGTCTCCTCGCGTTTCGCAGCCATCCAATCCCGTGACACGAGATCCCGAATATCATCGAGCGGAGGAGCGGTGCCTTCGATCCGTTCACTAAGCTTGACCAGGTGCAATCCGAAGCCGGATTCAATGGGTCCCTGCCAGCTGCCAACTGGCAAAGACTGCAGTCCCCCCAAGAACTGGCTTCCCATGGCACGCACGATCTCGCGCTCATAGGCCTCGTTGAACTGCGACAGCAGCAACGGATCGCCCAGCGGAGCCGTATCGATACTGGAACTGGAGTCTTCACCGGGGCTCGGCGTTTTAGGCGTTCGCAGTTCCGCTAGCAGCAGTTCCGCATCTGCCTCGGCCCTGCGGCCGCGCTCGCTTACATTGAAATAAATCTGCTCGAAGCTGAAACGCGTTTCCTCACGGAAGCGATCCTGATTCGTTGCCAGAAAGGCCTCGAGCTCGGCTTCAGTAGGCTCCGCCAGGTTGGCGACGTCTTCGGTAAGAAATGCCAGCTTCTGTTGCAAACGCCGCCGGATGATGGGGTCGTCTCGATCGAGACCGATAGCCAGCGCCTCGCGGTACATGACCTCTTCACGAATGTGGGCCTGTAACAGACCATCCAGTTCCTGTTCTGTTGGCGGGCGTTGCCAGACTCTCTCGAATTCCAGAGTCAGCGCATCGATACGGCCCCGGGTGACAACGATTTCTTCCAGAGGCCGGTTGCCGGAGGATCCGGCATCGGAGAGCAACTGGTAGGTAACGAAGATCGCCACACCCAACAGCAGGAAATGCAGAAGGGGTTCTCGCAGAAGTGTTCTCATAGAGTGCTGCTTCGCTCTCCGATGGGCTCTCGATGCGGGGTGCCGGCGCCTGAAGCGTATCGCTGGGGCGCGCGAGGGTCCACGGAAGGTGCCGGGAGGATCGGCCAGAAACGCTCCTCGCCGCATGGCCTGCCCCTAGGCGGCGGTATTGGTCGAGCGAAGACCACTCGCCACCCTCGACCGCGCCGGTAGATTTCACCCGTTTCAGGGAGTTGCCAAGGACGGGCGGCGCGGCGTCCAGTCCTGCAACAACCAGGGGTCTGCCAGCAGGCGCAACCGCGAGTTGATGCGGTAGCGGACGGGGTAGAAGCCCTCGCCCGAGAGCTCTCCGTTTCGGATCGCGTCCAGCGCGGCTCTGAGGTCCCGCACATCGGCCAAGCCCAGGAGAGGCGCCCCCGGCTGCCTGCCCCGATGTGCGCCGAAGATGTGAACGCCGGCCGGAACGGAGCTCAGGACGGTGTCGGCGGCCTGCACGTAGTCCCCCATGCCGCTATTCGGGAGATACGCGAACAGCGGTCCGGGATAGATGAAGTCGCCCGAGAACAGCTGGCCGGATTCCACGTCGAGGAGCGAGATCGAGTCTTCCGTGTGGCCTGGCGTATACAGAACTCGCAGGGAGCGGTCGCCCAGCTGCATGGTGTCTCCCGCCAGGATCCACTCGTCGACCTCGAGCGTCGGCGGGGCAACGCCCTCGTGGAAACCCAGGTGCTCGCGGTTCGTGAGCTGCAGACGGTTGTCGGGCGCGCGAGCTCGCAGATAGGGCAGGTCGATCACCGCCACGTGCTCGAAGGTGATGTCGTTGCCTACGTGGTCGGTGTGGAAGTGGGAAGGCACGAAGGTTACGGGGAGATCGGTGAGCGCTTGTGCGACCGGTCGGACGTCGCGAACGCCGGGGCCGGCGTCGAACAACACGGCGCGCTCGGTTCCGAGGAGCAGGTAGTTGTAGTTCTGCTGGTAATAGCGTGGCTCGCCGATGGCGAAGGTACGTGCATCGAGCGCCTGAACAGTGAAGTAATCGTCGTGCCAGCGGACTCCGGGACCTTCCTCCACCGGGTCCAGCAGCGGCGGGGCCTCAGGCGTCTCCCAAGTGAAGTACCAGATCATGTAACGCTGCCTCACGGCAACGTTCGCGGCCACGGCCGCCGCGACCACGAAGAGGAGCAACAGCGCGACCAGGCCCTTGCCTCTCGGGATCGTCATCAACCGGGAACGGGCTGTGTATTCCGCCTGTCCACTAGTGGGAGCTCAGTCGTCGGATCCAAGGTCAATGGTCCCGTCCCAGGTGTTGACCTTGTCCGAGGCCATTTCTTCCGTAAACCAGGTGGTGGTGACGCACTTCAGTTCGGTAAAGAACCTCACCCCATCTTTCCCCATGGTATGTAGATCACCGAAGAATGACTGTTTCTGTCCCGTGAAACCGAAGATCCCCAGTGGGACTGGAATACCAACGTTCACACCAACCATGCCGCCATGACTGCGCTTGGAAAACTCCCGGGCGTAGTAGCCGCTTTGTGTATAGATCGCCGAACCGTTGGCGAACTCACTGTTGTTCATGATGTCCAGACCTTCTTCGAAGTTCTGGATGCGCTTTATGCAGATAACCGGCCCGAAGATCTCATCCCGCCCAACGGCCATTTCCTCAGTCACGTTGTCGAAGATCGTCGGTCCCATATAGAACCCGTCTTCATATCCCGGCACGTCAGGGTGTCGACCATCAAGAACGAGCGTGGCGCCTTCGTCGACGCCCGTTTGAATCCAATCGCTGACGTAGTTCAAGTGTCCCTTGTTCACAAGCGGACCAATCCCGGTGCTTCGTTCATAGGCCGGTCCCAACGTCACTTCGGAACAGAGTCGCACCAGAGATTCAACCAACTCATCGGCAATACTCTCTTCAACACAAATAACCGGAAGCGCCATGCACCGTTGGCCGGCACAACCAGAGAACGCGTTGACAATCCCTTTGGCTGTCCGTTCCAGCACACAGTCGTCCAATACCAGGGCGTGATTCTTGGCCTCGGTCAGTGCTTGAACCCGCTTGCCGTTGGCGGCGGCTGTCGAGTAAATATGCTGCCCAACCTTGGTTGAGCCAACGAAACTCACTCCAGCGATATCCGGATGCTCGAGTAACAGTTCCGCTTCGTTCCGGCTCGTTGTTACGATGTTCAGGACACCCTTGGGGAGTCCCGCTTCGTACCATAGCTCCGTGATTCGCATCGATGTTTGAGGTACGAAGCTGGCGGCTTTCAGTACAAAGCAATTTCCCGCGGCGATACAGATCGGAGCCATCCAACCCTGCGGGATCATTGCGGGAAAATTCCAGGGGGCGATTCCAGCGAAGACACCCACTGGATGGTGATACATCGTCGTATCGTAATCCGTGCTGCAATCCATCAGCGACTCGCCCTTCATGAGATGCGGCATACCACAGGCAAAGTCGACGACTTCGACTACCTTTAGAACATCGCCCTTTGCTTCATTCCATGCTTTCCCCATTTCTCTGGCCAGAAGCTCAGTGAGTTCATCCAGGTGTTGTTCAAGGAGCGTCTTGAGCTTGAACAACACCTGAACGCGTCGGACCACGGGGGTATTGGACCACCCCGGGTAAGCTGCCTTGGCTGCTGCGACAGCCGAGTTCACCTCTTCCGCAGTACATTGCGGAGCCTGAGCAATGACTTCGCCCGTGGATGGGTTGTAGCAGTCCATATAGGTGTCGGTGTCGGATGTGAGCCACTCACCATTCACGCAGTACTTGAGTTGTTTGGGCTGGTCTGAGACTGACGTGAGGCGCTCATCTTCGATGTAAGTTGTTGAGCTAGCTTGTTCGGGCATTGTTGACCTCCCATGAAACGTGATTCGGATTCATCTCGTTCAAAGTCATAGCGGAGCGAGGATCTCGTAGTGGCCCATCGAGTGCCAGGTTCCATGCACTCCCGTCGGAGCGCCTTGTCACCCTAGGCGGCGGTATCAGGCCACACGAGGGCAGTAAGAGCGATTTTACATTACCGCTCTGCCATCGGCCGAGTGTGGATGGGGGGCTAATGCATCGGAGTTCCAACGGCGGTGGTCATCAGCGCTGCGGTCCAGTCGCATGCCTCGCCGCTTGCGCGGCGACCCGTGTCCACCGCCGGGCCGCTGGTAAACCACAAGAGGCGTAGCACCGATTCAGCTGCCGTCGACCGGGTAGGCTCTCACAAGAAAGTCCCGGTCAAAGGGAGTCGTGGTGCCGTCTGCGAACCCGGCGCCAAACACCCGTTTACCTCCTACCGCGATGGCGCTGGCTCTATCTACCCCCCCTGCCTTGTCGTAGGTGGCCTCCCAGAGTAGGACGCCGTCGGCGTCTCTATACACGCGGACAAGGAAGTCCTCGTCTCCGGGACGATTTCCTGCGGACCCCGCCACGAACACCTGTCCTCTATCGACGACGATGGCCCTCGCCCAATCGTCCGCACCTACCTTGTCGTAGCGGTCCTCCCACAGAAGCGTACCGTCCTTCGCGTCGTAGGCCCGAACGAGGAAATCGAAGTCGAACCTGCCTGCCGTCGTTCGCTTGGTGATCCCTGCGGCGAAGACCCGACCGCCCACTGCCGCGATTGCATGGGCGCTATCCCAGTCACCGGCCCCGTCGTACTGGTCTTCCCACAGCAGGGCGCCGTCTTTCGCGCGGTGGGCCCGGACAAGAAAGTCGTATTCAGATGTAGTGCTGCCGCTGTGCCCGGCAACGAACACCCTCTTGCCCTCGACGACGATGGCCGCAACACTCCGGCCTTGCGATCGAGCGTCCCACAGCACCTCACCGTCGTTCACTTTGTAGGCTCGGACAAGAAGGCCGCCGGTTTGGGACTGCTCGCCGTAGAACCCCACGGCAAAGACACGCTTCCCGCGCGTCGTGATGGCGGTGGCTGCCTCGTGAAATCCGGCCTCGTCATGTTGGTCCTGCCAGAGCAGCACGCCATCCCTGGCTCTGTAGGCTCGAACAACGAAATCAGGGTTGGCATCGGTCATGTAGACGCTGCCGGCAGCGAAAACTCGGTCGTTGCTCACAGCGATAGCCTGACCCTTGTCGTTCTGTCCGTCGCCTCCGACCTGATCCTCCCAGATGAGCTCGCCATCCGTCGCGCTGTAGGCTCGAACGACGAAATCGCGGTCAGAGAAGGCACGCGTACTCGGGCACGCCCCCGCCGTATACACGCGCTTGCCTCTGGTCGCGACGGCGTTCGTGTTGCCTGGAGAACAACTGTCCTCCCAAAGAAACGCGCCATCCTTCCCTTTGTAGGCCCTGATGACACCCACAATGGCGGTGTTGGTCTCACTATGGCCCACGGCGAAAACGCGACCGCCTTCTGCGGCCACCGCGTGGGCCTCGTCGTTGTATCCGGCTTTATCGAATTGGGCCTGCCAGATTAGCCCCAAGCCAGATCCAACGGCGAAATTGATCAGGAGCACATTGGCGAGAGCAGGTCGCACGCAGTTTGCGCTCCGCAGCAGCGCGGCCGCGATTCTCGTTGCGCCGCGCGCCGTCCCTGGCTTCGAGAGGTTCGACATTACGGATCCGACGGCACGCGCCGGTTTAGCTCGTCGAGCCAGTTCAGGACAACCTGGATCTGCGTGAGGGGCTGCGCCGCTTCTACTTGCGACCCGGTCATCACAAGGTTGCCGTCCGGCGTCACATCGAAGCCCCTCATCTCGCCAGTTTCACCGGCATTCCAAGTTGGTTCGTCGTAAAGCGAACGCGGCCTACTGGCTGCGAAGCCGCCCGTGTCGGTAGCAAGCACGTCGACAACTGACATTACGCTTCGAAGCACCGCTTGCGAGTTCGCATCAAGAATACGGGCGCGGTAGAAGAGGAAACGCCCGTCCCTCGACCAGACCGGGGTGGTACCGCCGGTGGTCGACACCCGAGTCTCGGGACCGGGCCCCGGATACGGGCGTACGTAGACCTCGAGGCTACCCGTGAGGTCGTGGACATAGGCCAGCCACTTACCGTCAGGCGAGAAGCTCGGAAACCACCCCGGCTCCACGAACCGTCGCGGCTGGCGCTCGGCCACCCCGTCCGTAGGTAGAATCCAGATATCGTAGGGATACTGTTCCGAACGCCAGATCCCCGTTGATCGACCATGAGGAGGCGGCTTGGCTTTGATCGTTGGTCGTCAGACGCTCTGGCTCGCCAGTACCGTCGGCCATCCTCACGTACAAATTGAGGACGCTATTCTGGTCCTGCCCGGAGCTGTACGCGATCCTCATGCCGTCAGGACTCCAGATGGGGTCCACGTCAAAAGAAGGCGAGGCCAAAACTCTGGCAGTCGAGCGCTCGATGTCATAGATCCGAAGGTTGCCCTGCTCGTTGGATCCCGGCCGGCCATCTGAATAAGCATCTGCATAGGCAAGCTGCGTGCCGTCAGGCGAGACCCTACCGAACGCTGCGTCGCGTACGTGGAGATCTCCGAAGTTCCCGCCCTGATCCAGGTCGAACATGGCCAAGTAACCTCTCAGGGCCACGGCGGTACCGCCGGGTGCGAACACCAATGTCCCCGACTCGGATACGGCGAACTGTCCTGCGCCGCTACTCATGCCGCCAATGCCGAAACCCCAGTCCTGCATGACATCCTCGAGAACACGAATCGGCTCTCCGATAATCTCGAGGTGCCGTAGATCGAACCGGACCGCCATGAGAGTTGCCTCCCTCACAAAGACCAGGTGCCCGGTTGACACATACCGAGCGTCCATCCCGCCCGTGATCAAAGTCTTCCGATCACCGCTCTCCAGCGATTGAACGACGATCTCCGTTGCATCCCAGTCCTCATCCCAGTCCCATCCCTTCCGGATGCTGAAGAGCAGATTCTCTTCGCCCGGGAGCAGCTGCGGGAAACGGTGGGCCCTCTCACCATTCTCGGTATCAGGCTGCGTTAATTGTTCTTTGGAGCCTCCCGTCGCCAGGATGCGATACAAGCCGCTACTGTCCGAAAAGACGATAGTTCCTTCGGACCCCCAGGCCGCACCCGTCGTGTAATTGGAGCTGGCACCCCCGACGAGGGTACGGGGTTGCCCACCCTCGACCGACACGATCTTCAGATCGAACTCACTCGGTCCGCTGCGCAAGAAGTAACCGACCGATTGACCGTCGGGGGAGAAGAACGGATTGCAGCCGCCCTCCGTACCGGGAATTGGCACGGCGCTTGGTGCTGATAGTCGCCGACGATACAACTGGTAGTTGTCTTCACCACGGGTAGCGCAGTACACGACGTCCTGCCCTCCCGGGGAGATGGTCATTGCTGTCCGGCTTGGGCGCAGGCCACCCAAGTTGGCCTCGTGCTCTGCTCTGTGCCGGCCCGAAAGGCGGAGGCCTGGTTCAAGTGCCAACACCAGGTGGGTCGGCGCTGTGACTCCGGCGTCGGTCGTCGATGGCAGCAGCGGACGGACTACGAGAGTGGCAACGGCGATTGTCGCTACGGCCCACGGGAGCATCCAGCGCCATGTCGACGCTGGTGCCGATAGGACGACAGCGCCAGGCACCAACTCGTTGGATATCGACGGTCCCTCTTCGATCTCGATGCGGGCATCCCTGATATCCCGCACCCGCCGCTCGGGGTCCTTCTGCAGACAGCGACGCAGCAAGTAACGGACGGTAAGAGGCGTGGCGCCCGGTATCGCCTCCCAGTCCGGTTCGTGCTCCAGGATCGCCGACAGCACGTCCATCACCGTCGCCCCGGAGAACGCCGTCTTGCCGGTCAACATCTCGTACAGCACACAGCCGAACGACCAGATGTCGGTGCGCTTGTCCAGCGGCTTGCCGCGTGCCTGTTCCGGGCTCATGTAGTGCGCCGTGCCCAGCACCACGCCGGTCGCCGTGGGCGCCATCAGGGTCGGTGATTTGCTCAGGTCCAGCGCTCCCTCCGGCTCGGTGACCTTGGCGAGGCCGAAGTCCAGCACCTTCACGTGGCCGTCCGGAGTGACGTGCACGTTGGCGGGCTTGAGGTCGCGATGGATGACGCCAGCCTCGTGCGCTGCCTCCAGTGCCATGGCGATCCGCCGGGCGATTTGCAGGGCTACGTCGACCGGAAGGCCCCGGGAGGTTCTGATTTGCTCCGCCAGGCTCTGGCCCTCGACCAACTCCATGGCGATGAAGTGCACGCCGTTCGACTCGTCGAACCCATGGATGGTGGCGACGTTGGGGTGGTTGAGCGAGGCGAGCAGCTTTGCCTCGCGCTCGAAGCGAGCCAGCCGTGCCGGGTCGTCCGCGAAGTCCTCTGGCAGCACCTTGATCGCGACATGCCGATCCAGCGTCGTGTCGCGGGCGCGATAAACCTCACCCATGCCGCCAGCACCGAGCGGGGCGAGGATCTCGTAGTGGCTGAGCTGTGTGCCTTGGCCGAGCGCTCCGGCGACCGGCGTCGGCGGATCGTCGCCCACGTCGGGGCGCCTGTCCGAGGCCAGCACCGTTGGAGCCTCGGGCTCAAAGTCGGGCCGATCCTCACCGAGCGCGTGGTTCCTTGTCCAAGCATCGGCGCAGCAGGAATCGAAGCAATGGAGGCGTGCTACCCGGCAACGCGTCCCAATCCGGCTCTTTTTCCAAGATCGCTGTCAGCACATCCATCACCGTCGCTCCCGCGAAGGCAGTCCGACCGGTCAACATCTCGTAGAGCACACAGCCGAACGACCAGATGTCGGTGCGCTTGTCCAGCGTCTTGCCCCGCGCCTGCTCCGGGCTCATGTAGTGCACCGTGCCCATCACCACGCCGGTCGCCGTGGGGGGCCATCAGGGTCGGTGATTGGCTCAGGTCCAGCGCTCCCTCTGGCTCGGTAACCTTGGCGAGCCCGAAGTCGAGCACCTTCACCTGACCGTCCGGCGTGACGTGCACGTTGGCGGGCTTGAGGTCGCGATGGATCACACCGGCCTCGTGCGCAGCTTCGAGTGCCATGGCAATGCGACGGGCGATTTGAAGGGCCACGTTGACCGGGAGGCCCCTGGAGGTTCTGATTTCCTCCGCTAGGCTTTGGCCCTCCACCAACTCCATGGCGATGAAGTGCACACCGTTCGACTGGTCGAAGCCATGGATGGTGGCGATGTTGGGGTGGTTGAGCGAGGCGAGCAGCTTCGCTTCGCGCTTGAATCGAGCCAGCCGTGTCGGTCGTCGGCGAAGTCTTCTGGCAGCACCTTGATGGTGACATGGCGATCCAGGCTCGTGTCGCGTGCGCGGTACACCTCGCCCATACCGCCGGCGCCGAGGGGGGCGAGGATCTCGTAGTGGCTAAGATGTGTGCCTTGGCTGAGCGCTCCGGCGACCGGCGCTGGCGGATCGTCGCCCACGTCGGGGCGCTTGTCCGAGGGCCAGCACCGTTGGAGCCTCGGGCTCAAAGTCGGGTCGATCCTCGCCGAGCGCGTGGGAGACCTTGGCGATCAATCGGTACCCCCGCCGCGGGATCGTCTGGATGTACTTCGGCCGCCTGGGGTCGTCGCCAAGGGCCTCGCGTAGCTTGCTGATGGCGTAGGTCAACGAGGCGTCACCTACGAACGCCCCGTGCCACGCCGAGCCGAACAGGACGTCCTTGACGACCACTTTGCCCGGTCGCTTCAGCAGCGACTCCAGCACCGCCAGCACACGCGGAGGCAGGAGGATCTCCTCGCCGTCGCGGTAGAGGATCCGCGACTCGGGATCGTAGCGGCAGTCGCCGAACTCGATCATCGGCAGCCCTCGTGCTGTCGGAAAGGTGCTGCGTTGTGGAGGACCTCGTGGAGGCTGGGTTGGCGCCTCGATTCGGAAGGTCGCGGCGCGCGAAAACACTATTCAGGCCGTCGTCCGCCGACAAGGGCTATCGGGCGTAATTCTTTGTCTGCCAACGATTTCGGGACATTGGGAACTCCCTACGGAATTGCTCTGAACTCGCTCACGAGATTGGGAAGCCTGCGCCGCACTTTGGCCTCGCTGATCCGGCAAATCGCCGGATCCAAGGACAAGCGAGGCAACCGTGGGCGCACGATACGCGGTACTGGTCGCAATGGTCTTGAGCGTGGGAGCGGTCGCCGACGCCGCCGAAGGCTCCCCTACCGATCGCTTCCTCTTACAGGCTGATCCCGCACCTGGCATACCGTTGGCCTACCTGGATCAGGGCCAGCTGAGCGACGGCGTCCGCGACGCCATGCGGGCCGAAGTCGCGAGGATCCTCGAGGATGCCGGCATCGCCGTAGACGAGTTCACCCGCGAGCAGCTAGATGAAGGCCGGCAACCGGTCGACGGCGTGCTGGTCAGCATCCTGGTGTGGGACAAGCACCCGACCTACTGGAAGCTGCAGGAAAACACCCAGGGCGTGACCATCCCCGGCGAGACCGTACCCAGCGTCGTCTACGTCTTCTACCCGGTAGTGCTGAGACAGCTGGGCATCGAGACGAAGAGGTCGGCCAGCTACACCGACGAAAAGATCGGTCGTGCCTTGGCCCGCGTAGCCGTACACGAGATCGTCCACGCCTTCTGCCCCGACCACAAGCACACCCGCTGGGGCATCATGGGGCACATACAGGGTGCCAAGTCGCTGACCGACACCGGCACGACGCTGGGCAGGTCTGCCGCGAGAGCTCTGGTCGAAGCATAGAACGTTGCTCGCGACGCCATCGCCCAACCTTGAAACGGCGCCGAGTTGCAGTACCGTCGAGCCGGCTAGCCCGCGCGCAGAGCGCGTACCGGATCCAGTCGGCTGCTACGCAGCGCCGGGACGGCGCAGGCGATGATCCCGACCGCGAAGAGCAGAGCCACGGTCGAGGCGAACGACAGAAGCGAGAAGGCGTCGCTGCCGGTCAGACTGGCGAGCACTCTGCCCAGCGCATAACCGCCGAAGAGGCCGAGGCCGACGCCGAGTCCGACGAGACGGGCTCCCTGTCGCAACATCAACGTGAACACGTCGCGTCGCAACGCCCCGAGGCTCACGCGGATGCCGATCTCGTGTCGGCGCTGCTCTACCGTCCGCGAGACGACACCGTAGACGCCGACGGCTGCCAGCAGAAGTGCAACGAGCGCGAAGCCGGTGATCATCTGCGAGATGATCCTCGGTCGTGCCAGCGACCCGTGGTGGAGTTCCTGCAGAGCCTGGACGTTGAACAGAGGCTGGATCGGGTCGATCTCCGCCAGTGCCGTGCGCGCCGCCGAGGCCACGCTCGCCATATCGGAATCCGGGCTCGATCGCACCAGAAAGACCATCCTCGATGACGGCAGCTGTGCCAGCGAGAGGTAGACGTGAGGCTCGAGGTCGCTGCTCGGGCCGTGCTGACGGACGTCGCCGACGACACCGGCGACGGTGATCCAGTTATCTCCATCGTTGCTGAACCGTTTGCCGAGCGGATTCTCGTCGGGCCAGTGGCGCGCCGCGAAGCCGGCGCTGACCACGGCGCCTGTCGGGCTCTCCGGATCGTCGCGCGCATCCAAGAGGCGCCCGCGCAGCAGCGGGATCCCCATGCTGCGGAAATACCCTGGTCCAACGCGATTGCTGAGGGCGGACGGAAGCTGGCCGACCGGCAGCGGTGGCTGCCCTTCGATCAGAAACCGGTTGGACTGCCAGCTCGAGCCCAACGGTAGAAAGAGGACGGCTCCCACCGACTCCGTAGTCGGGAGCCGATTCAGCCGTGAGCGCAGCTCGTCGTGGAAACGGATCCAGTCGGCCGACTCGGAGTAGCGGGTCGTCGACAACGACACCTCGAGCGCCAGTACCCGGCGCGTATCGAATCCCATTTCGACATGCTGAAGCTCTCGAATCGTCTGCAACAGCAGCACGGCGCCGATGACGAGGGTCGCGGCCGTTGCCACCTGCGCCACGACCAGCGCCCGCAGGGCGCGTTGCCGCTGCTTTCCCACGCCTACCTTCGCCGTCTCGGCGAGCGCGTCGCGAAGCTCGAGACGGCCGGCGCGAATCGCCGGCAGCAAGCTGAACACCAGCGCGGTGAGCGTCGCCAGAGCCGCCGTGAACGCGACCACGGTGCCGTCCACCGCGAGGCCGCGGAACAGCACCGGATCGAGCTCCAGCGCCGACGTCAGCAGCCGTAGCCCGTAGATCGCCGCGGCGATACCTAGAGCCCCTCCGATGAGCCCGAGGATTAGCCCCTCCAGCAAGACCAGGCGCGCCAGCTCACGGCGTCCGGCACCGAGGGCCGCGCGCACCGCAAGCTCCTGCTGCCGAGCGGAACCGCGCACCAGGAGCAGGTTGGCGACGTTGGCACATCCGATCAGCAGCACCAGGCCGACAACGCCCTGCAGCAACAGGGCCACGGGCCAGGTGTCGCCCATCTCATCCTCGTGCATGGTGACAGCGCGGATTCCGTAGCCGTCGTTGTATTCGGGGAACCGCTCCGCCTGCCCGGCAGCGAGGGCGGTCAGCTCGTCCTGAGCCTGTTGCAACGTAACGCCGTCGCGCAGCATGCCGACCGTGCGTAGAAACCCGGAGGCGCGGTCGTCTGGGTTCAGTGCCTGTGGCGTCCACAGATCGATCGGGACGACCCAGGCAAAATCGGCGGGGAGCACGCCGACGATCTCGTGCGGCACGCTGCCGAGGCGCAGATCCGATCCAAGGACCGCCGGGTCGGCGTCCAACCGCCGCATCCAGAAGCCGTGGCTGACGATCACCACCCGCGCCGGCTCGCGTTGATCCTCTCCGGTGACGAAGCTCCGGCCGAGCCTCGGGCTGACTCCGAGGGCGGCGAAGAAACCGGTGGATACGCGCCCGAGCTCGACGCGCTCCGGCCGATCGATCTCCTCGAGGTTCGCTCCGGTGTACATGTAGGTCGCCAGCTGCTCGAACGACGAGGTACCGGTACGCCAGTCGAGAAACTCGGCCGGCGAGACGCGACCGCGGCTCTCGCCCTCGGCCTGAGTGCGCCAGAGCTTCACGAGCTGCGCCGCGTTGGGATAGGGGAGCGGCAACAGCAGCGTGAAGTTGACCAAGCTGAAGGCGGCGGTATTGGCTCCGATCACCAGCGCCAGCGTCAGGATCGCCGCCGTCGAGACGCTCGCGTCGCGGCGTAGGGACCCCAGGGCAAAGCGCCAGTCGCGCCCTGATCCGCGCACCAGCAAGACGACGCCGGACGCCACCAGCGCTGCGTTCGATCCCGCACGCCACGCGGCGCGGCCTGTCGCAGCTCGAATCGCCTGCCACAGCAGCCAGAGCCCGGCCCGGTTCGTGCCCCATCGCTCCTGGCGCTCTCGATGCAGCTCGTCCAGGTCGCCGCGAAGATAGACGCGGTCAGTCCCCAACAGCAGCCGATCAAGCAGTGCGCGGGCGGTGCGCGAAGTTACCCGGCCGACGAGCCCGATCATGGCGCCTGCACCTTGTCGTCAAGCCCTTCGGCCATTCTCCGCAGCGCCGACAACGATCGCTCCAGCGCCCTGGCGCCCTCGCGGGTCGGGGTCCAAAACTTCTTTGCGCGGCCGCCACGGGTCGGTGTGGGGTTGCCATGGGAGGCGCGCGCGAGCCCCTTGCGAGCCATGCGATCCAGCGTCGTGTAGAGGCCTCCCATCGACACTCGCCCCCCGGCCGGTGCGGCGCTCGATCTCTCGGGCGATGGTGACTCCGTAGGCGTCGTCGCCGAGCTGCATCATTGCCATGAGCACGATCTGTTCGAACTCGCCCAGGTGCAGCGACATGGTCTCCCTCCGGTGCTCGATCGGCCAGACTTGCCAATTTCTAACACAATGTGTTAGTTATTATTAATACTACATTGTGCTTGAAATATCACACTCCCCGTCGAGCGAGCGATGAGACAAACGATCACACAGGCGGTCGCACTGACCTTGGTTACCCTCCTGCTGTCTGGCGGCGAGGCGTGGTCGATTTCCGCGAGCCAGCTGGGCACTCCGCCCACGCAGACGGCCACCGCTGCGCCCGCCGAAGCCCTACAGCGGCTGGCTGGTAGCGTCTCCGCCGGCACCGACGGGCTAGCTCGTTGGCAGTGCGCTTCAGGGGGAGACGCCCGATACCCCAAGAAACTCGAGCTGGAGCACACGGTACCAGTCGATGACTTCAACGGCGGCAAGGTGAGGCTGCTATTCCGCTACGTTCCGGACGACGCCGTCGCCGACCCCAGCGGTCAAATCACGGCGACCGTTCGCCTGCGCCAGGCGGGCATGAGCAAGTCGAGAACAAGATCGCCAACTTCAAGGGACTACAGAACGCCGGTAACGGCGAAGCAACGGCGATCAGCGAGGCTGACGCTGTCGTTGAAGCGGGCGATACTCTGCTGTGGACGTTCAAGTTCAAGCGCCTTCCCACCATGGTCGATTCGGCGTGCTTCGTCATGATCGCCGCGATCACCAAGCCCGACGACACCTGTCGCGGCTACGCGCCGTGGGCGACCTCAGAGTACGTGCTGCCGTATGAACCGGGCGGACGGTTCGTGATCAGCCAGGGCAACTGTTTCATCGGCGGGCATCGTGGCAACGGTCGCTACGCCTACGACTTCGGCATGCCGATCGGCACCGAGATCGTGGCCATCGCCCCTGGAGTGGTTCAGTTCGTCGATGACTCTCATCCGGACGGGACGGGCCTGTCGAGCGACGACAACATCGTTGGCATCGGCCACGATAACGGCACGCGTGCCAACTACACGCACATCATGCAGGACGGCGCGCTGGTCAGCCCTGGTGACGTTGTACAGCAGGGCCAGGTGATCGCGCGCAGCGGTGACTCCGGCGGCACCGGTGGCATCCCGCACCTACACCTTCAAGTGGGCCCGTGCGCCGACCGCAGCATCTGCGGCACGTTACCGATCACCTTCCGCAACACCAGTCCCAATCCCAACGGGCTGCTGACCGGGCAGGCCTATCGGGCGGGAGGTCCGTAGGGCATCGTCGAGGAAACGCCAGCGCGCCGGCGCGTTTGCGTAACCGCAATCACCACAACCGACTCGATCCGAGCACCCGGGTATCAGCCACGCTTTGAGCGAGAAACTGTCACGCAGTCTCAGCTTCATCGGGCTCCTGGGCTTCGGCTTCAACATCATGATCGGCTCCGGCATCTTCTTCCTGCCAGGAAGGGCCATGGCGATCATGGGGCCGGCCTCGGTGCTCGCGGTGCTGGCTGCACTCGTCATCGCGGCGCTGCTGGTCTTCTGTTTCGCGGAGCTCAGCAGCCAGTTCGGCCAGACTGGTGGACCGATTCTCTACACCCAAGCGACCCTGGGGCCGGCCGCCGCGTTCGGCGTGGGCTGGCTCGGCTACCTCTCCCGGGTCGCCTCGAACGCGGCGCTCGTCGTGATCTTTGCGACCTCCGCGGTGTCGGCTTTTCCGACGCTCCGTGGCCTGGAGACCGTTCTGGTTGCAGGATTCCTGGCGGTTCTGCTGGTCATCAACCTTCGCAACGTGGCGTTCAATTCCAAGGTCATGGACGTCGTTCTCGTGCTGAAGGTCATTCCTCTGCTGGTGTTCATCGGTTGGGGGGCCCTCCACATCCAGCCCGAGAACTTCACTCCCTTCGCTCCTGACGGCGCCGCGAGGCTCGGCGAAGCTACGCTCGCGATCTTCTTCGCCATCGTCGGCTTCGAGATGATGACGGTGGTAGCCGGTGAGACCCGGAATCCGGCGCGAAACGTTCCGAGGGCGTTGTTCGTCGTCGTGTTGACAAGCGTCGCGTTGCTGCTCGCGGTGTTCGTCGTCCTCATCGGGGCCTATCCGGAGGCTGCAAGCTCCGACAGCCCCGTCGCGGACGCAGCCCTGGCGATCATGGGCCCGGCTGGTCGTCTCGTCGGCGTCGGCATCATGCTCTCGGTGATCGGCGTCAACATGAGCTGTGCGCTGGCGACACCGCGTTACCTGTATGCAATGTCGCTCGACGGGCAACTGCCGCGCGTGTTCGCGCGCGTCTCGTCGACCGCGCACGTGCCCCACGTCGCCGTGCTGGTCAGCTTTGGACTGACCTACGCACTGACGATCGGCAACAGCTACGTCGCTCTGGCGGTGCTCTCCGTCATCGCCCGGCTCGCTCAGTACATGATGAGCTGCATCGCGTTGCTGGTGCTTCGATACCGAAAAGCGCCAGAGGAGATTCCGTACCGGGCACCGGCTGGCCCGCTCGTGGCCGTGGCCGCACTGCTCGTCTGCGCCTGGCTCCTCTTCTCCGCGACCCGGAGTCAGCTCCTGTGGACGGCAGTAGCGCTGCTCGGCGGCTACGGTCTGTACTACGCGAACGCGGCTCTTGCGCCGAAGAGCGCCCGCGAGGGCACAACGCCGGGCAGCGCGTAACTTGACAGTGCCGATCAGGGAGCTGTGGCCGTTCGAACGCGAAGGCCATCGGTTGCTCCGCGGCAGCCGAAGTGACGGTCCGGAACGAACTCAGTGAGCGGTGACCGTAGATCTCGCACGATCCACGTAACGCTTCATGTCCTCTTCCAGAAGTAGCCGCTCGTCTACGAGGCGGCGTGCTGCCTCGGTAACAGCGTCGATGTAGGCCTGAGCCGTCGGGTATCGCTCCTCGATCGACGGCCTCGGATCGCCACTGGCGAGTCGCGCTGCTTTCGTGTGCGCGAACGGGACCGTGGAACCGGTGACACTGCAGAGGGTACCCTCGGCGTATCCCTCGCTGCGGAGATTCCAGCCCAGGTACGTTGCCGTGGGCACCCCGACCCCTGGCATGCGGATTCCCGCGACATCGTTGCCGTCGTCATCGACAGCCGGCACGAAGATCGGGTACGGCGCGCCCTCCGTAGGGGGCTGCGTCTCGTAGTCGACCAAGTGCACCTGATTGACCTGGCCGTCGTAGTCGCTGCTGATTCGCGAGTACGCGAGGGCAGCCTCGCTCGGCTGGACCAGAGTGCCATCAGTCAGCGACGGGTAGCGGCTAGCCGGGGGTGGCGTCCCTTTGCTGACCCACTGATCGAGCGCAACCAGCAAGGCGCGAGCCGGCCCGCCACGATGCAGCGGGTTGCTCAGATGCTCGCAGGTGCGCACCGGCTCCGGTTCGGATTCGAAAAAAACTGAGTGCGGCGTGCTCGAGATCAGGTAGGCGCGCACATTGTCGGGTAGCTCGATCGGGCTTCCGTCGGTGTCGGTCACGATCAGCGACGAGCGGGCCTGGAAAAACTCCGTAGAAGAATCGACGTGCATCACCTTCGGACAGTTCCCGGCAGCTTCGCAGCGCGCCAGAACACCGTCGCGCTTGCCCGTGTGCGTGTCGGTGAGAACTCCGTAGGTGAACGGGAATTGATCACCGGGCTGCAGGTGCGATTCGTGCTGACGGGAGAAGCGACCCGGCTGTGCGAAACGCTCGTTGATGAACGTCCGCCGTGCTCCCGCCACATCCGGAACGATGCCGTCGAACACCACGCGACGGCGCTCATCCTCATTGAACCCCTGGTGCAGCATGTCCCTCAGGAAACGGCCGCTCTGCGAGATCCCGAGCGCGTAAGCGCGCTCGATTGCCGGCACGCCGCCAGGAGCCAGCGGGTTCGTGTGACCGTCCCTGTCTCCGGCGTCGTACCGCAGGAACGACACCACGTCCCGCACCGACGCGAACGCCAGACCGGCAACGACGGAATCGCGCGCCGTGTAGATGAGCTCGTAAATCGCGCCGGCGTCGAAGCCCTCCGGGCGCTCGACCAGTATCTCGTCGGCGCTGGTGTAGTACGTCCCACCACGGGTCATCGGCCGATAACGGAACGACAGGCCCGGCGGCGTTTGCCGAACGTCGTGGGCGAACTGACGCACCGTGAGCCGTGCAGCGGCCGGATCGAGGCTGGCCGCCGGATAGGTCAGCGACGCGACGGTGGGGTTCCTATCGTGATTGAAGATGAACTCCTCGCGACTGACGTCCTCGACACCGGGTACCGTTGGCGACTCGAGGAACAAACGCGCTTCGCCGGGTGGAGCGTCGTGTTGCCAGCCGGACCAGACAAGCGTGTAGCCCTCACGCATTAGGAAGCCGTTGCCGGCGTGTCGTGCCGCAGAGGGGTCGTTGGTCCACGGCGCGTCGTTGAACAGGTCGAGCCCATACCTGTTGCCGCGATTGACCACTTCGTAAAAGACGCGACCGTTTCCCCGTTCCATATCGATCGGTTTGACGACCACAACGGTCGTGGAGAATCGCACTCTCCCGGCGGCATCGCGGGGCGCCAAACCCAGATCCACGATCTCGGCGTTGTGTGGGTCCTCCGGGTCCACGGCCATCGTGACGCGCAGAGTGACCTTTTCGTAAGGGCCGACATCGCCGAACGTCCGCCCATCGAAGGTCGGCGACTCGACCTCGATTACTTCTACTCCGACCACCTCACCGAAGGCGCTGCTCGTGACCAACAGCAAGCACAGGTGGATGGCGACGATTCGTGTCCGCTGCATTGTCGTTACCTCGGCCTAGATCCCCGGAAATCTCGCTGCCACAGCCAACGACGATGGACCGTGACCGGTTCTCAGGACAAACGGGTTTCTGGTGAGCATCCGTCCGTCCACCTCATAGACGGCGATGTGATTCGCGAACGTCGTGCCGACGAACAGCTGCGTCCCGTCGGGCGTGAACTCGATTCCCTCTGGGATCGGCTCGATGGGAAGGTAGTAGAGCAACATTGCTGGATCGGTTGACAGGTCTATGACAGCCAGATGGCTCACCAGGGTCGAGTCCTCGGGAATACCGTTCGCGTAGCCCAGGCAGGATACGACGGCCATGTCGCCATCCGGATGAAAGGCCACGCTCTCGAGGCCATCGGCGACACCGGGAATAACAGCGGTGACGCGAGGTCGCTCGAGCGTCATGTCGACGAGCAGAACGTCGTCGAGCCTGCCCTTCGCCGACAGCCCGAGCCCATTCAAGACCATCACCAGCCGGCCTCGGGGGTCGAAACGAGGGGAAAACGGGCCGTCGATCACGATCCCTTCATCTGCCTTGACCTCGTGGAGGTACTCGAGCTGATTGCCGCGAATGCGAAACAGGAAGATCCCTCCTCCGAGGTCAGAAGGCGATGCGTCGTCGCTGCCGGACCCAGAAGTGCCTGTACCGAGTAGCAACGTGCCGTCGGGGCTGATGTCGAAGGAGCTGATCGTTACAGGGATTTCAATCTCCGCGACGCGTTGGATCCCCTCATCCACGACACGAAAGATGTGAAACCTCGATCCTCCGGCGACGAACACCCGTTCTCCATCGGGGTGGGTCACCGCCATCCATGGATTCGGCGGCAGCTCGATCCGATCCACCGCGAGGTTTTCGGTGGAGAGGTCTATGACGCTCAGGATGTCGGCTCGATAGGGGGGCAACGCGTCGGCATCGGTTCGGCCCGTCTCAGGTTCGAAGCGCCACGAGTGATTGGTCACGAAGCCGAATCGACCGTCGCCGGCGATAGCCATGTAGGGAGACCCGTTGATCGTGTTGGGCACAGTTCCATACACGGTGGTCGTGACGGGCGGGTGGTCTGGGCCGAGGTGAATCACGGTGATGGAGTCGGGCATTGCGTCCGCCTCGCTGGGGACGTCGGTGCCACCCCATCGGCTGAGTGATGCGCCATCGTTCGCGCTCAGGAGCGTCAATGGCTGCCGCGTCGTGAGGAACGGTGTTTCTTGCGCCGCGACCGCAGAGCAACAACCGGGATTGAGAGAGGTTGCTCCGCCCCCGACGAGGAGGAGCAATCCGGTCCACACGCCAACGCTTCTTCGGATCATTCCAGCACCTCAATCATTTCTGAGCTATTCAGCGGTGGAGCGCGGTGCCGCTGTCCGAGTTCGGGTTCGGAAAGCCAGCGCCATGCCCCGGTATGATCCAATCCGCTTCGCGAAGTAGTCGATCGCGGCTCTCCTCTAGGGCCGTTTGATCGTCGGCGAACGGATCGACCTCTGGCGTCATATCGCTATGCCACCAGGTGTGCGTAATCGCGATGGTTCCCTTGGCCGTGTTGTCGATCAGGAGCGACGCGTCCCAGGATGAATGCCCAGGCGTTCGCAGCACGCGGATGCTCGGAGCAACGACGAACTCGTCGTCGTGGTCGATCCACCGTTCACGATCGTAGACAGAGAAGGCGTCCACGAGTTTGGCGTTTGGAAACATCCCGACGTTCGCCGTGTGGTCCGGGTGCAAATGGGTGATGAAGACGTGGTTGACATCCTCGGGATCGAACTCGTGCGCCGCTAGCGCCCGCACGATGTCAGCTTGATCCGAAATCATGCCGGGATCGGTGACCAGCACGATGCCTTTCGACAACACCAACGTAATCGTGGATTCAACCAGCAGTTCTCCATCGACGATTCGATCGTAGCCCTCGTTGAGCACGAACACCTGACTCGTCGGTTCTGCCAAGGCCACGCGTGTCAGAGCCCACGCGGCAATTGAGTCTTGCGTCGAAGATCGACTCGCCCATCCCACGAAGGCATGATGGCTCACCTACGAGCCTCGAACTTCTGACCCTGTGAGGACCATGAATGGCTAAATCCACAGACCCAACAGATGCGATCCGCCGCCAGGCGGTCACGTTTCCCGGCGTAGCGAAGGGAACATCCTGCACTCAGAGCGCATTCAAGGCAGGCAAGGGCACATTCCTGTTCATCGGTCCTGGACCGAAAGGGCAGGGGTTCAAGGCAATGTTCAAACTGAAGGCCGCGATGCCGCAGGCGCTGAGGCTGGCCGCGGAAGATCCGAAGCGTTTCGAGGTGGGTTCGACTGGTTGGGTAACCACGCGTTTCACGGCCGAGGAACCCTTGCCTGAGCGGATATGGGGAAAGTGGTTGGCGGAGTCGTATGACGTGACGTGCGGAGCGGGCCGGAAGGCAAAGAAGGCAAAAGGAACCAACTAGTCCCGAGCGAAGTCAGGGTGAAGCCATGACGGACCAACAGCCGGAGCGACTGATGCGGCGGGCATGGGCGACGCGGCGGACCTCTTTCGACGCGAGTCCAGAAGAGAAGCAGGCAGCGCTGACCCGGGCCAAACAGGATTTGACCACGGCGGCCGCGATGTGCCGTAGCAAGGGACCGCCGGTTGCCTACGCTCAAGCCATCCACTTGCTCGCAAATGTCGAGCTCGACATAGGGCAAGTTGAGCGTGCGCTGTCGCTCTGGGAGGAGGCAGTCGCGGTTCTGCGGACAACAGACAACGTCTTGCAGCTGGCGCACAAGGTGCGACATCTCGGAGACCTCCACCGGCACTGCGGTCGCTTGGGTCAAGCGGCGTCGTGCTACGACGAAGCTCTGGGGATCTACCGTGAGCACGATGGCCCGGGGAGCCTCGACTTTGCCAATGCCGTCCGCCGGATGGCCGCTTTGAAAGAGCGACAGGGTGAGGCGGTAAAGGCGGTCGGGTTATGGCGAGAAACGCGCGACCTGTATGCCGCCGTCGATATGGCACCCGGGGTAGAAGAGGCCGAGCGGCACATAGAGCGGTTGACGAACTGAAACTGGAGCAGGCCGATGGCTCGAGGATCGAAGGGCACCGTCGCGATGGCGCTCGCTACGTTGTTCGCTTTCTTGAGCGCCTTTCACGTCATCGGGATCTTCGGACTTTGGCGGTCGCTTGCGGTAACTCCTTCTGTTGCAGGGGAGCCAGCGCACTACCCAGCAGGGCCGTCCTGGCTGGCTGTGGCCGTCGCGTTGGCTCTGGCGGCACTCGTTGTACTAGTCCGCGGGGATGTGATCCTGCGCTCCATACCGTCTTGGTTGTCCACGCTGGCATGCCTAACGCTCGGGGGAGTGTTCGTCTTGCGCGCTATCGGCGAGTTTCGATTCTTTGGTTTCTTCAGGTCCGTCACCGACACGAGGTTCGCGTTCTGGGACACTTGGTTGTACACACCTCTCTGTTTGGTGATCGGGCTGAGCACGCTATGGCTGGCGCGGACAGCACGCGCTCAGCAGCTGCGGTAGCCGAACGCCAACACGCTAGGCAGCCTATGCACGTTGGCGGAGTACCCAACATCGGCGTTTGATCACGAGGCTTGATTGAAAAAGCTACTCGACATCACAGACCGGAAGACGCGTCTCCTACAACAAGCCTTGATGCTCGCCTGCGGCATCCTGGTCGGGTTGGCAATCACGATGCTTGGCGACCCGGCGCCGGAGCTCCCGACGGCTGTCCCCATCGCGATCCTGGGCTCGTCACTCGTCCTGCTTGTGGTGACCGCGGGAATCAGGCAGCGGTGGGAGATCGACTACAAGGGTCACCGTATTCGGTTCGAGAACAGCCCGATCACTGCCGAGCGACTATTCCTCGACGAAGGACTCGTCGCTCGCGGAGGTTTCGGAAGCAGGACGGAGCTCAGGGCACCAATCCGGGTGGGCGATGGAGCCGGCGAAGAGCTCGTTGCGCTTGTGCATGCCGGTGTGCGTGAGTTCCATCTTCGGCTTTTCGTCGAGTCGGCAGCACTCGACTCGACACCTGCGGCTTCGGTTGTGTCGACGACTCCGCCTGACGCAAGCCCTCCGACATTGGCCGCCGCGGTTGAAGACCTCCAACCAGTTACCGAGTCTGCGGTGCTTGGGAAAATGACCGTCGCCAAGCACGTTCTTGAATTCATGGGTCTTTGATCGCAGTCATCGGAGGCCTGAGCGCAATCGCTAATTGGCTGCTTTAGGGATGTGGCGAGGGCGCCCAGGTTCTGAGCGGCTGGCCGAGTCGAGGCGGTGACTCCGAGCGGCGGCTGGGAGCCCAGATGGGCCCGCTTTCTCTACCGATATGTCGCTTGCATCTACGATGCGATCCGACCCCTCTGGAGCGGCCGAGCCGCGGAGGTCCAGCTCGACGCGCTCTTCCGGGAGCGTATCGGCGTAGCAACGCGAGTGCTCGAGCTCGCTCCCGGGACCGGAGTCAACATCGAGCGTCTGTTCCGTCGTTGTCCGAACTTCGATTCCTACCTGGGAATCGACGTCAGCTCTGCGATGCTCGATCGCGCGCGAGTGGCAGCGCGAGACGACGACCGCATCACCCTGCAACGTGGGGATGCAACCAATCTGTCGGGCTTAAGGCGGATCATTCGGCTTCATCGTTTGCACCTGGCTGCTGTCCCACCTTGAGTATCCCGAACGCGCTGTCAGGGGTGCTCTCGAAAACCTGGAGCCTGGAGGAACCGCGGCATTCCTGTTCTTCACCCGCGCGGACAATCCCCTGGTCAGGGCTCTCGTTGCACTCTTCGTGCGCTCGTTTCGGGGCGCTTGCGTTGATGCGAAAAGACTGTCGGCGCTTCCTTACCTCGAGGCAATGCACCGTTATGGGGGTGGCTACGTAACGCTCGCCGTGTTTCGCCGTCCGCGGGAGATCTCGCCCAGATCGTCTCCGTAATGGGGCGCGCCGTCTAACAAGGAGCTCTATTCTGCCGTCCGACGGCCTGGTGGCAGCCGAGACCCGCAACCCGAGGCGTGAGTGTTGCCTTCGCGCTTGATTGGGTGGTTGTTGCCGCGTGGGGAGGCTTGCTTTACAGCCTGGTCGTTCTCTTCTCGGATGGAGAGCCGCAAGGGTTTTCAAATCCATGGTTGTCCCAAGGTGTTGGCATCTTGGCAATGACATTGCCGGTCACTCTCTACTTCGGCATTCTCGAGAGTTCGAGATTCAGAGCTTCCGTGGGCACGAGAGTTGTCGGTCTTCGTGTTGGGACATCGCGAGGAGATCAGCTCACCCTTGGACGATCATTAATGCGAAACGTTCTGAAGTTCGCACCGTGGGAGTTGGGGCATCTAGCTGCGCAACAGGCGTTTTTTGCAGGAGACAACGCTGTTCCAGTTTGGGTGTACGTGCCAATGGCGTTGTCGTTCGTGTTGCCGGTCTGGTGGGTAGCCTCATTGCTTCTAAAGGGGCGGACCCCATATGACTCATGGGCTGGTGCATGTGTTGAGAGTTCCAATGTGTTGATTCACTCGGGCGCTGCGCATGGGTCTTGGTCGTTGTCTCGCAGCAGACTTGTTAGGCCCCGAGGAGATAGACCGAATGGCACGTCTCTACCGCGTCCTCGTGCCCGTTTCCGATATCGAGGCTGCCAGTCGTTTCTATGCGTCGGTTCTCGGAGTTCCTGGCGAGCGGGTCTCGCCAGGTCGCCACTACTTCGATTGCGAGGGCACAATCCTTGCCTGCTTCGATTCCCAAGCGGACGGCGATGGCTACGCGGCGAAGCCGAATCTTGAGCCTCTCTACCTCGCGGTATCGGATCTCAACGCGACGTACCAGGCCTGTCGACAGGCGGGGGCTCGGTTCTCGGAAGACGTCCCGCCCGGAGCCGGCCCTCTCGGAGAGATCGCCACGCGCCCATGGGGCGAGGAGTCGTTCTATGTTGCCGACCCGTTCGGCAACAGCCTCTGCTTTGTCAGCCGCGACTCCATCTTCACCGGCTGATCGCGCGCAGCCTAAGAAACGCTAGCATCTGACCTCGGCATGGCCAGCTGGTGCTCGTGGCCACGATTGCGGACCGCTCAGTCGAGCGCGTCGGGATCGAGACGGACCGGGCCGCCGTGTCGCTTCAGGAACGTCTCGATACGGGCGCGTTGGGCGGAGCGGGCATCGTCGAAGTCGAGCTGGGGCTTGCGCATCGTCAGCAGAAAGATGTCTTCCGGGCTCGGCGAAGCGCGGTCGATGATCTCGTCGACGGCGGCGTCGAGGTGCTCGTCCCAATGCGGCTGTCTGCCATCGATGTCTTTGACGTCGTAGTGCCGGGCGAGGTCCCAGCAGGTGAGCACCTTGCCGGCGCGGCGGTGTACCTCGGGGTCCGCCGCGAGCGCGGCGATCACGCGCCCGACGAGCAGCGGCGTCTCGGAGAGCTCGAAGTGGGCGTCCTTCTCGACCGCGGCGCGCCAGTTGTCCTCGGTGACGCCGAAGTAATCGAGCACGGCCTCGGAGCGCAGGTAGCCGGGGGTCACGGCAACGGCGGTTATGGGGTGGTCGGCGAGCTCCACGGACATCGCGTACGCAAGTCGGATGACGGACATCTTGCAAAGGTCGTAGAAGAGCTGTCCGCGGTAGCCGTAGAACGCCCCGTCGGTGAGCTCGACGATGAGCCCGCCGTCACCGTCGAGCATGAGCGGGACGCCATGGCGGCTCGTGATGATGTGCGTGTGGATGGCGCGCTCCATCATCGTGAAGCCTTGTTGGACGTCGACCTCCCAGAACGTCTTGCCCCACTCGGTTAGGGGGTCACCGCCCCAGATGTCGTTGATGAGGATGTCGAGCTTGCCGTGATCGGCGCGCATCAGCTCGAACAGTTGCGCCACCGCACCCTCCTGGGTGTGATCGACACGCACGGCGATCCCCGTCCCGCCGGCGGCGGTGACCTGCTCGGCGGTCTCTTCGATCGTCTCCGGTCGCTTGGCATCCACCGTTGTCTCGCGGCTGCTGCGGCCGGTGCAGTACACGGTTGCACCGGCCTCCCCGAGCGCCCGGGCGATGCCGCGGCCCGCCCCACGAGTGGCGCCGGCGACGAGCGCGACCCTTCCTTGCAGCGTCATGACGGCAGGATACGCACGGGTGGCGCACTAAGCCAGTGTGCCCTCAGGCTACTCGCGCCGGTCGGCATGGTGGCCGTAATGCGGCTGGCAAACAGGAGCCAAGAGAGCTTAGATGTGCCACATACCGCTTCCCACACCTGACGGGATCAGCCCATGAAACCCGCCGCAAACATCACACTGGCAGTGCTTGCAGGTATCGTCATCGGCAGCCTGGTGAATATTGGAATCATCAACGTTGGCCCATTGGTGATTCCGCTTCCCGATGGTGCTGACGTTTCAACGATGGAGAGCCTGCGCGAGAGCATGAAGTTGTTTGCGCCGGCGAATTTCATTGCTCCGTTCTTGGCTCACGCACTCGGAACGCTGGCCGGTGCTTTTGTTGCCGCCAGGCTGGCTGCAAGCCATCGCGTGAAGGTTGCAATCGGCACTGGCGTTTTCTTTCTGATCGGCGGCATAGCGGCGATCAGCATGATCGGGGGCCCGCTGTGGTTTAACGTCGCCGACCCACTGTTGGCGTATATCCCGATGGGCTACCTCGGAGCGGTCCTCGCTGGTGCGACGCGATCACGAGCGGCATGACGAGGCGTTGCACCGGAGTCACAGGCAACGCGTAGGAACGATGAATCAAGTCCTTCGGTTCTCCGGTTCGGTGAAACGGGATCCAGCCATCGAAGCGTGGATGAAGGCGCACTCGGGCGCGCTGGGAGCAATCGCGAGTCATTGGTTCGACGTCATTCGCGGGCGTGGCGACGACGTTCGAGAGCTCTTGCATGACGGCCATCCGACCGCATGCTTGGCGGACGCCGCATTCGCCTACGTCAACGCGTTCACGGCCCACGTCAACGTGGGGTTCTTCCGCGGTGCCGAGCTCGAGGATCCGGCGCAGTTGCTGGAAGGCACTGGCAAGTACATGCGCCATGTGAAGCTCAGGCCCGAGAGCGACGTCGATACTGCGGCGCTAACCAAGCTAGTCGATGCTGCGTACACTGATATGAAGAGATGCCTCAAGTCGGAATAGCGATCGGTACCGCGCGGCTGCGAATGAAGAAGTCCCGAGCACTGTTTGGTTTGGTCGTCACACTAATTGGCCTTCTGGGGTGCTGGGCGCTGTGGCTGGAACCCGCGAGTCTGCGCATCGAGACACACTCAGTTCCGCTCGCGAATTGGCCCGAGTCGTGTGACGGACTCCGCGTCGCGCTCCTGGCCGACCTCCACGTAGGCTCCCCGTTCAACGGACCCGCTAACCTGGAGCGGGTCGTCGAGTTGACTCGAAACGCGGAGCCAGATCTCGTTCTCCTCCTCGGGGACTTCGTGATCGAGGGGGTCGTCGGCGGCCGCTTCGTTCCACCCGAAACGATCGCCCGAATCCTGTCGCGGCTATCCACACATCACGTCGTGTTCGCGGTACTGGGGAATCACGACTGGTGGTTTGATGGCCCTCGCGTGCGTGCGTCGCTCGAGTCCGAAGGGATTGCTGTCCTCGATGATCTTGCGACGCAACTCGCCGGGAGTCCGTGCCAGCTGTGGGTCGCAGGCATTAGCGATTACTGGGAAGCTGCACACGATGTGGATCAGGCTCTCTCGGGAGTCCCCGAAGGAGCGCCGGTGATCGCTGCTACTCATAATCCGGACATCTTTCCCAACATACCCGGACGCGTCGCACTCACTGTTGCTGGTCATACTCACGGAGGGCAGGTGCGCCTTCCGTTACTCGGACGGCCAATCGTTCCATCCGAGTCCGGGCAGCGGTACGCGGCGGGGCACGTCCTTGAGGGGGGCCGTAGTCTCTTCGTGAGCACGGGTATCGGGACGAGTATCCTCCCGGTCAGGTTTCGTGTTCCTCCCGTGGTGGACCTTCTGGTCCTGGAGTCTGAGCCGGTTCGGAATTAGGACAGACAGGCTCAGCAGCCGTTGCTGCCAACGGCTTGCTCTGTCAGCGGAGTCGGGCTACGCGGCGGGACCAGCCTCCCTTCATACGTGAATTCTCGCCGAGGATGTTGACAATGTCATCGGAGCGCTCTAAGTTGACATCGTCAACTTCATCGACCGAGACGGGAGACCCTCGCAATGGAGTCGCAATCCCCACAAGGTCCCGGTTGGGCAACAGCACTCTTCTTCCTGGGGTTCTTCGTCATCTTCCTGATCGTGCCGTGGATCATGGCGCGCGTACGGGCGGACCGAGACCGGCATGTCGGCGAGCCCGGCTCCGACGGTGCGGTCTCTGGGCCTGTGTTCAGCTCCGATCGAGAGCGACGGCTTTGGCTCTGTCTCCTCGCTGTCCTGATGGTGATCTACTCGACCATGGGGCTGGTTCGTGAGCTGGCGCTGACACTGCGTGAGAACAATCTGCTGGGCCTGACGAGCACTGCCGTCCTGCTCCTGGCGGGGGTCGCCATCGCCGTGCGATGGGCGAAGACGCGTCCGGGCCGATACGAGATCGTGACGGCGCTCGGAGTGACGGCTGTCTGTTTGATGGCGGTGGCCAGGACGACCATTCCAGAGCGCACCCACCTGTTCGAGTACGGCCTGGTGGCCATCCTCATCTATCAGGCTCTCACCGAGCGTCGACGCAACGGCCGTCCAGTCCCGCTGCCGGCTGTTCTCGCGATGGTGGCGACCGCGCTGCTAGGCTGGCTCGACGAGGGGTTCCAGACGCTGCTTCCCGGCCGCTTCTACGACATCGACGACGTCCTGGTCAATGCCGTCTCGGGTGCGGTAGCGATCACGTCGAGCCTGTTCTTGGCGTGGGCACGGCGGTTAGACGCGCGGATACGCCGGTCTCGATAGGACGGCGATTCGTCGGACGGCTAGCGCGCCGCGTCCGCGACGGGAGTCCCGCCGTCGCTCTCTAATGGTCCGAGAGGGAGTAGGCTAGGGGGCGACCACCGACGCCTGTTTCGGAGATGCTATTGCCTTCGGACCGCCACACTCGCTGGGTCAGGATTACGCACTGGGTGATTGCTGCGAGCTTCGTGACGCTGGCCTTCACCGGATTCGTCATTCTGAGGACCCATCCGCGGCTCTATTGGGGCGAGGTTGGAAACGACCTGACGCCGGCGCTGCTCGAATTGCCCATCAGTCGGAACCACCAGCATGGCGGCTGGATTGACGCCCGGCCATTTTCCGAAGGCGCCGATGCGCCTATTAGCGCCGAGCGGACGTACCCGATCCTCAACCAGAACAGCTGGGGGCGCAGCCTGCATTTCCTCGCCGCCTGGTTCCTAGTGGCCACAGGCGGCGTCTACCTTCTCGCCGGGATCGTGTCGGGTCACATCAAGCGGCACCTGGCGCCGCGATCCGGCGAGCTCACGCCGCGGTTGTTGTGGCAGGACCTGGGTCGCCATGTGCGTCGACAGATCCGATCCCCCACCGGCGGGCCGCAGTACGGTCTGTTGCAGAAGTGCGCCTACCTCGGTGTCGTCGTGGTGGGAATGCCGCTGACGGTTCTCACCGGGCTGGCGATGTCGCCGGCCGTGACCGCCGCCTATCCATTTCTGTCCAGTATGTTCGGGGGGTTCCAGTCTGCTCGAACGATCCACTTCTTCCTATTCGCCGCGCTCGTTCTCTTTATGGTCGGCCACGTGCTGATGGTCGTCCTGTCCGGCTTCCGCCGGCAGATTCGCGCCATGACAATCGGGGAGTAGCATGAAAGACGACACCCTCATCACGCGCCGTCGCGCACTCCTCACCGGACTCAGCTCGGCCGCTGGACTCGTGCTGACCGGTTGCTCGGGCGAGCTGCCTCCCACCTACGGCAACCTCCTGCGGATGGGCGACGTGTTGACCTACAAAGCGCATCGCCTGCTGCTTCCCGGCATGTCGATGGCCCGGGAATACACCCACGCCGACATCTCCTCGTCGCCCGCTATCGGCACGACGAATCCGGGTGACCCGAGCCGGTCCATTTTTGATCCCGAGAGCGGGCCGATCTACGACCGCCTGCGACACGGTGGTTTTGCCGACTGGCGCCTGATGGTCGAGGGCAGCGTGGCCCGGCCGCGAGCGTTCTCCCTCGAAGACTTGAAGCAGTTCCCCTCACGCACACAGATCACGAGGCACACGTGCGAGGAAGGCTGGTCCGCCATCGCCGAGTGGACCGGGGTGCCGTTGCGTCAGGTGCTGGAAGCGACGGGAATCCTCCCCAGCGCTCGCTTCGTCCAGTTCTACACCTACGACGCCTTTGCCGACGGCATCGACATGCTCGACGCCCTTCACCCGCAAACGATCCTGGCCTACGGGATGAACGGCCGCGACCTGCCCGTTCCCCATGGGGCGCCGGTGCGCGTCCGGGTGGAGAAGCAGATGGGCTACAAGAGCATGAAGTTCCTGCGACGGATCGTCGTCACCGACCACTTCGACGATATGGGCGACCGCGGACTCCTGCAGAGTGGGTGGTCGTGGTACGCGGGGATCTGAGCGGCTCCCAGTATCCGGCTAACATGCGGTAGCAGTCGACGAGGTGTGTAGCGGCGGCCGCCGACTCGGTCTTACGGGCGGCCATCCGAGGTCGGTAACCCTTCCATCGCGTCGGTCACCCGGATGAGCTCGACGAGGACCTCGGCCATCGTCCTGACCTTCGGGTATTCGACGCGATCGGCGTCGTCGGACGGTTGATGGTAGTCGCCTCCTCCTCCGTAGAAGTAGATCGTCGGCACCCCGCGCAGGAAGAAGTGGGCGTGGTCGGCCCGGCGGAAACGGTACTCGGGAGTTTCGAAGCGGCGCTCGTAGTCGAAATCGACCCCGCCATGTCGCTGCCGGGTTGCCCGCACGAGCGTTTCGATGTCGTCGGAATGGCGCCCGGCGACGCGGAACTCGTAGTCACCGCCGCTGCGGCGGCGCTTGCCGACCATCTCCAGGTTGATGTTCAGAGCAAGCCGCGAGCGTTCGACCGGCGGGTTGTCCACGAAGTGCTCGGCGCCGAGTAGCCCGATCTCCTCGGCGCTGGTGAACAGCACCGCGAGCGCGCGTCTCGCCGGCGCCTCGGCGAGCACGCGCGTTGTCTCCAGCAGCGCGACCACCGATGCGCCGTTGTCGTTGGCGCTGTTGAGCACCACGCCGTCGGCCTGAGTGCCCTGACCGTCGAGGTGCGCCATGAGCACGATGATCTCGTCGTCGAGCGCCGCGTCGCTGCCCGGTATCAGTGCACCCACATTATGTGTCTCGAGCCTGTCGGTGCCGTTCAGCTCGAGGTCGAACTGCAAGGTCACACCGCGGAGCGGGAAGGGCGGGAGGCCCGAGTCCACGTTCGGGTCGCCCAGCTGCCCCGCGAAGAGCCGGCTCGTTCCCCGGCGGCTGAGCGCCACGGCGATCGACACGAAGGGCTCGTGCACGGGCGGCGTCGAGCTCTGGCTCGTGAGCTGGTTCGCGTCCTGCATGAACGCGTCCCAGAAGGGCGGGGCTGCCGGTCCCGGGATGGCGATCGCGCACACCGCTCCCTGTCGAGCGGCATTCCCGACGCGCCGGATGAGGCCCTCGTTTCCCGCCGGGTTGCGGGTGCGAAGGTCGGACGGCGCCCCCCGGAGCATGATCGCCGGCAGGTCGAAGAGGATCACCACACACGCCCCTTCGAGATCGAGCCCCGCCAGCTCGTCGTAGCCGAGGTCCGGCTCGACCACCCCGGCGCCGACGTACACGAGAGGTAGCGTTCCGTACCAAGCCTCGTTGGCGGTCACGAAGGCCACCTGCAGGTCGCGAAGCAGCCGCAGCTCGAAACGCTCGCCGGGACGTTCGATAACGATCGAACCGGTCGGCGCCACATTCCAACTCGCCAGGCCGAACGGCTGACGATACGACCGAGCCTCGTATCCGGCGGCGGGAAACAGCGGCTCGAGCCCGTAGCGGGTGAGCTCGGCCTCGACGAAGGTGGCAGCCGCGTCGTAGCCAGCGTAGCCGGCAGCGCGCCCGCCCAGCTCATCGGAAGCGAGGTAGCGCAGATGCTCCCGCATAGCGTCGACGGAAACGTCGGGTCGTGTCGAAGCTCCGGCAGGAGGTGGAATGACCCTATCCTGGGCAGGGCCTAGCCACGCCCACAACAAGAATCCCGCGCCGAGCACCATCGCGGCGAGAAGGGAAGTGGCGATCCTCAAGTCAGGGTCGCTCGATGTGCGAGAATTGAAGGCTGCCGGCGCAGCACATTCGCGCCGACCCGGCACTTGCCCACTGTACGGCCCGGATGCTCGGAAGTTTCGCGAGTGCCTGTATGAAGCGACTGTGCATTGCGAGTCTGACGAAATAGTCCTGAGTTTCTGAAACCCGTGTCCAATACTGTGCGTCACATAGTATGTCTATCGTAACTTAAGAGCGGCGCCTTGCCGTCAGGAGAACTCGATAGTGGACGCAGAAACCAGGATTCCGTCGTGGATACGAGGTGCGGTCGTGCTAAGCCTGACGGGAGCCGCGGCGTGCCAAGCCGGGAGCCCGGAGTTGCCGCCCGACGGGCAGCACCGCGTCGAGACGGTGTCGTTGTCGGCTGAGCTCGAGTCTCTCGGCGGGATCGGCGGAGTCTCCGTCGATCCCGAAGGCAGCGTCATCCTCGCTAACTTCAACAAGTACGTGTGGAGGATCTCAGCCGAAGGCGACGTCCAAATCCTGGCCGACGATTTCACCGCGGCTTCCGGCAACACGGTCTTGCGTAGCGGCGGCATCCTTCAAGCAGACTTCGAAAAACAGTCCATCCGGAGGGTCGATGCTGCCGAGGGCGCTGGAGACGTCTTCTCCGATAGCGGACTGGATGGACCTGTAGGACTCGAAGAAGGTGCCGCTGGCGAGATCTACGTTGCGAACTTCTCGGGAGGCTATATCGCGCGCGTTCCGGCCATGGGTGGTCCGGCTGAGATGTTCGCACGCCACGACCGCATGACGAATCCGAACTCGATCGTCCGTGCATCGTCGGGCGATTTCTACGTCGCCGACCTACGGACGCCCATTCTGTTCAAGATCTCTGCCCCGGGCGAGGTGACGGAGTTCGTTACCCTGCCGGGACAGGCGAACGGGCACTTGACGATCGCCGACGGAGCCTTGTACGTGACACAAATGGTGGATCATCGAGTCCTGAGGGTCGAGTTTGATGGCTCGTTTCGAGCTGCCGCAGGTACAGGTTCTCGTGGCTTCGGGGACAGTGCGGATGGCGTAGCAACGGTTTCGTATCCGAACGGAATCGCGGCGGATCCAGGCGGGAGCTTTCTATACTTCAACAACCATCGGGGCGTCATGAGAGGCGGGGAGCCCGGGGTCATCCTTCTCCGACGTCTACACCTCGATCCGTCCGATAGTTAGCGCTGCCTCGGGGGATCTTTCATATGTGGGGCGTGGCGGGGATTCGGGGCGCCAGCGGTCCCCGTAGTCGAGAGAACCCCGCGGACCGTCATCAACCCATGCCAGCAGCTCATCGGGGCATAACATTGGATCACCGAGTGAGGAGTCCCATGCGTGGCCAAGAGGTGCTCGACGCCGACAGGAGGAGTTCATGAAGCAGGCCTTGGCAATTGCAGCTCTATGCATCGGACTATCTGGTTCGTCATTCTCGGCTCCAGTCTCTCAAGAGGGGGGAGCGTTGTCCGCCAGCGGAACATTCGAAGTAGACCTGACACCACAAGAAGATGTCGGATTTGCAGCCGGCCGGATGCTCATCCAGAAGACCTATCTGGGAGACATAACGGGCTCCGGCATCGGTCAGATGATCAGCAAGCGAACGGAGAATGGAACCGCCGTCTACTACGCGGTTGAGGAATTCTCCGGCTCGCTCAACGGCAAGAGCGGCGGCTTCACGCTTGTTGACAGTGGCTACATGAACGAGGAATCTCAGTCGCTAGAGGTCACGATTCTCGAGGGTTCAGGCACTGGTGAGCTTGAAGCCATAACCGGCTCCATGCGTATCATCCAAGATGCGGATGGGCATGAGTATGAGCTCACATACGAGCTACAGGACACAGCGTGAACTAGCCCTATACAGCGTGCCTGGGGGCGAATCATGATTCGGAAGTACGAACCGGCGGACTGCGAGGACTTGCTCGATGTATGGGCTCGGGCTTCGGCCTTGGCGCATCCGTTTCTCAGTGAGGACTTCCTGGAACAGGAACGCCACAATATTCCCAACGTGTATCTGCCCAAAGCAGAGACCTGGGTCTGGGAGTCTGATGGGCACGTCGTCGGTTTTATTGCGCTCCTCGGGAACGAGGTCGGGGCTGTTTTCGTCGATCCAGGATTCCACCGATCCGGGATCGGGCGGGCGCTCATGGACCGAGCGCGAGACCTGCGAGGAGAGCTCGAGGTCGAGGTCTTCGAGCGGAACCTGCTGGGCAGAGAGTTCTACGCCGGACTCGGCTTCGAGCTCATGCATCAGAAGGTCCACGATCAGACTGGCTTCGAGATCATGCGGCTCCGACTGGCAGCCAACAACCCGGTGCCGCCGACCGGCTGCGCCGGCAGCTGAATTGAACCGGTAGGCGGCACGAGGAATGGGTTCACACGTTGCACTTCTACGGGCAATCAACGTCGGTGGTCGCAACCGTGTGGCGATGGCCGACCTACGGGAGCTGTTTGCTCACCTGGGATTCGCGCCCGTCCAAACCCTGCTGCAGAGCGGAAACGTCGTCTTCGCGAGCCCGACTCGGGCCGGCAAGACGCTCGAACGCGCGCTCGCGGCTGAGTGCGCCGCTTGGCTTGGCGTGGAAACGGAGTTCTTTGTCCGCTCGGCCCGGCAATGGAGCGAAGTCCTCGAGCAGAACCCGTTCTCTGAAGAAGCGACGGCGACCCCGGCCAAACTGGCGGTGGTCTTCCTCAAGAAACCTGTGTCCGAGAGCGCGATTCGGTCGCTCGAAGACACGATCAGGGGAAGAGAGTACGTATCCGGAGCGCGGAACCACGTCTATATCGTGTACCCGGACGGCATCGGCCGCTCCAGGTTGACCGCCTCCGTCATCGAGAGGGCATTGGGCAGCGCGGGAACAGCCCGAAACTGGAACACGGTTCTGAAGCTGCAGGCAGCCCTCTCGCAGGCGGCGAATTCAGACCACGAGAGGCGAGTATGACGAGCGCGAGGCCTCGTTCGCTACCGCGGCCTTTTCGTGCACATGGCGACTTATCCAAGCGGCGGAGTCATTAGGCGGAACCAGGTTCATCATCAACATAACTGTCTGCGAACTCAGCCGTCGCGGCGATATTCTCGATCACATCGACGAGGTTCCCGGCCGGGTCACGAACGATGAAGTGACGTTGGCCGAAGCTCTCGTCGCGAAGTGGCGAGACGACCGGAAGCCCGGCACCTTCCACGAGGCGATCGTACTCAGCAGAGGCGTCTTCGACTTCGATGTTGATCACCAGTCCCTGGCACCGCGTGCTATCGCCATCCGGGATCGAAGGGTGTCCGAGCCGCAGGACGGCGATCTCTTGGGCCGGGGCTGTCCGGTGGCGCAGGCTAACGTACCAATCGGACGCAAAGGTGTCTTCGAAGCCGAAGTGACTGCGGTAGAAGTCTGCTGTGTCGGCTACGGTATCGGTGATGAGAACCGGATAGACGCTTGAAACGCGCATGGAGCTCCTTTACGTGCAGTGTGAACGTATATGGAGTTTGCGTACAGACTGTATGTATGTCAAGTTCGACGAGTGCCGAGGCGAACTGCCCAAGACGCTGCCAAGACCCGTTCTGCTCTGATCGACGCAGGCGTCGCATTCTTCACCGAGCGACCCTATCGTGAGGCACCCCTCGAAGAGCTCGTCGGCCGCCTCGGAGTTACGCGGGGGGCTCTTTATCACCACTTCGGGAGTAAGCAGGGGCTGTTCGAAGCGGTTCTAGAACGAACTCTCGGGCGCCTTGGGGTGCGAATCGAGCAGGCCTCGAGCGGTCACGGGCACGGGTGGTCAGGGCTGGAGGCCGGGTGTCGAGCGTTCTTGGCCGCTGCGACCGATCGATCGTTCCGCCGCATCGTCCTTGTGGACGGCCCGTCGGTCATGGGGTGGCAGACCTGGAAAGAAATCGATGAGCGGACGGCAGCACGGACACTCCGGGCCGGGTTGGACGAGCTGCGGCGCAGTGGGCACCTAAGGATGGAGGATGCTGAAGCTCTCGCCGTTGCATTGTCCGGGGCGATGAACGAGCTTGCGCTTTGGGTTGCCAATCACGACTCGCCTCGACAGGCCCTGGGTAGGGCGGAGGCTGTTGTCGTTGAAATACTAGGGACGTTTCGTGAACGATGAGACCGTTGGCGGTACTCACTGGAGCTTCTGGGTAATCAGCGCTGTTGCGTTGATGTGGAATGTCTTCGGCGTGATGAATTTCTTCATGCAAATGACGGCAGACATGGCCGCAATGCCCGAATCGCAACGCGCGATCCTGGAGCATCGACCGGTATGGTCTACCGGAGCTTTTGCCCTAGCCGTTGTCGGCGGCGCGCTTGGTTGCCTTTTGCTTCTGCTCAGGAAGTCGGCTGCGTTCCATGTGCTCGTCGCGTCATTGCTTGCCGTGGTCGTGGCGACGATCCCGTTGCTTGGCATGGGAATCGATCTCGGTCTCTTCGAGATCTCGATGTACTTTCTAATGCCGCTGCTCGTAGCCGCGTTCTTGGTCTGGTATTCGAAGTACGCCGAGAACAAAGGCTGGATCAGCGTGCCTCGTTGACGGGTCCATGCGAGAAACCAAGAGAGGCCAATATGACGATCGCCGCTGAACCGCAACAGGAGGCTATTGAATGGACCGGTCACTTGTTTCGAAGATCCGAGCCGCCAACTCGGCGCTCATCGTTGACGGCAACGTAGAAGCGATCAGCGAGTTCTTCACGCCGGACTACGTCGCTCACCTGACGGATCGTGAGATACGTGGTCACGAAGCGATCCGCGGATTCCTCGGCATGCTGCGAAATGCCTTCACGGATCTCCAGGTCGAAGTCGAGGTCCTGGTGGAAGGGAAGGACCGAGTTGCGTGGCAGCGGACCCTGCAGGGCACCCACCAGGGCAACTTCGCCGGATTCCCCGCCTCTGGCCGTCACACCGTGTGGCGCGACATGGCCACAAGCCAGTTCCGCGACGGCCTGATTGCGGAGGAGTGGGCGATCTCAGATCTTGCCGAGCATCTCTTGCGCGCCAGGAAGCGCTGACCCACGGCGGCGCGCGGTCGTCATTCGGCTTTCAGCGTCGTGAGTGCATCCACGCTGGCGGCGCGGCTTGCCGGGAGCCAGCATGCGGTGGCCGACACTGAGGTGATCAGTGCGGCGGCAACCAGGTACGTCACCGGATCCAGTCGACCCACACCGAACAGGAGTGTGGACAGGACCTGACTCGCGACTGCCGCGCCCAGCGCTCCGATCGCCACCCCGATTCCGGTCAGCGTCATCCCTTGGCGGATCACCAGCGCCAGGATGTCGTTGTGGGAAGCGCCGAGAGCCGCGCGTACGCCGATCTCGTGCAGGCGCTCGGCGACGCTGCCGGACAACACGCCGTAAAGACCGAGTCCAGCCAAGACGACGGCGAAGAGTGCGAAGGCCATCAGCACCGTCATCACGAACCGCCGCTGCGCCTCCGACCGCACGACGACGTCCTGCATCGATTGAGCGCCGACGATCGGTTGGTTGCTGTCCACCGACCAGACAGCCTGGCGGACTGCCGGAACCACGGTGAGTGGATCCTCCTCGGTCCGTAGAACGATCCAGCGAACCCGATCGGCCCAGTGCCACCGCTGGGCGGCCACATAGACGCCAGCCGCTTGCTCAGCCGCCAGGGATGCCTGTTTCACGTCATCGACCACGCCTACGATCGCGTAGGGCGGCAACTCGAGCGGTCCGACGCGTAGCCGCTGACCGATCGGGTCCCGGCCCGAGAAGAGATGCCGTGCGAGCGACTCACTCACGACCGCAACCGGCGGCGCTTCTGCGAGGTCGTCCTGCGCCTCCAGCAACCTCCCCCTGGTACGGCGAATCCCCAGAGTTTCGAAGTACGCGGGGGTCACGGCGTAGCGATAGGCCGCGCCTTGCTCACCCTGTAATGCGTTTCCGTTATCGTGCATGACACCGTAGGTGTCGACCTCCCCACTCAAGGGGAGCTGGCTGGTGAGCGCCGCCGACCTCACACCCGGGACACGCCGGACGGCATCGAGAGCCTGATTCCAGAAACGATGCGTGGCGTCGTCGCCGCGCTCCAGGCTTGTTGTGTGAACCTGCATCACCGCGATACCGATCGGCTCGAACCCGACGGGGGTCGAGAGCAAGCGTTCCGTGCTGCGCACGAGAAGGCCCGCGCCGATCAGGAGCACTAGCGCCAACGCCACCTCAGCCACGACGAGTGCCCGAGGCAGGGACCGCGTGCTCGTGGTCGTTCCCCGGCCGGCTTCGTGCAACGCATCGTTCACTGGGCCTCCGGAGCGCGATAGCGCGGGGACGAGCCCGACCAGGACCCCGACTAGGGTGGTGAGTCCGATCGCGACACCGAGGGTCGCTCCGTCCAATCCGATGGTGGCGTTTCGGAACAGCGTCGGAGGGCTCACGGCGACGAGCGCGGCGAGCCCGCCTCGAGCCACCAGTACACCCAGTGCCCCTCCCAGCGACACGAGAGTCAAACTCTCCGTCAACATCTGGCGAACGAGGCGGCCGCGGCCAGCGCCGAGGGCGGCGCGCATCGCCAGCTCACCGCTTCTGCGAAGGCCCCGTGCGAGCAGGAGGATCGTCAGGTTCACACACGCGATCACCAGCAGGAGGCCCACCGAGCCCAGAAGGACGAGCATCGTCGGCTTCGCTCCGGCCATTGCGGCGTCCCGCAGCCGTAGCACGGTGAGTCCGTGTGCCATGGAGGCCCAGACGGGGCGCTGGAACTCGGCGATAGGTTGCGCGGCGATTGCGGCCAGTTCCCCCCGCGCGTCGTCGAGCGTGACACCCGTCCGCAGGCGACCGATCATCCCCAGGTGGTGGCCCCACTCCCGAGTGTCGAAGCCAGTGATCAGCGGATCGTACTGCAGTGGAGCCCAGGCCTGCGCAACCGCCCCCGGGATGTTCTCGAAACCTCGTGGCATGACCCCCATGATCTGATGGGGCTCGGCATCGAAGTCGACCACTTGGCCGACGACCGCGGGGTCCGAGGCAAATCGCCGCTGCCAGAGGGAGTGGCTCAAGACCACCTCGCTCGCCCCACCCGGTCTATCGGCCGAGGCATCGAAGCCGCGTCCCAAAGCCGGAGCGACGCCCATTACGTCGAAGTAGCTGGCGCTGACCCGTTGTGCCTCCAGCCGCTCCGGCTCGTCGCCACCCGTCAGCGTAGGCTGCCAAGGCTTGAACACCGACAGCTCCTCCAACGCTCGGCTACGCTCCAACAGTTCGAGGTAGGTGCCGAACGTCACCGGGAACGTAGCGCCGCTTTCGGCCCGATCCGAAAGGTCGAGAATGCGCTCCGCCTCCGGGTAGGGCAGCGGGTCGAACAACACCGGCCGCACGGCGCTGAGGATCGCCGTGGTTGCACCGATACCCAAACCGAGAATCAGAGTGACCACCATCGTGAATCCCGGGCTTCGCCAAAGCCGACGTGCGGTCAGTCGGAGATCCGCGTGCAGCTCCTCCGCTGCCGTCTCCCATCCGTAGGCCCGGACCTCCTCCCGTATGGCGAGGCCGGCTCCGTACCGAAGCCGCACCGCCCGGCGTGCTTGTTCGGGACTGTCTCCCCGTTGTACCCGGTCAGCCTCGGCTTGCTCCAGGTAGTCCCGCACCTCGTCTGCCAGGTCCTGATCGGCGGTCTTCCGGCCGATGAGCGTGCGTAGTCCGTACGTGATCTGCCGCCAGATCCACATTCGGCTACGCCTTCGCCCCGAGCAACCGGCCCACGGCTCCAGATCGTCTATGCCAATCTTCCGTCCCGGCCGCGAGCTCTCGTTCGCCGGCGCGCGTCAGCGAATAGTACCTCGCTCTCCGAGAGTTCTCGGTCTGCCTCCACTCTGAATCGAGCAAGCCGGCTCTCTCCAATCGCCGAAGGGCAGTGAGAAGTGAACCAGCGTTCACCTTGAAGACGTTGTTCGAGATCTGCTCGATGCGGTTGCCGATCCCGTATCCGTGGAGAGGTGCGAGGCTCACGGTCTTCAAGATCAGCATGTCGAGCGTGCCCTGGATAACATCGGTATTGAACTGGTCCATGGATTGGCCTCGAGGAAGGAAAGCGACGCGGAGGAGACTCGCAGCCTAGCACTTGATTGTCAAGATGTGACGATCAAGAGGACACATCGAGGGAGAGCTCCGCAGCAGCCATGAACGCCATCGTGTTGACCCGATACGGGACCCCCGATGATCTCGAACTGCGAGAGGTGCCGAAGCCCTGTCCTGTGGAGGGCGAGGTCCTGATCAAGGTGCACGCGGCCGCGGTGAATGACTGGGACTGGGGGCTGCTACGCGGGACACCCGTCTATATCCGCCTGCTGGCCGGTCTGCGGGCGCCGAAGATTCGGATCATCGGTTGCGATGTAGCCGGACGGATCGAAGCCGTCAGCAAGGGCGTTACCGATCTGACAGTGGGTGACGACGTATACGGGGACCTGAGCGAAAGCGGTTTTGGAGCCTTCGCCGAGTACGTGTGTGCGCGCGAAGACGCCGTAGTGCCCATGCCACGCAGGCTCACCTACGAGCAGGCCGCCGCGATACCGCACGCTGCAATGCTCGCTCAACAGAGTCTGGACGGCATCGTCCGGATCGCGGAGGCGCGGACGCTCCTGGTCAACGGGGCAGGTGGCGGCGTGGGCATGGTGGCGGTGCAGCTCGCCAAACATCACGGCGTCGAGGTGACCGGCGTCGATAGCGCAGCGAAGCAGGACTTCATGCGGTCGGCGGGCTTCGACCACGTCATCGACTACACCGAGGTGGAATTTCACCACGATCGGTCAGACTTACGACGTGATCCTCGACGCCAAGACCAACCGCTCCCCGTTCGCGTACGCACGCGCGCTGGTACCGGGCGGAACCTATGTCACCGTCGGAGGGACCATTCCTCGACTCGTCCAGTGCCTCGTGCTTCGACGATGGATCGCCAGAACCAGAAACCGACACGTTCGCGTTCTGGGTCTGAAGCCGAACGAGGGGCTGGACCGGATGACCGAGCTCCTGGACGCTGGCCAGGTCGTGCCGACGATCGACCGCACCTACCCGCTGGACGAAGTGCCGCAGGCAATCCGGCGGTTTGGCGAAGCGCGGCACCAGGGGAAGATCGTCATCACCGTGGCCTCGTGAGGCGAAGTGAATCGCGCGATCGAGATACTCTGCTGCTGATCGAAGCGTAAGACCCCAAACTCGAGCTGAGAGGAACGTCCTATGAGCGCTCTTCAGGTGACCGTCCGCCTCCAGATCCACCAAGGAAAGCTCGCCGAGTTCAAAGAGGTTGCTGCGCGGTGTATGCAGTCGGTCCGCGAAAAGGACACTGGAACGCTCCAATACGACTGGTTCCTCAGCGACGACGAGTCGGTGTGCGTCGTGCGTGAGGCGTACCGGGATTCCGACGCCGTGTTCGAGCACATAGGGAATCTCGGTGACGCGATGGGTGAGCTCTTGGCCGTGAGCGACATGGAGCTCGAGGTGTTCGGGTCACCCTCTCCCGAGTTGGTCGAGGCTACTGCAGATTTGGCGCCGCGCGTCTACTCGGCGTTCCAGACCACTAGCTAGGAATCGGGCCGCGATGCAGTCGCCGCAGGTCGTGGGAAGGAGTTGATCGTGCGGCACTTGGCGCGGAGCGTTGCGATCGTCGTTGTTCTTCTCGTTCTGGGCGGGCCCCTCCTTGATCGCGTCGTGTTCCCTGAGCGCGAACCCGGATTGGAGTTCGTTCCAGAAGTAACCGAGCAGTCTCGCGATGGGTCCGATGACCCAATAGCCTGCTCCGGCGCAAACAGAAGCAGAGCTCCCGCGCGAATAGAGGCAGGGTAGGCGGACAACACTGATGCAACCGCGTATGGTGTCGATCGGACCATGAGACGAGTGCGCTACAGCGTTGCGATGAGCCTGGATGGCTACATCGCCGGCCCGGACGACGAATTCGACTGGATCCTGATGGACCCGGACATCGATTTCGACGCCTTGATGGGGCGATTCGATACGTACCTGATGGGCCGGCGCACGTTCGAGGTCGCCGGCGGCACCACGACGAAGGACACGAAGACCGTCGTCGTATCACGCACTCTGCGACAAGAGGACTACCCGAAGGTCACGATCATCAGCGACGGCGTGGCGGAGGCCGTGGCGCATCTGCGCACGGAGCCGGGCAAGGACATCTGGCTCTTCGGCGGCGGCTCGCTATTCCGGAGCCTGCTCGATGTGGGGCTGGTAGATACGGTCGAGGTGGCGGTGATCCCGATCTTGCTCGGTGGGGGGATTCCACTGCTCCCGTCTCCTGGAGATCGGGTCCAGCTGCGCCTGACCGAAAGTAGCGTGTACGAGAAGACCGGGACCGTGTTGTTGGAGTACGCCGTAGAGGCACAGGCTGTGTAGCCTGCATTCATTGGCAAATTGGCTGCTCGCTTGCGTGAAGCCGACCCTAGGCGCGGATCAAACCCGTGGAGGCACTACGGGCTTGAGCTCAGCTCGCGCCGCCGCACGAGAAGCGGGCCTTCAGTTGGCGAGCATGTGCAGGATGACCACGGCCAGAATGCCGGCGGAGGCCACGGTCGGGGCAGCGATCAGGAGCGTTGCCAGTGGTGTCCGGTTCCGCGTCGCGGGCGCGCTTTCCGCTAGCGGCACCTGAGCGTCCGGGTTCCAGCTCCGCAAGAGCGTGGCTCCACCGGCAGCCAGTGCGGCAGCCGGAAGGGCGAGCAGTAGTACCCAGAGAGTCCACATCCGTTCGGCGTACCACCCCACGATCTGTTGTGCAGTGATCGCCGCGTCGTATGGCAGCGCCTGGAGCGTACGGACAACGAGAGCGGCCATGAAAAGGGTCGCAGGGAAGATTAGGAGGCTCTGGATCAGGAGAACAGTGCGCTCGGTAGTTCGCATAGGAACTTTGTAATACAAAGTACTCTGATGTTCTACCAACCTCGAAGAAGTTCCTCGAATCGGGCGCCCGGCGCGTAGTGTTGTGCTGGCACGGTGGGAGCAGCGGTGGCAGAGTCTGACGTCCAACGGCCAGGCGTGAACGCCGATCCAAGGGGCCCCAGGCGACGAATGATGGGAACGGACCGAGACGGATGAAGACTTGCCCGGACTGCCTGAGTGAGATCCCGGTCGAAGCGCAATTCTGTCGCTCCTGCGGTGAGCGGGTGGAGGGCAAGCCGTGCCCCGCGTGCGGGGCCAGGAACTGGTCCGAGGCCACCTTGTGTCGGTGGTGCGGACACCGGTATGAGGCGCTTCGCGGTCCGGTCGAGTTCAAGTCCTTCGCGGTTACGGCGCGGCTCCTTCCGACAATCCTGCAGCGCGCCCGATTCCTTCCACAGACGATCAGTCTCACGGAAGAGAAGATCGTGATCAGTACGCCTGGTGTTCTGAACCTGAGCCGACAGGAAGAGGAGATCCCGTGGAGGAAGGTCGCGGGGTTCGACTATCGCTCCGGAATCTTCTGGGACCAGGTGACCATCGAGACGAGAGGCCAGTCCTCGAGCAAAATGCCTTGCCTAGCAAAACCGGAAGGCAAGCGGATCCGGCAAGTTCTGCAGGCCCTCGAATCGTGAGGAATCGATGAGCGACTCGCCCGCCGACCTCGCTCGGCTTTGGCTGCGCGCCTGGGACAGCGGCGACCTGAGCCTGCTTCGCCTCGCCCCGGACTTCGTCCACACCAGTCCCTTCGGTCGGTTCGAGGGTGCCGAGGAGTACCTGCGTGTGGTCGAGCCGATGTCGCGCAAGAGCGTGCGCGGGATCACGGTGAAGGAGGTCATCGAGGGCGAAGGCAGGGCGGCCATCACCTACGAGGTGGAAACCCCGGCGGGTACGGTCGAGGCATGCGACTGGGTCTTCGTGCAGGACGGCCTGATTCGAGAGGTGAACTCCTACTACGACAGCGTCAAGAACCGCGCCGCGCTCGAGAGCTGATCAGACCGGTGGCTCAGTCGTTGGCGCACAATCGGTGTCCCTCGAGGTCTCCAACCCGGCAGATCAGCCCTCAGCTACCGGCCCACGCGGCATTGATGGCCGCCAATTCACCGGTGCCGAGCGGCTTGCCGCCCAGCACCTTGATCAGCTCCAGGCTATGCGGGTGGCCGAGGTTGTATTCCTGTAGCGCCACGTAGGTGCCCACCGCCATGTCGTACTGGCCGGCGAATATGTAGCCGTCGGCCATGCGCATGTAGGTGTTTACCTCGGCGCTCTTGTCGACGCTCATGCGGAACACGTCGAGCGCCTGCTCGGGGTGGCCAGCGAGCATCAAGTACCAGGCCACGTCCGAGAGATCGCCGGGCTCGCTCGGGTACGACGGACTGTTGCCGGTGATGTCGCCGACCTCGATGTCCTTGGAGGCCAGTACACCCTCCACGTAGCTGGCCGTGTAGCCGGCCGACGGCAGGGTCATTACGAGGCGCAGCTCACCGTTGGGGAACGGTGATCCCGGCACGGTCGCGGCAACGGTTGCCCGCAGCTCGCCCACACGCCGGCCCTCGGTATTCATCGCCACCGGATCGGTGACCTCCCAGCGGGAGGTCGCCGGATGGATCTGGTCACGCAGCAACAGGTTACCGTCGGTCTCGATGGCGCCATCGGTCCACCACGACCCGGTTGTCTGGTAGATGAACGCCGGGTGGCGCGCCGGTTCCAGCCACGCCTGCAGCTGTTGCTGGTGCGACGAGTCCGAGCTGCTGAGCGTGTCGGCCCGCAACGTGACGGTGCCAGTGAACGGCAGCTCGCTGTCAGGGTCGTAGTACATCGAGGCCGAGATGCGCTCGAACGCGGCCGAGGCGCCCGAACCGTCGGTCGCCCCGATCGTCGCCGTGGAGGCCGACTGTCGGTTCATCAGCCGGCTGGACATGTCCCAGGCCGCCGGCGGCCCTGGCACATCGATCGGCTCGATGGCGATCGGCTCGATGCCCTGCGCCCCGCACCCTACGGCGACCAGGCCGGCGGTGACCAGCACGGCAAGGCGGGCGAGATTTGGCGGTGCAGTAGCTGCCTGGGGGTGTGTCGGATCGAAGGCTGTACGGTGGCGAGGCATGTCGGCCGGCTCCAGGGGATCGCGGGATCAACGTCACGTCCTGTGAGCTTACGGCGAACAGTCGCGAACGGACGCGTGAAACGCCGGTGCCACTTCAACCCCGTCATTTCCTAAGGGGCGGATCCGGCCCTGCTGAGCGTCCTCTTGTTCGCGCGGCCCGAGCAACGGTCTCAACCGGCCCGCAGAAAGCCCTAGCCGACTGACAGAGCTACCAGTGCATCAGCGGTCTTCGTCGATCGGCTGATGGAAGTAGAAACACAAGCCATCGGGCGCGACGACGAAGAACACTTGTAGCTTCTGCCCGTCGCGCTCGTCGATGCGCCACTCGGCGACTTCGATGCCATTGGCCTCGATCTCCTCACGTGCCCGGTGAATGTCGGTCACCAAGATGGCCGCGCCTTCTTGGCTCGCGTCGCCACCGTTGAGGGAGAAGCCGAGCTGCACGCCGTCGCGTTCCATGATGACGGTCGGCGGCGCCTGACGCCGTTCCACTTCGGTGAGCCCGAACGTATCTGCGTAGAACGCCGCTGCGCGATCGAGGTCTTCCACGGGCAAGCCGAGCACGTCGTCGGCGAAGGGATACGCGGCAGCGAAGAGCGTTTCCGTCATTGTGTCTCCTATTGTCGCCGGACGTTTTCGGGCCGCCACCTGAGCATCGATAGCAGCGCCGCTACGTGAAACTGGCAACTCGGATGTTGAGCTGACTTGACGAACTGTAAGTTGCAGATATTGGATCATCTCCGGGGCTACCTGGAGAGCTTCTGGTCGGACGCGTTGTCGGCGTACTCCGCCGAGATCGAGCGACGCACCTAACCTACGAGATTCGGACCGAGAACAGTCCGATCACAAGGAGAGAGAAATGAAGAAGTTCGTGTTGCTCCACTACGGATTCGAGCAGCCCACCCCGGAGATCATGCAGGCATGGGGCGCCTGGTTCGAGTCGATCGCCGACAGGACGGTCGATAACTTCGGATTCAGCGGCGGGCGAGAGATCTCCGCCACTGGAACAAAGGACCTCCCTTGGGGGATGGACTCGATCACCGGCTGCTCGATCATCGAGGCCGAGAGCCTTGATGAGGCAGAGAAGATCGCCAAGGAATGTCCCTACATCGCGAGCATCCGAGCCTACGAGGTCAGGGAGATGTAGCCTTTGCCTGACTCGCAAGGAGGTATCCCACGATGGGAGTGGAGTAGCTCTTCGGGTATGAAGGCAGTCGTCATGGAACGCTACGGGACGGCCGACGTCCTGGAGCTGCGGGACGTGGCCAGGCCTGCGCCTGGAGCTGATGAAGTCCTGGTTCGTGTGCAGGCCGCGTCGGTCAATGACTGGGACTTGGGGCTGTTGCAGGGACCCCTCATCACTCGCATTACCAGCGGTCTCTTCACACCGAAGGTGAAGATCATCGGCGGTGACATCGCCGGGTGCGTCGAGGCCGTAGGCGGAGACGTCAAAGCGTTCCGGCCGGGTGATGAGGTCTACGGCGATTTGTGCATGAACGGTTTCGGCGCGTTTGCCGAATATGTCTGTGCGCCGGAAGCGTGCCTCGTTCTCAAACCGTCCGGTATGAGCTTCGAGCAAGCCGCCGCCATCCCGCAGGCAGGCATGCTGGCCGTGCAGGGCCTCATCGATGTGGGCCGGATTCAGTCCGGCCAGCAGCTGCTGCTGAACGGAGCGGGCGGGGGCGTTGGCACGTTCGCGTTGCAGATGGCCAAGCTCAACGACGTGGAGGTGACCGTGGTCGACAAGCCCGGCAAGCTCGACATGCTGCGTGCCCTGGGCGCCGACCACGTCATCGATTACCTCGAGGAGGACTTCACCACGAGTGGGCAAAGGCTACGACCTGATCCTCGATACGAAGACCAATCGGTCGCCGTTAGCCTACGCGCGTGCGCTGAATCCTGGCGGCACCTATGCCACCGTCGGCGGCCACCTCAGGCGCGTGTTTCAGGCCTGGGTCCTGAGTCCGTTGATCTCGCGGCTAGCCCGCAAGCACATGCGCGTCGTTGTCTTGAAACCCAACAAGGATCTCGGCTACATCAATGAGCTGTTCGAAGCCGGCAAGCTGATACCCGTGATTGACGGGCCGTACAAGCTCGCCGATGTGCCTGAAGCGTTTCGGCTCTTCGGCTCCGGCGATCACAAAGGCAAGATCATCGTCACCATGTCGCAGCGCCTTTGCTGTGCCGCTGACCATCGTTGCCCGCGTAGCACGAATAGCCAAAGCCGTTAGATAGCCTTAGGACGGAGGCCTTGTATGGCAGTCAATGAAGACCTGACCGGATTCATCCGAGAGGCCCTGGACCTGGGCCTGCCACGCGAAGAGATCCGTGACGTGCTGCGTCAGGCTGATTGGTCGGACGACGAAGTGCATGCAGCGTTCCTGTCGTACGCTGCGGTCGATTTCCCGATTGCCGTTCCACGGCCGCGCCCGTCGCTGTCGGCTCGAGAGGCGTTCGAGTACCTGGTCCTTTTCGGCACGCTCTATCTGTGTGCTGGTGGCCTCGGCAGTCTTCTCTTCCAGCTCATCGACCTCGCTCTGCCGAACCCATCGTGGTCACAGGCCCGAATCGATGCAATACCGGACATCATTCGGCAGTCGATTGCAACGCTGGTGGTCGCCACGCCCGTCTTCGTCTATATGGCAAGAGCCAACAGCCAAGCGATCGCTTTGTCACCGCTGAAACGCACCTCCCCGGTGCGCGGGTGGCTCACGTATCTGACCCTGGCGATCGCCGCCGCCGTCTTGGTCGGCATGTCCATCGATCTGGTCTACAACCTACTCGGCGCAGACCTGACTGCCCGGTATCTGCTCCAAGCCCTGACGGTTGGAGGCATCGCCGGCTGTGTTTTCGTCTACTACTTGAGCGATTTGAGGCGAGCAGAGAAGGAGGAGGCGGGTTGAATCGACGTTCTAGGCACGACGATCAACGGCGCACCGCAGTCCGATGACGAGGTCGGCAGCCGTCGCATCGTTTTTGGCCGCCGCACTCGTTGCTGCCTGCGCGCCGGCACCATCTGCTGACGCCGAGACGGTGATCCTGGTCCATGGCCTGGGTCGTACGCCCGCCTCGATGTCGGTGTTGAGTGTGCGGCTCAGGACAGCAGGATTCCGGGTCGTCAACTTTGGCTACCCGTCGATCGCCACGGAGATCGAGGATATGGTCGACAGCCTCGACGCGCAGGTTGTCTCCTGCTGCGCGGACCCGGGCGGCACCACACACTTCGTTACCCACTCCCTGGGCGGTGTGATCGTCCGCAGCTATCTCGTCGAGCGCGCCCCCGGGTTCGCTGGCCGTGTCGTGATGCTGAGCCCTCCGAGCCAGGGAAGCGAGTTCATCGACGCTTTCAACGACTCACCGCTGCTTCGATCGCTCTTAGGCCCAGCCGGCGCTCGGCTCGGTACCGACTCGACTGGAATCGCCCGGGAGCTCGGACCGATTGACTTCAGCCTCGGCATCATCACCGGCGATCGAAGCATCAACCCGATCGGATCCTGGCTGATTCCGGGACCCGACGACGGCAAGGTCGGCGTCGACCGGGCGCGACTCGACGGAGCCGCGGACTTCATCGTCGTTCCCGCCACGCACACCTTCATCATGAACCGCGCAGATGTCGCCGAAGAGATCGTCCATTTCCTCACGCGAGGAACGTTCACGAATGACGGCGATCGAGTGGGCTCACGGTAGCCGGGAATCAATGCCATGGCTTACTTCACGTCGCACCGGGAGCGGCGCCTCTGGTTTTGGACGCTGGCCGTCATGGTGGCGATCTACGCGACAATGGGCCTGGCGCAGACGCTGTCCGAGATGCTGGGCAACCAGAATCTGGCGGCCCTCTTGTTCATGGTCGCCATGGTGCTGGTGGGGGCGGCCGTTGTCGCACAGGGGCTGAGGGCGCGGCCGGGTGGTGTAGAGATTGCCGTCGCCCTGGGCGTCTTCGCGGCCTACTTTCTGGTGTTTGCTCGGATGGCCTTCGCAACGGAGCGCAGTCACATGATCGAGTACGGCGTGGTGGCCGTCTTCATCCATGAAGCGCTCACGGAGCGAGTCAGCAACGGTCGCCGTGTCCCGATACCGGCTCTGCTCGCCATCCTGGCGACGTCGCTGCTCGGCGCCGTCGACGAAGTCATCCAGGCGTTCGTGCCCAGCCGCGTCTTCGACCCCCAGGACATTCTGTTCAATGTGCTCGCGGCCACGATGGCGATGGGTGCGAGCGCCGCGCTGGCATGGGCGCGACCACGCGTCGCCGGGCCGACCGGATGAATGCCAGGGTGACCTCCAGGTCGGTGGGCGTCGGCTTCAACGCACTAGCCGGCCCGATGGCGATCGCGGTGCTTCTTGCCGTGGCGCAAGCCCGGCGCGCGCCGATGGGGAATAGGAATAGTTGGGCTCACGGCCAATGAAACGATGGGACCACTGGCGACGTAGAAGGAAGCGACAGGGCCGACAGATTCGACATTAGGAAATGACGGGATTGCCATCGCGTCGGCGTTTGCTGGTCCGGTTCACGGTATTCCACCGTAGGCTGAGAAGCCCCTCGGCTCCGATACCTCGGCGACGCTCGCATGACGGATCGACCCAGCTCCCCGCGCTTTTTTGGGGCACTCTCCGGCCAGCCCTCGCCGCCGGGTTCGTTCCGTGCCCACGATCTGGTGGTCGAGCCGGCACTGAACCGCATCCGTTCAGGCTCCGAGGAACGTGCCGTGGAACCGCGGGCGATGGAGGTGTTGGCCTGCCTCGCCCGTCACGCCGGCCACGTAGTCAGCAAGGACGCGCTGCTCGACGAGGTTTGGGGCGGGATCGCGATCTCTCCCAACGTCCTGACCTACTCGGTGGCGACGGCGCGGAAGGCGCTGGGCGACGACTGGCGCGAGCCGCGTTTCATCGAGACGATCAGCAAGGGCGGGTACCGCTGGATCGCGCCGGCCGAGCCCCTGGTGCCCGAGGAACTCTCCGCCTCGGCGGCCGGCGGGTCTTCCATTTCGTCCCGCTGGCCGTTGTTTGCAGTCGCCGCGTTGGCGGCGGTCGCTGCGCTTTCGCTCGGTTACCTGGCAGGAGCTTCCTCGGACCGCGACGCGCCGAGCATGCTGCAGGCGCTGCCGTTGACCTCGCTGGTCGGTTGGGAAACACACCCGGCGATCTCGCCGGATGGGCGCCAGGTGGCTTTCAAATATCAATCGGAGGGCGAACCGCAGGCCGACATCCACCTACAGGTGATCGGATCCGCATCCTCCACTAGATTCACATCCACCGAGGAGGTCACCGAATCGGCTCCCGCCTGGTCTCCTGACGCCTCCCACCTCGCGTATGTAGCCCACAGTGCAGCCACGTGCCAGATCCTGCGGCTACCCGCGGTCGGCGGCATTCCCGACCGACTTGCGGACTGCGTTCAGGGGCCGCTCGGGAACCTCGACTGGTCGCCCGATGGAACCCTGATCGCCTACGACGACCGTGAGGCCCCGGCGAGGCCGCGATCGATCCGGCTGCTGGATATCGACAGCGGGATGTCCCGCCTGCTGACGCAGCCAGCGGTCACCGATTCTGGCGACCGGCGGCCGGTCTTTTCTCCCGATGGCAGCGCGATCGTCTTCCAGCGCATCCGCGGCGGCGGCCTCGCCGACCTTTACCGTGTCCCGGTGGACGGCGGCGAGCCGAAACGGCTGACATTCGACAACCGGGATATCGGCGGCCATGACTGGACCGCGGATGGGCAAGAAATACTGTTTTCCTCTTACCGCGCAGGTCAGTTCACGCTCTGGCGGGTGGCAGCAAACGGCGGTGAGCCGCGAGCGGTGGCGATCAACGATCATCAGATCGGTGCCCTGCAGGTGGCCGACGCCTCGGATCGACTCGTCTACTCCAAGCTCGAGTACAGCACGTCGATCTGGTCCGTCCGTGTTTCGTTGGGAGCTCAGGGAACCTCACGGCGCGCCGCCGTGGACCTCGGCGACGAACCGATTCCGCTCATCGAGTCGACTCGCTGGGATCTGCACCCGAGCATCGCGCCGAACACGAAGCGAGTGGCATTCGTGTCCGACCGCTCCGGCCACTTCGAGCTCTGGAGCGCCGACGCTCAGGGCGCAGCGCTGATCCGCCACACCTCGTTCGAGGGGCCGTTCCTCGGGACCCCGCGATGGTCACCGGATTCGGCGTCGCTGGTGTTCGATGCTCGACCGGACGGGAACGCAGATCTGTATCGCGTCGATTCCCGCGGCAGCCATCCGGAGCGATTTACTGACCATCCTGCCGACGACTTCGGCGCCAGCTACTCGCAGGACGGCGCCTGGATCTACTTCACATCCTATCGTGAGGATGGCTGGGAGGTCTGGCGCATGCCGAGCGCCGGCGGACCGGCCGAGCGCGTCACCGACGACGGTGCCTACGCCGCTCAGGAGGGCCCTGATGGTCGGGACCTGTACTACACGCGGTACGGCCAGGCCGGGCTCTGGCGCCTCGATCTGGCGTCCGGCTCCAGCCGACAGATCCTCGAACACCCCGTGATCGCAGACTGGGGCAACTGGGTGGTGGCGAACGGCGGTCTTTACGTGCTCCAGCGGCAGCCGCAAGCTATCGTGTTCTACGACCCGGAGCTCGACGAGTCCTACCCGATCGTGCCCAACGGCGCCCCGGTGCCCTACAACCATCCGGCGCTCTCGGTGTCCGACGACGGCACCTGGTTTCTCGTCGGGATCCGCACCGGCAGCCGCGCTGACCTGATGGTGGTCGACGGTCTGCGTTGACGACGGTCTTTGAATCCGCAGCCGCGGCAGACTGCGGCGTGAGCGACCCGGGGCCAGGCTGCTCCGCGCACTGATAATCTGGACAACATCCGGAGGAAACGTGCAGCGAATCGGCCTGCTGAAAGTCGGTGGCGCGCCTGACCGTCCGGTCAGGCGCGGAGGGGCGGATGTACGCCGATACCTACCTTGATCAAGAAACTGCTTTTCCTGCTCGGCGGCCTGATAGCGCTTGGCGTTGCCGCGACGGGACGTCCTCGTAACTTCACCGGTGCCGAAGAATACTGCCTGCGAGGCGAGTTCGATCTGAGTGCGCGGCTGCAGGGAATGCAAACGTCGCCGGGGGAGCGCTACCCGACGTACTGGTGCGTGGTGATCGAATCGAACAGCGACCGCGTTCGGTTCTCCGCTGCAGGTCGATCCAATCCGGATATGGAGGGCAGCTTCACCGTCAGCTACCTGGCGCCGGACCGTGTGCGCATCGTCAACGCCGAGGCACCGCCGGACGTCGAGTTCCGTGGCGCCATGGTTGCTGACGAAGCGCGGTCGCTGCGCCGCATTGATCCACTGCGGTTGGTGGCAGAGCTACAGGAGCATCCGGAATGGATCGTTGAGGAGCGCGACGATGGCTGGCGCGACGTGCGCTGGCCGGGCGCCAATTCGATCGCCTCGGTACAGTTGAGGAACGAGCGTTTGAGGTCTGTCCGCACTTTCGCCGACCTGCCGCTGCGGGGGCGGGTACCCGTTGTGTGGAACTGGACGTGGTCGCCTGAGCACCCGGAGGGTGCGCTGGAGCTGGTTGTGGATGGACAGCAGTTCTTCAGCGCCAGCGGGCATCGGCGCTCGCTCACGGCGCAGGAGTACACGGACTTCTGGAGTGCGAGCGGCGGTCAGTCGCCGCGGGAGGTGCCGGGGAAAGCGTGGCCGGCGATCGTGCGCATGAGCGTCGAGACGCTCCAACCGGGGGTACATCTCGTACGTGGCGTGCGCACGGGATTTCATCATCTCGTGGTCGAGACCGACGCCGGGTTGGTGGTCGCGGATGCGCCGGCCGGCTGGGTGGAGCTGCACCAGATTCCACCTGCCGATCTGGTTCCCGGTCTCGGCATCAGCGGACTGTCGGAGCGCTTCATCGACTACCTACGCCGCCAGTGGCCAGGTGTGCCGATCCGCGCTGTCGTGCTGACGCACGCGCATGACGATCATGCCGGAGGAGGGAGGGCGTTCGCGGCTGCCGGCGCTGAGATCTACGCGCCGGCGGAGTCCGCGAGCTTCATCCAACAAGCATTGAACCGCAGCACGATGCCCGAGGATCGGCTGTCGTTGGCCGGTGGTGAGCTGCGAGTACGACCCGTTGACTCCCGCATCGTGCTCGCCGATCCGGAACGGTCGGTCGAGTTGTTGCCGATGCGCCAGAATCCACATGTGGACGGGGCGCTTGGCGTCTACGTTCCCGCGGCAAGGATCTTCTTCCAGTCCGACATCCACGTGCCCAACAGCGACGATCCGGCGCCGCGGGCCGACCGGTCTGCTACCGAGTGCTGGTTCGCCGCCTGGTCCAGTAGCCGACTCACAGCCGATACCGTCGTTCATAATTCCCATACCACCGTGGCTCTCGAGGCTCGGCAGCTGGCCGGCTATCTCGAACATGCCGCGTGCGCGAGTCAGGTTCGATGATGTTCTCGGCGGCACTCCCGATCGCGGCGACGTCAAGCAGACGAGAATCACCAGCACATCCGAGGGAATGGCGGTGCAACGGGAGACGAGACGACGATGATTGAAATCAGAGAAAACAACGACGCGACCCCAGTCTGTCCACATTGCTCGGATGCCATTGGGGAAATCTGGTTCCGCAAGCTCCCAGGCCTGCTCGGCCGCCGCTACGTCTACTTCTGCTCTGCCTGTCGGAAGGTGCTCGGGGTGTCGCACCGTAAGGGCTTCTGGATGGGATAGGGCGATTGATCGGCGCCTTTGTCTTGGTTTCGGGGTGCCGGCGCCAACACGATGCGTGACGACATCGACGATCGATCGAGCGCTGTCGATCCACCGGACCTCTCGATCGTTATCCCGGCGTGGAACGAAGAAGAGTGTTTGCAAGAGACGGTCGAGCGCATCGGCGCCGCGCTGCGCGTCAACGAGGCGAACGGGCTGACCTGGGAGATCATCGTCTGCGACAACGCCTCGACCGATCGCACGGCCGCGATCGCACGTCGGGCCGGCGCCCGGGTGGTGTTCGAGCCCGAGCGCGGCATCGCCCGGGCTCGCAATACGGGGGCACGGGTTGCCGGGGGCGAGTGGCTGCTGTTCATCGACGCAGACTCGTATCCGCCTCCAGAGCTCCTGATCGACGTACGGATGCTGGTGGGCGGTGGACGCATCGTCGGTTGTGGCTCAACCGTGACGACCACCAGCGGCACTTGGTGGATGAGGCTCAAACTGGAAAAGGACAATCTCGTCGTGCGGCTCCTGGGATTGACCGGAGGTGTGTTCCTCCTCTGCTGGCACCAGGCGTTTCGGGCGATCGGCGGGTTCAGCGACGACCTGTATGCGTTCGAAGAGATCGATTTCGTGATTCGCTTGCGATGCTACGGCCTCGTTCGGGGACTAGGCTTCCGAACTCTGCATCGGCATCCGGTCGTGACGTCCGCACGTACCAAGGGCGGAACCGAAGTCGAGTCGATGCTGACGATGGTCGTCTCCTACTTGGGAGCGTTTGTGCTCCTGGTACTGCACACACTGCTTCCCAAGCCATTGCGCATCCCCGGGGGTCGGAAGCTCCTCCGTTTCTGGTATCCAACCCGCCGCTAGCCACCGGAGTAGAGTTGGTGCGTATCGCCGGGGCGAGATTGACCTCTGAAGTAGAGCCAGAAGAAGCCACGATGATGGAAAACCGCGACCCGGTCGTCGAGACTGTTCGCTGATCCGCTCACGGTCCGGGCCTTAGGGAGGCTCGCATGGAACCGATCGCCATCGTCACCGCATTCGTGGCCGCCTTGACCATCGCGGGCCGTGGCGGGTTGCTCTTCGCACCCGCCGCCACGGTCGACGTTTATCGGCGTATGACCTCGACCCTGCGGCGAGTCCGGATACTTGGAGGAGTTCTGCTGGTTCTGATAGCGGGCCCGCTGATCGTCACGGCGCGCCAGGCCCACCCGGACCACGCCGACACAACCATCTTGCTCGAGGGTCTGGGCTGGATCGGCGCCTTCGCCGGCGGTGTGCTCATTGCCGTCCCGGATCTCTACCAGCGGTTCGCGTTGTCGGTTTTCGACAAGGCTGCCGACCCCGTGCTCCGGGCTCTCGGCGCAGTCAACATTGCTTTCGGGCTCTTCCTCGGATGGGTCGCTTTCTTCGTCCTATAGCGATCGGATCAGGCCTGCTCTTTCCGCTTTTTCGGCTTCGGAGTCGGAAGCTCAGTGGCGGTGATTCTCACCAGCTCACTCAACCACGCGGCGTCCTCGATCTGGTCCTCGATCAAGAGACTTGGTTTGGCACCGGGGTAGGGGGGAGCTTCTACCACCTCACCGATGAACGCGCGGCCGCCGTTGGTGGGCTTGATGAACAGCCGATTGTCGCAGATTACCCCGAAGAACTTGCTGGCACTATAGAGGCCGAACTCACCAAACATGTGCTTGTAGGTAGCCTCGCAGTCCTCGGCGAGTTGGTCCACCACGTATTCGACGAAGCTCAGATCAGAGGCCATTTCCAACACCGCTGAATTGGATTGAGTTGATCCTCGTTGCCGCGCTCAAATTACCGCACCGGGTCCGAGCTGGTAGGAGCAGTGAAGGTGTCCTTCGACAGTCAACCGACTCTGATCGGAGCACTGGTCACCCTCAGGCCGCTTCGCCCCGACGACTACCGTGAGCTCTATGCCGTTGCTGCCGATCCGCTGATCTGGGAGCAACACGCCGACAAGAATCGCCACGAAGAAGTGGTGTTTCGGGATTTCTTCGCCGAGTCGCTCGCGTCCCGCGGCGCCTTGCTGGTCACCGATGCTGAAACCCGTCGCGTGATCGGTTCCTCGCGCTACTTCGGCTATCACGAGCAGGCAAGCGAGATCGAGATCGGCTGGACGTTTTTGGCGAGGTCGCACTGGGGCGGTAAGTACAACGGGGAGCTGAAGCAGCTCATGCTGAGCCACGCGTTCCGGGTGGTGGATTCCGTCGTGTTCTTCATCAGCCCGGACAACATCCGTTCCCAGCGGGCGGTAGAGCAGATCGGGGCTGTTCTGGAACCAGACTCCGACGCGGAGGGCCGGCTCGTTTATCGAGTCAACGCTATGCTCGTGCCATGCAGGTCATCCGGCTGACGCCATCTCATGCTGCGGCCTACCGGGCTCTCATGCTTCAGGCCTACGCAGATGAGCCCGAGGCGTTCACGGCAACCGTGGCAGAACGCGAGCCGCTGCCGTTGGAATGGTGGGTGTCACGCGTCTCTGACAACCCCGAATCGAGTGAGCTTGTCCTAGGGGCGATCGCCGGCGCCCAGCTCGTTGGCGTTGCGGGTCTCAGGTTCGAGCGCCGCCCACGAACCAGGCATAAAGCGTCGCTGTTCGGCATGTGCGTGCTGGGTGAGTTCAGGGGGCAGGGGATCGCCCGGACACTCGTCGAGGCGGCGATCGAGCAAGCCGAGTCAACGCCCGACACACACGTCGTCCAGCTCACGGTCACGGAGTCGAATGCAGCCGCACTGCGGCTCTACGAATCTTGCGGTTTACTGCCCTTCGGTAGCGAGCCGTGCGCGATCAGAGTCGGTGACCGGTTCGTCGCCAAGGTCCACATGTGGCGCAGGGTAAGAGATCAAGATGGCTGACGGCCACTCGGTGAAAGGACTCGACGAGTTGGCCCCTCGGGTACGGGATCTCGATGCGATACCGGGTTCCGATGACAACACCATCGATTCGAAGCTCTTGGCCACCGGTTTGAAGAAGTCGGAGCGCGAGATGCGAACGTGAAGCTGGCGGACCTTGGGGCCCGGGAGGAGGTCGTGCCTTGGGCCGCCGGCGGCAAGATTCCCTGGCACGAGCCTGCCTTCAGCAAACGCATGCTGCGGGCGCATTTGTCGCAGGAGCACGACCGGGCGAGCCGACGGCTCGAGATCATCGACAAGCATGTCGCCTGGGTCCATCAGTATGTGCTGGGGGCGACCACGGCGCGGATCCTGGATCTCGGCTGCGGTCCCGGCTTCTACGCCACGCGCTTGGCGCGACTAGGCCACTCGTGCGTCGGAATCGATGTATCGCCGGCGTCCATTGAGCATGCGCGATCCGAGGCCGATCGGGAGAGGCTTTCCTGCGAGTATCGTCTCGACGATCTCGCGGCGGCCGACCTGGGTACTGGCTTTGACCTCGTGCTGTTCACCTTCGGCGAGCTCAACTGCTTCCCTCCCGCCGACGCCGAGGCGATCCTGGCCAAGGCGCGCCATGCGCTCTCACCTGGCGGCGCCCTGGTGGTGGAAGCTCACACGGAGCAGCTCGTGCGGTCGCTTGGCGAACAGGAGCCAACCTGGTTCAGCGCCTCGCAGGGCATCTTTTCCGATGCGCCGCACCTGTGCCTGCGCGAAGGCGACTGGCATCCTGATTCCCGCGCTGCCACCGAGCGGTATCTTGTCGTTTCTCTCGCCTCGAGCGAAGTCGCCAGCTACGTGAACACCACTCAAGCGTATTCCGACGGTGAGTACGTCGACGCGCTGCAGCGTGCCGGTTTCGCCGAGGTCGAGCGTCATCGTTCTCTTACGGGTGACGCGGCCGACTCCGACGACGGCCTCTTTGTCCTCGTGGCCCGCGCCGGCGGAACCCCTGGCACGGCGATGGAGATCACCGTATGTGAGCCGTGACTTCAGGGGGCAGCTGGGTCTTGGCGACGGCGGGGTTCCCGACCTGGACGCTTCCTCGCCTACGTTTGCCCCATGGTCGACTACCACCCCTGGCCTACAGCAGCGCCGAGTGTCAGACAGAGCCTAGCGCTTCCGGGCGACGACGAACGAGCTCGGAATCGATCCCTCGAGAACTTCAGACTCGAGGATCTGAAAGCCGGTGGCAGTCATCAGCTCGCTAACGGCGGAAATCTTGAACGGCTTCAGATATGACAGGAGTCCGACCGTGCTGATGATGGGAACGAGGGTCCGCATCAGGACTCCAGCCTCTCCCAGGCACGGGGTTTCGCACACCATCAGGCCTTCTGGTTTCAGTAACTTCCGTGCGCAGTGCACGTTGGTGACGCCGAGCGCGCGCGCTCTTTCGTTCGCCAGGTCGATCATCCCGGCGGAGGCATCAATTGCGTGGACCTCCTTCACATCGGCGGCGATCTTGTGGGCGACGACCCCTGTTCCACAGGCGTAGTCCAAGACCGTGTCGTCCGCCTTCAGGTACTTCGCGAAACGCCCAACGGCCCGTCCATGAGCCTCGTCCTCCTGCGCCTGCTCGTCGTATTTCCTGGCTCTCCAGTCCCAGAACCAATCTGACTTCGTCATTGCTTGCTGCATGAGTTGCCCTCTGTGTCTGTGCCAGTTGCCGCGAACCGTGAGATGCGCCTAGGCGTCCGCTGCTCAGACGGTGACGACCACCTTTCCGCGAGCGTGGCCTTCCTCGAGGTATCGAATTGCCTCGGGGACCTCGCGCAGCTCATAGCGCCTGTCGATGATTGGCCTGATCGTCCCTGACTCGACAAGCTCCTTCAGGACGAGGAGATCGGCGCAGTTCTTCTTCGCCATCAGCATGACGAGGTTCTGACTTGCGAACCTCGATCTCGCGAGCACCATGAGGCCTCGCCTCATCGGTCCGAGCCAGCGCCCGTCGTCGAAGGATCCTACGAAGACGTAGGTGCCGTCGGCTGTCAACATCCGCCGGCAGTCGGAGAGCGAGCGGCTCCCGATCGCATCGAACATCAGGTCATACAGCTGGCCGCCGTCGACGAAATCGTCGCGGGTATAGTCGATCACCTCGTTGGCGCCGAGGGAGCGGACCAACTCGACGTTCCTGGTGCTGCAGACGCCGGTCACATTGGCTCCGAACGACTTCGCGATCTGAACCGCGAACGTGCCTACACCTCCCGCAGCCCCGTTGATGAGGACCCTCTGGTCTGGCTCGATCCCGCCCGCGTCGCGGAGGCCCTGCAGCGCTGTAAGCCCGGCGAGCGGCACGGCCGCCGCTTGCTCGAACGTCAAATTGGTGGGCTTCGGCACCAGCCAATCCTGGGGAACGCATGCGTACTCGCCGAAGCTGCCCTGGCCGCTCCCGCCGATGATCCCGAACACCTCATCGCCGACACGCAGCCGCGTCACTTGCTTACCGATTGCCTCGATCCGTCCGGCGACGTCGGCGCCCAGACCTTTGTACTTCGGCTTGAGCAGGCCCGACATCATGCGCATGACGTATGGCTTGCCGCGCATGAAGTGCCAGTCGTAGGGATTGGCAGAAGCAGCGTGGATTCGCACCAAGACGTCACCTTCGGTGACGGCTGGCTTGTCGACCTCGCGGAGTTGCAATACCTCTGGCGAGCCGTACGTGTCGTAGACGATTGCCTCCATGTCACGGTTCCTACATATCGTGGGGATGTTCGCGTGCATAGGCGGCCCGTCCCGCCAAGAGTTCACTCAGGCGGGGGCAGCAGCTACTCAGCCCGCATAGCCTCCATGGGGCTCACCTCGGCGGCACGCCAGGCCGGCAGCCACGCAGCGATCATTGCAACGCCGCTCAGCAGAAACCCCACGGCGACGAAAGTCACGGGATCTAGCGCCGGCACTCCTACAAGTAGGCCGGAAATGAACCGCGCCAGGATCACGGCCGTAATGCCTCCCAGGACGACGCCGACGGTGGCTAGCTTCGCTCCCTCGAGGAGGACACCCGACCAGATCTGATATCGGGCCGCCCCGAGCGCACTCCGGACACCGAACTCGCGCGTTCGGTTGCCGACCGAGAACGCGAGCACGCCGGCGATTCCAACGGCGGCGATAACCAGGGCCAGCAGGGCGAAGGCGCCGAGCAGAATGGCGTTGAGTCGCCTTGGCGCGACCGACTCGTTACCGAGATCGGCGATCGTGGCGACGTTGGTGATCGGCTGATTGGAGTCGTGCGCCAGGATCGACTCACGAATGGCGGGCACGACGGCGGCGGGGTCGGTGCTCATCCGCACAACGAGCGCATCCGTGAACATCGGCGTGATCTGCCGATACGCGTTGTAGATCGTATGGACGACTTCCGCGTCGAGGCCCCCGTCTCGGGTGTCCGTGGCGACACCGACGATGGTCCGCCACTCCGGTCCCAAGCCCATGAACTTGAAGACCGGGTCGGTCCAGGCGAGGCGTTGACCGATCGGATCACGGTCGTCGAAATAGGCCCGCGCCAACGACTCGTTAACGATGACGACTCCCGCCGAGTCCTCCAGATCCGTCGTCATGAACTCGCGACCGCGCAACAGCTCGATCCCCATCGTCGCAAAGTAGCGGGGCGAAACGACCCGAAAATCCGCCCTCGGATTCGGCGCGCCGGGAACAGGCTCGTACCCCTCGACGTCCATTTCCAACTGAGTCGTGAAGCCCGACGTGGCGCCGAGCGGCGCCGAGCGGCACCGAGCTCGTCAGCGCCGCTCCGTCCACGCCCGGCAGGTCGCGCACCTCATCGAGGATGGCCAGATACTTGGTTCGAAGATTGGCCGCCGTTTGCCCGTCCATGGACGCGGGGATGTTCATCGTCAGGATCTGAGCCTGGTCGAACCCCGGGTCCACCTGGTTCAGGTGCATCATCGTTCGCAGCAGTAGCCCTGCGCCGATCAGAAGGACGAACGACATCCCGATCTGTGCGACGACGAGCGACCGCTGGACCCGACGCGCTCCGGAGCCGATCGTCGAACGGGAACCACTTCGAGTCAGAATCCCGCCCTCGCCCTCGCCGTGCGGTAGCGGTGGCAGCATCGTGAAGAAAATCGACGCAGCGACCGCGGCCAGGAGGGCGAAGCCGAATACCGAGGCATCGAGCGAGATCTCTGCTGCTCTCGAGGTGAAACGCTCGGCGAAGCGGACGAGCAAGTCGAGGCTCACGGAGGCCATGATCAACCCGAGAGCGGCTCCGGCTGCCGCCAGCACCAGGCTTTCGACCAGGAGACCGCGACGGAGCGCTGCGCGGCTGCCGCCGAGCGATACACGAATCGCCAGCTCGTGGCCTCGCCGCAGCACCCGCGTCAGCGTCAGGTTCGCGAGGTTGGCGCAGGCGATAACCAGCACCAACGATGCCGTGGCAAGCAGGAGAAGCAGCGTCGGCCGGGCGCGCGATGTTAGCTGGGTTTTGAGCGGCGTGACGGTGACCTCGAATCCCGTCCCGGCGTCGTACGCCTCCGGATACTCCGTGTGAATGCGGGAGGTGATCGCCGACGCCTCGGTGCGAGCGGACTCGACCGTCGCCTCGGGCGACAGCTTCGCGAACACTTCCGTCATACGGTGGATGCGATCGTGGACCATCGATGCCCCGAGATGGTCGGGGCTGGTCGCCATGTTGACGTAGATGTCGGTACGCTCGGGGTACGGTGGCGCCGCCTCAGCCACGCCGACGAACGTCGCGGTGCGCCCGTTGATCTCCACCGTCTTGCCGACGATCTCCGGATCGGCGCCGAAGACATTCTTCCAGTACGCGTCCGATAGCACGATGACCGCCGGCGTGCCTTCACCGTCGTCCTCACGCCCGACGGTGCGGCCGAGCGTGGCGGACAGCCCCATCACGTCGAAGTAGTTGCCCGTCACGATTCCGGCCCGGACGCGGCGGGGCGTCTCGACGCCGAGCATCGTGAAGGTCATCGCAGAGAACTCCGCGACCGCCTCGAGAGAGGGTGATCCACGCCGGTAGTCGTCGATTTCGGGGACCGAGAACAGGGCGTTCTGGATGCCCGACAGCGGCGCTGTGTGGCGCAGGTATACGAGGCGATTGCCGTCCTCGTGCGGGAGCGGGCGTAGAAGAACGCCGTTGACGGCGCTGAACATCGCCGTGTTCGCCCCTATCCCGAGACCCAATGTCACGATGAAGACAAGCGCATACCCGGGGTTCCGCTTCAGGCCGCGCATCGCGTGTCGCATATCCCTGGTGATCGCATCCAGCATCATCCCGTCTCCTCGCTCCGGCCCATGCGCACCACCGCCCAGGCGGCCGATACCACTCGTTCCACGACCTCGCCACAGAATCGACCAGCGATCCCGTGCCCGGCCCAGGCGGAGTGCCAGGCCCGTGGTCACAGCGTCGGTCGCCGCGTCCCACCAGAAGCGGATGGCGCCCAGCAAGCGCTCTCCGTACCGCGACTCGTTGCGCTGGTGGGCCAGGTACTTCGTCAACTGGACGCCGAACTCGTCCCGGAACCAGCGCGGATACGCACGTAGAAGTAGCCGATAAGCCATTGCTGCTACGCCCTCCCGCGCACGACGGCGCGGGCCGCTTCGAGGTCGGCTTCGAGACGGGCGACCTCGCCCTGGAGGGCTTCGTTCCCGCGCGAGGTGATGGCGTAGAAGCGCCAGCGTGAGCTCGGCTCGAGGTCAGCGGCGTCCGCTGGAGGATCGGTTTCCGCGATGAGCCCGTCGTTGGTCATCCGCTGGATGCCGGCGTACAACGTCCCGGCTCCGAGAAGGACGGCGCCGTTGGTGCGCTCCTCCACCATCCGCTTGATGTGATAGCCGTGGGCGGGCCCGAGCTTGAGGGTCAGGAGGATGTGGAACGTCGCTGGCGTGAGTGGGCGAGTCGGTCGATCGTTGCGCTGGTTCATGGCCATTCCGGTTCTGGCGTTCTTTTCGATGAAACTATCTGGCTTCCGTCTTCGTTGGGAACAGTATCGAGCATCGATTATCGATATTTGATTATCGACGATCGATAATACACTATCGGATCGTTGTCCGTTCCCGAAAGGGGGAGAGAAGCATGACCGTCGAACAGAACCACCCATCGACCTTGCGCCCACCGCTCCGGCTGTGGCCCGGTGTGGTCGCCGTGGTGGCGCAATGGCTCGCTTGGCTCGTCGTCCCGATCGTTCTCCCCGAGGTCCACCCTCTGGTATGGGTCGGCGGCGCTGCGATTGGCGGGTTGGCGGTCGCCGTGTGGTGGGGTTTCTTCAGCCGCGCGCCCTGGTCGGAGCGTTTGGGCGCCGTCGCGCTGATGATTGTCGGGGTGGCGGTTGCGCATCGCTTTCTCGACCTGTCGGTAGCCGATGCCGGCCAGGGGATGATGTTCTTCTTCTTCGCGACCCCCCTCCTGAGCCTGGCTTTCGTCGTCGGGGTAGTGGCCACCCGGAACTTCGCTGACGGACCTCGGCGCGCGACGATGGTGGCAGTTATCTCGCTCGCGTGTGGAGCCTGGACGCTTCTTCGGATCGATGGCATAACCGGCGACAGCCATCTGGAGCTCCAGTGGCGGTGGGCAAACACGCACGAGCAGCGGCTACTTGCTCGGCCGGGCGAAGAGCCGCTGACCGCCGTCTCGGCAGTCCTGGGTACGGAAGCCGACTGGCCCGGGTTTCGCGGCCCCGAGCGTGACGGCCATGTCCGCGGCGTACGGATACGGACCGACTGGTCCGTGGTGCCGCCGGTAGAGCTGTGGCGCCGCCCCATCGGACCGGGGGTATCGTCGTTCGCGGTAGGCGGCGACCTCCTCTACACCCAGGAGCAGCGCGGCGACGACGAGATCGTCTCCAGCTACACCGTCAGCACCGGGGCGCCGGTATGGCGACACGGCAATGCGGTGCGTTTCTGGGACTCGCACGCCGGTCCCGGTCCGCGCGGGACGCCGGCCTTGCGCAACGGTCGCGTCTACACCTTCGGTGGGACCGGAATCGTCAACGCCCTCGACGCGACGACCGGTGCCGTGGTCTGGTCGCGCAACGCGGCCTCCGACACCGACAGGAACGTCCCGTACTGGGGCTTCTCCAGCTCGCCGTTGGTGGTCGGCGACATGGTCATCGTCGCGGTCTCCGGCACGCTCGTCGCTTACGACCTCGACACCGGCGAGCCGCGCTGGTTTGGGCCCAACGACGGCGGTGGCTACAGCTCACCGCATCTCTTGACGCTCGAAGGGGTTCCGCAGGTCGTCTTGATCAGCGGCGCCGTCACCAGCCTCGATCCGGCCGATGGCACAGTCCTATGGAAGCACGACTATCCCGGCGGCAGCATCGTACAGCCCGCCGTCACCGCGGACGGCGACCTGCTGATCGGCGATATGAACGATCTCCCCAACGGCATTCGTCGCATCGCGGTCGCTCGCGGCGCCGGAGGATGGACCACCGAGGAGCGCTGGAGTTCGACCCGACTGAAGCCCTACTTCAACGACTTCGTTGTTCATGACGGCCATGCGTACGGGTTCGACGGCAGCATCCTCGCGTGTATCGACGTAGAGACCGGCGAACGAACCTGGAAGGGTGGACGGTATGGCCACGGTCAGCTCCTCCTGCTTCCCGCCCAGGACCTGCTGTTGGTGGTAACGGAGCAGGGTGAGTTGGCGCTGGTGGCGGCGGCCTCCGATCAGTTCACCGAGATCGCGCGCTCCCCGGCAATCGACGGCAAGACCTGGAACCATCCGGTGCTGGTCGGCGACCTGCTGCTGGTCCGCAACCGCGAGGAGATGGCGGCGTTCAGGCTCTCACTAGCAGGTCCGACGGTCCCATAGGCACAGAACTGTTCACCCGGGCCCGAGTGACGCTCGTGCATGGACCGGAAGAGCTCAAGCAGCGGCTGATCGAGCGGCGGTTGCTCGTCGGGTGATCATCGGGTGTCGAGCGGTCAGCTCAGCCAGACCCCGTGGGTTCGGCGCGAGCGGCCATGACCCAGGCGGTAGCAGCTGCCACAGTAGCGATCGCGAGACCCCCGATCGCGACTAGCAACGCGGACAAGATCACCGCGACGCTTGGTGCGAAGAACTCGAAATGCAAGGCGCCGAGTGCGGTCAGACCGGCCGCAAGCCCGCCGACCGCGAAGCCTCCGGCGGCGACACCGCCGATCGCCGTCAACAAGCCGAACACGGCTCCCCCGATGCTCACGAGACCTATGCCGAAGGGGCCGATCGTGATCCCGCCGAAGGGAAAGACCCCGATGGCGACGACACCGATGGCTGTGTCGCCGATCGCGATAATGCCGCTGGCAACGCGCATCTTCTTGCCCTCGGGATCGCCGCCGGACGCGATGTGCACGAGCGGCAACCCGAACAGCGTCCTGGCGGAGCGAAACTCATATCCGTGCGCCGGCTCGGGATTCGGCCTCGGCTCGACTGGTTCGGCCGGCACGTCGGCCGCCCGGTAGGTCCCGGCCGCAACCGACTCCACATCGCATTGCAGCTCGCTAGCCTGCTGGTAGCGCCGGCGCGGCTCCTTCTCCAGCGTGCGAAGGACCACGTCGTCGAGGCGAACGTCGATCTGTACCTTCTTCGACGGTGGAGGGAACCGGCCGATGGGTAGCTCACCGGTTAGGAGCTCGTAGAACACGACGCCGAGCGCGAAAATGTCCGCCCGGTGGTCGACCTCGCCCGGACTTTCGAGCTGCTCGGGAGCCATGTAGGCGGGCGTCCCCATGATCTGCGCGGTCTGCGTCAAGGGCCGCCCGGCTTCTCCCCCGACGAGCTTCGCCAGTCCGAAGTCGGCTATCTTGATCGATCCGTTTCGGTCAACCAGGATGTTCTCGGGCTTGATGTCGCGGTGCACCACGCCCTGATCGTGGGCGTACTGCAGCGCCTCGCAGATGTGGGGGACCATGGCGAGCGCCTCCGGCGGCGCCAACCCCCCAGCCTCGATCGTCTGGCGCAGGTTGACGCCGTCCACCAGCTCCATGATCAGGTAGTAGAGATCGTCTCGGTGGCCAAAATCGTAGACTCGCACGACGTTCGGGTGGTCGAGCTGCGCCAGAGTGCGCGCTTCGCGAGCGAAGCGCTTGGCGAACGAGGCATTGCCGCGCAGAGCTGAATCGAGCACCTTGACGGCAACCGGCCGATCGAGCCTCCGGTGACGTGCTCTGTAGACCGTGCCCATACCGCCTTGGCCGATCAGCTCGAATTGCTCGAGCTCGGGAAGCTGGCCGGCGAGCTCTTCAGCCGGCATTGGCTGCGCGCGCCGCTCCGCTGCACCCCGAGTCGGGGATTCGGTCTCTCCACCGACCTCGAATCCGGCGCGCAGTGCGCAGGCGGGGCAGACGCCCTGCGGCGCGTCGCCGGGGACGGTGACCTGACAGTTGGGGCAGATGCGTGGTTGGCTCATATCTGGTTCTATGCGATCGGCGCCTGACTGTTACAACGCCGGTACCCACCGAGGTGATCAGGCTGTGCAGCTCGTCCTGGATCTCGGATTCGTCCCGCACGGTCTCGGCCACCAGCTCCCTTAGCCGCTTGCGCCAGCGTGCGCGCAAGCGCGAGGCGGCAGTGCGCAAGGCCCCCTCGCTCTGGCCTAGACGGCGCGACAACTCGGAGTAGGGAAGGACGTCGTCGCCACCTCCGAGAAAGCCCTTGAGGGCGTTGAAGATTTCGAGGTTCCCGGCCTTCGCGTACTGGCTCTGCAGATCGGTCACCGCTCGCTCGAGCAGGCCCAAAGCCCAGCGCCGCTCATAAATCACCTCCGGGCTCAGTTGGTGCGAAGGCTCGAGCCGATAGGACTCCTCGGCCGAGTCGAAATCCAGCGACAGGACCCTGTCCGCTCCTCCTCGTTTCAGCGCATGGTCCTTGCGCCATTCACCCGCCAGGAAGTTTTTCATGGACGACAGAAGGAAGGTGCGAAATCGGCCGCGCGCCGGGTCAGCGCTCCTCAGGTCTCGTTTTTCGAGCAACTTGGCGAAGAAAGCCTGGGTCAGGTCGCGGGCGTCCTCGGTGTCGTAACCGCGGCGGCGCGCATAGGCGTATAGCGGATACCAATACTGCGTGCACAGCTCTGCCAGAGCGCGCTCGGAACCATCGGCGCCGCTCTCGCCGGCCGCCAAGACCAAGCTCCACCGAGTGGTGGCGAACCTGCGATGTCCCTGGCTTGCCGGCCTGTCGTCGGTGGACATCTCGTGCGCGCTCTCCTCTCGTTGTTGCTACGCGGACGCACGCCAGACGTTACAGGTCACCAACCCGAATGGTACTGCGTCCAGTACCATCAGTTTCCTCCACTCTCAACCAGGCGCCAGACGTTCCCTGCCCTCCGGAACCGCGATTTGTGGGCTCGGTACACTAGGCCACTAAGAACTACCGCGGCGGATCGTCTGCGGTTTGACCGCGAACCGCAACAAGACCTCCCCAACAAGGGAATCCGGCCCATGAAGTCTTCCGTCTTCATTACCGCTGCTTTGACCATCTCCCTTCTCGGCTGCGGGCAGGGCGCATCATCGTCCGGCTCGGCACAGCAAGACGATTCGGTGTTGCGAGTGGAGCCGGATCTTGACGCCACCCCGCTGGACATCGTGAACCGCCGTATGAGCGCCTACAATCGTCACGATCTGGGCGCCTTCATGGACCTGTATGCTGACGGAATTGAGATCTTCAACTACCCGAACAGGTCATTGGGCGGAGGTAGGGACCACCTGCGCAGCATCTTCGAGCCCATGTTCCAGGAAGGTGCTATACAGGTCGAGATTCACCACCAGATCGCCAAGGATAGCTACGTGGTGAATCATGAGACGGTGACCTACGGCGACACCACGACGGAATACGTTTCGATCTACGAGGTCAGAGGCGGCCTGATTCGAAGCGTCAGATTCGTCAGGGACTGACCCTCACCCGACTTGCGTCGCCGGTTGCGTGGAGCCGTAGCGCCCGGGCGAGACTAAGGGGGGATTCTAGGTCATCTTGGCGATCGTGCTAAAGACAAGAAAGAACGCGTACCAGCCGAGGCACCCCAGCGTAACGATGACGTTGCGGGCAGTCCGCGAGTAGGGCCGGAGGAAGGTACCGCGGCTCGACACGGTCAGTGCGATGAAGAACGTCGAATGCAGCAGAGCCTCGATCATCATGTGGTCGCCAAAGGTCTTGTCGAGCGCGATCCCAATTCCGGTCAACGCCAGAGTCGTCCCGATCATCCAGCCGGCGCTGCGGCCGGCGTCCGCCGTCGAGATCGCGGCTGACCCGCATCTTGATGCCGTAATCATGGTTCGCTCACCCCCTGCCTTCGCTGTTTCCGGAATCCACTCGGGATTGAGCCACGCGTCGACGGCGCCTGCGATCAGGTCTAGCGCCGTGCGCAACTTCGCCGGTTCTGCTTGAAGATGTGCCTCGACCTCCCGTCGATAGCGTCTCCGCCACGCCGGTGGATAGAGGTTCAATAGCCAGCTCACGACGCGCCCGCCAGTCGTCGCTGACCCAGGCGCGTTACGGCTTCCATCGAGGTCAGCCGGGCGCTCAGTGCCTTCATTCCCGCCGCCGTCAGTTTGTAGGTAGATCGGTTCTTTTCCGATTTCAGCGGCTCGATGAAGCCGCGCGACTCCAGCCGAGCCATGGCGCCATACAACGTTCCAGGACCCGGTCGGTCGCCGGTCGCATGTTCTACATCGTCGGCGATTGCGTAGCCGTGCCGCGGCTGATCCGCGAGACTGATGAGGATCAAGACGGCGGGCTCGGTGAATCGCCCGAATTGATCCAAATCCTCAAGTCGTGGACTCACGGATACCTCGCTACCTACTGCGGTGTTGGATGCACGGTCTAGTACGTTGAACGTAATAATACGCGAAACGGAATAGCTCGGCAACGCACCTACTGGAGTAGAGTCCGGGTTTCCGCCGGGAGTCGACGTTTGCCGGAGGTCCTTCCACCAATGACAAACGGAGCAGATCGTGATTGCGACATGCGCACGCCTCGGGGCAATCCCCATCCTTACTTCGCTGGTCGCCCTCTCCACTTCGCCGGCGCACGGGCAGTCTGACCCGTTCCACATCCTGGTCACAAACGACGACGGCATCGAATCCGCAGGGATCAGGGTGCTGGCCGAACAGCTGAGGGCGGTCGGGGAGGTTCACGTGCTCGCCCCGTGCGGCGAGCGCAGTGGTAGCAGCATGTCCGTGGCGCTGCGCGACGAGCTCGTCGTGCGACCGATACAGCGCCACGGCGACACCGTCGAGCACTGCGTCGATACGACCCCCGCGGGTGCGGTGATGTTGGCGATCACCACGCTTTCACCGCCCGGCGGGTTCGACCTCGTCGTCAGCGGCATCAATCGCGGCGCCAACGTGGGTACCGTGGCCCACATGTCTGGCACGGTGGGCGGGGCGATGATGGGCGCTTTCTACGGGGTGCCGTCAGTGGCGGCTTCGCTCGGTGGGCGCGCCGTGGACTTCGATTACCCGGCCCGCTTCGTGGCCGGGTTCGTCCAACAGCTGAAGCAACGTCCCGCTATGCCAGGGGTCGTTCTCTCGGTCAACATTCCCAAGGCTACGGAAGCAGAAATCGAGGGTGTCACCGTGGCGAAGATGGGCGGGAGCTATCTCCGATTCGGATACGAAGAAACCCAGGACGGGGCTGAAGGTCGACGATTCCAACCGAGACTCGAGCTCGAGACCAGCTTCCCCGAGGCGAGTGATTCGGACGCCTACATGCGAGACGCGATCACCGTTACGCCGCTTCTGTTCGACTGGACCGCCTACTCCGCACTGGACGAGCTGAGGGGTTGGTCTCTGAGCCACGTGGTGCAGCGCTAGTTGAACACTGGTCTGGTGTCGGGCGCACGGTAGGCTAGGGTGCCCAAGACAAAGCCCCGATCGCTCAGGAGCGCAAAATCAATGTCCGAAGCCGCCTCCCAGGTCCCGAGTGCGATGTCATCCGCGAAACGTGGCGGCACTGCCTCCGTCCCGCCGGTGGGCTTGACCTTGCGACCGGTCTTGGAGGGCCTGGGATGGGCGGCGGTGCTTGATCTGATCTATGTCGGTCTCGATGCGATCATCCAGCGGGCGTTGTTCATGAGCTTCGTGCTCAACGACCCGCAGATGAATCCTGCCGAGGCGCTGGACCCCTTTAATGTCCGATATTTCAACCACCCGGCCGCGGTGGGACTGCACCTGGGGCCTGGCTTGCTGGTCATGGTCCTGGGTCCGCTGCAGTTCATTCGCCGCGTTCGGAAGAAGTGGATCGGCGCCCATCGTTGGTCGGGCCGGGCCTTTCTGCTGGCGGGCGGCATCGCCGCCATGTCGGGGATCGCGATCGGCGTGTTCGATCCCTTCCTGGGCGTGACAGGGCAAGGGTTCAACGAGTCGATGGCCACCCTCTTCTTCTCGATCTTCACCCTGTTCTGTCTAGTCATGGCTGTCGTCCGGATCAAGCAACGCCGAGTCGGGCAGCACCGGGAGTGGATGGTCCGGTCCTGGGCCATGCTTCTTGCGGTGGCATCGGAACGCGTTCTGCTACAGGCTCTCCAGGCCAATACGGAGATCGCCTTCCCCGACATCTTCGGGACAACGTTCTGGATGGCAGCGGTGATCAACCTGGTGGCGGCAGAGACCTGGATAAATCTGACGCGGACGCCGGGAACTGGTGCGGCGCACTGGAAGGACCTCACTGCGGCGACCCGGGCGGCGCACCGAGCAACGCCCTAGATTGTGTTGAACGTGTCGACACTCAAGCGGGCATCACTGCTGCTCGTCATCTGGCTCGTGCTCTCCGGCGTCGGGTGCATGACGCCATCGCCACGGATCGCGCTGTGCCGTAGGGGCATCTGACGGAAGGGCCGTGATCGACTGGGACGACCATGCCAAGAAGTGGGACGATGACGACGGTGCTCGGGCCTACGCGGAGGCGGCCTTTGGATCGCTCGAGAGGCTGCTCGAGAGCAGCCGCCTGCAGTTGGCGGGCGCGAGTGTCTGTGACTTCGGCTGCGGGACGGGGTTGCTAACAGAGCGACTTGCGGCGGGCGGTGGCAGCATCGACGCTGTTGATAGCTCCGAGGGCATGCTGGACGTCCTCAGAGACAAGGTCGTTCGTCACCAGTTGAAGCGGGTTCGACCGCGTGCCGATTTGACGAGAGACGGTCGACTGTACGATCTCGTCGTCTGCTCGTCGGTGTGCGGGTTCCTTTTCGATTACCCGGGGACGGTTGGCCGCCTGGCTGCGCGCCTGCGACCAGGCGGTCTGTTCGTACAGTGGGACTGGGAATCCGAGCCCGAGGGAGGGAGCAGCACGGGTTGACTCGTGCCGGTATCCGTGGAGCTTTGGCGGCTGCCGGGCTCGAAGTCTTGTTGGTGGACACAGCCTTTACGATTGTCGTCGGGCAAACATCGTTGAGCCCATTGATCGGTGCTGGCCGTAAGCCCTTGGCGCCGCGTGCGCAAGAGTAGAGCGAGTCGCGATGTCTGACGTCGATTCGGTTAGAGAGCGATCTCATACGATCCCCCGGAAGCGGCGGATGAAACCGGGCCGGGCAACCTGGCGCCCGCGGGGGCCCGGCGCCGAGGTGTGGCTTCGGCCAGGATGTACGCTTAGCGCATGACCGATCAGGCCCGCGCGTACCATCATGGGAATCTGCGGACGGCGCTGCTCGCCGAAGCCGCTGCCATGATTACCGAGGGAGGGGCGGCGAGCGTCACGATGCGGGAGATTGGCCGTCGTCTCGGTGTGTCGCGGGCGGCAGCCTATCGTCACTTCACAGACAAGACCGCGCTTCTGGTTGCCGTTGCCGCGGCTGGGTTCGACCGTCTCAACGATCGTGTACAGACCATTGACGCCGGGGCCCCGCGATCCAGCGTCGAGCGCTTCCGCCGTCTGGGCGAGGAGTACGTGCGCTTCGCGCTCGAGAACCCGGCACACTACCGCCTGATGTACGGCAAGGAGGCGCTAACGCGCGAAGACCTACCTGAGCTGCGCGAGGCCGCCAACGCTTTATTCGAACAGCTGGTCAGCGTGATCCGGGCGCACCAAAGCAGCGGCACCATCAAGCGGCAGGATCCTCGAGTGCAGGCCTACGTCGCTTGGAGCGCCGTCCACGGGCTCGCGTCGTTGGTGATCGACGGACAGATCCAGGCCATCGATGACGTTGATGGGCTCATCCGGCAGACGACGCGAACGGTCTTGGACGGGATGCGCGTTCGCCGCCGGAAAAACCCATAGCTACGGAGGGTCTGAGGCTTGCGGGTGGCTACGCCCTACGAGAACACAACACCGAGCACGGGAGAGTCTGGAGTGGCACGTTGGTGGTTGTGCCTCACCTGTGCGGCAGCGATCGTTGCTCTCTCCACGGCGAATGCGCAGGTGCCCCGCTACGGGCTCGCCACCCGCGTGGAGCTCCACATGCTGCCGGCGGTCACCAGCGGACCGCTCGATCCGAGCTGGCATCCGGACGGCTTGACGCTCGCCTATTCGATGCGGGGCGACATCTGGGTGCAGCGGGTCGGGACCGACTACGCCCGTGCCATAACCGCTGGGCCGGGCTATCACTTCGAGCCGGCCTGGAGCCCGGACGGTGAATGGATCGCGCTGGCTTCCGACACCGACGGCGATCTCGACATCGCCGTGGTGCGCGCCGACGGCACCGAGTTCCGGCGACTTACGTCCGACACCGCCGTGGATGTGCAACCTTCATGGACTCCTGACGGGCGTTTCATCATGTTCGCCTCCGCCCGCGGCGGGGACTTCGACATCCTTCGGTACGAGCTGGCAACCGGCGCGGTCGAGACCGTGGTGGGTGGAGATGGTCATCAGTTCCAGCCGACGGTGTCACCAGACGGAACACGGCTGGCGTTCATCGCACGTGTCAGCGGTCGCTTGGGAAGCGGTGGGATCTGGACGGTTCCGATCAGCGGGGGTGAGCCGACTCTGGTGCACTACGAGGAGACCAGCTATCGGGCTGCCCCCGAGTGGACGCCGGATGGCGCGGCCCTGGTGTTTGCCTCCGATGCTGCCGGGTCCTACGACCTGGCGACGGTGTCGTCGGCCGGCGGCAACGCCATTCGGCTCACCGGCGAGCCTCTCGACGAGTTCGCACCGGCAATGCGACCCGACGGCCATCGCGTGGCATTCGTCGGCAACCAGGATGGCCCGACTGCGCTGTATGTAGTGTCTGGATACGGCGGCCGTAGCCAGACCTGGGAACGGGTGGTGCAAAGCAGCCTGTTACCGCGATACGAGACAGCGACGGTACGCGGACGGGTGATCGGACCGGACGGCGCGATCGTACCGGCACGTATCCAACTCTTGGCATCCGACGGCCGGGGCTACGTCCCTGACGGTGCCTTTCACCGCGTGAGCCCGGCCAACGAGATCCACTACTTCCATTCGAATGGTGAGTTCGAAGTCACCGTGCCGGCTGGAGATGTGCGTCTCGAGGCGGTGCGAGGCTTCGAGTGGATTCCCGCCGACGTCACCGTGCATGCTGCGGCCGGCGAGACCGCGACGATCGAGCTACGAATGGAACGATTGGTCGATCCGCGGCAATCGGGCTGGGTCTCGGGCGACACGCACGTTCACGATTTGCACGAGGGCCGCTGGGGCCTCACCCAACGAGAGTTCTTCGACCAGCTTCGAGCCGACGACCTGCATGTGACCAACGATCTGATCCACATGGATGGCACCAAGATCATGGGTCGGCGCAGCGACCTGACCGGCGAGAACTATGCCGGTTCCACCGCCGACACCATCCTGCGGTACAGCCAGGAGTTCCGCGGCTCGTTCGGACACGTGGCATTGCTCGGGTTGCGGGATTTCCTGACGCCGTTCATCGGCGGCACGCGTGGATCGCCGTACCCCGCCGACGGTCTCAAGCTCGGGTATTTGGACGCCGTATACGCCCTTGGAGGTGTCAGCGGCTTCCTGCACCCGTACACCGGCGACGTCGACGAGGTCGCCACGGTCGCCGGCGCTGCTCAGTCCGACATTCCCATCCACGTCCTTCTCCGGCGCGGTGAGTTCTACGATGTTGTGTCCATCGCTTCAGACGAGATGGCCAGCGCCGCGATGTACTACCACATGCTCAACGTGGGGATCCAACTGGCGGCAACCGGAGGCACGGACAACTTCTCCAACGTCTGGCGCGATCCCTCCGGGGGGACGGCGCGAACCTACGCGCGCGTGGAAGGCTCGCTGACCTGGCCTCGTTGGGTCGGTGCGGTGCGTGCCGAACGCACCGTGGCCACTAACGGACCGCTTCTGTTCGCGAAAGTGGATGGTCACGAGCCGGGATCGCGGATCGCCGGACGCGAGCTGGCCACCGTGTCGGTCGATCTGGCTACCATCGCGCCGGTGGAGGTGATCGAGATCCTGGTCGACGGGCGTGTCGTGCACTCGATTCCGGTGTCCGAGGGACAGAATCGACTGCAGTCCAGCGAGACCGTTGCGGTGCAAGATGCGCGCTGGGTTGCGGTGCGGGCGCACGGCGGCAGGGCCCGCTACTCCGGCGACAACTACACGTTCGCACACACGTCGCCGGTGTTTTTCGAGGACGCCGGCCCCAACGACGCGTCGCGTGCGTCCGCCGAGTTCCTGACCGCGGTGATCGAGGAGATCTGGCGCCGCGTGGACGAGCGCGACGCATGGTTGCGGCCACAGGACCGAGAGGAGTACCGCCGTCATCTCGACCAGGCGCTGGCGCGACTGAGCGAGCAGTAGGAGTTCAGGGGCGGCGTGGTGAGGAGCTCTCCCGTGAGCGGGCTCCGGTGTCACCTGGGGGGAAGGTCCACTCTGGGATGCCGAGACCTTCAAGGGCTGACGCTGGAAGGGGATAGGCGAGCTCGAGCTACGAGCGCATTCTGGAAGCTAGCTCGTCCTGAAGTCGAGCGGCCCGCTGCTCTTTCGACAACGCCAGGGCATCTCTCCAGGCGCCCTCATAGTCGTACAGCCCGCGCCGCCGGCTTTCCACGGCGACCTGCTCGTCGGCGAACCGCTGACCATAAAGGTCGACCCAGATGTCGTAGATGTACAGGAACAGCGTCGGATGGTCCTCGTCGCCGCGATAAAAAAAGCGTCCGTGGAGACGGTGGCCGAGCTCGTGGATGAGCGTCGCGCGCTTGGTGTCGGAGGGGTAGCTCGAGCGGATTCGCATGGGTCTGGAGCCGAAGCCCGATGAGCTAGCCTCTTCGACCACGACGACCTGGACGGTGTTGTCGTTCTCCTCGAACTCGAGACCGGTGTAGGAGCGCATCGCATCGACGATCCGGGCGCCTTCCGCTTCCCAGACCGCTTCGTACTCGTCGCGCGCCGCCGCGTCGCTAGGCGTTGCGGCCTCGAATACGAGAGCCAGGGTTGCATTCTGGGGCGGTGCGGTCTGCTGCGCTTCACCCGGCACCGGATTCGGCTGCGCCAGCACGAGCAAAGAGGCCACAGCTACTGCACGGCGGGTGGCGAGGGTGCGGTGCTGCGATCTCATGAGCACGATCACCGTGAGCCCATCTCGATCTCCACTAGGCTAGATTCAGCTCCATGTCCTACCTAGATCAACGTCTCACAAGCTTGCAACGTTGGGTGGGTGCTCGGCCAGTGCTCTATCGCCTGACGCTGGGTACCCGCGTGCTGCTGGCGGTGGGTTTCATCCCGACTGGCATGGTCAAGCTCCTGGGTCGGCGATTCACCACCATGAGCCCGGCGACGGATATCGGGGGGTTCTTCGAGACGCTGTATCAATCTGGCCCCTACTGGCACTTTCTCGGCCTGGTGCAGGTGCTTGCCGGTGTGCTGGTGCTCTGGTCCGCAACCGCGACGTTGGGGGCGCTGCTTTTCTTCGGGATCATCGCCAACATCTTCGTGATCACCCTGTCCTACGACTTCAATTACACGCCCGCGGTAACCGGGTCGATGTTGCTGGCGACGCTCTATCTGCTCCTGTGGGATTACCACCGGATCCGGAGCATCTTCGTCGCGGGCGCACCACGAGTGCTTGTTCAGCAACCGCAACACAGCTTGAGCGGGACCGTCGAGCGCGGCGCCTACGTGGTCGGGACGGCGGCCGGACTGGGGCTGTTCAGCGTGTTGCGGGGCCTTTTCTTCCCACCGGCCTGGACCCTATGGTTCCTGGTCGGCTGCCTGCTCAGCTTCGCCGTGGCGCTCTGGTGTGGCCTAGGATGTCGTTCACGTTCTCTGCTGACGAAACTGCTACCTGGATCGTTCAGCTCCCATCCGGTCCCGAGACCATGAACCTCTACTACACGGCTGCCGCGCGCGACGGGCGCCTATGATCGATCTTTCGGGATTCGAGACCGGGCCGCTGGTGAGATTCGTGATGTACGGCCTCGTGGAGCTCGTCGACGAAGGCACGCTGCGCGTGGACCTGGAACCAGGCCCGCCGGGGAATGACGATCCTCGTCCCATCGCCCTCACATCTCAGGACGTGATCACCCTGACGCGCACGGCGGGCGATTAGGAGCCTGGCTCGATGAGCAAAGCGATGCGGCTGGCGAACGCCGCTCGAATAGCCGTCGCGGCCGTGCTAGTCGGGATCCCCTCGGCGGTCGGGAATCAGGCCGTCCCGGCGGTCCCACCGCTTGTGCTACGGCAGGTGAACGTGCTGCCGATGGACGTCGACGTGCTCCTGGATCGGCACACCGTCGTCGTCGAGAACGGTCGGGTGACTCAGCTGGGCAGGGACGACGAGATCGACGCCCCGGACGGGGCGCGCGTCGTTGACGCTTCCGGGAGCTACTTGCTGCCCGGACTCGTCGACGCTCACGTTCACCTCCGCGATACGACCGAGCTGCCGGCCTATCTGGCTCACGGCGTCACCACCGTGTTCCAGCTCAGTGGACCGCAGGGAACGATCCCGGATTTGCGCCGCTTGCGCGACGAGATTGCGTCGCGGCAGCGACTCGGGCCGCGGCTGATTCTCGGCGGGCGACTGATCGATGGCGACCCTCCGATCTTTGGCAACGCCGCTGATGTGGTCGTGACTCCGGCGCAGGGACGGGCGATCGTAAGCTCGCGAAGAGCTGACGGCTACGACTTTGTGAAGATCTACAACAACGTACAGCGCGAGGTGCTTAGCGCCATCCTCGACGAGGCGCATACCCTCGACATGCTGGTGTTCGGCCACGTTCCGAGAGGTGAGGGGAGGGCGGGCGCGCTCGAGCACGTCCTCGCTGAGCGCATGGATGTCATCGTTCACGGCGAGGAGTTCTTCTTCACGCGCTTTTACGCCGGGATCGACGAGGCACTCGACGCCGGCCTGCGACCAGTAGTCGATCTGGACGGGCTGGATGAGGTCGTCGACGCGACCCGGCGTGCCGGCGTAGTGGTGGCGCCCAATCTCTCGTTCGTCCGCCAGACTCGCCAGTGGCTGGATGATCCGGATGCGATCCTGTCGGACCCGGAGCTGCGATATCTCACGCCTCGCCGTCGAGAGAGCTGGCGGAGGAATCATCCTGGAACACGGTCGGATCTCGACGCCTTCGATCGTCGCGAGCGAGCCAAGGCCGACTTCCTGGACCTGCTTACGTTGCGCTTGCACCAGGTCGGCGTGCCACTGATCGCCGGTACCGACGCGTCCTTTGCTGGCCTCTATCCGGGGGCATCGCTGCACATCGAGCTCGAGGAGCTCGTGCGGGTCGGTCTGTCGCCATTCGCAGCGCTGCGCACGGCCACCTTCGAGCCCGGTCGGCTGGTGATGCGGACCACCCGGTCGGATGAGCCAACCGGACTGGTGCGTCCAGGAGCGCGAGCTGATCTGATCCTTGTGGGCGGCGACCCTCGTGAGGATCTGAGTGCGCTCCGTGACGTGATCGGCGTCGTGATCTCCGGGCAATGGGTGGAAAGCGCGACGCTGCGATCGCAACGACCGACCTGGCCGTGACGTACGTTTGCGGCGACCGGTGGATCGGCGTCGTCCTTCTCAATAGCCGCCACGGCCGTTAGGATGGGCCGCGGAGGTCGCGAATGAGATTGACGATCCGAGTGACCTTGGCAGCAGCCCTGTTGGGTGGTCTGCCGAGTGTTGCCGGGGCCCAGGCGCAGTTCGCGGCGCTGAGTGCGCCAAGCACGACCTTCACGGCGAGCATCCGGCCGATTCTGGAGCGCAGCTGATGGAACTGTCACGGGGCAGCCGTACAGACCTCGGACCTCGACTTGCGTACCCGCGAGGCTGCGCTCCGGGGCGGGACGCGGGGCCCGGCGATCGTGCCGGGGCAGGCCGACGCGAGCCGCCTTTACCGCTTCATCGCCGGTCTCGATGGGCCGGCGATGCCCATGGAGGGGGATTCCCTCACCGAGCTGGAGATCGCTGCCGTTCGGGAGTGGATCGACGACGGGGCTCACTGGGATGCTGGCGGTGCCACCGCCGCGGACGATGCCCTAGCGGCCCTCGAATCCTCGGAGCTACCGCCCGACGCCCGGCAGTATTGGGCTTTCCAGCTCCCGGTCGCCACTTCGACGCCCGAGTTCCCTGACTTCGAGAATCCGATCGATCGTTTCCTCGAGCAGACGCGACGAGCCAGAGGTCTGACGGCGGCACCGCAGGCGAATCGGGCGACGCTCGTGCGGCGCGCTTACCTCGACCTGATCGGCTTGCTGCCGACCCCGGAGGAGACCGCCGCGTTCGTCCGCGATCCGGCGCCCGACGCCTGGGAACAACTGATTGACCAGCTCCTTGCCTCGCCGCACTACGGTGAGCGCTGGGGCCGACACTGGCTCGACGTGGCGCGGTACGCGGACACCAGTGGCTTCGAGTTTGACGAAGATCGCCCCAACGCCTGGCGCTACCGCGACTACGTCATCAACGCATTCAACGCCGACAAGCCCTACGATCGGTTCCTCGAAGAGCAGATTGCCGGCGACGAGCTCGACGACACGACCGACGAAACGCTCGTCGCCACGGGCTTCCTGCGGGCCGGGCCGCGCGTTCTGTTTCGCGAGAAGGACAATCCGGAGCGGCGGTACAATTATCTCGACGACGTGCTCGCCACGGTCGGCAGGGGAGTGCTCGGACTCACGGTGCATTGCGCCCGTTGCCTCGACCACAAGTTCGACCCGATCCTGCAGCGCGACTACTACCGCATGCAGGCGTCAATCTTCGGCTATGTCGAGATCGAGGTGCCGTTGCTACCGCCGGCGGAGGCCGCCGCTTACCTGAAGAAGGCTGGCGACATCGAGGCCCGTGCTGAAGGGCTCACTGCGCAGATTGCCGAGATCGAGGCGCCGTATCGGCGTCAGCTCCAACTCCAGCGGTTCCCCGAGGACATTCGGCTGGTATTGCTCAAGTCGGCCGACGAGCGAACGCCAGGCGAGGAGCTCCTTGCAACGCAGGTGCTGACGATCGGCGTCGACCGAGATGAGCTCGCGGCGGCGCTGACGGCTGAAGATTCCGCGGCGCGTCAGTCTCTCGCGGATCGTCTCGCCGCCCTCGATGAAGAACGGCCCGCTGAGCCACCGATGGCAGAGATCGTCACCGACGGCGACTACCGCTACGCGCCGGACGGAAGCGGCGACGACACGGTGTCGTGTCCAGCCTGTCGCGTCATTCCCGATGAGCCGGGCAGCTTCTTGCACGAAGGGCCGGGGCGCTACCAGGTGCTGCCCAGCCACTTCCTGATCCGTGGAGATCCTCATAGTAAGGGCTCTCCAATGGCTCCCGGTTTCGTGACGGTTGCCACCTACGGTGATCCGCCCACCGAGATCCCACGTCCGAGCGGGCGTACCTCCGGCCGACGGCTGGCGCTGGCGCGGTGGCGGGCTGCGATCGGTGCGCGCCAGTTGCGTGTGACTGATCTCCACCACCGCCGTCGTCTCCGGCCCGATGCCGTCCAGCGCGCTCAGCAGCCCCCGGCCGATGTTGCCCCCCACGAAGGCCGGCCGCCGGCGGCCTCGAACATCGCGCCCACCAGCGACGTCACCGTCGTCTTGCCGGCGCTGCCCGTGATCCCGATCACGGGCGCGGGGCAGCGCCGCAGGAAGAGCCGCATCATCGCCGTGATCGGCACGCCGGCGGCGCGCGCGGCGGCCAGCAGCGGCAGGTCGTCGGGCACGCCCTGGCTCGCGAACAGCACGTCGACCCGCGACGCCAGGCCGGGGTGATTGCCGCCCGCCTCGATCGCGCACGGGGATGCCGTCGAGCGCGCGGATTTGCGACCGCAGCGCGTCGATCGGTTTGCGCTCCGAGACGACGATCTCCGCCGCCCCCTCGGCGTGCAGGAAGCGCACGATGTCGACGCCCTCGACGCCCAGCCCCACCACGCCCACGCGCAGCCCGGCGAAGCGCAGCGGCTCGCCCGGCGCCCCGGACAAGGGGCGTGGCGCGCGGCGGTCGGGGGCCGGGGCGGTCATGGTGGTCATCGCCTGCGCTTTCGGCTGTGTTGCGTCTCATGGTGTGTCTTGTGTGCATCGCTCAGACCTGCAGCGCCAGCGCGACGCCGAGGATCGCGCCCGCGATCCCCACCAGCCACGCCCGCGTCACGACTTGGGGCTCGGACCAGCCGAGCAGTTCGAAGTGGTTGTGCAGCGGCGCCATGCGCAGCACGCGCCGGCCGCCCGTCAGCTTGAAGTAGCCGATCTGGACGATGTCCGAGCCCGCCTCGAGCACGAAGACGATCCCGATGATCGGCAGCAGCAGCCAATGGCCCGTCATCAGCGCCACGATCGCCAGCGTGCCGCCCAGCGCCAGCGCCCCCGTGTCGCCCATGAAGATCTGCGCCGGGTGCGCGTTGAACCAGAGGAAGCCCAGCGTCGCCCCCACCGTCGTGAAGGCGAAGCGCACCAGGAAGTCCTGCTCCTGCCCCACCGCGATCACCCCGTAGGCCGCGAAGGCGATCGCCAGGGTGCCGCCGGCCAGCGCGTCCATCCCGTCCGTGATCGCCACCGACGTCGTGGTCGCCAGGATCACCAGCACGGCGATGGGGATGTAGAACTCGCCCAGCGAGTACTGCCCCGCCCAGGGGATGTTGATGCTCTTCGTGTCGAGCCCGTAGAACAGCGTCAGCGCCGCGCCCAGCGCGAACAGCAGCAGCAGCACGACCTTCAGCCGCCAGCTGAGCCCCCACTGCACGCGCCCCTGCAGCGTGCCCAGGTCGTCGATCAGGCCGATGCCGCCCAGCACGACGATCGCCACCAGCGGCAGCAGGATCGACTCGCGGTCGATGATGTTGGTGGCCAGCGTCAGCACGGCCACCGTGGCGAAGATGATCAGCCCGCCCATGGTCGGCGTGCCGGCCTTGATGTGATGCGAGTCGGGGCCCTCGTCGCTGATCGCCTTGCCGATCGCGCGGCGCCGCAGCATGGCCAGCAGCGGCCGGCCGATCGCCAGCGCGAGCACGAACGCGATCCCGGCCGTCGCCAGCGAGAACGTCGTCATGACGGGCGCTCCTCGCCGTTCGCGCAGTGCCGTTCGGCGCCGTTCGCCGCGCCGGGGCGCTGCGCCGGTCCGGGGGGCGTGATCAGCCCCTTGACCACCGTCTCCAGCGCCAGCCCGTGCGAGGCCTTGACCAGCACGACGTCGTCGGCGCCGACTTCGTTGCGCAGCAGGTCGGTGGCCTCGTCCTTGTCGGCGAACCACTGAATGTGGCGATGCCCCGCGTCCCAGGCGCCGTCGGTGATGCCGCGCGCCCGCCGCCCGATCGCGATCAGCCGGTCGCAGCGGCCGACCGCGTACTCGCCCACCGCCCGGTGCGATGCGGCCTCCTCCTGGCCCAGCTCCAGCATGTCGCCCAGCACCGCGATGCGATGCCCCGCCATCCCGGCCAGCAGGTCGAGCGCCGCCCGCATCGAGAGCGGCGCGGCGTTGTAGGTGTCGTCGAGGATCGTGGCGCCGGAGTAGCCGCGGCGCGGCTTCAGCCGGCTGCCGGCGTGCAGCCGCGACAGCGCCTCGGCCGTGTCCGACGGCGACAGCCCGGCCACGTGCGCGACGGCCGCCGCCGCCAGCGCCGTCATCGCGTGGTGCGCCCCGGCCAGCGGCGTGCGCACCGCGATCGGCTGCGCCGTGCCGGGCAGGTGCAGCGTGAACGCGATCCCGTCCAGCCCGTGCGAGACGACGTCCGTCGCCCGCACATCCACGTCGTCGCCCAGGCCGAACAGCAGCGTCCGCGCCGACGTCCGGGCGCGCATGCGCCGCACGCGGGCGTCGTCGCCGTTCAGGATCGCCACGCCGTCGGGCGGCAGCGAGGCCGGCAGCAGCCCCTTGATCTGCTCCGTCGCCTCGATCGAGCCGAAGCGCTCCAGGTGCGTCGGCCCCACGTTCGTCACGATGCCGATGTCCGGCGCGCCGACGTCGACGAGCAGCTCCATCTCGCAGCGGTCGTAGGGCCCCATCTCGACGACCGCCCACTCGTGCGACGGCGCCAGCCCCAGCAGCGCCAGCGGCAGGCCGATGTCGCTGTTGAAGTTGCGCGGGCTCTCCAGCGTCTCGTAGCGCGAGCGCAGCACGTCGGCCACGGCCTCGCGCGTCGTCGTCTTGCCCACGCTGCCGGTGATCCCGATCACGCGCGCCGCCCGCGACGCGCGCCAGCGCTTCGCCGCCTGCTGCAACGCCAGCCGCGTGTCCTCGACCAGGAAGACGCCGGCCCGCGCCGGCAGGTCGGGCGGCGTCATGCGCGTCAGCAGGCCCGTCGCGCCGCGCTCCACGGCGTCGGCCAGGAAGCGATGCCCGTCCGTCTGCTCGCCGCGCAGCGCCACGAACAGCGCCCCCGGCGTCACCTTGCGCGAGTCGATCACGATGTCGTTGAACGGCGACGCCTCGCGCGGCGCGTCCGGATTGAGCAGCAGCGGCCCCAAGACCTCGGCGAGCCGGCGTGGATCGATCATCCCGCCCCCGCTCCCGCCGGCTCCGCGGCCTCCGCCTGCGCGTCGCGATCGGCCTCCGTCAGCGGCTCCGCGACCTCCACGCCGGCCGGCGTCGCGTCCGCGCCGGCCGCGGTCGCATCCGTCTCGCCGGTGCGCTCCGCCGCCGGCGATGTCTCGCCCGGCGCGGTGTCGAAGAGGTCGGGCTGCGCCACGTACGAGGACGGATGCACGCCCAGCAGCGGCAGCACGTCGGCCAGCAGCGCCGAGAACACCGGCGCCGCGACGACGCCCCCGAAGATCTCCCCCTGCGGCCGGTCCAGCTTGACCAGGATCACGACCCGCGGGTCGTCGACCGGCGCGAAGCCCGCGAACGACGCGATCGACTCGTCCTCCAGGTAGATGCCGTTCTCGACGATGTCCGACGTGCCGGACTTGCCGGCCACGGGCCAGCCCGGCGTCTGCGCCGGGTGGGCGCTGACGCCGTCGACCACGGCCTGCATCATGCGGCGCACGCTGGCCGCGGTCTCTTCGCTGATCACCCGGCCGTCGCTGACGACCGGGAAGTCCTGCACGCCGTCCTTCGTGATCACCGAGCGCACGATGCGCGGCCGCAGCAATTCGCCGCCGTTGGCGATCGCGGCGTAGGCCCGCACGATCTGCAGCGGCGTCACCGAGATGCCCTGCCCGAACGAGTTGGTCGCCAGGTCGACTTCCGACCAGAAGAGGTTGCCGGGCTGCTTGAGGATGCCCGGCGATTCCCCGGCCAGCCCCGAGCCCGTCACGTCGCCGAAGCCGAACGCGGTCACGTAGTCGTAGAAGCGATACGGCCCCATCTGCGTCGCCACCCAGGCCGTGCCCGTGTTCAGCGAGCGCTGCAAGACCTGCGTCATCGTCTGCTCGCCGTGGAACGAGAGGTCGAAGTTGCGGATCGTCCGCGCCCCCACGACGATCGCGCCCGTATCGACGAACGTCGTATACGGCGACACCACGCCCGAGTCGATCGCGCCGGCCATCGTGAAGACCTTGAACACCGACCCCGGCTCGTACATGTCGGTGACCACGCGGTTGCGGATCAGCGCGAAGTCGGTGTTCGGGTCGGCCAGGTTCAACTCCTTGACGTTGAACGTCGGCGACGTCGCCAGCGCCAGGATGTCGCCCGTGTTGGGGTCCATCATCAGGATCGAGCCGCCGCGCGCGCCCGTGTCGGCCAGCGCCTGCGCCAGGTGCTGCTCCGCGATGCGCTGCAGGCCCTTGTCGATCGTCAGCACCAGGTCCGCCCCGGATTCCGTCGCCGTGCGCGCCTGCGCCCCGAACGGGATCGGGTTGCCGATGCTGTCGCGCTCGAAGACCAGCAGCCCCGGGCTGCCGGCCAGGATCGCGTCGAAGTCGAACTCCACGCCCGACAGTCCCTGGTTGTCGCGGCCCACGAAGCCCAGCAGCTGGCTCGCCAGCCCGCCCTCCGTGTACCGGCGCAGGCTGGCCGGCGTCACCTTTACTCCCGGCAGCCCCGCCGCCGTGATCGTCTCGCCCAGCGCGAACGGCACGTTCAGCGCCAGCAGGATGTCGCGGCCCCCGCCCGTCCCCACCACCGCGCGGATCGTCCCTTGCTCCACGCCCAGCAGCCGCGACAGCTCCTCCACCGCCTGACGCTCGTTTCGCGTGTCGAGTTCCCAGGCCTCGCGGTCGACGTGGATCTCGAAGGTGTCGACCCCCGTCACCAGCGGCAGCCCGTTGCGATCGAGGATCGCGCCGCGCGGCCCCGCCACCTCCTGCGCCCAGAAGTGCGCGTCGTGCGCCTCGGCTTCGAACTGCGGGTGGTCGAGAATCTGGACGTGCACCAGCCGCAGGCAGAGCAGCACCCCGAACACGACGAAGACCGTCGCCACGAGACGTAGTCGCCAGGGACTGAGCCCCGCCCGCTCCATGACTCCTCACTCCTGCCCGCCGGGGCCGCACGACCCGCCTCCGGCAGAACCAACTCCCGGCGCGGCGGCCCACACGACCAGGCCTCCGCCGCGCCAACCCACTAACGCACGATCAACACGTCCAGCAGGCGCTGCCACCAGGCAGCGCCGTCCGGGACGACCGCCTCCCGCCGCGGGAGAAATCGGGCGGGCAGCAGGCGCTCCGGTGGAGCCGTATCGACCGTGAGCAGAACCGTCGGGCGGGCCGGGGTGAGCCCCAGCCGCGTCTTGGCGACCGCCGCGACGCGGTCCAGCGAGGTCAGCTCGCCGACCTGCGAGGCCAGCTCGCGGACCTCCGCTTGCGCCGCCGCGCGCTGGCGTTCCAGATCGCGCAGCGCGGCGCCGGTCGCGGTGGCGTCGCTCGATTGCAGGACGGGGAGGGCGGCGGCGATCGCCAGCCCCACGACCCCCACCCAGACCCAGAGCGGCAGTCGGGCACGGCGAATCGGCGGGGGGACCCGCATCGCGGCCCGCCGCGCCACAGGCAACGGCATGGCCTGCGCGCGCGCCACGGCTAACGCGCCTCGGCCGCTCGCAGCCGCGCGCTGCGGCTGCGAGGGTTGCGCTCCACCTCGGCGGCGCTCGGGCGCACCACCTTGCGGGTTAGCACCCGGAACGCGGGCGCGTCGCCCTGCGACGCGTCGCGAAGAAATTGCTTGACCAACCGGTCTTCCAGCGAGTGGAAGCTGATGATGACGAGGCGGGATCCAAAGCCGAGCAGGCTGCGGGCCAGGGCAAGGAAGTCTCCCAGGCGCCGAAGCTCCTGGTTGACCGCCATGCGAAGGGCCAAAAAGGTTTTGGTGGCGGGGTGAACTCTACTAGAAGTACTGGCTTTGCGGCCTTTCCCCGCAGCCTGCTCGACGGCTTTGGCAAGATCAGTTGTGGTCGCCAACGGCCGGCGAGCCACGATCTGGCGTGCGATGCGGCGCGATCGCCACTCATCGCCAAGGCGGTAGAGGAGGTCGGCCAGATCGCCCTCCTCGTATTCATTCACAATCGCCGCGGCGGTCAGATCCGTCGCCGGCGACATGCGCATGTCCAAGGGGCCGCTCTCCCGGAAGGAGAAGCCCCGCTCGGGCGTGTCGAGCTGCATGCTCGAGACGCCCAGGTCCAGCAGCACGCCGTCGGCCGGGACGATCCCCGCCGCGGCGGCGCTGCTCGTGATGTCGTCGAAGTAGCCCTCCGCGAAGCGCACCCGGTCGCCGTAGCCGGCCAGCCGCGCCCGCGCGACCGCCAGGGCGGCCGGGTCGGCGTCGTTGGCGAGCAGCAGCCCGTCCGGCGCCGACGCCTCGAGGATGGCGGCGCTGTGGCCGCCGGCCCCGGTCGTGCAATCGATGTAGCGCCCGCCGGGCCGCACGTTGAGGTAGGCCAGCGCTTCGTCGCGCATCACCGGCTGGTGCGGGGCGGTGCGGCGGCATGGGGCTCACGACGGCGTCTCCCCGCCGCTGGCCTCGAGGTCGGCCGGGAACTCGCTCTCGACGAGCGCCAACTCGCGCTCCCAGACCTCGGGGTTCCAGATCTCCAAACATTCCCGACGGCCCAGCAGGACGGCCTGCCCCGTGAGCTGCGCCCGCTCGCGAAAGCGCGCCGGCAGCAAGATCCGCCCCTGCCCGTCCAGCTCGACCTCCGTCGAACTGCCGTATAGGGCGCGGCGGAGGCGGCGGCCACGCGGTTGGCTCGCCGACTCCCGAGTCAGATCCTCCGCCGTGCGGTCGAACTCCGCGGCGGTATAGAGTTCCAGACAGCCGTCGGCGCTCTGCGTGACGACGCCACCCTCCGCGAACGCGGCGCGATAGCGCGCCGGCACGGCCATGCGGCCGCGATTGTCCAGGGAGTGAGCGAAGGTGCCTCGGAAGGCCAACGCGCGACATCCGTTTCCGGTCACTTTCCGGGGGGCTGAGGATTCCGTTTCCCCTGTGTGGACCTCCGACCAAGGTCCCCACTTCTCCCCACAACAGGACACATCGTGCCACTATTCCCCACTGTTGTCAACACCTGCGTCAAGCGTTCGCAGGAAAAATCTTTTTCGCCCCCATTTCGGGCCCCATCGCGCCCCCGCGGCGCCCCAGCCGAAGGGCCCTGCCAGATGGCGATAAGCCTCCGCGTCGCCATTCTCACCGTCAGCGACCGCGGCGCCCGCGGCCAGCGCGAGGACACGTCGGGACCCGCGATCGCCGAGCTGCTCGCGCCCCTCGGGGCGAAGATCGTCGAAAAAGCGATCGTGCCCGATCAGGCCGATCGCATCAGCGCCCAACTGCGCGCATGGGTCGCCGAGCCGGGCATCAACTGCATCGTCACGACGGGCGGCACCGGCCTCGGTCCGCGCGACGTCACGCCCGAGGCGACGCGCCCCGTCATCGAGCGCGAGATCCCCGGCCTGGCCGAGGTCATGCGCGCCGAGGGTCTGCGCCACACGCCCAAGGCCGCCCTCAGCCGCGGCCTCGCCGGGGCCAGCGGTACGACCCTGATCCTCAACCTGCCCGGCTCCGAGCGCGGCGTGCGCGAGAACCTGGGCGCCGTCCTGCCCGTCCTGGCGCACGCCGTCGAACTGCTCGCCGGCGTCACCGAGCACCCGCCGGCCGCGCCCCCGTCATGACCGGCCCCCCGTCATGACCACCCCCGCGCTGCGCATCGACATCCTCTCCATCTTCCCGGAGGTCTTCGCCGCGCCGCTCGACACCGGCATCCTGCGCCGCGCCCGCGAGGCCGGGCTCGTCGCCATCCACAGCCACGACCTGCGCGACTGGACGACCGACAAGCACCGCAGCGTCGACGACGCCCCCTACGGCGGCGGCGCCGGCATGGTCATGCGCCCCGAGCCCTGGTTCGCCGCCGTCGAGTCGCTGCGCGCCGATGTCGCGCCGCCCGGCCGCGCCGTCCTGCTCACCCCGCAGGGGCGCCCCTTCTCGCAGGCCCTCGCCCGCGAGCTCGCCGCCGAGCCCCGCCTCATCCTCATGGCCGCCCGCTACGAGGGCATCGACGAGCGCGTCCGCGCCCATCTCGCCGACGACGAGATCTCGATCGGCGACTACGTGCTCAGCGGCGGCGAGATCCCGGCCATGGTCCTCGTCGAGGCCGTCGTGCGGCTGCTGCCCGGCGCGCTGGGCTCCCCCGAGTCGCTGGCCGAGGAGTCGCACCAGGACGGCCTGCTCGAGTACCCCCACTACACCCGTCCGGCCGACTTCCGCGGCTGGCGCGTCCCCGACGTCCTGCTCAGCGGCGACCACGCCCGCATCGACGCCTGGCGTCGCCAGCAGCGGGTTGATCGGACGGCCGTCCGTCGCCCGGACCTGCTGGGCGGTCGGGGGCCGTGAGGCCCGCCCGCCATGTTGCGGGGCAGTGTGCGCGCGCGTCCCACAGCGTCCCACAGCGTGCTACAGTGCACGCGCCGGAGCCGGCGAGTGGAGAGCCCGCAGCGGACTCGGTAGACGCCGAGGGGCCTAACACAGGGCGACGGCACCCCCCAGCGGGGGCGGCTCCGACACGCGCCCCCGGACGCTAGCAGGCGGTCGGGGGCGTGTCGCGATCTGGGGCGGGGCAGGCGGTCCGCCGCGCACCCGTATGCGCCGGATCAGGGTGCGGGGCGTGGCGCCGCCCGCAGCCCTCACTCGTAGCAGGGCAGGTCCGCGATGCACGGCGGGCACGTAAGAGGCGAACGTGCCCCGAGAAGTAGACGTTCCCCGTCGCGAGTTCAGAATCGGGCGTGGCTGCGCGTGTAGACGCACCGGCCAGCCAGGCCGTGAACGACCTGTCGGAGCGGACGGGGCGGGTAATGGCGCGCCGGATCGGTGCACCTAGCACGCAGCGCCGCCCGTCGGCCGAGTGACGAGTCCGATCGACCGATCCCCGACGCGAGCCGTGAGGGACGGCGTGTCCACTCGAAGTCGTCTAAGTGATCGGCGGGCTGTCGATCGCAGTGAAGGCGCCGACGGGTGCGGTCCCCCGCTGAACTGAGGCCCGTCGCCGCGGTGAGGCCGTGACGCCCCACGTGGCACTCCGGGCAGATGCGCACCCGCCCGGCGGCGGCGTACTCCCCACGTCCCCGCGCAAGTCGCCATCGCGGTGACTCTGTGGACGTCCGGCAGCCCACCGCGCTGTCGCGTGCCACGCAGCCCGTGGCGACGGCGGGCGGCAGCTCCGTTGCGGTCGCACGTCACGGGCGACGCGCGAGCAGTAAAGCCAGCGTATCAAGCGGTCGCTCTGGCGTAGGGGAACTTGTTGGCGCGCGGCAGGATGATCTCGCCCCAGCGCGCGCTGCATCGCCTGCGCTGCTGGAGGCCGAGGCTCGACCTTGCCGTTCTCCAGCAGCCGCGCCGTGATCCGCACGATCCGTACCGTCCGGGCTCCTGCGCGGGCTGGCGATACGCCGTCCGCAGCGGCGCCCATCGCAATGCCAACGGCGCGCCCTTCAGGAGGGCGATGGAGGGAGCGGGCGAGTGATGCGGATCATGAGGGGGTCTCCAATCGTCGCAGCAGTCTCGCTGGCGTCCGTACCCTACGGGCAGCGCTCGCTCACAGGCGACGCCGAGCGGAGCTGAAGTGGTCATTCGGCTCGTGCGATGCGCGTACCGAGGTGCTTGAATGCCGGCCGCTGTGATGGGGAAACTCCCGGTCGCACGAGTGGACGCAATGTCAGCCGCGGGAGCAGAATCCGCCGTTCGCCGACGTGGGACGAACTCCATGGTGAATGCGGGTCATCAGCACTTCTCGTTGGATAGCGTCGATTCTTGCGAGTCGTGCGCTGGCGCGGCGCCGTCTACGTGACCGATGTCTCGAAACCGCCACTCCAGAGCCTCGTCGAAGTGGCGGCAGCGGTTGCCCCGTCACGATACGGTTGGTGTCGGCACGTCCGAGCGGCCCCGCGTACCGGCGCTCGTTGCGCAGATGCAGAAGCCCTCCGCCGGGCAGTTCGCCCGGGACGCGTGGGTAGTGTAGCCAACTCCAGCGCTGCGTCCGGGCCGACGTTGCATTCCGAGCTTGCAGGCGAGTCAGAACATCCCGTCGATCATCGGGACATCCAATCGGGGCCAGTGTCGCCTTCGCAGCGATCACGCCCTCCCGGATCAACGGCTGGTTCTGCCAGGGCCTTGCTGCAGGTGCGGGCAGAACGCTCTGGCCACCATGCCCCGTCGCACTCCTTGGCGGCGGTAGGCTTCGTCGCAACGCTCCACGTCTGCGCGGCTTATCGGCCCGTGCCTGTTCCCGTGGTCTTCAGCAGCGCCCGTCCGGCCTTGGACCGCAGACGGACGGCAACACATCGCCGTTGACCTCTCACACCTGGTAGGCGAATCGATTGTTTGCGGTACCAAGCTCCCCCTTGAACTCAGACGAGCATGCCAGCGCCCTGCCCGCGGCGTGAACTCGGGACGGGGGTACTCCCGCGTGGATCGCAGCGCGCGCAGGTGGGCCCCTCGGGGCAACTGGCCTCCCGGGCGGCGCGTGACGCATCAGCGCCCCCGCCGCCTACGTACCCCCCGGGCGACTGGTGGCCTCCGCCCGGTAATCCGCGATCAGGGGCTCTACGTCCTCGGGGCGGATGCCGAGTTCCCGCGCCCGCCGCTCTCCCGGAGCAACTCTCGACCCGGCCTCGCGGTCGTCATCCTGCGGCAGGGGCGTGGCCGGTCACGTCCATCGGGTCTTCAACCGAAGTGTACCCCTCGCCGCGCCCGCCCCCCGACGCCCAACGACGCCCCCGACACCGACGCTCCGCCCCCACTTCTCGCCCAGCGACCGGCCGCGTGCCTACAATGACTCCGCCATGGACCGATCAGACCTGCTCGAACTCGAGCGCAACCCCGGCATCGAGGACTTCCAGCCCGGCGACACGGTGCGCGTCCACGTGCGCATCGTCGAGGGCGACCGCGAGCGCACGCAGGTCTTCGAGGGCGTCGTCATCGCGCTCAGCCGCAAGGGCTCGTCGAGCAACTTCACCGTCCGCCGCGTCACCGCCGGCATCGGCGTCGAGCGCAAGTTCCTCGTCCACTCGCCGCGCGTCGAGAAGGTCGAAGTGACCCGCCGCGGCCGCGTGCGGCGCGCCAAGCTCTACTACCTGCGCGGTCGCACCGGCAAGGCGGCCCGCATCCCGGCCCGCCCGCGCCACGCCAAGCGCGCCATCCACGGCTTCTGATCGCGGCCTGCGCGCGCCGCTCCTCCCGGCCCCGGCTAGACTCGACTCCTCCGACCTCCCCTCTTGAGAGGCGCACGCCGCGTGCCGCCAGCCGCCCACTCGCCCGACCCCGGCCGCCCCGCCCTCGCCGTGTCCGTGTACGCGGAGGTCGCGGTCAACGCCGGACGACCCCTGCGGCAGCCCTTCACCTACGCCGTCCCGCCCGATTTCCTCGCCCGCAGCGGCCCCCTGCGCGTCGGCCACGGCGTCTTCGTGCCCTTCGGGCGCAAGGTCGTGCAGGGCGTCGTGCTGGCCCTGCGCAACGACACCGACATCGCCTCGCCGCGCCCCATCCAGGCCCGCATCGACCCGGACGACCCGACGCCGCTGCTCACGCCGGCCCAGGCCGCCCTGGCCCGCTGGATCGCCGACGCGTATCTGGCCTCGCTGTGGAGCTGCGTATCGCTGTTCCTGCCCCGTCGCATGACGGCCGCCCCGCTGCGCATCCTCAGCGCCGGGGCTTCCCCCTCCGACGCTGATCCCGGCGACGATCCGCTCAGCGACCTCCAAGCCGGCCTCCTCGCCGACGTGCGCG
>CBDAMQ010000029.1:0-442208 GCA_965197275.1 Acidobacteriota bacterium
AACGTCGGTGATCAGCTCTTGGACCGCACGGTGCGCCTGATCGAACGCCGCCTGTGTCAGACAAGTCGCGGCCGCGTCGGAGTTGGCGATGGCGATCCGCCCGAACCGCTTGCGGCCCAATACCCACGGAGCCTCGTCGTACCCCCAGTCGGGGTCGAACAGGTCATTGCCCGCTCCCGCGTAACCGTGGGGCCAGCGGTTGACGAAGATGGCCTCGATGTCCCGGGCGGGATCGAAGCCTCCCTCCCCCAGGGCACGGGCTAGCTGATCCCTGATGCCACGCTCGAACGTCTCGAACGACATGGTCAGAAGCTCCTCCCGTGCGGCCCGCCACTGGTCGCGTACGGGGAGCCCCGGAGCGGACGGAGATGCCCAGAGCCTTATGACGGCCGGTTCGTCGGGCGACTGGGCGATCTGGTAGTCCCCGAAGTTGTTGCTGTAGTCGTCGAGATTGACATTCTCGAAGTACGCACCCGGGCAATGGACGCGCACGATACCGAGCCGCTCGAACGCTCGCCAGTCGCGAACCACGACGTTGGTCGCAACGAAAGGTCTGCGCACGGCCATATGCAGGTGTTCTTTCTGCTCCTCCGGCAGCTCGGGACACAGATGCGGGATCACCGAGTTGTAGCAAGCCATCACGCAGGTGCCGGCGCGCACGCGATGCGCCTGACCGTCCTGTACGTAGGTGACCTCCACCGCGTTCGCCTTTGCCCGATCGCCCACGTGGTGGGCGTTCACCACCGTGCTGTTGAGACGGATGCGCACCTCGTTTTCTGCCCGGTCGAGGGTCGAGTACCGGACCCGCGTCGGCACCGAATCGTTCATCGTCTGGCCCGGTAGCGACCCCGGAATCAGCCAGCGGACGAGCAGGCGGGCGACGCCGGCCATGCCGTCGGGGAAGTGCATGTCATCGAACGGATTCTCCAGCCCGGAGAACCCGCGTCTCGCCGGCCGCTCCCCGAGCCCGAGGCCCTGCAGCCCGGGTAGGTTGCTGTACCGGAACGCGCCCCACGCGCTGAACGTATCGAGGCCGGCGATGCCGTTGGCATCCGGGGCGCGGCGCTTGAAGAAGGGGATCACGTCCGGGTGGACGCCGACGACGTCCAGCAGATAGTTCTGATAGCTCATCTTGCGGAGCCGAGCGATCTTCTCCTGCACCGACAATCCGGGGAAGAAATCCTCTTGCGTCTGGTACAGCTTCGCGATGTCCTTCTGCACCTGGTCCGAGAGCGGCGTCTTCTGAAGCCATTCCGTCCACGCCTCCGGCTCGTCCGATCCGGGTTCTCCCACCACCAGGCGATCTTTCCCGAACGTCTCCTCGTCGAACAGGACCGCGTTTCCCAAACCCCGCTCTTGCGCCCGGAAATTGCGTCCCACGTTGGCACCCTTGTACACCTCCGCATCGAGGCCGATGTCGTGCAGCAACTCCAGGCCTTCATACGTGTAGGCGCCCGTGATGTACGCCGTGCCGCCGTAGCCGATGACCTGGCGCCCGTCGACCGTGTGCTCGTTCCGGACCGCGTGACCTCCGAAGTCGTCGTGGTTCTCCAGAATCAGGACCCGAGCCTCGGGCATCGCCTTGCGGAAGTAGTAGGCCGCCCCGAGACCGCTCAAGCCGCCACCCACCACGATCAGGTCGTACTCTTCCTCTGTTTCCTCCGGGTCATCCCACGTCTCGCCGTCCCGCATGCGATGAGCCACCTCGAACGACCCCGGATGGCTGCCCCGCATCCCGGTGCGCGTCGGCGGATAGTACGTCTCCTGGCCCGGAGATTGATCGACGACTGGAGGTGCGGCCGGAGCCAGCCGGGCATCGCGCCCCTGCGCCCCCACATCCCCCGGTGCAAGGGCCGCTCCCGCGATCGCGATGCTCGTTCCGCTCACGAAGTCGCGACGGGTGATGTCCCGGTTCATGCCCAGCTCACGATCGCTCTTCTTCATTGCATGTCTCCTCGAGCTTTAAGGTCCTACGGACGCCGCCCACCGGTGCTTTCTTGCTCGGCTGCGTAGCGAATGTAGTGACGTATCGCCAGTAGTTGATTCTCGGTGAGCTCCGGATAGGCTGGCATTCCGCGTGCCACGCGGCTGCCGTCGCGGACGACGGTCGCGAACGCGATGTCGGAAAGCACCACGCGAGAGGCTCTGAGATCCGGTGTTACACCGGCGGCAATCGCGCCTCTTCCGTGGCAGAGTTCGCACAGCCCAGCATATTCTGTGCCGCCCCGCAGCAGCAGGGTGGGGTCGACGTCGAAGTCGGCAGCTGCAATCGGTACCGGCACCACCGGCGGCGGCGATGTCGGTAGGCTGACCGCCCCGTCGAGGGAAAACGCTACCAGACGGCGTGGGTGGGCGCCGTACGCCCACCCATGCGAAGCCCCTTCGGCTCCCCCCACCGCCGCCATCACACCGCCCCAGCCGACCAGCAGAGCGATGTACTGGCGCCCGTTGATCGCATAGGTGATCGGCGGCGCGGAGATCCCTGAACCCACGTCGAAGGTCCACAACGTGGAGCCGCTCGCGGCGTCATGCGCCGCGAGCGTCCCGTCGACTCTTCCCTGGAACACCAGGTTGCCGGCGGTGGTCATCGTTCCGGGATTCCAGAGGCCGCCTAGCGGAACCTCCCAGGCCAGCTCCTGGCGCACCGGATCCCACGCCTGCAGGGATCCGAGCACGCCGTCCGGCCTACTGGACGCTGTCAGGTTGTACCGGACCCCCACTCCGAGCCTTCCCACCGGTGAGTCCCAGGCTTCGAGGTCGAGCCCCTCGTCGCTGAACATCGTTGCCGTGTGGATCGTCGGCATGTAGGCCAACCCGGTGGATGGGTTGTAGGACATGGCATGCCAGTTGTGCGCGCCGATCGGTCCCGGCGCGATCCGGGCCGGTCGATCCTCGTACCGCGCGCCCGACACCTCGACGGGTCGGCCGGTCTCCAGATCGATCTCCGTCGCCCAGGTGATCTCGGCGAACGGTTCGGCCGAGATCAGCTTCCCGGTCTTGCGGTCGATCACGTAGAAGAAACCGTTCTTCGGGGCGTGCAGGATTGCTTTCACGTCGCGGCCGTCGATCTCGAGGTCGGCCAGGACGATGTCCATGTTGGAGTTGTAGTCCCACGTCTCACCGGGCGTCGTCTGGTAGTGCCACAGGTACTCACCGGTATCCGGGTCGAGGGCGACAATGGAACACAGGAACAGGTTGTCGCCACCCCCGGGGCTGCGGATCTTCCGGTTCCACGGTGAGCCGTTGCCGGTGCCGATGTACAGCACGTCTAGCTCGGCGTCGTAGGTGAAACCGTGCCAGGCGTTGCCGCCGCCGCCGAACTTCCACCACTCGCCGGTCCAGGTCTCGGCGGCCATCGCCATGGCGTCGTTCTCGAACCCGTCGGCGGGGTTGCCGGGTACGATCCAGAAGCGCCAGGCCTGCTCGCCGGTCTCGGCATCGTAAGCGGTGACGTAGCCGCGGGAGGCGCCGTTCTCGGTGCCGCCGTTACCGATCAGCACCTTGCCCTTGAAGATCTTGGGGGCGCCGGTGATGTAGTAGTGGACGGCGGGGTCGACCGTCACGACGCTCCACAGCTCCTCTCCGGTGGCGGCGTCGACAGCGTTGAGACGCCCGTCCCAGGTGGCGACGTAGACCTTGCCTTTCCAGAACCCGATGCCCCGGCTGTGGTCCCAGCCGGCCCGGATGCGATGGGCCGCGTGCCCGACGATGTCCGGGTCGTACTCCCACAGCATCTCGCCGCTGGCTCCGTCGACGGCGCGCACGACGTTCATGCTGCCGATGAAGTACAGGATGCCGTCGACAACGAGCGGTGTGGAAGTCAGTCCCCGATCGTTCGGCAGGTCGAGATACCAATCGACCGACAGGTCACCGACGTTGGACGTATTGACCTGGGTCAGGGGGCTGAAGCGCTGCTCGCTGTAGGTTCTCCCGAACGCCAGCCAGTTGTCGCCCCGCGACTCGTCGACCATGGCGCTGTCGTTGACCACGGTGGGCGACTGTGGCCCGCCAGATGATTGGGCGGCGCCGGAAGCTTGAGCGGAGCAGACCGCCCACACCATCGCCGGCAGCAGCATCCACCGGCCACGGGTTTTCAGCGATACAGACTCAGTTCGGTACATGGGGCAGCGGATCTCCGTTTCGGGGTGGTCTGCGCGCTAGTTCTGGTCAGGGTCAGCCCCCGACTATCGGCGCAGCTCGACACCCTGAGCCACGAAGCTGATTTCGGTGGCTGTGCCGTCGGGGTTCCGGGTGAGCGGCACCCCTTCAGCGATCAGGTGATCCGCGTCCTGCTTGGAGTAGCGGTTGGCTTCGAATGTCCCCTCGAGACGAGCCCGGTACGCGGTCGAGTCGGTCGGCACGAAGAACGCGTAGTCCTTGAACGTGACGCGGATACCTCGATCGTCGCCCGCAACCAGCTCCATCCAGCAGCCCTTGGCCTGGCACACCTTGGCGACCTTGCCCTCGAGCGCCACGATCCGATGCATGTATTCGTCGACCGACTGCAACGCGGTGCCAAGCTGGACCACGGGCGCCCCCTGCAGAGACTCGCCTCGCGTCACTACCTGGTCCTGCGCAGTCACCGAGCTCGAAGAGACTCCAAGGACGACCAGCAGCAACCCGACGACGCGGGCCGATCGATACACAACCATCGGCTTCCTCCTCCGAACAGGCGTGCAATGTACCATCTCCCTCGGGGCGCGAACGAGCATGGGGTCAGGGCTGCGAACGAGGGACTCGGGCAACTCTGCCGGCGTGTCGTGGATCTGCGCATCAACGGTCATGCCAAGCACCCTCGGTACGGTGGTTACGAGTCAACCTGTTGTCTTGTCGGGCCGCAGCTCGCGCTTGAGAACCTTGCCGGCGCCCGAGAGCGGTAACGGTTCTCGCCGGATCTCGACGGAACGCGGGCACTTGTAGCCCGCGATGTGCTCGCGGCAATGGTCAATGATCTCCTGCTCGGTTATCTCGCTGCCGGGCTTCGGCACGACGAGCGCGTGCACTTGCTCCACCCACACCTCGTGAGGAATCCCGATCACGGCGCACTGACCGACGCCCTGGTGCTCCATGATGGCGTTCTCGACTTCGACCGAGTACACGTTCTCTCCGCCGGAGATGATCATGTCCTTGACCCGGTCGACAACGTAGAGAAACCCGGCCTCGTCGATGTAGCCGGCGTCTCCCGTCAGCAACCAGCCATCGACGATGGTCTCCGCAGTCAGCGCCGGCTGCTTCCAATACCCCAGCATCACGTTGGGGCCGCGAACGCGGATCTGTCCGATGGTGCCGCTGGGCACCGGCTGCAGGCTCTCGTCGACGATCTCCGTTTCGCAGTGGGGCATGACGCGGCCCGCCGACCTAAGACGCTCCCAGTCTGGCCCTTCGAGAACATGGTCTTCGGGAGCGAGCATCGTCGCGAGCGGCGACAGCTCGGTCTGCCCGTAGCCCTGGACCAGCTCGGCGTGCGGAAGCCGTTCCATGGTCTCGTGAAGCAGGGCCGTCGGCATCGGCGAGGCTCCGTAGACGATGCGCGTCAAGCTCGACAGGTCGTACTGGTCGAAATCCGGATGCCGCACGAACATCGCGAGAATGGTCGGAACGAAGATCGCGGTCGTGGCCCGGAACCGCTGTACCGCCTCCAACGAGGCCTTCGGCTCGAACTGCGGGATCATTGCGTGCGTACAACGCAGCATGGACCCGATGACGATCATCATCGCGTCAGCCAGATGGAACATCGGCGCGTGATGGAGAAACACGTAGTCGGGCATGTCGCGGATCGCCGTCGCCATGCCACCCAGACCGCTGATGTAGAGGCCGTCGTGCGACAGCATGACGCCCTTCGGGAAGCCCGTGGTGCCGCCGGTGTAGAACAGCCCCGCGAGGTCGTCACCGGCCCGCATGGTGTCCTCGGCGGGTTCGTGGGACGCGACCATCGACTCGTAGCTCAACAGGTCTTCTTCCCGCGCCTCGCCCTCGCCCATGTGGACGACGGTCCGGATGTGCTCGCAGCCGTCCAACAGCGTGGGCACGAGCTGTTGGAATGCGTCGTCGACGAACAATATCGAGGACTCGGAGTCGTCGAGCGCGTAAACGATCTCCTTGTCGGTCCACCGCGTGTTCAGCGGAACGATGGCGCCTCCCGCCCACCAGACGGCGTAGTACAGCTCGAAGTACCGATCGCTGTTGAGTGCGAGGACGGCGACGCGGTCATCGGGCTGCAGGCCGCGGGCGATCAACGCCCCCGCGAGCCGCGCGATTCTCTCGGTGACCTCGCTCCAGGTCCGGTCACGGTCGAGGAATCGAGTTGCCAGCACGTCGGCCGCGGCCTGCACGGCCTGTCGGAGCGGTTGCGTCAGGTTGAACATCGCGCCCTCGGTCCGGAGCTCCTCACGCGACCTTCATCCGTGGGACATGTCGACAGGCAGCTCGGCTGCCGCCTCGCGCACCTCTCCGAGGCGGTCCGGGTCGGCCAGCACCCCACGCAGCACGACGTCTGCCGCGACAGCCGCCTGCGTCTCGGCGCTGCCGAGCCGTCGGGGCTCGTGGGTAATCGCGCGGGTGAGCGAAAGCGAAAGACAGCAGTCCGCGGTCAGCAGGTCTTCCTTGGTAGGGAAGTGATGGAAGATCGACGCAGTGTGTGCCTCCAGGGCCTCGGCGATGGCGCGCACGCTCGTGCCGGCAAACCCTCGCTCGGCGAACAGCTCGCAGGCGGCATCGATCACCGAGTCCGGGCTAATCGGCGGGCGCCCGTCGTGGCGTGGCGACAGCATCTTCGTCCTTTTCTGAGGGCCTGGTTCTGGCATCGGTTGCCTCCTACGAGGTCGGTTCTCGATGCGCTGCTTTTTATAGGTCGGACGATAATGTATCTCCCGACAGGGAAATAGTGAGCCATCCCGTTGACCCCAGGCAAACCCTTCACCGCATCGGCTGCCGGCCGGCTGAGCAATATCGGATCGGCTGCCTAGAGCGTCTTCTCGTGTTACCGCACCCGGAAATCTTGACCTATATGCAGCGCAAGACCGCCGACTACGATCGTTGGCTGGGCGGGATGCGCCGGCTGCGCGCGAGGACGCGGCAGTCCCCCTAGACTCGCTCGATGATTGTCGCGGTACCCATCCCACCGCCGACACAGAGCGTAGCGAGGGCGGTGCTCAGGTCTCGTCGCTCGAGCTCATCGAGCGCGATCCCGAGGATCATCGCACCCGTAGCTCCGAGCGGGTGGCCCATGGCGATTGCCCCGCCGTTGACGTTGATCCTCTCGTGCGAAATCTCCAGCTGCTGCATGAAGAGCAGTACGACCGCGGCGAACGCCTCGTTGAGCTCGTATAGGTCGATATCGTCGGGGGTCATGCCGCAGCGGGTCATGGCCTTCTCGGCCGCCGGCCGGGGACCGGTCAGCATGATGGTCGGCTCCGAGCCGATCGACGAGAATCCCAGAATCCGGGCGCGCGGCTTGAGTCCCAGCGCCTCGCCGAGCTCGCGGTTGCCCACGAGAACCGCAGCCGCGCCGTCGACGATGCCGCTCGAGTTGCCGGGAGTATGGACGTGCTCTATCTGTTCCACTTCCGGGTATCGCTGCAGGGCGACGGCATCGAATCCTGCTTGCTCGCCCGCCGCCGCGAACGAGGGGCTCAGCACAGCCAGGTCCTCGAGGGTGGTTCCGGGGCGCGGATGCTCGTCACGTTCGAGCACGGTCGTCCCGAGACGGTCTTTGACCGACACCACCGAGGCATCAAAATAGCCATGCTCCCAGGCGTGGGCGGCTCGCTCTTGGCTGTCTACCGCGTAGCCGTCGACTTGTTGGCGCGAAAAGCCGTGCCTGCTCGCGATGAGGTCGGCGCTGATGCCCTGTGGTACGAAGTAGGTCTTGTAAGCGATTTGCGGGTCCGCAAACATGGCGCCCGAGTCGGCGCCCATGGGGACGCGCGACATGCACTCGACGCCTCCCCCGATCGCGAGCTCCGACTGCCCGGACATGACCTGCGCCGCGGCCGTGTTCACGGCCTCGAGTCCCGAGGCGCAGAAGCGATTCAGCTGCTTGCCGGGGACCGTTTCAGCGTAGCCGGCGTTGAGCACTGCCGTCCGGGCGATGTTGGAGCCCTGCTCGCCTACCGGCATCACGCAGCCCATCACCACGTCGTCGAGGCGAGACGTGTCCAGCTCGTTTCGATCACGCAACTCCTCGAGCACCTGTGTCGTCAATTCAACCGGGGTGATTGCGTGCAACGCGCCGGTCGACTTGCCGCGCCCCCTGGGACTACGGACGTGGTCGAAGATGAATGCGTCGGACATCGTTAGTTCCCTGCCAGTCGGGCGGCCGTGCCCGCAGGCTCAGGGTAGAAAGGCGCGCGCTCGTCGGCTCGCTCTCGCAGGCTGGCGGGAACTGCGAAGCGATCTCCGTAGGCTTCCGCCATGCGCTCGCACCCGTCGGCGAACGTCTTCAGCCCGACCGTCTCGATAAACGATACGGTGCCTCCGGTGTGGGCGGGGAAACCCCAGCCCAGGATCGAGCCGACGTCGGCATCGGCCGGTTGGCCGACGACCCCTTCGTCCAGACAACGAACCGTCTCGAGCGCCTGGATGTAGAGCAGGCGCCTGCGGATCTCGTCCGCGGCCGGTTGCACGTGCACGGGCGGGAAGATCCTACTGAGCCCGGACCACAGGCGCTTCTTACCTCCCTCCGGGTAGTCGTAGAAACCCTTGCCGAAGCGCTTGCCGCGACGGTCCAGGTCTTCCACGAATTGACGTACTACTTCGTCGGCGGGGGTCGCCGGATATTCGTCGCCCAGATCCGCGCGGGTCTGCCTGTTGAGCTGGTAGGCAAGCTCCAGGGACACCTCGTCGGTTACGGCAAGCGGCCCGGCCGGCATTCCCGCCTGCCGCGCAACGTTCTCGATCAGCGCCGCACCGACGCCCTCGGAAAGAAGCGTCATCCCCTCGCGGATGTAGGTGCCGAACACACGGCTGGTATAGAAGCCGCAGCTGTCGTTGACCACGATCGGTGTCTTGCCGATTTGCTGCACGTAGTCGAGCCCGCGTGCCAGTGCCACCTCGCCGGTTTGCTCGCCCGTGATCACCTCCACGAGAGGCATGCGGTCGACCGGAGAGAAGAAATGGAGGCCCAAGAACAGTTCTGGCCTGTCCGAGGCTGCCGCCAAGCTGGTGATCGGGAGTGTAGACGTGTTGGAAGCAAACACGGCGGCCTCCGGGATCACCGCCACGGCCTTGCGGGTCGCGTCGACCTTGACCTCGCGGCTCTCGAACACGGCCTCGATCACGAGGTCACAGCCGGCCAGATCGTCGAAGTCGTCGGTCGGGTGAATCCGCCCGAGCAGTTCTGTCGCCGCCGCCTTGTCCTGGCGTCCGCGAGCGACGCGCCCCTCGAGCAGCGCTCGAGAAACGTTCTTGCCTTTCCGCGCGCGCTCGCTCGTGGTGTCCAGCAGCACCACCTCAATCCCCGCGCGGGCGGAGACGTAGGCGATCCCCGAGCCCATCATTCCGGCACCGAGGACACCGAGCTTGGTCACGCGGTGCTTGGCGATTCCCTTCGGCCGGCGCACGAGCTTGTCGGCGGCGTCCTTGCTGAGGAACAGGGTGCGCGTCATGTTGCGGGCCACCGGGCTCATCAGCAATGAGACGAGGTACTTGGTCTCGATGTCCAAACCGGTATCGATGGGCACCACGGTGCCTTCGTATGCCGACGACAGGATCGAGATCGGCGCCGGGTAGTTGTGGCTGGTCTTTTGAGCCACGAGCGCCGTTCCCACCATCAACACGCGTGTTGACTTCGGATGCATGAGACCGGCCCCCCCAGGTACCTTGAAGCCCTCGATGTCCCATGGTTGTTGCGTGTTACCCGACCTCATCAGCCACCGCTTGGCGGCACCGATCAGTTGATCGGGCGGCACGAGCTCGTGCACGAGCCCCGACTCGAGCGCCGCGCTCGGCCTCAGATGTTTGCCTTCGAGAAGTAGCGGGAGGGCCGCCTCGAGCCCTATGAGACGCGGCAACCGCTGGGTGCCCCCGGCGCCCGGAAGCAGCCCCAACTGCACCTCGGGCAGGCCGACGACGTAGGACGGAATGTCGGAGGCAACGCGATGGTGACAGGCAAGGCAGATCTCGAACCCGCCACCGAGGGCAGTGCCGTTGATGGCCGCGGCGAAGGGCTTGCCGCAAGTTTCCATTCGCCGCAGTGTCTGCTGCAGGGCACGGCATCCCGCGTAGAGCTCATCAGCGCTCTGGCCGCTGGCGAACAGGGTCACCAGCCAGGTCGGGTCCGCGCCGGCCATGAACGAGTCCTTACCCGACGTCACGACCGCGCCTTTGATGTCGTCGGTCGATGCTACTCTTTCGACCGCCCCCGCGAGCTCGCTGCTAAACGCCGGCGTGATGACGTTCATCGAGCGGTCCTCGAGATCGATCAGGATGGTGGCGATACCGTCGCCGTCTACATCGAATTTGATGGCTTGCATGAGTAAGAAGAGGCCCGCGAACGTGGTCAGAATGACGCTGGATCCACTGGGCTAGACTACCAACAATCTCCATCTCGGAGTCTGCTCCGGCGAACCCTGAAGACGCGATGTACTTGACGCAGGCGCTCAAGCGGACCGTGCAGCTGCGCGGTGGGGAACCGTCGACTGTACAGGCTGGCCGCGCCCGCACGTGGGCCGAGATCGGATCGCGTGTGGCTAGGCTGGCAGGGGCGTTGCGCCGCCTCGGGGTGAGCGCCGGCGATCGCTACATCGAGTACTACTCGCTGTCCGTATCGGGGTGGACTGCGCGCTAGTTCTCGTCAGGCAGCTGGGTCGGCCCTGACTCTAGCAGGCCGTAGCTCAACAACAGAGGCGGCGAGACGAGTGACTCGATCGGCGTGACTGTAAACTGGGTCCGTCATCTCGTTACGAATTGGGAGACGATCGCCTGAGGGAGGCTGCTGCGGTCGATGATGTTACGTGCACACAGGCAAAGGAAGGCAAAGATGAACGGCAAGCTCTCGGGCTCGTTCTCTGCAAGGCACTATCCGATCGTCGTTGCGGCGCTTGCATCGGCGGCGGCGGTGTCTTCCTACGCCGCTGTCCAGCAGGACGAGGTCTCCGAGGCTGCACCGTGGGAGGTGCCCAGAACGTCGCACGGTCATCCGGACCTCCAAGGGAACTGGACCAATGCGACGCTGACCCCCTTCCAGCGTCCCGCAGGCCAGGGAGCTGTTCTCACGTCGGAGGAGGTCGCCGAGATCGAAGCCAGGCAGTTCGAAATGGTCGCCCGAGGCGCCGCTCCGAGCGATCCGAACCGCGCGCCGCTTCCGGCCGGGGGCACGATTCCAGAGGGCATCCATTCGGCGACAGATTGCTACAACGAAGTCTATCGAGAGCCCGGTGAGCGGGTAGCGATCGTGAACGGTGAGCCACGGAGCTCGCTGGTCACGAATCCGCCGGACGGACGCGCGCCGGAGCTGACCGACGAGGGGCGTCGCCGGGTCGACAAGTATCGGGAGCTCAGGAGCCAGTTCGGTCCGTATGACCATCCGGAGCTCCGCCCAGATGGCGAACGATGCCTTGTATCGTTCCAGTCAAGCGCCGGACCGCCGATGCTGCCCAACTACTGGTACAACAACAACTACACCATCGTACAAAACGCCGATCACGTGGTGATCATGGCAGAGATGGTGCACGACGCGCGGATCATTCGGCTCGGCGAGCCGACGGCGCTGCCGAAGGACGTCCGTCCGTGGTTCGGTGACTCGTGGGGTCGGTGGGAGGGCGACACCCTGGTGGTCGAGACCACCAACCTCAATCCCGTTCACAGGTTCCGTGGAGTTCCACCATCGAGTGATCAGAAGGTGATCGAACGCTTCACCCGCGTCGACGAGGACACCGTCGTCTACGAGTTCACGATCGATGACCCGACGATGTACACGAGTGTCTGGGGCGGACAGGTTCCCTTCGAACGGTTCGATCAACCGCTGTACGAGTTCGCCTGTCACGAGGGCAACTACTCGCTCGCCAACGTGCTGAGCGGGGCCCGGTATCAGGAGACCCTGGACGCGCGGAGATAATCTCTCACGTGCGTCAGCGCTCCACCGCCTCGGCCTGTCGTCGGATGTAGTGCCGCAGCGCCAGGAGCTCCTTGTCGGCGAGCTCGGGGAAGTGTCACTGCTCTGGCAGGATGGACAGCTGGAGCTTCGACGGTCGCATCCGATCGTGATAGATGCTGTTGCGCGCCGGTGTCATGTAGGTGTGATGACCGGGGCGCTCGCCGGTGTTCGCGTTGACATCGTAGAAGGGGTAGTTGCTGCTCGACACGTCGAGTCGAATCCGGTGCCCCTTCTTGAGCCGGGCGCCGATGCCGAGAAGATCGATCTCGATCTCATAGATCTCACCAGGGACCAGGGGCTTCGCTATCGCCAAGCTGTCTCGGTAGCGGGCCCGTACGATGCTGTCCGCCAGCAGCATTGAATAACCGGCGGGTGCGTGAGGACCCGGGGGATGCACATCGACGAGCTTGGCGGTGAAGTCGGTGTCCACCGCTGACGAGGCTATCCAAAGGGTCACCGTAACCGGACCGAGGACGACGACGTCCTCCTGCAAGGGTTCCGTCTGAAAGACGAGCACGTCGCGGCGCGATGCCAACGGCAGATTGTCCTTGCAGGGGAAGAACCTCGTTGTGTCGCACCGCTGATCGTAGGGACCGGGCGGGCTCACGTTGTTGCCGGAGCTGATCTTGCCACCGATCGTCGGCACCGGATCGGTCGGATCGAAAGTAAATACCGACGGCTCGGCAGCGGAACGCGGCGCTTGCAGATCGAGCCGGCCATTCGTTTGCAGATAGTAGGCTCGAGACTCTGCGGCCGCGGGAGGCCAATTGGCGAGCGACCGCCAGCGGCCATCATGTCGATGACGGTCTTCGGTGGTACGAGAGCCATCTCCGCCACCCATGACGAACACACGGACGGGCGGTTCGTCGGTGAAGCCGGTGTCCTTGCCACGCAACACATGGTCGAACCAGCGTAGCTGCTCCGCCTCCAGATCGATTGCGGCGTCGACTCCGAAGTCGACCTCACCGCTGGTTTGCGGCCCGACACCATGGGTCCATGGACCGACCAACAAACGCTTCTCGCTCGATTGGATCGCCGAGAGCATCGAGAAGCCGTTCAACGTGCCGCGCAGGAAGATGTCGTACCAACCGCCAACGAAGTAGACAGGGATGTCCGGGAAGTCGTCGTAGTAGGGCTCGAAGGCATAGCCGCTCTGAGTCCAGTAGTCGTCGAGGGCGGAGTGATCGACCCAGTCCTGGAACCAGCGCTGATAACTCGGCACCAGGTCCAGCGGCGATCCATGCGGCCGGTATGGGTAGGCCTGGAGCCAAGCCGCGAGGTTGTCACGCTGCAGAGCAGCCTCCAGGGCTGTCTTCAGAGCCGGTTGGCGATCGGCTTCCTGGCCGGTGCTAGCCAGGTAGAGTGCATAGCCGAGGTTGTGCCGGAGCGCGAAGGCGCCACCACTACCGGCACCGTCTAGCCAGTAATGGGAGCTACCGACACGCTGGAACATCGCTTTGAGGTGCGGTGAACGCTCCGCGGCCAGCGCATTCTGCGTGCCGGCGTAGTACGACGATCCGAAGGTGCCGACGTCGCCGTTCGAGAAGGGCTGCGCGGCGACCCATTCCACGGTGTCGTAGCCGTCGGGCCCCTCGTTGACGTAGGCATAAAACTCGCCCTCCGAGTCGAATCGACCGCGGACATCCTGAGCCAACACCACGTATCCGTGTCGCGCCAAGGAACGAGCAGGCACCTCGGAACAGCCAAAGCCGGTTGCGCTCGGGGTCCGGAACGAAGTCCCGTAGGGCGTGCGGCACAGCAACGTCGGAAACTGTCCATCGACCGCCTCGCCTCCACGAGCCGGCCGGTAGATGTCGGTGGCCAGCCGGATGCCGTCCCGCATCGGCACCATGACATCGAGTGCGACGATCACATCGTCGACCCGTTCGGTCTGCTGCGGAGAGTAGGCATGCACGGACCCGAAAACGGCGCTCGACGCCCCGATGACAACGAGCCAACCTGGCAACAGCTGCTTCCACGAGGTCGTCTGACGCATCTGATCTAGATCCCTCCGGCTGTAGGGAGTCGGGAATAGACGCGTTGCGCCTACCGGCTAATAGGAAGGTAGTCGGTTCTCGCACTCGATGCCTGATTGTTGAGCGATACTTTGTATAGTAAAGTACTTCACGATAAGCGAACCAGCCCGTCCGGGCGAGCGCTCATCTTCTTCTCGGAGAATGCGGTGAAACAGGAAGAAACGCCCCGATCCCGCGCCCCTTCTCACCGCTTCCCAGGGCGCCTGATACCTGAGCTCTCGTCCGGACTCTCCTCGCTCGGGCTCGACCTGAAGCTCGGCTTCCGAATGCTGGTGAAGTACCCGATGCTGACTCTGATCGGCGGTCTCGCGATCGCGGTCACCAGCGCGATCGGGGTCGGGGCCGCTGAGTTCGTACGGGATCTGCTCGTTCCAGAGCTGCCGCTCGAGGAGGGCGAGCGGGTCGTGCGGCTTTACCAGATCGACACCGAGGCGGGAGGCCGCGTGCCGGCCTCGCTGTACGATCTCGAGGTCTGGCGTAGCTCGGTCTCGTCGATCGAGGACCCCGGCGCATACACGACGCTCGAGCAGCGGTTCGTGAGCGACCGGGGAGAGGCGGGCACGGTGAGCCTGGCACGCGTCACCGCCTCCGCTTTCAGGGTGACGCGCGTGCCGCCGCTGCTGGGGCGGGTTCTGCTCGAGGAGGACACGGGTCCGGCGGCGCCGCCGGTGGTGGTGCTGGGCTACGCGGTCTGGCAAACGCTGCTGGGCGGCGACCCGGACCCGATCGGGCGCACGGTGGAGTTCGCCGGGGTCCCGACCGTCGTGGTGGGCGTGATGCCCGAGGGGTACGGCTTCCCGCAGATGCAGAATGCCTGGGTGCCGTTCCGTGTGGACCCTGTCGATCTGGCGCCAGGCTCCGCGCCGCGTGCGGCCTCCTTCGCCCGCCTGGCGCCGGGTGCCACGTTGGAGGCGGCCCGAGCCGAGCTCGAGATCGCCGGCCGCCGCGCCGCGGCCGATCACCCCGAGATCTACGAGCAGCTCCGTCCCGGGGTCGACGAGTTCGCCCGCCGGGGATCGGACCTCCAGGTGGGGTTGCTGCTGTCGGGCTTGCGGCTCGTGCTGGTCCTCTTGCTGCTGGTGGCCTGTGCCAACGTCGCGACCCTCGTGTTCGCCCGAACCGTGACCCGCGAGGGCGAGATCGCAGTACGGCTGTCGCTCGGGGCCACCCGCCGGCGCATCGTGCTGCAGCTATTCGCCGAGACCTTCGTGCTGGTCGGCGCCGCCACCCTGATCGGCATGGGGATCGCCGCGTTCGCGCTACGGCGCGTCGCCCGCCTGTTCTTCGAGATCCAGCAGGCCCCGCAGCCGCCCTTCTGGTGGAACGACGCCCTGTCGCCCGCCACGGTGCTGTATGCAGGCGCCCTCGCCCTAGTCGGCGCGCTCATGGTCGGTGTCGTGCCGGCGCTCAAGGCCACTGCCGGGCCGATGCTACCGCGACTGGGTCAGCTCGCAGCGGGCGGCAGCGGGCTCCGCTTCGGCGGTACCTGGACGGTCGTGATCGTGCTGCAGGTCGCCCTGTCGGTGGCCTTCCTACCGCTCGCGGTCTCGCAGGCAGGGACGACTTTCGCGAGCTCGGCGCGCGCCGCGTTTCCGGCCGAGCGCTACCTCACCGGTCAGCTAGGTCGTGACGCGGCCGTCGCCCCGCACACACCGGAGGAGCTGGAGGAGTTCCTCGCGACCTCGCGGCGGCTGTTCGAGCAAGTCCGGGCCCGGGTCGCCGCCGATCCGGCGGTCCAGGAGGTCGCGCTCGCCAGCGGTCTCTCGGCGATGAACCACCTCGGAGCCCCGGTTGAGTTCGTGGGCGACGAGTCCGAGGCGGCCGTCTCCGGGCGTGCGCGCATCCTGCTGGTGGACAGGAGCTACCTCGACCTGATGAACGCGGAGCTGGTGGCGGGGCGGAAGCTCGGACCGGCTGATTCCACGCCCGAGGCCCGGTCGGGGCTCGTGAACCGTGCCTTCGTCGAGCGGGTGCTCGCCGGCCGCAACCCGGTCGGGGGCCGACTGCGCTTTCCGGAGCGCCGCGGCGAGTCGGCCGGGGTGGCGATCCCGGAGGTCGGCGCCACCTTCGAGATCGTGGGCGTGGTGCGCGACCCGGAGATCGACGCCTTCGGTCCGGGCACCCACGCCGCGATCTACGCGCCGCTGGACCTCGCCCCGGTGAACCCGCGCAGCGTCGGGCTGGTCGGCATGCCCCAGGTACCCGCTACCCAGCTGTTCGTGCGCGCGCGAGCGGACGCGGCCGCGCTCACCACACTCTTGTACGAGACCGTCGCCGCTGTGGACCCGGCCCTGCGCCTCTCGGCGGTGGGGACCGCAGCCGACGCCTGGGGATCCGTCCACACCGGCGTCCGCCTGGGCGCCTGGATCTTCCTGGCGGTCGCCGGCATCGTGCTGATGCTGTCGGTCGCCGGTATCTACGCCCTCATGTCCTTCACAGTCTCGCAGCGCACCCGGGAGATCGCGATCCGCAGTGCGATGGGCGCGCAACGTCCCCAGCTGCTGCGCGGCGTCTTCGGTCGGGCCGCGATCCAGCTCTCCGTCGGCGTCGCTCTCGGCGCCGTGACCGCCGGACCGGTCCTGTGGAACGGCCTGGTCGACGAGGGCTTCCGCGCCCTCCTGATCGTCTCCACCGTGCTCTTCGCTGCCGGTCTCGGCGCCTGCTTCCTCCCCGTCCGTCGCGCCCTCGCAATCAGCCCGGCGACGGCGATGAAGGTGGATTGAGCTCGGGCATGCAGGGAGGGTGGGTGAGAATTCGTTACGAACGATCTCGAAATCGAGGTCAGTAGGTCTGCATGCTCGTTCAGTCGTAGACGACGGCCTGAATGATCGCCAGGTGGTCGCTCACACCACGTCTGAAGGCATCAACGCTGATCCGTTCATCATTGCCATGAAACCTGGAGTACTCCGAGACCGGCGTGATGGTGGGGTCGAAGCCGTAGCTGACGATCCCTAGGTCCCTGGTGAAATGACTGTCGGTGAAGCCCGTGCTGACATAGGGCATCACTCTTGATGCCGGGTGGCGCTCACTGGTCACGGTCTCGATGGCATGGTAGAGCCGGGACTCGGTAGAGGACACGGCCGGCGTGAATGCCATGATGACCGAGATCTCCACGCCGGTGTCCTTTATGAGCTTCCGTAGTTCGTTCACGAACGCGTCCGATGGTCGGTCTGGAAGAATGCGGCAATCAATCTCGGCCCAGGCCTCTGGAGGCACGACATTGATCTTGTTGGACGCGTCGAATCGCGTGATCGCGCAGGTATCGCGAGTCAGAGCATGTAAGACGGCGGAGTGTTCCTGGAAGCGCTTCATGAACTCAGGATCTGTGACGGCAGCGGATATGTCGGCGTAGGCGCCGGCCCATTCGGGTCCGGCGACTTCCGAGAGTGACCGGAACATCGCGTCGACCGCCGGGACGATGCGTGGCGCTGAAGGATTCGCTTTGACGATGCTCAGCGCGTCGACAATACGCGTGACCGAGGAGGTCGCGTTCGGCATCGAGCCGTGTCCGGGTTCATCGACTGCAGTCAGGCGCAACCAGACCGGACCTTTTGAGTTACCTCGACGTTGAATACGAGGCCTTTGTCATTCTGCTCTCCGTTGCCGCCCTCGTTGATCAGCAACCCTGCGCCTTCAAATACTTCGGGGTGGTTTTCGGTCAGCCAGCCGGCTCCGAAGAAACCACCGGCCTCTTCGTCAGCCGTGGCAACCAGGACGACGTCGCGATTCAGTGGAACTCCCGCCCGATGCAGGCTTATGAAGGTTGCCAGATGCGAGATGCCGGTGCCCTTCATGTCGAGCGCGCCGCGGCCCCAGAGATAACCGTCCTTGATCTCGCCGGAGAGAGGATCGGTCGTCCAGTACGCAGGATCGGCCGGAACGACATCCGTGTGCTGCAGCATGATCAGGGCAGGGTCGTTACCACCTTCCAGACGTGCCCACAGGTTGCCACGGCCGGGTGCGCTTTCCGCCGTTTGATAGACAATCCCTTCGGCGTCCAGGATGTCAGCGATGAACTCGACCGCGCGGGTCTCGTTGCCCGGCGGATTGATCGTGTCGACGCGCAGGAAGTCCGCTAGCCAAGCTACGGCTTCGTCCTCGATGGTTTGAGCGTGAGCGGAAACGGTGAGGGCGACGAGCGCCGTCAGCAACGCCAGACGGTTGGGCATGGAGTTCTCCCGGTTACTCGAGTTCTATTCGTGTGGAGTACTGATCATGCTGAGTGAGTCGTTGCGCGGTGCCGTCGGCGCCCATTTCAAACACGATCGTCTCCCACTCCTGATCATCGTCGTCCAGCCGCACGAACGTGTCGCCTTCGACGTGCCGGTACTTCGTCATCGCGTCACCAAGATCCCTCGACGGGATACCTATCCGCACCAAGTGGTCGCCCCATTGGCGTATCGCCGTTTCACCGCCCCAGGGCCAACCGCCATAGTTGCCTTCATACTTTGAGAAACCGGGCATTTCTTCTTCGGACGGCGTTGCCGCTTTCTTTAGTGCCGCAGTGATCACCTTCAGCACGTTGGCAGATAGTTGCGAGGCCTGGGCGTCACCCGCGTTCGTCAGGACGATCGTGGCGACCTTTTCCTTCGGAATCATCCTGAGGTCGGTGATGTAGCCCGGACAAGCCCCGCCGTGACCGACGGCGGTCATGCCGTCCACCTCCCACACATAGAAGCCGATGCCCCAGGTAGTTTCCCAGTCCGGATCGAGCCAGTGCACGCGATGCATCTCGCGCAAGGTGAGCCTGTCCAGCACTTCCGTGCCGCCGTTCTCGAGGAGTCGAAACTGCCAGCTGGCAAACTTCGCAAGATCGTTCACTGTCGAGGTCAGACCTGCCGCAGCCGTTATTCCTCTGGTGAAGAACGGGTCGACCGCAGCCCGCGTTCCGCTCCGTTCCAGCCCGCTGTAGCCAATCGCCAACTGCTCGCCGCGAAGGTCCTCAGGGTAGTGGGCGCGCGTGTCGTTCATGCTCAGCGGATCGAGGATATGCGCCTTCAGGTAGTCGGCGAACTCCTCTCCCGATTGCTCACGCACGAGTTCACCGGCAACGGACATCGCGAGATTTGAATACTGGTAACGATCCCGGGCCGGGTAGAGAGTGCTTTGAGTTTGCAGCCTCTCTATCAGTTGCTCCCGCGTTGGAAACGGAAAACCCGTACCGGTCCAGTAGGGAAAACCCGACTCCCTCGGCAAGCCCGAGGAATGAGTGAGCATGCTTTCGATCGTGATCGGGCCGCTGTCGTCGTGGGTTTGCTTGATATCGAACCAATCGAGATGGTCGCCTACGGGATCCCGAAGCTGCAGGTTACCGGCATCCCGCAACTGCATCACTGAAATGGACGTAAACAGCTTGCTGATACTGCAAACGCTGTAGATCGTGTCCGCATCAGCAGATCTCTTTGTGTCGAGGTTGGAATAGCCGTAGCCGCTGCTCCAAATCAGGTCCTGGTCATAGACGATGCCTGCCGAGATTCCGGGAACCTTGTCGTAGGCGCGATTCCCTTCAAGCCAGGCGTCGATGGCAGCGAGTGCCCCTTGAACTTCGGGGTGAGCGATCAGCTCGTCGCTGGTCGCCTCCGGGGCGGCACCGTCGGCAGATACAACAGCCGACTGAAATGACAGCCCGATCAGCGTGATGGCTAATGTGGCGTAGGACTTGGACATGAACGTCTCCTTGGACAGGGCCGAGGTCTGTACTCTCTCGTTCATCCTCGACCCCAGGCAGGTCGGCGCTACGCTATCGTAGGCGGCGTCATGATTCACCGGTCTGGTCCGGTATCGAGACGAGAGACGGCAACGACACCGACGCTCCGGGAGGCCAATACCGTGATCGAGGGCGAGAGATCGAGATGGTAGCGATGAGGGTGATCGCCATCGCGCTGGGCGCCATGGTGGCGAGCGTTTCCCCGGGCCTCGGTGGGGCGCAGGACGCCGCCGACCTCGTGTTTCGCGGTGGTGCTGTCTACACCGTAGATGCGGCGCGCAGCTGGGCATCGGCGGTTGCGGTCACGGGAAACCGCATCGCTTACGTTGGCAGCGACCGCGGCGTCGAGGCCTTCGTCGGCAGCGCCACGCGCGTGGTCGATCTGCGCGGCCGCATGCTGCTGCCGGGGTTCCAGGATTCCCACATACATCCGGGCGGCGGCGGCCTCGGCATGGATCTTGTCGACGTCGGCGGTGTGTTCGATCGTGCCGGGGTCTTTCGCATCATCGAAGAATACGCTGCCGCACACCCTGATCGACCCTGGATCGAGGGAAGCGGCTGGGAGGAAGGAGCCTTCAAGCCATCGGGGCTGCCGGATCGTCACATGCTCGACGAGTTGGTCACCGATCGGCCGGCGTTTCTGGTCAACTCATCGCGCCACGACGGCTGGGCAAACAGCCGCGCGCTGGAGATCGCCGGCATCGACGCCACTACCCCCGACCCGCCGAACGGCGTCATCGAGCGCGATGCGGCGGGAGTGCCGACAGGAGTTCTCCACGAGCGCGCCATGGACCTGGTCAGGCGGCACATCCCGGACCCGTCGCAGCGTCAGCGCCTCGATGGCTACCGCCGCGCCTTTGGCGAGCTGGCGCGTTACGGCATCACGGCGATCATCGACGCCGGCGCCAGCCCGCAGAGCGAGGCCGACTATCGTGCGCTGGCAGAGGCCGGGGAGCTGAACGCGCGTACCGTGCTCTGCCAGCGCTACTCGCCGGCCGGAGACGACGACGAGCAGGTGCAGAGCTTCCTGAGGCGTCGGGCGCAGCTCCAAGATACGGTTCTGCGGGCACCCTGCGTCAAGATCGCCCTCGACGGGCTGATCGAGCAATACACCGGGGCATTGCTGGAGCCTTACGCCGATCGGCCCGACTTCCTCGGCCACCTGACCGTCGAGCCGCAGCGGCTGCAGCGCTTGGTGACGCGCCTCGACGCCGAGGCATTCCAGATCCAGGTGCACGTCATGGGCGACCGCGCCATCCGCGAGATCCTCGACGCGTTCGAGGTGGCGCAGCGTGCCAACGGCCGGCGCGACTCGCGCCACCATCTGGCACACGTGCACTTCCCCGATGCCGCTGATATCCCGCGACTGCGCACGCTGGGTGTGGCGGCCAACATGTCGCCATTGTGGGCGCGGGGAGACGACTGGGAGACGTTCTTCGCCCCCCGTCGTCTGGGGCCAGAGCGCTCGCTGCAGCTGCTGGTGCACCGATCGATCCTCGCAGCCGGCGCACGGTTGGTCTTCGGAACCGACTGGCCCGTCACCTCGATCGTTCCGGTCGACGGGCTGGAGACCGCTGTTACACGTCGCCACCTGGGAGGCATCGACCCCTATGGCGAGACCGACGCCGCCTGGGAGCCGGAGGAGCGCATCTTGCTCGGAGAGGCGCTCGCTGCCTACACCATCGCCGGCGCCGAGCTGTCGTTCGACGAGCGTCAACGTGGCTCCATCGAGGTAGGGAAGCTGGCCGACCTCGTGGTGCTGGACCGAAACCTCTTCGAGGTAGCGCCGTTGACGATCCACCAAGCGGTCGTGGAGATGACCGTGTTCGACGGGCGCGTGATCTACGAGCAAGGAGCCGCGAGCCGACCCTAGCAGGCCGTGGTGGAAGTGCTCGTGATGGAGATCGACAGAGATAAACGAGCCAGTAGAATCGCGGCAATCAGACACAGGAGATGATCATGAGATCGCGTTCTTCAAATCTGGTCGCGGGGATCCTGCTGGTCGGCGCTAGCTTGGCCACGGCGGCGACGGCGCAGACGCCGGACACCCAGTACGTCCGCGCCGGGGCGGTGATCGACGTGGTGAACGGCGAGCTGGTGACCGACCAGGGGATCGTCGTGCGGTATGGCCGCATCGAGTCGATCGGGCCAGCGGCGTCGCTTCCCGTGCCGGCAGGGGCCGTGGTCATCGATCTGTCCGCGGCCACAGTGTTGCCCGGATTGATCGACCTGCATACGCACCTCACCGCTGACGGCGAGACCCACGGCTACGCGGCGCTGGCGGTCTCGCTCATGCGATCGGCGCTAACCGGAGTGCGCCAGGCTGCGCGGACGCTCGACGCCGGTTTCACGACGGTTCGCAACGTCGGTGCCGGCGGGTTCACAGACGTGGCGCTGCGCGATGCGATCAACGCTGGCGATATCGTGGGACCACGCATGCTGGTGTCGGGGCCAGCGCTTGGCATCACCGGTGGTCATTGCGACATGAACCTGCTGCCGCCCGAGTTCGATTTCGTCGGTGAAGGCGTTGCAGACGGCCCGTGGGCGATTCGCAAGCGCATTCGTGAGAACGCCAAGTACGGCGTCGACGTGATCAAGTTCTGCGCCACTGGAGGCGTCCTGTCCAAGGGGACGACGGTTGGCGGCCTGCAGTACACCTTCGAGGAGATGCAGGCCATCGTTGATGAGGCGCACAAGTTCGGCTTCGTGGTCGCTGCTCACGCCCACGGTACCGAGGGGATCAAGCTCGCGATCCAGGCCGGCGTCGATTCCATCGAGCACGCCAGCATGCTCGATGACGAGGCGATCGAGTTGGCGGTCGAGCACGGCACCGCGCTGTCGATGGATGTTTACGTGTCCGACTACATTCTGACCTCGGGCGAGGAGGCCGGGATCCTGCCCGAGTCGCTCGACAAGGAGCGTCAGGTAGGCCGTGTGCAACGCGAGAGCTTTCGACGCGCCCACGGTGCGGGGGTGCGGATCGTCTTCGGCACCGACGCTGGGGTGTATCCGCATGGCTCTAACGGCCGCCAGTTCGCCTACATGGTGGAATGGGGCATGACCCCGATACAGGCGATCCAGGCAGCCACGATCCACGCCGCCAAGCTGCTCAAGCGCGACGGTGAATTCGGCTCACTGGCCGTCGGCCGCTCAGCCGACCTCATCGCCGTGGCGGACAATCCGCTCGACAACGTGCGCGCGCTCGAGAGCGTCGGGTTCGTGATGAAACAGGGAAGTGTGTACAAAGACGAGCTGTCGGGATCTGCTGCCCGCTAGCCGTCCGGCTCCGGAGGCCTCCATGAACATTCGCTGGCTAGCGGCCGGGGCGCTCGTCTGCTGCCTTCTGACGACGTCGCAGGCGCTCGCGACGCGCCCCACTCCGCCAACGCATCACAGGAAAGGACTTACGATCATTGATCGCGCTCGCGTGAGCCCGGGGTATGTCGTGTTTGCCGGGAATGATGGCGATATCTACGTTATCGGGGTGGAAGGGCAGGTCGCCCGTCGATTGCGGCCACCGGCGGGGCAGCGCTACGCGTTTGCGCGACCGCTGGACAATGGCCGTATTCTGGTGCGGTTGCACGACTCGTCGACCGGGGCTCGGTCGATCGTCGAGATCGATCGGGCGGGGCGTCCCGTCTGGCAGTTCGCCCAGCCCGACGGCGTCACTTTCCACCACGACCACTCACGGCTGGCAAACGGCAACACCTTGATCCTGTGCTCTCGGGAGATCGATCGGCCGGAGATCTCTCGCGCGTCACTACAGGACGACTGTGTGCTCGAGGTTCGATCCGACGGTACCGTCGCGTGGGACTGGCAGACGGCGGATCGTTTCGGAGATTTCGAATTCTCGCCGCGTATGACTCGCATGATTCGGCGGCAGGGCGGGGACTGGGCACACGCCAACGCGGCCTCGGCCATTCCTCGGAACGGCCACGCGGATCCCCGCTTCCGCGCCGGCAACATCATCGTCAGCTACCGGTTCATCAACGCGGTCGCCATCATCGATCGTCAGACAGGGCGGATCGTCTGGCGCACCGACGGCACGACGATCGGCCAGCACGATCCGCACATGATTCCGCGTGGCCTGCCCGGCGCCGGCAACATACTGATCTTCGACAACGGCCTGGGCAGCGGCTACGACTCCGGCAGCAGCACCGGTTGGCGGTCGTTCTCGCGTGTCATCGAGATCGATCCGGTCGACCGGTCGATCGGCTACGAGTATCGGGCATCCGCCTCGGGGCTACCCCAGTTCACCTTCAACAGCTTCATTCTGAGCTCAGCGCAGCGGTTGCCGAACGGCAACACGCTGATCGACGAGGGCGCATACGGGAGGATCTTCGAGGTCACGGCAGATGGCGAGATCGTCTGGGAATACATCAGCCGGGCGATGGGGCCGTTCCGGGACGTGCAGGCGAACGTTGTCTACCGAGCCACGAAGGTACCGCTGGAGTGGCTAAACGGGTGAGATACTCTCTGCTTTCCTGGACCTCGGAGGGAAACATCATGAAGCGTCTGTCAGCCCAAGTCGCAGCCATCGCGCTCCTCCTGTCCGCGCCTGTCGGCGCGCAGCAAACCGAGTCGTACGACTATTGGAGATTCAACCGCAACATCATTCAGTATGGGCAGCAGGCGATCTTCATGTGCAACGGGCTGTTCACCTCGAATCGAACGCTCGAGCAGGTGTTCGATCAGGAGCTCAAGTACCTGCGGCAGCCGGTCGGGACGCCGTCCGGCGGCGACTACGTGGTCGATTGGGATCGTCGTGCGGTCGCCATCGGCGCACCCGGTGGGACTCCGGTTATGCGCGCCGCGTTCCGTGAGGGACTGGGTTGCGTGATCCTGGCGCCGGACCAGACGTTCGAGGACATCGACAGCTTGCCTCTACTGGATACGCCGGTGCTGGCGAACGATCCGGCATCGATCCCGTGGCCGGACGGCGATCTAATGGAGGAGGTGGCGCTCCCCTCCGAGCTCAACTCGGCGGTGTTGCAAGCCGCTTCGGACTGGGCATTCGAGCGCGAATCTCGCGAGCAGGTCACGCTGAGCCTGCTAGTGGTTCACCGCGGTCAGATCGTTCACGAGCGCTATGCGCCCGGTGTGGACATGACCACCCGTACCCGTACGTGGTCGACCGCCAAGAGCCTCGCGGTGACGTTGATCGGCATGCTCGTCGACGAGGGCCGGTTGCACCTCGACGACCCCTTGGGCTTCGACTGGCTACCGACGGCCGAGGACGCCGACTCGGACCCTCGCGCACGCATCACCTTGCGGCATGCGCTCAACATGTCGAGCGGTTTGAACACTGTCGACAACGCCGGGCGCGAGTACGCCATTGGATCGGGCCAGGCGTACTGGGCTGGCGCCAGCTCGATCATGGGGGCGCGGAGCCGCGGCCTGATCCGCGAGCCCGGCTCGCACTGGGATTACGAGAACTACGACACGCTGCTCGCCGTTTATGCGATGAAACGGGCGATCGGCGACAACCAGGAGTACCTGCAGTTTCCGCGTAGCGCGTTGCTGGACCCGATCGGTATGCGCAATACGCTCGTCAGCGTCGATCGTTTCGGCGACTTCATTCTGAGTAGCCAGGTCTACACCAACGCGCGGGACCTGGCGCGGTTCGGCATGCTCTACCTGCAGGGCGGAGTATGGAACGGCCGGCGCCTGCTATCCGAGGAGTGGATCGATTTCGTTCGAACCCCAGCGCCGTCGACCGCATCGCGCGGCAACTTTTACGGCGGACAGTGGTGGCTGGTACCAGAAGATCGCACCGACGTGCCGAGCGGCGCATACTCGACCGCCGGGAATCGCGGCCAGTATGCGGTGGTGGTGCCGTCGCACGAGCTGGTGATCGTTCGACGGGGTCTGGACTACGGGCGTCAGGGGTTCAATCGTTGGGATCTCACGCGCGAGGTGCTGATGGCCTTCGGAACAGCGGCGGACGACGAATAGGGGGCGTCGAACTCGCGGCCGTCGGAGGTGGCAAGCGCTACGCGCTGGCCTCGGAACGGTTCTTGCTGCACAAGACAGCGAAGAGAATCGCCGCCGCGATCGACGTGACGGCGCCGAAAACGAACGGCGTGTGAGCACCGAATCGATCCCACAGTGCTCCAGCGATCAAACTGGCGGCGAGAACGAACACCCCAGTGACGGCCTGATATAGGCCCATGGCAGTGGCGATACCGCCGCGCGGCGCCAGATCGGCGACATAGGCGCGCCCGGCGCCCGCGAACGCCGCCGCATACAGTCCATAGACGGCGAGCAGCGGCACCGCGTAGAGACGATCGTCGGCGATTGCAAAGCCTGTATAGACCGCCGCGGAGAGCGCGAAGCCGCCCAGCAACACGCGGCGGCGTCCGATGCGATCCGAAAGGGATCCGGCGGGCAGTGCGGCGGCAGCGTAGGTGAGGTTGTAGAGCACGTAGAGGCCGAGCACACCTTCTTGCGACCATCCCAGATCGCGTGCCCGCAGTAACAGGAAGACGTTGCTGCTGTTGCCCAGTGCGAACAGCCCGACGACCAGCAGGAAGCGGCGCAGCTCGGGCGAGGTACCGAGCCTGGAGTTCGTCTTGCGAGGCTCGGGCGGCGGCCCACGGATCTCCGCTACTCGGGCGAGCACGACCACACCGGCGAACGCGGGAACGGCGGCGAGCAGGAACAGTCCCGTGTAGCCGAGGCCGAACGTCGAGAGTGCCACGAGCGCGAGGAGCGGACCGATGACAGCCCCGGTGGTATCCATCGCTCGATGGAAGCCGAACGCCCTGCCTCGGTGCTCGGGCGCGGTGGAGTCGGCGATCAGCGCATCGCGTGCGGGGCCGCGCAACCCCTTGCCGGTTCGGTCGACAACGCGAGCGCCGAGTACCCAGCCCCAGTTACCAGCCAGCGCCAATAACGGCTTGGCGATGGCCGACAGGGCATAGCCAGCGAGCGCGAATGGTCGGCGGCGCCGGGTGCGATCTGATAGCCACCCCGAGACCGCCTTCAGCCCGCTCGCCGTGCTCTCGGCGATCCCTTCAATCAGTCCGACAACACTGATTGGGGCGCCCAGTGCCTCGGTGAGATAGAGCGGTACGACGGCGTACAGCATCTCGCTGCTCAGATCGGTGAGCAGGCTGACCATACCCAGCTTACGGACGTTGGGCCCCAGGGGTGGTGGCTGCGAGGTCACGTCCGGCTCACCCATACGTGGGATCAGGGCTCAGCGGCGACTCACCGAGACGCGGTACATCATGTAGGCCAACGCGCTCAACGCGGCGAGGCCTGGCCACCCGCCCAATGGTGCCGTAGCGATGCGGAACATGTCGGCGCCGAAGGCCGGTGACCAGCTCGACAAAACGATCGGTAGCGCCAGGCCGATGCCGATGAGTGCCTCGCCGGTGATCATGCCCGATGCCAGGAGCAAGCCTCGCAAGGACTGCTCGCCCCCGCCGGCGGCCGAGGCGCGCTCCGCGGCCCACCATACGAGCCCACCGATGAATATCGAGGTGGTGAGCTCTAGAGGCAGATAGATGCCGACGGCGACCGCGAGAACCGGAGTCCGGAAGCTCGCCTTGCGTGCCTCCAGCGTCTTGTCGAGCACGATGATGAGGGCGGCGACCACGGCGCCGATCATGATCATCGTCCAGGGCAGGCCGCCTTCGAAGACGCCCGTGGCCACGCTGCCCATGAGCGTGGCCTGCGGCGCAGTGAGCGAGTCTGGCTGCGCTGCGGTCGGTGGGCCGATGCCGTAGCGCGCCTGCAGCAAGTACAGGACCGGCATCATCACGAAGGCCGCAGAGACAACCCCGACGAGTTCCATGACCTGCTGTCGCCACGGTGTCGCCCCCACCAGGTGGCCGGCCTTGAGATCCTGCATCGTATCGCCGGAAATCGCCGCCGCGCAGGCGACCATCGCGCCGACGAACACCGCGGCGGGCGGTCCGATCGGGTTGTCGGGTCCAAGCAGCCAAAGCAGCATGAACGAGGTAAACAGCAAGGTTGCGATCGTTACCCCGGAGATCGGGTTGTTGGACGAGCCCACCAGCCCGGCCATGTAGCCGGCGATGGCGGCGAAGAAGAAACCGGCGAACAGCATCACCACGGCTAACAGTGCCGAGATCGCCGCGCTTTGCAACACGAGCTGATAGACAGCGAACATCGGGATGACGCACAGGGCGGTGGCGATTAGCACCTGGTTCATCGGCGCGTCGCGCTCGGTCCGGCTCGAGCGGGCCCCCGGGTCGGAACGCGCCGCCCGATAGGCCGCGATCCCTGAGGCGATCCCACGGCGTACGGGGCCGATGAGGTTGATGAGCGCCCATAGTCCGCCGACCACCATCGCGCCGACGCCGAGGTAGCGGATCTGCGTGCTCCAGATGCCATAGGCGGCGTTGACCGCGTCGCCGGTCGGCATGCCCGTCTGCCAAACGTAGATCGGAATGCCGAGGAGCCAGGCGATGACACCTCCCGCGAATACCACCGTGGCGATGTTCAGGCCGACGATGTAGCCGACTCCCACCAGCGCCGGCGAGAGGTTGATGCCGAGCACCCATATGGTTCCGAGGGCCCGGCCGCCGACCGTCAACGTGCCGCTCCACAACCCCATGCCGGCCTCGGCGAACTTCATCGCCGCGCCGGCCAATGCTCCGATGCCTAGTGCGCGGATGCTGTTGCGCTGGGTCTCCTCGTCCGCTCCCTCGTCGACCAGGCCTGCTGTTTCGGCATCGGACCCGCGTGCCAGGCCGCCGGTCTTCAGTACCTCGGCGGTCGCGACCCCCTCGGGGAAGCGCAGCTGTTCCTCCACCACTAGCGCACGACGCAGGGGGATGCTGAAGAGCACGCCTACGACCCCGCCAACTGCGGCGATCGCCGTCACCTGCCAATAGTCGAAGGACTCCCAGTGCCCCATCAGCACCAGCGCCGGTATCGTGAAGATCACCCCGGCAGCCAATGATTCGCCCGCCGAGGCTGCCGTCTGCACGAGGTTGTTCTCGAGAATGTTCGAGTTGCGGAAAGCGCGCAGTACCGCCATCGATACCACAGCGGCTGGAATCGATGCCGACACGGTCATGCCGGCGAACAGACCGAGGTAGGCGTTGGCGCCACCGAGAACGATGGCCAACACGATCCCGAGGAGCACCCCCTTCAAGGTCAGCTCTGGCAGCCGTACGGACGCCGGTATCACCGGCGGCTCAGCACCAGGGGTCAGGCTCTCGGTGGGCGCAGGATCGTTGGACATACTGGCTAAAGTCTGATGGCTGGCAGAACTCGCGACCCTATCAGCTGCCTTCCAGCTTCTCCACCAGCGTCGCGACGGCGTCGCCGAGCGATGCGGCCACCTCGTAGACGGCGCTGTGGCCGTCGACGAGCGCATAGACGCGGCTCGAGGCATCGGGGTCGGAGCTCGGAATCCCATCGCCGACCCGAATGTCGGCCACGGGGCTGCCGTCAATGGATGCCCGCACCCGATACCTGGCCGTCGACAGGCCGTACTGGGCCAGATCAGGCGTCGTGCCAGACCATTCGGTGGCGACTCCTTCCATACGGAGGTAGTTGAGATCCCAGAGCAGATCCGAGACTTCGCTCTCTTCGATTGTGCCGCCGCCGTCGATCGACCACGCCGTGTCGCTCTTGCTCAGCATGTACTGGGTGTCGGCCGAGTCGACGCTAATCTCGTCCAGGTCCGCCTGGGTGAATTGGACGAGCGTCTTGACACGCAGTTCGAACAGATCGACGTTCAAGTCGGCGGCGTCGTCCGTCGGTACCAGGTAGACAGTGTCGCCGCGCGAGGTGGTCACGTAGGTTGCATCGATTTCCTCGACGTCCTCGTTATCTGCCTCAGACAGCGGCACGATCGATCTCGACCCACCGGTGCGAACCTCGAGCGACTCGCTGACCGCACCCGTGAGGTCGCCCTCGGCGCTCAAACCCACGGTAACCAGCATGTCGTTGGCATTGCCTGCGGCGCTCGTCTCGGCGAATCCCTCGGCGCGCAGATCTTCCAGCGCGCTGAGCAATCGCGATACCACCGACGAATCGGCGTCCAACTGCCGGGGCTCGGTGATCTTCCAATCGGTTCCGGCGCGCTCGACGCGAATCGGCGCTCCGCCTGCCGGTTGAAGGGCCAGCGTCTTGACACGCTCCCGAGCCAATGCGACCGCCTGTTTGTTTCGCAGCCCGTCGGCGGTCGAAGGTACGTCGTCGAAGAGATCGCTCTCGACGACGAAGACCGAGGTGCCTCCGGTACGCATGGCATAGAAGCCTTCGTCCTCATCCCGAGCCGCGCCGACAACCAGGCCGTGGGTGGCGTCGTCTGCCATCCTCAGCGAGAACGTGGCGGTTGGCTGAGCCAGCCCGAACTCGGCAAGCTGCTCCGGAGTCGGCTCGGCGTCGAGCACGAAAGCCGTTGCCTCGGCGGTGTGCAGCGTCGACAGCAGATCATCGATCGTGTCGCTGTCAGCACCGCCGGTGAACGGCTCGGTCGCCGCCCATTGCAGCTCGCCGTCGCTGCCTTCCGGTGCACCCTCGAGGGAGGCGCGGAACGTCCCGCGCGACATCTCAACGCGGCGCACGGCATCTTCGTCGAATACCAACACCGACTTGTCGCGCAGATCGAAGAGCGACTTGTCGAGCGCGGTCTTGATGCTACTCGCGGCGCTGTGCACGTTGCCGGCATCCCCGGCGGTGACGTAGACATTGGCGCCGACCGGGGTATCGTTGCCGACCGCCAGGGTCTCGCGTTCACCGTCGGCGAGCTCCAGGGTGACTCGCACCGCCGGTTCCGCGAGCCCGTACGGCGACAGGTCGTCCGCCGCCTCCGCGATCAGACGGTCCTGTTTTCCGTTCTCCAGACGATCGACGAGCGAATCGATGGCAGTGCCGTCGGCGGCTACGGCAACCGGTGAGGTGATGCTCCATTCGCCATCGGCCTTGGCGGCGCGCAGGATGCCGTCCGCGGTGGCGAGCTCGACGGCGTTTACCTGATCCGATTCGAAGTGCACCAGCAGCGCTTCCTGGCGCTCGGCTTCCTCGCGCTCGGCTCGCCCCCGGACCTCGTAGAAGTAGACAAAGCCGCCGACGAAGATCAGAACGACGGCCATGATCAACGTGTTGCGGATCTGCATGTTGACTACCTACGTCGGTTGAGCCAGACCATCACGCCGCAGAACAAGATCAGCTCCGGCAGCAAGAGCACTGCGATGTAGAAGACCGCCTGACTCTCGTTGGCCGTCAACATGACGCTCGAAGCGCGCGTCTGTCGCGGTCGGATCGAGATCAACTGTTCCTCGCCACCCAGCCAGCTAATGGAGTTCAGGAAGAGGTCCTGGTTGAAGAAATTGTTGATGTAACGATTGCTGATCCACTCCGAGTCGCCGAAGACGACGAGCCTGCCCTCCAGACCGGCGGGGGGCTCCTCGGTCGTGGCCGCGCCGTCGCTCGCCGCGACTACCTCTCCGCCGCGGGCGGAAGCGATGAGCGGGGGGGTCCAGGAGAGCGCAGCATCGGAGGCGGTTGCCGCTACCGCCAGCGCGATCGGACCGCGTCGGTCGTCATCGCCGACCTCCACCTCACCGTTGTCGAACAGTCGCGCCAGGTCGGCCTCGGCCCACGAGCTCGGGCTCGTATGCGCCAGCTCTGCGATATCGATGCCCTCGACGGTCTCCTCGGTTGCGGCAACGCTGCGTGCGAGCTGGAAAATCGTGCGCTCGCGGAACCCGCTGGTGATCTCGTGTGTGCCGTAGCTGCTCACCACCGGCTCGACGCCGAGGCTTGCACCGGCGAACAGCTGCACGAATTCCTCGATGATCACGTCATCGCCGAGCGTCACGCCGCGCTCGGTCAGTACTCCGCGGAGCTCCTCGCCACGCTGCGGATCGATCATCACGATCGCCTGACCCCCGCGCCGCAAGTACCGCCCGAGCGTCTCGACCTCGCGCTCCAGGAAGGGCCGCTCCGGGCCCGCGACGATCAGCACATCGGCATCCGCTGGCACGTCCGGAACGGTCGCTAGCACCAGGGGCTCGAAGTCGTATCCCTCGTTGCTGAGCGCCGCCTTGGCGAGTCCGAACCCCCGTGGCGCCGCCGAATCCTCAGGATCGAGCTCGTCATGCCCCGAGACGTAGTACGCTAGCTTACGGCTCGCCGAGGTGAGGCGGATCAGGGTGTTGGTGATCGCCGCCTCGTCGATTTCCGTGATCTTGGTGTTCTCGTCGCCGGCGGAGACGTGGAGCGTTCCGTACTGGGTGATCTCGTAACGCTCGGCGAGCTCGGGGCTCTTGTCCGGATCGATGAACTCGTAGGTGAATCGGGGCGATACCGCGGCGATGCTCTCGAGTAGGTCGCGCGTCGCCCCCTCTTCGCCTTCGCGATAGAAGCCACGGGTCACCACATCGACCTCGAGCCCCTCGAGCAGCTGTGTGGTCTGCGGCGCCAGCGAGAAGATGCCCTGCTCGGTCAAGTCCCAGCGCCATGATCGCTGGGCAGCGAAGTAGTTCACTGCCACGATGACAGTCAGCGTCAACAGCGTGTAGACGATGGCGTTGGTGCCGTACTTGGCCTGTCGTCCGCCCACCGACTCCTTGAGCGAGTCGACATGGGTGAACAGGTACAGCGCCAGCATCATGGCGCCGAGAATCAGGTGCGCGAGTACGTAGACCGATGACCAGTTGCCGGAGAGTAGACCGGACAGGATTCCGAAAACGAGAACAACCGAACCGAGAGGCCCGAACGTCCGATAGTCGCCCATCTGCCTATCTCCAGCGCAGCGACTCGAGCGAGCGCTGCGAGAGAAAAAGGCCGATTGCCATGACGCTGACGTAGTAGATCACGTCCTCCGCCTTGACCAGACCGCGCATCAGGTCACTGGAGTGGTCGGTTATCGAAAGATAGCGAAGCACGGCGCCGAATGGCTCACCGACCGCATCCGCCGGCCACGCGATCAGCAGCAGCATCAACAGCAGACCGCCGGCGAGGACCCCGGCGACGATCTGGCTGTCGGTCAGCGTCGATGTGAACAGGCCGAGGGCGATGGCCGAAAGCCCGATCAGAAGCAGCCCGAGATAACCGGTGAAGATCCGCGGCAACTCGGGGTCGCCGAAGTAGATGAGCACCAGCGGGTATACGAAGAACAGGCCAAGCAGCACGAGCAGGAAGCACGCCGCCCCGAAGAATTTGCCGAAGGTGATCTCGAGCGTGCTGATCGGCGCGGTCAGCAAGAGCTCGTCCGTGCCTCGGGCGCGCTCCTCGGCGAACAGCCGCATGGTGATCAGCGGCATGATCAAGATGAACACCACCGTGACGTTGCCCAGCAACGGCGTGATGACCATGTCGTTGAGGTTCATCTGCTGCATCATGTCCGGCCGTTGCATCGACGAGTAGATCGCCACGAAACGGGAGAACTGCGCCAGCATGTTCCAGAACATGAAGCCGGTGATCAGCAGGAAACCCGCCAGCACCACGTAGGCGATAGGCGAGAGGAAGTAGGAGCGCAACTCCTTATAGGCGACCGCCCAGACGTTGCTCATTTCCCACCTCCGTTCTCGGGGGTCAGCGACTCTGCGTCGTCGTCGGGTGTCTCGTTGTCATTGGTGCCGGCGTCGTCGTCCACGCCGCTCACAACGTGTTCTGCGGCCGCAGCATCGTCCTCCGCCACGTCACTGGTGGTAACCCGCAGGAATACCTGCTCCAGATCCTCGGTTGCGGTGAGCGAGTCGGTTGTGTCGTCAGCGACGATCTGGCCACGCGAGATGATCACCACCTTGTCACACAGCTGCGTGACCTCCGGCAGGATGTGCGTCGACAGGATCACCGTACGTTCGACGGCGAGCGACTTGATGAGCTTGCGGATGCCGATCACCTGTTTCGGATCGAGCCCGATGGTGGGCTCGTCGAGCACGATGACCTCAGGCTCGTGAACGATAGCCTGAGCTATGGCGACGCGCTGGCGATAGCCGCGTGACAGCGTGCTGATGGGCAGCGACGCAACATCGGTTATCGCTGTGGCCTCGAGGGCACTTTCGATCGCTGACCGCCGCGCCGCGCGGGCAACGCCGTTGATGCTAGCGACGAAATCGAGAAAGGCGTGGGGAGTGAACTCAGGGTACAGGGGCGGGTGTTCGGGAAGGTAGCCGACTCGTTTCCGCACCTCCCGCGACTCGCTGAAAACGTCGAAACCGGCCACCTTCGCGGTGCCGCTGCTCGCCGGCATGTACCCGGTCAAGATTCGCATCGTGGTGGTCTTCCCGGCACCATTCGGTCCCAGGAAGCCGAGGATCTCGCCGCGATGGACCGTAAAGCTCACGTCCCGGATCGCGGCGTGGCTGCCGTAGTACTTGGTTAGCTGTTGGACCTCGATCATCGCGTTGCTCGCATACCTTTCTGTTCGTTCCTTTCGCGAGGGGCGACGCCGCCAGATTGGCGGCGAGGGGGCAGCGAAGTTCGCGCGCGACCCTGATCGTAACAAACCGTTGGTACACGCGCATCAAGAAAACCGGCCTATTTTCGGAGAGGCCACCCCAGGAAAACACGCCCTCTAGTGGAGGGTTCGACTGTAAACCCCAACAGGTCGGGGTCCTTCGGCCGGGCGTCCGATGTCAGATGCCTGAGTACCCTGATATCGGGGGGCGGGGGGCGGATAGTCAGGAATCCTCTTGGAGAGGGAGTCAAAACGCTATGCCTGAGCAAAATCAAAACTACTGCGTGGTCATAACCACTGCGTCCGACCAAGAACAAGCTCGTTCGCTTGCGGCCTCATTACTTGGTCATGGCCTCGCAGCATGTGTTCAGATTCTGCCCATCCATAGTCTCTACGTTTGGCAGGGCGCGATCGCCAATGAGCCGGAAACTCTGGTACTAATCAAAACCCGTCGCGATCTTTACGATGGAATCGAGGCCGTCCTCCAATCTGAGCATTCCTACGATGTCCCAGAGATAGTCTGTCTTCCAATCACGGCTGGATCTGACCCGTATCTCCAATGGATCGCGGACGTCACTCGGGCTTGAACGAAGCACGGTGTTGGCTAATCGACACCCGGCACACACGATTTCACCGCGATCGTGCCGTTGCCACGCCAGGGTCGATATGAAATCGCCGCTACACTTGCATCCGTGAGGTTTTCACTTTCCCGCTGGACGATCCCGCTTGGCGTCGCGCTTGTCGTCGTCGCCGTCACGGGCTTGCCGGGCGTGGAGCGCTCGCATCCTTTGACGGCTGTGGTCGGCTCCCTGTTGCTGGCGGTGTCGGCGGGCTGGTACTGGACCCTGGACGCGCGTGCGCAGCCCGAAGCGCTCGCGCGCATGCGAGTCGCGGGCCTGGCACTCGCCGGCCTGCTGCTGGCACTACTCTACGTCTTGCTGGTCGCGGCTCTGGGTCTGCCGGTTGGTCTGGCGCGGTTCCTGTATGCCTTGTGTCTCGGGGTATCGGCAATCGCGTTGGTGGTGGCGCTGTCGGCGGCCATCGATTTGGCGCAGCTGACGCGGCTGCGCGCTGCTCGGTATCTGGCGATCCTGGTTCTGGCAGGAGTGGCATTCACGCTCGTGGCGACGGTTGCCCGAGCCCACCCTGGCTCCGAGCCGAGCTCGTTTACCGATCCGACTCTGGCGCAGGCCGTGCTCGTTCTCTGCGCCGCAATGCTCGCCTACATCGCGCCGACCGAGTGGGTCCTGGTTCTCGAGACCAGGCAGCGATTGGCGGTCTTTATCGGTTGGCTTGTGGCGTTGATGCCTTTGGCCGCGGCGATGGCCGTCGCGCGCCTGGTTCCGCTACAGCACCAGCACCTACTCGTTGCCTTTGTGCGGCTGGCGGCACTGCTATGTCTGGTCTATCTGACGGTGATGTTGGCGCGGGCGACGCTGGCTCTGCCCGGCGCGCGTGCTTTCGAGCGCAAGGTGCGTGAGCTTGACGCCATCTATGACTTCAACCTCACCGCCGGCTCGGCGTTCAATCCGGAGGAACTCCAATCAGTGGTGCTCGACTCGATGCTCGCCGTGGCCGAACCTGACGTCGGCGCCGTGGTGGAGCCCGATCCCGCCGGATCAGGCTGTTCATGCGTTCTACTGCGCGCCGACGGGGGCGAGAAGCACTTATATCGATTCAACAGTCGGGCCCCGTGGGCTGCCCTGGCTGAGCGATTCACCGACCGCCGACCGGTCGTGGTCGCCGATCATCGCAAGGCGCCTCCTGGGGTGCTGGAGCGAATCTGGGAGCCGGAGTCGGGCAGCTCGGTGATCGTCCCGGTGATCACGCACGATGGCACACCCCGCGCGGTCCTCATCGCCGGTCGCTTCGAGACCTACGCGTTCGACCGCGGGGAGGTGCGCAGCCTCGCCGGGTTCGGCAATCAGGTTGCGTTGGCAATGGATCATGCACGGCTGCTGCGCGATACGGTCGAGGCCGAGCGCCGGCAGCGCGAGCTCGAGATTGCACGCGAGTTTCAGCTCAACCTGGTGCCAGCGGAAGCCCCGGAGGTGCCGGGTATCGATATCGCGGCGAGGTCGGATCCGGCTACCGAGGTCGGCGGCGACTACTACGACTACCTGACGCTGCGAAACGGCAACCTCGGCATTGTCGTCGGCGACGTGTCCGGACACGGTATGCGGGCCGGGCTGCTGATGGCGATGGCCAAGAGCGCGATCTACACCCACGGCCAGTCCGATGAGTCACCCACGGTGCTGATGGAACGACTCAACGAGACCCTGCTGAACATGTCCGCCGACAACCAGTTCATGACGATGGTGTTCGTCGAGCTGGGCCGGGATCGACGCTCGTATCGGTACTCGAACGCCGGCCATCACTATCCGCTGCACATCCGGCACGGAGCAGGGACAGCGGAAGAGCTTGAATCCAACGGTCTCCCCCTGGGGATGTTGCCGCGCGCCCCGGGTCCGTTCATCGAGCGCGAGCTGGGCCCGGGGGACGTGCTCGTGTTCTACTCCGATGGAGTTGTGGAGGCCGGCGAGCAAGGCGGAGAGATGTTCGGCGTCGAGCGACTCGGCGAGGTTGTACTTGCGAATCGCGCCCGAGATGCGAAGACTGTTGTCGAGGCCGTCTTCCGCGCGGTCCACAAGTTCAGCGGGGACGAGCCTCTTGCTGACGACGCTACGATCGTTGTCGTTCGCGCGCTTCAAGACCAACCCCTGACGGAGGCAAGCAATGCCGACACGGCGGATGGCTAACCGCAGCTTCATCTCACTGGTGCTGACAGGCGCGGCTGCAATGGCCACGATGTTCGCGCTCGCGGCAACCCCGGCCGTCGCCCAGGGCGTCGCAGGGCCGGCGGAGGGGGAGTCGATTGCCGACTGGACCACGCGCTGGCTGGAAGGGCCGGTATCGCTGATTGCCACCGGCGAAGAGGAGGAGACCTTCGGCGCCCTGACCACGACGCAGGAGCGCCTACAGTTCATCCGGCTGTTCTGGGAGCGGCGCGATCCGGTGCTCCGAGGCCCGCGCAACGAGTACCTCGACGAGTTCGAGCGCCGACTGGCGTACGCGACGGAGAACTTCGAGCCCCGGAGTGGCCCCGCCTGGGATACCCCCTTCGGTCAGATCGTCATGCACTTCGGTCCGCCGGATCGCACTCGGCGCGAGCTCTCGTACCCGGCCGGCTTCTCCACCCGGCCTCCGATCCTGTGGGGCTACGACGAGCAGTACCCCGGCCTGGAACCGAACGAGTTGATGCTGTTCGTCTATCGTGCCGGTCGATGGAAGCTGATGCCTCCCCAACCCATCGGCGTGACGGGCATCCCCGAAGAGATGCGGCGTGCCGAAGCACGCTCGGTGCTTGTCGGAATGCCGAGCGAGTATCAGCAAGCCATCGATCAGGCCATCGAACGCTCGCTGGTCAACCCGGTCAACTACCAGTCGGCGATCAGCGACGTGCGCACTGCCGTCATGCTTCCGGAAGCTCAGATTCCGTTCGGATGGTCGACGCGCCAGGCAGCGGCCGGCGGCAACGTAGGCGTCGAGATCGATCTGACCTTCCGGCTCGATTCGCTCATCTTCCATCTAGTGGAGGGCGAATTCACCACAGACATGGTTATCGACGCCCAGTTGCTCCGCGACGATGAGCCCCAGGCGCTGGCGTCGGAGCGCGTGGTGATCACCGTGCCGGAGGCGGAGATGGCCGGTCGACGCGGTGAGACGGTGCAGCGCACGATCGCCATGGAGGTGGTAGCGGGCGACTACACGCTCGAGTTGCTGTTGCTGGACCAGCTGCTCGGCTATCGCACGGTCTATCGGGAGGAGCTCCAGGTGCGATTGCCCTGAGGCTCGAGGCGAGCGTCCTGGGCCTCTTGAATGTCCTGTAGCCGCTCCCAGTTGTCCTCCAGGAGCCGCAATTCCTCCAGAAAATCGACGTCGATACCGGCGCCCCCGTGCGCCACCGGCACCAGCCGCGTGCCCTTCTCGGCTCGTAGCACGCGCGCGCCGTGTCGCTCGATTCGGCGTCGGCTGACGAGCACCGACAGCGCGTAACGGAAGGTACGGCCAATGCGGCCGCGAATACCGCCTCGACGACCGATCTTCTCCATCTCCTTGGCGATGGAGAGGATCAGCGTGTCGATCAGGGCCGATGGTGCGCGGGTGCCGAGCCACGCAACGACGAGACGTAGCAGCCCGAGCAGCGCTCCGAGTTGTTCCTGCTTGCGCACGCCGTAAAGCTCGTCCAGCACCCGCAGACGATGCAGCCTGGCCGGAATGGCGAGGTTCAGGCCGCTCGCCCGGCCCGACATTTCGCGCAAGTGAAGGCAGGTCCGCCGGAAGAAGGGCATGTATTCGGCGTATGCCTCCTGAAGGGCGACGCCGTGAAAATAGTCGGCCTGGTCGACGTCCGGGCCGCAGCTGGTCAGGAAGTCGCGAACCGCTGCCGGAGTAGTCAGCGGGTGGTCGCCGAAAAGCACCAGCACCGGTTCGTCCGGCTGCGGATCGACCCCGGCATAGGCGAGCGACAGGTTGGCTGCCAGCGTTGCGCCCGGGCGTTGTATCAGCGGATGGAATCCATACCGGGAGGGAATACGGCGCAACGAATGCTCCGGCGCCAGGATCCACACTCGTGCTAGACCGCACGATTCCAGAGTATCGAGCATGTACTCGATCACGAGTCGACCCCGCAGCCGGAGGAACGCCTTGTTCTCCAGCGGTACTTCGGGCTCACAGCGCCTCAGCCTTTCGGCGCGGCGGCGGCGCCGCCGCTCGGAGACGGAGTTCGAGCCGGCCAGCACGAGAACCTTCAGGTTCGAGGTAAACGGGGCGGGGAACTGGTCGACCATGAGGGCGATTATAGCGTTGAAGCGGCAGCGGCTCCGGGGAGGCTGCTAGCCTGCTGACGGGGTGACCGGAGCCCGCTGTGCTAGTACCTCGCGCGTGTACGACGGCGCGGATTGGATCTCGCAGGCGGCGAAGCGCGACAGCATCAGGCGAATCTCGGCGTCGACCCAATTGGTCGGCAGCCTTCGTGGTACCGCAGCGGAGGTCACCTGCAGGCTCTGGCGGTCAACGATTTGGTACTGCCGTCGAGTATCGAGCCGTCCGTCGGCGTCGAGGAAGACCGCGTACATCAAGCCAGAAGGGCGGAGCAGCCGGTGGCACTCGCGGGCGAACTGTCGAGCGAGGACGAACGGGAGCCGCGAGAGCACGTTCCAGGAACAGATCGCAGAGTAGCTCCCGTCTTCGAATGGCAGACGCTGCTCCCGGAGCGTGTCTGTCGAGAGCGTCAACGGCGTGATCTCGAGCTGGCCGAGTCGCCGGGTCTCGTGAGCAAACAGATCGTAGCAGCTGACGTCGAATCCACGGCAGGCCCAAAACTGTATGTTGTCGTTGTTCGTCGGTCCGAGGTCGAGGACACGCGCCGGGGGCGTGGACGCGTGCAGCGCTCCGGTCATCCGCCACAGGAGGTTAGACGGATACGAGCGGTTTGGGAGTAGGTCGTCCTCGGAGCGCTCGGCAACGTCGACTGTGGCGGTCGCGAAGTCACGCGTGCGGAGGTCGCGCGGGCCTTTCGGATCGGTGGAATGCGCCACGCTCAGCGGACCGTGGGCTGCACCGTTGCCGACGCCGTCAAGACGCCCATCAACAAAGTCGGGCCGCTAGCCACCGTTGCTTGCCACGATGTCCCGGCGCAGAAAAATCCCCCTCATGGCGCTCAAGAATACCAGCCGTCGAACCTACGGTCGCTCAGCGCCCCGTCGGAACTGCGGTGTCCACACCGAAGAGCCCCTGCAACGCAGCGACCTCTTCAGGCAGGAGGCGGAACGACTCTCGCCGGTCGCCGAGCCATTCGCCCAAGTCGAACGACTCGCGCATCAAACCGGCGCCCGAATGGTCCAGCTTGTTGAGAAGAATGTGAACCATCTCGTGGGCCGCCGCCCGGGCGACGACGAGCGGTGCCAGGGCCGGGAGGAAGTCACCGCACTCAGGAGGAGCGAGCTCCATGATCGCCGGATCGGGCTCGACACCGGCGGCCTCAGCCTGAGCGCGCGCGCGTGTCGCCTCGCGGCAGCGCAGCACGGCCTGCTGCCGAAACCACAGTGCCTGCCGGTAGAACACGAAACAATTGCGGCCGACGCCCGTGTCGTCGTGCGGCGCCAGGCCGATGACGTTCGACGGACCGTGGAACCAGCGTGTTCCGTCAGAAGCCAGAATCAGGAATCGCAGCTCGCCCTGCCGGAGCTTGCGACGCGGTGAGTCGTCGAGCACCCAGCGCAGCGTGATGCCGGCCTGAGCGCGAAACACTGCCTCGATCTCTTCCTGAATCGTCACCATCTCGTCGCGGGAGACGAGTTGATGGTCGATGAGGTAAACGACTAGCTCGGTCCGCGTCTGACTCGGTGGCTCACCGAGTGCCGCCGGCGTGCCGCCGATGAGCAGCAGCGTTGCGAGTGTCCCGCACACAGCCTTCATGTGGAGCTTGATGGAGTTCTTGAGCATAGTTTGCACAGTCGCTGAACGGGAAGGAACCGCAGGCACGCCACTATATCATTCGGCGACTCTTGGACGTTGGAGCAACGAACCGGCCTCCCGTGACCCGGATCACGTGGAGCTCCCATTGCGACGGAGCGCCTGGCAGCGGATCCCTAGCCGACGACCGAGACCCCGTCGGATTCCCACACCAGCTTGTGGTCACCACGGATGCCGTTGTGGATGGCCCCTTCGATGATCTCCACGCCCTTTCCCTGTACGAGCGCATGCAGAGCGCCCGGATCGGCGATGGAGTTCTCGCTCAGGACGTCGCGGGATATCTCCAGGCGCAGCGCGAACCCGACGCCGTCATCGCCAATGATGTGGAAGGCGCACAGCGCTTCGTCGTGTTTGTCACCTTCGGTCGGCGGGTCCCAGTCCGGCAGGTCAAGACGGATGCGGAACGATTGCTGGGTCGCGCCGTCTACAAAGATCCACGGCAGCCGCGGTGGCTTCTTCAACGTGGTCGTGTCCTCTAGCAGGCCGGCGCCTCGCGGAGCCTGGCGCCGCCGGCATCGGTTGGGGCGCGAGACTACACCATGACCGTGTCGGGGGTCGCTCTCAAGCGGCTCGGATCAACCGTGCGATGGCACCGATCGTGGGACGCTTGCCGGACATGAGCAGGGTGAAGCGAAACATTTTTGCAGCCAGCCAGACGAGCGCCATCGTTGCCGCTAGCAGTAGCCCGATCCCGAGCCAGATCTCCCACGTGGGGGGGCGTAACACGTTGATCCGCGCCAGCATCACCAGCGGCGTGGCCGGTGGGAACAGCGAAATCACGCGTGTGATCGTCGCGGCCGGATTGGTGATCGCATAGAACACGAACATCAAGCTGAACACCATCGGCATTACGAGCGGAAAAGCGATCTGTTGGAGCTCTTCCGATGACGTGCACGTCGATGCGGCCGCCGCATAGATGACCGAATAGAACGTGTATCCGAGCAAGTACAGGATGGCGAAGTAGAACATCAGCGACGGATCGAAGAACTCCAATAGGTCGGTGCCCTGCATCGCTGCACCCACTGCGAACGCCGGCAGGACCACCAACCCGACGACCAGCGCTAACAGGGCCCAGATGACCAGTTGTAGGAGGCTCGCGGCGAGCACGCCGAGGATCTTGCCGGAGATGAACTCGGTCGAGGTCACGGCGCCGAGTATGAGCTCGATCAGCCGCGTAGATTTCTCTTCGATGATCGAATTGCCCATTTGCTGGCCGCCGATCAGGACGGTCATGTACAGCAGCATTGCCAGCATGAACGTGCTCAGGTAGGCACGCGCGAACCCGCCCTCCTCTTCGCCCTCGGCGGAGACGGTGATTGCCTCCAGGTCCCAGGCAACGAGCGCGTTGATGCGCTCTGACTCCAAGCCGCTGCCTTCGAGGTAGTCCTCCAGCGCCACCCGGCGAACGCTACGTTCGAGTGTGTTGCTGATCACGAGGTTGCCTGTCTCACGAGCGTAGTAGCGGCCTCGGATGCCGAGCTCATCGTCGAGCTGCAGGAGCAGGTAACCGTCGAGCGTCTCGTCAACGATCTGTTGCTGGAGCGATGCGGTGGCGTTCTCGAGTTCGGTTTCGGTTAACGAACGGACCGCAGTGATCTCGAGGGTGAAGTCGTCGACCTCGGCGAGACGATCAGCGATCTGGGAGCCACTGCCCGTACCGACGTCGGCGACGGCAATTCGTAGCTCCTCGATGTCCGCCCGCTCCAATAGGTTGGGAATGAAAATCCACATGGACATGAACACCGGAACCAGCAGAGTCCCGATAACGAACCACTTGTTGCGCACTTTGGCGATGAACTCTCGGCGCGCCACGTTGAATATCTGTGTGGTGCTCATGAGCTTTCCGCCCCGCTCACCAGCTCGCCCTCTTCGGTGAGAACCATCTGCGCTTCCCCGTCGGAGACATGTCCCACCTTGTCGAGAAAGATCTCCTCCATCGACGGTTGCTCGGCGCTGAAAGAGTGCAGCTGCACGCGTTCGAGCAAGGTGCGGAGCAGCGGCTGTGTGTCCGCCCCGGCTTCCATTTCCAGCCGCGCCGACTGGCCGGAATCGTTTATCTTGGCGACCCCCGGCAAGCCTGTCAGCACCTCGCCCGATCCGTCGTATTGGATGGCCAGCGTGTTGCGCCCGTGCGCCGCGCGGACCTCGCTGAGCGCGCCGTTCAGGACCAGATCGCCGCGATGAATGAGCGCCACGAAGTCGCACATCGCCTCTACCTGTTCCATGCGGTGCGATGACAGGATCACGGTGCAGCCGCGCTCGCTCTGCTCCAAGATCAACTCTTTGAGCAGGCGCGTGTTCACCGGATCGAGCCCCGTGAATGGCTCGTCGAGGACTACCAGCTCCGGCTCGTGAATCACCGCGGCAGCAAACTGCACCTTCTGCTGCATGCCCTTGGAAAGCTCGTTGGTGGCCGATTTGGCGCGATCGCCGAGTCCGAGGCGTTCCAGCCACGCGGTGGCCCGCCGGGTTGCGTCGGCGACGCCCAGACCGCGGATCGTGCCTAAGAACGAGAGCTGCTCGAGCACCTGCATCTTCGGGTAGAGGCCACGCTCTTCAGGCAAGTATCCGACCCGATAACGAGTCGCCAGCGGGTCCTGCTCGCCGAGCAACCGCACTTCGCCCCGGTCTGGCAGGTAGATGCCGAGACAGGTCCGAATCGTGGTGGTCTTGCCGGACCCGTTCGGACCCATGAGCCCGAAAATGCTGCCGTTCGGGACCTCGAGGTCGAGCGAGTTGACGGCAACGACGCCCTCGAACTCCTTGACCAAGCCGATCGTCTGAAGCGCGGGTTTCTCACTCATGGGCCGACGGTAGCCCCGTGGGCGGGTGCCGGCAAGCCGCCTGAGCTTGGGCGGCGGCGCAGACCACTGGACGGTTCGCCGCCGGCGCTGAGCGGTAGAGGCAACAAAGGCCGGGAATGTCGCCGACATTCCCGGCCAAGGTCACGCCGAAAAGAGCTCAGCCGCTGGCTTGCGCCCGCCGACGGTCGACCTCGTCCCAGTTGACGACGTTCCAGAACGCGCCGATGTAGTCGGGGCGCCGATTCTGGTAGTTCAGGTAGTAGGCGTGCTCCCAGACGTCCAGCCCGAGGATGGGCGTGTGCCCCTGCATGTGCGGGGAGTCCTGGTTGGCGGTCGAGTAGCACTGCAGGGCGCCATCGCCGTCGACAACAAGCCACGCCCAGCCGCTACCGAAGCGGGTGGCGCCGGCCTTGGAGAAGGCGTCCTTGAAAGCGTCGAAGCTCCCGAACGCGGCGTCGATCGCCGCACCGAGGTCTCCACCCGGCTCGCCGCCTCCGTCGGCCGACATGATCGACCAGAACAGCGAGTGGTTGGCGTGGCCGCCACCATGATTGCGCACCGCGCCACGGATGCCCTCGGGCACCGAGTCGATACCGCCGAGCAGATCGGCAAGGCTCTTTGCCTGGAGATCGTCCTGGCCGTCCAGTGCGCCATTCAGTCCGGCGACATAGGCGGCATGGTGCCTGTCGTGGTGAATCTCCATCGTGCGCGCGTCGATGTGCGGCTCGAGCGCATCGAAGGCGTATGCGAGATCAGGAACTTCATGGGCCATCGGAGAATCCTCCATCGGATAAGCGCGGGGGCCAGCGCCGCGGGTCAGCTGATCCATCGAGCTCCCGTCCCTCGGCAGCAAGGCTTGCCGGCGCCGTTGCCTGACGCCGGCGCGGTCACGGGAGCCGCGACGGCATCCTCTCATATCCTCGGCGCAACGGCGATCAGCGTTGGCGAGATGCCGCACGGGCGGCGGCGAACTCGGATCCCTCCGACCACTCGGGCCAGGCGCTCCCCTCGCTGAGCTCGAATCCGGCTGCGAACAACGCGCGCAGATCCGCTTCCGCTCCGTCGAGATTCCACGTCGCATCGAACTCGTCGCTGGGGCGGTGGTAGTGGAGCACGTTGTACTGGCGACGGACGAGATCGGAGTAGCCGTCTGGGCGTCCGATGAAACGGACGCCGGCATCGGTGTACAGCGCCGGTATGCCGATCTTGGCCAAGGGGAAGTGGTCGGAGCGATAGTAGAAGCCCTTGTCCGGCTCGGGGTCAGGGCTGAGGGTTCGGCCCTCGGGCTCGATGGCGCGAAGCAGGACATCGTCGAGCTCGGAGTTTCCGAGGCCGACCACCGTGATGTCCTCGGTCGGGCCCCAGATATTGAGGCCGTCGAGGTTGATCGCCGCCACCATATCGCCTGGCGCCACCAGCGGATTGGCAGCGTAGTACGCCGAGCCGAGAAGACCCTTTTCTTCCAGCGTGGTTGCCAAGAAGAGGTGGGAGCGGCGCGTGCGCTGCCCGAGCGACGCGTTGGCCTCGGCGATCTCGAGCAAGCCGGCGACGCCGGTGGCGTTGTCGAGGGCGCCGTTGTAGATGCCGTCGCCTTCGATGCCGGGGTCCTCGCCGAGATGGTCCCAGTGAGCCGTCCACAGGACGTATTCGCTTGCGGCCTCTTCGTCCCGGCCGCGCAGTCGGCCGACGACGTTGTACGACGCAATTCGACGCAAGTTGTTGTCGATGTGCACCGTCATCGCGGCGCCGAGATCCACGGGCTCGAAGTCGGGGCTCGCCGCGGCGGCAATCGAGTCGGCAAGGTTGAGCCCGGCGGCGGTAAACAGCTCGTCGGCGGTTCGCTGCGATACCCAGCCTTCGAAGCGAACCGGGGCCGGCTGAGCGGTCGGCGCCGGCAGGCTGAACTGCGGACCGGTCCAGGAGCTGCGAACCACGTCCCAACCGTACCCCGCAGCGTCGGTCTCGTGCACGATCAGCACGCCGGCCGCCCCCTGTCGCGCCGCCTCCTCGTACTTGTACGTCCAGCGGCCGTAGTAGGTCATTGCGTCGTCGCCGAACTTACCCAGCACCGGGGGATCGTTGACCAGCACCAACAGAATGGCGCCACGCAGGTCGCGCTTGTAGTCATTCCACTCCTCTTCGGGAGCCACGACGCCGTATCCGGCGAAGATCAAAGGGGCCGTTACATCGAGCGCCGGCTCCTCGTGACGGGTCCAGGCGACGAAGTCGTCGCCGTAGGCGAGATCGTCCAGCTGGCCACGCCGGGCAGCTGCACGGCTCCTGGGAGCGCGCAGAACGGCAGTGGTGGCGTCGACGGTGATCTCGGCCACGGGTACGCGCTGAAGCCATGTACGGGTCCCGTCCTCGTTTGCGTCCCCGAATGGCTCGACACCGATGCGTTCGAGCTCTCCCTGCAGGAAGTTGAGGGTGATGGGCTCGCCACGCCCGGCGGGTCCGCGCCCGGCGAAGTCGTCAGAGGCCAGCGTCCTGGTGAGGCGAGCGATATCGGCCGCGCTGATCGTCGCCGCGCCGCTATCGATATCGGGGCCGGAGCACCCGGCTGCCAGCATGGCCACGACCATCGTCGCCGCGGCGAGGCGCCGACGTGCGGAGCTCATCGAGCCGTATTGGCCGCCGACAGGTTGCTACCGGGCCGCAGGTCCAACGTCACCGACAGTGACCGTGGCGGCCCGAGGAGCAGGACCGACGTGCGCCCCACTTCCAGACGCTCGTCGAGCAAGTTCTGGGCCCGAACTCCCATCGTCAGCTGATCGGAAAAATGCCAGTCGAACGCCGCATCGAGGCTGCTGCCGGAGGCCAGCGGACGGAAATTGAGGTCGTCTTCGAACTGCTCTCCGGTGAGGTGCAGGCCGACCATCGCCCCCCATCGATTCTCGGCCCACGCCAGCGAGCCGCGCAGACGATAGGTGGGCACCTGCGGCAGCCGGTTACCCACCAGCGAGACCAGCGGCTGGCCGGGAACGACCGGGTTCTGATCGATTCGTGTGTTGATCAGCGAGGTGACCACGTTGGCGGTAAACCCACCACGCTGCAACGACGCGTCGATCTCGACTCCGCGTACGGTCGCGGCGCCGAGGTTGAGGCGCTGGCGCAGCAGCAACGTGGGCGTGCTGCCCACGGTGGCGTTGATCACCGCGTTGCGCAGCCGATTCCAGTAGCCGGTGATCCCGAGGCGGAATCGGCCGCCGGAGACGGCACTTCCCGACGACCAGTCGGCCCCGATCTCGGCGCCGGTGAGGCGCTCCTCGGTGAGCTCATCGTTGGCGCGTGTGGAGACGTTGCCGACGCGGAACGCCCGATACAGCTCGTTGAGCGTCGGAGCGCGGAACGACCGATACCCGGCGGCGCGCAGTCGCCAATCACCAGCAGGGCTGAAAACCACGCCAGCACGAGACGACAGCGTCGATCGCGAGCGCGACGGATCGTCCGGATCGCGCGGGTTGTTGTGCCAGCTGTCGCCGCGCAACGAGGCGTCGAGGTGCCACGAATCTCCAGCGCGCGCCTGCGCCGAGACGAACACCCCGCCAACGTTCTGGGTGCCGCCCGGATCGCGCGAGAACCCGGCCAGAAGCACGTCCTCGTTGCTCACTCCGCCAACCCGACGCCAGTCCGCTCCGGCGCCGAGCACCAGGCCCTCGCCGTACTGGCGCCAGGCGTTGGCGGTGACCCCAGTCTCCCAGGACGGTACTTCCTGATCGAGCACCGCTAGCTCGCGCGAGCGCGCCGCGATGACGGCGGAGAAGCGGCTGTTGAATCGCTGCCGGCGCACGAACCCGGCCACCCGGTGTCCGTCGGTACCGGTGCCGCCGCTGTAGGACAGGCTGAGGCCGAATGCGCGCGTCGAGTTGGTTTGTTCCGGCGTGCCGTTGTCGCGTGCCTCGTGGAACGCCTCGAGTCCTAGCAGAAGTCCCGGCGCCAGATTGGCCCGCAACATCGCCGTCTGATGGCTGGTCGCAACCTCCTGGTCCACCGCCCCGCGGTCGGCGTCGCTGACTGCGATGTAGCCGCCCGTGTCGAAGGCGTCCGCCGCCAGGATGATGCTTTGCCTGGCGTTGCCCGCCGTCAGCGCGAAGCCGCCGCCGAAGGTTGTCTGATTTCCGGCCCGACCATGGACCTGTACGCTCCCGCGCCCGGCCTGCGGCGGACGGGACACGATCTGCAACGTACCGGCCAGCGCCTGGTTGCCGAACGATCCCGAAGCACCGCCGAGCACCATCTCGACGCGCTCGATGAGAAGCGTGGGCGTGCGGCTCCAGTACACCCAGCCGCCGAACGCATCGGTGTGTGGCAGGCCGTCGAACAGGACGAGCGCGCGACTGGTTCCGCTCGGAGACACGCCGCGAAGGTTGAGTCCTTGCGACGTCGGGTGCGCGGCACGCGCCGGACTGCGTCTGAGGAGGCTGAATTGCGGCGCCCAGCGCAGCGCCTCGTCGAGTCCGAGACCCGGGCGCTGCCGCAGTTGGTCGGCGCTAACGATGGTGGCGTGTGCGGAGATCTCCTCCAGGTCGAACGGCCGTCGCGTCGCGGTGACAGTGATGATCTGTTCGAGGCGCTGCTCCTGCGGTTCCTCCTGCGTCTGCGGTTCCTGCGCCGACGCTCGAGGTGCCGTCAAGGTCATGGCACCCGCGAGAAGGATGGCACCAGCGCTCACCGCTGAGCGTTTGCTCGTCATTGGATCGACCTCGACGCGTTCGGGGAAATGAGTGCGGGTAGGGTAGCGAGATCGACATTGCCTCCGGAGAGGACGACGATCACGCGGCTACCTGGCTTTAAAGATAACCGGCGTTCCAGCAATGCCGCGACGGGTGCGGCTGCGGACGGTTCGATCAGCAGTTTCGCCCGCTCCACGACTAGTCCAAGAGCGTCGCGGATCTCGTCGTCGGAAACCAGCACGACCTGCTCGACAAACTGCTGTGCCGCGTCCAGGTTCAGATGTCCGACGAACGGCGGGGAGAGACCGTCGGCGATCGATTCCACGTGGTCGAGTCGCACCGGTTCGCCGGCCTCGAGAGCAGCGGTCATCGTCGGCGCACCTTCGGGCTCGACGGCGAACAGACGCGTGCCCTTGTCCAGGCCGCCATAGGCGACCCCCAGCCCGCCGCACAATCCGCCGCCACCGACGCCGCAAATGACCGCGTCGGCAGCGGGCATCTGTGCTTCGATCTCCAGGCCCAGCGTGCCATGACCGGCGATCAGCATCGGATCATCGAACGGGTGCAGCAAAGTGAGCCCGCGCGCCAAGCGTAGCTCCTCGAGCTTCGCGAAGGCGGCGTGTACGTCGCCGTGCAGCACCACCTCGGCGCCGTAGTCGCGGGTTGCCGCCACCTTGCTGGCCACCGCGTTCTCCGGCATGACCAGCACCGCGTGGACGCCAGCGATGTTCGCTGCGAAGGCGACCCCCTGGGCATTGTTGCCGGCCGAGATCGTGATTACCCCGGCGTCGCGCTGTTCCTGCGACAGCGTAGCGATGCGGTTCAACGCCCCGCGCGGCTTGAACGAGCCGGTTTTTTGCAAGCACTCACACTTGAGCCATACGTCCAGGCCGGTGCGCTCGGACAGGGTGCGCGACGACAGCAGCGGCGTGCGATGAAGGTGTGGCGTCACCCGTGGTACCGCGGCGCGGACATCGTCAATTCCCGGCAGCTGCATGTCGCCCATTGGGCGGCACACTAGCAGGTCGCTGCACGCTTCGTTCTGTCGCCGTATACTGGCCCGCGGCCCGGCGCGACCTGCTGCGGCCCTTGGCCCGAGCGACCCCGGAGCTAGCAGGCCGTGGTGGAAGTGTGGCGGGCCTGGCGACAGGGTGTTGGGAGGCGGAGGCAAGGAGAGAGGAGGAGGCGATGTCAATCCCATCGTTGACGACGAACGACGCAGCGTGCGCGCGCAACCCCCTGCCGCCCGAAGGGTTACGGCGATTTGGGGCCATCTACGGCGTTCGCCTTCCTGGACGATGGCTAGGGCATCACCTGCGTCAGGCCGCCTTGTATCTGGCCCCAACTCGTCGTAACCAGACCCACCACACTTCCACCACGGCCTGCTAGGCGATGCTGAGCGATTTTCTACACGCACTGCGGCGCGGCCGCTCGGACCAGCTGCGCTACTTCCGCCACACTCATTCGCCGCTCTCTCCGTGGCGCGCCACGATCAACGAGGTGGTGCGGGCGTCCGAGCAGGAGGCGGAGCGCTATGGCATCCGCGCCAGTGTCGATCGCCGCCGGGCGTATCAAGTGGCGCGCATGGTGGTCTCGAACCGTCATGGCGAACATCTGTCGGATCAGGTTCCGGACGCGTATCTGGCGTATTCACCGCCGTCAGCCGCTACGTTCCACAACGGCAAGAGGAGCTACGCTGCGCCCGCCCAGCGTCGCCGCGAGTTCCTGGCCCATCCGCAGACACTGGCGTACATGCTTACGCCGCCCAAGCTGTCGCGCCTCGGGCTGGGCGGATCGATGCCGGGTGGCGTGGCGGTGATCGAGCCCGGCGACGAAGCCGAGATAGCCTCCAAGACCGTCATGGCCCGGCTTCAGAAGCTCGGCGCTGGCAAGGCACCGCCGGCCGATCTGAGCGCCTACGCCGATGTGCTCTTGAAGTTGCACGCCGGCCTGCCGGTCGAGGCGCCCGCCGAGGATCCCGAGGAGCCGCAGGAACAAGCCGCCTGACTAGTCGGAGCGCCCTGCATCCGACCCCATTTCGCCACCACGGCACTATCGATTCATCTGTTACAGGCCACTAAGCGGACGCCTGCGGAACAGGTCGAACGCATGCGAACGTCAGCCTCGCAGGTCGAGCACACGGGCGCCTCCCATGTCGAATGCACCAGAAAAAAGGGCGACCGATCACCGATCGGCCGCCCCTTGATGTCGAGGCCCGCGGTCAGGGCTTGCGGAACTTGAGCACGTACCGGTCGGTCTTGTAGCGTCCGTCGTCGAAACCGGACGTAGTGTGATCATCGTCCGGGTTGCGCAAGATGTCGGAGCTGCCGGCAAGCTCGAACCCGCCGGCGGTGAACTCGTCGATCACCGTCTGCTCGTTTAGCCGGTGGGTCTCCTCGTGCCAGCCCTCGTGCGGCGTGGCGACCTCGACGATGCCGACGATGCCACCCGGCTTCATGACCGCCAGCAGCTGCCCCACCGTGGCCTGACGGCCGCCGCCGAACTGCTCGGCATCGTGGTAGTTGCGCACAGCCACCGCCACATCGAGACTGCCGGCCGGCACGTCGGGAATAGACATTGCGATCTGGACGTTGTCGAGCCCGTCGTTGGCGACGCGCTCGGTAAGGGCGTCGAGCGTGGCGAAGTTCCCCTCGGCATAGAACTCCATCACCGCGTACACGGTACCGGCATCGCCCATCGCTCGAGACAGCAGGTGGGTGTTGTATCCGCCTCCGGGCCACACGTCGGCTACCGTCATACCGGGCTCGATGCCGAAGAACTCGTAGACCTCGAGCGCCTTGCGATATTCGTCCTGCGCGACCTCTTCCTCGGGCCGCGCCGCGTCGGCCAGCACGCCACGGTCGAGTCCGGCAGGCATCTCCTCGGCCGGCTCCTCGACCGCCGGTGCCTCGGCGGCGTCTTCGGCGGCGCCGCAAGCAATGGCGCCAAGCCCGACGATCAGCACGAACGCCAGTGTCCAAGGCCAGGTTCGTCTCTGCATCCTGTTGCTCTCCCTGTTTGAGGCGGCTGCAGACCGTGAGTCGTGAGCCATCCACGACTCCGCCGAGCAGGACCGCCAGGGCAACCGGCTAGTGGGCCGGCTTGCGGTATTTGTGAACGAAACGGTGCACGTAGTAGCGGTGGATCGGGGCGTCGGCTTCCTCGCCTCGCTCGCCCGCTCGCTCCCGTCCATCGAAATCGTACGTGTCGTCGGGGTTCACAAGCACGTCCGACGCCTCGACGAACTCGAACCCGGCCGAAGTGATCTCTTCGCGCGACAGGTCGTCATTGATGCGATGGACCGGCTCGTCGCGCTCGTCGGTCTTGTTCGTGTAGGCATCGACGACAGCGAAGATGCCGCCGGGCTTGAGCACGCGCATGAAGGCCGGCAGGGCCGCCAGTCGGTCCGGCGCCTCGCCGAGATCATGATAGTTGCGTACCGTGAGCAGCACGTCCAGCGAGTCCTCGGGCACCTCGGTCGGGTCTGCGACGATGTCGAGGTTGTCGAAAGCAAACGGATCCAGGCGGCTATTGAAGCGCTCGCGGCTCCGCGCCACACGCTCCGGGTCGGCAGGTGCGGGACCGAGGATCGCCACCACGCTTCCGGTGTCGCCGACGAGCTGGGTCACGATCGCGGTGTTGTATCCGCCGCCTGGCCACAGGTCGCCAACAGCGACGCCCTCTTCGATGCCGAAGAACTCGTAGACCTCGAGCGGCTTGAAGCCGCCGTCGCGGTAGTGATCATCTTCACTGCGCGCCGGATGATCCAGCGGCGATGCGGCAACGGGCTCGGCGGGAGCTGCTTCCGGTTCTGCCGGCGGCTCGGCGCGGGCACAGCCGACCGCGAGCGCACCGATTGCCAGAAGGCCGAGGCCAACACAGCGGGATTGATGCATCGCTTCTCTCCTTTGGGGGGATTCCGTCATCGTCTTGTGGCGTCGGCGGTGCGCACGAGGGCACCAGCCCGTTCTTGGATCACGCCAGCTTCGGATTCGCGACCCGCCTAGGATAGTCGCCGACTCCGTACAGCGATAGACCGTGAGCGCAGGCGCAACGGTACGCCGGCCACTAGAATGGATAACAACGAATCCTGGTCAACGCTGAGGGGCGGAAACGATGGCGAAAGTCGCGGCTGCGATGGTAAAGGCGCTCAACGCTCAGGTGGCGCGGGAGCTGCAGGCGAGCCACAACTATCTCGCCATGGCGGTGTATCTGGAGAGCCGTAGCCTGGAGCACCTGGCGGCGTTCTTCACGCGTCAGGCCGATGAAGAGCGCGTCCACGCGATGAAGCTCGTCGGGTATCTGCAGGAGGTCGACCAGACCCCGGTCGTCCCCTCGCTGAAGCGCCCGAAGGCACGCTATACCTCGGTCAGCGACGTTTTCAAGACATCGCTCAAGCAGGAACAAGCGGTGACTCGGGCGATCCACGAGCTCGTCGATTCGGCTCAGCGGAGCAAGGACTACGCCACGTTCCAGTTCCTGCAGTGGTTCGTCACCGAGCAGGTCGAAGAAGAGGCGTCGTTCGGCAAGCTGATCGACGTCATCGAGATGTCGCAGAATGTCCTGCAAGTGGAGCACTACGTGCGCCACATGATGGGCGGGCCGGCGGACTCTGGCAGCGACTCGTCAAACGGCTAGTCCTCGAGGCGACCTCTATTCTGCGCTCCGGCCCCTGCGTGTGCCGGCCCAGGCCACGAGTCCGGGAAGCAGCGCTATCAGCAGCGTGATCGGCGATACCAGGAAAGAGATCGCCGCTGCCGGCGCCTGCGCCATCAGGCCGAGCCAGGTTGCGGCGTAGGCAAACCCACCCTGCTCCACGCCGATGCCCGCCGCTGAGATCGGAAGCCGCGCCACCAGATAGACGATTGGCACGACGGCCGCCATTTCGACCACGGTCGTCGGTACCTGGAGGGCGGCAGCCGCGGCGAGATACGTCGCGATGGGGAAGAGCCCCTCGATCAGCGTCAATAGCAGGAATACCCAGATCTCGCGCGGGTGACCGCTCCAGCTGGCGTACTCGCCTGCCAGGGCCCCGAGCTTGCCCGGTAGCCCGGCGCGCAGCGCCAGGCGAGCCTGCGCGTTGGCGGCGATCTTGAACGACAAGGGTAGGCTCAGGCTGAGCACAGCCACTGCCGCGGCTGCCGACATCATCAAAGTCGATCCGTCGACCGGAACCTGCATCCGCAGAGCCAGGATGAGTGCCACGCTGAAGGCGCAGAACACCGCCTGGGCCAACGCGCCGAGGGCACGCTCGAGCGCAATCGATGCGATCAGCGTCTCGGTGCTGATACGGCCACCGCGCATGACGGTGATGCGAACGACGTCCGCGCCCACTGTCATCGGCAGGAAAATGCTAGCGAACGAAGACACGTAGTAGCCGCGTATGGCCTCGCCAAGGCCAACGTCGACGCCCTTGGCCAGCAGCAGCCGGCGCCACTTGTAGGCCATCAACATACGATCGCCGGTATGCAGCAGGACTACGACGCCGGCGCCCGTCAGCGACGCGCGGCCGAGCGCGTCGACCACATCGCCTAGACCGGCGCGCCACAGCACGACGGCGACGAAGCCGAGGGTGACCCCGAGGCGCAGGGCAAGCTGCAGGCGGCGCGGTATCCGGCTCATCCCGTCTGATTTCCTGGCTCACGTGCTGGCATACGATCGCAGCCCCCGAGGTCGACCCAGGAACAATCCTACCCGAGCGGTCGGTGTTCATTTCGTTGTCGTCGCCGTGTCGCTCGCGCCTGCCGTACCGGGATCGGTATGGGCGCAATCCCGGGCACCGGTACGCCAGATTCGTCACCAGGGCTTCCTATCTGCAGAGATCAGCCACGCTGACGATCCATGTCGCCGGGTTCTTGCGCGTAGAAGGGAGAGAGGGAAGTCCTCTCATACCTGCCGATCGCTGGTGGTCGGCGTGAGACGCCAGGAGGCAGCCCGATGCTGAACACACCTGCCATGTCGATCGAAGCGAGCCCGGGACGCGCCCCCGTGTCAAAGCATCACGCACTCTCGGGCCTCGTCGTCAGACGCCTGCCCGGGTTGCTAGGGGCCGTTGCAGCCACCGTTGCGGCGCTGGGCCTGCTGGCGCCGAACGCGCATGCGCAGACCAAGCACGGCGAGCGACTCCGGGTCCCCGGAGAGGTGTTCGCCGGTGAGCCTCGGCGCGAGATGGAGGCGCAGGAGGCGTCGTTGCTCCGTGGCGCATTCAGCACGGCCGGCGCGTCGTTCAACGTCGAGTTGGCGCCGCTCGCAGAGGCGGAGCGTCGTGCGGTCGCCGATGGCAACAACAAGCCGGGAGCTCCGCTCCAGATCGGCGTCGATCGCCGGGTACCGGCACAGCACAGGCGCGTCATGCGCGGCAGCGCGCTGGATTGGGCTTCCACCTCCGACGGTGGAATGGCGGCCACCTTCACGGCTCGATCTCCCGGCGCCGAGGCCATGCGACTGGCTTTGCGCCTTGCGAACGTGCCACCGAGCGCCGAGCTGAGGTTCTTTAGCGTCGAGCGGCCCGAGCAGAGCTTCGGTCCGTACGGACGCGACGATTTTCGTGCTCATGCGCGCATCGCGGCCGACTCCGACGAACAACCGGGTCCCTATTGGTCGCCGGTGATCGGCGGCGACGCGCTGGGGGTGGAGATCTATGTGCGCCGGCCGGCGCAACGCCACCGCCTGGAGTTTTCCATCGAGCGCGTAGCGCATCTGCTGTACTCGCCGCGGTACTCGGATGCGGCCGCGATCGCCAAGGTCAAGGTCAAGGCCTCGCAAGCATGCGAGATCGATCTCGCATGCGAGCCGGGCTGGCAGTCGGCGGGCAACGCCGTCGCACGGATCGTGTTCCAGGATGGCGGCAGGTACCTGTGCACCGGCCAGCTGATGAGCGACACCGACTCGAGCACCACGATCCCGTACTTCAGCACTGCGACCCACTGCATCGGCAACCAGGCCGCGGCCAGCTCGATAGACTTCTTCTGGTTCGATCAGCGAACCGGTTGCGGCGGTGGCGGCACGACCACCCAGCAGACGTCGGGCGGTGCAGCGCTGCTGTCTTCTTCCGACCCGGACAGCGGCACGGATTTCTCATTCATGCGGCTCAACCAGACGCCTCCGGGCGGCGTGACGCTGCTTGGTTGGGACACCGGAACGGTAGCGTTGGGCACGCCGATCACCGGCATCCACCACCCCGCTGGCGACGTCAAGAAGATCAGCCAGGGCACGCTCAACGGGCGTGAGCCCTGGTGGGCACAGGGGTTCGACAGCCACCTGCTGGTGAACTGGAGCTCCGGTGTCACCGAGGGAGGCAGCAGTGGGTCGGTGCTGTTCGGTCCGGGAAAGCGTCTCATAGGCGTGCTTACGGGAGGCGGCTCGTATTGCTCGACACCGGACGATCCGGACCTCTACGGCCGCTTCGATCTGAGCTATGGGGCGGTGAGCCAGTGGCTGACAGGCGATGGCGGCGGTGGTGGTGGCGGCGGTGGTGGTGAACCGGCGGCCACGCCCGATGCGCCGCAGGGAGTCGCGGCCACGGTCTCCGGTTCGTCGGTCACGATCAGCTGGCAAACTACCTCGTCCACGAGGGCGGGGGGCGTGCCCCTCTCGTTCGTGGTGCAGATCGGTACGGCGCCGGGCAACTCCGACATCGTCAATATGGACGTCGGCCTTACCGGCTCCGAGTCGTGGACGCTCAACGACGGTATCTATTCCGCGCAGGTGCTGGCGATCAACGATGCCGGCTCCAGCGAGCCGTCGGACGTGGTCTCGTTCGAAGTCAACACCGGCGGCGGCAACGGCGGTGGCGGTGGTGGAGGCGGTGGTGGAGGCGGTGACCCCGACTTTTGCACCGCGTCGCCGAGCGCACCGCCGTCGCTCACCAACTCGGTAACCGGCTCGACGGTAGTGCTCAACTGGTCGTCACCGGGTGCTGGCGCCAACGCACCGCTGTCGTACGACCTGGAAGTGGGGTCGGCGTCGGGCCTGGCGGACCTGCTCATCCGGGACGTCGGTGACACCACGACCCTGACGGCCACCGATGTTCCGAACGGGACGTACTACATCAGCATTCGTGGGTGGAACCTGTGCGGCTTCGGGGAGGCTTCGCCGGAGACAGTGGCGGTTGTTGGAAACGGTGGTCCAGGCGGCGGCGGTGGAGACGGAGGCGGAGGTGCGTGCACGGCCGCTCCCGGTCCCGCTACCAACCTTACCCAGCTGGTGATTGGCTCGACCGTGTTTCTCGACTGGGACCCGCCGGCGGGCACGGCCTCGTTGAGCTCACTGGGCCGCAACCACGACGCCATGACATACGTCCTGCAAGTGGGCTCGGCGCCCGGTCTGTCGGACCTGTTCAACAAGGAGCTGCAAAGCGGGAATCCCTGGTTGACCGCCGACGGAGTTGCCCGGGGCACGTACTACGTGCGAGTCCTGTCACGCAACGACTGTGGCACTGCCGCGCAAGCCTCGAACGAGGTTGTCGTCAGGGTGAACTGAGCGCCGGGTGACGCCGCTCGCACGGCCGTCGGGTCGTGCGAGCGTTGCTCGGAAATGCCGCAAACATGGGCAGGCGAGCGTCAGGGCGGGTCGCGCCGGAGTGGGTCGGCGCGGCGGCCCTGGCGCTTGCCACGTTGCGTCCGGTTTTGGGGACCGCGCGGCGACCGCCACGATCTATTCTGGCCACGCCCAACCCCGTAGCGCGTAGTACTTGCGCCGCGGCGTCGCCTCGATCGGGTGGATGCCGTGCCTGCGGCACCAGGCGAAGTGGAAGGTCGTGCCGGCGGTCATGGCGACCAGGGGAAAGGCCAGCGCCCAGTGACCGACGGCGTAGTACAGGCCGATCGTCACGGCGCAAACGATGGTCCATTTGAGCACTTTGCGCCATTTGGCGGTCTCAACCTCGAAGACAGCGAATATCGAGCTGCCGAGGATGGAGACCACAAGAAGCACGTACAGCTCGAGCTCGATTCCCACGGTGCCCTCTGCTATCGATCTCAGCCTGTTGTTCGGTGAGTCCGGGTTGATATTAGCCCGGCGCCTGTTCAGCCGTCCCCTGAAGAGGCCGCGCGCGGCACCAGGTCCAGCAGGTCCCGAGCCCCAGCAACGTCACCGTCGACGCCACGAGCCGGCCAACGTACGGGACGCTGGAGATCAGCGCCAGCAGGATCAGGCCGATCGCCAGTGGTAGAAACCGCGCCGGCATGCCGCTCAGCTCGGCGCGCACCAACAGGCGCTCCCCGAGGGTCGAACCGACCACGATCGGAGCGATCACGCCAGCCACGCCGCCGAGGCCGGTGACCAACAAATCCACTGATGCCAGCCCGAGACCGACGACGGGCCAAACCAGGCTCCAAAGGCCCGCCGCGCCGAGGGCCAGGCCCAAGAGTGTCGTCAGCAGCAGGACCACGATCCCCGAGCCCACCAGGCCGACGGCCGACGCCGCGCCACGCCCCAGGATCCTCAGCGGTCGCCGCGCAAGCCCCACGCCCAGCCGCCGTGGCCACTGCGGGGCGAGCCAGACGACCAGCAGCCCAACGATCATCAACGCCATCAGGCGCCGCACTCGGTGACCGATATCGACACCGCCCCCCGAGAACACACCCCGGAGCCGACTGTCCTCCTCGACAGCACCACTGTCCGGCTCGACATCGACACGTCCGGCCACGGTTCCGAGGAGCTCCACCTCGGATGCTTCGATCACCGCGTCGCCGTCGATATCGCCTGCAAGCCTGGCGCGGTAGCCGGCCAAGAGCAGGTCTCCTTCGATCCTGCTGCCTGGCTCGGCGACCGAGCTGAAACCGCCGACCAGCACACTGTCGGCGATGTGTGCTTGGGCCCCCAGCGTGAGCATCCATCCGGCGGTGCGAAGGTCGTCGCCCACGGTGCCGTTGACGATCACCGACTCGCCGCAGGCGGTGAGGTCACCGCCCACGGTGCCGTTGAGCGTGATCAGCAGGCCGTGTGCCATGACGTCGCCGGTGACGGTTCCGTCGATAACGATGGTCGTTGCCAGCACGTAGAGATCGCCGTCGATTACCTCGCCGGCGGCCACCACGACGGTGTTGCCGATGCGGTGCTCCAGCGCCACGGCCGGGGTTGCGGTGAGGGTTGCAAGCAGCGCTGCCGCCGCACAGGAGAGGCTCGGCACAGCGCGGTGCTGGCTCTGGACGGCATTCCTGCGGGCTCCTCTTGGCCACCATGGACGCCGAGAATCGATCATGATTCGTCTCCTCCGGCAGTTGTCGTCGGCTCGGCTTGCTCGTCGCTCAGCAGAGCTTCGATGAACCGCTTCGCCGGCTCCGGCCCGCGCACGCGTAATCGAATAGGTCCTTGCTCGGGCGCGAAAGACAGTTCGAACGAGAAGGTCGGGCAACACTGCCGCTCCATGCCGATGAGACGAATCAGGCGCGGCAGAAGATCATCCGCCTCGTCGTCGTCTGGAAACTCGAGCGCGTAGCCGTCGACGAACTCCAGCACCTCGCGAGAGCGTTGCACTAGCTCCAGGATGAGGTTCCGGCGCTGGGCCAGATCCGCGGTGCTCAGGCTACAGACGGAACGAGTCTCGTCGGATGCGGTCGATTGGGTCGCCATCTGGCCTCCCTTGCTGACACGGTTCGGGAATCCCGACCCGCTAATCGTGGGTTCGCCCATCTAGTCGTGGGTTCGCTCATCTACAGGTGCTACGCTAGAACTTAAAGTCAACTTCAAGTCAAGAGGCTTTCGAGGGTATTCCGATGAGCTTGATGAAGATCGGCGAGGTCGCCGAGAAGACGGGTCTACGGGCCTCGGCGCTGCGCTACTACGAGCGCATCGGATTGCTGCCGGCGACTAAGCGACAGAGCGGCCAGCGTCGTTACACCAACGAGGTGCTGACGCGACTGGCCGGAATCAAGGTGGCGCAGCAGGCCGGCTTCTCGGTACGGGAGATCAAGCAGCTGTTCTACGGTTTCCAGCGACAGGCCAGGCCGTCGGAGCGTTGGGCCGAGCTGGCTCGAGCCAAGCTGCCGGAGATCGAGGCGCTGATCCGCCGCACCGAGGCGATGAAGGCGCTCCTGGCAGAAGGAATCCGGTGTGGATGCAGCAGTCTGGAGGAGTGCAGCCTGATCGGGGAACGACCGGCGGCGCGCTAGCCGGCTCTATTCGAGCAACCGGAGCTCCAGGCCGCCTCGCATCTGCAAGCGTCAGGCGACGCAAGGTCACAGCCACTGCCTGTCGCAGAAGGCTCCTTCCCCCTCGCTGCCTACATAGAAGAGCAGTTATGGTGTGGCACACACGCGAGCGCGTCGACGTCTAACTCGGGTACGTGATCCGTGGCTACGTTGATCAATGCCTGGGCGTTCTTGGGGACGGAAGCCATGAACCCACGCAGTATCGCGATTGCCTTCGTGGCGTTTGTATCGCTGATGTCATGGGGAAGTGATGCCGCCGGCCAACGCCGAGTCGCGCGGCTTGCGATCGGTGGCGGTGAGCTCGCCGCCGAGAGCGGTCGGGGCAGCTGGCAGGGCTTCCGCTCGGACCTCAGCCCCGAGCAGCGCGCCGCAGTCGGCTCCGATGTCACCCCGGAGGATTACGCTCGCGCCCGCGCCGCGCTGACCGAGTACGAGAGCACCTACGGACGCCTTCCGGCGCTGCGGACAGACGTGCCGACTAGGTACCCGTTTTACCCGCAGGCCGGCTTGCATGAGCGCGACCTCTTCTTCAACAACTTTTTCGATCTCGACCCGGGTGGGGGCGATGCCGCAATCCTCGACTGGAACTGCACCGGCTACACCTACGACACCCATGACGGCCACGACTCCAACCCGCGCAGCTTCGCCTTCCAGGACATCGGCGTACCGCTCAACATCCGCCACATCTACGCGGCGCTCCCCGACGGACGCGACCTCTTCTTCAACAACTTTTTCGATCTCGACCCGGGTGGGGGCGATGCCGCAATCCTCGACTGGAACTGCACCGGCTACACCTACGACACCCATGACGGCCACGACTCCAACCCGCGCAGCTTCGCCTTGATCGACGCCGAGGACGGCAATCCGGATCGCAGCACGACGCTGACCGCAAAGCCCGCCAACTTTGTCATGATCGATCACGGCGGCGGCCAGACGGGACTCTACGTTCACATGCGCAAGAAGAACAGCGTCGCGGTGAGTAAGGGCGACATGGTGGTGGCGGGCCAGACGATCGGCATGACTGCCTCGAGCGGCTTTACCGACGGTCCGCACCTGCACTTCGAGACCTGGGTTGATGAGGTCTCGGTCGAACCGTTCTCCGGCAAGTGCAACCCCGGCTCGAGTGGCTTCACGAAGCAGCTCAAGTTCAAGCGCAAGACCTACCTATACGACGCCGGGATCACGCACGAGGACCTCTCTAAGCTGCCAGACAAGAAGCTGCCCCCCGAGCAGCTGCCGTCGTCGGGCCAGTTCCAGACCGACGACGAGTTTCTGAACCTCTGGTTCGACGTTCGCAACCTGCCGGCGGACAGCACCATGAAGCTGGTGTTCCGGCGTCCGAACGGCTCGGTAGGGTTCGACACCGGCATCTTCGCCGTCGGCAACACCGAGTTCTTCCGCGGCAGTTATTGGTTTCAACGGTGGCTGACCGGTGACATGCGCACGATCACCGGGACATGGAAGGTGGAGCTGCATATCAACGGCAAGAAGCTGGACACGCTGCCGTTCGAGGTCCTTGTCAAGCGCGACCCGAAGCTGAATCGGGCGCCGGTGGCGCTCAAGAAGGTCAAGTTCCGCAAGACCCCGAAAGCCGGTACGGTGCCGTTCTGCGAGATCAAGCATCCGCTGATCGTCGACGATCCCGACTACGACGTGGTGTCGTACCGCTACGAGTGGACGGTCAACGGCGACGTTGTGCGCGACGTCACGATCGCGGCGCACTCCGACGCCCTAGCCACCGACCTGTTCGCCAAGGGCGATCGGCTCGAGTGCACGGTTACCCCGACGGATGGTGATCTCGAAGCCGCCAGCAAGGCCGTCGGCTCCAACGTCAAGTAGACGCCGCCAGTACCGTTACTGGTCACCTGGTTTATCGGCGCGCTAGGCGCTTCCACTCACTACACCTTGCTGCGAATTGCCTTCCAGCGTGATGTGAGGGGTCGGCCAGCGTGGATGGTGGCGCGCTCGCGGCCAGGCCCGGGCGGACGGTCCGCCGAGGCTATACGCGGGGAACCTGCCACGGTCCCCGATACTGCGCCTTCAGGTAGGCGTCCGCATCCGGGTGGTCGACGAAGCGCACTGCGTCGGAATCCCAGTGCACCCGGTCGCCGGTGCGGAAGGCGATGTTGCCGAGGTGCGACACCACTGCCGCGTGGCGCCCAATCTCTACGTCGGCGCGCGGCCGCGCTCGGGTCTTCATGCACTCGACGAAGTCGGCGGTGTGGGCGTCGAGCCCACCGTCGCGGCCGCGGCGAGGCTGCACCGGCACAGCCGGAGTCTTGTATTGTGCCAGGTCGTCCGCGGTGCTGGTCTCCGGAAAGACCTCCCACTTGGCACGATCGACCACCAGCGTGCCGTTCTCGCCGACAAAGGCGACGCCGTGGGCGCGCTGGAACGGACCGAGCCCGATCCCTACCGCGTGCTCCCACATCATCGAGAAGCCGTCGAACTCGTAGACCGCCTGCATCGTGTCCGGGGTCTCCTGCTGGTCGTCGGGGTAGGCGAACTTGCCGCCGGTTGCCACTACCGACAGCGGTGCCTCGGCCTGCATGCCCCAGAGCACGATGTCGATCAGGTGCACCCCCCAGTCGGTCATCAGGCCGCCGGCATAGTCCCAGAACCAGCGGAAGTTGAAGTGGAACCGGTTCCTGTTGAACGGGCGCGCCGGTGCTGGACCAAGCCACATGTCGTAGTCGACGCCGGCCGGCACCGGTTCGTCGGCAAGCAGCGGCACTTCGGGCAACCAGTTCATGTAGGCCCAGGCGCGCACCGTCCGGATGCGTCCCAGATGGCCAGCCTGGAGATACGACACCGCGTCCATCCAGTGCTGGCCACTGCGCTGCCACTGCCCCATCTGCACCACGCGATCGTGGCGGCGTGCGGCTGCAACCATGATCTCGCACTCCTGTACCGAGTTGGCGAGCGGCTTCTCCACGTAGAGGTCTTTTCCGGCCTCGCAGGCCCTCACCATCGGCAAGCAGTGCGAGTGATCCGGGGTGCCGATGATGACGGCATCGATGTCGTCGTCGTCCAGGAGGGCGCGATAATCGCCGTACGCGGCCGGTCGGATTGACGTCGCTTCCTCTACATCGCTGGCGCGCCGCATGAGCACGTTCCGGTCGACGTCGCAGAGCGCAGCGCACTCGACGTCGGGGAGCTTGAGCATAGAGCTCAGATCCGCGAAACCCATACCGTTGCAGCCGATGACGCCGACGCGGATCCGGTCGCTCGGCGCCACGCGCCGGCGCGCGCCCGTCATCCCGGGAAGGCTCAGCGCGGCCACGGCCGTCGTTGTGTTACGGACGAATGTGCGGCGCGATTGCGTCATGAGGCTCCTTCTGCATGCGGCTTCAAGAGAACGTCGCCCGCCAGCGCTCCGGTGTGGCGACCATCATCGATCGAGATCATGCCGTTCACCAGCACGAGCTTCACGCCGGTGGCGTACTGGTGAGCGTCGGCGTAGGTCGCGCGATCGGAGATCGTGGTCGCGTCGAAGACAACCACGTCGGCCTTGAAGCCCTCCAGTAGCAGGCCACGGTCCTTCAGGCCCAGGAACTGCGCCGGCAGCGAGGTCATCTTGCGCACCGCATCGGGGAGGGTCAGCAGGCCCTCCTCGCGAACGAAGCGACGCAGCACGATCGACTGACTGCCGAACGACCGCGGATGGGCGCGTACCGGAGGGGCGTCGTCGTTCACGGGGGCGAAGCCCTCGCCGTCGCTGCTGACCATTACCCAGTCCTGACGCAACGCGTGCCGCATGTCGTCGGGCGATTGCGATGCCGCGGCGTAGAGCATGTCAGGCTCGTCGAGGATCAGGTCGGCGACGATGTCGAAGCCGTCCCTGCCCTGATCTTCGGCGAGCTGATCGATCGTCCGCTCGAGCATCTCGGGGTACTCGTCGGTGACCTTGATGCGGAAGTCATGCCATCCCCAGCGCGCCACCCAGCTGGGATCCGCCCGCCGGGGCTCATAGGTAGAAGCGCGAAGCCGGGCACGCATGGCATCGTCGACAAGGGCGCGCTGTAGCTCGGCCACGAACTGGCCCCGGATCGCGTTGCGCTGCTGCAGCGAGACGTCGGCGCTGCGTTCGCTGCGCCGCATGCGGCGACGCAAATCGGCCAGCGGAGCCAGATCCGCGGGAATGTCGACCAGATCGGTGATGAAATCGATCGGAGCGCCCTGCAAGAAAGGGTATTGATCGGCGGTGATGCGCACACCGCGCGCCCGTGCCTCGTTGACCATGGCCACGACGCGGCGCATCTCGTCCCAGTTGTCGCGACCGGCGGCCTTCAGGTGGGTGATCTGCACCGGCACGCCCGCCTGTTCGCTGATGCGGATGATCTCGTCGGCGGCCTCGAGGATGCTCCCCGCCTCATCGCGTATGTGCGAGATGTACACGCCGCCGAACTCGGCTACGGGCTCGGTGACGGCGACCACCTCCTCGGTGCTGACGTGGATATTGAGACCGCCGTACTCGAGGCCGGGCTGATGCCCCAGGCGCCGTCGCTCATCCCCTGGCTCACCATCGACCGCATCCGGGCGATTTCTTCGGGGGTCGCCCCCCGCTGATTATCCTCGCCCATCACCTCGCGCCGGATGCTGTTGAACGGCGCCATCATCACGGCGTTGGCGCCGATTCCGCCGGCCTCCCAGCGCTCCTTGGTCGCCGCGATTCGGAAGCTGCCCGAGCCGTCGCTTCCGGTGCGCACCGTGGTGACGCCCTGAATCAGGTAATTGAGGATGGCGTTGGCCTCGGTGCTGTCGAAGGCGTCGTCGACGTGGGTGTGCAGGTCGATGAAGCCCGGTGCCACCACCAACCTGTCCGCATCGATCCTCCGGGAGGCGCCGCGGCTCGAAAGGTCGCCAATCTCGGCGATCGTGTCGCCGCGGATGCCGACGTCGGCGACGAACCAGGGGTTACCGGTGCCGTTGACGATCCGGCCGTTGCGGATCAGCAGATCGAAGTCGTCGGCCGGAGCTCGGGCGCCGGCGGTCGGAGCGATCGCGGCGGCGACCAGAGCCAGAAGAAGTGTGCGGGATCTCATCGGTCGAGCAGCCTTCGCCGAGCGGCGGGTCGGCTCGCAGTCATGCTGGGAGAGGCGGAGCAATGTCGTATAGGATGGCCCGCAACCAGGGGAGACTTCGAGGCATGTCACTGCTGTCCGGCCGCATCGCGGCTCTGGGTACCGAGAACGCGTTCAAGCTGGGCGTTGACATCCAGCGCTGCCTGGATCGTGGGATGGAGGTCATCAAGTTCAATCTGGGCGAGCCCGACTTCGACAGTGCCGAGCACATCAACCGCGAGGCTATCGCACAGATCAAGGCTGGCAACTCCCATTACTGCGACCCCGCCGGATTGCCGCGGTTTCGCGACAGCATCGCGCAGCACGTCTCGAGCAGCCGCGGGATCGAGGTCGATCCCGACTGCGTGGTGGTTACCTCGGGGGCCAAGCCGCCGATCAGCTACAGCTTTCAAACCTATGTCGACGCCGGCGACGAGGTGATCTACCCGAGCCCGGGATTCCCGATCTACGAGTCCTGGGTCACGTATCTGGGCGCGGTGCCGGTACCGTTGCAGCTGTCGGAGGAGGCGGGTTTCGCCTTCGCCGCCGCCGACCTGGCGGCGCTGATCACCGAGCGCACCAAGTTGATCATCCTCTGCTCGCCATCGAACCCGACCGGCGGCGTGGTCTCGGACGAGGTCCTGAGGGAGACCGCCGCGGTGATTCGGGAGCGCTGCCGCCCCGAGGTCAGGATCTACGCCGACGAGGTCTACGAGCACATCCTGTTCGACGGTGAGGCACACCACAGCATTGCCTCCCACCCCGGGATGGCCGAGCGCACCGTTCTGGTGAGCGGCCACTCGAAGGGGTTCGCGATGACCGGTTGGCGGCTGGGATATGCGGTGTTGCCGACGGTCGAGGAGGCGTCGATCTTCAAGCAGCTCAACATCAACATCGTCTCGTGCGTGCCGCCGTTCATCCAGGAAGCGGGACGCGAGGCGTATGACAGCCCTGAGTCTGCTGCGACGGTGAGCGAAATGGTGCGGGCGTTCGAAAGACGCCGTGACTGGGTAGTGCCGGCGCTTGGCGGCATCGACGGCATCCGCTGCCAAAACCCCAAGGGCGCCTTCTACATATTCCCGAACGTCGCTGGAGCCTGCGAGCGACTCGGGATTCTCGAGGCCCACGAGGCCATGGCGCCGCAGGCGCGCGCGCGCACCAGCCCCTCGGGGCTGCTGCAGATGTTCCTCCTTTACCGCTACGGCGTGGCGACGATGGATCGTCCCTCCTTCGGCGCGATCGGTGCCGAGGGCCAGCACTACCTGAGGCTGTCCATCGCTACCGGAATTGAGCAGATCAAGCGCGGCGTAGCGCGCATCGCCGAGGCCGTCGAGGATCCGCAGGGCTTCGCGAGTTTTCTCGAGGAGGAACGTCTGTGGGACTGAGCCGAGCGTCCCGGCGCCGCGCCGGAGGAGTCGAGTGAGCGATTCGAGGATCTTCGTGACCCGCAAGATGCCCGAGCCTGGAATGACGATTCTCGCCGAGTCGGAAGCGACAATCACGGTTTGCAAGGAGGTCGAAGCGGAGGGCCTGAGTCGGGAGGAGCTGTACGAGGGCGTTCGCGGCTGCGATGTGCTCGTGTCGTTGCTCACCGAGCAGGTCGACCGCGACCTGATGATGGTCAACGAGGGTCTGCTTGGCATCGCCAATATGGCAGTGGGCTTCAACAACATCGATATCGCCGCCGCCACGGAGCTGGGGATCCCGGTCTCCAACACTCCAGGCGTTCTGACCGACACCACCGCTGACTTAGCGTGGGCGCTGATACTGGCGGTGGCGCGGCGAATCCCGCAAGCACATGACTACATGGCCCAAGGTGGCTACAAGATATGGGGGCCGAACCTCTTCCTTGGCGGAGATGTAGGCCCCGGCGCCAGCGGCCGGCGCAAGGTGTTGGGCATCGTCGGGTATGGGCGCATAGGTGCCGCGGTAGCCAAGCGGGCGCTCGGGTTCGACATGGAAGTCCTGGCATTCGATCCCTACGCGCGGAAGGCGGTCGACGAATCTCAGTGGGCCAACTGGGCCGACTTCGGGGAGCTCCTCGAGCGCAGCGACTTCGTCAGCCTGCATCCGCTGCTCACCGACGACACGCATCATCTGATCGGGGAGGCGGAGCTACGCCGGATGAAACCCACCGCCTACCTGGTCAACACCTCGCGAGGACCCGTGGTGGACGAGGCGGCGCTGGTTCGCGCCCTCCGTGAGGCCTGGATCGCCGGTGCTGGGCTCGATGTCTACGAGGACGAGCCGGCGATGGCGCCGGGGCTCGCCGAGCTGGACAACGCGGTGCTGTTGCCGCATATCGCCAGCGCCTCGCTCGACACGCGCGGCAAGATGAGCGCCATAGCGGCGACCAATGCGCTCGCCCATCTTCGCCACGAGCGCGCCGCCAACCCGGTCAACTCCGAGGTCTATGAGAGCGTGCCTTATCGCCGGCGCACGGGCGCTGCCTGAGCGAGCCCTACGGGCGTCGAAGGAACCCTACGACAAACCAAGAGAACTGATCAGCTAACGGCAAATGGACTTTTTGAGGGTGGCTGGTCGGGATCTGGTGCCAGTGTTGACTATTTGAGCAGTGTCCAAGAGAGGACTTGAACCTCCACGGGGCCGAAGCCCACTAGGTCCTGAACCTGCGCACGAACGACCGTCAGATCCGAGCCCGCTTCCCCGACGCGGTGTGGCGAAGCGGCGAGCTCGACCCCGGACTAGAGCCGACCCGGTCATCGCGGAACGTTGTCCGGGCCCCCGGGCGACCCCTCGAAGCCGGGCTTGCAGTGCGTGAGCACGACCCTGATGTTGGACAGGGGATCGGTGTCGAACGTCATCAGCTTGGAGATTTGCTCCTGGTCGGCGAACGAGACCACGGTGATCTGAGCTGTTGTCGCGCAGTAGAAATCGAGCGAGGTCTCGCCGGATACGGAATAGATCGCGCCGCCCACCGACGTCGGCACGAACTCCACGACGTCGCCGCCGACGGTGTCCTCAGCGGCCTCGTCCGCAGCCACCCCGGACGCGGCGACCGGCCCGTACTCAGCGTACTCGGTCGCCATGACCGGCTCATCCTCACCCTCCAAATGATCGTCCGGCGCTAGCTGCAGCGACGAAACGAGCTCGCTGCCGCTGGTGTCATCGATGACGAAGGCGATCGTCGTGGGCGGCTCGTTCTCGGGCCCCAGGTTCACCATGCCGTCGTGGAACGGCAGCGTGATCGACGCGGCGCGCGACGGAACCATCAACCCGTTGTCTCCGACGATGAGCACGAACCTCCCCGATTCGAAGTCACGGGGTGCGGCCGGCCGTTCGGGGTTGTCGGGCAGCAGGTCCTGTATGACCTTGCGGAGGCAGTCGACATCGAAGCTGCTTTCGTCGTAACGGGCACTGTCGTGCAGGAAGCTGGCAACCGTCGCCGGGGCGACCGCGTCGAGCATTTCCACGTCGTACTGCGGCTCCGATTCGTCCATCGCGAAACAGAGCGACGGGACGGTCTCCTGCCCGTGGATCGGGGCGGGATGGAGCAGAGCGGCGAGGGCTATCCATGGCGCTGGGTTCATCGTTGTCCTCCGGCTATGCTTGGCCCGATCTCGCACCGGAGGGTAGCCCTCGGCCCAGGCGAGTCACAATACGCACACGTCAGCCACGTCAACCGGGTCGGGCGCGGGAGACCATGGCCAGGTGGTGGCGGCAACCACGGCGCTGACGGTCATGCTCAGGCCTGCAAGATACCTTCCCCGGGCCTGCTGGGAGTGTGAGCGAAGTCACAGCTCAGAACAGCGGAGCAGGCGTTCCCCTTACCCGCGCGTTGCTTCTTTGGCCCGAAAGACCGAGGCAGAGCCTGGCCGACCTGTACGCTCGGCGCCACAACTCATTAGTTATCAGCCGCTTACATCGAGTGCCCAAGAGAGGACTTGAACCTCCACGAGCCTAAGCTCACTAGGTCCTGAACCTAGCGCGTCTGCCAATTCCGCCACTTGGGCAATAGCGGGCGAGTATAGCAAGGGTGGAGCAGACCGTGGCGACATCCAATCGAGCCCTGACAGCTCAGCGCATGAGGGGCAGATTGGGCTCCACCGATGGACGTATCAGAACACCGAGGTTGCGGGTGTCGCCACTTCCCTCGGTGTCGAATATGGGCAGCGTCCCTTGCTCAGACCAGATGCTGAGCCGGTACAGCCAGCTGGGCCCCTCGATGTAACGCTGCGCTTCGTCGACCGTCAGCGTGAGCTCGACCGCCGTCTGCGGCTCCATGCGCTGCTCGATCACCTGGCTGCCGAAGCGCACCACGACGCGGTTGGGCTGCGAGCGATTGCGGATCCGGAGCTTGATGCGCTCGGCCGGGGCGGCGGTCCGCAGCACGACCTCGGCGTCGCGTCCTCCCTTGGTCCAGAATCCGCCGATGCCCGACTCCGACAGGTAAGTGTTGTCGTCCAGGAAGTAGATGTGGAACATCGCCGGCCGCGCCAGGACTTGTCGCCGCGCTCGCGGGTTGGTGTTGAACGGCAGGTTGTGGAGAATCGTCAGCTCGACCGGGAACAGGGTGTACGGCAAACGAGTCGTGTGCGCGGCCGGTCGCAGGGAAGCGGTCACCGGGCTCAGAACGATCTGGGCCAGGCAGACGCCCCAGACCACCCACGAGGCCGCTGAGGCGGCGACGCGCGAGCCGATGGGCAGTAGGAAGAAGAGCACCGGATAGACGTTGGCGAAATAACGGCTGCCGACCGTGCCACCGCCTCCGATCCAGTTGCCGCGGACGTACAGCAGTATCGCCAGGATCTCCAGAAGCCAGAAAGCGGCGAGGAGGCTGCGCGGGCTCAGCGGCCGCCGTCGGTCGCCGCTCAGGAACAGCACCAACGCCAGGACGGCGGGGAACATGTAGAGCACCATGCCGCCGTTGCGCCCGATCCATACATAGATGACGTCGCGGGCGAACGTGTCGAGCGGCGGTAGAGCGGCGGCGAGATCCTCCAGGTTGGTGGTCATGTCGATGCCAATCGAATCGAACGTCTTATCCGGCCCCATGAACGGGTACGAGGTATTGACGTTGAACTGTCGGCGGTCGCCGCCCTGGTAGTTGGGGCTGCCGATCCACGCCCAGGTAACCGCGAACATCGCCACGATGACGCCGGCGCACAGCGTGCCGCAGACGAAGGCCCGCCCCCACCGTCGTCGCCAAAGCTGCCATAGCAACAGTGGTCCGACGAGCAGCAGGTTCGGCGGCTTTGAGAAGATCGCCAGCCCGTAGATCAGCGCCGCTGCGTAATCGGTCCAGGCGCCGTCGAGCAGCGAGTTCCACCTCGTGTCTGCAGGCCCGACCGGGGCTTCCTTGTACAACCACAAGAAGGTGGCCAGAAACATCAGCGTGCAGTTGAACCACTCCGGCGTCATCCAGAAGAAGTAAAGGGTGACGACAGAGGCGAGCACGTAAGTGGTGGTGAACAGACTCGCCACCGCCGACGAGGATTCGCGGCGGGCATATGCGTAGCCGGCGGCGAGCATCATCGCCAGCAGCAGCGCGTGCAGCACGAAGAAACCGTTGTCGCCGAAGAGGCGGACGAACGGTGCCGCCACCAGGGGGTAGATCCACGCCTTGGAGTAGTACAGGTGGCCGTTGGCCGGATTGCGGACCAGGAAGATCCCCGACGGGCCGCCGCTGTAGCCGGCGGCGTAGACGCGCTCGAGATCTCCGCGCTCGTAGCGGATATCGCCGTCGTACGCGAAGCTGTAGGCCATCGAGTGGTAGACGGCCTCGTCGCTCCAGAAGATGCCCGTGTTGGCGCCGTTGGTCTTGCTGTCGGGAACGCGCAAGGTGGCCGCGTAGCCGAGAGCAGCGAGGGAGATGAGCACCAGGACCAGCGCGGGCAGGCGGCGTCCGAGCATGCGCGAGAGGGTACAACAGCCCGCGTCGGCGCGTCCGAGCGCCAGGTGCTATGCTTCCGGCGTGGCCGTACGCTGACCGGTACCACGGGTTGCGGCCGCGCGAAGGGCCTTCCGTCTCGCTCACCCACCCCGATCTCGGGGCGCGGACGGTTTCGCGGCCCCGCGGCGCGACCACTCAATGCGCAGCATCGAACGGCGCAGCATTGCACCAGACATTCGAATCCGAGGACACGATGGGACTGCGCGCACCGAACAACTGTCAGCATAGAGCTGTAGATGACAACCTCCACGTTTACCGAGCCCGCGCTCGACGCCCCTCGTCTCCTTACTTATCTGCGCGACTCAGCCCGCGGCCCGGTGTCCCCGGACACCCTCGCCGGCGAGCTTGAGCTCGACGCCGAACACGCTCCCCAACTCCAGGGTCTGCTCGACGAGCTCGTAGCCACTGGCGCGGTCGTCGAGACGCGCGGCCGCTACGGCGTGCCCGAGCGCATGAACCTCGTCGTCGGCCGCCTGAGCGCGCATCCCGATGGCTTCGCGTTCGTCGTGCCGCCCGCTGCTTCGGGCCAACCAGATCTCTTCATCCCCGGGCATCAGCTGGAGGGCGCGTTGCACGGCGACCGTGTGATTGCCCGCTTCGAGCACCGGCGTCGCAGCGGTAAGCGCGAGGGCCGGGTGATTCGAGTGCTCGAGCGTTCGCGCACCAAGATCGTCGCCAAGCTCGAGGGCACCGGCGGGCTCGCCTATGCGCGTCCGCTCGATCGGCGCCTCGGCAACGAGATCGTCGTGCCACCGGATGCACTCGGCGAGTCCACCGATGGCCAGATTGTCGCCGTCGAGATCAGCGAGTACCCGCACGGCCGGCGCGCTGCCGTTGGCAAGGTCGTGGAGATACTCGGAGACGCCGCCGACGCCAAGGTAGACGTCGAGATCGTGATTCGTGAACACAACCTCCGCCATGAGTTCCCCGCCGAGGTGCTTCAGGAGGCGAGCGAAGTCGCGACGGAAGTCAGTGCTGAGGACATCGAGGGCCGCCAGGATTTCCGCGCGCTACCGATCATCACAATTGATGGTGAGAACGCGCAGGACTTCGACGATGCGGTGCACGTGGAAGCGCAGCCGGACGGGACTTATCGTCTGCACATCCACATCGCCGATGTGGCGCACTATGTGGCGCCCGGATCGCTCATCGATGCCGAGGCGCGCGAGCGAGCGACCTCGGTCTACTTCCCCGATCGCGTTCTGCCGATGTTGCCCGAGGCGCTTTCCAACGGTATCTGCTCGCTGAAGCCGGACGTCGACCGCCTGGTGCAATCGGTGATCGTCGATATCGACCGCCAGGGACGCACGGTGAACTACGAGTTTCACGATGGCGTCATCCATTCCGTGGCACGCATGACCTACCGGCAGGTGGCGGCGATCCTTGACGGCGACGAGAGTGCCCGGGAGGAGCAAGCAGCGCATGTCGAGAACCTCGAGCGCATGCGTGACCTGGCGCGAATCCTCATGCAGACGCGGCGCGAGCGCGGCAGCATTGACTTCGACCTGCCGGAGCCCGAACTCATCATCAACCTCCGCGGCGAGACGGAGGACATCTTGCGCGCCGAGCGCAACACGGCACACCGGATCATCGAGGAATTCATGATCCGGGCCAACGAAGTCGTCGCCAGCCACATGACATGGGAAGGCGTCGACGGGCTGTACCGCGTGCATGAAGGCCCCGACGAGACGCGCGTCGAGGCTCTACGCGATTTCCTTTCCGGTCTCGGATATTCGTTCGGCGGTGGGCGGACGCCGCGTCCGCGCCACTTCAGCGAGTTGCTCGAGCGGCTCGAGGGTCGGCCCGAGGAGCGGGTCGTGTCGATGCTTGTGCTCCGTGCGATGAAACGGGCGCAGTATCGGGTCGAGAACGAGGGCCACTACGGGCTGGCGTCGGAGCGCTATACCCACTTCACGTCGCCGATCCGCCGGTACCCCGACCTGATCGTGCACCGGATATTGAAGCTCGACCGCGCCGAGGCCACCGAGGCCACCGAGGCCGACCTGGCCGCGACTCCGCCGATGGATCTGGAGAGCATCGCCAGCGGCTGTTCGACGCAGGAACGTCGCGCCGAGGAGGCCGAGCGCGAGTACTGCGGTTGGAAAAAAGTGCAGTTCATGTCGGACAAGCTCGGCGAGGTGTACGAGGGGCACATCGTGGGCGTGCAAGCCTTCGGGTTCTTCGTCGAGCTCGATCACGTCCTCGTCGAAGGCATGGTGCCGGTGTCGACGTTGAGCGACGATTACTACAGGTTCGACGAGGCCAAGCACAGCCTACGCGGGGAGCGCGGCAGCCGCGTGCTGGCGCTCGGCGATCAGGTCCGCGTGCGGGTTGCGAAGGTCGACCTGGACCGCCGCCGCCTCGACTTCGCTCTAGAGGAGGGGCCGCTGGCCAAGGCGGCGCCAGCGCCCGAAAAACAACGCCGACGGCGCGGCGGACGGCGTCGTCGCGGACGCGGACGCGGACGAACCGAACCGGTAGCGGTAGATGCCCCACTCGAGGGCGAGCAGCAGCAACAGATCGCTGACAGCGAAGGGTCAGCGGCACCAGCGGACGGTTCGAAGCCGCGCCGTCGCCGCGGTCGCCGCGGCGGGCGACGACGCCGGCGCAGCACACCGACATCGGCGGCCGACGAGACCGTCAGCGCTGCGGGGTCGACGGAAAAGGCCGGGGCGGGAGACCAGCCCAGCGGCGGCAAGCGCGCGCGCAGTGCATCCGGCAAGGGGCGTACGGCCGACGGGGGCCAGGGACGCAGTGATCGCCGCCGCGGTGGTAAGGACTCCGAGAGTGGAGCGCGCCGTGGGCGCGGCAAGTCGTCCGGCGATCGGAAACGCAGCGCCGGCGGTGGCGCTGGCAGCGGCTCCAAGTCGACGTCCGGCTCTCGCGGTCGCGGTGGGCGAGGACGCGGGCGCAACGATCGACGTCCCGGCGGACGTGGGCGCCGGCCCGAAGGCGCGCTCCCGGCCCCAACACGTCCGGAGCCGACCGAGCAGACCGCGACGCCGAAGGAAGACGCAGCTGAGCGCCCGAAGGTAAACCCCTACCTCACCGATGTGGACTTCTAGGGTCTGCCTGCACGGATCAGCAAGGGCTCGCGGGCAGGTCCAGTAGTGGCCTGTAACAGAGGAATCGATAGCGCCGCAACTGCCCATCTGTCCGCAGGATGGCGGCGAAATGGGGCCGCTTGCGGCGTTGCTCCTCCTCTAAGATGCACCAACATCGACTCGTCGGAGCGCCTTGCATCCGACCCCATTTCGCCACCACGGCACTATCGATTCCTCTGTTACAGGCCACTAGAATCACCACATGGGCAGTGGCGCCGGGGCGGCTTACGACACCATCATCGGGCTGGAGGTGCACGTCCAGCTGCGGACGCGCACGAAGCTGTTCTGCGGTTGTGCGCCGATGTTCGGCGATCCGCCGAACCAGCACACATGCCCGGTCTGTCTCGGCCTCCCGGGGGCACTCCCGGTGGTCAACGAGCTGGCAATACGGCTGTCGACCGTTGTGGCGGTGGCGCTCGGATGTGAGATCGCCTCGCGCGCGGTGTTCGCGCGCAAGAACTACTTCTACCCCGATTTGCCGAAGGGCTACCAGATCTCGCAGTACGAGCTGCCGATAGGCACCTGTGGGCAGCTCCGATATCACGGTAGCGACGCAACCGAATGCACGCGCATCCATCGGGTTCACCTCGAAGAGGATGCCGGTAAGTCGTCGCACGGTGGCAACGGGGCTGACAGCCTGACGTTGATCGACCTGAATCGATGCGGCACACCCCTGCTGGAGATCGTTACCGAGCCTGATCTCCACAGCCCCCAGCAGGCGAGCGACTTTCTGGCCGCGCTGCGGATCACGCTTCTGCATCTCGGCGTCACCGACGCCAACATGGAAGAGGGGAGCCTGCGTTGCGATGCCAACATCTCGCTGCGACCGGTCGGGCAGAACGAGCTGAATCCGAAGACCGAGCTCAAGAACCTGAACTCGTTTCGGTTTCTCCGGCAGGCGCTGACTTTCGAGCAACGGCGCCAGACGGCACTGCTTGACGAGGGTGGGACCCTGCAGACTGCTACTCGCTTGTGGGATGTGGATCGGGGAGAAACCGTAGAGATGCGGTCCAAGGAGGAAGAGCACGATTATCGTTACTTCCCGGATCCTGACCTAGTGCCGTTGCAGATCGACGCAGCGGCGGTCACGGCGGCTCAGCAGCAGGTACCGGAGCTGCCGTTCGAACGGGCGGCAAGGCTCGAGAGCGGCGGCAGTGTGCCCGCCGCCGATGCTCGTTGGCTGGTAGAGGATCCTGGGCGTGCCGACTACTACGAGGCCGTGGTGGCGGCGGGCGCCGACGTCGCCGCGGCGAGCAACTGGATGCGCGGTGAAGTTGCCGCCTGGCTGCGGCAGCACGATGTCGCGGCGTCGGCGTTCCCGGTTCCAGCCGCCGAGCTGGCGGAGCTGTTGGCGGCAGTAGCCGACCGGACGATCTCGAACACGGTCGCCAAGAAGGTGCTCGAGCAGATGGCGGCGACGGGAGCAGCGGCACGTGAGATCATCGCCGCCGAGGCGCTGCAACAGGTGGGCGATCCGGCGCTGCTCGAGCCCATCATCGCCACCGTGGTGAGCGCGCGGGAAGCCGAGGTTGAGGCGTACCGTGGCGGTCGCCACCAGGTGCTGGGGGTGCTGATTGGAGAAGTCATGCGTGCGAGCCAGGGGCGGGCAGACCCGGCGCTGGTCCGCCGGCTGCTCGAGGAGAAGCTGCAGGAATGATCCGCGCCTTCCACGTGACCAAGCGCTACGGCAGCATCACTGCGCTGCGTGACGTCAACGTTCAGGTCCGCCCCGGTGAGTTCGTTTTTCTCACCGGGGCCAGCGGCGCCGGCAAGACGACGTTGCTCCGGTTGCTCTACCGCGCCGAGCTTCCGACCAGCGGCCAGCTACTCGTCGACGGGCGCAACGTCGCCAGCTTCAGCCGTCGCGAAGTACCGCCGTTTCGACGGCGCATCGGGCTCGTGTTTCAGGACGCGCGGCTGATCGAGGACCGCAGCGCGCTCGAGAACGTCGCCTTCGTCGGTCGCGTGCTCGGCTTGTCGCGTGGCGAGGCCGGGCGTCGTGCCGCCGAGTTGCTGAAGCTCACCGGACTCGAGCACCGGGCCCAGCTGTATCCGGCCCAACTGTCCGCAGGTGAGCAGCAGCGCGCGGGATTGTCGCGGGCACTGATGTCGGCGCCCGTGTTGCTGTTGGCTGACGAGCCCACCGGCAACCTGGATCCTGATACGGCCATCGAGATGTTGCGTATCTTCAGAGCGATCAATCGTCGCGGCACGACGGTCGTGCTTGCGACGCACGATCCGGACATGATCGCGGCACTCGGCAGGCGCACGCTGCTCATCGAGCAAGGGCGGTTGCGGTCGCTCGATCGGCGTCACGCAGCCACAGGCTGAATGTGAACCTGCGCCACTACATCGTTCTTTGTTGGGAGGAAGCGGCTCGCGGTCTGTGGTTTCACCGTAACGTGGTGGCACCGGCTCTGGTGGTGATGATCGTATCGCTGACCGTACTGGGCGCCTTCGTGCTGGTTTCCGAGAACCTCAACGACGTGCTCATCAGCTGGCGCGAGCGTGGCCAGCTACAGGTGTTCCTACAGCCGGGGGCGGTCGACGCAGAGCGAACGCGCATCGAAGCCGAGCTCCGTGCTACGGCTGCAGTGGAGGATTTCCACTACATCAGCTCAGACGCTGCGGCCGAGCTGTTCCGTGCCGACTTCGCCGAACTGGGCGAGGTGCTCGGGCTCCTGGAAGACAATCCGTTGCCGGCGTCGTACACCGTCACCATTGCCCCGACCATGCGCAGCGAGCGTGTGCTCGAAGGACTCTCCGGACAGCTCGCCGAGCTGCCGGCGGTAGAGGGCGTTCAGTATGATCTGCAGATCATCGGCCGCCTCGAGCTAGGCGTCCGCGCCCTGCGATTCGTCGGAGTGCTCCTTGGAGGCACGGTCTTGATGGCCGCGATGGTCACGACGGCGAACGTGATTCGTGTCCTTGTCTTCACGCGACGGCGGGAGATCGAGACGATGCGTTTGGTCGGCGCCTCGGAGTCGATTGTCGTCGGCCGCTTCCTGGCCGAGGGGGCACTGCAGGGTCTGATCGCCGGAGTTGTCTCGGTGCTGCTTCTGTACATCGTCTACAGCGTCGGGCTGGCGTACCTGGACCGTGAGGCACTCGGGATTCTCGCCACCCTGCCGCTCCGATTCATGGGCGGTGCATGGGTTCTGACTCTGATTGTCGGCGGAGCCGCCACCGGCGTCGCGGGTTCCTGGCTGGCCTTCGGACCGGGCGGTGTGCGGTCGGAGGTGTGAGCGGGCATGACGGCGACGTGCACTGTCAGCGGGGCCTCACGCCGGGTCCTGGACCTCGATCTGGTGCTCGACCAGGTGGCCGGCAACGCGCAGTCCAGCCTCGGCGCGGCGCGTGTCCGTGCCCTCCTCCCGACCCCCGATGTCGATGAGGCCGAGCGCCGACAAGACGCCGTAGAGCAGGGGCGCGATTTCGCCGCCGACCCTGGCCTCGTACCGTTGGCCGCCGCGGTACCCATAGACACTGAGCTCGGAGCAGTGGCGACCACCGGAGTCGTGCTGGAACCGTTGGCGTTGCGCCGCGTCGCCTCCACTGCTCAGGTTTGCACCGACTTGCGTGGCCACTTTTTGGCCGATCCCGACCGCTGGCCGTCGCTGGCGGCGCTCGTCCGGGAGGCGCCGTCGCTGCGTCCGCTATGCGACCAGATCGATCGGCTGGTGGATCCGGAGGGGCAGATCCGCGATGATGCGTCGCCCGAGCTACAGCGCATCCGACGCCGGGCTCGACGCCTGTGCGCCGGGCTCCGCACCCGGTTCGAGAAGATTGCACGCGATCCGGATCTGGGCGACGTTCTTCAGGACGCGTTGGTTACCGAGCGCGGCGGTCGCATGGTGGTGCCGGTACGGTCCGGCCAGCGCGATCGATTGCCCGGCGTCGTACACGATGCGTCGTCGTCGGGACAGACGATCTTCGTGGAACCCCTGGCGCTGGTAGACGACCAGAACCGGGTCGCTGAGCTCGTGGCTGCCGAGCGCGACGAGATCCGGCGCCTGCTGACAGAAGCTAGCGCCCACGTCGGGGCGGCCCGCGACGCGCTCCTGTTGGCGCAGTCGACGGTGGCTGCCGCCGATGCTCTCCAGGCTACCGTCCGCTACGCCGAGGCCGAGCACGCAGTACGACCACACTGGATACCCGACGGCCTGGTGCTGCGCGGAGCTCGGCACCCGCTTCTGGCATCGGAGAGCGTTGTGCCGCTGGATCTGGAGATGCCGTCCGGGATTGGCGCGCTGATCATCACCGGGCCTAACACGGGCGGCAAGACGGTGGCGCTGAAGACCGTGGGCCTGCTGGCGGCGATGGCGCAAAGCGGGCTGCCGGTGCCGGCCGCGGAGGCGCGGTTACCTCTCTTCCCGCGCATCCACGCCGACATCGGCGACGAGCAGAGTGTTACCGCCAACCTCTCGACGTTCTCCGGCCACCTGCGCCACATCGTCGATTTCCTGGGCGATTGTCCCACCGGCGCGCTCGTCCTGCTCGATGAGCTGGGCACCGGCACCGACCCTGCAGAGGGCGCGGCGCTCGGGATCGCTTTGGTCGAGCGTTTTCTGCAGGCCGGAGCCGTCGTCGTCGTTTCGACGCACCACGACGCCCTGAAATCCTTCGCGCACCGACGTGCCGACGTGCTGAACGCGGCGATGGAGTTCAACGCCGAGACGCTTGCTCCGACCTATCGCGTCAGGCTTGGCAGGCCGGGGCGCAGCAACGCGCTGCAGATCGCAGCGCGCCACGGTGTTGAGGCAGCGCTCATCGGGCGTGCGAGGGAGCTGCTTGCCTCCGACTCGGTGCAGCTTGACGCAGTCATCCGCGATCTCGAATCTGATACCCGCGCCATCGAGCGAGAGCGCCAAGAGTTGACGCTCGAACGGGCGCGTCTGGACGAGCGCCGAGCGCAGCTCGAACGCCTGGATCGGGAGCGTGTCGAAGCGCAGCAGGACTTCGAACGGCGCGCCGACGATAGCGTGAAGCGCGCCGTGGACGAATTGCGCCGGCGCGGCGAGGGGAAGCTGGCGGAGCTCGAGAGCCAATCGGACGCCGGGTCGGACCTTGCTCGCGCCGACCGCAAGGCACGCTGGTCCGCCAACACCGGACAGCTAGGCGCCGAAGCACAGCGCGAAGTCCGCGACACGGTGCGTCGCCGGCAACCTGGCGCGGCGGCGCCCACGGTCGAGACCGAGCCCGATCTCGGCGAGCTCGGGCGTGGCGACACTGTGATCGTCGCGCCGTTCGGCCTCAGTGGCTCGGTCCTGCGCGACTGGGGGCCGGAAACCGGTGATCCTGCGGCCGTCGAAGTGGGCGTCGATGGTAAGCGACTGGTGGTGCGCCGTGATCAGATCAAGCGCGACACGTCGGGTCGGAAGAAGCACCGATCCCGCTCGGCGGCTTACCATCGTCGTCCGGACGTCGGTTGGGAGATTGATCTGCACGGCAAGCGAGTGGAGGAGGCGATCGCGGAGGTCGAGAAATACCTCGACGACGCGGTGCTGGCGGGGCTGCCGGAGGTGCGCTTGATCCACGGGTTCGGCAAGCTGCGGCTGCGGGATGCGATTCATCGGTATCTGGGCGGGCGCCCCGACGTGGTCCGTTTCGGTAGCGCCGATCCGATGAGCGGCGGCGGTGGGGCGACGATCGTAAGGCTGGAAGCCTGAGGATGGCCTGGCCGCGTTCGTTCATCGACGAGGTGAAGCGCTCCGCAGACCCGGTGCAGCTGATCGGCGAGGTGGTAGCGCTGAAGAAGCGCGGCGCTCGGTGGGTCGGGTTGTGCCCGTTTCATCAGGAGAAGACCCCGTCGTTCACGGTCAATGACGAGGGGCTGTGGCACTGCTTTGGGTGCGGCGAAGGCGGTGACCTGTTCAAATTCGTCCAGCAGCACGAGGGCATCGATTTCGCAGAAGCAGTGCGCAGCCTGGCAGAGCTCGGCGGGGTTGCGATTCCGGAGTCGAGCCGCGGTCCCCGCCAGGAAGGTCCACGCGTCGATCGAGAGCGGATCTTGCAAGCGTTGCGCGCTGCGGCGGAGTTCTACGTAGCTGAGCTCCAGAGCGAGCGTGGTACGAAGGCCCGCACCTATCTGAGCGAGCGGGGCTTTGACGACACAGTGGCAGTCGATTTCGGACTCGGCTTTGCGCCGGGAGGGTGGGACACGCTCCAGCGTGTGCTCGAGAAACGTGGCTTCACGATCGCCGAGCTGGAGGCGGCGGGGCTGGTGCGCAAGCGCGCCGACGGCAGCGGCGTGTACGACCTGCTTCGCGATCGAGTGGTTTTCCCGATTCGCGACAGCCGCGGCCGAGCGATTGCCTTCAGCGGCCGTGTGCTCGGTGAGGGCGAACCGAAGTATCTCAACTCACCAGAGACCGCCGTGTTCAACAAGAGCCGCACGCTCTACGGCTTGCGCGAGGCTCGCGAGGGGATCCGCAACACTGGTTTCGTGATGCTGGTCGAGGGGCAGCTCGACCTGCTGGCGTGTGTGCAGCACGGGTTCGCCAACGTGGTTGCTCCGTTGGGCACGGCGTTCACTGCCGACCATGCCCGGGTGCTCTCGTCACACACTGGCAAGGCGGTCATCGCTTTCGACGGCGACAATGCCGGGCGCGCGGCCGCCGAGCGCACTGTGGGCGTCTTCCTGCCGGCGGGCTTCCAGGTCACGGTGGTGCAGCTGCCGGGTGGGCAGGATCCCGATTCGTTCCTCGGTGAAGTCGGGGCTGACGGTCTGTCGGAGGCGCTACGACGATCGCTTCCGGCGCTCAGCTTCCTGGTGGCGCGAGCGGCGGAGCGCGGCGACCTGAAAAGCCCGCAGGGCAAGGCGCAGGCGCTGGCCTCGTTGCTCGGCTTCGTGCTCCAGGTGGAGGATCGTGTGGAGCGCGCCGAGTGGATCGCGCGGATCGGTGACGCGTTGGAGATCTCCCGCCATCTCGTCGAACGCAGCTTTGCAGAGCTCCGCCAGCGTTCGCGGCGCCGGCCTGGCGGACCACCGGAAGAGGACTCGGCGTCCGAGCCGTCCGCAGCGGCCCGACTTGGCGAGGTGCCGGTGGCCGAACGCGATCTGGCCCGCGCCCTGCTTCGTCACCCTGAATGGTTGCCGGAGCTGCAGAAGATCTATGGAGGCGGGATCACCGACCCGCGCGTGGAGGCGTTGCTGGAAGCGCTGTCGCGGTGTGCAACGCTGCCCGAGCGCGTCGAGGAGCTGCTCGATGGCTGCGACGTGGAGGGAGCCGCTCAGCTGTTGACCCGGCTGGTGCTCGAGGAGGGAGACGATCCCGTGCAGGCGTACGCGGTGAGCTGTGCCGAGGCGCTCCGACGGGGCGCGCTGGAACGGGAAAAGCGTAGCCTACAGAAGCAGATCGAGGGGCTACCTCAATCCTCGGTCGGGGAGATCGATGCGCTGCACAGCCGCAAGATGATGGTCGCTCGAGAGCTCGAATCGTTGCGATGCATCAAGACGGATCTGCACGACTGAGCGCAGCCGGCGCAGCCTCCTAGCGCGCCCCGCGCATGCGGCTAGGCGGCTGTGCTGGGGCGCCCACTCAACGCCCGACCGACTCCGTACACCAAGACGCCGGCGAGCATACCCGGCAGGATCTCGTAGACCGAGACAGGATCGCCGAACGATCGCCATAGCAGCATGACAGCGAGAGACACGGACATCATGGTGATTCCGAGCCTGCTGCTAACGGGCTTGCCGAGCGCACGCAGAGCGAGCAGCGGGCCGAGCGTGCCGCCAAGGGCCGACCACGACAACACGACGAGATCGAAGACGCTCTGGCCGCCGGAGAAAACGAACAGCACCACCGCCGCGGTGACGGTCAGCGTACCGAGCTTTGCCCGCGCATAGGAGCTTTCCCCAGGGACGAGATCCTGCGTCAACGCCGCCGAGCAGGCGAGGATGAGCGAATCCGCCGTCGAGATCGTCGCCGCGAACACGCCGGCAAGGATGAACCCCACCATGACGTCGGGAAGCAACAGCTGGGAGAGCGTCGGTAAGCCGAGCTCCGGATCGAACTCCTCCACTACCGGGAGCAGCACACGGGCTGCCAGGCCCACGGTGATCGCTGCAGCCGCGAACAGACTGTAGTAGCTGACGTAGATGCGTCGTGACAGGGCGATGTGATCGCTGTTGTCGATCGTCATCGGACGAATCATGACGTGCGGTTGGCCGAGAACGCCAATGCCCGCCGCCACCCAGCTGCCGAGATACAACGCGAAGCCGTATCGCAGATCGGCCGGCCTCCAGTCGATCAGCGTCGGATCGATGGCCTCGAGGCGGCTCCACATGACGCCGAAGCCGCCGATCTCCCCCACAGCCACCGCCATCAGCAAGAACATCGCCAGGAACATCACCGCCGCCTGTGCGGTGTCCGTCCAGATGGACGCTCGGATGCCACCCGCGAAGCAGTAAGCAACGACGATGCCGGCGCCCAGCAAGACCCCGACGCTGTAGTCCCAGCCGAACAGCACCGACAGCGCCTTGCTCCCGGCGGTCAGCTGCGCTCCGGCATAGGTGCCGAGGAAGATCATGCTGGCAGCAGCGGCGACACGGACAATGCCCTGTTGCTCCTCGCCGTCTGCGGACGTGCCCAGGAACCGCGTGATGCTGCTGGCCCCGATGCTCTCGCTGCGCTTCCTCAGCGGCTCATGGATCTTGTGCCAGGCAAGATAATCGCCGAACACCCAGCCGACCATGATCCACATCGACGATAAGCCGACGGCGTAGGTCGATCCGATGAGGCCTATGAACATGAAGCCGCTGTTGGCGGTGGAGACCGCCGACAGCGCAACCGGCCACGGACCTACCTGTCGCCCGGCCAGCAAGTAATCGTCGGTCGTCTTCTGTCGACGGGTCGACGAATAGATACCGATCCCCAGAAAGATCAACAGGAAGAACAGAAAGCTCGTTGCGATCACGGGGCGTGTCTCTCCTCGGTCAGGGCTCAGCCGCCGGAACGTCCCCGGACGCGACTCGGCCGCCGGAAGATACCTGGGCGCGATCTGGTTTTCCAGTGTGTGGCCCGAAACCGGGTCCCGGATAGAATGCACCGGAGACGCCGGGGCCCGTTCGCGCCGCCGCGTCTCGGCAGGGCCCTTAGCTCAGTTGGTCAGAGCCGCCGGCTCATAACCGGTAGGTCCCAGGTTCGAGTCCTGGAGGGCCCACTTTCAGATCGCATGACCGACGCGGTGGATTCGGTGTGCTACCTCGGCCGTCTTTGCGACGCGTGGGAGCGTCCGGCGTGCAGGTTGCCTGACGACCACGCGAGCGCGTAGCCTCCAGGGCCATGCGGATCAGCGGCAGTTGCCGATGCAGCTCCATCTCTCGCAACGTCGCCCACACGGTAACTGCGTTACTCGTTCTGCTCGGCACGACGATCGGCAGCCTGACTGAAGCGCAGCAGAGCCGTGTGCGCTATGTCACGACGGCGAAGCAGCGCGGTCCGGTCGCCTACCGAGACCCCCTTGGTGTGCCGTCGCCCGACGGGCGGTGGCTGGCGACACATGTCGGGTTGCGGCTGCGCGTCGAGCTTCTGGCTGGTGGGCCGGTGCGCGAGCTCGGTGATGGTCGGCGCCGCCGACTTCATCTGGCCTGGCGGCCCGACTCGCAAACGCTGGTGGCGCGTGAGGCGGACCGCGAGCGCACCTGGTTCGACTGGAGCGAGTACGACGCCGAAAGCGGCATGCGTACGCGCCTGTGGCCTGAGCGCGGCTCGTTGTTGCCGCCACAGGGTGTCGCCGCCGACCGAGGGGACCTGTCGGAGGTCGCCTTCGCTGCCGACGGCAGCATCGTTGGCCTGGTGGCCCGGGACGGTGGGCGGCAGCTATGGATCTTCGACCAGTCGGGGGCGGTGCTGGAGACGATCGGCGACCCCGCGGCGTTGAGCAACGTCGTATGGAAGCCCAACGGCGGCGTTGCGTGTGTCGACGCCAGCGGCGAGCATCCCCTGCTCAGCCTGGACTGCGGGCGGGCGCCTGGGGTTGCGGATCTCGGCGAGGTCCGCGGTCCGGTGGCCTTCGACGGTGACGACGGCGTTTTCGTCGGACGACCGAACGATCGGGGCACGCTCGACCTGTGGCGCCTCGATTTGGAGTCCGGCACAGCCGAGCAGATCAGTCACTTCACGCGCGACACCTACGCGCCGTACGCGCTGCCGAATGGACGCCTGCTATTCAAGCTGCAGGAGGACGCCGTCACCATTGCCCGCGTGGCGGCGGCCGGGGGTACCGCCATTCCGGTCACGACCTTCCAATCGGAGACGCCGTCGTGGGATTGGACGGGCGAACACATCGCCTTCACTTACGGCAGCTGGCGCCGCGTGGTGGACGATGTGCACTACCCCGACATCGCCCAACACGTCGGCACGGTGCGCGTGAGGGACGGTATCGCCGACGAGGCGCAGGAGGTGGTGCGCAGCTCCTATTCCGAGGACCAGGGCATGCATTGGTCACCCAACGGTCGCTGGATCGCGTTGCATTCGCACGCCGACGGCACCGACGACATCTGGTTGCAGCCGGCCGACGGGTCGGCCGCCGCGGTGCCGATCACCGGCGGCGGCAACGAGACGGGTTGGCCGCGCTTCTCGCCGGACGGCCGATGGATCGTCTACTCCACCGACCGCCGCGTGGCAGGTGAGCATCACGGCGTACTGCAGTTGGTCGGTTTCGACCAGGAAACCGGCGAGATTACGCAACCCCAGCGCGATATAGAGCTTACCGATTTCGATGGCCTGGCAGGGTTCGCAGAGTTCGGCGCCGACTCACGCACGATCTTCTTCGAGGGCATGCACGGGGTCGGAGAGCGCGCCGTGTGGAAGGTCGACCGGGACGGTGGCCGGCCGGAGCTGGTGCACCGCTATGCCAGCGAGCAGTGGGCCACGGGAATCTCGGTGTCGCCGGATAGCGACTGGGTCGCCTACGTCGCCCCTGCCGGCGACGGCCGCATGCAGCTGTTCAGAGTGCCCTCTACCGGAGGCGATCCGGTGCAGATCACCTTCGATCCGAGTGACAAGACTCATCCGTCGTGGTCGCCGCGCGGCGACCAGATTGCCTTCACCGTCTTCCGCTACCTGGCGCACTTTTGGCTCTTTGAGCCGTAGCTGCCTGCTACAGGCCTCTAGAATGCGCCCGCCCGTCGCGGCGTCGCCGCTTGGATCGCCTCGCTCGCCCTGGCGGGAGGGGGTAGCATCCAGCGGAACTTCGACCGGGAGGCAGGATGTCGGATAAGCGGGTTTTAAGGTTCGATGGCGAGCAGGCGGAGGTGCGGTGGGATGGCCGCCTATGCATTCACGTGGGTGAGTGCACCCGGTCACGCGACGAGTTGTTCGTCAGCGGGCGCAAGCCCTGGTGCGAGCCGGATCATGCGGACGCCAACGCTGTGGCAGAGGTGGTTCAACGCTGCCCGACCGGAGCGCTTGCGTACGAACGCAAGGACGGCGGGGCGGGGGAGAGCGCGCCGACGACGAACGCGATCACGGTGGCAAACAACGGACCCCTGTACGCGACCGGCGATCTGGAGGTGGACGGGGCGGCCGACGACATGCCGGGCGTACGCTTCCGGGCGGCGCTCTGTCGATGCGGCGCCTCGGCCAACAAGCCATTCTGTGACAACTCTCACGAAGCAGTGGAGTTCCGTGATCGCGGTGCGGTGGGGCAGAGCGGCGATGCGGCGCTGGAGTCCAGCGGCGGCCCGCTGACGGTAAAGCGGATCGAGAACGGACCACTGATCGTCACTGGCAACTTCTCGATCCGCGCCGCGTCGGGACGGGAAGGCTGGCGCGGAACGCGGGCGGCCATGTGCCGTTGCGGTGAATCCAACAACAAGCCCTTCTGCGACGGCACCCACAAGCAAACGGGGTTCGAGGCGGACTAGTGCACCGTACTCATGATCAGGAGCACTAGCGGCAGTGACTTTGCAGATCGGTGGTCTGTTCGTACTGCTCGCGGTGATGTTCTACCTGTTCCTCACCGAGAGGTTACCGGTCGATCTGACCGCGTTCCTGGGTCTCGTGGTGCTGATCTTTGCGGGCTACGTGACCGCCGACGAGGCGTTCCAAGGATTCTCGTCGCCCGCCGTGATCACCATGCTGTCGGTGTTCATTGTCGGCGCCGCGCTGCTCGAGACCGGGGTTGCCGACCTCATCGGGGATCGTCTCTATCGGCTCGTGGGCGACAGCGAGACGCGGTTGCTGGTGACCTTGATGCTGGTTGCCGGCGTGCTGTCTGCCTTCATGAACAACATTGCAGCGACGGCCGTGCTCATGCCCGCGGTCGCCGCAGTGGCGCCGCGTGCCGGACTGGCTCCTTCCCGGTTGTTCATGCCGCTTGCCTTCGGTGCAATCCTCGGCGGCACGACCACGCTGGTCGGCACGCCACCGAACATCGTCGCGGCGCAGATGATGGCGGATCGCGGTCTGGAGCCTTTCCAGCTGTTCGATTTCACTCCGGTGGGCCTGGCGATCATGGCGCTCGGCGTCGTGTTCATGCTGACCGTGGGGAAGCGCCTGCTCCCGGCCGACACTGGCCGAGGGCCGGCGGCGCTGGAAGGCGAGGATCTGAGCCAGATCTACCAGCTCGAGGATCGCCTCTTCTCGCTCCAGCTCCCGGCCAGCACTGCCCTCGACGGTCGAACGCTGGCAGAGACGCGGCTCGGCAACACCCTGGGCTTCAAGGTGGTGTCAATCCAGCGTGGCGACAAGCAGCTGGTGCCTGACGGCAGCACGCGCCTGCGGGGCGGCGACGTGTTGATCGTCGACGGCGAGGTCTCCAACGTTCGCGAGTTCCTGGAGATGGAACGGCTCGATGTGCACCCGATGGAGATGGATCGGCTGCCACGCGTGTCGCCGGACGTCAACGGCATCAGGGTCGTCGTCGAGACTGGGGGCTCGCTGGCCGGCAGCACGCTGCGCGAGCTCGCCTTCCGCGGGCGGTTCGGCGTCGTGGTGCTGGCGATCCGCCATCGGGGGCAGCTGTACACCGATCATCTGGCGGAGCAGACGCTGCGCCTCGGCGACGAAGTGCTCGCGATCGGCAGGGGCGAAGACCTGGAACGATTCGCCGCTGAGCCCGGATGGTCGGTGGTGGAGACCGGGGTATCGGCGGTGGCGGACTTGCAGGAACGGCTCTGTGTCATCGAGGTTCCGCCGGGCTCGGGACTGGCGGACTCGACGATCTCCACCAGCCGGTTGAGCGAGATTGTCGGGCTCACGGTTGCCGGCATCATCCGAGATCAGGAAACCCGGCTGATGATCTCACCGAGCGACACCATCCGCGCCGGCGACCGCTTGCTGCTGGCCGCGGATCCGCGTGCGGTGGCGGCGCTGGCCGATGCCGTCGAGGTCGAGATCGGCCCGCTGGTCGGTCGCGAGCTGCTGGAATCGGATCAGGCCGCCATGGTCGAGGCGGCGGTGGCGCCGCGGTCGGCGGCGGACGGCCGTACGCTCGAGGAGCTCGAGTTCCAGCATCGCCACGGGTTACTGGTGCTGGCGCTGTGGCGCGAGGGGCATCCGATCCACGCCGATCTGGCCCGTGTGCCGCTGCGCTTCGGCGACGCGCTGTTGCTGCACGGGCCGCCGGACAAGATCACGCGGCTCGCCTCGGAGCCCGACTTCGTCGTGCTGTCGGCGACCGAACGCGCCATCCGGCGCACAGCCAAGGCGCCGCTGGCGCTGGGTGGGCTGTTGCTCATGATCGTGCTCGTGGCGACCGGATTGCAGCCGATCCATGTGGCCGCCTTCACGGCGGCTTCGCTGGTGCTTCTCGCCGGCGCGTTGACGATGCGGGAGGCGTACCGCGCCATCGAGTGGCGGGCGATCTTCCTTGTGGCCGCAGTGCTGCCGGTGGGCTTTGCCATGGAACGGTCTGGCGCCGCCGGCTTCCTTGCCGACTCGGTGGTGTCGACGGCGGGATCGCTTGGGCCTCACGCGGTGCTGGCGGCCCTCATCGTTCTGGCCAGCCTGCTCAGTCAGGGCCTCGACGGTGCCCCGGCGGTGGTGTTGATGGCCCCGGTGGTGTTCGAGATGGCGGGCCGACTGCAGCTCAGCCCGTATCCCCTGATGATGGGAGTCAGCCTGGCTGCCTCGGCGGCGTTCATGACGCCGTTCAGCCACAAGGCGAACCTGTTGGTCATGGGCGCGGGTGGTTATCGCTCGAGGGACTACCTGCGGGTCGGCACGCCGTTGACGCTGGTGCTGCTGGTGCTGTTGGTGCTGCTGGTGCCGATCTTCTTTCCCTTCTGAGCGCGTTATCGCTCGCTTACTGGCGGATGATCCCGCAGGCGATTCGTCCACCGCCGGCGCAGCCGGCTTCTTCGCCGTCCGGGCAGTAGCTGTCCGGATCGGTGTGGACGATGAAGGCGCTCGACGCCTTGCCGTTGGTCTCGAAGATGCTGAGTGGACCGTCAGTAAGCGTGATGCGGGTAGTTTGCGTCGTCAGCACCCCGAGGCCACCAGAATCGGCCTCGATGTTCTCCAAGTCGCCCATGTGGAAGGGATGGTTGCCGTCGGGGCTGGAGTTGGACTCCGGGCCAGGATCGAAGTGTCCCTCGGCAGCCGTGCACGGCTTGCAGGCGTTGGTCTCGTGGATATGGACCGCGTGCTTGCCCTCGGGCAGGCCGCCCATCTTCAGTCGGACGGTGACCAGCTTGACGCCCTCCTTGCTTTTCTTCTCGCGCAAGACGGCCTCTCCCCAGATGTTCGGGTCGTCGCAGCCGGAAAGGCTGGCTGTGGCGCGACGTTGCTGTGCACTGGCTGATTCAGCCGAGAGACCAACGGTGGCCAAGGCCGCGATCGAGACGATTAACGTCGAGCTGGTTGCGCTTGGCATTGCACGCGTCCTCCGGCTGGGATGTCGAGTCGAGCCGCGAAGAGTACGGGACGGGCGCGACGATTGTCGATAGCGACCGCGCCGCCGGCAGAAAAACTGAAACCGGTCGCGGTCTGATCCGTATTTTATGTGCAATGCAAAACAAATCACGGGATTCCCCGGATCCCGATAACGGGCCGCCGCGGTTCGCCGCGCTTCTACTACGGCTCTTTTCGCCGCTCGCCGAGCGTGACGCTCTGCTCGGGGATCTGAGCGAGGAGTACCGTCGGCATCGGCTGCCACGCGGGCGCCGCGCTGCCCGGCGCTGGTACTGGAGCCAGGCGCTGAGGTCTCTTCGCCCCGGTCTCGATCGACCACTGCCCCTCGTGCCGCCCGGCCCGGGCAAGGGATCCTTGATGAGCAGCCTGATACAAGATCTCAAGTACGGCATGCGCGCCCTCGTGCGCGCCCCCGCCTTCACCGGTATCACCGTGCTGACGCTGACGCTGGCCATCGGCGTCAACAGCGCCATCTTCAGCATGGTGAGCGTCGTGTTCTTCTCGGATCTGCCGTTCCAAGACACCGACGAGATCGTGCTGGTGTTCATGCAGAATCCCGCGCGCGGCGTGGAGCGAAGCTCACCGTCGTTGCCGGATTTCATTGACTACCGGCAGCAATCAAGGACCGTCGAGGATCTGGCTGCCATCGAACGGCGAGCGGGGGCCCTGGTGGATGGCGACGGGCCCACCCGTGTCTTCACCGGCGCGGTGACGGCGAACGCGTTCAGCAGCTGGCGGGTCGAGCCCAAACTGGGTCGCAACTTCCTTGACGGCGACGATGAGCCTGGGGCGGACGCGGTCGCCATGCTCAGCCACGGGTTCTGGGAGCGTCACTACGGGTCGGATCCCGACATCGTCGGCACGGAGATCAGGCTGGACGGGCGTCCAGCGGTGGTTATCGGGGTTGCCGACAGGGTGATGGAGTTCGGCGAGCTGGCGCGCGTCGATCTGTGGATGCCCCTCGAGTTGGATCCCACACTGCGGCCGCGCGACCAGCGCGGGCTGCTGGTCACGGGCCGATTGGTGCCCGGGGCAACGGTGGCCCAGGCGCATGCCGAGTTTCTGGAGATCGGCAAGGGGCTGGCGGATCGCTACCCAGAGACGAATCGTGGATGGATCCCGAACGCCCAGGGCTTCTACGACGGCATGGCGAACGACGGCTTCTGGGCCATTCTCCTGCTGCTGTCGATCACCGTGGCGTTGGTGATGCTGATCGCCTGTTCCAACGTCGCCACCATGACGCTGGCCCGGGCGACGGGGCGCAAGCAGGAATTGGCCGTTCGGGCTGCCCTCGGAGCGGGACGGCGGAGGATCCTGCGGCAGCTGATCACCGAGAGCCTGCTGTTGTCGCTGACGTCGGCGGCGCTCGGGTTGGGAGTGGCACACGCGTCGCTGATGGGGATTACCTGGATTGCCGGTGGCAGCTCGGGCTTCGCCTCCTTCTTCGCGATGGTCGAGATCGACCGGCCGGTGCTGGTGTTCACGCTCGCTGTGGCGCTAGTTGCCCCGATGTTGTTCGGGCTCCTGCCGGCGCTGCGGGCAGCTCGCGCCGACCTTTCGGCGACGCTCAACGAGAGCGGTCGCTCGTCGGGCTCGGCGACGACATTCCGCGGCCGGCGCCTGCTGGTGGCAACGCAGGTGTCGCTGGCGATCACGCTCATGGTGGTTGCCGGCCTCATCATCCGAAGCCTGCTCGAAGTGCGCTCGTTGGATTACGCCTACGATCCGGACACGGTCTTGACGCTGCACGTCGAGCTGCCGGAAAGGGGGTATCCGGACCTGGCCCAGGTGCGGGCGTTTCGGCAGCAAGTGCTGGAGCACACGGAGGCGCTCCCCGGCGTCGTCCGCGCTGCCTGGGTCGGAGCACGCCCGATGGCGGACCCCGTCGGTACGACTTCGCTGGAGTTGGAGGGTGCCGAGGTCCGTCCCGATGAGCAGCAGCCATGGGCATTCCTACTTACCGTGGAGCCGACATACTTCGACATGATGAAGCTGCGTCCACTGGAAGGCCGGGTGCTGAGCGTGCTCGACGACGTCGACGGCGCTGCGGTGGCGGTGGTGAGCGCGGAGACCGTCGAGCGCTTCTGGAGCGGTATCGATCCGGTTGGCAGCCGACTGCGACTGGGAGATGACGGTAGCTGGTTGGAGATCGTCGGGGTGGTGACCGACGAGGTCTACCCGGATCCGAGCAATCCGATCGTTCCGACGGTGTACCTGCCGATGGCACAGCACACGACGCATGCCGGAGGTCTGCTGGTGGAGACGCTTGGCGACCCGCTGGAGACCGCGGCGCCGATTCGCCGTGTCGTGCGGGAGCTGGATCCGAACCAGCCGGTGGCCGACGTACGCACCCAGGCGCGGATTTTCGCCGACGATATGGCTGGAATCAGCGCCGTGACCGCGCTGTTCGGGGGTTTCGCGCTCTTTGCGCTGGCGATGTCGGCGGCGGGGATCTACGGCGTCCTGTCGTACATGGTGGCTCAACGAACACGCGAGTTCGGCATTCGCATGGCGCTCGGCGCTCGCAGCGGCGATGTGCGCTCCATGGTGGTGCGCAACTCGGCCGTGCTGATCCTGTGCGGCGTGACCGTCGGGCTGGTAGGAGCGATGGTGCTTGCCCGCATCCTTGCAAGCGGCATCAGCAGCATCAACGCTGTCGATCCCGTCGTTTACGGTGGCGTCGGCATCGTGCTGCTGGCCGTGGCGGGGTTGTCGGCGTGGATTCCCGCCCGCCGGGCCACGCGCGTCGAGCCGGCGATAGCGCTCCGGACGGAGTGAGGCGGATGGGCAAGGGAGAGTACCTGGGCGAGTTCGAGCTCTTGGTGATGGCAACGGTGGTGAGGCTCGGCGACGAGGCCTACGGTATGCAGATTCGTCGCGACATCGAACAGCGCACCGGACGTCCGGTCTCGATCGGCAACGTGTATGCGGCGCTGCGGCGGCTCGATGCCAAGGGCTACATCGGGACACGCAAAGGAGAGCCCACCCCGGAGCGGGGAGGGCGGGCCAAGCGCTTCTTTCACCTTCGGCCCGAGGGCGCCCGGGCGCTGGGGCGTTCGCGTGATCTCTTCATGACCGTGCTGGCGGATCTCCCCGACCTCCCGGTCTGAGCGTCCCGCACCCGCAGTGCAGGTTGGGACAGTGCCCGGCAACGGACTTCCCCTGCCGGACAGCAAACGGGGGGAGGTAGCCCGGCCGGTTGCTTGCCCCGGGGACGGCGTTGAGAATCGCCTTGGCGCTCGGTGACTGCATTGGGCGAGCGCGAGTCTCTCCAACCGCTGACGCCACACGGAGTCGAGGATGAAGCGCACACGAATCGCCGTCATCCAGGTCGCCCTGTTGCTGCTGGGCACCGCCGCGTACGGTGAGGTCATCGGCCTCCAGGTCATCGACGTCGAGTCACCCACCTTCGAGGGGCGCACCTTCGGTGACGTCGGTGCCTACGAGAAAGTCACCTTGCGCGTCACGATGGCGGTGGATCCGGAAGATCCGCACAACTCGCAGATTGTGCACTTGGGCCATGCGCCGCGTGACGCCGATGGACGGGTGCGGTACGTCACTACCGTGGTCCTGTTCAAGCCGATCGGGCTCGGCCGCGGCAACGGACGCATCTTCTACGACGTGCTCAATCGCGGCCGGAAGATCGGACTCGGCCTGATGAACGATGCGCCGCGGGTCAACAATCCGTCGACCGCGGAGCATGCCGGTAACGGTTTCCTGATGCGCCAGGGCTATACCGTCGTGTGGTCGGGGTGGCAGCCGGACGCGCCACCCGGTGATGGGCGCATGTTCCTCGAGGCGCCGGTGCTGTCGGGGGTCGAGGGCCTGAGTCGCGAGGAGTTCATCTTCGACCACGATCGGAATCCCGCGGTCGCGTTCTTGACCTACCCCGCCGCTGCCCTGGATCCGGGTCAAGCGCGGCTGACAGTGCGTCAGCACGCGCACGACGCCAGACAGACGCCGCCCGGTCTGTCTTTCAGGTACTTGCCCGTGACGCGCGGCGGGACCTTCTTCACCAGCGGCGAGCACATCCTGGTGCAGCGTCCGCAGGGCTTCGACTCGGGAGCGATCTACGAGCTCATTTACACGGCGCGAGATCCGGTTGTCTCCGGCATGGCGTTTGCCTCGGTACGCGACGTCGTTTCGTTCTTGCGTCACGCTGTTGCCGACGATGCGGGCAACCCGAACCCGCTGGCTCCGGATGGTGGGCCCGGCATCGAGCGCGCCTACAGTCTTGGTATCTCCCAGAGTGGACGCTTTCTGCGCGACATGCTGTACCAGGGGTTCAACGAAGACGAAGCCGGTCGGGTTGTTTTCGACGGTGTGATGCCGGATGTGGCCGGAGCTCGCCGCACCTTCATCAACCGTGGCTTCGCGCAGCCAGGGCGATTCTCCCGTGAGCACGAGTCACACCTGCAGCCGGGGGACCAGTTCCCGTTCACCTATGGCACGCTGACCGACTCGGTTACCGGCAAGCGCGACGGCGTACTGGCGCGCTGCGAGGCGGCCGGCAACTGTCCCAAAGTGATGCACGTCGATTCATCGACGGAGTTCTTCCAGGGACGGTCGTCGCTAATCGTCACCGATACTACCGGCAAGCACGTTGAGCTCCCGGACAACGTGCGGGCCTATCTGATCTCCAGCACGCCGCACTCCAACTCGTTCGGCGTTGCGCCCGGACCGGTGACGCATTGTCAGCTGCCGAGCAATCCGCTGCATCGCGGCGGTCCGGCGCGTGCTTTGCTCGCAGCGCTCGACGACTGGGTGACCGATGGGACGCCGCCGCCGGACAGCCGGTTTCCGTCCGTTTCGGATGCCACGCTGGTGCCGCCGAACGAGGCAGCCGTCGGCTATCCCCGGATACCGGGCATTGGTTATGACGGCCAGGTCAACCAGGTGCGAGTGGTCGACTACGGGCAGCTGCCGCCAACCGAAGGGGCTCCGTATCCGGTACTCGTACCAGCGGTCGACGAAGATGGCCACGACGTCGCCGGCATTCGGATGCCGGTCGTGGAGGTGCCTATGGTCACCTATCTGGGCTGGAACCTGCGCAGCGCCGGTTATGCCGAGGGCGCTTTGTGCGGTGTGAACGGATCCACGATCGCGCTGTCGCACACGAAAGCCGAGCGCCTCACCCACGGCGATCCGCGTCTGTCCATCGAAGAGCGCTACGCTAGCGCCGACGACTACATCGATCAGATCTCTGGGGCAGCGCTACGGCTGGTTCGAGAGCGGCTGCTGCTCGCGGAAGACGCCGAGCGCTACGTCGAGCAAGCGCGGGCGATGATTGCCGAGCATTGACGGATGTGGAGAGATCCTGGCGTGAGCGGCGGAGATCCGGAGTGAACGGGCCCGACCGACCCGGCAGGAGCGAGCTGGGCGTGATAGTTGCGTTGCTGGCGCTGATCGTTCTGTCGGTCACTCTGGGCTCGGGCCGCGGGGTCGACCTCGAGCTGTTTTTCGGTCGCTTCCACCCGGCGCTGGTGCACTTACCGATCGGTGTTCTGTTGCTCGCGGCATTGCTCGAGGGGGTGCTGCGGGCGTCGCGTTTCGGGGCGGGTGGGCATGCAGTGGCGTCGGTCCTCCTCGTCGGCGCCTGGAGCGCGATCCTGGCGGCGGTTACAGGTCTGTATCTGGCTCAGGGCGGCGGCTACGTTGCCAGCACGTTGACATGGCACCGGCGGCTGGGCATCGGCATCGCCGTTGTCGCCGTGGTGGCATATGTGCTGAAGAAGCGCGCCCTACGGCAGGCCACACTGCAACCGGGCTACGCGCCCGCTCTGGCACTGGCCTGCATCGGGGTCGTCGTCGGAGGCCATCTCGGAGGCGAGCTGACGCGCGGGGGCGAGGGCTACCTGACGCGCTACATGCCCGACGGAATACGGTCGGTCGCGGGTCTGCCGCCGAAGGCGATGACCGGATTGCTGTCGATCGAGAGAACCGAGGAAGCCACCGTCTACTCGGCGCTGATCGAACCGGTGTTCGCCGTGCGCTGTGCGACCTGTCACAACCCCACAGATCTGCGCGGCGGCCTGCGACTCGACACCCCCGAGGGCATCCTCGAAGGGGGGCAGAGCGGGGAAGTCTTGATCGCCGGCAGCCCCGAAGCCAGTGAGCTCATCCGCCGTATGTGGCTGCCGCTCGAGCATGCCGACCACATGCCCCCGGAGGATCGGCCGCAGCCGAGCGTGGCACAGGCCGAGCTGGTGCGCTGGTGGATCGATGGCGGCGCCTCGTTCGAGACAAGGCTCAGCGAAGCGGAGCGCACGCCGATCGTGCAGACGATCTTCGACGGCTACGGCCTCGACGAGATCCGCACCGGAATCTTCGCCCTCGATGTGGCGCCGCCGGATGGTGCATCCGTCGAGGCGCTGCGAGAATTCGGCGCCGACGTGAACGAGCTCGGCGAGAACGAGCCCTTCCTGGAGGTTCGCTGCGTCGATGACGCGTGCACCGGAGTGGACCTCGCCGCGGTCCTGGAACCGGTCTCGGAGCAAATCGCCTGGCTCGACCTGGGCCACGGGCCAGCCACGGATGGGACGCTGGGTTCGCTGCCCCGCTTGAGAAATCTCACCCGCCTGCATCTGGAAGGGACCGCGGTTACCGACGCCGGATTGGCTCACATCGCCGGTCTCCAGTACCTGGAATATCTCAACCTCTACGCCACCTCGATTACCGACGAGGGTCTGCAGCATCTGACCGGCCTGCCGCGGCTGCGGGCGCTGTATCTCTGGCAGACGGAGGTCACATCGACGGGCGCCGAGCGGCTGCGGGCCGCGCTACCGGACCTCGATGTCAACCTCGGTGTGGCGATGCCCGCCGAGGCGGCGGACGCAGCCGAGCGACCCTGAGAGACCGCGGGCCTGGGGTCGGCCGGCCCCGGCCCCCGACGAATCATGGCTCGGGAGGAGCCATTGTCGGCGTCTCTCGTGGACACGGGGTGTGCGGAGCGCTAGCCTTCGATGCCGGCGCCGACATCGCGGTGTCGTTGCCGCGAAGACCGTGGCCCAGGGCGGGCTCCGGCCTGGGCGCGGCGGGAGAAACCAGACCATGAAGCGCTGCGCATTGACCGTCATCGTACTGCTGCTAGCGGTTGCGGCCTGTTCCGGTACCGGCAACCCCTACGCCGAGAAGTTCACCACCCTCGACACCGGCTGGGCGGTGACCGCCGACGAGGGCTACGCATGGGCAAAGGTGCGGGGTGACAACCTGCCGGCTCTGAACGGTAGCCCGGAGTTTCTCAACTACCTCACCTTTCTCGAAGAGAAGCTCGTCGAGTACGGCGCCGTGGACATGCACCGCAACACCTGGATGTTCGATCGCTGGGAGACGAGCTTCGACGACAGCGGCTGGTCGCTGGTGTCGGACGGCACGCCGGTGCGCGTGGCGCACTACCAGGCAAACTCCGGCAACACGGGTCCCGAAGGCATCACGGCGGAGATGGTCTACTACGACCACGACAACCCGCCCGACGACATCGCCGGCAAGATCGTGGTGATCCCCACGCGGCCCCACCCGGAGCCGCCTTACGACGAGCGCTACATCCAAGGCTTCACCTTCAACGACTACGAATGGCGGGCCAACGACGATACGTACTTTGAACTGTTCGAGTTCGTGCCGCCGGACTTCTCGATCACCTTCGACATCTACTGGCAGCTAGCCCAGGGCCTGTGGCGGATCGCCGTCGACGGTGGTGCCGCCGGGCACGTGATCGTTTACGACATGGGATTCGAGCGCACCGAGGGGCTGTTCACGTTCGGGGTGCCGCCACTGCACGAATCGCCAGGCGTGATTCTCAGCCGCGAGGACGGCGCCAAGGTGCTTGAGGACGCCAAGGCGGGCAAGGCGGCGACGCTTCGGCTGGAGGCGACCGTCCAGGAATCGGAGGCCTTCCAGACGATCGCGTACCTTCCCGGCCGCGACTACGGCACGCCGGACGACGAGCAGATCCTGATGATCAACCATACGGACGGCCCGTCGATCACGCAGGACAACGGCGCGCTCGGGTTGCTGGCGATCGTCAAGTACTTCTCCAACATCCCGCAGGAGCACCGGCCGCGAACGCTCACCGTCTTCCTCGACGGCCGTCACTACTACCCGGGAGCGGAGCGGGCATCGGCCGACGTCAGCTGGCCGGCCCGGAATCCGGAGGCGCTGGAGCCGCTGGTGGCCCTCATGCACATCGAGCATATGGGCGAGATGGACTTCCGTGAGGTCGACGGCAGGCTGGAGGAGGTCGGGCTGGCCGAGCAGTCGTACCTGTGGACGCGCAACAACCAGGTGCTGATCGACGCGGCGGTCGCGGCAGCCCAGGAACACGGGTGGGAGCGCGTGCAGGTATCGGCGCCCGAGCGTCCGGGGATCAACGGCGGCCTGCAGCAGCGCTGGTGGGGCATTGCCGGGCGATTCCATCGCCGCTGCGACGACTGCCTCGACCTTCCGGGTTTCGGCCTGGGTGGCTTCCTGGGTCTGTACTGGACGACCGCAAGCGGCATCGAGCGCTTCAACCAGGAGCTGTTCAAGAACCAGGCGCACACGATGACGGAGCTCACCGGCCTGCTGATGACCGCCGACCTTGACGAGATTCGTCCCGAATAAGGAGTAGCAACATGCCCGCACATTGGAAACGCCGCCGGCGACCGCACGTCTCGACTCGGCCACATCGGAGGATGACCCTGCCACGCGGGCAAGCGCTCGTCGTTGCGTTGGCTGCTGTCGTGGTCGGTTGCGCCGGTGCGGGCGAAAATCCGTATGCCGACAAGTTCACCAACATTGACCCGGATTGGGCGGTTACCGCCGACGAGGGTTACGAGTGGGCGCTGGTGAAGAGCGCCAACCTGCCGGCGATGAACGGCAGCCCGGAGTGGGTCAACTACGTCACCTTCCTGGAGGACGAGCTCAAGGAGTTCGGCGTCGTCGACATGCATCGCAATAGCTGGATGTACGACCGCTGGCACACCTCCAAGGACACCACCAACTGGTCCCTGGTCTCCGATGGGGACCCGGTGCGCCTGGCTCACTACGCGGCCAACTCGGGCAACACCGGGCCCGAGGGCATTACCGCCGAGATGGTCTACTACGACCACGACAACCCGCCCGACTCGATCGAGGGCAAGATCGTGGTGATCCCGACGCGGCCGCATCCGCAGCCACCGTACGACGACGAGTACATCATCAACTTCACCTTCAACGACTACGAGTGGCGCGCCAACGACGACACGTACTGGGAGCTGTTCGAGTTCGTGCCGCCGGAGTTTTCGATCACCTTCGATATCTGGTGGCAGCTGCGCCAGAGCCTGTGGCGTATCGCCGTCGACGGCAACGCCGCCGGCCACGTGATCGTCTACGACATGGCTTTCGAACGCACCGAAGGGCTATATACGTTCGGCGTGCCGCCGCTGCACGAGTCGCCGGGGGTGATCCTGAGCCGCGAGGATGGCGCCAAGGTGCTCGAGGACGCCAAGGCTGGCAAGACTGCCACATTGCGGCTCGAGGCCACCATCGAGGAGACCGAGGCGTACCAGACGATCTCCTATCTTCCCGGCCGCGACTACGGCACGCCGGACGACGAGCAGGTTCTGCTGATCAATCACACCGATGGCCCGTCGGTTACCCAGGACAACGGCGCGCTCGGTCTGCTGGCTATCGTCAAGTATTTCTCGCACATCCCCCAAGAGCACCGGCCGCGGACGCTCACCGTTTTCCTCGACAGCCGCCACTACTTTCCCGGGGCGGAGGGTGCCTCGCATGACACGAGCTGGCTGACGCGGAATCCAGAGGCCAAAGAGCCGCTGGTGGCGCTGCTGCAGGCCGAGCACTTGGGCGAGAACGATTATCGGGAGGTCGACGGCGTGATCGAGCCGGTGGGCCTGGCGGAGCAGTCCTATCTGTGGTCGCGCAACAACCAGGTGCTGATCGATGCCGCGGTGACCGCCGCCAAGGAGCACGGGTGGGAGCGCGTACAGGTGGCGGTGCCCGAGCGCCCGGGGATCAACGGCGGCCTTCAGCAGGTTTGGTGGGGTGTGGGGTCCCGGGCGCTGCCCGGAGGTCGCGAATCCCTCGACCTGCCCGGCTATGGCCTCGGTGGATTCCTCGGGCTGTACTGGACGACCGCGTCGGGCATCGAACGGTGGAACAAGGAGCTTTTCGAGAACCAGGCGCACACCATGACGCAGCTGGCGGGTGTGCTGATGACCGCCGATCTGGACGAGATCCAACCCGAGGAACCAGCGTCTCAGCCCTAGTGGCGGAGCGAGCGCGCCAAGAGGAAACCGGAATGAGTAATGGGAGAGGTTCGAGGCGCCATCGATCGCTAGCACTTGGCGTCACGACGCTAGCGGTCTTGGCCGGCCTCGGGTTCATTGCGACTGATCGTGAAGGCGAAGCGCCGCGCCAGGTGGCGGAAGCGGCCGACCTCCTCTTTCGCAATGGCGATGTCTACACGGTCGATGCCGCGCGAACCTGGGCGAACGCCGTCGCCGTGGTCGGCAATCGGATCGTCTATGTTGGTTCCGATGTTGGGGCCGAAGCGTTCGTCGGCCCCGACACCCACGTCGTGGACCTCGACGGACGCATGCTCATGCCCGGCTTCCAGGACTCGCACCTGCACCCCAGCGGTCAGAGCCTCGACCTGGCGCAACTGGACAATCTGGTCGATAGCAGAGAGGTGCTGCGTACGGTGCAGGAGTACGCCGAGGCGAATCCGAATCGACCGTGGGTTCTCGGCCGTGGGTGGCTCGAAGCGGCGTTCAAGCCCTCCGGTGTTCCCACCCGCCAGATGCTCGACGAGGTCGTACGCGACCGTCCGGCGCTGATGACCAACGCCTCCGGGCATCAAGGATGGGCGAACTCCAAGGCCCTCGAGATCGCCGGCATCACCGCCGACACCCCGGATCCACCGAATGGCCGCATTGACCACGATGAGCAAGGCGAGCCCAGCGGGATTCTCCAGGAGGCGGCGCAGGGCCTGGTACGGCAACACATTCCGGCACTGACACACGAGTTCCGCATCGAGGCACGCCGAGCGGCGTTGCGCGAGATGGCGAGGCTGGGAATTACCGCCATCGTTGATGCGTCCTCCTCCGCAGCGGGCGAAGCCGAGTTCGCCGAGCTCGAGGACGCTGACGAGCTCACCGTTCGCGCCGTGCTCTGTCAGCGGTACCGTCCTCAAGCCGACGACGAGGAGCAGATCCGCGACTTCATCGCCCGCCGAACAGCACTCGGCGACGGGCAGCTGCGCGCCACCTGCGTCAAGATCGGCCTCGACGGCATTATCGAGCATCACACAGCTTCGGTGCTCGAGCCCTACGTTGACCGGGACGACGAGTACCGCGGGCCGATCTTCGTGGAGCCGGTGCGACTGAAGAGGGTCGTGGCGCGCCTCGACGCCGAGGGCTTCCAGGTTCATATCCACTCGATCGCCGATCGCTCTGCACGCGAGGCTTTGGATGCCATCGAAGCGGCGCAGAGCGCCAACGGGACCGGTGGCGGGCGCCATCACCTGGCGCACCTTCAGCTGCTCGATGCGGCCGACATTCCGCGCCTGCGGACCCTTGGCGTGACTGCCAACATGACACCGCTCTGGGGCAGGGGAGACGATTGGGAGACTGTGTTCGCGGCTCGCGTGCTGGGTCATGAACGCAGCCAGCGGCTGCTACAGCACAACTCCATCCTGGGAGTCGGCGCCAGCCTGGTGTGGGGCACAGACTGGCCGGTAACTAGCCTAGTCCCGGTCGAAGGGCTCGAGACGGCGACAACTCGCCGCTATCTCGGGGGACTGGACCCGTATGGCGAGCCGGATCAATCGTGGCTACCGGACGAGCGGCTGACGCTCGGGGACGCGATCGCTGCCTATACGATCTCCGGTGCCTATCTGTCGTTCGAGGAAAAAGAGCGCGGCTCGATCGAGATAGGCAAGCTGGCCGACCTGACGGTGACGGAGCGAAACCTGTTCGAAGTTCCACCGCTGCAGATTCACCAGGTCGAAGTCGATATGACCGTCTTCGACGGCCGTGTGGTGTTCGAACGGTAGCCGGCGACGGGCGAATTGCCCGGCCGTACTGAGTGCTAAGATACGCGCGCTGCTGCCTGGGGGCTGCACGTTTCTCGACCTTTCCTGCGCGTCACGACAGCGGTGCCTCGATTCTGGACTTTCCTGTCGGACTGACGATTGAGCATTCGAGACCAGCTCACGCGGATGGCGAGCCTACAGGACGCCGAGCTGCGGCTGGGACAGATCGAGGCCGAGCTGGCGACCCTGCCTGCCGAGCGCTCGGCGCGACAGCAGCGCATCGCCGAGGCCAAGGCGATTATCGAGGCCGCCGAGGCGGAGCGCGACGAGAGCCTCAAGCGGCATCGCGCGCTGGAGGGTGAGCTGCAGGACGTCGAGGCCAAGGTCGACAAGTTCCGTGAGACCGAGATGCTCGTCAAGACCAACACCCAGCTGTGGGCCGTGCAGGCGGAGATAAGTCAGGCCCAGAAAGCGGGCGGCAGGATCGAGACCAAGATCCTCGAGGAAATGGAGCGCGCCGATCAGATGGAGTCGGACATCGGGCAGCGGGTGACGGATCTCGATGAGGCCGAGCGCGTAACCCGGTCGGAAATCGAGGATATCGACAAGCGGCAAGCCGAGCTGGAGGTCGATCGCGACGGCTTGCTGAAAGATGTCGAGGAACTCCGCTCAACACTCGACGCGGCGTTGCATGCGCTCTACGAGCGCGTCAAGGCGCGACGCCACGGGGTCGCGATTGGGGAAGCGTCAGAGGGCACCTGCATGGCCTGTAATGTTCGCCTTCGTCCGCAGCTGTGGCTGGAGGTACTGAACATGGAAGCACCGGTCCAGTGCGACAACTGCCAGCGGATTCTGTTCGCGCGCGATGCCCTGGAGCTACCATCGTCGATCAAGGTCACGATCGACGACTGAGAGCCGGCGATCCGATGTTCGTTGCTCACATCGATGGCGCGTCGCGCGGCAATCCCGGACATTCCGCCTATGGAGTGCGTGTGTGCGATGCCGGCGGCGTGGAAGTGGCGCGGTTCGGCGAGTACTTAGGCCATCAAACCAATAACTACGCCGAGTACCAAGGCCTGATCGCGGCACTACGGTGGGCGCGGGACAACGGCGTCGAGGCGTTCATGGTGCGGTCGGACTCGCAGCTGCTCGTGCGGCAAATGCAGGGCCGCTACAAGGTCAAGAGCAGCACTCTGCGGCCGCTCTGGCAACAGGCTTCGGAGCTGGCGTCGTCGCTTGGCACGTTCCGGCTGGAGCACATAGGGCGCGAGAACAACGTCGAGGCGGACTCGCTCGCCAACGACGTGCTTGACGCCCGCACGCGGCCCTAGCGGCGCGCCATGAGTTACTGGCCCAGATTGCCGGTTCGGGGCGTCAGCGAGATTCCGGACAGCATGCGGCCGGCGACGTCACCGTCGCGGCGATAGGAGTGGAAGCTGTCCGATTCGGAGTATGTGCAGCGGCCGATCGTGTAAACCCGGGACGGCTCGATGCCACATGCCTCAACCTGGTACCGCGCTGCGCGCGCCAGGTCGCACAGCCATGTTCGGTCCGAGCTCGCGTCTGTGTCGGCTTGCTCTCGTGGCTGGCCGAACACGGTCATCGGCACTCCGGCAGCGCGAAACGACGTCACGACGTCCTGTCCGACGCGGTAGGCGGCCGCACCGATACACGGGCCCAGGGCGACGGCGCAGTTTCGCGGCTGGGCGCCGAACTCGCGCGCCATCGAACCCAGCATCGCCGGTAGCACGCCGAGCGCGATGCCTCGCCAGCCGGCGTGGGCGGCGCCGATCGATCCGGTCTCGACATCGAACGCCAGCACCGGCAGACAATCGGCGGTTGCGATAACAAGCGTCACCCCGTGTTGCTGGGTGATCAACGCGTCGCCTGCGGGGCGGTCCTCGATAGCGGTGCTCTCGAACGCTCGCAATTCAGTGCTGGCGTCGATCAACAACACATCGGCACCGTGCACCTGCCGCAGCCGCGCCAGGGGCGAAGATAGAACGTCGCTCAGCTGTCCGTGACGGGTTGCGAAACCATGCGCAGTCCCCAGCTCGGGCGCGGCCAACACGGTCTTCGATACCACAGCTCAGCTGACGGCCGCCAGTGACGACGGCACCTCCGCAGCGATCTCCAGCGCCTTGTCCCACTGGTTGGTGAGTGCCGGGAGCCCGGGTCCGACCTGGAGATGTCCCCAGGGCGCCGGATCGAGGGGATCGCGCTGTCGCAGAAACTCGCGCATGGGTACGCGGTGGGTTCTCGACCACGCACGGAAGGCCTGGCGCCAATCGCCGCACCGATGCCACCCCTCCAGCAAGTCGGCAACGCGCCGATCGCCACGCGACATCACCGCCTGGATCTCGGCAGCGCGCGGTGGCATTGCGTCGATCACCAGGTTGGGGACCTTGGCGGCGCGCCGACGCAGCAGCTTGAGCTTGGCGCGGTAGGTGCGCGTATCGATCTGTGGCGCCCACTGCAGCGGCGTTCCCGGCTTGGGAATCAGGCAGTTGATCGACATGGTGATCGTGCCGATACGGCCGCGGGCGCGACCCTCGTGGAGCATGATGTCGCGCATCTCCTCCCCGAGCTCGACGATAGCGTCGAGATCTTCCTCCGTCTCGCCCGGGAGCCCGATGATGATGTAATTCTTCAGGTTCAACGCTCCGGCGCCGAAGATCATGCGCGTCTTGTCGAGGATTTCCTCGTTGGTGATCTTCTTCATGATCAGCCGGCGCATGCGGTCACTCCCGGCCTCGGGGGCGATCGTAATCGTCCGTTGGCCGGAATCGATCACCGTGCGCAGAAGTGGCTCACTGAGGGTCGAGATGATGAGGCTGGGGCTGAAGACGCGAAAGCCACGATCGCGAAGTCCGGTGGCGATGGCCTCGATCTCGGGATGATCGAGCAGTGCTGTTGCCACGAGCCCTACCCGATCCGTGTGCGGACGCCACGGTTCCACGGCTCGCAGGACGTCTTCGACGCCGTGCACCCGGAACGGGAGAATGCTGTACCCGACCCAGCAATAGCGGCACCCTTTGGTGCACCCGCGTGCCACCTCGACGAGCACGCGGTCTCCCATTTCACTGTCGGGGGCGAGAATCGCCGTCGCCGCGACACGGTCGGGACCATCGAAGCGTGTTCGCACCTTGGTGATCGTGGCGTTGGCGGGAGCTTGCGCGTCGAGGACGGCGAAACGCGGCGGCGAGCCGACTTCATCGGGCTCGTAGCGTGGCTCGTAGAACGCCGGTACATAGAAACCCTTCCGGGTGGAGAGGTGTTCGAGTAGCTGACTTCGGGACGATGCCTCGAGCGCCGCATCCAGGAGCGGCGTCAGCAGCTCCTCGCCTTCACCAAGACAGCAGACATCGAGAAACGGGGCTACCGGTTCCGGGTTGATGGACACCGCAGCGCCGCCCATGATCACCAGCGGATGACGCTCGTCTCGACTCACCGCCCGCAACGGGATGCCGGCCAGCTCGAGCATCCGCAGGAGGTTCGGGTAGTCGTTCTCGAAGGACGCCGAGAACGCCAGGACGTCGAAGTCGGCGGTCGGGGTCATTGACTCGAGGCTGAACAACTTGGTGTCGGTACGGGCGTATTCAGCTAGCTCCTCGTTGTCGGGCAGGAACACTCGCTCGCAGCTGACGTCCGGATGGGCGTTCGCTTGCCGGTACACGCTATGGAGGCCGAGATTCGCCATGCCGACGGCATAGGTGTTGGGGTAGGCGAGCACCATCCGGAGCTTGGCGCTGCTGGGCGTGGCAATCGCGATCTCAGCGGCCAGGCGCGTGCGCGCGGTCTCGTGTAAGTCCACTCTCGACGGCACCCGTGGATGAGCCAGCTAGCTGGGCGGGGTCTCCTGGTGGCGCAAGAAAGCCGGCACCTCCAGGTCGTCTTCCTCGAGATCGAACGCCTTGTAGGCTGCGGTCGGCGTATCTGCCGCCGGGCCAGGGATCTCCGCGGCCGGATCCGCCGAATCGGCCGCGAAGAACGGCGCGTCCGCTGGGCGAGCAGTCGGCGCAACCGCGCCGCGATGTGCGAGCACCGAATCGTGCATGTTCGGACAGGCCTCGAAGCCGGTGGCGATTACCGTGACCTTGATGGTGCCCTCGAGCGCTTCGTCGATGACGGCGCCGAACAAGATGTTGGCGTCTTCGTCGGCGGCGGCATGAATGATCGTCGACGCCTCGTTCACCTCATGCAGCGTCATGCTCGGACCGCCGGAGACGTTGATTAGCACGCCGCGGGCCCCGTCGATCGTCGTGTCCTCGAGCAGCGGCGAATGGATCGCGGCGTGCGCTGCCTCGGCAGCGCGCTTGTCGCCGTCACGCATCGCAGTGCCCATGATTGCCATGCCCATACCGGACATCACCGTGCGGACGTCGGCGAAGTCGAGGTTGATCAAGCCGGGAACGAGGATGAGGTCGGCGATACCCTGGACTCCCTGATGAAGCACCTGATCGGCGTGACGGAACGCATCAATCAACGGTGTCTCGGGCGCTACCGTGGCCAGGAGGCGATCGTTCGGAACCGCGATCAGCGTGTCGACCGCTTCCTGTAGCTCCTTGAGACCGAGGTCCGCCTGCATCATCCGCCGACGCCCCTCGAAGGAGAACGGCTTCGTGACTACGGCGACGGTGAGCGCGCCGAGCTCGTTGGCCAGGCGGGCGATGACCGGGGCGGCGCCAGTGGCTGTTCCGCCGCCCAGCCCGCCGGTGATGAAGACCATGTCCGCACCCTCGAGCGCGGCGACGATTCGATCGGTGTCCTCGAGCGCCGCCTGGCGGCCGATCTCGGGGTTAGCGCCGGCGCCCAGACCACGTGTCAGGTTGGTTCCGAGCTGTAACTTCGATGGCGCCGTGTTGGATTCGAGTGCCTGGACGTCAGTGTTGGCGGCGATGAATTCCACCCCCTGGAGCCCCGCCATCATCATGCGGGTGATGGCGTTGCCACCACCACCACCGACTCCAACCACTTTGATGTATGCGTTGTGGCGCATCGAATCTCCCGGCAGCAGCGTCATGGGGTTGTCCGAGGGCAGCGGGTCGGAGCTCGCCGGCCCTGCGTCTTGCGCGCCCGACGCCTCGAGCTCCGGCGGTGGTGCCGACTTGTCGTCCGTCATCCTCTTTCCTCCCAGAACTCCACGATTCAGTTTCGCTGGCGGCGTGTCGCTCAGAACAAGTCGGCGAGCCAGCGCGCGAACCGACCCCGTACCCGACGAATGAACGTCGGATCACGGACTTCGAATCGCCAAGCCACCCCGCTATTCCGATGGCCGTACAAGGCCAGTCCCACGGCGGTCGAGTATCCGGCTCCCGACACCAAGTCGACGAGCCCGGTTACCTCGCTAGGAACGCCGACGCGAACCGGCAGCCCGAATCGCTGCTCAGCCGTCTCCGCCAGTCCCTCGAGCAAAGCGCCGCCCCCTGTAAGCACGATGCCGGCATGGAGCACATCCCCGAATCCGGAACGCCGGATATCGTCACGTACCAAATCGAGAATCTCCACTGCCCTCGGCCTAAGGATCTCACAAAGTTGCCTTCGAGGCACCAGCGATGACGCTCGTCCACCGATTCCCGGTACCTCGACCGACTGATCATCGGGAACCAGGTCCGGTAGCACCACGCCGTGCCGGACCTTGATCTTCTCGGCCTCCGGCAACGGGGTCTTGAGTACCACCGAGACGTCGCTGGTGAAGCTCTCGCCTCCGACGGGGAAGACCGACGTGTGACACACCGCGCCACCCTGGAAGCACACCAGGTCGGTGGTGCCTCCGCCGATATCGATCAATGCGACCCCGAGCTCGCGCTCGTCACGCGATAGTACGGCCTCGTTGGCGGCTAGTGCCTCGAGGACGACGGCCTGTACTTCGATGCCACCGTGGTTGGCGCAGTTCACCAGGTTCTGTATCGCCGAAACCGAAGCCACCACCAGGTGGAGGTTCACTTCCAGGCGCTTCGCCGACATGCCGAGCGGGTCGATGATGTTGTCCTGGCCGTCGACGAGAAACTGCTGCGGAAGCAAGTGGACGATCTCGCGATCGCCCGGAAGATCGAGGTCGCTGGCAGCGTCAATCACCCGTCGGATGTCCTCCTCGGTAACTTCCCGCGCGCGGTTGTCGAGGCCGATTGAGCCGCGGCTGTTGAATCCGCGCACGTGGTTGCCGGTGGCGCTGACCCAGGCCCGGTCGACGCTCACGCCGGCCATCAGCTCGGCCTCCTCCACTGCCGCCTTGATGGATTCGACTGTGCTCTCGATATCGACCACCACACCTTTCTTCTGACCGCGCGAGGACGCCAGGCCGACGCCGATCACCTCGAGCTCATCGTCAGGGTGCCCCTCCGCGATCACCGCGCAGACCTTCGTCGTGCCGATATCGAGGCCGACGACGTAGCGTTCCAGACGGGCCACGGCCGCTAGTCCTCTCCGTGATCTGCTTCAGGCTCGCGCACAACCACCATGTCACGGTATCGAAGGTCGACAATCGCGCTGTCGGGCAACGTATGCCGAGCCGTCAGCGAGCGAAGGTTGTCGAATTTGACTTCCAACCGTGAAGCGTCGCCAAGCTGCACCGTACGTAACGGACCGGCGAGCACCAGAATCACGCCGGTGGGATCGAGTCGCAGGTAGGCGACCCTTCCGAAAACGTCGCGGTGCCGCTGACGCAGCCAGTCGATGACCTTCACCGCATCGTCGAAGGCGGCCCCGCCCGGAACCCGACGGGGAACGCGGCGCGTGGCGTCGAGCGCCGGCCGCACGGCCGTCGTCATTCGCAGCCGCGGCAGGCTCTGATCGGACTGCGGGTCGCGACCGAGCAGGACGCCATCTTTCGACACCAGCCAGGCGCCGTCCGGGGCATGCAGCCGGCCCCATGGACCGCGCAACGACACCTCGACCTCCAACGTTCCCGGCAGTAGTCGGCGCACACGAGCCGCACGCACTTGGGGGATCTGCTCCACACGCGACCGCAGGGGACCGAGGTCGAGCATCAGCAGATTCCGCCCCAGTGCCGGCTCGAGCTGATCGCGTACCAGACTGCGCACGCGCTCGGGGACCGTTTCCACAGCGAGCTTGCGCATGACGAAACTGTCGTTGGCGGCCGCATAGCCATAGCCCGCGTACGCCAGACCGCCGCCGAAAGCGACCCCCGAGGCCACCATCAGGAGCTGCCCGAAGACGGCCAGGCTGCTACGTCGGCGTAGCGCCGGCCGATTCTGTATCGAACGCAGGAACTGGGGTGCGCGTTTTTCGGTCGTTCCTACCATCGGCGGATCTCCGGCTGTAGACGAACACCGGCGTGGTCGTGAACGCGGGCGACCAGCAGGTCGATCAGCTCTTCGACGTCGCGCGCTTTGGCGGCGCCTAGGTTGATGATGAAGTTCGCATGACGATCCGAGACGACGGCGTCGCCGACGCGTAGGCCCTTGCAGCCGGCCTCATCGATTAGCTGACCGGCTCTGCGGCCGGTCGGCGGGTTGCGGAAGATGCAACCGGAGTTGCGCGCGCCCACCGGCTGTCGATCGCGCTTTTGCTGTTGCAAATCCTCGTAGCGCTGCGTGAGCTCGGCCGGATCGGCGGTCTCGACCCGCACACCCACCGCAACGATCGTCCACGGAGCGGAGACCCGCGGTAGCGTCAGACTCCGGTACTTCCAGACCAGCTCGTCCGCCTCGAGTCGGCCCACCTTGCCGTGCGAGTCGACGACATCGATGTCCAACGTCGAGCGCTGCATGTCGCTTCCCCAACACCCGGCGTTGCCGGCCGCTGCACCGCCGACGGTGCCTGGTAGGCCGGCTGACCACACCAGACCGTCCAGTCCCAGAGCAATGCTGCGACGCAGCGCGCGCGCGGTCGGCAGGCTTGCCGGAATCCGTAGAACGCTGCCGTCGAGCCACATTTCATCCTCGAGCCCGGTCAAGTTCAGCACCGGGGTGTCGATGCCCGTATCGGCGACCAGCAAGTTGCTGCCGCCTCCGATGACACGCCAGGCAAGTCCTCGCGAGCCCATCCACGCCGATATTGCAAAGACCTCGTCGTGGCGCTGTGGCCACAGCATCAGCGGACACGGGCCGCCGACCCCCATCGAGGTGTGGCGCTCCAGCGGCTCGTCGAGCAAGCAGCGCCAGCCGCCGGCGTGTGCGGCGCTCTCCAACGCCCGGAGGGCCGCTCCAGTCCAGGGGGTGCTTTCGGCCGGGGGGCGCGTCGCCAACATCTCTATCCTTCGTCCGTGGAGGGTTGATCTGCACTGTCAGCGACCTCGTCGGCGACGTCGCGCTCGACTCCCGAGAGCCACTCGCCGACGCGCCGCGAGAGCTTCCACACGTCGCCGGCGCCGAGGGTCAGCACGATATCGCCGGGGCGCGCGTGTCGGGTGATGGTCTCGAAGGCGGCCTCGAGGTCGGCAACGGTGATCACCTGTCGCTGGCCGTGCTGGCTCATGGCGAGCGCCAGATCCTCTCCGGTGACGCCGGGAATCGGCTTCTCGCCGGCAGCATAAATCGGCAGCACCAGGACGATGTCGGCGTCGTAGAAGGCGCGGCCGAAGTCGTCACGCAACAGATGCGACCGTGAGTATCGGTGTGGCTGAAAGCAGACAATCTTGCGACGTTCTGGAAATGCCTCCCCGGCAGCTCCGAGCACGGCGCGAATCTCTGTAGGATGGTGTCCGTAGTCGTCAACGACCAGGATGTCGCCGCCAGAAGGGATCCGCTGAAAGCGGCGTGCCGTGCCAGCATAGCTGGCCAGGGCATCGGCGATCGTGGCGAACGAAAGACCCAGGTCCAGCCCCACCGCGACACACGCGAGGGCGTTCAGCGCGTTGTGTCGGCCCAGCACGCGCAGGTGGATCTCGCCGAGGTCATCGGTTCCAGCGTGGCAGGTGAGACGGGTGCCATCGTCCGACACCTCGACCGTCGACGCACGGATGTCAGATTGCGGATTCGTTCCGTAGGTGAGCAACTTGCGCGTCACGCGCGGTATGACGTCCTGGAGCTCTGGATCGTCGAGGCAAACGACGGCGGTGCCGTAGAAGGGGACCTTGTTGAGAAATTCGACGAATGCCTCCCTGAGGGCGTCGAAGCTGTCGTAGTGGTCCAGGTGCTCCAGGTCGATGTTGGTTACCACCGCGATCGTCGGGCTGAGGCGCAGGAACGAGCCGTCGCTCTCGTCGGCCTCGGCAACCATGAACTCGCCCTGGCCGAGGCGGGCGTTGGTTCCCCATGCCTCCAGGCGGCCACCGATGACGACCGTCGGGTCGAGGCCGGCGGCTTCGAAAACGGTTGCCATCATGGACGTCGTGGTCGTCTTGCCGTGTGAGCCGGCGATGAGCACCCCGTGACGCATGCGCATGAGCTCGGCGAGCATCTCGGCTCGAGGAATCACGGGGATGCCCGCCGTGTGCGCGGCCACCACCTCCGGGTTGTCGTCGGCTACTGCCGACGAGGTGACCACGACGTCGGCGCCCCGCACGTTGGCAGCCGCGTGGCCCACGGACACCGTTCCACCCAGGCCCTCGAGGCGTTCGGTGATCGGCGACGGGCGCAGATCGGAGCCGGAGACTTGATAGTCGAGATTGAGCAGAAGCTCGGCAATCCCGCTCATTCCGATGCCGCCGATACCGACGAAGTGGAGGCGTCGAACACGTCTCAGCATGGCTTGAATCCTCTATCTCGTGTGGAGTCGATCGAGCGTTGCAGGGGCCCGCTGCGCCGCTCGCTGAGGCTCGCGGCAGGCATCGAGCCTGCCGGGCTCGGCGGCGAATATGCATCGATGAGCGAAAGGGCGAGATCAGCCACCATGGCAGCGGCTGCGTCGCGCCCGCAAGCAGCTGCGGCTGCCGCCATGCCATCGCGTCGGTCCGCGTCGACTGCCAGTTCCAAGATCACCTCGGCCAGCGGCGATCCGTCGGCCGCTTCCTCGACAATGACGGTGGCGCCGGCCCGCTGAAGGGCGCGGGCGTTGGAGTGCTGATGGCGTCCGGCAGCGCTCGGAAAGGGGATCAGAATCGACGGCAGCCCACAGTACGTGAGCTCGGCGATGGTCGTTGCGCCGGCGCGGCCGCATACGAGGTCGGCCTGCGCGTAGGCGTCGCCGATGCTCTGGATGAAAGGTGTCACCGTGGCCGGGATGCCGTGCGCCGCATACGCGTCGCGCAAGGCACCGAGGTCCGTCTTGCCGGCCTGGTGGGTGATTCTGAGACCCACGTCTGCTGCCGCGAGGATCGGGATGGCGAGCTCGGCCATGGTGTTCAGCCCGCGAGCGCCTTGGCTACCGCCCAGAATCAGCAGGTGGATACCGTTTCTGTGTGTCGCCGTCGCCTGGCCGTCGCGGCGCGGTGCCGATGGAAGCGCGGCGCGCACCGGATTACCGGTGATCACCGCCTTGCCACCAAGTCGCCGTGCGGTCTCCTCGAACGAGACCGCGATGGCGCGGGCAAAGGGGCGCAACCATCGTGTCGTAAGACCAGGATCAGCATTCTGTTCGAGCACCAGCAACGGGATGCCGGCGAGCCATGCCGCCAGGCCGGTGGGGCCGCAGACGTAGCCGCCGGTGGCAACTACCAGGTGGGGCCGAAACCCCGCCAGATGGCGGCGGGCGTCGCCGATCGCAGCCGGGAGTGCGGCCACCGCCCGTAGCCGCCCAACGATGCCGGTGCCGACCATGCCCAGGGCGCGCACTTCGACGGCGGGGTAGGGCACCAGACCGCGGAGCTCACGTTCGCTGACGCGTTGGGAGCCGATTACCAGGAACTCGCATCGGACGCGCGTCGCCAGTGCCTCGGCGGTCGCCAGGGCCGGCATCAGATGACCGCCGGTGCCGCCGGCGGCAAGCACCACCCGGAGAGGCTCGACGGGCGAATCCGACGGCGATGGGCTCATGCGTGCGCGTGCTGGGACAGGTTCAGAAGGACGCCGATCGCAGCGCAGCAGATCACCATCGAGGAACCGCCGTAGCTGATCAGGGGCAGTGGGATGCCCGTTGTCGGCAAGAGATTTACCACGATGCTCATGTTTACCAAGGCCTGCATCACGAGGTAGCAGGTGAGGCCAGCGCCGAGATAGAACCCGAACTTATCCGGTGCCCGAAGCGCCGCCCGCAGTCCGCGCCACAGCACGACCATGAACGCGAGCACCACCGCGGATGCTCCCAGCAGGCCGAACTCCTCGGCGACGACCGCATAGATGAAATCGGTATAGGGATCCGGTAGGAAGCCGCTCTTCTGATGGCCGGCCGCGAACCCGACGCCGCTCAGCCCGCCCGAACCCACGGCCATGAGCGACTGCAGCGTCTGGTAACCAGCGTCCTGGGCGTCGGCCCAAGGATCGAGCCAGGCGGCGATGCGGCGCGACTGATACCCGGATCGCATGATCTGCAACGACGCTGCGAGGGCCACGACAACCCCGACGTTGGCGACATACTTCCACGACAGCCCCGCTACCCAGAACATCGTTGCGGCGATGCCGACAACCATGCACGCGGTACCGAGATCCGGCTCGATGGCAATCAGGAACGCGATGGCAACCACCACCGTGAGGGGCGGCGTCAGACCTCGCCATGGGTCGTTGATGATCTCGTCCTTGCGTGAGAGATAGGAGGCGAGGAACAGGATCACTGCGAGCTTGGCGACTTCCGACGGTTGGACGTTGAATGGACCCAGCGGGATCCATCGGTGCGAGCCGCGCGATTCCGGCATCAGCAGCACCAGAACCAGCGCGCCCAGAGTGACCGCGACGAAGCCCGCCACCACCAACCGATTGCGGTAGAGCCGATAGTCGGTGAGCAAACCGGCAACGAGCAGCCCGAGTCCTACTGCGACACCGATCGCCTGCCGGCTCACGAAGTACAGATCGTGACCGAAGGCGCGCTGCGAGATCGGGAACGATGCTGAGTACACCATTACCAGCCCCAGCCCGATCATTGCGATCACGGCAAAGAACAACGTCTTGTCGACCGCCAGCCAGCGGCTCGCCATCGGCCCTCTCTCGGATTGTTTGTGACCGCTCAGTGAGCCGCGATCAGGGTTTTGAAATGACGTCCTCGGTGTTCGAAGCTGTCGTACTGGTCGAAGCTCGTGCAAGCTGGCGCCAGCAGCAGCACGTCGCCCGCGGCGGCGCTCTCGAGTCCGATGTCCACGGCGCGCGCGATATCGATGCACTCGATCATCGGCACGACTCCGTTCAACGCCTGCGCAACGCGGTCGGTGGCCTCGCCGACGAGCAGGACGCTACGAACTCTGTCGAGCGCCGGACGCAGGCGTTCGAAGTTCGAGTCCTTGTCGCGGCCGCCGAGGATGAGCCACACCGGCGCGTCGAGACCGCGAAGCGCGGCCAGAGTCGCATCGACGTTCGTTGCCTTCGAGTCGTTGATGCAGCGGATGCCGCACACCGTTCCGCAGGGCTCCATGCGATGCTCGAGGCCTTCGAACCGGCGTAGCGCGTCTCCAGCGCAGGCCGGACTGGCGCCTGCGAGGCACGATAGCGCCACGGCTGCGGCGGCATTCAGGTGGTTGTGGCTACCGACAACCGCCAGCTCGTCGGTGTCGACGACGGTGTGAACCACGGCGTCTGGATCGCGCCAACAAACATGCCCATCGACCACCCATGACGCGGTGTTGTCGGTTGCCGTGTCGGTTGCTGTGTCGGTGAAAGGGACGGCACGGGGGGCGGGTGGCAGATGGCGTGTGAGCCACTGGTCAGCCGCACTGTAGACGAGCCAGTCGTCGCCGGTGCAGTTGGTCACCAGTCGCAACTTGGCCTGGGCGTAGGATTCGAAGTCACCATGCCGGTCCAGGTGATCGGCGCTAATATTGAGAAGGCCCGCCCAGCGGGGCCGGAAGTCGACGATTGTCTCAGTCTGGAACGATGAAAGCTCCAGCACGTAACGCTCCACCTCACGTTCACCTTGGAGCACCCGGCGTACGACGCGCGAGAAGGGTACGCCGATGTTGCCGCAGACCGCGGTAGACAATCCGCTCTCGGTCAGGATAGCTCCGACCATGCTGGTGACCGTGCTCTTACCGTTGGAGCCACTGATGGCCACAGCTGGAGCATCGGCATAGGCGCTAGCGAGCTCGATCTCGCTTACCGGGGTGAGTCCCACCTTGCGGGCGGCGCGCAGCGGCGCGGCGTCGGGATGGACCCCGGGCGAGGTCACTACGGCGTCTACTCCATGCCACAGTTCATCCGGGTGGCTGCCGAGGGCCAGCTCGACCCCGCACTTGTTGAGCTCGCGGGCTTCTGCGAGCTCCGACGCCGGGCGCAAGTCGGTGAGCACGACATTGGCGCCGAGGAAGACCAGCAGCTCGGTCGCCGCTACGCCGCTGCGCCCTGCGCCAACGACGATCACCCGCTTGCCCGTCCAGGCCCCTCTCATCGTAGCTTCAACGTCGCCAGTGACATGAGCGCGAAGAGCACCGCTAGGATCCAAAAGCGGACCACCACTTGCGGCTCCGACCAACCGGCGAGCTCGAAGTGGTGATGCAGCGGCGCCATCCGGAATACGCGGCGCCCGGTCAGACGGAAGGAAGCGACCTGGATCATCACCGAGAGGGTCTCGAGAACGAATACGCCGCCGACCAGCCCGAGCACGAGCTCCTGCTTGATCAGCAGGGCGATCAGACCGACGGCGCCGCCGAGAGCCAGGGAGCCCGTATCGCCCATGAAAACCTGCGCCGGGTGGCAGTTGTACCAGAGGAAGCCGAGGCAGGCTCCGATGATCGCAGCAGCGAAGATCGTCACTTCGGCGATGTCACGCACGAAGATGATGTCGAGGTACTCAGCGATGATCGCGTGACCGGCGACGTAGGCGATTGCCGTATAGGCGACAGCGGCCACCATCACGCAGCCGGTTGCCAGACCGTCCAGCCCGTCGGTGAGGTTCACGGCGTTGCTGGATGCCAGTAGTACGAGCACGGCGAACGGTACGTACAGCGCTCCCAGGTGCGGGCTGAAGTCCTTGAAAAACGGTACCGACAACTGGGTGGTGAAGGAGCCCTGCTGGGCCAGCGTCCACAGGGTAAGGCCGACGGCGCCCGAAAGGACGATCATCATTGCCATCTTGGTGCGCGCCGACAAACCGCGCCTTCGCGCATGAACGGAGCCGAGGTAGTCGTCCAGAAACCCGATGGTGGCGAATCCAAGGGTGCCGACCAGCGCGATCCAAACGAAAGCGTTGCGCAAGTCGGCCCATAGCAGAGTGGACACCGCTATCGCGCTGACGATGAGCGTCCCGCCCATTGTCGGGGTGCCGCGCTTGGTAGCGTGACTGGCCGGTCCGTCGGTTCGGATCTGTTCCTCGACCTGAGCGGCGAGCAAACGTCGGATCATCCACGGTCCGAGCGCCAGCGTGGCCAGCAACGCCGACGCGGCGGTGAGTGCAGCCCGGAACGTGAGATAGCGGAAGACGTTGAAGGGGCCCCAGTAGTCGGCCAGCGGAACCAGCAACTCGTACAGCATCAGCTTCCTGCGTTGGGGTTCAGGGTGCGGCGGCGATAGGGGGTGGGTCGCTTCACTCGGGGGCTCTCTCGTTATCGGAGGATTCCAGCAGCGTGTGAACGATGCGCTCCATGCGAATGCCGCGCGATCCCTTGACCAGGACGGTGTCTCCGGGGCGGACGATGGATTCGATAGCCTCGGCGGCTTCGTCCGAGGCGCTGAATGCGGCGATTGCGTCCGCCGACATGCCGCCGGCGCGCGCACCGTGACCGATGTCGCGCGCCAGAGGACCGACGGTAACGAGTCGGTCGACGTCGAGATGGGCGGCGTGCAGACCTACCTCGCGGTGGGCGTCTTCCGCCCAGCTGCCAAGCTCGAGCATGTCACCCAGCGCCAATATCTTGCGTCCGTGCCCGGCAGTCGCGGCGAGTGTCTCCAGGGCAGTGAGCATGGCCGCCGGCGAGGCGTTGTAGCTGTCGTCGATAACCACGACGCCAAGGTCGGTGTGGTGCACTTGGCCGCGCATTGCCGGCAGCATCAGCTCGCTCGCCCGCGCCGCGATCGTGGCTGCGTCGATACCGAGGACGCTGGCCACGGTTGCCGCCGCCAGGAAGTTGGAGATCGAATGCGCCCCCGGGAGCGGTAGCTGCACGGTTGCCATATCCGAAGAACTGCACCGGAGCTCGAAGCTCCAGCCGGAAGTCGCCGTCTCGATGTCGTGAGCAGAAATCTCGGCGTCTACATGCACCCCGTAGCACAGTGTCGGTGCGCCGCGCTGCCGACGCCTCGACCCCATCGCCGCGGTAAGCGGGTCGTCTGCATTGACGATCAGGGTGCATTCTGGCGGCAGCTCGTCGGCGAGCTCTTGCTTGGCCGCCGCTACCCCGGCGAGGTCGTCGAAGTTCTCCATGTGAACCGGGGCGACGTTGGTGATCACGCCAATGCTCGGCCGCGCCAGGCGCGTCAACTCGGCGATCTCGCCCGCGGCGCTCATTCCTAGCTCGGCCACCATCCAGCGGTGGCCGGGCCGCAAGCCGAGGAGCGAAAGGGGAAGGCCCCACTGGTTGTTGAAATTGCCGGGAGTCGCGTGGGTCGACTCTGTTGCCCGCAGCAAAGCGTGGGTCAACGCCTTGGTCGTCGTCTTGCCCACGCTGCCGGTAATTGCGACGACTGTAGGTTCTACGACGTCCCGGACGTGTTTGGCGAGGCGCTGTAGAGCCGTGGTGGTGTCGTCGACGTGCACGATGCCGGCCTCATGAGGGTTCACCAGATGATCGAGCACATCGCGTCGCGAAACGACGACCGCCGAAGCCCCAGATGCGAGCGCCTGCGGCAGATAACGATGCCCATCATCGCGCGGTCCGACGATCGCCACGAACGCGTCGCCCTGCTGCACTTGGCGTGAATCGATGACCACTCGAGTGACCTGGTTGCTCGCGTTGCCCGCCTCGATGGGTCGGCCGAGCACCTCGGCGAGCTCGACGGCACTCATGGGGATCATCTGGAGATCTCCCCGCAGCGCCGGCCGAGCCATGCTGCGGCAACCTCGGCATCGTCGAAGGGAACGGCCCCATCGCGAGAGATCTGGCTGGTCTCATGGCCCTTCCCGGCAAGCAGGACACAGTCGTCCGGCGCGGCCATCTCCAGGGCCAGTCCGATGGCGGTGGCGCGGTCGACCTCGATGTGAACCTCGGCGTGAGGATTGGCGCCGATACCTTGGGCGATCTCGCTGATGATGGCGTCCGGGTCCTCGCTTCGAGGGTTGTCTGACGTGATGACGGCCACGCTCGCTCCGGATGCGGCGATCTCGCCCATGAGCGCGCGCTTCGAGCGATCACGATCGCCGCCGCAACCGAATACGACGATCACGCGCCCGGTTGCAGCGATGCTGCGCACCGCTTCGAGCGCTGCCTCGAGCGCAGCGGGGGTATGGGCGAAATCAACCAGGACACGAAACGGTTGCCCGGCGTCGACCGGCTGCAGCCGCCCCGGCTCACCATCGAAAGCCGAGACCGCGTGGCAGACGTCGTCGAGCGACAAGCCGAGCTCCATCGCAGTTGCTGCGGCCGCGGCGACGTTCTCGGCATTCGCCCTGCCGAACAGGCTGGTCTCGATGCAGCCGTCGCCGGTCGGCGTGGTCACGTGGACCTTGGAGTTGCCAGGACATGAGTCGAATCCGGTAATGGAGTAATCAGCCGTCGCACCGGCACCCGAGGCCCAGCCATAGGTTACCGTTCTGCCACCCGCTCGCTTGGTCAGGCGCGGAGTCGCCGGATCGCCGATGTTGAGTACCGCTGGGGCGTCCGGCGGCAAAGCCTCGAACAAGGTCGCCTTGGCGTCGAGGTAGTCATCCATGTCGCGGTGGAAGTCGAGATGGTCAGGCGACAGGTTGGTGAACGTGGCGGCGGCGAACTGTGTACCGGTGACACGATCCAGCCGCAGCGCGTGCGATGAGACCTCGATGACAGCCGCCCAGCATCCGGCACCGACCATGCGAGCTATCGCCGCCTGGAGCTCGGGCGCTTCCGGGGTTGTGCGCGGCGTCGGAGAGGAGTCGCCGGCGACGCGGACCTGCGTCGTGCTCCAGCGACCGACGGGCGCGCGGACCGCGAAGATGGCCTCCAGCAAGGCGGTTACCGTTGTCTTGCCGTTGGTGCCCGTGACGCCGACGACCGTCAGGCTTGCGCTCGGGTCGTGGTGCCAGCCGCACGCCAGCGCCGCCAGCGAGCGCCGGGCGGAGTCGACTCGAGCCCAGGTGGCGGCGTTGCTGCCACCTTCCACGCTGGCCACCGAACGTTCCGACACGATCGCCGCGGCACCGCGTCGTAGCGCCTCGGGAACGAAGTCGGCACCGTCATGAATGAAGCCCGGGATAGCGACGAACGCGTAGCCGAAACCCACCTTGCGCGAGTCGTAGGCGATGCCCGCCACCTCGATCGCCGAATCACCGGCGAACGCCGCCCCGCAGCCTTGCAGAAGCTCATCGAGCCGTAGTCTTTGCCCCATTCCCTCGTTTGCGCTATCAGTCGTGAGGGCCCACGCCCCCAGGTTCCCCGCCATCGCCTCGACAACGACAAAAAAGCCGCCACGAAGACGGCCCCGACTCCAACCTCGAGACTGTCGTCAGGGGCTCGGTGGATTCGATCCGAGTCTTCCGTTCGAGGCCAGTTCCGGGTCGTCGGTTACCCACTCCTCGGGTACTGAAAAAACCACATCTGGTGCAATTCGGAGGATGCGTGTCGCCGCATCGGCTACGGCGCGGAAGGCGGGCGCCGCGGCCTGTGATCCAACGTGCCCATACCGGCGCTGGGGCTCGTCGACAACGACCAGAATGACCAGCTGCGGGTCGGCGGCAGGCAGGAAGCCGACAAAGCCGGCGACATGCTTCGAGTAACGCCGCGCCGCGGGGTCGAACTTCTGCGCCGTCGAGGTCTTGCCAGCAATGCGATAACCGGGGATTCCTGCCGGCGCTCCGGTACCGCTCGTAACCACGCCTTCCATCATCAGTCCCACACGCCGTGCGATCGATCGCTTGAGCACCCTGCGTCGCACCTGTGGCTGACCTGGGGTCATTGTACCGCGAGGGTGCTCGATCTCAGCAACAGTGTTGCCGTCACGATCGCGGACTTGCTCGACTAGATAGGGTCGCAGGAGCAACCCGCCGTTGGCGACGGCAGCGATCGCCGTGGTCAGCTGGATCGGCGTCGTGGCGAGCTCCTGACCAAACGACATCGACGACTGGGACAGCTTCGACCAAGAGTCGGGGGCGGCGACGCTGCCGGGCTCCTCGGCCGGCAGGTCGACGCCCGTTCGGCTACCGAATCCGAAGTCACGGATCCACGAGTAGTAGGTTTGCGGTGCCAGGCGCTGACAAACCTTGATGGTGCCGACGTTGCTGGAGTAGGCGAGCACATCGCGGAACGGCATTACGCCGAAGCCGAGTTGTGAGTCCTCGTACGTGTAGTTAGCGACCCGATAGGTACCGCCCTCGCAGTCGATCGGCTCGTTCTCGTCGACGACGCCCTCATGCAAGGCGGCTGCCGCCGTTATCACCTTGAAAATAGAACCGGGCTCGAAGGTGAAGGCGACGCCGTTGTTGCGCGCGTGGGCGAGGAACCCCGGATCGTTGTTGTCGTTCAAGTTCAGGGTAGGGAAGCTGGCCATTGCGCGGACGGCGCCGGTGCGCGGATCCATCGCCACGATGCTGCCGCCGCTGGCGTGCTTGTCGAGCACCGCGCGCCGCAGCGCCTCCTCGGCGGCGTACTGTAGTCCCCAATCGATCGTCAGCACCAGATCGTGGCCACGCGTCGGGTCTTCCATTAGAGCCCCGCGGGTACCGATGACGTTGCGCCAGCCGTCACGCAGACTGTTGAACGCGCCGGGCTGACCGGCAATCAGATCGTCGTAGTGACGCTCGATGCCGAAGCGGCCCGCGTTGTCGATATCGACGGCACCGACCACATGCGCCGCGAGAGAGCGATGCGGGTAGTAGCGCTTCGACTCCGGCAGCACACCGATGCCGCTCAGCCGCGCGCCTCTTACGAGTCGCAGGATCTCGGCCGTGGTCTCCGGGCGCGCCTTGCGGCGCAGGTAAACGAACGATCGTTGGCGTGAAATCAGCTCCGCCACCGTTTCGGCCGGGAGCTCGAGGGCGGGGGCGAGCAGCTTCGCGGCGGCCCAGGCATCGGCGATCTTCGGTGGCTGCGCGTAGACGGACCCCAGCTGGATGCTGGTGGCCAGAGTCTCGCCGCCGTGAGCGAGGATATCGCCGCGACGTCCGGCCAGCTCGATAACCCTCGTCTGTTGGCTCGCGGCACGCTCGATCAACGAATCGTGAAGATAGAGCTGCAGATACGTCAAGCGCGCGAGCAGTACGACTCCCCAGATCGAAGCCGTAATCAGTAGCAGCAGCGCGCGACGGCGCTGAGCTTCGTGGGCGTGATTGCGTCCGAGGCTACGGATGACCATCGGTCGCCACCGTTGCGATGTACCCGCCGCTTGGCATGCCGTCACCGGCGCGGGGCATGTGTTCTACCTGACCGTCCTCAGGTTGGCGGAGCCCCGCAATCGTACGTGCCTTGCGCTCCAGCGTGCGCGGGTCCAGTTCGGTCTGGAGCTCCAGCTCGAGCAGCTTCCGCTCTTGCTGAAGCTGCAGCAACGCGGTCTCGAGATCTCCCGTCTGGCGCCGAGACTCGCGCATGTCTGCGCGCTGGGAAGCGTACAGGAATGCCGGTATGATCAGCAGGAGGATACCGGCGAAAGCCTGCCCGAGGTCGCTGAAGCGGTTCGGCTCGCGCGCCTTGACCAGAGGGCGGTTCGCGATTCGGGACAAGTCGCTCACTCCGTTGCCGGAGGGCTGCCGGGAGAGTCGGGGGTCTGTGGCTCCAATGGCCTGGGGCGAAAGCTAGCCAGGGTTGTAAAGGGAGGCATTTTTACAACACATGGGTTACTAGCTGGCCATGGAGCCACAGATCCCCGACTCTCCGCGATCCTTCCTCCTCAGATCCGTTCCAGCACGCGCATCTTGGCGCTGCGCGCACGTCGGTTCGTTGCAACCTCGTCCTCACCGGGTGTCAGTGGTCGCGAGGTCAGAATCTTTACTTCGGAGCGCTTGTCGCAGACGCACTGCGGTAGCTCCGGAGGGCATTCGCAGTCGCTCGCGAGGTACTTGAAGGCGCGCTTGATGGCGCGATCCTCGAGCGAATGAAATGCGAGAACGATCAGTCGGCCGCCGGGGGCGAGCAGCTTGCTCGCGTCGACGACGAATTCCTGCAGGCCACCGAGCTCGTCGTTTATGGCGATCCGCAATGCCTGGAACGTGCGGGTAGCGGGGTGGATCCGTCGTGGACCGCGCTGCGGCACGGCGCTCTCAATGATCTCGGCTAGACGCGTGGTCGTCGTGATCGGCTCGACATCACGAGCCTTGACGATGGCGCGGGCGATGCGCGCAGCATGCGACTCTTCGCCGTAGTCGCGGATCAGCGAGCGAAGCTCGTCACCAGATAGCCGATTGACGGCCTCTGCCGCCGTGCGTGGCTGTCGCCGGTCCATGCGCATGTCGAGCGGCCCTTCGAGGCGAAACGAGAAGCCGCGATCGGCGGTGTTGAGCTGCAACGACGAGGCGCCCAGGTCAATCAGGATCGCGGCAATTGGCGCCCAACCTCGGGCCTTGGCCATATCGGGAAGAGTGCGATGGTCGGCCCGGCACAGCTCGTAGCGTCCGGACCAGCGCGCCAGGCGGAGGTCGGCGAGCTCGAGGGCGTCGGCGTCGCGATCGATGCCGACGAGGTGGATGTCGTTGCGAGTCGCCAGTAGTGCTTCGGCGTGACCGCCGAGCCCCAGTGTGCCGTCGACCATGGTCCCGTCGGGTGCGGACCGCAGGTGCTCGATAACCTCATCGCGCATGACCGGGGTGTGCACGTCGGCTGCGCGGCCGGGTTGGCGCCCGCGCGACCGGACACCGTGTTGTGGCGGTGCCAGCGTCGCCAGGCTGAGCGGGATGCTACGGCCCATGACCACCGTCACACTCCCATGTCCGCGAGGATCTGGAAGTCATCCGTGGTGAGTGGGCGCTCGTCCATCCGCTGGCGGAAGGTCTCGTGGTTCCATATCTCCAGATGGCTGATCTGACCCATTACCACCACCTCGCCGTCGACGGTGGCGGCATTGCGCAGCAGCTGCGGCACGAGCACACGACCCTGCCGATCCATCGAGGTCAGCGCGCCGTAGTAATTCACCCGCGCCAGGAGCTTCTGACGAGCGGGGTTCATGCTCGGGATTGCTTGCAAGCGCTCTTCCACGCGGCCCCATTCCGGTAGTGGATAGGCGAGAACGTTTTCCCCGGTGAAGCTAGTGAGGAAGAAGTCGTCACCGTACGTTTCCCGGATCACGTTGCGAAAAGCGGTCGGTACCTTGATGCGGTGCTTCGCATCGACTGTTGCTGGATGATTCCCCCTGAGCATCCGATGCTGCACTCCGAATCAAGGCAATTCCGACCGTTTTAGGGTGTGAGTACTACTTCAGCCCACTTTGATCCACTGCCGGACTATAGGGAGCACTGGAGCGCATGTCAAGGTTCCAACGCCTTCCCCCGAAAAAGTTGCATCGCGCTCTGATGCACGGCACGGCACAGAGTTGATTAGGTTCGGCCGGCTAGGCGCCATCGTGGGTAGGCGTAGCGTGAAGGGCACGGGGTTCTGTCGGCCGGGCCCCACTGGCACCGCGGTCGACGACCTCGGTCGCGAGCCCCGTTCGATGAACAACGGTGTCGCGGCGCCAATCTGAGGTACGCGGGTCTCACTCCACTCGGGTCGTTGGGTATGGCCAGGACAGCCCTCTCGACAGAACCCCGCGCCCTTCACGGCGACCTCCCAGATGCGATCGGGCAACACGACCACCCGATTGTCGGAGGACGGCAATTGACTCTGCGACTGCGAGTCGTCTTGGGGTTCGTGGCCCCGGAGCGGCGGCCGGCCGCTGGCCCGGAGAGAGCTTGCTGGTTAGGATTTGGCACGTTCGGCGGGTCACCTCGTCGGTGCGCCCGTCATGAAAGCCGCGTGGGTTCCGTTGAGAGGGCTTTCATGGCCAAAGCCCGACGACCCGACCCGAAGCCGCCGCCGGCTGCGGAACTCGAGACACGGCGCTGCTCAGCAGCCGTCAGAATTCCGACGGCTGCTACCTCGCCGGTTCGCCCGGCACGAAAGCCGTGGGGTTTCGTTGAGAGGGCTGTTCTAGCCGAGCTCGCCGGCCCGAGCGGAGGAAGACCCGTCGATCTCCTCGGCTGATCCTTGCGCGCTCAGTACACCGAACGGGGCTTCGTCCCGAGGTGCCGACTCCGGTGCTTGTTGGGCCCGGCCAATGGAACCCCACGGCTTTCGTGCCGGACCTCGGATACTGATGAGATTACGCCGCGAGATGCCCGACTAGCGCAGGTTACGCAACCGGTCAATGCGCTCTTGCATCGGCGGGTGGGTTGAGAATAGACCCCGGAGCCCCCCGGAGAACGGCCGCACGATGAACATATGCGCCGTCGCGGGCGAGGCCTGCAGCGGGACCCGTTGGCGGGCGTGCTCGAGCTTCTGCAGCGCGCTCATCAGGCCGTGTGGATGGCCCACGATTCGGGCACCGGTGGCGTCGGCCTTGTACTCGCGCGTCCGCGACACTGCCATCTGAACGACCATCGCGGCCAGCGGCGCGACGATCATCATTGCCAGTGCTCCGAGCGCGCCGCCGCCATCGCGATCGCGCCCATGTCCGCCACCGAACATCGCCGAATAGCCGATCATGCGAGCCAACATCGTGATGGCGCCGGCCATCGTGGCGGCGATCGTCGAGACGAGGATGTCGCGGTTCTTGATATGCGCCAACTCGTGGGCTAAGACGCCCTCGAGCTCCTGCTCGTCGAGCATTTGGAGCAATCCGGCAGTTACCGCGACGGCCGAGTGCTGCGGGTTGCGACCGGTGGCGAAGGCATTGGCTCCGGGCGACGGCAGTACGTATATCGCAGGCTTCGGCAGTCCAGCGCGGGCCACCAAACGCTCGACCGTTGCATGCAAGCTCGCGAACTGGCCCGGATCGGCTGGTTGCGCGCGGTACATTTCCAGCACGATCTTGTCCGAGAACCAGTAGCTGCCGAAGTTGAAGACCACCGCCAGGCCCATGGCGATTACCAGGCCTTGATTCCCGAAAGCGGATCCGATCGCTAGCAGGAGCCCGGTCATCGCGCCGAGCAGCAGGGTCGTTTTCAATGCGTTCATGCTTGACGCCCTCCTCGGGGATGCTGCTTCGATTGTAGCGCGATGCAGACGCCGCCGCTGGGAGCGCTCAGGGTAGTAGAGCGGTGAGGAACGCACTGAGCGCACCCGCGATCAACGCCCCGATCGCAAGGCGTACCGGGCGTGTTCGTCGCATCTGCCGGACCAGCGCCAGGCCCGACATCGCCGCCACGGCGGCCAGCGCTGGCTCGCCGACGCCCAAGAGCTGGAGTCGCATGGCGGCGATCAGCAGGCCCGCGACGACGGCGGTCGTCGCCGTGAGGCGGTGCCGGCCGACTACGTCTGACGCCCAGATGGCCGCGGCTCCCACGGCCGCCCCGCACGCCGCCGCGAGCCAGTACGCCGGGGCGAATCCGCTCAGCGACCCGAGCGCGCATAGCGCCGTGAGTGCGGCCAAGCCCAGCGTGTCGAGCACCCCAGGCCGGGTTCCGGGATCGCCGAGGTGGCCGACGATCCCGGCGGTCGTGAGCTGAAGACCGATCAGCAGGGCGAGCGGCCAACCCACGGCAACGTAGCTCGTCGTCAGCAAGACGGCCACGACCGGCGCGGCGCGCGTACGCGTCAGGCTGAGCAACCACAGGACACCGGCGAATCCGATCCCGAAGGCACTTCCGGCGAGCCCACGAGCGCCCATCAGCGCCAGGAGATCGGCCGAGCCCTCAGGCATCCGCCCGGACCTGTTGGCGCCAATAGCTGAGCGTTTCGTGCAGCGTCTCGGTCAATGGGATCTCGGCTCGCCAACCCAACTCGCTGCAGGCGCGGGTGCCGTCACCGATGAACAGCGGGACGTCGACTGGCCGGAAGCGCTCGGGGTCGATCTCGACCCGAATCTCGGCCGGCGAGAGCCCCAGCAGGCCGTCGAGTATTTCCTGCACTGCGATGCCTCGCCCGCTGCAAAGATTGTACGTGCTCCCTGAGTCGCCACGCTCGGCGGCGGCTTGAAACCCGCGGACCACGTCGCGCACGTCCGTGAAGTCGCGGCGCGCGGCGAGATTCCCCACCTGCAGGTCGGCGCGCCCGCTGATCTCGGCGAGGGCGATCTGGCGGGCGAAATCGGAACAGACGAAGGTGGGGGCCTGGCCCGGGCCCGCGAAGTTGAACGGTCGCACGATGACAACGTGCGCCAGGCCGGCATCCGCTGCCTGGCGGCCGAGTATCTCTGCGCAGAGCTTGCTCGACGCGTATGGGCTCCGGGGCCGCAGAGTGGCCTCCTCGCCCAACGGCATCGAGCTCTCGTCGGTGGCGCTGTACACCTGCCCGGACGATATCTGGACTACCTTGATCGCAGTGTCGGTGCGGGCGACCGCGTCAAGTACTGCGTCGGTGCCGAGGAGGTTTACCTCGAGCGTCGCGCGCCGATGCTTCCAGGAGTCGCCGACATGCGACACCGCCGCTAGGTGGTAAACGGTGCTGGGGCGCTCCGTGGCCAGAATCCGGGCGAGGTGGTCCGCATCCCGAACATCGCCGAGGTGCAGCTCCGCGCCCTCGATTCGCGCTGACTGGAGTGGATCGTCGCCCGGATCCTGCGCAAAGCCGCAGACACGCTCGCCACGCTCCCGTAGCGCTGCTGATAGGTGTCGTCCGGCGAAACCCGTGATGCCGGTGATCAATGAAGTGGCGATCGAGCTCGCTCCGGTTGCCGGATTCCTGATTCAGAACACTGGCGAGCGGGCATCCCCGCAGCCGGGTCAGAAGCGGGCCCGCCAGTAGTCGAGAGTTTCCTTAGCGGTTTGTTCGAACGGGATCACGGGTTCCCACCCGGTAATCGCGCGCAGCTTCGACGCATCGCCGAGCAGCAGCTCGACATCGGAGGGTCGGAGTCGCTCCGGGTCGACCTCCACCCGGATGTCGACTTCAGAAAACGACAGCAGGAGATCGAGGACGTCCTGAATCCTCCAAGTGGTCCCGCTGGCGATGTTGTAGACCTCGCCGGGCTCGCCGTGCTCCAGAGCTAGCCAGTAAGCGCGCACTACGTCCCGCACATCGGTGAAATCACGCTCCGCCTCGAGGTTGCCGACGCGAATGATCGGGTCTCCCCTTCCGGCCTCGATAAGGGCTATCTGTTTGGCGAAGTTGCTCACCACGAAAACCTCCCCGCGGCGCGGCCCGGTGTGATTGAAGCCTCGCGTGCGGATCGCTTGAGTTCCGTATGAGCGAAAGTACTGATACGCCAACAGGTCCTGCGTGACCTTCGAGACGGCATAGGGAGACAGAGGGCGCAGTGGGTTCGCCTCGGTGATCGGAGCTTCGTCACGGTGCACCAGACCGTACTCCTCGGAGGAGCCAGCGATCTGAACCCGTGCGTCGCAACCGGTGTGTCGCAGAGCATCGAATAGGTTCAACTGTCCGATGATGTTCGTCTCCAGGGTCTCTGCCGGCGCGTGCCACGACGTCGGTACGTATGACTGGGCGGCGAGATGGAAGATCCGCTCCGGACGTACGGCTTCGATCATCGAGATAACGGACGCGGCATCACGAAGATCGCACTCGACCATGTTCAGTCGGTCGCGGAGGTGGTCGATGTTCTCTGTCGGCGACCGCCAGCGTCGAATTCCGTGAACCTCGACGCCTTCCTGGTCGACAGCGTAATCGGCCAGATGCGAGCCGGCGAATCCCGTGATGCCGGTGATCAAGACGCGCATGCGGAGCTCCTTGGGACAAGTCACGCTCAGGGAGCTTACGCGGTGTCGCTCACGCGCGTGGCCCGGCTGAGAGGTAGATCTGCGACGGCCTACTCGCGATGGCTGTCGAACCCGAACGTGCCAACCTGCGCCAGGTTCAGCAGCAGTGCGAACTGAGTTTCCTGACGATCGAAGAAGTTGAGCCGTCTGACGTCGAGCCCGAGGGAGCAGCACTGCAGATTCCATTGCACGCTGCCGCTGAGGTTTTGCAGCTGATTCCGAAACAGGTCCATGCCGACGCGAGACCCGAGAGTCAGCCGCTGGGCGAAGATGCTGATGTTGCCGAAGGCCTGCATCGTGTTGCTGGTGGTCTGCACCAGCACCTCGCTCAAGTCCTGTGGGTTCAGGAAGTCGCGCACGCCGCGGAACCAGCTGAGTCCCAGGCCTGCCGATGCACCGCGCGCCTCGGCCGAAACCGTGTAGTTGGCGGGCGTGAACGAGGGCGTCAAGCTCATGTCGCCCTGAACAAAGAAGTTGGCGCTCGGGGTAAAGCGTGCCCGAACGAACCACGGCACTCTGATGCGCGGTACACCGGCTTCCTCTTCTTTCAGAGACAGTGGCTCGAAGCTGTAGTTGTGGCCGACGGTGATCTCGGCTGCCTGCCAGACCATGCGCTCCTCGGCCTGGGCGGATGGGTAGCGCTTGGCGAACAGTCGGGTGGTGATCTCGGCGATCAAGCTCTGGCTGTCTCCGACGCCGAAATCGATCTCGTCGAACAGGATGATGCGCCGCAGCTCGTTGGGTTTGGCATCGATCTGACGCACGCGCCGATAAACGAGGCGCGGCTGGATGACGTGCTTGAGCCGCGGCGAGTAGTTGCTTCCCGGGGTATCGATGATCTTGAACAGCTGCGGCCCCACCATTTCGACGCCGGTCTCGTAGAAGCTCCGAAAGATGGAGTTCTCGGCGAACTTGAACTCGTCCTGGCGCGATCGATGCGACCAATAGGTCGAGCGGTAGCGGAAGAACGGATTGAACGTGAGCCACGGGATCTGGGTCAGCTGCACCGCGACTTCCGGAAAGGCATCGAAACGGTTGTAGACGCCCCCGTCACTGCGCGTCGTGCCGTTAGGCCTGTCCTCGATGCGAAGCTTCTGCAGCCTCGCCACCGAAGCCTGCCCGGCGACATAGATCGGGCCGAGAACCTGCGTGCTACGCAAGCTGTACCGCAGCATCGGGAGCCGGCGCCCGATGGTCGACAACGTATTGCTATCGAAACGCTGGTTGCTGCTCCCCACCATCGACAGCGTGCTGGCGCCCCAACTCTTGGTGAGTTCGCCGCTGAAGACGGATTGCCGCTGCAGGAACCGGTTGACGTCGTCTTGGAACTGCCGGGCGAACTGGGTGCTGCTGATCGAGTCGGCCCCGAGGCGGAAAGTGATGCCGCCCGGCATTGGCTGGATATGCGCCGCTCTGAGGACGAAGCCACGGTCGAACGTGAACTTGCCGGCGGCCTGTTCTTCCAACGTGGCCTCTTTGCCAGGTAGGTAGTAGGCACGGATCGAACCGTTGGCGCTGTCGCCGAGTGCGTGTCGAAACTCGGCCGAGTAACCGTTACCGGCATTGGCGAAATGTTCGTAGGAAAGCGTCAAGTCGGCACTGCGGTTGATGGCCCAGAAGAACGTCTCCGATACCGAGAACCCCTTCCGGCTCGACGTAGCGAGCGCCGGTATGAGCAAACCGGTCTGTCGCGGCGAATCTTGTAGTGGCCAGACGATGAACGGCAAACCGAACACGGGGAGGCCTTTCACGCGAATGTGGGGCCACGCCATGCGCACATACTTGCCTGGCTTGAAGGTCATGCTGGTACCGCGGAACTCCCAAATCGAGGTGGCCTGGTTACACGGTGTGAGGACGAAGTTGTTGCCACGGAACTTGCCAGGCTCGATCTGTTCGAGGCGCGACGCACGGACGTAGAATGGGCCCGGAGCGACGCCGATCACGTCGTCCATCTCGAGCGTGGCGTCGTCGAGGTCTCCGCGCATGGCGCTGCCGTTGAGAAGCAGCGCTCCCTGTTCGAACGACACGTTGCCGGCAGCCTCGAAGCTCAGCTCCTCGGTGTCGAAGCTGATCTCGTCGGCGAGCAACCGGATGCCGCGCTGCAAATCGACGACGTCGACGTCACCGCTGAGGTGGAAGACGGTGCCTTCGATGCGCACGTTTCGATACTGGACCTCGCAGCATTCGGCGAGACCCAGCGGGATCCCGACCTGCTGCGCATCGGCGTGGCGTGGCACCAGGCTGGTAAGCACGGCACCTGCCAGCACGCCGATCGTCAATGAGCCAGGCAGCCACTGCAGCTGAATGTCGAGCATTCGCAGTCGGATCACGTCGCGTCGGGCGGTGACGTCACGATGCCCTGGCCCACCCCTGTTTCCAGAGCTGAAGCCATTGTAGCTCCTGGACGCAAACCGGTCAGGGCACGGATTCGGCGTCGTCCGGTCCACCCAACAAAGGTCGCAGCTGGCCAAGCAGGTGGATCGAACCGGTGACGCAGATGAGGTCGTCCGCTTCGGCAAGCTCCCGGGCGCGGGCGAGGGCAGCAACCGGGTCTTCGATCGCGACGGCTGTCTCGGGCGGCGGCGCTGCCACGAGCAACCTCTCGAGGTGTCGGCTACGCGGCGAAGGAGGCCGAGTTGCGATCAAGGTGTCGGCGCGCGGATACAGTAGCTCCGCCATCCCGGCGACGTCCTTGTCGTCGAGGGCGCCGAAGACCAGGTGGAGTCGGCTGAAGCGCTTGGCGTCGCGAAGTCGATCCAGATAGCCGGTCAACGCGATGATCGCCGCTGGATTATGGGCGCTGTCTAGCAGCACCGGCGGTTGGCCTTCGAACCATTCACATCGTCCAGCGAGCTCGGTGTGTCGTAGACCTGCCCAAATGGCGTCGGAGTTGATGCGCATACGTCGTCGGTCCAGCGCCTCGGCGCCGAGAACGGCACAGCGTGCGTTCTCGACTTGGTGCGACCCCGCAAGCGCGAGCTCGAGCCCGGCGTACGCGCGCATCCGCGCCTCGAGATCGAAGGTGTGTCGTAGACGGGAGTCGACGGCTCTGACCTCGATGGGAAAGTCGACCGCGCGCATTAACGTGATCTCGCGCTCTTCCGCGCGCCGTTCGATCACGTCAGCGACGGCCGGCGACTGGGGTGCCACCACCGCGACGCCGCCGCGCGGCGCGACGGCGAACTTCTCCTCGGCGATTCGGGCGACGTCATCCCCGAGCCAGTCGGTATGATCGACCGATATCGGTGTGATTACTGCGACCCTCGGCTTGGTCACGTTGGTCGCGTCGAGGCGGCCGCCCAGACCTACCTCGAGCACCGCGAGGTCGACACGCGCCTCGGCGAAGTAGCGAAACGCTACCGCAGTCAGGGTCTCGAAATAGCTCGGCGACTGCGATGTTTCGCCGCCGTCTGCACGTTGGTCGATCGCAGCGAATACTGCGCCGAGGTGGGCCTCCAGGCCACCGCTGGAGATTGGATGACCATCGATTCGGAAGCGCTCCTCGATCTCGTTAAGATGCGGTGAGGAATAGGCGCCCACCCGCAAGCCCGCGGCGAGGCCGATAGCTGCGAGCATGGCAGTGGTGGAGCCCTTGCCATTGGTGCCCGCGATGATCGCTGTTGGGTAGTCCTGGTGGGGGTTTCCCAGCGTTTCCAGCAGTCGGCGGATACGCTCGAGACCGGGCGTCATCGCCTCCGGACCCAGCTGCTGCAATCGTCGGCGCGCGGCAGATACGCTCATCGCCCGGTTCGCACGCTACCCTCGGGGTGAGACCTCGTCCGCCGTCAGCCTCGCCGTCATCAGAGCGTGGTCCGAACTAGCACTGAGGTGCCGAAGGACAGTCGCGAGCGTTCGCTTCAGCTCGCTCCGGTGCACCACCCGATCGAGCATGCCGTGGGTGAGCAGAAACTCGCTGCGCTGGAACCCCTCGGGCAACCGCTCGCGAATCGTTTGCTCGATCACGCGAGGCCCGGCGAAGCCGATCAACGCTTGGGGCTCGGCGATATTCAGATCTCCGAGCATCGCGAAAGAGGCGGTCACACCGCCCGTTGTCGGGTCGGTCAGCACGGAAACGAACGGCAGCGAGGCGGCCGACAACCGGGAGAGCGCTGCCGAGATCTTCGCCATTTGCATCAACGATTGTGCCCCCTCCTGCATTCGTGCTCCGCCGGAGCAGGACACCACGATCAGCGGCACCCGACGCTCGAGTGCGCGCTCTGCTGCCCGGGTGATCTTCTCGCCGACGACAGACCCCATACTGCCGCCCATGAAGCCGTACTCCATCGCCGCCAGCACGACAGCTATACCCTCGAGATGAGCATCGGCGGTGATTACTGCATCTTGGAGACCAGTGCGCTCTTGGTAGTCGCTGAGGCGATCGCGGTAGCGCTTGGTATCGCGGAAGCGCAGGGAGTCCTTGGGCGCCAGATCGTCGCCGAACTCGCTCCATTGACCTTCATCGGACAGCAACGACAACCGGTCTCTTGCCGATATGCGAAAGTGGTAGTCGCACTTCGGGCAGACACTTGCGTTCCGCAGGATTTCCTTGCGGTAGACGATCTCGCGACAGTGGTTGCACTTCGTCCAGAGGCCCGAGGGCATGTCTGGGCGGCGGTCACCTACAACGCGCTTCGACGTACGTTTCTTGCGAAACCAGGCCATGGTACGGAGGCTCGGAAAACGGTGCGCATAGGCGTCGCGAGAGCGCTCGCCGCCCGGGGTTCCGCCACAGATCGTAACGATCGACCGTAAACAGCGTCAACCGACTGGAGCGTAGATGATCGAGCCCATCGCCTGGAAGAGCGGCGCTGTCGTCTTGCTGGACCAGCGCAGATTGCCCGGCGAAGAGACCTATCTGGAATTGCGTAGTGCCGACGAGGTGATTGACGCTATCCGCCGGCTGGTGGTCCGCGGAGCGCCGGCTATCGGAGTCACGGCGGCGCTGGGGCTGGCGATGGCCGCCCGGACGCTAAGCGACGATCCGGAGCTTTTCCGGCAACAGTTCGCGACACTATGCGAGCGTTTCGAGGCGGCCCGACCAACGGCCGTGAATCTGGCTTGGGCGGTTCGGCGAATGCACCGAACGATCGAGGCTCGGCTCGCTGAAGGGGTCGAAGCTGCCCGCGTTCGGCTGCTGGAGGAGGCGCTGCTGCTTCGAGAACAGGACGTCGAGATCAACCGGCGCATGGGCGAACACGGCGCCGGCCTGTTGCCCGACGATGTCCAGTTGATGACCCACTGCAACGCCGGAGCTCTGGCGACTGCCGGATACGGTACTGCTCTGGGCGTTGTGCGTGCCGCCGTCGAGTCCGGTCGCAGTGTTCATGTGCTCGCCAATGAGACCCGGCCGTTCTTGCAGGGAGCTCGGCTAACGGCATGGGAGATGCAGCAGGACGGCATCCCCTGCACGGTGCTCACCGACAACATGGTGGGCCACATGATGCAGCGCGGATCCGTCGATGTCGTGGTCGTCGGCGCCGACCGCATAGCGGCAAACGGCGATGTGGCCAACAAGATCGGGACCTACACGGTCGCCGTACTGGCCCGTGAGCACGGCATACCGTTCTACGTCGCTGCTCCCACAAGCACCGTTGACCTCGATGCCGCCTCGGGGGCCGAGATTCCGATCGAGGAACGCGACGGTGAAGAGGTTGTGGTGTTGAACGCGACCCGAATCGCGCCAGATGGGGTTCCGGCCGCCTATCCGGCTTTCGACGTGACGCCCGCCCGGTTGGTGACCGCGATCATTACCGAGAGCGGAGTGGCGCGCGCACCCTATGCAGAGTCGTTATCGGATTGCTGCCGACGGGCCGGACGCCCTTAAGCGTGCGAGTCCTCGGCATTGAGACATCATGCGATGACACCGGCGTAGCGATCGTCGAGGACGGATATCGTGTGCTCGCCAACGGCGTATCGTCGCAGCCGGAGCACCAGCGGTTCGGCGGCGTCGTGCCCGAGATCGCCGCGCGCAAGCACGTCGAGGTGCTTCCGGGCATGCTCGACGCGGTGCTAGCGGAGGCCGGCGTGGGGCTTGCACAGGTCGATGCTATCGCGGTGACGCGCGGCCCCGGATTGATCGGCGCCTTGCTGGCGGGATGGTGCTTCGGGCGCGGGTTGGCCCGATCGCGGCGCCTACCGTATGTCGGGGTGCACCACCTCGGCGCGCATGTGCACGGTGCGCTCATGCCAGCCCTCGGTGCCGACGTCGAGATTCGCTACCCGCTCCTGGCGCTGGTTGTGTCGGGCGGCCACACGGCTCTCTACCGGGTACGCCACGGACCCCGGTATGAGCGGTTGGGCGCCACCCGTGATGACGCCGCCGGCGAGGCCTTCGACAAGCTTGCGAAGCTTCTCGAGCTGGGCTTTCCTGGCGGGCCGATCATTGATCGACTCGCCTCTGACGGTGATCCGAAGCGTTTCGCGTTACCGCGCGCCGAGCTCGGGCTGGATTTCTCCTTCTCCGGGTTGAAGACCGCCGCCCGTCGTTTGGCGCTGGCAAACGCGCTGCCACCTGCCGCGCCAGACGAGCAACGAGTCCGCGACCTTGCGGCGAGCTTCCAGTCGGCAGCGGTGGACATGTTAGTTGACACGACACGCCGCGCGGCGCGTGTCCACCGGGTACGCGGGCTCGCGCTGGCTGGTGGAGTCGCTGCCAACAGTGATCTTCGCAGGAGGTTCGCAGAGTTGGCAGAGGCTCTCGAGCTGCCGCTTCATGTATCCCCGCACGAGCTCTCGACCGACAATGCCGCCATGGTCGCCGGTGCCGGGTATGCTCGGCTACGGCGAGGAGACGGTGACCCCCTCAACATGGCCGCCAACGCTAGCTGGCCACTGGGCGATTCGGCTCCTGTCGCCGCCGCCGACCCTGGTACAATTCGTCACCATCACGTTGCCCCGTAGAGGCGCGCGAGACGATCTGCGCCGCACGCCGGCCACCGAGCGAACGATGCAAAAATCGACCCTGCGCGAGTACCTGGAATCGATCCTGATCGCTGCGATCCTGGCGCTATTCATCCGCACGTTCGTGTTTCAGGCCTTCAAGATCCCGACCGGGTCGATGGAGCCGAACCTCCTCGTCGGCGACCACATCGTGGTCAACAAATTCGTTTACGGTCCTGGGAGTGGCGCATCCTTCATCTTGCCGACGACCGAGATCGAGCGCGGCAGCGTCATTGTCTTTCGCGCTCCCCAGGAACCTGACAAGGATTTCATAAAGCGGGTCGTTGGCGTCGGCGGTGACAAGGTCGAAGTTCGCGACGGTGTCGTACTGGTAAACGACGAGATCGTCGACGAGCCGTTCGCGCACCATACGTCGACCTTCGGCAGTCATCGGGACTACGGCCCCGTCCAGGTTCCGGAGGGCGAGTATTTCTGCATGGGCGACAATCGCGAAAATAGCCGCGACTCGCGCTATTGGGGCACGGTGCCACGCCGCCTGGTCAAAGGGCGCGCGGTGATGGTGTACTGGTCTTTCGATGCGCCGTCGCGTGCCTACTTCGCCACCGGTTTTGGCGACCGACTTGTGCAGCTTGGCAAGCTGTTGCCGAGCTTCTTTACGAGAACCCGTTGGGAGCGGACGTTCCAGATGATCCGCTAGCGCCGGTGAAGGCCGGTTGCCGGTCGATTGGCGCACCAGAGTGGAGGCGCACATGCGAGGAGCCAGTCGCGAGTTAGAGCGAGGAGCCTTGGGTGGGCCGCGCTGGATCAGCGAAGCGGGTCGCGGTGGGCTAGGCGCGCTGCTGGGTCTCGCCGTGGTAGTTGTAGCGATCTACGCCGGCATGAAGTTCGTTCCGGTGCGTGCCTCCGGGTTTCAGCTCGACGACACGGTACGCGAACAGATCGTTTACGGTGGCGCGCGCCGGCGCCAGGTCGCCGACGATGAGATCCTACGCAACATCATCGAACGCGCCGAAGATCTCGGGCTCCCGGTGACACGCCGCAGTATCTCCATCGTGCGGCGCCGCGGTTCGATTCGAATCCGGGTTGTTTACGCCGTGCCGATCGATTTGCCGTTCGACTACACCTACTCGTGGCGGTTCGAGATCGACCACGAGGGCCCGTCTCTGTAGATCGTCGAGCTGGCTCAGAGACTGCGCGCCAGATCGACCAGCGACGTCACGAGGAAGCCTCGCAAGAAGACGATGATCAGCAGCAGAATCATCGGTGAGAAATCGACGCCGCCGTACATCCCCAAACGTTGTCGCAGGGGCCGGAGCACCGGCTCCGTCGCCTGGTAGAGAAACTGCACGATCGGGTTGTAGGGGTCGGCGTTGACCCAGGAAATGATGACCCGGCCGAAAACGAGCAGCATGTAAAAGCCGAGCACCATGTCGAGAATGGTGGCGGAAGCGCTTACAAGATTGCGGATGAGGAACATCGCTCTCCCGATTCAGCTGCGAGGGCCGAAGATGGCGGTGCCGACGCGAACAATGGTAGCGCCTTCCTCGATCGCAACCTCGAAGTCGTTCGTCATACCCATCGAGAGTCCCAGCGATGGCAACTCTGTCTCGGAGACGATCTGATCGCGGAGCTCGCGTAGGCGTCGGAAGTAGGGCCGCGCCGACTCCGGCGTCGGGCCGAGTGGCGGCAGCGTCATCAGGCCGACGAGGCGGAGAGTGCCGGTGGCGTGGATCTGATGACAAAGATCGGCGGCTTGCAGGTCGATCGCCGGACCCGACTGTTCTGTACGTGCGAAATCGACCTGTACGTAGGTGTCGATTCGCCGCCCGAGGTTGGACGCGGCGGCGTCGAGCCGTTCGACGAGGGCGGCGCGGTCAACAGAGTGGATCACATCGAACAGCGCTGCCGCGAGCCTGGCCTTGTTGGTCTGTAGCTTGCCGATCAGGTGCCAGCGGACGCGCCCCTGCACCTGAGCGATTTTGCCCTCCGCCTCCTGCACCCGGCTCTCGCCGAGGCTCGTCAAACCCGCGCCGGCGGCTTCCAGCAGCTGCGACACTGGCCGTGTCTTGCTGACCCCCAACAGTTCGACGTCGGCCGCGGCGCGACCGACTCTCGACGCCGCCGAGTGAACTCTCTCTCTGACCGAGATGACGTTGCCCTCGATGTCCTGCATGGGGCCGGATGGTAGCATCGCACCGCCCCGCACGCCGTTGCCGTTCACACGCATACGGGCCCCTCGTGACAGGCAGTTTCCGTAAGAGCGAAAGCGAAACTTTTCCGCTCGTCTGACCGTAACTTAGGACGAATTCGGAATCGTATGAGCGCAACCGACCAAGAGATCGTCGAAGCGGTTCTGGCAGGCGAGCAACATCGCTTCGCCGAGCTGGTCGGTCGCTATCAGGGGCCGATCGTGAACTATGTGTATCGGATGCTGGGAAACTACGACGACGCGGTCGACTTGTCGCAAGACGTCTTCCTCAAGTCGTATTCGGCTTTGCATAGCTATCGACCGCAGTATCCGTTTACCGCCTGGCTCTTCCGTATCGCCCGCAATGCGGCGATCGATGAGATTCGACGCCGGCGTCTGACGCTGGTGCCCCTCGACGCTCCGGTAGAGACGGAAGAGGGCACGATGGGGCGTGAGGTCGCAGCGGACGAAGCCGGGCCGGAGCAGGTCTTCCTGGACGATGAGTTTCGCGACCACCTGGAGGACGCCATCGCCCAGCTACCGGAGAAGTACCGCGAGCCGTTAGTGTTGCGGCACGCCGCCGATATGTCTTATGACGAGATTGCCGAAGCTCTAGAATTACCACTGGGAACGGTCAAGACTCGTATCTTCCGCGCCCGCGAGGCGCTACGCACCGGTCTTGGCGATGTACTCGAGTCGTCGTCCCTGGCAGGGGCATGAGATGAGCGCACACGAGCCCAACCTGGACATGCTTTCGGCGTATGTCGACGGTGTGCTCTCTCCGGATGCGCATCGGTCGATGGAGCAGCACCTGGCGCGTTGTCAGGTCTGTGCCGACGCGGAGCGCCGTGAGCAGGGTTTTCTCGTACAGCTCGATCGTCTTTCCGAAGTAGCGCCGCCACCGGACTTCGTCAACGCGGTGATGGGTCGAATCGCCCAATATCCTGCTCATCGACCTGGAGCCGCCATTCCTTGGCGCGAAGCGATGCGGTGGAGCGTGGCGGCCAGCGTCACGCTGCTAGCGCTCTTTACGGGGGCAGTTGCCTGGTTGATTGGCAGCGGTGCACTCGATGGCGTGCAGACCGGGACCGTGGTGGCCGCGGGGGTTGGTGGAATTGCCGATGTTGCTGCATCCGGCGTTTCCACCACACGAGCCGTGCTTGCCCAAGGCCGGGTGATACTCGAAGAGGCCGGGCAGATCATGTGGCGAATCTCCAGCCTGGCGATGAGCAGCGGTTGGCTGGTACAGGCGATGTTGCTGCTGCTGACCGTTTCGCTCAACTATGCATTTACCCGCTTGGTCCTGAACTACCAACGGCGGCATCGAAACGAGGCTAGGGGGACGACATGAAGGTCACCGTCAATGGCCGCAAGAGAGGTAGCGTGCGCGGGTGGTCTGCGCTGGGGGTAGCGGTGATTCTCGGCGGGACGCTAGCCGGATGCGTCACCGTGCGCTCCGGCGATGGCGGCTTCCTCGTCGGCGGTCGGATCGACATCGAGGAAGGCGATGTAGCGCGCGACGAGATCGTCATGATGGGTGGCGCCGTGACGATCGACGGTGAGGCGCGCCGCGACGTGGTTGTCCTCGGCGGTGAGTTGACCATCAACGGCACCGCGCGCGACGTAGTGAGTGTGGCGGGCTCGATGCGGCTCGGGCCCGACGCCCACGTCCGCGGCGACGTGGTCAGCGTCGGCGGATCTCTGAGCCGATCCCCCGGTGCCGAGATCGACGGCGAAGTGGTGAACGTGGGTATCAGCGGACTCGATTCGGCGCCGTGGCTCTCCGGCTGGGGTGGGTGGTCGATGGGACGCTGGTGGGGTCTGACGCCTTTCCACGTCGCGGCGCGCACGACCCAGTTCATGTACTGGATGCTGTTGGCCGTACTTACCGTCGCGCTGGTAGGTGATCGGATCTCATCGGCATCGCGCTCGATCGAACACGAGCCGATCCGTCTCGGTGCCATCGGTCTGGTCGGGTTCTTCGCGCTCACGTTGTTGACCGGGCTGTTCTTCGTGCTGTCGTTCCTGCTTATCGGCATTCCGTTCCTGATAGCGGCGTTACTGGGGTGGTGGCTGGCCTACATTTTCGGGATGGTGGCGGTGTTCCAGTTGCTGGGACAGAAGCTGTTGGTGGCGCTGGGCAAGACCGACTCGGCGCAGCTAGGCTTGGTGCTGGCTGGTGGGGCGACCTTGGGGGTACTGCACTACTTCCCCGTTGTTGGTTCGCTGATCTGGACGATCGCAGCGTTCCTGGGGCTCGGAGCGGTGTTCGCTACCCGTTTCGGCACCAACCGCCCCTGGATGGGGTCCGAGGCAGTCCCGGCGACTACGGAACCAGGAGCCTAGAAGGCCCGCCAGGCGCTTCAATCCCCGCGCGCGTCAGCCTTTCGCGTCGGGCGCACCGGCTGCACCCGGATACTGCGATGCCCCTGGAGAAGAACTTCCCCTGGAGCGCCGCCCTTGGGCCGACGAACGCTCTGAACGCGAGTCCAGTGGACCTCGACGGTGGCGGCGGATCGCGCGCGGCTGAACCAGGCTGCGACGCCCGCGGCGCGCTCGAGGGCCTTTGCGGGTGGTTGCTCGAGCCGCTGAGGGTTACGCAGCACGACGTGTGAGCCCGGCCCCTCGGCATGTAGCCACCAGTCGTCGCGGGCCGCGACCTCGTGCGTAAGCCGGTCGTTGGCACCGGCGTTGCGACCTACCAGAATCACGTCGCCTTCGGCGGTCCGGAGCTTGAGGATTCCGGCACTGGCAGAGTGGGGTGTCTTAGCACGCACGTCCTCCGACTTGGCGCCCGAGATCGCGCCCGCCTCGGGCTCGGACGGACGGTCAATGTGCGCTCCGGGAACCAGTCGGGCCAGGCGGTCGAGTGCCGCGTCACACTCGCTCGGCGAGCTCATTGTTCGAGTCTGCGCCGCAAGCTGGTCGAGCGCCGCGAGTTGCTGTCGCAGTTGTGACAGTCTTCTCGCGTCGTGCTCGTGCTTGCGATCGATACGCTTCGCACGCCGGTAGCGTTGCTGCGCGTTGGTAACCAGGTCGAGCTCGGGATCGACGGAGATCGATACGAGACCTCCGTCCGCATAGTCGTCCGGGACGCGCACGCGGTCGCCGACGATCTGTGCCTCCGGGTGGGCCAGAAGCAAGTCGCCCTCGCGACGCAGAGCGGTGGACGCATTCTCGCTCGGAAACTCCGCCTGCAGGCGTCCGACGGCGCGCGCGAGGCGCCGAGACCGGGTCCGCATCGGTTGATCCACGGCTCGTCGAACCCGGTCGAGCAGGCGCAGCCGAGCGCGGAGTGTGTAGTACTCGGCGGCGGCGTCGCTGAGCGTCGGGAAGCGCTCCACACACCGCTTCAGGCTCGTTGAGGCAAGCTCGTATGGGGCGAGTACTAGCGCGTCTGCTGGTGGGAGCGTCCGAAGCTGCGCCAACGGCGCGTCACTGTAGAGATATCCGCCGACCGTCGGGTCGTCGGCGCTGGAAAATCCCAGACGCGCGGCCTCGAGCAAGCTGGCGCCGTCGGAGTGGCGCGCGACGATCTCCCTGGCCAGCAGCGGCGTCATTCCCTCGACCTCATGGATCAGTGCTCGATGGAGCTCCGACGGGGGCAGTCGCGCAAGGCGATGCTGGTCGAGTTCGGCGAGCGAAGTTCGAGGCGGTCGGGCCCGCGGTGGCCGGTATTGTTCGCCGGGATCCGGTCTGCCGCGGCGAGGGGTCCAGACGGCGATGACGCGGTCGTCGGGGCCGACCACGAACGCTGACGCCCGGCGTGGGATGAGCTCCATGATGAGCCGCGACCCGTCACCGTCCCACAAGAGCTCGACGACCCGGTCTTCGCCGATCAACCGTAGATCGTGGATGCGACGGCCACGGGCACGCTTCCGCAGCGCCATTGCGAAGCCCGGTGGCCGCTGCGGGGCGGATTGCTTGCCGGGATGCAGGTAAAGGTGGGGCTCGTCGGGCTCTGATGAGAACCACGGCCTGGGCGAGCCCGGCCGACTCAGCGTCAGGGCAAGGTCCTGTCTCGGCAGAGCGTAGATCTGATCGATTCGTGTGCCGCGGAGCGTCGGCGCAAGCTCCGCCGCTAACCGGCGTAAAACGACGAGATCCATCGGCGCCTAGCGCCCGGGATCAGAAGAACTCCGCGCGCAGCTCGGCGGTGACGCGCTGCACCTTGCGAGCGTACGTGCGCGGAACGTGACCCTGCTCCGTCATCAGATAGTGGAGTCGATTCGGGCCAACGTTGTAGGCCGCCAGCGCGGCGTTCAGGTCATCGAATCGATGGATCAGCTTCTGCAGGTAGAAGCTGCCGAGCAGTATGTTCATCTCCGGGTCGGTCAGTAGCCGTCGTCCCCTCCATTCAAGCTCTAGCTCCGAGGCCAGCTGGTCAGCGGTGGCTGGCATCAATTGCATCAGTCCGACGGCGCCAACCGCAGATTCGGCGTCCGGGTCGAAGCTACTTTCTGTGAAGATGACCGCGAGAATCAGCTCGGGAGACAGCCTGTAGCGGTGTGCCACCTCGATAATCGTTGCGGCTACATCCTGTCGCGCCTCGGGGCTCACCCGTAGGCGGTGTCTTTCCAGCACCTTCAGCACAGCTAGCTCGACCGACGACGCCTCGTTCTCGGCCTCTAGGCGAGCGATCGTTGCGCCATAGCGTCCGGATTCATCGCGCAAGCTCGTGAGCTCGCCGCTCTGCTGGCTGAACGCTTGCAGCAGCAGCAGGTTCGCCGCCAAGGAGGCGATCGCGACCCACCGTACTTTGCTCGACATCGTCCTAGACTCCATTGTCCGCGTGCAGCGCCGGTGCGCGAGCTGGCGCACACCTTCCACCCGGATCTATGGCGGGTGAGCTACTTTGCGAAGATCCCCCCGATAGCTCCGATGTAACTCCGACCCAGGGTGGGGGACCAGTTGAGTGTGGGGGTCGGAAGGAGTACCCGGCGTCAGCCCCGTGAGCCGGGAATCAATTGCATCAAGTTCGAGTCTAGAGGACCGCAACGGTCAGTCAAGGCCAAAAATCTACATCGGTGATTATCGCCTGCGTTTTGAGATGCAAACCTATCTAATGATGACTATTAATCATCCACAAACTCTTTTGATGATCGCGAATCAGCGCCGCCGGGAGGGTGCTGGGGGCAGCTGCGTGTGGTGCATCCCGACCTCGAATCCGAGAGTTTGACAGGCCACCGGGTCGCTCCGATAATCCGCCTGGGCACCCTCACAAACGTTTTGCTCCGCCGATCTCTCCAAGGAGGCACCTCATGCCTGTCAGAGTCGCGATCAATGGTTTCGGGCGCATCGGCCGTAATGTGCTGCGGGCCGCCAAGCGCGACCGCTCCGACATCGATTTCGTCGCGATCAACGATCTGACCGACGCCGGCACGCTGGCCCACTTGCTGCAGTACGACTCCGTGCACGGACGCTATGGTGGCACCGTAGAGGCCGAGGAGGGCGCGCTGCGGATCGACGGAGATGCCATCCAGGTGCTGTCAGAGCGCGACCCGGCAGCGCTCCCCTGGGGCGACATCGGTGCCGATGTGGTGGTGGAATCGACCGGTTTCTTTCGCAGTCGCGAGCTCGCCGGCAAGCACTTGGAAGCCGGAGCCAAGAAGGTCATCATCTCGGCGCCAGCCGCCGGCGACCCCGACTTCACCGTTTGCCTGGGAGTGAACGAGGACGAGTACGACGCTAGCGCGCATCACATCATCTCCAACGCTTCGTGCACGACGAACTGCCTGGCCCCGGTTGCCAAGGTGCTGCATGAGTCGCTGACCATTCAGAAGGGTTGGATGACCACAGTCCACGCCTATACCAACGGACAGCGCATCCTCGACCTGCCGCACAAGGACCTGCGTCGCGCGCGTGCCGCGGCGATCTCGATGATTCCGACCACCACCGGAGCCGCCAAGGCTGTCGGACTGGTATTGCCGGCACTCGCGGGAAAGCTGGATGGATTCGCGATCCGCGTACCCACGCCGGATGTGTCGGTCATCGACCTGGTGGCCCATGTGGAACGAGACACCGATGCGGAGGAGGTCAACGGGTTCCTGCGAGCCGCTGCCGATGGTCCGATGACTGGTGTGCTGGCGGTGACCGACGAGCCCCTTGTATCGGTTGACTACGTCGGCAATCCGATGTCCTCGACTGTTGACGCTCCGTTCACACGCGTTATCGAGAACAACCTGGTTCAGGTGGTCTCGTGGTACGACAACGAGGCCGGATACTCGACCCGGGTCAAGGATCTGGCCGAGTTCGTCGGCGCGCGGCTGTAGAACGGCGCCCGATGTCGGCGGAGCAGCGCACTCGCGGCGTGGAGCCATCCGGGGAGGACGGACGGCACCACCGCGGTGCGGGGCGTAATGCAGAGGGGCGCACGGCGCCTACGGCGGCGGTGCTGCGCACCAAGCTACGATTGCAGGACCTCGACGCCAACGGGCGCACGGTGCTCGTACGCGCCGATTTCAACGTCCCGGTGACCGGCGGTGTCGTTACTGACGACACCCGTATCATGGGCACACTGCCGACGCTGCGACATCTGCAGCGCGCCGGGGCGCGGATCGTCGTCATGTCGCATCGCGGTCGGCCGGAAGGCCAGCCGGTCGACGACCTGTCACTCCGGCCGATCGTCGATGTGCTCGCTGATCGGCTCGACTCACACGTGAGCTTCGTCCCAGATTGTGTGGGCCAGTCGGTGCGAAGCGCGGTCAGCGATCTCGATCCGGGCGGCATATTGTTGCTGGAGAATCTCCGATTCCATGCTGGTGAGACCGCCAACGACGAGGCGTTCGCCGCCGCACTGGCCGTCCTCGCCGACGCCTATGTCAACGATGCTTTTGGTGCCTCGCATCGCGAGCACGCATCCATCGCAGGCGTTACTGCAACGGCTCCCGCCGCGGCCGCCGGGGACCTGCTGCAGCGCGAGGTGAGCATGCTGAGCCGGGTGCTGGTGCAGCCTGAGCCACCGTTCGCGCTGATCCTCGGCGGGGCGAAGGTAAGCGACAAGGTCTCGATCATCGCCAACCTGCTGCCGCTCATCGACCGGATGTTGATCGGTGGTGCGATGGCCAATGCTTTCCTCGCCGCACAGGGTCGCGAGATCGGAGCCTCCCTAGCGGCACCCGAGGCGATACCTCAGGCAGCCGAGCTGCTCGATGCGGCCGCGTCGGCGGACGTCGAGGTCGTGCTGCCCGACGATCTGGTGGTGGCGCCAGCAATTACCCGACCAGATCGAGCCCACGTGGTCCACGATGTACCGCCCGACGAGATGGCTCTCGATCTGGGCCCGGAGACCCGGGGGCGCTTCGCAGCGGCGCTCGTCGACGTCCGCACGGCTGTCTGGAACGGCCCGATGGGGGTGTTCGAGACGCCGGCGTTTGCTGACGGAACGCGCACGATGGCGGAGAGCATCGGCGCCCTCGGTCCCTCCGCCTTCACCATCATCGGTGGTGGCGATACGGCCGCCGCGGCGGCGAAGTTCTCGATCTCGAGCCGGGTCTCGCATGTGTCCACCGGCGGCGGTGCGTCTTTGGATCTCCTTGCCGGGCGCATTCTGCCCGGAGTTTCGGCCCTGACGGACAGTGAATCTCACGGAGGCGATGTCGGATGAACTCGCGAACGCCGCTGATCACCGGGAACTGGAAGATGCACAAGACGCTGGCGGCCACCCGCACACTACTGGCGGAACTGCGCAAGAGCGTCGACGGGTTGTCCGGGGTCGATGTCACCGTCGCCCCGCCGTATACGGCGTTGTCAGCGGCGGCCGAGGTGTTGGTGGGTAGCAGGATCGGTCTCGGCGCACAGAACATGCACCACGCCGAAGAAGGCGCCTACACTGGAGAAGTCTCACCGGTCATGCTCACCGATCTCGGCGCCAGCTTCGTGATTCTGGGGCATTCGGAACGCCGCGCGTTGTTCGGTGACACCGATCAGATAGTGTCGCGCAAATTGCGCGCTGCACTGGCGCACGACCTGACGCCCTATGTCTGCTGTGGCGAAACCCAACAGCAACGTGAGTCCGAGGAGACCGAAAACGTGGTCGCCTCGCAGCTGCGCACGGCGCTCGAAGGGCTACCCACTCAGCAAGCCCAGCGGCTAGTGGTCGCCTACGAGCCGGTATGGGCCATCGGCACCGGACTGACTGCGACGCCGGATCAGGCGCAGGCGGTCCACGCCTTCATTCGTGATCTGCTACGTGGCCTCTTCGGTGGCGAGGTGTCCGCAATCGTGCGTGTCCTGTACGGCGGCAGCGTCAAGCCAAGCAACGCGGCCGAGTTGCTGTCGCAGCCGGATATCGACGGCGCCCTGGTCGGCGGCGCCAGCCTCGATGCGGCATCGTTCAGCGGTATAGCCCGGGCGGTTTGCTAGCAACGGCTGTTTTCCGCTCCGTGGCGCCAGGCTGGCCGGCCCTGCCGGCCGATGCTACAGTTAGCTTCTCGGGCGGCGAGCGCCCCGCTGTGGCCTATGAGACCGGCTGCCGTCCGTCCCCGGCGCGTTGCTTCCCGGCAACGGTTGGAAACGGCCATCTTCATTCAGGATCCTCTCCAGGGTTGCCACAATGACAGCCGTCCTCGTTACCGTCCACGTCGTGGCCTGCATTTTCTTGATCTTCGTGGTGTTGTTGCAATCGGCGCAGGCGGCTGATTTGGCAGGCGCGTTCGGCGGCGGCGGCAGCCAGACAGCTCTCGGGATGCGCGGCGCGACGACCCTGCTTCAGAAGGCAACAACCACCGCAGCGGTGGTCTTCATGCTTACCTCTCTGGCGCTCGGCATGACCGGGCGTCGATCGGTCTCGCTTATCGAGGGCCTCGAAGACCCGGCCGCCGCCACACCAGCCGAGGTGCAGCCAGGAGCCGAGGCACCGCCGGCGAGTGACGTCTCCGACCCGACGGACGATTCTGGGCAAGCCGGCGAGCCGTCGGAAGAGGCTACCCAGGATGGCGCCGGTACCGAGTCCGGAGACAGCGCCGGCGAGCAGCAGTAGGCGCACTCAGGAGGCGCTGTTCATCGGCCAGCCGTCGCCTCTGGGATGGAACGTTGCCGGCACTGCCGTTGCGGTGACAAGCGTCGGCTATGCACCGCCGCGACAGTGATCTAAGTTTCCGGATGCCCCTTTTGCCGAGGTGGCGGAATTGGCAGACGCGCATGGTTGAGGGCCATGTGGGCGAAAGCCCGTGGGGGTTCGAGTCCCCCCCTCGGCACTGATGACCCCGCCCGTTCGGGCGGGGTTTACTTCACGCGTGTGCCCTGGCGCCGATCCACCGACGCCATACGTCGGCCGGGAGAAGCTGGATGATGGCGTGGGCCATCGCCTTGTCATAGGCGCGCTGGAAAGCCTCCGGGTCGTCGCGCGTGCGCTTGCGCTCCTCGGCGGCACCGATTCGACTGCAACGCTGTTCGTTGTCGCGAATCTCGACCAGCACCTCGATGCTTCGAGGCTTGTCCCGAAAACCGCCCCGCATCGGCATCACCTGCAGGTGTTCGAGACCTCGGGCGCCGGCGACGATTTCCTCGTAGAAGAACTCGACCTCTCGCAGGCGCTTGTTGATCTCATTCTCGACCCAAACTTCGACGAGCTCCGGCAGCGTCAGCTGGCTCAGTACGCCGCCCTCTGAGATCGGGTGCTGCCCCTGCATGGTCAGGCTCTCTCCCCTGACGAAGAAGTCGCGAGCCGCATCACAGGCGCCATGGTAAGGGCGGTTTCGGCAAGCGGTCAAGCATGGGGCCGCATGCTAGGATTTCACTACGATGACCGAGCAAGTCTCCTTCCTGGCGGCATTCGCGGCCGGCGTCGTGTCCTTCCTATCGCCCTGTGTTCTGCCCCTCGTACCGGGCTACCTGTCGTTCATATCGGGCGTTTCTTTGGAGGAGATGCGCTCCGACGATCGCCAAGCCGCGGCCAGCCAAGCCGTGATGGTGAACACGATGTTTTTCGTCATCGGTTTCACCATCGTATTCGTCGTTCTGGGCGCTTCGGCCAGCGCCATCGGTGGATTGCTGCGGAACAATCTGCTTTGGCTACAGCGCGTCGCCGGAGTGATCGTCGTGCTGTTCGGACTCCATATGGTCGGGCTGCTGAAGATCGCCTGGTTGTATCGTGAAAAACGCTTCCACGGGCCCGCCAAGCCACGCGGTCCGATAGGTGCCTTGCTGTTGGGGTTGGCATTCGCTGCCGGTTGGACGCCATGCATCGGCCCGATCCTGGCCGGCATCCTGGCGCTCGCGGCCACCAAGAGCAGTCTGTGGTACGGCGTAGCGCTGCTGGCGATCTACTCTGCCGGGCTCGGGATTCCGTTCTTGTTGACCGGCTGGGCGACGCAACGGTTCATGGGAGCGTTTCAGCGATTCAGGGAGTCGCTCTGGATCGTGGAGACGGTCGGCGGGATACTGTTGATTGCCGTCGGCGTGATGATCTTCACGAACAACTTCTTCTTGTTCCAGCGCTGGCTGTCGTTCCTCAACCGCTTCGCGATCTAGTGTCCGGTAGCGGAGGCTGGTTGCGTGTGACGCCCGCGACCGGGTTCGGCGAGCCGCCGTCTCGAGGCACCGACATGCCGCGAACCTCTGTTACAGGGCACTGATGCACGAGCTGTTACCGCGCATAGCCGCGGCGCTCGACGCCGGCGAACCGGTGGCGCTTGCAACGGTGGTCAGACGCCGCGGGTCATTGCCGATGAGCAACACGGCCAAGATGCTAGTGCGCGCCGACGGCAGCGCCGAGGGGACGGTGGGTGGAGGTTGCTTGGAGGCCGAGGTCTACGCCACCGCGCGTACCCTCCTGCGCGATGGCGGCGTGTCCTTGGAGAGCTTCGATCTGACGGAGATCGAAGACGGTCTCCAGGGCCACGTCTGCGGGGGTTCGGTCACGATTCTCACCAGGCCGCTGCTGCCCACCGAGCCGACCCGCGGTCTGATTCGGCAGGCGCAGGAGGCGCTGGAAGACGGTGAGCCGGCCGCTTTCTTGAGCTGGGTTCCAGCCGAGAACGGGTCGTCGGTGCCAGCGCCTGATCTCGATCTGGCGATGCATGCTGTAGTTCGCGCCGACGGTTCGGTTGTGGCGGATACGTCTTTGCCAGCGTCGGTGCCCGACAGAGCCAGGAGGATGGCGGGCGACGGCCTGGCCGATCTGGTCTCCGACGGTGTTTCGGAGGACGCGCCGGTATATTTCGTCGAGCCCTTGAAGCCGCCACCGTCGGTACTGATCTTCGGTGCTGGTCATTGCGGCCGCGCCATCGGCGAGCTCGCAACCAGTGCAGGCTTCCGTGTGCACCTGTTGGAGGATCGTCCGGCGTTTCTACAGCACGAGCACACGGCGTGGGCGTCCGGCCTGCATCACGTCGACTACGCGGCACTACCCGCGGTCGATTCGAGCTCCTACGTGGTGATCGTGACGCGAGGACATGAGCACGACCTGACGATTCTGCGGCAGGTCATTGGCGGGAAGAGCGCGTATCTCGGCATGATCGGTAGCGAGCGCAAACGCCATTTGTTCAGCAAGACGCTTCGGACCGAGGGCGTGACGGAGGACGATCTGGATCGCCTGCGCTCGCCGATGGGCCTCGCGATTGGCGCTGATACGCCAGAGGAGATTGCCGTCGCAGTGGTTGCAGAGATGATCGCCGTGCGCCGTGGCGCTGCTCTTCCGGCCGCCTTGCAATCGGGCACGTCGTCGCGCCGCCGCGCGGCGCCTAGATGAGCCTGCCGCTAGTTGTTCCGGTCGTTCTTGCCGCCGGGGCGTCCTCGCGAATGGGCAGCCCGAAGCCACTCCTGCCGCTCGGTGAGGGCACGTATCTCGGCACCATCCTGCAGACGCTGGGGCGGTCGCCGGTCGCCGCGCCGCTGGTCGTGCTCGGACACGCTGCCACTGAGATCCTCGACACCATCGATCTGCAAGGCTCGCAGGTGCTGATCAACGAGCACTGGGCCCGCGGGATGCTGGGCAGTCTGCAGCTCGGAGTCAACGTGATCCGGGAAAGCGACGATGCGGACGCGATGCTGCTAGTCCTGGTGGACGTGCCGCGTTTCAGCGCTGGTACCGTCCAACGATTGGTCGAGGCCTTCGCACGAGCAGGCGCACCTGTGATCGCTCCGACCTACGCCGGCGGCCACGGGCACCCGGTCCTGTTCGCACGTGCGCTCTTCGAAGAGCTTCTGAATGCGCCTACCGATCAGGGAGCGCGCGCCGTCGTCGAGGCGCACCGCGCCGATCTGCTCGAGGTCGACGTCGACGATCCGTGGGTCGTTCGCGATGCCGACACACCGGATGATCATCGGCGGCTCTCCGGCACCGCCTAGCAGGAGCAAGCGCTTCGAACCGCGACGCCGCGAGCTCCCGCAGGGTGCTGGCTCCGGATCTCGTCACGCCTAGTGGGGTGGTTGCGCCCCGAGCTGCGAGAAGTCCGTCCCAGTCTCCGATCCATCGGAAAGCCCCAGGAAATCGCGCGCGTGCGCCTCGATCAGGTCGTGGCTACGGGAGTCGCCGAGGTTCAGGGCGAGCTCGTTGATCACCTTGATCTGCATTTCGAGCCAGGCGCTCCAGCATACCGTGCAGACGCTTTCCTGTACCTGTTGCTGGAGCTCGCCGCGGAACGGTATGCGGCTGGTGATCGGACCGCCGGTGGGCGGATCCGGAGCCTCGGTTCCGTCGCGCTTCGCTCGTGGCGCACACGCCAGGCAGTCGATGTCCCCACTCATCCGGTGCTCCTTGTCGGTGAACTCTCGCTCAGGTTGGGCGATCATCGTGTGCCTGGCCGGCGGGCGCAAGCCTGCCGTGCGCCGATGCTCCGTATTGCCCGCGTCAGTTTCCTGCCGCGATGCGGACACCGGCGCTGGCACCGATGCGGGTGGCTCCGGCGGCGATCATGGCGGCAGCGTCTGCCCGGGTGCTGATTCCACCGGACGCCTTAACACCCATACCGCGACCAACGGTGGCGCGCATCAAGGCCACGTCTTCCGCCGTCGCACCGCCCGGACCGAAGCCGGTCGAGGTCTTCACGAAGTCGGCTCCGGCGGCGCGGGCGAGCTGGCAGGCGCGCACAATCTCGTCGTCCGATAGCAGCGCAGATTCCAGGATGACCTTCACGATCGCGCCTGGGCGCGACGCTTCGACGACGCGCTCGATATCGTGCTGCACCCGCTCATCATGACCTGACTTGAGGGCGCCGATATTGATCACCATGTCGATCTCCCTTGCGCCTTGCTGCACCGCCAGGCCGGCCTCGTGCGCCTTCACGTCCGGGTTGCTGGCGCCGAGAGGGAATCCGACCACTGTGCATGCTTGGACCCGGCTGCCCTGCAGCAGGTCGGCGACCAGCTCGACGTAGCACGGATTGATGCAGACGCTGGCAAAGCCGTATTCCAGCGCCTCTGCGCACAGCCGCCGCACCTGCTCCTCCGTCGCTTCCGGTTTGAGCAGAGTGTGATCGATAAGCGGCACGATGGCGTCGTCGAGCGGCGGCGCGCAGGCAGTCAAGCCGACTCGATCGGCTCCGGCGTCGATGATGCGCGCCACACCGTTGGAGTCGGCGCACGATCCCTCGTTCCAGCACCAGCAAGCGAGCTGCTCGATCTCCGGCGCCGACAGCTCGGTTGCAAGCTGCCCGGCCAGCTTGTCCACCAGGGTGCGTTGGGACGCCGACAGATCCGGGTTCGGCGCCGTCGCGCCCACATCGACCAGTCGGACCCCGCGCTCACCGGCGCGATCCCGCGCTTCAGGCGTGATCAGGGCTCCATTGGGCACCGCCAGCTTGCCGTTGGTCGCCTCTTCTACCTCGCGCGCCGTGATGACCACTCTGGCGGCGCGATCCCGCTGTCCGTGCCCGCTGGCACCCGGCCACAGGCCATCGTCAACGAGTCGGCGGACGGCGTCGCAGACCAGTGCTTCGAGGCGGTCGGCGCTCAGCGAGCGTTGCATGCTCAGCGCCGGTCGGTCCGTGCGGCCGTCGGAAGTATGGCGAAGTCGGTCGTTACACTGGAGCTCGTAGCGGCGATCTCGTCGACGATCTCCAGCACGACCTCGTACACGCCGGGACGGTAGCCGTTCAACGGCATTCCGAACGAGAACGACTGCCGGTTCATCGGCGCCGGAAACGGATGCTGCTCCGGGATGCGGCGGACACGCTCGCCGTTCTGCAAGATCTCGCCACGGATCGTGACCCGGTTGGTGTGCGTCGCATCGTCGATTCCGAGCCCGTAGGCCTGTACGTAGAGCAACAGTTGCTGGTCGAGGAAGTAGACGCGATTGACGTTGGGTACGACACGCATGTCGCCGTGCTGGAAGTCGAGCGGTGCGTCGGCCGCGCCCGGCTGCACCGGCTCGATCCGACTGGCGAGCGTCAGGCTCGACAACCTCAGACCTGTACTCGACAGGTTCGGTACGTCGATCGCGTCAACGGTGCGAGTGACTCGATCAGAGGTGTTGTCGCGCGCCAGCACGACCAGATCGTAGGTGCCATTCGGAACCATGAGCTGGAAGCTCTGTAGGATCTGGGTGCCCCCGAGCTGCTGCAGCTCCTCGTCGGTAAGCGTGAAGTTGAGCCGTTTCTCCGACTCACCGATGATCTGCCCATCCTGCTCGAGGGCTACGTACATATCGGCAGAGTAGTGCTGATTGAGCCCGATGGGGGCGGCGACAAGCCTGTCGTACTCGAGCGCCAGGGTTATCTGAACGGACGTGTTGCCGGCCACGGCCTCGTAGAAATCCAGGCTGCTGCTAATCGGCGTGGCGTCGAACGCGACGGCGGTCTCGACGGTGGCCAGCCGCAGCGCGGCGAGCCGTTCCTTGTGGATCTCGGGGATCCGCAAGATCTCTCGCAGGTTGCCCTGGAAGTCGAGGAACTCGCGCGCCACGGCGGTTGGGTCGGCGAATCGATACTGCAGGAAGTTCTCATCGTAGATCGAGTCAGCGTGGCGTCTCAGCGCGATCACATCCAGCGGGTTGTTGACGTAGCCGAACTGCTCCGAGACGATCGGGGCCGCCGCATCGAGGTTGCTGACCAGCTCGAACTCGCCGGTGCCGTGGAAGTCGACGAAGTTGAGGTCCAGCACGCCGGGGAGCAGCGGGTTGTCGGGCATGTTGTAGGACCACACCTCGGAGCCTCGTTCGGCGCCTCCGCGTCCCATAGGGTTGCGTTGCAGGTTGTTGGGGGCGCCGAGAATGATGAACGTGCGCCCACGGTCGGTGGCCCAGCCCGGCTTGCCGGCGCTGAATCGGCGGTTGGCGATGGCCCAACGCTCGAAGTGCTCCTGGCGATACTCGTTCATGCGGGTGCCCGGGGTCGGGTCGCGCACGTCCCAGAAACGCTCGGTGAAGGCCAGTTTCTGCTCGACGCTCGGGAGCTTCTCGAAGATACGCCGTTCCTCATCGGTGATGATGTAGGTGACGAAACGCTCCAGCCAGCGGTCGAGTGTTTCCTCGAGCTCGTCGCGTGTCGGCGACCAGCCGCTTGCCGACAGCATCGCCTCGAACGTAGGGCGTGCCGCGTCAGTTTGCTGCGGGGTTGCCGCAGCGCCTGGTGGCGTCACGAGCAGCGCCAGCATGATCATCGCTGCGAGGGTGGTCAGCGGCGACGCCGGTACCCAGAATCGATCGGTAGTTCTCATCGCCTTTCGCTGTTTCGACCGTCGCTCAGCCGGCGATACTCCTGCATCGCCCGCTCGGCAAGATCGGTCTGTTCGAGGGTCTGATAGGCGGTTGCGAGATTGAGCCAGTACACGGGATTCTCTGCATCGAGGTCGGCCGCCGCAAGGTAGGCGCTCACTGCTGCCCTCGTTTGCTCGAGCGCGAGTAGCGCGTTGCCAAGCACCGCGTAGGTGTCGGCAAACAACGGGTTCTTCCCCAACGACGCCCTGAGCGCGTGTACTGCGTCCGCCGCCTGACCGGCCCGTTCCAGGCTCAGGCCCTGCAGGTAGAGCGCCTCCCAGTTGCCGGGATCGATCTGGGCTGCGGCGATGGCGGCGTTTGCCGCCGCCTGCGGGTCGCCTGACGATAGCCAGATCTTGGCTGCTCTCAGCAGCACCTCGGGGTCGTCGGGTGCCACCGCGAGCATTGCCGCGAGCACCCGATCGACTTCTTCGCGGTCGCCGGCGCGGGTCGCGGCGACGAGGGCATTGCTCAGCGTCTTGAGCTCTTTCGTGCCGGCCTCGCGGGCGTTGAAGTCTTGCTGGAGTTGGCGGAAGCGTTCCGCCAGGAGCTGGCCTTCATCGGTAGCTCCGGTACGCGACAGTGCCTGGGCCAGTCGATAGGTCGCCTCGAGATGCCGCGGTTGTAGCTCGACCGCATGGCGAAGATTCACGATTGCCTGGTCGAACTCACCGGCGTCGGACAGGATCCGGCCCACCAGATAGCTGGCCTCGGACTCTTCGAAGCGTGCCTCCGCGGCTCGGCGTAGGAGTCGTAGGGCACGATCGTGGTCAGACGGGCGGTCGGCCAGGATCACGCCGAGCGCGTATCCGGTGGGAACATCGTCGGGCGCCCGATCCAGCCCCGCCTCCAGCACCTCGACAGCGGCGTCGTAGTCGCCGACGAGATAGAGCGCCACGCCGAGCAGATACCGCACCTGCAAGTCGATCGGCTGCAGGTCGATGAAGCCCTTGAAGTAATGCGCCGCGGCCTGGTGGTTGTCGGCGCGCATCTGCAGCGCGCCCGCCGCCCTCCATGGAGCCGCCGATTGCGGCGCCAGCTCGATGGCGCGGTCGTAGGCGGCCAGCGCCGAGATCGGATCGCCGACTGCCTCGTGCAGCGAGCCCATTCCCATCGCTACCTCGGGATCCTCCGGTGCGAGCGCCTGGGCGCGACCGTAGGCGCGCGCCGCGGCCGTAAGCTCGCCGGCTCGACGCAGGGTATGGGCGGCCCAGACCGCAACTCGTGGCGACTCGGGGTAGCGATCCACGGCGGCTTCGGCAGCGGCCATCGCCTCGGCGGTGTGCCCGGCGTCGAGCGCACTGCGGATTCGCGCGATTGCGTCGGCGGCGCTTTGCGACGTCGCGCCGAGAGCCGTACTGGCCGCCAGTCCGGCGAGCATCAGTACGATCACTGCACGCGAGCGCGGCCGGGATTCCACTGTGCGGGGTGGACGGACCATGCCTGGATTCCGCTGGGCGAGGGCGATGTCTCTATGTAGCTAATAAAACATACAGGGCCCCTCCCCGTGCTGGGGAGGGGCCCTGCGATTCGCTATCTACAACCAGGCTCTAGTAGACGTACTTGAAGCCGAGCTGCAGCTGACGGACGTTGCCGATGAACGTGTTCAGATCTCCGAATCGCGAGTTGAACTGCGTCCGGGTGGTGAACAGGTTCTCGAAGTTGAGGGCGTTGAACACCTCGAGGAAGGCCTGGAAGCGGCCCACGCCGGTGCTGAACTCCTTCGTGACTCGGACGTCGATGTTCTTGAAGTCCGGCTGGCGGAAGGCGTTGCGCTCCGATATCTGACCGTTGATGATCGCGCGGTCGTTGGTCTCCGAGTCGCCGTTCAGGTCCTGACTGTCGACGGCGCTGTACGGTGTGCCCGAGCGCCAGACGAAGGTTCCTGCCAGCTTGAAGCCGGCGGGCAAATCCCCGAACGCGCTGACCACGATGCGGTGCCGGATCGAGCGATCCGAGAAACCGTAGTCGTCGGCAGCGTTGAAGATGTTGCTCGTCTGTGTGCCACCGGCCGAGCGCTCGTTCGAGTCGTCGTCCTTGTCCGTTGCGTACGTATAGGAGCCGAAGGCACCCCAACCGTCGCTGAACCGTTTCTTGAACTCGAAGATCGCGGCTGTGTACCGCGAACGCCCGTTGGACTGGTCGATCTTCCAGATCTGCCCGTCGGTGATGCGGCCGTCGTAGATGAAGCGGCCATCGGCGTCGCGGGCACCGCCGCTGAAGTTCATGTCCCACAGCGTCTGCAAGGTGTCAGAGCGCGCGTGCACCATCGAAACGCCGAGCGACAGGTTGTCAACCACCTCACGCTCCGCTCCTAGGTTGAAGCGCCACGTTCGAGGGTTAACGAATCCGTCGCTGAACCAGTAGACCTCCTGGTCGGCGGTGATTCCTTCCGGCAGGCTGTCGAACACGTTCGGCCACAGGCCATCGAGCTCGCCGCCGAATCCGGGGATGAAGAAGATCCCTACGCCGGGGGTGCCGACTGAAGTGAAGGGGTTGAAGAACAACAGGGTCGGTGTGCGCGAGACAAAGCGGCCGGCCGAGGCGCGGAACACGGTCTTCGGGTCCGGAGAATAGGCGATGCCGGCGCGTGGTTGCCAGCCAGCCATGTCGTCTGGAATCGACTGCGTGCCCGGGAACGCCGCGTTGCCGGTCGGGGTCGGGTTCATCGTCCCTTCCCAGCGCAGGCCGTAGTTCACGGTGATCGTGTTGCTGGCGCGCCAGGAGTCCTGGGCATAGAACGCCAGGATCGACTGGCGGACGTTGAAGTTGTCCTCGAAGTTCGGCGTTGCGACGCCGAAGCTCTGCAGCATGAAGTCCGGTTCGTTGGCCATGAACGAGTCGAGGCCGTTGAAGCGGAACTCACCCTTCGGGAACCCGGCGAAGAACTCGCTGGTCTTGTCGGTCTCGAAGTCGACGCCGATCTTGATGTCGTGATCGTCAAACAGGTACGAGAAGTTGTCCTGTATTTGGAACTTCTTCTCGTCCACGAAGATCGGCATGAAGAACCGACGACCGAGCTGCACGAACGGGTTGCGGATGTCCGTGTCCGGACCGTCCAGGTCGTTCGATAGCCGATCGAGATCATCGTAGGCGTACTGCACACGGAGCTCGTTGAAGGCCCGATCACCCATCACCGTGGTGACCTGTGCGATCGCCGACAGCGTCTTCTCCTTCTGGTCGCCCAGGCTGGAGTTCGACGCCGTCGTCGTGCCCTGCAGGTTGGTGTCGGTACCGCCGCCTACCGTCTCGTGCTTCGAGTAGTTGAGCCGCAACGTCAGCTGGGTGTTGTCGCTGATCGTGAAGTCCGTCTTTATGAACGGAACCACGACGTCGTTGGTGCGGCTGAACTGCGACTGCGTGATGTTCCAGTTGGGCCGGAACTGATTCACGTACGCTTGCAGCTGCGCGAACTCGGCATCGGAGATGTCGTAGTCGACGAAGTACGGCGTGCTGAAGTCCTGGAAGTCCACCGACGCAAAGAAGAAGTGCTCGTTGCGCTGCAGCGGGCCGCCGATGTTGCCGCCGAACTGCTTCACGGAGAACTCGGCCTGATCACGACCGAAAGGATCCTGCGAAGTCAGCCCTTCGTCGCGCCAGAACAGATGCCCGCCACCGCGCCACTGATTGGTTCCAGACTTGGTGACCACGTTGACCAGGCCACCGCCGGACCGGCCGAACTCGGGCATGATGCCGGAGGTGATGACCTGGAACTCCTGCACGGACTCCTGGCTCACCGTGAACGGCGAGTCGGTGCCGCCGCGCTGGTAGCCGAAGAAGGCGCTGTTGTCGGAGGCGCCGTCGATGTTCACCGAGGTGTTCACGCCACGCTGACCGGACAGTGCCACCGTGTTGCGCGAGGCCTCGATCTGTGCGCCCGGCGTCAGCAGGGTGAAGTCGGTGAAGTTGCGGCCCAGAATTGGCAACGAGTCGATCGCCGCCTCGTCGATGCTCGTCGACACCTGGGTCTTGGAGGTCTCGATGACCGGCGCCTGGCCGGTGACGATCAGTACTTCCTGTACGGAAGCCAAGGACATCTGGATAGCGACTTCCTGGGCGCCGCCCAGCCGGATCCGGATATCGGTCCGCTCGACGGGCTGGAATCCCGTCAGCTCGGCCTTGACGGAATAGACACCGGTCGGCAGCAGAGGCACGCGGTAGTTGCCGGTTGCCGACGTTACCGTGGTGCGAACACGGCCCGTTTCCTGCCCGGTCACCGTGATGGTGACACCCGGAAGCGGGTTGCCGTCAGGATCGGATACGACACCCTGGAGGTTGCCCGACGTTGCCTGAGTCTGCGCCCACGCCGTGGACGAAAACGACACCGCCAGGAGAGCTGCCAGGACGAAGATCAGCACAGAGCGCGCTGGCTTCACATCTGCCTCCCGTTCGGAAGAACGGCGAACGAGAAAACGCTCGCCTAATCGTGTTACCCCCGCGAGCGTCAGCCAGCGGCCGATGCTCGAAACCACAGTATTCGAAGTTGTTGACTTCGAACCCACAAGCTTGCGTTCCCGGGGGAGGGTTGCTTAACGCAAGACGGATAGCCCCTACCCGTCAGCGTCTGATGCTATGCCGATGGGCCGTGGTGTCAAGGCGATCTGCTGATCTACACAAGAGATTCACGACATTTCCCGACGGCCCGCCTGACGGCGGCTATCGGGCGCTCGCCACCGCCGACTCGATCCGCTCCCGCAGCGCTCGTGCGGTGCTCAGTATCGCCTCGCGGTCGAGGGTCGAAAACACCCCGTCTCTGAACAGAACCTGACCGTCCACGACGGTGGTGCGCACGGCGTCGCCGCGAGCCGCATAGGCGAGATGCGAATAGGGGTCGTAGCGCGGCACGAGGCTCGGTTCGTTGCCCGACACGACGACCAGATCGGCGCGTTTCCCTACCTCGAGCGAACCGATCTGCCCCTCTAACCCCAGGGCGCGTGCGCCGCCGATAGTTGCCATCGCCAGGGCATCCGCGGCCGGGAGAGCGGTCGGGTCGATGCGGACATGTTTCTGAAGCAGGGGTGCGAGAAACACGGCGCCGAACATGTCGAGATCGTTGTTTGAAGCTGCCCCGTCGGTTCCCAGACTCACCGCAACACCGGCATTCAGCAGATCCTCCACGCGCATGGTGCCCGAGGCGAGCTTCATGTTGCTCTCGGGGTTGTGTACGACACCGACGTCATGGCGCGCCAAGATCTGGATGTCGCCATCCTCGAGCCAAACGGCGTGCGCCGCGATCACGTCGGGACCCAGAAAGCCGATCGCCTCGAGGTGCTCGGTGGGAGTGCGGTTATAGCGCTCACGGATCTGTCGTACCTCATCGCTGGTCTCGGCCAGGTGGATCAACACCGGGACCCCGAGCTCACGCGTCAGAGCGACGGTGCGCTGCAACGTCTCGGGTTGCAGTGTGTACGGCGCGTGTGGGGCCGCCGTGGCCGTAACTCTCGGGTGATCCTTCCACTTGAGGATCAGCTCGCGCGTATACGCCAGTGCCTCGTCGGCCGAGTCAGCGTCGGGCACCGGAAAATCCAGGACCGACTCGCCGACGATGGCCCGCATGCCGGACTCGTCGACTACCTTGGCGACCTCGTCCTCGAAGTAGTACATGTCGACGAACGTCGTGGTACCGGTGCGAATCATCTCCAGCGCGGCCAGCTGCGTGCCGGCGCGCACGAACTCCTCGGTCACGGTCGCCGCCTCGGCCGGAAAGATGTAGTTCTCTAGCCAGTCCATCAGCGCCAGGTCGTCGGCGATGCCGCGCAGCAGGACCATGGCGGCGTGACCGTGGCCATTGATCAGTCCCGGGATGACCAGATCGCGCCCGGCGTTGGCGACTACCTCATCAGCTTGCCAGGCGTTGCCGATTGCCGCGGCAGTGCCGATCGCGGCAATCGCCCCGTCGACCACCGCAATCCCGCCGTCGGGGATCACCGTGCGGGCGGCGTCCATAGTGACCAGCGTGCCGCCGATGACGAGCAGGTCGGCGGGCGTCCGCGCCTGATCGCCTGTGGTCTGGCTTCCGGTTCCGGTGCATGCAGGCGTAGGGATCGCCGACGCCAGGACGATCGAGCAGAGAATCGCGCGGCGCGCGCTCATGCGTCTTCCACGGTTGCCGACGAGTCGTCGAGATGATCGGGTCCGAAAGCTGCCGGCAGGAGCTCTGAGGCACGCCATACCTCGACAAGACCGTCCAGAGTCGCCAACAGCACCGGAATGTCGCCGGCCAGATCCCAGATCACCTGCCGGCAGGCACCGCACGGAGGGGTCGGGCGTGACCGGTGGCCGGGCCCGGCCACCGCCAGAGCGGTTATCGGGGCGCTGCCGGCGGCGCGGGCAGCGAACAAGGCCACGCGCTCGGCGCACACAGTCAACCCGTATGAAGAGTTTTCGACGTTGCAGCCCCGATGCTGGCGAAGCTCGGCATCCAGGGCGGCGGCGCCGACCTTGAAACGCGAGTACGGCGCGTGCGCCCGCAGGCGAGCGCGGATCGCGGCTTCGACGAGCTTGCGTTGATCGGGGTCCAGATCTGCGATCTGGATCAGCGTCGGCCTTGATCGTGACTCGTTGTCATCAGCCATCGTCGCTGTTCCAGTCTTCGAGCTCGGCGATCCCACGGACGGTGCCGCGTAGCAGGCCGATAAGGTCGTGGCGCACGCGCTCGCCGACCTCCATGACTTCGGCGTGGTGCAGCGGTTGGTCGAGGATACCGGCGGCCATGTTGGTGATGCACGAAAACCCCGCCACCCTGAGCCCGGCGTGGGCGGCGGCAATGGCTTCGGGCGCTGTCGACATCCCCACGGCGTCTGCCCCTATCGCGCGGAGCATGCGAATCTCAGCAGGAGTTTCGAAGGACGGCCCGAGCATTGCGGCGTAGACACCTTCGCGTAGGGTCTGCCCACGCCCCAGAGCGGTCATCCTGGCGACCTCGAAGTAATCGGTGTCGTACACCCGGCTCATATCGAAAAACCGCTCGCCGAAGGAGTGCAGGTTGGGGCCGACACACGGGTTCGATCCTTGCAGATTGATGTGATCGGTGATCAGCATCAGGTCGCCTGGCGCGAAGTCGGTGTTGATGGCGCCGGCAGCGTTGGTCAGCAGCAGAACCTGGCAACCCAACAGGGCCAGCACGCGGGTCGGAAACACAACCTCCCACGGTTGGTACCCCTCGTACAGATGCACGCGGCCTTGCATCACCGCCAGCGCCACCCCCTCGCTCCTCCCAATGACCAATCGCCCGGAGTGCCCGGCGACGGTAGAGATAGGCCAGCCCGGTATATCGCCGTAGGGGATCACTGCAGCGTCGTCGAGGGTCTCGGCCATGGCGCCAAGCCCGGATCCGAGGATGAGCCCGACCCGCGGCTGCATCCGCACTCGGGCCGCAATCGAGTCGCGTGCCAGGTCTAGCCTACCGACGAGATCGGCTGGTGCGACCCCGCTCATCGCTGCGCCCCCGCGGCTGATGCCCTGAACATCAAAGTCCCGACAACATCCCGGCGAGCGTCGCCGTGGTGTACGACGACATCATGCCGGCGAACATCGCCCACGGCCCGATGCGCGCAAGCTCGGACTTGCGGCTCGGCGCCAGGCCGCCGATGCCGCCGATCTGGATGGCGATGGAGGCGAAGTTGGCGAATCCACAGAGCGCGTAGGAGGCGATGAGCTCCGACTTCGGCGACAGTAGTCCCGCCTCGGTCATGTTCACCATGCGCCGGAAGCCGACGATCTCCGTGAGCACGAGCTTGGTGCCGAATAGCTCGCCGACGTAGCTCGCCTCGGCCCATGGGATACCCATGACAAAGGCGAGCGGCGCGAACACCATGCCGAGCAAGCTCTCGAGTCGCAGCGGCAACTCGCCAGGGCCGCGGATCAGGAAGATCGCCCAGCCAATAACCAGCAGCGTCGCCACTCCGGCAGCGGCGCGCACCGCGCGCTCGCGGGGCGGTTTCCACAACAGCACGTAGGCGAGCAGCAAGGCTAGCAGCGCCACGGTCAGGCGAGTGACGCCGCCGATGTTGGCGAACGCGCCGCCGGCAAGACCGAGGGCGCCGTTTACCAGCGTGATGAGCCCGAGGAAGGCGATCAGCATGCCGGCGATGTTGAGCGCCAGGGTTACGCCCTGGCTGGCGCCGCGTGCGGCCGCATCGAGAATGTTGGCGTCCGCTGCCTCGACGTCGATGTCAACGACTCCGGCGGTCTTTGACGCTTCGGTCTCGGGAAACAGCAGCTTGGCCATGATCAACGAGGCCGGGGCCGCCATGACGCTCGCCGACAGCAGATAGTCGGCACGCACGCCGAGGCCGATATAGGCGGCCAGAACGGCTCCAGAGACGGTGGCGAAGCCGCCGGTCATCAGGGCCATGAGCTCCGAGGTGGTCATTGTCGGGATGAACGGGGCAATGATGATCGGCGCCTCGGTCTGGCCCATGAACACGTTGGCGGCGGCTGCTAGTGACTCCGATCCCGACACCTTCATCGTGCGGTGCATGCTACGGGCCATCAGCAACACGACCCGCTGCATGAGCCCGATGAAATACAGCACCGAGAAGAAGGAGGCGATGAATACGACCACCGGCAGCACCTGGAAGGCGAGCACGAAGCCGTATTGCTCGCTGTGCGCGAGCGCACCGAACACGAACTCGGAGCCCGCGTCGGCGAAGGTGAGCAATCGCGTCACCCCATCGGCCAGCGCCGAGAAGACCATCTGACCCGGCGTGGTCTTCATGATGATGATGGCGAAGGTCAGCTGCAGGCCGAGTCCCCACACGATCGTGCGCGGGTTCACCGCCGCCCGGTTCCGGGAGAGCGCGTAGACGATGCCGTACAGCACTACGAGTCCGAGGATGCCAATCATGCGCGCGCCTCGAGGATCAGGGGGCGTGGTTCGGGTGGATTCTCAGCCACAGTAAGCGCAGCTTGCACTAACTCCGTAGCCCGGTCTACGTCCGCCGTTGGGCCGTGATGTAGGGTCGCCCATGCTATGCCGCGATCGAGCTCGGTGCCGTACTTGGCGTGAAGCTCGATTCCGGCGCCGACGTCGAGCACGTCGTCCTGGGTACTCCTGCCGGCGCGCAGAGACGCGCTCGCCAGCCCTATGGCTCTCGCATCGAGCTGGGCGACGTAGCCGGATTGCGCTGGCTGCAATCCGATTCGATGCCGGGCTGTCGGTAGCAGGCTGGTGTCGGACAGCACTCGCGGGTCGCCCCCCTGCGCCTGCACCAGGGTCTCGAAGCGCTCTGCCGCGGCGCCGCTGTCAAGGCAGTCGGTGACCCTTCGGAGGGCGTCGTCGTGGTCCTCCGCGATCTTGGCGAGCATAAGCATTTCCGCCCCTAAATCCAACGTCAGACTGCGCAAATCGGCCGGCCCGTCACCGCGCAGCACGTCGATCGACTCCGCCACCTCGAGGGCGTTGCCCACCGTATTGCCGAGTGGCTGCTCCATGTCCGTGATCAACGCGCTGCAGCGCATACCGGACCGCTTTGCCACCGCGACGATGCGATCTGCCAGAACGCGGGCGTCTTCGATGGCGGCGAAAAAAGCGCCGCGCCCGACTTTCACGTCGAGCACTAGAGCGGCGGCACCCTCGGCGATCTTCTTGCTTAGAATGCTCGCCGTGATCAGACCGGTATCGTCGACGGTTCCGGTCACGTCGCGAAGCGCGTACAGGCGTTTGTCGGCGGGCACGAAACTGTCGGTTTGGGCGCCCATGGCGACGCCGATGCGCTCCAGTTGTTGGCGGAAAACGGTTGCTGACAGGTCGGTTCTGAGTCCCGGGATGCTCTCGAGCTTGTCGAGGGTGCCACCGGTGTGACCGAGCCCGCGCCCCGAAACCATCGGTACCGTGCAGCCGGCGGCCGCCGCCAGTGGCGCCAGGATCAGGCTCACCTTGTCGCCGACGCCGCCCGTGCTGTGCTTGTCGACCACCCCTGTACCGAGGGAGTCGAGGTCGTAGCTGTCGCCCGATTCGACCATTGCTTCGGTTAATGCCACGGTCTCGCTGTCGGTCAAACCGCGCCAGCGGATCGTCATTAACAGGGCCGCCATTTGGTAGTCGGGTATCTCATCGGCGAGGTACGCGGCGATCGCCCAGTGGATCTCGTCGGCTGTCAGCGAGCCGTCGTTCTTCTTCCGTTCGATCAGATCGACAAAGCGCATTCCGGTCGCCCTCGCCGCATCGCGGCGCGTCACCTCGCGCCGACCTGGCAGCTGGCACTGCACGTGGCTCCGTCACCACAGTGTGCACCGATCATCTGTTACAGGCCACTAGCAGGGTGGCAGCCAAGGTGGCGGACCCACCTCGGTTGCAGCCCTGGTCTGGGGAGTCCGGAGGCAACCCTCGCAGGCCCACGCGACTCGTGCCAGTGTCCGACGCCGCTGCAGTTTGAGACCCCGACAACCGCTGTGCTAGCCTTGGAATTGTCTCCCTGGATCTCCCCCGCGCCGGTTCCTTCGCGGCGATGCGTGCATCGCAGGCGACATGGTGAGTCGTGAGAAACCAACGTTTCGCAGTGGTTCTACTCGCGCTATTGATGGCCGCTACGGCGGTCCCCTCGCAGCAGGGCGAGCTCAGAGTTCGATTCGTCTCGCCGCAGAACGATACCTACGTTTCCGGCACCACGACGATCCGCGTCGAGGTGGATCAGGTCGAACAAACTGCCATCGCTCGCGTCACGATCAGGGTCGACGGCGCGGTGCTCGCCGTCCTCGAAGAGGCGCCGTGGGAGGTCGAGTGGAATGCCGGTGAGGAATTCGATCAGCACGTAGTCGACGTCGAGGTGGTGGACGTCACCGGTCGGGAAGCCGCCGATACGGTGCTCACCCGCGACCTGGAAACGGCAGTTTTCAGAGCCGAGGTCAACGCCGTACTGCTGTACGTGAGCGCGCTTGATGGTGGTGGGCGATACGTGCCTGGTCTCGAAGCCGATGACTTCGAGGTGTACGAGGACGGCAAACGGCAGCCGATCAGCAGTTTCTCCTCCGAGCCCAGGCCCATGGTGGTGGGTCTGCTGCTGGACACATCCGGAAGCATGCAGGAGGGTGCGAAGCTCGAGCGCGCACGGCAGGGTGCGCTGGCCTTCCTGGATCAGATCGACGGTGGGGATGAGGCGTTCGTGATGACGTTCGATTCGTTTCCGATGCTTCAACAGGATCTGACAGCGAACCAAGCGATGCTGCGCGAGGGGCTCAGCGACCTCATGCCAGGGGGCGCGACGTCGATGAACCTGGCGGTGGTGGAAGGCGCAGATGTGCTGATGGACCGACCGGAGCGGCGCGCGTTGATCGTGCTTTCCGATGGTTACGACACCACTCAGACGGTTTCCGTCGACCAGGCGGTCGACTATGCTCGGCGCCTCGACGTTCGCGTCTACACGATCGGTATTTTCGGAGCGATATCCGGCGACATACGCGGGCGACGATCCTTTGACATGTTCAATCCGGGCGAAGATTCTCTGCGCTCGTTTGCTGACGGTACTGGCGGCCGTTCGATCATTCTCGATTCCCTTGGAGAGTTGCTTTCCGCCTATGAAGACATCGCCAACGAGCTCAAGAGCCAGTATGCCCTCGCGTATCGGCCGTCCAATCCGGCGTCGGCTGGCGAGTGGCGAGAGATCGAAGTGCGTGCCGACGGCGCGAAGGAAGTACGTACAAAGCCGGGCTACTACGGCGGGCGGTCCTGAGCGCCGCGGATTTGGCGGTGGGGCCCGATTCGCGCTCGGCGCGCTGGTTCCACTGCTTGTACTGGCTACCGCGGCCGATGCCTCAGTCATCCGAGGGCTGACACTCAAGAGCCTGCGGGTGCGTGCCGAATCTATCGTCGTCGGCACCGTCGTCAGCGTGCGGACCGTGCGGACCCGAACGAGCATCGAGACGGTCACGCGCGTGCGTGTCGACCGGTCGTTCAAGGGCGGCGAGTCGCGTATGTTGACGGTGCGGACTCCCGGTGGCCTCTACGGTGGACGTCGCCTTGTAGTTCAGGGATCGCCTTCGTTCACCAAGAGCGAGAGCGTGCTGCTGTTCCTGTACGCCGATGCTGATGCGTGGCGACCTGTGGGGATGTTCCAGGGCGTCTGGCGACTCAATCCCGACGACCCGAAGCGCGCTCGTGCCAGCTCCGCTGGTGGCGCCGCGCTGCTGGCGCCAGACAGCGGCCGCGCCGCGGTGCACGAGCGTGAGCGTGCAGTCACACAGCTGGTCGGCAGCGGGGCAGCGCGATGAGCGCCGCCAGGTTCTCTACCGGGGCAATGCTGGCCGCGCTGGGTGTGGTCACGGCGTCGCCGGCACCGGCCTACGTGCCGAACACGATCGACTTCGTAGGCGGCTCCGCGGTGGTGGCGCACTGGCCGGCCGCGGCGTTTCCCATCGCCACGCGGGTATCACGTGGCCTCACCAACGACGTTCCAGCGTCCGCGGGTCGTGCTGCTCTCGATGCGGCGATGGCCACCTGGAGTACGTCCCCCGATTCGATCGTCGAGATCTTTGTCGAGGCCGAGCAACGCGGGCTCCAGGCCGACGTCCTGGACGGTATTAACGTCATCGAGTTTTCCAACGACGCTGCGCTGGAGGCCGCCCAGTTCCTGGCGCTGACCTTCACGCTGATGGAGGCCGACGGCAGCATCGTTGAATCGGACATGCTGATAAACGACCGTACCTTCGGGTTCACGACGACTGAGGGCAGCGCTGTCGGCCTCGATCTGGAGACCACGATGGTCCAGCAGATCGGCCGGTTCCTCGGACTCGCGAGCTCGCCCATCGGAGGGTTCGAGGCCGACGGAACACTCGCTGACGCTACGTCCGTCATGTTCCCGTTTGGCCGCGGCATCGGTGATACGGCGCGCCTCCTACGCGACGATGACGTCGCTGGCCTGGCGGCGTTGTATCCCGCACCAGGCTCCTCGCGCGCATCGATCTCCGGCTGGGTGACCCGAGCGGGCGTGCCCGTCTTCGGCGCCCACGTTGTCGTGCACGAGCCGTTTCAGGACATACTCGTCGGCGCGGTCAGCCTGCCCGACGGCAGCTTTGATGTCGGAGGACTCCCCCCGGGCACGTATCTGCTCGTGGCATTTCCACTCAGCGGTCAGGTGACACCCGCTGCGTTGGGGGGCATCTTTCTGCGCCAAGGTGTCGACACGACGTTTCGCTCCGCCTCAGCGAGCCAGACGGTGCGCATCGGTGCCGGCCAAACGGTCGCCGGTGTCACGGTGGAGGTGCAGTGATGCGTCGCAGCTGGATATGCCTGGCGGCGCTCGGCGCGTTGACGCTAGTACCCTCCGCAGCCTTCGGTCAGGAAGACGCAACGGCGGAGCTACCCCAGGAATCGAGTTACATGGAACCTGATGCGGGGTGGGAGGATCAGCGCTTCTACATCGGCGGATTCGCCGGGAACATGACGGGTGGCACCCCACTCGGGAGCATCGAGAACGTTTTCTTCCGCTCGTCGTACGTCATGGATTCGAACTCGATGTGGGGCTTGCGCGCCGGGTTCACTCTTTCCGCGCGTTTCGATTTCGAGGTCGAATACGGTCGGTCCTCTCCGGCGATGAACGTGATCCTGACGAACCTCGCCGGCCAGGGCAAGACGGAGTTCCTGTTCGCGGACCTGCAGATCAACTACACGATGGGCGTAGTGAACTACTCCCTGCTCGAGAGGTCCCGTCGCATCGTGCCGTTGCTGTCGCTCGGCTACGGGACCGTCGGCGTGAGCTCGGGGGCGGCGGAGATCGACAACAGCCGGCAGATGGGGCTGGTCTTCGGTGGCGGGCTCCGCGTTCGAATTGTGGAGAACCTCGGCCTGCGGGCCGACGTTCGTGGGCTCCGGACCGGCTTCGGGCCCAAGCAGGAGGAGGGTCAACTGCCGAGCGTCTTCTACCGCGGCTTCGTTGCCACGAACCTGTACTGGTCGGTCGGAGTCGAATTCCGCTTCTGAGCTGGACGCTGGATCGGCCTCAGTCGGCCTCGACAGGCGCAGCCCCGACAGACACGCCGATGGCGGCGAACACACGCTCCTCGATGATTCCCCTCGAGCGCAGCACCTGGTAGCCGAACTCCTCGTTGATGTAGCCCTCGACTCGCGTCGAGACTTTGACGCGCGTGCCGCTGTCGCGCACGTTCCGTGTTGTGACCGTGAGCGTGTAGCGCCCGCCGATGAACGGACCGACGCCGACGAACGCAACGCGATCGAGATGCTCGGTGGGATCCTCGCCGATGTCAGATAGCACCTTGAACTCGGTTTCCAGCAGGCAGGCGCGCTCCTCCTGCTGCGACTCTTTGACGGTCAAGCCGAGGCGCGTCACGACCTGTTCTGCGGCCGCGCAGGTCGTCTCCAGGGTGGAGTCGTAGTAGCGGTTGCTGTTGAGCGGCTGCAGTACGGGCTCGCGCCACGTGATCTGGCACGCAGGTAGTGCGAGCACGACAAGCAGGAGACTAGCTCGCACGGGTCGCCTCGTAGGCATGGAACGCCTCTCTAACCAGGGCGGTGAGTAGGTGGTGCGGAGCTCAGCTGGCGTCTTCGTCGCTACCGCCGCGCATGGCGCTCTTGAAGTTCTGGATGCCGTTCCCCAAGCCCTTACCGATCTCCGGCAGTTTGCGGGCGCCGAAGATGAGCATCACGATCAAGAAGATCAGCAGCAGTTCTGTAGGTCCAAGCGAACCGAACATCGTTCATTTCCTCCATGAAATCTCGTACGTCCATCATAGGCGTGGCGCGGAGCGGCGGTCAATGACGCGGACGCGACACTCATGTTATGCGAAACATCTCGTAGGCGGATCGTGCGCCCTCGATCAGACGCGCTCGCGTTGGTCGCCAACCCGGCGGGTGACCCGCGTACTGTCGAGGTACTCGAGCAGCGGGATAGAGTTCTTGCGGGTCAGCCCGGTCCAGATCTTGAAGTCTGCGACCGTGAATCGGTCTCCTGGCCGCAGCCGCTGGCAGAGATCGTCGATGAGGATTTCGAGCGCCTGCGCTTCGACGACCAACCCTTCGCGCACGCGCACCAGATGCCCACTGCGCAACAGGTGATGAAAGAGCTCGCGGACAGTATCGGCCTCTCCGGCTATCGTCGCCAGGATCTCTTCCGGAGCCCCGACGCCGATGCCCGGCGCCGCGAAGCGATCCAGTAGCTGGTCGCGGAGCTCGTGGTCGGTTGCCTCGACGGAAACCTCATGCGCCAGCAGGGCGAAACCGTCGCCGGCGGCGCGGATGGCTCCTTGGCTGACCAGGCATGACAGCGCGGCATCGAACACCGCCTCCGGGATCTGGGCCGCGACGGCACTGCGCAGGTCCTGCTTCGGTAGCCCGGGGCGAAGCGGGTAACGCTCGTGATACTGGCCGAGGCTCTCGAGACTCTCCGCACAGAGGCTCTCGAGCGCTGCGTGCGGCACCAGGCGCGGCTCGTGGCCGCCGATCTCTGCGACGCGACCGGCGGCGACGGATACGCGAACGAGGTCCTCGAGAGCAGCGTCCGTGCAGGCCAGACGTTGAACAAGCGCCTCGCGTCGCAACCCCGGCTCGCCCGCTTCGTTGATCCAAGTCGTCAGTCTTGTCGCGTCGTCTGCGCCATCGAGAAGGCGCATCGCCTCGGCGGCCATCGAGCCGCGTCGTCGCTTCGGCGCCGCCGTGTCGAGCACGACGCCACCCCCGATGGTCACCACCGGCGAGTAGCGACGAATGATGAATCGGTCGCCGGGCGCGGCCGGGTAGGGCGACTCGAGGCGCAGCTGCGCATATCCGCGGGTACCTCGGATGCGGTCGGTCCCGACCACGGCGGCGCGCCCGAGGACTTCGGCAGCGCCGTGGTGGAAGCGCAGGCGCTGAAGGTGCTTGATCTCAAACCCCTCGAGCACCTCGAGTCGAGCATCGATCATGTGCGAAGGCTGTAGCGTGCCCGGTCTGGCAAGCACCATGCCTCGAGTCAGCTCTTCGACCTGGACGCCTTGGAGGTTGAGCGCAGTGCGTTGACCGGCGACCGCGAGTTCCTGTTTGAGGCCATGGACCTGCACGCCGCGAACCGTCATGGCGCGTCCCGACGGTAGGGCCTCGAGCCGATCTCCCACCGCTACGCGCCCCGCGAGCAGCGTTCCTGTCACGACCGTCCCGAAGCCCTTCATCGTGAAGATGCGGTCGATCGGCAAGCGTAGGACGCCCTCCGCCGGCCGGGACGCCGTGGACTTCAGCACACCCTCAAGCCGGTCTCGCAGCGTTTCCATACCGACCCCACTCACGGCACTCGTGCGTACGATCGGAGCGCCTTCGAGAGCGCTGCCGGCGAGCAAATCCTCTACCTCGAGCTCCACAAGCTCGGCCATCTCATCGTCGACCAGATCGCATTTGCTGAGTGCCACGACGCCGGCGTCGATACCAAGGAGGCGACATATGGCGAAGTGCTCGCGAGTCTGCGGCATGATCGACTCGTCGGCCGCGACTACCATCAACAGCGCGTCGATGCCGCCGACGCCGGCGAGCATGTTCTTGACGAAGCGTTCATGGCCCGGCACGTCGACGAAGCCGACGTGGAGGTCGCCGAGACGAGTGTCCGCAAACCCGAGGTCGATGGTGATGCCGCGCTCCTTCTCCTCCTGAAGACGATCCGGATCGACCCCTGTTAGCGCCTGGACGAGGGCACTCTTGCCATGATCGATGTGGCCGGCAGTACCGACGATTCGGTAGCCGTCGATGGTGTCGTCTGAAGGCACGGCTGGTATCAAGGCCACTGCGCTACCGGCGTCGGTCACCGCTGCGGGTGTGCACCGTGTGGGAGTGGGATGGATGCAGTGTAAGGTGCCCCCCAGACGTCGACAAACGGTCTTCCGGCGTAGCGCGGGCGGGCACGGAGGCCTGAGCGGGCGGTGGCGAAAATGTCGTAGCCTGGCCTGCTAATCTCATTGTATGCGCGAAGCCGTCATTGTCTCTGCCGTCCGCACGCCGACCGGACGGTTGATGGGCGCTCTGAGCGCGTTCAAAGCGACCGATCTCGGTGCGGCGGTGGTTGGCGAGGCGGTGCGGCGGGCCAGGCTCGACCCCGCCGTTATCGACGAGGTCATCATGGGCCACGTCGTGCAGGCGGGCAGCGGACAGAACCCGGCGCGTCAAGCGGCCCTGGGAGGCGGGCTGCCGGTGACCGTCGGCGCCCTGACCATCAACAAGGTATGTGGCTCGTCGCTCAAGGCTGTCGTGCTGGCAACGCAGGCGATCCGACTTGGCGACGCGGAGTACATAGTGGCCGGCGGTCAGGAGAGCATGAGCAATGGCCCCTTCCTGCTTCCGCGCGCGCGCGGTGGCTACCGAATGGGGCACGGAAAACTGCTGGATGCGACCGTCCATGATGGCTTGTGGGACGCCTACAACGACTACCACATGGGCTGCACGGGTGAGGTGGTGGCCGAGCGCTGGGGAGTGAGCCGCGACGAGCAGGACACCTGGAGCGTGCAGTCACACCGCCACGCCGCCGAGGCGCAGGCTGCCGGCGCGTTCGAGGCCGAGTTGCTGTCGCTCTCGGTGCCTCAGCGGCGGGGCGAACCGGTCCTCGTAGATCGTGACGAGACCATTCGAGCGGATACAACCGTCGAAGCGCTCGCGCGCCTCCAGCCGGTCTTTCAGACGGACGGGACGGTCACCGCTGGGAACGCCCCGGGCGTCAACGACGGAGCCGCTGCCGTCTGTCTGACGTCGCGGGATCAGGCGGAGGACCGAGGCCTCGACGTCCTCGCGCGGGTCGTAGCGTACGCCACCAGTGGTACGGAGCCGGAGCTCGTGATGATGGCTCCGGTGGAGGCGATCCACAAGGTTCTCTTCAAGACCGGCTGGGATCGCGACGAGGTCGATCTCTTCGAGCTCAACGAGGCGTTCGCCGTGCAAGCCGTGGCGCTCGTACGGGAGCTGGAGCTGGACGCCGAGCGCGTCAACGTGCGCGGCGGAGCGATCGCGCTCGGCCATCCGATCGGCGCGTCGGGGACACGGATCTTGACCACGCTGCTGTACGCTTTGCGCGACCGCGGCGGTCGCCGCGGCATCGCGGCCATGTGCCTGGGTGGGGGCAACGCCGTAGCGCTGGCAGTCGAGCGCGACAACTAGTGGCCTGCAACAGATGATCGTTGCATATCGTGATGACGAAACGGGTCCGGATGCCAGGCGCACCGACGCGGCGCTGCTGACGCCATCGGAGAGGAGAAACGCCGCCGGCGCCCGTAACGCGCCCCTGCCCGAAGGATTACAGCGGTTTCTTCTTGCCGGCGGGACCGAACTAGCCTGGGCACGGAAAGCGCCGGCGTGATGCGACGAAGAGTTCCGGGATCGAGGCGAGTCGGCTGGCGGTGCCTGGCCGCGGCAATGGCCTTGCTGGCCGTCGCGCCGGCGCAGGAGTCGGGTCAGGACGCCACCGAGGATGGCTCCGCAGACGAGCTCGTCTCGCTGCGTGAGCGTGTAGCCAGCCTGGAGGCCGAGCTCGAACGTCTGGCCTCCGAGCGCGAGTCGGTAGTCAACAGTTTCGAAGCGGCCGATGTGGAGCTCGCGCTCCGTCGCGAGCAGCTCGCCATCCTGCAGCAGCGGGACAGCGTGCTGGAGCAGGAACGGATCGATAACGAGGCTGAGCTGGAGCGCCTCGAGGCGGCGTTCGCGAGCAGTCGCAAGACGCTGCGAGCGCGAGTGGGGTCGCTGTATCGAGTCGGACCCTTGTCGTATAACCGGTTGCTGCTGGCAGCCGAAACCGCCTCGGATGCGCTGGTTGCGTATCAGATCATGACGTACCTGGCGGCGCGTGATCGCGATCTGTTGCAATCGGTGCGCTCGACCGTGGCCAACCTCGATCAGACCCGCGCGGCACTGGCAGAGACCGAGAGGCAGCTCGCGGCGGTTGCCAGCGACACCGAGGCCACGGCGACCGCGCTGGCGCACCAGCAGGAGCAACGTCGGCAGCTGCTCACGGTTATTGATCGTGAAGTTGAGGCCCAACGAGTCGCGCTGGCGACCGCCCAGCGTGCCGAGAGCCGACTCGAATCGACCATGCTTGCTCTTTCGCGTGCTGCACAGGCCGGCGAGCCGGCGGCCTTCGCCAGCGCCCGCGGTCAGCTCGAGTGGCCAGTGAACGGTGCTGTCGTGGGCGAGTTCGGGCGGCGTCGGCATCCGGTGTACGACACCTTCACGGTATCTCGTGGCATAGAGATCGACGGGGAGCCAGGCGACCCTGTAGCTGCCGTGTTCGCCGGCAAGATCGTTTTTGCTGACTGGTATAGCGGCTACGGCCTCATGGTCATCGTCGACCATGGAGGCGGCTACTTCAGCCTCTACGGTCATCTCAGTGCAATCGGCGTGCGCGTCAACCAGAACGTCAGCGCCGGCGATATCCTTGGCGAGATAGGGGACACGGCCTCGCTGATCGGGCCGAACCTCTATTTCGAGGTACGTGAGGAGACCGACGCGTTGAACCCGCTCAACTGGTTGCAACGCCGATGACCAGCGATCGCGGCGGATGCAGCGATCGGTCTGCCGGTAGCGAGTCCAGGCGACGCTAGCTGGCTTCGTCGAGCAGTTCCTTCAGGTTCTTAGAGCGCAGCGGATGACGAAGCTTGCGCAGCGCCTTGCCCTCGATCTGGCGAATCCGCTCGCGCGTCACGCTGAAGTACTCGCCCACTTCTTCGAGGGTGTACTCGCGCTCCTCGCCGATGCCGAAGCGCATCCGTAGCACCTTCTCCTCGCGCGGCGTCAGGGTGGCGAGCACCTTGCGCGTCTGGTCCGAGAGATTCTTGGACAGCACGATGTCCAGCGGCGAGACGACCTGCTCGTTCTCGATGAAATCGGACAGCGAGGAGTCCTCACCGTCGCCGATCGGCGTTTCCAACGACAGGGTCTTCTTGGCAGCGCGCAGCACTTCCTTGACCTTGTCGACCGGCATGTCCATTTCGTCGCCGATCTCTTTTGGAGTCGGCTTTCGTCCGAGCTTCTTGAACAGCCGCCGCGACGTCTGGGAGACCTTACGAATGGTCTCGATCATGTGCACCGGCACCCGGATCGTCTTGCCCTTGTCGGCGATCGCGCGGGTGATGGCCTGCCGAATCCACCACGTGGCGTAGGTCGAAAACTTGTAGCCCTTCTTGTAGTCGAACTTCTCGACTGCCTTCATGAGGCCGATGTTGCCTTCCTGGATGAGGTCCGAGAACGGCAGGCCGTAGTTGACGTATTTCTTGGCGATCGATACGACGAGGCGCAGGTTGGCTTGCGTGAGCTCGCTCTTGGCCCACTCCACCTGCTGCTCGGCCTCCTCGATGGCACGCAAGTAACGGCGCAGCTCATCACGGCTCAGGGCGTGCTCGGCTTCGAGCTTGCGGGCACGGTCTGCATCCTTGGCCCGCAACGCGATCGCGTAGTGCGCCGCCAGTCGCCGCATGCGCACGATGCTCTCGTCGAGGAAGCGCTCGCTGGGAACCAGCTCGCCCATCTTTGCGGCTACCTTTGACTGCACCTGAATGATATCGAGGCGAACACGCAGCGCGGTTTCCTCGCGCAGCTTGCGCTTCAGCTTCGAACGCACTTTGCGAAGCGTCTTGCGGTGCCGCTCAACTGCGTTGACGATCTTGCGCACTTCCTTGATCGCCTGGGCTGGATCCATCTCGTCGTACTTATCCGAGAGCCGGTCCATATCGGCCGGCTCGGCATAGATGTGCGACGCTATCTCCACCAGGTACTGGGCAGCCATCGGACAGTTGAGGACGGCTACAACTCGGCCCTCCAGTCCTTCCTCGATCGCCCGTGCGAGCCGGATCTCGCCCTCTCGGTCGAGCAGGGCCTTCTCGCCCATTTCGCGGAAGTAGATCTTGATCGGGTCGTCAAGGTCACCGGCGCCAGGCTCGTACCCTTCCTTCTCGTCTTCCTCTTCGTCTTCCTCGAAGTCGGCGTCCGCGTCCTCCGGGCTGACCTCGACCACGTCGATCTCCATGCTCTCGAACATCGACGTGAGGTGACGGCGATTGAGCTCGGGCTCCGCCCCTTCCGGGAGGATCTCGTCGACCTCGGCGAATGTCAGGTAGCCCCGCTTCTTGCCCTTTTCGATTAGGGCTTGGATCTCCTCGACCTTTTCGTTTGCCATACCCGTATGTCTTACCTAGTATTTCGAGGGCCGCGACAGCGGACTGGGAGAATTGGACAGAAGACAAACGTCGCCCAACATACAGCTGTCAAGTTAGCTGATTGGTTGAAGCGGTGCAACTCGAAGTTGAAGATCCAGGGCAGTCTTCGCGGCCTCTGCTGCGCTACCTTTCCGAGCAGATCGCCGCGGCTGGACCGACGCCGTTCGCGTCGTTCATGGCAAGCGCACTGTACCACCCCGAGTGGGGCTACTATACCTCTGATCCGGGTCCCTGGATCGCGGCACCGGATTTCTACACCGCTCCGCAGATTGGCTCGTCGCTGGGTGAAGCGATAGCCACTCTCGCCGCCGAGGTCGACGACGCGCTCGATCGGCCCGACCAGTTCGATCTCGTCGAGATCGGTAGCGGTGACGGGCGGCTGATCCGCTCGACGCTTCGCGCCTTGCAGTGTCAACACCCGAACGTCTGGCAGCGCCTCCGCGCCTGGAGCGTTGAGCGCGGACCCACAGGTCGCGAGCGTCTGCACCGGGGGCTCCCGTGCGTCCCGGGCGGCATCGACGTGGTGTCCGACTTCGAGCAGGTGGCCGGCGGGCTGACCGGGCTGGTGTACTCCAACGAGCTGGTCGACGCATTCCCGGTGCACCGGGTTGTGCTGCGTGGCGGCGTGCTGCTCGAGAGCCATGTCGACGTTCGTCAAGGGCGGTTCGTCGAGCGTTTCTTGTCGCCGAGCACCGCGGGGATCGCGAGCTATCTCGAGCACAACGGTGTCCGTCTTCGTGAGGGACAGGTCGCCGAGGTATGCCTCGAGGCGGAAGGCTGGAGTGAGCAGGTCGGTGCCCGACTGAAGAGGGGTGGTTGGCTCACAATCGACTACGGCCACGAGACCGCGACGCTCTACAGCGAGTCCCGCCCTACCGGGACCCTGGTCTGTCAGCGTCGGTTTGCTCTGCACGATGACCCGCTGCGCTCGCCGGGATCTGACGACATCACATCGCAGGTAGATTTTGGCAACCTGCGGCGGCTGGCACAGGCGCAAGGGTTTGCGGGCGGCGAGCTGTGCAGCCTGCGCGTATTCTTGATCGGCCTGTGCGCCACGGCACCCGGTGCGGCAGACGACCCGGAGTGGCTGGCGTTGCGCCACCTGCTGGTTTCCGAGATCGGCGAGGCGCATCGGGCGATGTGGCTGACGCGCGGGTTTCGCCATACCGCGTTGCCGTTCGGCCGTGCCCGGCTTGTCGCCAGCCACGACCTTGCCTCGGGCCGGGGCTAGGGCGTCCGCCCCGCGGTTGCGACGATAACTCGTCCTCGCAGGCAGGCGCTCGACGTAGCCCTCGGTGCACGGCAAGAGCAACGTGGAGGCGGTACGATGGCGATCGAAGACCAATGCCAAGTCGAGGAATGCCCAAAGTGAGAGTCTCGAGGACAGGTCGACGTCGGCCCGGGAGAGCCGCCGCACGCGCGCTGGCAGTGATGCTGGTAGCGTCGGCGGCGATGCTCATGGTGGTGCCTTTGGCTCCGGGCGCTCAGGTATCCATCGACTTCGGCCGTCTGGCGATTGGAGCGCAGGGTGCGGTGGTCAGCGTTGATGGCCACGCCACCAGCGTCGGCATCGAGGTGCTCCGCGCAGGCGGCAATGCGATTGACGCCGCCATCGCAGTGGGCATGGCGTTGGCTGTGACGCATCCTCAGGCCGGGAACCTGGGCGGCGGCGGTTTCATGGTCGTGTACCTGGCCTCAGAGCGTCGGTATACGACGATCGACTTCCGTGAGAAGGCACCCGCTGCGGCGACGCGCACCATGTATCTCGGCGAGGACGGCAGGCCGGTGCGAGGGCTGAACTACGTCGGATGGAAGGCCGTTGGTGTGCCTGGCACTGTCGCGGGATTCGGAACAGCGCACGAGCGCTGGGGTCAGCTGCCCTGGTCGCGCCTTGTTGAACCGGCCGTGCGACTGGCGTCTGAGGGTTTCTACGTCAGCCCGTATCTCGCCGGGTCGTTGGCCCGGGTGGCGCGGACTTTCCGGCAGGACGAGGCGGCGGCGGCGGCGTTCCTACACCCCGACGGGACCCCGTATGGGGCCGGGGAGCGCCTCCGGCAGCCGGATCTCGCGTGGTCGCTGCAGCAAATCGCCAACGGCGGCGCGTCGGCGTTCTACCGAGGCCCGATCGCTCAGCGTGTTGCCACGGCAATGGCGGCGAACGGTGGCCTGATCACCGCCGCGGACCTTGCCGCCTACGTGGCCATCGAGCGTGAACCGATCCGCGGCAGCTACCGCGGCTACGAAGTCGTGTCGATGGGCCCGCCGTCTTCCGGCGGCACGATCCTCGTGCAGATGCTCAACATCCTCGAGCAGTTCGATCTCAGTGCGTTGGAGCCGACCTCCCCTCAGCTCGTCCACCTGCTGGCCGAGTCGATGCGCCAAGCGTATCTCGATCGTGCCAGGCATCTCGGCGACGCCGATCATGCAGCGGTTCCGGTCGGCCGCCTGACGTCGAAAACCTACGCCCGTGAGCTCGCAGCCGACATTCCTCGGATGCGGGCGCGCGCCAGCTCGGAGCTCGGTGCCGGGGTCTTGACGCCGGCGGAATCGCCGGAGACGACTCACTATTCCGTCGTCGATGCGGCCGGAAACGCCGTATCCCTCACCTACACGATCGAGGCAGGCTTCGGGGCCAAGGTGGTAGCGGCGGGCACCGGTTTTCTGCTCAACAACGAGATGGCCGACTTCAACGAGTGGCCCGGCGTGACCGATTCGCGCGGCTACATCGGCACCGAGCCCAACTTGATCGCGCCCGGAAAGCGACCGCTGTCATCGATGACGCCGACAATCCTCGCCCGCGACGGTGTGCCGCTGGCGTTGATCGGCTCACCTGGCGGCAAGACGATCATCAACACCGTCCTGCGAGTGGTCACCAACCTGGTCGACTTCGGCCTCGACCTTCCTGATGCAGTGGACAGTCCACGGGTGCACCATCAGTGGATGCCGGACTCGCTTCGACTCGAGAGCAGCTTCCCGGCCGCAACGATCGCGGCGCTCGAGGGGATGGGCCACTCCCTAGGGCCGTCGCGTATGCAGGGCGACGCGCATTGCATCTATATCTACCCGGACGGCGCGCGCTTGGCGGTTGCCGACGGTCGCCGATCCGGAGCCGCCGCAGCCTACTAGCTCTCCGACCGACCGCCGCTGTTCGGGGCGATCATCGGTCGTAGCGCGCCGCGATCGTCGGGATGAGGTATTCGCCGAACGCCCGATCGAGATCGTAGCGTGCCGAGAAGTTCCAGTCAGACCGCGCCGCCGAGTCGTCAACGGCGCTCGGCCACGAATCTACGATCGTCTGCCGCTTGGGGTCAGGATCGTAGGTGATTTCGGCGCCAGGAAATCCTTGCAGCACCAGGTCGCGCATTTGCTCGGCCGTGGGGTTGAAAGCCGCCAGATTGTGGACATTCTGCGCCACCGCGCTCGCGTCGGCCTGCATCAGATCGAGAACGGCATCGATCGCGTCGGGCATCACCATGAACGGAATGCGGGTTTCGGAGCGTACGAAGCAGGCGTAGGGGTTGCCCTGCGCAGTGGCGTGGATCATGTCGGGTGCATAGTCGCTGGTGCCGCCCGACGGTAGCGTTACTGCGCTGATGAGGCCGGGGAATCGAAGCGCGCGGAAATCGATACGACCGGTGTGTGACTCTGCATCCAGCTGCTTGTAGTGATGCGCGTAGTATCTGCCGAGCTGCTCGCAATACAACTTGTTGCAGCCGTACATCGTCAGCGGACGGTTGTACTCGTGTTCGCGCCAGCCGCCGGCGGGCTCGGTGGCCTCGGCAGGTATCCCGTAGGCGGCGATCGAGCTCGGGTAGAAGAACCGCACCGGGCTACCGTGGCTGCGCGTCTGCGTCATCGCGAACTCGAGCATATTGAGCGTGCCCCGCACGTTGACCTCGTGCGCCGTGACGGGCGTGAACTCGGCACGCGTAGAGAGCAGCGCGGCGAGATGGTAAACGCGATCGACGGCGTATTCGGCCTGCACCGCGTCGAGCAGGGCGCGGTCGAGGATGGACCCGGCGATGGAGCGCACCACCTTGCCGCCGAGCTCCGACTCGAGCGGCTTGACGTCGATGGTCACGATTGGCGTCGAACCGCGGCTCGCCAACCGATCGATCAAGGCGTGACCGATTTCGCCGGCGGCGCCGGTGATGAGGATGACGAGTTTACGCATCACGGCTCCGGTCCGGACCATCGACGATGGCGCTGGTCGCTGGCAGTGTCAAGCATGCCGGCGCCGGATCCTGTGGCCGGCGCGCAAGCGCGATCAGACGGGTCGGCCGGCGCAGCCCTCGACCGACGGCGGGAGGCAGCCCCCGGCCCCGGCCGACCCGTCGGAAGCACATACCCGGCAACGCGGTGAGCAAGGCCGCCGCCCACCCCAGTGCGGCCCGCCCACCGCGTTGCGCGAGAAGTTCCGCGGATCCGTTAGCTCAGGAGCAGCCTGAAGTGGATCCGCAGTTCATGCATTTGTGACAATTCCCGTTGGTAACCATGAGCGACCCGCACTCGGCACACAGCGGCGCGTCAGTCGGCGGGACGAAGCCGTAACCGTCGGCCGTCGCCGTGCCAGAAGTCGCGTCCTCTTCTGTTGAAACGGCCGGCGTTGGCCCGGCCAGCTCCTCGTTGCCGAGTCCGAGTTGACGCCGCTCGGCCTCGGCGAGGAACCGGCTCGCCATCCACCGGAAGATGTAGTCGGTTATCGACTTCGCGAACCGGATTTCCGGATTGCCCGTGTAGCCGGACGGCTCGAATCGCGCATTGACGCATTTCTGCACCAAGAACCTGAGCGGCACGCCGTATTGCAGGGCGAACGATGTCATGCTGGCGAACGAGTCCATCAGGCCCGAGATCGTCGAGCCCTGCTTGGCCATCGTGATGAACACCTCGCCCGGTTGTCCGTCCTCGTATAAACCCACGGTTATGTAGCCTTTGTGGCCAGCGATCGAGAACTTGTGGGTTACCGAGTTGCGTTCATCAGCAAGCCGGCGCCGAACCGGGGCACCGGGCATCGCCGCGTGCCCCTCCGCCTGCCCGGCTGTTGTCGCCAGCGGCTGCGACCGCTTGCTTCCGTCGCGGTAGATCGCCACTGCCTTTAGGCCCAGCTTCCAGGCCTGCATGTACGCGTCGCCGATTTCCTCGACGGTGGATTCTGCCGGCATGTTGATGGTCTTCGAGATGGCGCCGGATATGAACGGCTGCGTCGCTGCCAGCATCGTCAGGTGCCCGGAGTGATGGATCGAGCGTTCGCCGTTAGGTGGCCTGAAAGCGCAGTCGAACACCGGTAGGTGCTCTTCTCTCAGGTCCGGTGATCCTTCGATCGTGTTCGTCGTGTCGATGTGCTCGACGATCCTCTCGACCTGATCGCGGTTGTAGCCCAGCTTTCGCAACGCCGCAGGCACGGACTCGTTGACGATCTTGAGCGTGCCACCGCCGACCAGCCGCTTGTGCTTCACGAGCGCGAGATCAGGCTCAACACCGGTGGTGTCGCAATCCATCATGAAGCTGATCGTTCCTGTCGGGGCGAGCACAGAGGCCTGGGAGTTGCGGTAGCCATGCTCCTCTCCAAGATCCACTGCGCGGTCCCAGACATGTCGGGCGGCGCGCGACATCGAGCTCGGCAGCGTCGCATCGTCGATGTCGTAGGCGGCGTCACGGTGCTTACGGGTCACATCGAGCATCGCTTCCGCGTTCGGGGGATAGCCGTCGAACGGGCCCTGCACCTCGGCGATACGCGCCGACTGCGCGTATGCCTCGCCGGTCATGATTGCGGTGATGGCGGCCGCGTAGGTGCGGCCGTCTTCGGAGTTGTACGGCAGTCCCTGGTGCATCAGCAGGGCTCCGAGGTTGGCGTAGCCGAGTCCCAGAGGCCGGTAGTCGTGTGAGTTCTTGGTGATCTTCTCGGTCGGGTAGTCGGCATACCCCACCACGATCTCCATCGCCGTGAATACGGTGGCCACGGCCTTTCGGAAGCTCTGCACGTCGAACGTGCCGTCCTCCTGTTGAAATTGCAGCAGGTTGAGCGATGCGAGGTTGCAGGCCGTTTCATCCAGAAACATGTACTCGGAACAAGGGTTCGACCCGTAGATCCGATCGGTCGCTTTACACGTATGCCAACGGTTTATCGTGTCGTCGTACTGCATCCCGGGGTCGCCGCACTGCCAGGTCTCGCTAGCGATCTTGAGCATTAGCTCTCGGGCGCTGTGCGATCCGACGGGGTTGCCCTCGACGCGGCCGATGGTGGTCCAGTCGGCGTTGCTCTCCACCGCCTCCATGAACGCGTCCGACACCCGCACGCTGTGGTTGGCGTTCTGGAAGAACACCGAGGCATAGGCTTCGCCGTCGAGCGACGGGTCATAGCCGGCGCTGATCAGCGCCCAGGCTTTACGCTCCTCGGCCCCCTTGCACTCGATGAACTCGACGATGTCCGGGTGATCGATGTCGAGGATGATCATCTTGGCGGCGCGGCGGGTCTTGCCGCCACTCTTGATCACCCCCGCAAAGGCGTCGAAGCCTTTCATGAAAGAGACCGGCCCGGATGCTATTCCGCCGCCCGAAAGATGCTCGTTGGAGCCGCGTAACCGGGACAGGTTGACTCCCGCACCCGATCCGAACTTGAAGATCAGCCCTTCTGTTTTCGCCAGGTCGAGGATTGACTCCATCTTGTCCGCGACGTGGTTGATGTAGCAGGCCGAAGCTTGCTGGCGCTCTCCGGCCACGCCGATGTTGAACCAGACCGGCGAGTTGAAGGCCACCATTTGATGCAGCAGCAAATGGGTGAGCTCGTCGGAAAAAATCTCCGCATCTTCATCGCTGGCGAAGTAGCCACCGTCGATACCCCACTGCGTCATGGTGCCCACGACGCGGCCGATCAGTTGCTTGAGGCTCGACTCACGCTCGGCGGTGCCGAGCTGCCCGTGGAAGTACTTCGATGCCACGATGTTGGTGGCCCGCTGACTCCAGGACACCGGAAATTCGACGTCCGCCTGCTCGAAAACCAAGCCTCCCGAATGGCTTTCGATGACCGCGTCGCGACGCTCCCACTCGACTGCGTCGTAGGGGTGTACGCCTTCGGTGCTGTAGTAGCGTGTGAAGCTCAAGCCGGCGTGTTTCTTAGCGGCTTTGCGCTTCTTTGTCGTTGACTGTTTCCTGCTGGCCTGAGCCCCGCGTGGAGAGGGATCCACCGTCCGCGAGGCGCTGGAACCGGGAGGCGGGTTCTTGTCAGGGGACATAGTACAGGTGCTCCGCAGTTTGGGGCGTTTGGGAGGCTGATTGGCCCGCTGCGCGACCGCTAGCGATCCTACCAAGGCTCAAAGTTCTACCCCGCTGCTTTTCACCTTGTCAAGACACCGACCACAACATGTTGGGGGTCTACGTCAACAGGCCCGCAAGGTATTGTGGAAATTGTGTGGAAAACAGAAAGGGCCGCAGGGGTCTACGAGCCCGTATGTTCAGTCTGCGCAGTGTTCACCGGTGCCCCGGCTATGCCCCATGCCGGGCGAAAGTGCGGCGGTCGGCATGTGCAAAACAAGGGAAGTTTTTTTTCCGGTTTTCCGCCGATTCAGCGCGCCGGGAGGTGTTTTGCCGGGTCTAGGGCCTTGTGTTACTGTGACCGCGCGAGCACATCAGGGCTCGTCATGACGTCAAGAAAGCAAGCCCGGCCTCGCAGCAGGTCTGGTCACACTGGGAAGCGGGTCACAGTAGGAGAGATGTCAGGATGACCTACATCATCGCTGAGCCGTGCGTCAACGTCCGTGATCGAGCCTGCGTAGAAGTCTGTCCGGTCGACTGTATCTACGAGATCGATGATGACGGTATGAGCGTGCACGGTGTCAAAGCGCCCGAGGGTAAGGAGCAGATCCTTTATATCCACCCCGAGGAGTGCATCGACTGTGGCGCCTGCGAGCCTGTCTGTCCGGTTGACGCGATCTTCATGGACGAGGAAGTACCGGCCAAGTGGACCGAGTACACGCCGCTTAACTACGTGCTTTCCGACGTCCCGTACGACGAATAGCAGCGAGTCGTAGCCGAGCGATTCCGGCTGTTGGTGGTGCGCACACGACCCCTGGACGCGTAGTGGCACAGGTGTCGGTATCCCCGCCGCTAGTGCGCGCCGGCACACCCCCTCCTCTGACTACTCTTGCGTCGGTTCGGGGGCGCGATGCACCTCGAGACGATTGACAACGTCCTCGACGCCGTCAACGCCTCGGGTGATGAGCTCGGCCAGCGCGCGCTGGTCCGATGTGCCGACCTGACCTGCCAAGACAATACTGCCCTCGTCAGCGTTGGCCTCGACCTCGAAGTCAAACAAGCTGAAGTCCTTGTGAAGCGCCAGCGCGGTCCGCACCTTGGTTGACAGGCGCAGGTCGCGCGCCCCGCGGCTGGCCTCGTCAAGCGCTTCTGAGGCTTCGTCGCGCAGCAGCCCCATATTTAGCGGCCCCTCGAGGAAATGGATCACCGTTACCCCAGCCAAGAACCCGAACAGAAAGACGAGTATGTTCCGCCGCATGGCTTCCCCCACGTTTGAACGTACCTATTTATAACGCCAGCGGCCCCAGCGAAACGAGTACCGCGACGGGATGCTGTGCCGGATGAGCGGCGCGGAGGCTCCGCAGGCCGGTCTGCGATAGGCAACGATCATCTGTTACAAGCCACTAGACTGTTCGTACAGCTAGCCAAATCCGATCGATCGATGGAGGGGAACCTTGTTGCCTAATCGTCTTCAGCCTTGCCTTCGGGACGGCCGACGGCGCGCTCTGTGGCCCATCGTCGCATTGGCTGCTGCCTTCGTTGGCAGCCCCCTGCTGGCACCAGCCGTGCCTCAGCAGCCGGACGTGGCGCAGCAGTCGCTGCGCAACCGCGGCCAGGCGCTATACGAGGAGAAGCAGAACGGTGCTGCTGTGGCGGCGTTCCGCGCCGTGGTAGACGAATCTGGAGCGAGCGCGCCGGATTGGATTAACTTGGCGCTGGCGCTTTACGAGCTTGCCGCCACGCCAGTAGATGACGCCGGCGTGTTCGCGGCACTCGACACTGCCGAGAAGCTCGACCCGGATCACGCTGGCGCACCGTACCTCCGTGGCCTGCTGCACGCCAAGCGCGGGCAAACGGTTCAGGCCCAGTTAGCGTTCCGTCGGGCCGCCGAAGTCGACTCTGCCGATCCCGCCATCCGCTATCACCTCGGGGCGAGCTACGAGACGCTAGGAGATTCTGATTCGGCGCGTCGGCACTACGGCGCCGTCATGGCGATGGGTTTTGATATCGCACTACAGCACTTCGTGTCGGCGACGTACCGGTCTGCGTTTCTGCTGCAGCGGGGCGGTAATCGCGAGGCCGCCGCATCGTTGCTCGAAAGCTACCAGACGTACCATCGTCGGCTCTCGCAGGCGCAACGGGCGCCAACCGCTCTGGAGGGCGGCCGCTACAAGCGGGTCGATGTACCGCGTGCCAACTTTACGATGCCGTCGCCAGGCTCCGCGGACCGGCTGACGTTCATGCGTCGCGAAGTGCCGCTGCCGGAGTCTGACGACTCGAGCCTGCTCGCCCACGACCTCGGAGCGGGACGAGTGGAGTTGTTGCAGGTCGGCACGGCCGGGTTCGGCGGGCTTGACGCGGGCCCGGCAGCACTCGGCGACGCTGATCGCGATGGACGTCCGGATCTGTTTATTGCCGCCGGCCCTGGCCGACTGTTCCGCAACCTGGCGGACGCCGGGCCAGCGACACGATTCGACGCTGTGGAGGCGAGCGGATTGCCTTCCACGCCCGAGGCGACCGAGGTGACCTGGGTCGACGCCGACCACGACGGGGACCTCGACCTGCTGATCGCTACGCGCGGGAGCGGTCCGGGAGTACGGCTGATCCTCAATCATGGTGGGGACGAGTTCTTCGACGCCACCGCGGTCGCGGGGCTGGAGCTGCAACCACCGGCTGTTGGCGTCACCTGGGCCGATTTCGACGATGACAGCGACATCGATTTCTACGTCGTTGCGGACGATGCTCCGACCGCGCTGTATACGAATTTGCGCGGCGGTCGCTTCGAAGAGATCGCCGCCGCTGTTGGCGCCAGCGTAGAGGCCGCGATGGTCGATGCGATCGCGGAGGATTTCGACAACGACGGGGCCGTAGACCTGGTCCTTGCCGGCCCTAATGGGCTGCGTGGCTTGAACAACGACGGTGACGGGACCTTCGAAGATCGGCCTATCGATTTCGCCACGCCGGTTCGGCGCGTGGTGGCTGGAGATCTCGACAACGACGGCTGGCTAGATCTCATTGTCGAGGCCGATGACGCGGTTCACACGCTACTGAACGTCGGGCAGTGGAGGTTCAGGGCCGGGCCGGTGCTCGTCAGCGCCGACGGTGATCTCGTCGATGCGTTCGACGGCAACGACGACGGCGCAGTCGACATTCTGGTGACCTCCGCCACCGGGGCCGTCTGGTACGAGCAACCGGCGCCCCTAGGGGCGTGGCTGAGCGTGCGCCTCGACGGCATCAAGAACAACGCGCGCGGAATCGGGGCGTCGATCGAGATCAAGGCCGGGGGCCTGTATCAGCGACGCCGAATGCGTCGCGGCGCGGTGCATGTCGGGCTAGGCAGCCTCGACGAGGCTGAGGTCGTGAGGGTGACGTGGCCCAATGGCATCCTGCAGAACGAGACCGCAGTAGCGGCGCGGGCGACGCTCGGCCCGGTTACCGAAGTGGAGCGACTCGAAGGTTCGTGCCCGCTGCTCTACACCTGGGATGGAACCGGCTGGCGCTTCGTCAACGAGGTGCTCGGCGTGGCGCCTCTGGGGATGCCACTAGCAAACGGCGCCATCCATCCGGCCGACTTCGACGAATACGTCCCTGTTTCCGGCGACGCGTTGAAGCCTCGCGACGGTGTTCTGGAGCTGCGGTTGAGCGAGGAGCTCCGCGAATCCGGTTATCTCGACGCCGCTCGGTTGGTCGCCGTGGATCATCCCGAGAGCTCGTTGGTAATCGTGGACGAGAAATTCGTCCCGCCGCCACATCCCGAGCTCCGTCTGTTCGTGGTTGACGAACAACGTCCGGTGACGGCGGTCGATCAAGACGGTGGCGATTGGAGCGCCGCGTTAGCCGCTGTTGACGGCGTATGGGCAACGCCCTTCGAACCCGGACTGTATGAGGGACTCGCGACTCCCCACGCCCTCGAGCTAGTTCTTCCCGACGCTGGCACCGGCGGTGCGGTGCGGCTGTTTCTTACCGGCTGGGTGTACTGGGCGACCGCGAGCGTCAACCTGGTGGTCGACGACGATCCGCGGGTGGCCTTTGCGCCGGTCGCACTCGAGGTCCCGGACGGCAGGGGTGGCTGGCGGACGGCGATCGAGGACATCGGCCTACCGAATGCCAAGAACTCCACCATTAGCGTCGATGTGACCGATGTGATCGACCCCGCCGATCCACGCGTTCGGGTCGCCACGACGATGCGGTTGTACTGGGATGCGGCCTTTTACACCGTCGGTGGCCGTCATCCGCAAGGCGTACGGCCCACGGGACACTGGAAAGGTGACTGGGAGGTACCCCTCGGCGGTGAGTTGGAGTTGGGCGACGCGACGACTGGAGTGACGCCGCAGGTGAGACTCCACGTGTTGGAGCCGACGGAAGCGGAGATCCGGTGGCGCGGATTCTCGGCTCTGAATCGGACCACCGAGGGCTACGAGACTTTCGACTACGCCAACATCAGCTCGAGCTCGAACTGGGATCAGCATCGGGGTGGCTACACCCGGTACGGTGCTGTCGACGAGCTCGTCCAGCAAGCAGACGACCGTTACGTGATCATCGCCGCTGGCGATGAGGTCGTGCTTCGGTTCACCGACACGCTGCCCCCGGTGCGAGCGGGCTGGCGGCGCGACTGGCTGGTATACCTGAACGGCTGGGTCAAAGACGGTGACCCGAACACAATGCACGGCAACCGCGTGGAGCCGCTGCCGTTTCACGCCATGAGCGGGTATCCGTATGGTCTGGACGAGAGCTTCCCGGATTCGCTCGAGCACGAAGCTTGGCAACGCGAATACAACACGCGGCCGGCACGTCGTGTCAACGTGCGGCTGGATCGCGACTGACGGTGCGTTGCCAGCGGCAGCCGCCTATCCGGGAGGCTCATCCGTGGGCTCGTAGACGCGGAAGCTGAACGCGAAACCGTGCTCCGAGTCGGCCCCGTGAAGCTCCTCCGATACCAGGCGCCAGCGTTGCGGGTCGAGTTCGGGAAACCATACGTCCCCTTCGATGGCGGCGTGCACGCGTGTCAGGTAAATGCGGTCAGCCATTGGTAGTGTCTCGGCGAAAAGCGCTGCGCCACCGATGACAAAGACCACCTCGTCATCGGCCGTCGCCGCCAGCGCGGCCTGGAACGAGCCCGTCATCTCGACACCCGCGGGACGATATTCGGGGTCGCGGCTGAGCACGATATTGCGGCGGCCCGGCAACGGTCGGCCGATCGATTCGTACGTCAGTCGACCCATGATGATCGGGTGTCCCGAGGTGACCGCCTTGAAACGCCTCAGATCATCCGGCAAGTGCCAAGGCAGCCCGCCGTCGCGCCCGATGATGCCGTTGTCGGCCACTGCGACGATCAAGCAAACACGCGGGCGATCGCAGGGCTTCGGCGTGCCCGCGTCCGTGTTCACACGGCCACCGGTGCCTTGATGTGCGGGTGTGGATCGTAGCCAACGAGCTCGAAATCCTCGAAGCGGAAGGCGTCGATGTCGCGGATCTGGGCCGCCAGGCGCAGGGTCGGCAATCGGCGCGGCGTGCGGCCGAGTTGCTCACGCGCCTGCTCCAGGTGGTTGGCATACAGGTGCGTATCTCCGAGTGTAATGACCAGATCGCCGGGTTCCAGCCCGGTGACCTGCGCCACCATCTGCGTCAGCAGCGCGTACGAGGCGATGTTGAACGGCAGCCCGAGAAAGATGTCGGCGCTGCGTTGGTACAGCTGGCACGACAGCGTCCCGTCTCGCACATGGAACTGGAACAACAGATGGCACGGTGGTAGGGCCATACGGTCGATTTGGCTCGCGTTCCATGCCGACACCACCAGCCGACGCGACGTCGGATTGGTGCGAATCTCGTTTACCACCCGGGAGATCTGATCGACGCTCGCGCCGCCGACCGCCGGCCAGGAGCGCCACTGCACTCCGTATACAGGGCCGAGCTCGCCGTGCTCGTCGGTCCACTCGTCCCAGATGGTGACACCGTGGTCATGCAAATACCGGACGTTCGATTCGCCGCGCAGGAACCACAGCAGCTCGTGGATGACCGATTTCAGATGCACCTTCTTGGTGGTAATCAGTGGGAAGCCGGCGCCCAGGTCGAAACGCATCTGGTGGCCGAAGATGCTGCGCGTGCCGGTGCCGGTGCGATCGCCCCCGGGCACCCCGGATTCCAGCACCGTGCGCATCAGATCCAGGTATGGTTTCATGCGGATTCCTCTCCCGACCGGCACGCTATTGTCGCACGCGTCGGCAGTCGATCGGACCAAGGAGCTCGGGTGGGAAGAACATGAGCGCCGACGCCATCGTTGCCCAACAGCTGGTCAAGCGGTTCGGCGATATCGAAGCTGTGGCCGGCATCGAGTTTGCTGTTCGCCGCGCCGAGTGTTTCGGTTTCCTGGGAGTAAACGGTGCCGTCAAGACCACCACCGTGCGCATGGTGCAGTGTGTATCGCCGCCGTCATCCGGAGCCCTGACCGTCCTCGGGCACGATGTGCGGGCTGCTCCAAGGGCGATCAAGGCTCGTCTCGGCGTGGTGCCGCAAGACAACAACCTCGACCCCGACGTGACGGTTCGCGACAACTTGATGGTCTACGCGCGTTACTTCGATCTCTCCGGGCGCGAGGCATCGCGACGGGCCGACGAGCTACTCGAGTTCGTCCAGCTTCATGACCGCGCCAAGGCGCTGATCCCGACGCTCTCCGGTGGCATGAAACGGCGGCTCGTGCTGGCGCGGGCAATGATCAACTCACCGGAGCTGTTGGTTCTCGACGAGCCCACTACCGGGCTAGATCCGCAGGCGCGCCACTGGGTGTGGAGTCGGCTGCGGAGCCTGCGCGCCGCCGGAGTGACGATGATCCTGACGACGCACTACATGGAGGAGGCGGCGCAGCTGTGTGATCGCATCGCGGTGATCGACGCCGGCAAGCTACTCGCCGTGGGCGAGCCGGGGAAGCTGGTGAAGGAGCACGTCGGCGAGCTGTGTATCGAGATTCGAGCGCTACCGGACGAGCGTGGCCAGCTTGATGAACGCCTCGATGCAGTGGGGGAAGGTCATCGCGAGCCGGTCGGAGACACCGTCTACATTTACCCTCGAGGCGAGGTCGACTGGTCCCTGCTCCACGCCATACCCAACGAGCGGCTGTTGCAGCGAAGCGCGACGCTGGAAGACCTCTTCCTGCGGCTCACCGGACGCGAGATGCGCGGATGAGGGAGTTGCGGCCGACCTGGCGCGCCTGGCGAGTGTGGCAGCGAAACGCCACCACATACCGACGTGTGTGGGTAGGGAATCTCCTCGGCCATCTGGCCGATCCGTTGTTCTACGTAGCGGTCGTCGGCTTCGGTCTCGGCTCCTACATGCCGCCGATCAACGGCGTGCCGTACATCACTTTCGTGGTGGTCGGCGTAGTCGCCGGAGCGGCGATGTCGTCGGCCTGCTTCGAGAACAGCTTCGGGTCGTTCCTGCGCATGAGCGTGCAGGGGACCTTCGACGCCATCCTAGCCACGCCGCTGTCGGTCGCGGATCTGGCCGCCGGCGAGATTCTTTGGGCGGCGACCAAGGGGCTCATCGCGGCGGCGGCGACGATGCTCGTCGGCCTGGCATTCGGCTTACTGCAGCCCGGTCTGTGGATGGTCGCCGCGCTGGGCATCATGTTGCTGCAGGGGTTGTGCTTCGGTGGGGTCTCGCTGACCGTCGCGGCCAGGGTGAGGGCGCTCGACGATCTCAATCATTTCTATGCGCTGTTCATCATGCCGTCATTCTTCCTCTCCGGCGTGTTCTTCCCGCTCGACGGCCTGGCACCCTCGTTGCGCGCCGCCGCGCAACTGAATCCGCTTACCCACACGGTCCATCTGATCCGTCCTCTGAGCGCTGGTCAGGTGCCGCCCGGATGGGCGCTCGAGGTCCTCTGGCTGGTCATCGCGGCGGCCGTCGGGATGGCGCTGGGCGTCGCCAGCCTTCGCCGTCGGATCGTTGAGTGATGTGGGATAATCGCCGCCATGGCGGACCTTCCCGTGCTCCAAAGCGCACTTGAGGGTTGCGCTCCGGGATCTCTGACGCGCCGCACCAAGCCGGATTGGCTGCGAGTTCGCGCGCCGGGCGGCGAGCGCTACACCTTCATCAAGAAAACGCTTCGCGACCGCGGTCTGTTCACCGTCTGCGAAGAGGCGCGTTGTCCCAATGTTGGCGAGTGCTGGGAGGGTGGTACGGCCACCTTCATGCTGTTGGGGGAGGTGTGTACCCGCGGCTGCCGATTCTGCGCCGTCACCACTGGCAATCCCCGTGGCCGGCTGGACAGCGATGAGCCGCGCAAGCTCGCCGAGTCGGTGGCGTTGCTCGGGCTTCGCTATGTGGTGTTGACGATGGTCGATCGGGACGATCTCGACGACGGTGGGGCGGCGCACGTCGCCGCTTGTGTCGAGCATCTGAAGCAGTGGCAACCGGAGCTGATTGTCGAGGCGCTGGTGGGCGATTTCGATGGCAATGTCGATGCTGTGCATGCGCTGTGCGGGACCGGTCTGGAGGTGTTCGCTCACAATCTGGAGACCGTCGAGGCGCTCCAGCGTACTGTGCGCGACGCTCGATGTGGCTACGACAAGTCGCTCGCAGTCCTGGAGGCGGCCAAGCGGCACCCGCGGCAGCCGTTCACGAAGTCTTCGTTGATGCTCGGCCTGGGCGAGAGCGATGCTCAGCTGCGGCGCTCGATGCAAGATCTACGTTCGGTCGGGGTCGACCTCCTCACCCTCGGTCAGTATCTGCAGCCGACGTCGAGACACCTTGATGTCGTCGATTGGGTGACGCCCGAGCGCTTCTCCCAGCTGCGAGAGCTCGGCGAGCGGCTCGGTTTCGAATACGTGGCGTCCGGCCCGCTGGTGCGCAGCTCTTATCGCGCCGGCGAGCTCTTTGCGGCCAGTCTGGTCGCGACGCAACGCGCCGCGGCGCCCGTGAACCGTCGCGCTGCGGTCGCCGTGCCGGCTTCCTCCGAAGGAGGGGCATGGGTGAACTGCTGACGGTTCTGGCGGACGACGTTGAAGCGATCGAGCGCAATGTCGCGGACTTGTCGGATGCCGATCTGACGGCCCTCTACGAATCTCTCGTAGTGGCGCGGATCGTCGACGAACGGTGTGCGCGCCTGCAACAATCCGGTCGTATCGGTTTTTGGGCCGCTTCTGGGAGCAGTGCCGCGGTGTCGGCCGGCGCTGCCAGGGCCTTCCAGGACGGCGACTGGTTGTATCCGTCGTATCGTGATGTCGCGGCGTTCCTGGTGCGCGGCGGAAGCATCGAGCAGCTCTTCGCGCAGGTATTGTCCTCACGGGAGGACCTGGCGCACGGCCGGCAGCTACCGGGACACGCTACGCTGCCGTCGGGCCGTTTCGTGTCCGTATCCGGGCCTCTGGCGACGCAGATTCAACATGCCGCCGGGACGGCGTTCGCCATGAAGCTGAGGCAAGATACGCATGCGGTTGTGGCGTTGTTCGGCGCTGCCTCCACTGACCAGGCGGCTTTCCAGGTCGGGCTCTCGACGGCCGCGAGACATGCCGCGCCGGTGGTGTTCGTCTGCCGCTGTCCCAGCGCCTCGCTGGCGGCCTTTGCGGCGGCGTATGAAGTTACGGCGGTGAGCGTCGACGGCACCGATATGCTGGCGGTCTACACCGCTGCACGCGCGGCGCGACAGGCTGCGATCGCCGGCGATGGACCGACCTTGATCGAGGCGGTCGTGCCGGATGAGACGCCGGCGGAGGTGCCGGGGGCCAGACTACGTCCGTACCTGGAGCACCGTGGCGTCTGGGATGCTGGTCGGGAGGAAGACTTCCGGGGCCGTTGCGATGAGCGTGTGGCTGCGGCCGTCGCAGCGGCGGAGAATGCCGGGCCGCCACCAGCGGATGCGATGTTCGACGACGTGTGGGCCCTGCGACCTTGGATGCTCCAGGAGCAGTCACGCAAGCTGCGTCGTCTGCACGAAGAATCCTAGGCTTCGGAGTGGCGACGCGGAGACTACGATGCCCGATCTAGACATGGCGCAAGCGATCAACAAAACGCTGGGAACGGAGATGCGCCGTGACGACACGATCGTGCTGTTGGGTGAGGACGTCGGTTCGCTGGGAGGCCTGTTCGGTGTCACCCAAGGGTTGCTCGAGGAGTTCGGCGATCGACGGGTGGTGGACGCGCCGACGGGCGAAGGCGGGGTGATCGGCACCGCGGTCGGTATGGCGTTCTACGGCCTACGCCCGGTGACCGAGATCCAGTTCGCCGACTTCGTCTGGCCCGGGTTTGAGCACGTCGTGTCGGAGATCGCCAGGATCCGATATCGTTCCGGAGGTCAGTATGCCTGCCCTCTCGTTCTGCGTCTTCCGTATGGCGGCGGCGTCGGCGGTGGCATGTACCAGTCACAAAGCCCCGAGGGCTATTTCTGCCACACGCCTGGTCTGGTGGTGGTCGCACCCTCTGATGCCGTCGACGCGGCCGGCATGTTACGCGCTGCGCTCCGCGGAGACGATCCGGTCGTGTTCCTGGAGCCCAAGGGGCTGTACCGGGATTCCTGCGGTGACCTGGACGACGAGCACATCGTTCCGCTTGGCGAGGCATGCACGCGGCGACAGGGTACCGACGTATCGGTGTTCGCCTACGGTTCCACCGTGCCACTGGCGATACAGGCCGCCGAGGCTGCCGCCGAATCGGGCATTCAGGCCGACGTTATCGATCTACGCACGTTGCTGCCGCTCGACATAGCTACGGTGCTGAGCTCGATAGCCAAGACCGGGCGTGCGGTGATCGTGGCTGAATCGCCTACCTTCTGCGGCTATGGCGCCGAGCTCTCGGCTACGATCTCGGAACGCGCCCTGTTGCATCTGGAAGCACCCATCGAGCGAGTGGCGGGCTATGACTTGCCGGTGCCCTACGTACACGAGGACCACTACTTGCCGAGCCGGCGACGGGTCGTCGCCGCCATCGAACGAGTAGCAAACTTCTGAGGCCCATGACGACCGAGATCAAGCTACCGGAGATCGGTGAGGGGACCGCCGAGGGCGAGATCATCAAATGGCTCGTCTCCGAAGGCCAGACGGTGGAAGAGGACACACCGCTCGTCGAGGTCATGACCGACAAGGCAACGGTGGAGATTCCGTCGCCGGTTCCCGGGACCGTGTTCGAACTGTGCGCCAAGGAGGGCGATGTTGTCGACGTCGGCGCGGTGATTCTGCTGATCAGCGCGGGCGAAGATGCCGAGCACGGCGACACGACCACGGCGCCGGAGGTGGAAGCATCTTCCGAGTCCGCCGAGGCGGTCCAGTCGACGGCCAGCACGGAAACGGAGCAGCGCAGCGAAGAGACTGTGGCGGCGGTGCCGGACGAGGACCCGGTGGCGGCGGCGCGCGCCATGGCGCGGGCCGAGCTTGACGCCGAGACGGAAGATACTCCGGTTTGGGAGGCGCCGCCGCCCACCGCCGGTGGTCCGTTGACGACCCCAGCGACTCGCCGCCTCGCGCGCGAGCTCGGTGTCGACCTGAAAGGCGTCAAGGGAACAGGGAAGGGCGGCCGGATAACGAAGGCTGACCTCATGGGACGTGGTGATCGCATCGTAGCCGGGGCGCCGGATTCCGACGTCCAGCCAGGTTCCGGCGACGAGGTCGAGTCGGCAGCATCGGCGGTACCGCAAGCTGAATTACCCACGGTGGGTCAGCCGCCGGCGCTGATCCCCGACAGTGACGACTCGCTCGAGGAGCGGGTGCCTCTACGCGGGCTCCGTCGGCGCATAGCCGAGCGTTTGGCGGAGGCGAAGCGCGTCATCCCGCACTTCACTTACGTCGAGGAGTGCGACATGACCGAGATCGTCGCGCTGCGTCGTGAGGCGAAGGAGATGGCTGCGGCCCAGGGGCTACGGGTGACCTACCTGCCGTTCTTCATCAAGGCCCTGACCGAGGCCTGCCGTCGTCATCCGATCCTGAATTCATCGCTCGACGAGGAGCGCGGCGAGATCGTTCTGAAGCGCTACTACAACGTCGGCATTGCCACCGACACGGACCGCGGCTTGATGGTTCCAGTGGTCAAGAACGCGGACCGGCTGAGCATCTTCGAGCTGGCGCAGGAGATCGAACGCCTGTCCGCTGACGCGCGCGCCGGTCGCAGCGCGGCAGATGATCTGCAGGGTGGCACCATCACGATCACCAGCACCGGCAACATCGGCGGGTTCGTCGCCACGCCGATCATCAACCATCCCGAGGTCGCTATCCTGGGGATCCCGGCGATCCGCAGACGGCCGGTGGTTCGCAACGACGAGATAGTGATTCGCGACATGGTGAACCTGTCACTGTCGCTCGACCACCGGATCGTCGACGGCGCGCCGGCAGCGCTGTTCACACGTGATCTGGTGGCGCTGCTCGAGGACCCGAAGCTACAGCTCCTGGCGCCGTGAGCCGACGATGAGCTCCGACAGACAGGTAGACGTAGCCGTGATCGGCGCTGGCCCTGGTGGCTACGTGGCTGCGATTCGTGCGGCGCAGCTCGGGCTGCGAGCCGTGGTTATCGAGAAGGAGTTCGTCGGCGGTACCTGCCTGAATGTCGGATGCATACCTTCGAAGGCACTGCTCGACGCGTCCCATCTGTTCAGCCAGATCAAACGTGCGTCGACGTTCGGAATACGCGTCGACGGCGCCAGCGTTGACTACGCCGCGATGCAGCGGCACAAGGCCAAAGTCGTCAAAGCGCTGACTACTGGTGTGCGCGGTCTGCTCAAGCGCCACGGAGTGGAGCAACTGGCAGGCGCGGCGCGTTTCGATTCTCCCGGGGTTCTCGCGGTTGAATCAGAAGACGGGTCCGCCTCGAGTGTTCTGGCCGACCACATCATCGTAGCTACCGGGTCGGTCGAGGAGGAGCTGCCCGGGATTCCCTTCGACGGTGACGTCGTGATCTCGTCGCGCGGCGCGCTGGAACTGGATACGTTGCCCGATCGATTGGTGGTCGTGGGCGGGGGCTACATCGGCCTGGAGCTCGGGAGCGTCTACTCGCGCCTAGGGACCGACGTCGTCGTTCTGGAGATGATGGACCGAGTGCTGCCAGAAATGGACAATGAGGTTGCGGCGAGTGCCCACGATCTCCTGCGGCAACAGGGTCTCGATATCTGCCTCGGAGCGAGGGTTACCGCCGTTGATGTGAGGAACGGGTCGGCGAAGGTACACTACAGCGCCGAGGAGGGCGACACTACGGTCGAGGCGGACCGGGTGCTGGTGTCGATCGGCCGACGCCCGGCGACCGACGGAATCGGGCTGGAGAACGTCGGTCTGAAGACGGATGATCGCGGCTTCATTACCGTCGACCATGGAATGCGAACCGGCATCCCCGGTGTCTATGCGATAGGAGACGTGGTCGCCACGCCGATGCTGGCCCACGTAGCGATGGACGAGGGGGTTGTGGCAGCGGAGTGCATCGCGGGTCGCGCCTCGGCGATGGAATACGACGCTGTTCCTGCGGTGGTGTTCACCCATCCGGAGCTTGCCTCGGTGGGGCTCGGAGAGACCGAGGCCGAGCTCCGCGGCCATCGGCTCAAGGTTGGCCGTTTCCCCTTCCGCGGCAACGGCAGGGCGCGCGCGCGCGACGATATGGAGGGGTGGGTGAAGGTGATCGCCGACGCCGAAACGGACGTCATTCTCGGAGTCCACTGCGTTGGACCGGAGGCCGGGCATCTGATCCATGAGGCGGTCGTGGCAATGGGGTATGGCGGCTACGCCGAGGACCTTGCACTTACCGTGCACGCGCACCCCACGTTGGCGGAGGCGTTCAAGGAAGCCGCCCTGGCGGTTGACGGTCGCCCACTCCACATCTGAGTAGCCGATGGAGCGACCGCAGGAGCCGTCGCTGTACGACGGACGGCTTCGAGGCACCGTGGCCCGAGTGGTGTTCGAGAATCGCGATACCGGGTGGGCGGTGGTGCATTTCGAGCCCGATGACGGCGGATTGATCACCGTCGTCGGTGCCATGGCACCGTTGTTCCCCGGCGAGTGCATCGAGATTGAGGGCGATTGGGAGACCGATCGACGCTACGGACGGCAGTTCAGGGCACAACTGTGCATTCCCGCGGAGCCGCAAAGCGAGAGCGGTGCGCGGCGCTACCTTGCTTCTGGGGTGGTCCCGGGTGTGGGCCCGGAGCTCGCCCGGCGGCTCGTCGATCGTTTCGGCACCGACACCTTGCGTGTGCTGGACGAAAGCCCCGATCGTCTGCTCGCCGTTCGCGGCATCGGCGTCAAGCGGCTCGAGCAGATCAAGGCCGGTTGGTTGGAGAAGACCGCGCAGCGTCAGGCGCGGATCTTCCTGCAAGGGCACGGCCTCGGCCCGACGCTTGCCGACGCCGTCGTCCGCGCCTGGGGCGAGGAGACGGTCGGGCGCGTGAAGCGGAATCCGTACGCCCTTGCGCGCGAGGTGCGCGGCATCGGTTTTCGCACCGCTGATGGGTTGGCCATGCGGCTGGGCATCGCTCTCGATGCACCGGCGCGGTTGGCCGCTGGGCTTTCGGAGGCCTTGTTCGTTGCCGCAGGCCGCGGCAATTGTTTTCTGTTGAGCTCGGAGCTGCGGGCGGCGGCAGCCAGGTTGCTCGATCTTGACGAGCCGCACCAGCTGGCGCCCGCGGTCGACGCCTTGGCGCTGCGGCGCGAGGTAGTGGTGGAACCGGACGGCGAAGATGCCCGCGTGTACGCCACCGGGCTGCACACCGCGGAGCTCCGCGTGGCGCGTCGACTCGCGGCTCTCGGTGCCTCGGCGGGTGTTGTTCAGCCACATGAAGATGACAGCGTGCTGGGCGCTGTACGACAGGTAACTTCGAGCCTCGAGCTCGGTCTGGCGGACGAGCAACGGACGGCACTGGAAAGCGCGCTCCTCCGGCGGCTCGTAGTGGTTACCGGCGGCCCGGGGACCGGCAAGACCACGCTCGTCGATGCGATTGCGCGCTGCGCCAGGATGCTCCAGCTACGTGTCGTGCTGGCGGCGCCGACCGGCCGCGCCGCCAAGCGAATGGAGCAGGCGACCGGGCGTGAGGCCAAGACGATCCACCGGCTGCTCGAGTTCGGCTATGGGCAGGGCTTCAGCCGCGGGCCGGACAATCCCATCGACGCTGATCTCGCCGTCATCGATGAGTTCTCCATGGTCGATCTCGTGCTCATGGACGCTTTCATCTCGGCGTTGCGGCCCGACGCACGCCTGTTGATGGTCGGCGATGCTGACCAGTTGCCGCCCGTGGGCCCGGGAGCGGTGCTCCGCGATCTCATCGTGTCGGAGCGTGTGCCCACCGTCCGGCTGCAGCGTATCTTCCGCCAGGCGCGTGCCAGCCTCATTGTCCGCAATGCGCATCGAGTGAACGCCGGCAAGGTGCCCGAGGCACCGTCTCCGACCGAGGAGCCCGAGGCCGACTTCTACATGATCGAGGAACGTCATCCGGACCGTGCGCGCGAGCTCGTACGTCGGCTGGTGACCCGCCGCATACCGCGGCGTTTCGATCTCGATCCGATGCGCGACGTGCAGGTGCTCGCGCCGATGCATCGAGGCCGATGCGGTGTGAGCCGGTTGAATGCCGAGCTGCAGTCGACGCTCAATCCGGATCCCACGGCCGAGCCCTCAGAAGCGCCGGTGCTGCGCGTCGGTGACCGAGTGATGCAGCTGCGGAACGACTACGACCGAGAGGTGTTTAATGGCGACATCGGACACGTCGCGGTCGCGGATCCCGAGGCCGGGTTCACGGTCGACTTCGACGGTCGACTCGTCGGCTACGATGCCGGCGCGACCGGAGACCTGACCCTGGCGTACGCGATCTCGGTGCACAAGAGTCAGGGTAGCGAATACCCGGCGGTGGTGATCGTCCTCATGCCCGAGCACCACATCATGTTGCAGCGCAACTTGCTCTATACGGCGTTGACCCGGGCGCAGCAGGTCGCGGTTCTGATCAGCAGCCGCGACACCCTCGACCGCGCGGTCGGCAATGCCTCGCCGGCAACCCGCAACACGACATTGGCGGCGCGCATCCGGCAGGCGTTCGACGGGCGCGCCCCCACATTGCCCATGACGCCGGTGCGCTAACTGCAGCAACGGCTCGCATTGGGCGCAAGAAGGGAGTTGCGGATGTTCCGACATGTCGAAGTGGTGGCGCCATTCAGTGAGAACTCATGGCTTATCGGCTGCTCGGAGACCGGCACCGCGGCGCTCGTCGATCCCGGCGGGCACATCCCGGAGCTGCTCGAGATCGCCAGGGAGGAGGGGCTCGGCGTCGAACAGATCTGGCTCACGCACGCGCATATCGATCACGTCGCCGGTGTTGCGGAAGCGGTCGAGGCGACCGGCGCGCCGCTAGCGCTCCACCCGTTGGATCGGCCGTTGTACGAGACTATCGAGCAGCAGGGAGCGATGTTCGGACTCCACGTACCGTCGTTGCCGACCCCGGATCGCTGGCTGGCCGACGACGACGTAATGACGCTGGGAAGGCTGCGGGCCCGAGTTCTACATGTCCCGGGCCACGCTCCCGGCCACGTGGCTTTCTGGTTCGCCGAACTGAATGTCGTGATCTCTGGAGACTGCCTGTTCGCCGGGTCGATCGGTCGCACGGACTTGCCGGGAGGCAGTCACGAGACCCTGATGCATTCGATTCGTGAGGTCCTGTTGCCGCTCGGCGATGAGGTCATCGTGCTTCCGGGGCACGGCCCGGAGACGACACTGGTCCACGAGCGCCGCACGAACCCGTTTCTCAGCGCCCAGTTCTCGGGCTGACGTGTTCGATCGGGCGGCTTCGGGTCAGGCTCCCATCAGTCGATTGGTGAGCCATTTCTCGGCGTCGAGAGCTGCGCGGCAACCGTATCCCGCTGCAGTGACCGCCTGTCTGTAGTGATGGTCGTGGACGTCACCCGCCACGAACACCCCTTCGATGCCAGTGCAGGGTAGTGGTTGCTCGCCCTCGGCGACGTAGCCGAGCTCGTCGAGGCGGATCGGCCAATCGGTGAGGACCTCGGTGTTGGGATCATGGCCGATGGCGATGAAACAGCCGTCGACTTTCAGCTCGGTGTGCTCGTCGGTATTACGGTTGATCGTCCGTACACCAGTGAGCCCTGTCTCGGCTGTGCCGACGAACTCCTCGACCACGGTATTCCATAGCACGTCGATCTTCTCGTGCTCCAGCACGCGGCCGGCCATGATGGGGCTGGCGCGGAACTCGTCACGCCGGTGGAGAACCGTTACGGATGAGGCGAACTTGGTGAGGAACAGAGCTTCCTCCATGGCGGAGTCGCCGCCACCGACGATCGCCACCGGACGATCGCGAAAGAAAGCTGCGTCACAGGTGGCGCAGGTGGATACTCCGTAGCCGCGCAGGTCGAGCTCGCCAGGCACACCCAGGGGCTTGGGTGAGGCGCCGGTCGCAATGATCAACGCATCGCAGGTGTGGGTGGTGCCGTCCTCGAGGACGACGCGGAATGGTGGCTCGCCGAGCTCCAGCCGGCCGACGTGCCCGAACAGCAGCTCGGCGCCGAAACGCTCCGCCTGAACCCGCATACGATCGATCAGATCGGGCCCCTGTATGCCCTCTGGAAACCCTGGGAAATTCTCGACGTCGGTGGTCGTGTAGAGCTGTCCGCCGAGTTCGCGGCCGCTAATGATCAGTGGTGCCAGATTGGCACGCGCGCTGTAGATGGCCGCCGTCAGGCCTGCGCAGCCAGAGCCAACGATGATCAGGCCACGATGGTTCTCGGCCACGTCGTCCTCCTTGATGCCGTTCGGATGGTCGGCGCCGGCGCCGTTAATGCCGTCGTCGGGGTTCAGCAAACTGTCCAGCTCGCCGCGTGTGTCGAGCGCCGCCAGCTCCTCGAACCCGCCAATGTGAAGGTCGCCGATGAAAATCTGTGGCGCCGTCATGCGGCCGTTGGCGCGTTCGATCATCTCGGAGAAGCGAGCTTGATCGGTAGAGACGTTGATCTCCTCCCATTCCATTCCCTTCGCCGCCAGCAGGTTCTTCGCCCAGCTGCAGTACGAACAGAACGACTTCGTATAGACGACGATCTGCGGCATCGGAGCACGTATCGAGGGGCTGGCGATGTGTATGGAACAGGGATCATCCTAACGCTTGCCGCCCCTGTCGATGTGGGCACCACCGTCCCGTGTGCCCGCCGACCCACCAGCCACTACACTCGTCACGGTCTCCGGCGAGCCCCGGACTAACAGCGGCGAAGGTGTTTCTGTGCGACAAGGACCTTGATCTCAACAGGCCACTAATGGAATCGACACGGCTGAGTGGTGCTCCGGGACGCGTAGTAATGTTCGGATCGATTGACGCCGTCGCCGGCCTTGTCGCGGAACGGATCCTCGCGGCCGACGGGGATGCCATTGCAGTTGCAGCCAAGGCGGCGGACGGGTGGCCGGTTGAAGCCGAGCTCCGGGTTTCCCGAGATCGCGTCAGCGTGGCAGCCGCAATACGCGATCTTCGGCCCGACTGCTTGATCAACTTCTGTGTCGATCCGATCGCGCGCTCCGGCCGCCTAGCGCTGGCCAATACGGCGATGCGGGCTGCCGCCAGCGTGGGCGTGCCGCTCCTGATCCACTGGGGGAGTGCGGCGGCCTACCCACGATTCTCGCCCAGCGATCGACCATGGGCTGAGATCGACACCTTCGACGAACTGGCGGATGCCACCGACCAAGCTGTGGTCGACCGAGCCGTGCGGGAGTTCGCCAGCGTCCACGTCCGAACCGATGTCTATGTGTTCCGCGTTGCGGCGACGATCGGACCGCGGAGCGTTGGCGTCATCGAGGACCTACTCCGAATGCCGCTGGTAGCACGGTTACAGGGCGATCCGGTGATGCAGTTTCTGCACGAGGACGATGCTGCGGAAGTTCTCTGGCGGGCCGTCCGCGAGGGAAACGGCGGCACTTACAACGTCGCGGCCGACGGGCTCATGCGCCTCTCAGAGATCTGCCGGGCGCTGGCTCGACCGAGCGCGGTGCTTCCTGCGGGTGTCGCTTGGGGGCTGGCGTGCGCTGCCTGGGTGTTGCGGAGGGCCCCGTCGCCGCGGCGACAGCTGTGCTGGTCGTCGGGGATGCCGGTACTCGACAACACCCGTCTCAAGACCCATTTCGGCACGCGGCCGCGCCATACCGGCCGGGAGGCGCTTGCTGCCGCTCGTGCGGGGGCGCTGCGTGGATGAAAGGCAGCTGATCCGGCAGCGCGCACTCGGGTCACTGGACTAGAAGCCCCAGGCGAACCCAGCGACGATCGTATGCGCATTGATCCCGGGGTTCACACGCCCGGTGTTGAGGTTCGAGACGTGCCACAGCCGGTAGTCGAGCTGGATTGCGCCTCGCTCGGAGACGGCGATCTCTACCCCCGCGCCCATGAACAGCGTGTAGTTGAAGGTCGTCTCGCCCGGGGGGACCTCGCGTGAGGTGAATAGCACTCCCGCCCCGGTCCAGACAACGGGGCGAACCTTCTGCTGCGGACGTAGCCGGTGTTCGAACACTATGTGCCCGGATCCCCCCCAGGCCCGCGGCGATTGAGAGAAGGTGCTGAACGGCGACACCTCGATTCCGATCGCCGGTTGCCCACCCAGGATCTTCTTGGTGCCGGCAACCATCTGCGGGCCGCCCAGCACCTGTGTCCAACGGACCCACACGGAGCTGATGTTGATTTCTTCGGAGTTGTTGATCTCTACGCCGACCCCGTGACTGCCGCCGACGGCCCAGCGACTCCGTCCCTGATGCAGGACCTCGGCAGGCTCCGCCAAGGACGCGGGCTCCGGTTGCTCCGCGATCGAGTCCTGTTCCTGGGCATATGCCACGGGAGCGAGGATCAACAGCCCCAGTAGTAGGGCAAAGCGGGGTCGCAGCATGGTCAACTCACAGGTCCCGACTCGACGGTCGTGACGTCGGGGAACCGATTGCCGACGCGCCCAACAGTCTCCCATGCTGGACGAGTACGTGCGTCTCGGGAGCTACGCGTCAGCTGCTTGACTCGCGCCAGGCGACCCCGGAGACTGCGCAGATGGTGTCGACTCGACGCTGGAAAACGAGACAGCGGCGCGACGCTGATATGTCGGAAGATTTTCGCGGCGGCGGGGGTGTCGCTCATGCCGGACATTGAGAGCCGCGATCGTTTCCGCGCTCCGGAGCACGATCGCGCGCTTCGGGTGATGGAAGCGCACCGTGCCGGCGAGCTTGCCGTGAAGACCTCGATCTTCCGGATGTCGGTCGCCGCAGCGATCGGACTCGTTCTGCTCAAGCTCGGTGCCGCCTGGTGGACCAACAGCCTCGCGATCCTCGCCTCCGGGCTCGACTCGATGCTCGACGCGGCACTGTCGGCGCTCAACTGGTTTTCCGCCCGCGAGGCGGAAAAGCCTCCGGACACGGAACACCCCTACGGGCACGGCAAGGTCGAGAGCCTGGTAGGCGGGATCCAAGCGCTGGTTCTTGCCGGTGTCGCCGTGTTTATCGGTGTTCAGGCAATCGGGCGTCTGCGTTCTCCGGAGCCGGTCGTCGGTACGGCGTGGGGCGTCGGTGTCATGCTGGTCTCGGCCGCGGTCGCGCTCGGCTTGTCGCGGCTCATCCGCATCCGCGGTGCCGGCAGCGAGTCGCCGATTATCGCCACCGAGCAGTTGCACTACTCGATGGATTTCACCAGTCACGCCGGTGTGATTCTGGCTCTGGTTCTACAAGCGACGACCGGCGTCGTTTACTTCGATCCGTTCGTCTCGATCCTGATCGCCATGTTCGTGCTCTGGCAGGTTCGGGCGCTCAGCATTGACACGGCCCAGGATCTCTTGGATCGCGAGCTGCCGGAGGACGTCCAGGAAGAGATCGTACGCGTCCTGGATGAGCATCGCCGTGAGGTGCTGGCGTTCCACGGCCTCCGTACTCGACGCGCCGGGAGCCAGAAGATCGTTAGCTTGCACCTGGTGCTCTGCAAGGCGATTAGCTTCGAGACCTCGCATCACATCGTGGATCACGTCGAGCAGGAGCTCGAGCTCGCGATTCCGCGGACCGACGTGACCATCCACGCCGATCCGTGTGGTGAGTACTGCCCGGGAGAGGACCGCTGCCCCTGGTCTCGGCTCCTACGCTAGCCCAGTCGGCCGTTCAAGACCCCTCGGGTGGCGCGTTCGTAGCGTGGCTTGGAGAGATCCTCTCGGACGTCGTGGCGTCCGAAGAAGCGATTGGCCACCGCCTGGGTGTCAGGCGTATATAGGCAATCAGAATCGCCAGAAACGCGGCGCCGGATAGGAGCGCCAACAGCCCAGCCTCGCCAAGATCCGGCGGCGGGCTATCGGCGTTCTCCAGCAAGGGGATGGCGGCGAACGCCAACATGTTGTTGGCACCGTGGGCCAGGATCGCAGGGAATATGGAGCCCGAGCGCCACACGAGAATGCCGAAGTAGACCCCCAGGAGGGTGCGCGGCAGCAGCCCGATGAGGTCGAGGTGGAACAGTGCGAACAGCAGGCCGGTGATGAAGATGGGCACCCCCCAGCCGCGACCGCGAGCCAGCAGCTGCAGCATCAGGCCGCGGAACAGGAACTCCTCGCATACGCCGGCGAGCACGACCCCACCAAACAGCAGCAGGGCCAGCTCCCCCATTGTCTCGGTCTGCAGCAACGGTTCCAGAGCGCGTTCGAGTAGCTCGCGCCAGTCATCGCCGCCAGGTATCGCGTCGAGGACGATCTCCTGCATCGCGCCACCGAACATCTGCAGTGGAATCGCTGTGGCCCCGGCCACGACATAGTGGATCCAGTGCGTCGACCGCAACAGGAACGCCTCGCGGAACTTCAGCCCGAGCAGCAGCGCAAACAGCACCGGCGCGGCCAGGATGGCGCCGATCTCGTCGATAACGATCAGCAGCTTGAAGTCGATGCCGGCGAGGGCACCGCCCATCGCCAGAAACAGATGGAGCGCGAGCGCGAAGAGGAACAGAGCCATTGCCGTCCAGCGCGCGGAAAGTGGAGGAGGCCAGGGCAAGGGACGGCTCCAGATAGCGTTTGCGATGGCCGGGGGCGCGGCGGAACGGTGCGCGCAGAACACTCATCTTAGCATAGCGAGGTAGCCTCTCCCGAGGCCATCTTGCCCCCGCAGCGCGTCACCGGAGCTGGAAATCGAACTACGAACGACCCCATGGTGCGCAAGCCGACGCCCTTTGACTCTCTTCTCGGTCTCGAGGTGGAAAGCGCCAACGACGGTGAGTCGGAGGTGGTGCTGGAGCTGCTACCGTCCCACTGCAATCGGCGTGGCGTGGCGCACGGTGGCGTCATGTGCGGTCTGCTGGACACCGCGTTGGGTGCGGCGGTGGTCTCGACGCTCGGGGAGTCAGAGTGGTGCGGTACGCTCGAGCTGTCGGTGCAGTTTCGAGACCCGGCACGCCATGGCCCATTCAGAGCCCGGGGTCGCGTGGCGCGCCGGGGACGCCGGGTAGCCTTCGCCGAGGGTCGAGTCGTCGACGTCCATGATCGGGTGGTGGCCGTGGCTCACGGTGTGTGGACGATCTGGGCCTCCCATCCCGACGGCAGCGGCCAGTAATGAGAGTCTGGTCGCCCGAAGGGTTACCGGGCCCGCGACACCCCACTACGGCCCGTCGGCGGGAAACTCAGTCGTAGAGCAGGTATCGGCCACGGATCCGATAGAACTCCTGCACTGCCGGCGACCAGGTGTCGACAATCGCGCGCGCTCCCATTCCCGTGTCGAGTTGTTCGGCTATCGCCGGATCACCCCACAACGTGGGGAGCCTGCGACGTTCCCAGGCATCGGCGTGCAGGCGCTCTAGGGTCGTGGCCAGCGTCGTCGCGATCAGACCGGCATCGATCTGCTCACGGTCGATCACGATCAGGTCGATGCCAGCGCATTCGTCACCGGCGTACATGGACGTTGCCGGTGTCCGATGTCGGGGTATGAACCTCAGTCCCGGGAGCGCCACGGCGTTGAGCGCCGTCGCCAGGCGGAGGGCGTCAATCCACGGGGCGCCAAACCACTCGAACGGCGCATCGGTGCCGCGACCCACAGAGATGTTCGTCCACTCGAGCGGCCCAATCGCCGGATACAACAGTGCCTGGGTGAGGTTGCGAATGTTGGGTGACGGATTGCGCCACAACAGCCCCGTCTCGTCGTACCACATGCTTCGCCGCCAGCCGTCGACGGGGATTACCGTCAGCTCTGCGTTGATGCCGCGCTCGTTGTTGAAGTAGCGCGCCAGCTCGCCGATCGTCATGCCGTGGCGGGTGGGTACCGGGGCGTAACCGACGAAGGTCAGCAGGGACTCGTCCATCACCGGCCCACTGACGAAGCTTCCGCCAATGGGATTCGGACGATCCAGAACGACGATCGGTAGCCCGTGACGAGCCGCTTCTTCCATGCAATAGGCGAGCGTGGTTGCGTAAGTGTAAAAGCGTGTGCCGATGTCCTGGATGTCGAAGACGAGGCCGTCGAGTCCGGTCAGCATCGTGGTGGTCGGGCGGCGCGTATCACCGTACAGACTATGGATCGGGAGGCCGGTCGTCGGTTCCACGGAGTCCACGACGTCGCCCTCGAGGAGGGCGGCGAACCCATGTTCTGGGCTGAATATCGCGGCCAATTCGATTGCCGCGGAGTCGGATAGAACGGCAGCGGTCAGGACGCCCGCGCCGGTACGGCCCGTGTCGTTGGTAATCAGTCCGACACGCTTCCCCGCCAATGGCCGGAAGCCGAGGTCCTGCCAAACATCGATCCCCGTCCGGACCGGGTCGACTCGGGATGCTTGGGGGAACAGGGCCAAGGATGGCAGGCTGCCGGCCACGAGACTCAGCAGCGCGAGAGCGCGCAACCAGGGGCTCGCCACGCCACTGCCGGCATTGTCGCAGCCGGTGGTGCGCCGTACACTCATGTCAACATTGCCCGCTATGTCGCAGGAATCCATGATCCGGCTCCAGGATGCGCATCTTAGCTCACTCGTGCACGGCCTAGCGGGAACTGTCGCCTTTCTGTTGATCTTCCTGGGCAGCGCTGGAGGCACGGCGCCGGCCGGGCCGGCCTCGGCCGAGATCGAGCTGCCCGAGCAGCAACCAGAACCCCTTCCCATCGATCCTCGGGCACCGCTCCCGCCGAGTGTCGAGGCCGAGATCGAGGCGACGCTGGCCGCCCTGAGCCTCGAGCAACGGGCCGGCCAGGTGCTCATGGTACGGGCGTTCGGTGAGTATTACCCGGCCGACGCCGATGCCAGACGCGAGCTCGTATCGCTGGTGCAGGAGCTCGCGTTGGGGGGCGTGATCCTCTTCCGGTCACAGGTGTACGAAGCCGCGGCGTTGCTGAACGATCTCCAGACGGCAGCCGCCGACGCCGGACATCTGCCGCTCGTCATGGCCGCCGATTTCGAGTGGGGAGCAGACTTCCGCATTGACGGCGCTGTGCCGTTTCCGACCGCGATGGCGGTAGGGGCTACTCACGATCCCGCTGCGGCCGAATGGATGGGGCGTGCCAGTGGCCGCGACGCCCGCGCGCTGGGGGTGCACTGGATCTTCGCGCCAGTGGCCGACGTCAACGTCAATCCGCGCAATCCGGTCATCAACGTGCGGGCGTTCGGTGAGGATCCGGATCACGTCGGCGAGATGGTGGCGGCGTTCGTCCGTGGTGCCCAGCAGGGTGGGGTGCTGGCGACCGCGAAGCACTTTCCCGGACACGGCGATACGGCGGTGGACTCGCATATCGCGCTGCCCGTGCTGGATCATGACAACCGTCGGTTGCAGGCAGTCGAGCTGGCCCCGTTCAGGGCGGCGATTGACGCTGGCGTGGCGAGCATCATGACGGCCCATATAGCGGTACCTGCATTGACGGCCGACAATCGCTTGCCGGCGACGCTGTCGTATGCGGTGCTCACGGATCTGCTGCGCACCCAACTCGATTTCCGCGGCCTCGTGGTAACCGATGCGATGGAGATGGGCGGCATCGCACGGCGCTGGTGGAGCGGTCAGGCAGCGGTTGAGTCGCTGGTCGCCGGCGCCGACATGGTGCTGCTGTCACCCAACCCGCGCGCCGTCCACGCGGCGGTCGTCCGGGCGGTCCAACGGGGAGATCTCAGCGCTGACCGGCTCGACGACGCCGTGCGCGCCGTGCTGCGCGCCAAGGCACGGCTCGGTCTTCGTAGAGGCCGCGTCGAGTCGCCGCTCACCGCGCTGGCGCAGAACTTCGCTCCGGCGTCGGACTTGGAGCGCTCGCAGGGAGTCTCGGATCACGCCATCACGTTGCTGCGCGATCGCGACCGCCTGCTGCCCCTGGATGCCCGAGATTGGAACAGCGTTGTGGTGGTCGGGGTATCGGACAACAACCAACCGGCGCCGACGACGGCACTGGTGAGCGCGTTGCGCGGACCGCTCGCCAACGTGGCGTCGCGCTCGATCGACGGTCGAACCCGGGGAGATGAAGCTGCCGAGATCGTCACCACGGCGTCGAAGGCCAGGGTGCTCATCCTCGCAGTCCGCGTCCGCATCCGCTCGAGCACCGGGCGTATCACTTTGCCGCGGCGCCAGGCCCAGTACGCGGCGATGCTCGCGAACCTCGAGGTGCCGACGATCGTCGCTGCGGTGGGAAGTCCGTATGCCGCCGCGGCGTTTCCGCAGGCTTCGACGATCCTGACTTCCTACGGCTGGAGCGACACGCTGCAGCGTGCGGTCGCCCGTGCGGTGACCGGCCAGATTCCGATCACCGGCCGACTGCCGGTCTCGGTGCCCGCCCTTTTCCCGGTTGGACACGGCGAGCAGCGCCCCGCGCTTGATGCCGAGCTCGCCCCACCCGCTGATGTGGCCTATGGAGCCCCGGCCGGTGACTCCGTCGACGTCAACGCTGGGGACCTGTCGGGCGCGGCCGCGGCCTTGCAACGGTCGGTGGAAGCTGGTGCGTTCCCTGGCGCCGTCTACGCCGTCGGGCATCGACGTCGACTTGTCGGATTGGGCGCCGTGGGCAAGATGAGCTATGACGATGATGCCTTGCCGATGCCGGTCGACGCGCTGTTCGATCTCGCCTCGGTCACCAAGATCTTGGCGACGACACCCGTGGCGATGCGCGCCGTTGAGCGCGGCAACCTACGTCTGGACTACCCGGTGCAGGCCTTGGTGCCAGAGTTCCAAGGGAGCTCCAAGGCTGGCGTCACGATCCGTCACCTGTTGACCCACACGTCCGGATTGCCGGCGTATGTCGAGTTCTTTCGCGACCATGCGTCGGAGGATGCCGGTCCCGATGTCCGAGCTGCGGTGCTCGATAGAATCTACTCCGCCGGGCTGGAGGCACCGCCGGGCAGCCGCTACGCGTACTCCGATCTTGGCATCGTGCTTCTCGGGGAGACGCTCAGTCGCGCACTCGGCGAGCCCTTCGACGAGTTTGCCCGACGTGAGATCTACGAGCCGCTCGGAATGCACGACACGATGTGGAATCCGCCTGCCTCCGAGCTCGAACGGATCCCTCCGACGGAATACGACGCTTGGCGCGGCGCCTTGGTGCGCGGCACGGTGCACGATGAGAATGCCTACGCGATGGGCGGCGTAGCGGCACACGCTGGACTTTTCTCCACCGCCCGAGATCTGGCGGTGTACGCCCAGGCGATGCTGAACCTGGGCAGCTACGACCACCATCGGGTGCTACGCCGGTCCACCATCGATCGCTGGCGGCGTCCGCAGGACATCGTTGCCGGAAGCAGCCGTGGCCTCGGGTGGGATACGGCGCGCGGTAGCCAGCGCTGGTCGATGTTTGACGCCACCGCCTACGGTCATACCGGTTTCACCGGTACCTCGCTGTGGATCGACCCTAAGCGCGGGCTGTTCGTGATCTTGTTGACCAACCGGGTGCACCCGACGCGTGAGAATCAGCTACATATCGAGGCGCGGGTCGAGTTTCATCGAGAGGTCGTGCGGGCGATTGACCGGCTTCCATGACGCCGCTGGCGACCAACTGGTTCGTTGTCATCGCCTATTTCGCGCTCACCCTATGGCTCGGTGAGCGCGTAGGCCGCGGTCAGGAAACGGTCGAAGACTACTTTCTCGCCGGCCGGCGGATGCCCTGGTGGAGCACCTGCCTCTCGATCGTCGGTACCGAGACCTCGACCCTCACATTTGTTGGAGTTCCGGCGATCGCCTACGGTGGCGATCTGACCTTCTTGCAAGTTGCCATGGGGTACGTTCTCGGTCGCCTGCTGGTCGCGTGGCTGCTGGTTCCGGGGTACTTCGCTGGACGGATCGAGACGGCCTATGAGCTCCTGGGCAAGCGCTTCGGCGCCGTAGCGCAGCGCGCGTCCTCGGTGGTCTTTCTGGTCTCGCGCTGCCTGGCGGACGGTGTCAGGCTGTTTGCCACGGCCCTCGTGCTGCAGGCGCTGCTACCGATGCCGTTGTGGCTTGCCGTCGCCGGAGTGACGGCCGTGACCCTGGTCTATACGCTGCGCGGCGGGCTACGGGCGGTGATTTGGAACGATGCCGTGCAGCTGGCCGTTTACCTGGGCGGCGCGGCGCTGGCTCTCGTTCTTCTGCTCTGGCGTATCCCCGGTGGGTGGGCCGGAGCTCGCGCCGCGCTTGATCCGCTCGACAAGCTGCGGGTGTTCGACTTCGCCTGGAGCTGGTCGACTCCCTACGTGTTTTGGGCCGCGCTGATCGGCGGCGCTGCGCTGACGATGGCGACTCACGGCACCGACCAGATGTTCGTGCAGCGGCTGCTGGCCTGTGGCAGCGCTCGCCAGGCGCGGCGCGCGGTGGTGGCATCGGGCGTGCTGGTGCTGGCTCAGCTGGCGTTCTTTCTAGTGCTCGGCTCGCTGCTGTTCGTCTTCTATCAGCTGCACCCGCCGTCGCAACCGTTCGTCTCTGGCGATCAGGTATTTCCACGTTTCATTGCCGAGGAGCTACCGCCCGGGGTTGGCGGGCTGGTGATCGCCGCTGTGTTCGCCGCCGCGATGTCGACCCTGTCGTCGTCGATGAGCTCGGTGGCGTCGGCCGTGACCCTCGATTTCGGGCTGCTCGGCTCGACGCAGCGCACCGATTCCGGCGCTCTACGCGTTTCTCGTTGGTCGACGGCCGCGGCTGCGGTGACACTCGCAGCGGTGGCCGGATTGGCGCAAGCATGGGGGTCGGTACTGGAGGCTGGACTGACGATTACGTCGATCACCTTCGGGGCGGTCCTGGGGGTGTTCTTACTTGCCGGGACCGCGTCGCGTGTGCGCCAGACGCACGTGGCGATTGCCCTGCTGGTGGGCGTGGGTGCGGCGCTGTTCGCGCAGCAGCAGACCCCGTTAGCGTGGACCTGGCTAACCCCACTGGGCGCATCAGTGACGCTCCTCACCGCGGCTTCGTTGGCGCTGATCTCGCCTCGGGCCGACGTCTGAACGTTGATGAAGAGAATCGCGGTCGTCGGCGTGATCGTCGACGATCACATCGTGCGCGCCGACGGCAGCAGCGTACGCAGCCTGGGTGGGCTGATGTATGCCGTCAACGCCGCCGCTGCGCTCGCCGGGTCGGGCGTCGAGGTCGTACCGGTTTGCCGCGTGGCTCGGGCGCTCGGCGATCGACTGCAAGAGGAATGGTCGGCCTTCGGCAACGTCAGCGACTCGGGACTTGTTCTGTGGAGTGGACCCGCGAGCCAAGTGATCCTGGAATACCAGGAGGGTGGACGCATCGGCGGTGATCGAGAGGAGCGCCTTCTGCACCCGACCCCTCCGCTTGATGCGCTCGAGATCGAGGTGGCACTCGCTGCCGATGCAATTCTGCTCAACTGCGTTACCGGGGCGGTTCTGACGGGCGGCGCGCTGGCGAAGGTGAGCGCGTCCGCAGTCCCGGTCTACCTGGATGTGCACAGCCTGGTGCTCGGTCGCGCGGGTGACGGTGCACGTTATCCGAAGCGCCCCGCTGACTGGACCCGTTGGGTCGATGCTGCCGACACAATGCAATGCAACGAGCAGGAAGCGGCGGTGCTCGCCGGACCACCTCCAGCGCACGATCCTAGCCTCGACGCCGTGGATCGCTTCGTACGGGCGACCTCGGCCCGGCCGTCGGGGCCGCACACGGTTGTGGTTACCCGCGGGGCCGGTGGGGCTGATCTGTTCGAGCGCGGGACGCTGACGGCCCGGCTGCCGGCGCCAAGGCTGCGGCCGGTCGACCCGACCGGGGCAGGGGATACGTTCGGAGCGGCGTTCGTGGCGGCGCGCCTCAGCGGCGCCGACGCGGAGTCGGCAGCCGAAGCAGCCGTCGAGGCGGCATCCGCCTCCTGCCTGTCGTCGGGGACGGCGGCGATCGCGGCCCTGCCCGAGGCGATCGCGTTGCTGGACGACGGGTGAGCCTCGGCAGCCGACTTCGATGCCGATCCTCGGCGGCGAAACCGTATGCCCGTCGATGCGTATCCTACAGAGACTACGGAGCCGACCCGCAGGTTCGCACAACGGCTTTCTTGGAGGGGCAGTATGACTGGCACGCTCGGCAAGAAACTCTCCCCGCGGCGTTTGATCCTGACATTGGCTCCGATTCTGGCGTTGCCCGCCTGTGTCGTGAACGCAGAATCGGCGCCGCCGCTACCTTTTGAGGCCGAACGACAGCTCGAGCGTCGGTTCGAGGTCGCTCCTGGCACGACGTTGCGAATCGAGAATCTGGCCGGCGGCTTCTCACTCGGGCCCACCGATGGGTCGAACGTCGAGATCGACGTGCTGGTGCACGCCGGTGGGCATGATCAAGATGAGGCCAGCGCCCTGGCGGAGCGCATCGAGCTTGCCCTCGAGGAGGATGGTGACACGCGGATCGTGCGAGCCACCTATCCAGTCGATGACTATACGGAGTTCTACTACCCGCGCGACGGCGACTCCCATTCGTTCCTGGGAGTGTTCGATACCAGCAGCACGCGGCTCGAATATATGGGCCGTCGCGTGCGCGTCTCCACCCGACGCGGCGGACGATCGGCGTCTGTCTGGGCTGATTTCCACGTGCGTGTGCCGAGCGGGACGCGGCTACAGGTGCTCAACGCCGTCGGTGAGATGGAGTCCGTATCGGTCGCCGGCGAGGTTCGCCTCGAAGTTCACGTGGGTGCCATAAACTCGCGCGATGGGGCGGGAACGGTGACCTTGGATACCGGCAGCGGCAGCATCACGGTCGACGGGCACAACGGCGCGGTTCTGGCCGATACTGGCTCAGGTCGTGTCGAGATCAACGAGGTCGAGGGGGATGTAGTCGCAGACACTGGCTCCGGAGCCGTGCGGCTGACGGGAATAACAGCCGACGCCGTCGAGGTTGATACGGGCTCTGGCGGAGTTACGCTCGATCACGTGAGCGGCTCGATCTCCATCGATACGGGATCGGGGTCCGTTCGCGCCGCCGGCATCGTCTCCGGGGAGCGCATTTTGGTGGACACCGGCAGCGGCAGCGTTCGGGTTTCCGGGGACGTGTCGCGGGCGAGGAACATCGAGATCGATACATCGAGTGGTCGCGTCGAGCTGCGGTTGCGCGGCTACCCGGCCATGACCCTTAGGCTGAGCACTGGCAGCGGTGGCATAGACGTCGATCTTCCATCGTTTGTAGTGGAGCGCGATGAACGTGACCTGGTCGTTGGCCGGGTCGGGGACGACCCGACTGCTCGTTTGGTCATCGATACCGGTAGCGGCGGTATAAGGATCGTCGAAGGGAGTTAGCTGGCCAGGGTGAGGGTGCAGTGGTTCCTCGGCCCGCTGAGGCCGAAATCGGCTCTCACGGCACGAAACGGACCATGAGATCGGCACGCTGATAACTCTCGGTAGTTCCCGGAAGGACGATCTCCACTATGGCTCGTCCCGGGGCCTTCGACGATGACCTCGGTGGTGGCAGCTCCTTCTACGGAACGTACTGCCCACGGCGTTGCGATCTCCAGCCGGTAGATGCGGCCCGGGATGCCCTCGAGTCGCAGCTGCAGGGCACCGCCGATGACCACTGACTCGATCACTCGCAGCGCCGAGCTGGCATCGCCGGGCTCAGGTGAGGGGAGGGGCTGCACGACTTCCGGGTAGGCGCTGTGACGGAACACCACGACAGCCCGCGGCTCGGTCATGGTGACCGCAACCCGCGCTTCCTTCTCCTGAGGGTGGTCGATCACCGAGAGGCCACCGGCGATGGCCACGCCGGTAGTATTGTCGGGGTCGAGGTTGACGAGCACGTCACGCGGGAAGGGCAGAGCGAGCTCGAGCTGCACCGGATCGCTGCCGGCCAATCGGTCGATCGTGAAACCGCTCGACTCCCGGCCGCGGAAGATCGCGAAGCGAAACGACTCGGCGCCCACTCGCACCGGTTGTACGGTGGTCTCCGCCCACCCTCCCGGCAGGTGCGGGTAGATCTTCAGTCGGCCTCGTATGGCGTCCGGCCGAATCCCGAGCATTCCCTCCACGGCCGGGAGGATGGCCATCGCGTGCGACCATGCCTGGTGCGTCGTTTCGCCCACCCCTTCGTAGGTCTCGCCGTGCAGCGCCTCGGGAATGTGTCCCAGATTGCCATGACGAACGAGGCGCAGATTCTGGTTCAGGTTGAGGTACCCGGCCAGCGGGCGGCCGTGGGCGTACGCCGCCAGCGATGTCCAGCCTGAGAACAGCGGCCACACCATCCCCTGATGGTAACCATCCGGGTCGTATGCGGGGCTTGAGCGCTCTACCAGTCGGGCGCCCCAGTCGCTGGTGATCTCGGAACTCGCGAAGCGATCCAGCATCGGCCGCACCTTGGCGGCATCGAGCAGACCGAAGTACATCGGTACGGCTGGCAGGATCGTCGGGGCCGACTTGTAGCTGCCATCTGCGCGGCGCCCGTAAGAGTAGGTTCGTGCCTGTGGATCCCAGAACCCTTCTTCGAGCGTTGCCGCGGCGACCGCGTGCCGCTCGCGTGCCAGCGCCGCGAGCTCGTCATCCACCATCCAGACCGCAAGCCGTTCGATGGCCTCCAGCGTGGCTACCCAGAGGCCGGCCAGGTAAAAGGTCGTGTGCGCACCGTACAGCGCTCCGCCTTCGATCCATCCGTGGCCGACGGCGGTGTTCTCGATCAGCCCATCGCCGTCGGTGTCGGTGCTATCGAGGAAGCGCATGGCCCGTCGGACGCTCGGCCATAGCTGTCGCAGGAGCTCTCGGTCGCCGGTGGCTCGAACGTAGTGATCGAGGCCGAGAAGAAATAGAGGTGTCGAATCGGCAGCGTCGTAGTGGATCGTCCACCCGGGTGAGATTTCGTGGGCGATCTTGCCGTCCACATCCTGGTACCGAGCCAAGAAGCGAAGCGCCTCATTGGTGAGATCGGTGCCGCCATATGCGTTGGCGGCGAATGTTGTCCACACGGCATCGCGGCCGAAGTACCAAGCGTAGCCGGGGCGCCGCAGGAAGTCGTTGTCGCGGTGCCACGCGGCCGCGGCAGGGTCGGCGCTAGTAGCGTAGCCGGCTACCAGCCCGGTACCCATTCCCGGTGTTGTGACGCGGAACGCGTCCAGGCCGACCTTAGCCCAGCGAAACGCTTCGTTGAACGTCGGATCCGGAGAGGCGATCGATAGGGACTCGGCGAGGAACTGCCGGTAGTAGTTGGCGCTTTCCGTCCAGGTGGCCGCCGGGTCTGCGAGCAGTTCGAAATAGGCGTCGCGGGCTTCGGCGCCGTCGTCGACTGCGCTGGCCACGACGAATGCGACTCCGGGCTGCAGACTCGGTTCGTACGTCGCTTGGAGCGACACACGGGGGTTGTCTAGCAAGTCGACCACCGCGTCCTGGGCCGGCGGTGGTACGTCCGGCTCCTGGACAGCGTCCGGGGTGCCAACCTCGATCTGTCGGCCGCCGATCGTGGCGCTCGAAACGGGGGCGCTGAAACCGGCATAGGCGGTGAACGCCGATGCGTGATCCCGCCAGACTACCGCCGCCGCACCCACATCCCATCCCAGCTCCAAGGGCCCCAGATGCTGCGGCTCGCGTGGCCACATGGACGCGTGATCGCTACGCCAGCGCGCGTGGATAGTCACCGGGTCAGCGCTCTCGATGTCGAAGAGCGCCACGAGGCCGGGCCGCTCACGCGGCACCGCCAGGTGGGCCACGATCGTGAGGTCGTCGAAGGCGTATCGAAACGACGCCCCCTCCGGTCGAATCGTGTAGGTGATAGCGTCTGCCGCGGCGTCCAGCCATCTGATCTGCGGCGTTTCGCGCCCGCTGTCATCGCGGCTGAAACCGAAGCGGAGATCGCGCAGCACGCGGAGCGGGTAACCCCAGAGCTCGTCGATACGCCCATTCCGAGTACCGACGACCAGTGCGCGGGGACTGTACAGATCGAACGGGGCGTTGTCGGTGATCTCCTGCTCGAGCGCCAGGCCCGATCGTGCTGCGGAGATCGCTTCAACGACATCGGAGCGGAGCTCGGTAGCAGCCTGCTCGGAGGCCGGCTGATCGAACCAGCGTGGGCCTGTCTGGCGAGGAGCCCAGTAGGTGGTTGCACCGAGCACTCCCGGTAGCTCCTCGGGGGCGGGATCTGCTTCATCCGCAGGTACCTCTGCTCCGCCCGGAGGCGGTGGTGGGGCGTCGGCGTCGCTGGCGGTCATGGTCCGCACGACGGGGAGCGCTACCGCTCCGGTGGACGCCACCGTCGCCCCCGGTGGCGCCGGGGGCCGCTCGCCGCCGAGATACGCCAGCGCGTCTCGGGCAAACAGCTCGAGCTGCGTGCGGTTTCGGTTGTCCGTATCTGCGAAGTACAAACCTTCGCCGATGACTAGCGCGCGACCGGCACGGCCGTCCCCCGGTGGATACTCAACCACTACGCGGTGGTCCACGTCGATGCCGATGTAGCGTTTACCTACCGCCACCACATCACCATCCGCGGGCCAGGCGTCGTCCGTCCAGCGAGCCGCGGCGTATCGCTTCTCACGATGTAGCGCGCCGGTAAAGACGCCGCCCCAGAAACGGCGCAGCAACGGGTGTCCACGGTAACTCTGCAGGCCGCTCAGCAGGCGCTCATCGTCTGGTGTCCATCGTGCCCAATCCGTACCGGCCCGGAGACCGACATCGTTCGGCGGCCGCGCTTCCAGCTCCAGTGGAGCCACCCAGGTGGCCGCAAGAAGCGACAGCATCAGAGGGCCGCCGCCACGCAGGTGTGTTCGCACCGCGTCGAGTGCCGGCTGCCGCATGGCGCTCGCCGGCAGCGCTGTGGAAGCTGCGTGGTGCCACCAGAGAACGGAGTCCGGGTCGGGGCGTTCGATGTCGAGATCGGAAAACTGTACGAATCGCGTCGTGAATCCCGACTCGGTTCGCAGCCACTGCAGCGCCGCGCCTTCCTCTTCGGGCATCGTCGGTTCGGCGGCATCGCTGAGAAACGTAATCGAAACGGGTTGCGCGCCGTCGAGCGAAGAGCCCGGCCCCGCGGTGCCACGACAGCCGAGGATCGCTGTTGCGATCATGGCGATCCCGGCGGCGAGCCGGCGGCAGCGACTCAGCGGGCTACCGCGGCCGGTCTGGTATCCCGGCCATCGCGATGCTCATCCCGAGGCTCTCGAGCAGCGTACCTTTGGTCTGCTCGAGTCGGGCGACCGAGTTCATGTAGTTCGTGATCGCTTGCAGCTCTGAGGTCCTGGCGTTCGCGAGGTCGCGTTGAAAACGTAGCAACTCGAAGTTCGTCGTCGTACCGACGGCGAACTTGCGCTCTTCGGCGTCGAGCTGACGCTCCGCTAGCTCGCGGGCCACGGTGGCCTGTGCCACTTGCTGGGCACCACTGGTCACCTGACGAACGGCCTTGGTGATATCCACTCGCAGCTGCTGTTCGCGATCAGCGATCTGCGCGCTGAGCTGGCGCTCGTTGATAATCGCCTGCGCGTGCTGCGCCCTGGCAGCCCAGTTGTTGATCGGGAACTGCACCTGAAGCCCCACCTGCCAGTTGCGGAAATCGCCGGAGAACAGGTTGCGGAGCGCGTCGGAGAAACCGCCTTCCTGTACCTCGAGGATATCGGTGGAGAGGAATCCGCCGCCCCTGATCAAAGTGTCACCGCCCTGTCCCGAGAGCACGATCGAGCCATTGAAGTTGACCTGCGGCAAGAGCGCGTTACGCGCCGTGCGTACGTTCAGGGCCCGCGTGCGCGCCTGAATCCGCAAACGCTGAAGCTGTGGGTCGCGCTCGAGCGCCTGCTCGATCGCTCCCCGGAGGTCGATGACATCGCCGGTGACCTGGGGCTCGTCGGCGGCCACGAGTCCGACCTCCCATCCCGCCTGGGCGGACGCCTCGACGTTGACCAACCGCTTCAGATCGTCACGGGCGTCCGCCAGGGCCTGTTGCGCCTGGGTGAGCTGGAGCTCGTTGGTGGCGACCTGCTGCTCGGCCTGGATCGTCTCGATCGGAGCCAGCGTGCCGATTTCTACCTGCACCTTGTTGCGCTCGAATTGCTGCCGCGCCAGGTCGAGTGACAGTTCCTTGACGGCCAGGTCATCCTCGGCGAAAACGAGCTGCCAGTATGCCTGGTAGACGCTCAGCATCGTCTGCTGCACCTGGTCGCGGAAGGTCTCCATCGTGACTTCGAGATTGTCCTGCGCGATGATGATCTGAGCTCGGTTCGACTCTCGTCCGCGGTCTCGAAGCAGGGGCTGGGTTAGTTGAACCCGCAGAGTCGAGCTGAAGTTCGGGTTGAAAGTCGAGAACGAGTTGGTGCTGAAGCGGCGCTGCGCCGTCCAGTTCACTGAGTAGTTGGTGCCGTACTCAAGCAAGTGACTGAACCCGAATCCGCCGGAGAACGTCTCGTCGGTAACGACGTCGCCGCCCGCCAGTGTGGTTGTGCCCTGGCTGGTGTTCTGTCCGTAGGCACTCGGGAGATCGAACGTCACACTGGGGTCGAACCGCCCCCGGGCGGAGGTGATGTTCTCAGCCTGCACCTCCGGCGCGAACTTGTTGATACGCACCTGGAGGTTGTGCCGCAGCGCCATCTCGACGGCATCGCGTAGCGTGAGGTCGAGCGTCGTACCCGGGTCCTGCTGCGCGGCGTCGGCTGAAGCCTGGTCCTGCGCCGACGCGGGCGGCGCGCCAACGGTGAACATAGCCGCGGCAACCAGACACAGGAGCCGGAGTGTTCGCGGTCGGACCATGCGATCTCTGGACACGTTGTCGGGGCTCGAGGAGTTCAATCGGCGAAGGAGTCGCCGAACAGTGAGGGTTCCGAAGAGGCGCACGACGCCTGCCTGTTCATTGAGGAGACGGTCGCCCACCGCTCGTTGTTTCAGGAAACGAACCCATTACTCGTACCGTAACGCTTCTACCGGGTCGAGCCGGGCCGCACGGTTAGCAGGATAAATACCGGAGGCAACACCGATCAAGGACGAGGTTCCGACGGCGATAGCGAATGACCACCAAGGTAACGATATCGGGAAGCCGGTGGCCTTGTGCGCCGCGTATCCCACGCCCGCGCCGACCAGCGCCCCCAGGACACCACCGGCGGCCGCAAGCACGATCGCCTCGGTCAGGAACTGCAAGAGGACGTCGGAGCGCCGCGCGCCGAGAGCCTTGCGAACACCGATCTCTCGCGTGCGCTCGGTGACAGACACGAGCATGATGGCCATAACGCCGATGCCGCCGACCATCAGCGCCACTGAGGAAAGTGCCACCAGGGTCAGGAAGAAATACTGCGTGAGGCTGTTCCACAGCTCCAACAAGGTCTCCTGGGTGGTGAGATCGAAGTCCCGCTCCTCGTCGGCGCGCAGCCCGTGGCGTGCGCGCATGATGCCCTCGACCTCGGTTTGCATCCGCTCCACCCCGTACTCGGCCTTGGCTCGCATGACCACCATCGCCCCCTTGGGCCGTGGACCGAACAGCTTGCTGTAGTTGGTGGATGACACCAGAACGAAGTTGTCGGCCTGGTCACCGCCCGCCAGGCTGGCGGCATCGCGCGACTTGATGGTGCCGATGACGCGATACTCGCGGCCGTTGACGCGCACTCGACGGCTGATCGGGTCGCGATCAGGAAACAGGACCGAGCTCGGGCCGGCCCCGAGGACGACCACATCCGATCGCTGACGCACATCGATGGAGCTGATGAATCGCCCGAGATCGAGCTCCATGTCGCCGGCTTCGAGGAAGCGTGGGGCTATGCCCATCACCTGAGTCTGGTTGGTGCGACGCCCGGAGAATCGAACCGCGGCCTGGGTCGGCGGAAACCCGGCGCCGTACATGATCGAGACTCGTTCCACCGATTCGGCCAGTCGGCCGATGGCCTCGGCGTCGCGATCCGTGATGTCCGGACGAGCGTTCAGTCGCCGGAACTCCTCTCCCGAGGTGATCAGCCGACCTCCCCATTTGATCAGGTAGACGGTGTCCGACCCGAGCGATTCGATCTGGCCGGTCATCGACTGATCGAAGCCGCGGATGAGGCTCGTCATCCCGACCACCATCGTGATGCCGATGACGATGCCGAGGATCGTGAGGAACGAGCGCATCTTGTGCGCTCGGAGGCTCTCCCAGGCCATCGCCAGGACCTCGCTGACGACGATCGAGCGCATTATTCGTGCCGCAGCGCGGCGATGGGATCGAGCTTGGCGGCGCGACTGGCCGGATAGATGCCGAAGACCACGCCGACCACCATTACGGTCGCCAACGCTGCCGCGACCGACCAGGGAACGAGTACGAACGGTAGCGGGGTAAAGCTCGAGATCGCTGCCGCGGCCACATAGCCGAGCGTAATTCCGGCCACCCCGCCGACGAGCGAAACGGTCACCGCCTCGACCAGGAATTGCCACAGGATTTGCTGGTAGGTGGCCCCCACTGCCTTGCGGATTCCGACCTCCCGTGTTCGCTCGGTGACCACCATCAGCATGATGTTCATGATCACGATTCCGCCGACTACCAACGCCATGGCGACGATGCCGATGAGGGCTCCGTAGAGGCCGGAGGTGAACTGGTGATAGAGGTTCAGGAAGGTGTCGGAGCTGGTGACGGCGAAATCGTCCTCGTCGCGCGGTCGCAGTCGATGTCGAATTCGCATCAGCGTTCGCGCTTCCTCCATCGAGGCCTCGACGAGGTCTGGGCTGCGCGGCTTGACGCGGAACTCCAGCGAGCTTCGGTAGCCGAAAAGGCGCTGCCAAACCCCGATCGGAATCACGGCGACTTCATCCTGACTGAAGCCGAACGCCGAGCCGCGGCTTTCGAGCACCCCGATGACGACGAAGTGTAGGCTCCGGATGCGCACGCGGCGGCCTATTGCTGCCTCGGCTGAGAGGCCGGGAAACAGCTTCTCCAGCATGTCCAGCCCGAGCAGGGCGACGGACCGGTTGCGGTCCACCTCGAGGGCAGAGAAGTAGCGACCGGCACGAATCCCTGTCGGGTCGAGGAGCGCCCAGTCATAGGACCGTCCTTCGATGCTCACTCCATCGACCGACTGGCCGCCGTATTCGACCGGTGCGTTGCGCTCCTGCCCGACCGATAACGCGGCGATCGTGGTTGCCTCTTGGCGCACGAAGCGGCCATCGGCGCGTGTCAGCCGTGGTCGGTTTCGCATCGCCATCGCCTCCTCGTGGGAGAAGGCGATCCCGGAGCGCTCGATCGAATATACGTCGGCGCCCTCGCCGGTGAGAAGCCCGGTGACCTCGGCGTTGACGCCCTGGATGATGGTCACTACCAGGATGATCGACGTCACGGCGATGATGTTACCGAGCACGGTCAGAAACGATCGGAGCTTGTTTGCCCAGATCGAATCGAGGGCGATGAGCACACCTTCCGATAGCCCGACGGCGCGACGAGAGGTGCTCATCCGGCGGATGCGTGCTCGGAATGGATCTGACGTGGCGTCTGGCGCTCGTCGCGCACGATCTCGCCGTCGAGGAAATGCACCGCCCGGTGGGCGTACTCGGCGATGTCCGGTTCGTGCGTGACGACGATTACTGTTTGACCCCGTTCGTGCAGCTCGATGAAAAGCTCCATCACCTCGTACGAGGTCTTCGAGTCGAGGTTTCCGGTGGGCTCGTCGGCTAGCAGGATGGCCGGATCGTTGACCAGCGCCCTGGCGATAGCGACACGTTGCCGCTGGCCGCCTGAAAGCTCATTCGGCCGGTGGTCCGAGCGGTCCGCGAGGCCGGTCATCTCGAGCGCTTGCAGCGCCCGCTTCTTGCGCTCCCGACCGGAGATTCCGCCGTAGATGAGCGGCAGCTCGACGTTGTGCAACGCCGTCGCGCGCGGCAGCAGGTTGAACGTCTGAAAGACGAAGCCGATCTCACGATTGCGCACGGCGGCGAGCTCGTTGTCGTCGAGGTTGCTGACCTCCTGCGCGTTGAGCGTGTACGTACCGGCGGTCGGCGTGTCGAGGCAACCGATCAGGTTCATCAGGGTCGACTTGCCGGAGCCCGAGGGCCCCATGACGGCGATGAACTCGTTCTGCCGTACGTCCAGATCAACGCCACGAAGGGCCTCGACCTGGATCTTCCCCATGTCGTAGATCTTGGTCAGTCCACGAATCTGGATGATCGGTCGAGCGCTGTCGCCGTTGTCCCCGTCGTTCATGCGCTCACTCCGTCTCTTCGGCAGACCGGTTTCGCGACGTCGATCCGGGGTCGACGCTTTCGCCCGTCTGCAGCGTGCGGATCACGTTGAAAGGGCCGACCACTACCTCGTCGCCCTCGCCGACCCCGTCGAGCACCTCGAAGTAGCGCTCTCCGGCCACGCCGATCGACACCGGGACGAACTCCGCTTTGCCGTCGCGCACGAGGAACGCGCCCTCGAGCTCCTGGAACTCTTCCTCATCATCATCGCTATCTGTACTGCCGGCGTCGACCTCGGCGAGGAGCTCGGCGATGGGGTCGCGCTGTACGACCTTGCCGTCCTCGTCCAGCTCCACCTCGCGGAGTATCAGCGATTGGATGGGCACCGAGAGCGCCTGGCTGCGCGTGGCGGTGACGACGTCGGCGGTGCACGAGAGCCCCGGTCGGGCCCCTGGGACAGCTTCGAGCACGCGTACGACCACCTTGAAGTTGATCGCTTGAGTGCTCGAGGTCGCTTGCGCGCCGCTGATCGGACTGCGGCCGACTTCGATCACTCGCGCGGCGAACACATCATCAGGAAAGGCGTCGATGCGTACCTCCGCTTCTTGCCCCAGCTCGACGTCCACGATGTCAGTCTCGTCGATCTCGATCTCGGCCTCGACGAACGAGAGATCGGCGATCGTCAAAAGAACCGTGCCCGGATTGTTCATGGTTCCGGTGATCGCCGTCTCACCCTCCTCGATGCTGAGCTTGGTGATGACCCCGTCGATCGGCGATTGGAACGCCACCTGCGACAGATCATGCTCAGATTGCTTGAGCTGAGCGCGTAGCCGCTCGACATCGGTTTCGCGCATCTGCAGGTTCTGCTCCTCGCGCCGCACCGACTGGAGAGCGTCGAGGTAGGCCTCTTCGGCCAGCAGGTCCTGTTGGTACAGGCCCTCGCGCCGGTCCAGGACATCGTTGGCGTAAGCGAGATTCTGGCGCGCAAGCTCGGCGTTGGTCTCGGCGGACTGAATCGAAGCTTCCACTTGCTCGACGGCGCTCCGGTAGCGAACCGGGTCGATTCGAAGCAGGAACTGGCCGGTCGACACCTCCTGCCCCTCGAGCACGGAAAGCTGCACCACGCGACCGCTGACGTTGGAGGAGATGTCGACCTCCTTAAACGGCCGGATCTTGCCGGAACCCGAGACCGTTGCCGTCAGATCGCGACGTTTGACGTTCTCGGTTTGCACCTCGATCGCCTTCGGCGTCCGGCCTCGATTCGCGTAGACGCCGGCGGTGACGACGAGTGCCCCGACGACCCCGATGAGTATCTTCTTCAGCATGATCTCGCTGCCGTCACGCGGACTCTGTGGGGGGGAGCGGAGGGGGTGCCTCCATGGAGAGGGTAATCACGCTGTCCCTGGGCGGCAAGCAACATTTCGTCGCCGGTACGGTGTTTCCGATGGACGGTCGATGGGTACCGTTGAGCGGCGGCGAACAGGCTACTGACTCACACCTAATATGCCGCATTAGCACGGTTTATTCGGCTCCGAGACCGATCGGGCACCGTGCTAAACTGCCGCCGTGCGCGACGAATTCAAAGATCTGACGCGGTACACGCTGTTGGCGGTACTCGGTCTGCTGGCGATGGCCTTGGTGGGCAGCTACTACGTGGCCCCGGACGGCGCCCTGTGGCCCGAGGTCGACCTCGGCGGTCCGGTACCGGAGTTTCGCAGCGACCCACGTGCCACCTCGTGGACTGAAGTCGCCCGGGTGCTCGAGCCTTCCGTGGCTGTGGTGGCGATTTACGAGGGTGAGCGCGCCGACGAATCGACGCAGCGTTCGAGTGGCTCGGCCCTCGTGGTTCGATCGGACGGCTATCTGGTGACCAATTGGCACGTCGTGGAGGGCGCTGGATATATCGAAGTACAGCTGCAGAATATGCCTCCGTTGCCGGCGAGGGTGGTGGGTCGCGACAGCGGCACGGACCTGGCTGTTCTGAAAGTCGATGTCGTCGAGCCGCTCCGAGCCGCCGCGCTCGGTGATTCCGAGGTGCTCCAGGTCGGGGAGTGGGTAGTGGCGATGGGAGCTCCATTCCGCCTTACCGGAACCGTGTCGACCGGCATCGTCAGTGCTCTCGACCGACGAGTGCGGTCGCTGTCGTTGCGGAGCGCATTCATCCAAACCGACGCGGCGATCAATCCGGGCAATTCGGGCGGGCCGCTGGCGAATCTGCGCGGCGAGGTCATCGGCATCAATACCGCCATCGCGGTCTCCGAGGCGGCCTCGAGGACGGGACGCGGTGCCTACGCCGGGGTCGGTTTTGCCATCCCGATAAACACCGTGCGACGGGTGGCGTCGCGCCTTATCGGTCGGGCCGGATTGCTGACGCCGGACGAGGATCCCGCCGCGATCGCGACATCCTAGTGTCGGCTTAGTAGGAGAGTCGCAGGTGCGCCCGCCAGCTCCCGAGCGATTGAGGTTGGCGTTGATCACCTCGACCGTCATCGCTGCGCTGCTGTCGGTCGTCTTCGGCGTGCCGCGGGCGCGGGCTTGGATGACACCTGAGATTCGTCGTATGTGGGTTGCATCGGCGGCGCTCGGCGATACGACGGCTAGCGTCGCCTCCAAGGACACGCTTGCCGGCACGCCGGTGACCCTTTTCGCCATCCTGGAAGCAACCCCGCGCTTCGCGGGCGGCGAGGCGGTGCTATTCGGAACCACGCCCAGCGTGCGTCTGGCTTCCGACGCCGAGCCGGTCGCGGTGCAGACCTGGAACAGCTGGTGGTATGCCCCGGAGTTTCTTTGGTTCAAGGTCGAGCCCACCTTCCCGTTCGCCAACGAGACCTTCGACCCGACCTTCGATGTTCTCGAGATCGGGTTTACCGACAACTATCAGGTGAGCTGGGGATTCGGATGGAGCCACGCGGCCGACATCGATCCCAGCGGCGACGCCTACCCTGATCTCGGCACTGGCACGATGCGCTTCATGGCTCGAGCCGTGATTCGCGATCAACGCGACCGGATCCTGCAGCGGTCCGCATCGCCGGGGGGCGAGGCCGTTCAGGCGCAGCTGCCTACGGATCGACCCCATCGCGTCACCGTGCGCGCCGGCGATGACGCCTTCGGGATTCTCCACGGCTTCGCCGGGCTGCCGTACGTCCCGATCGTAGGGGCAACTGCCGATCACCCGGCCGGCCTGTTCCTGGGAGGCACCGTGCTCGCCTTCTGGCAGGCGGCGCAGCGCGGCGTCGGTGTTTACGATGGTCCGATCGTGCCGTGGGATAGCCTGGAGGACATTGCTGACCGAGTGGTCGACGACATGTTCCTGGCCACCGACGGGACCTACTACTGGACCCGCGACCCGTTGCGCGCGGTGGACTTCGACGTCGTCCGGCCAGGCGATATTCTCACCATCGACGATCATGCCGGCATCCTCTACGAGGACCGTGGTCCGGGCGGCGGCGGCGATCGGGTCCTGAACCGGTGGGACAGGGCCTTCGAGGCGTACTTCGAACCGTTGCGCACGACCCAACTGGGCGAGGCATTCGTGGCTGACATCTCCGTCTGGCGCTTGCGCGACACGAGCTCGGGAGGTCGACCCTGAGCGACGAACAGGAATCACGATGACCGATACCGGCCGGAGCCGGCCGATGTACACCGATGAACGTCCCTCGGGGCCGATTCGTGCGCCGCGCGGTACCGAGCGCACCTGTTCGACGTGGGATACCGAGGGGGCCCTGCGGATGTTGATGAACAACCTCGATCCTGAGGTTGCGGTCGACTGGCCGAACCTGGTGGTCTACGGCGGCAGCGGCAGGGCAGCGCGCAACTGGCGCGCCTACAGGCAGATCGTCGATGCCCTGAAGGGGCTGGCCGCTGACGAGACGCTCTGTGTGCAGTCGGGAAAGCCGGTCTACGTCGCGCGTACCTGGCCGGATGCTCCGCGTGTCGTGATCGCCAACTCCAATCTGGTGCCGGATTGGGCCACCGAGGAGCACTTCGAGGAGCTCGATCAGGCCGGGCTCATGATGTACGGGCAGATGACCGCCGGGTCCTGGATCTATATCGGTACGCAGGGAATCCTGCAGGGTACCTACGAGACTTTCGCCGCCTGCGCGCGGCAGGAGTTCGGTGCCGACAGCCTGCGCGGCAAGTTCGTCCTTACCGCCGGGCTCGGTGGTATGAGCGGCGCCCAACCCCTGGCAGCTACCATGAACGACGCGGCCGTCTTGATAGTGGAGGCGCGCCCGCATCGGGTCGCTCGTAAGGTCGAGGAAGGCTACTGCGATCGGCAGGCCGATGACCTCGACCAGGCGTTGGGCTGGATCGACGAGGCGCGAGGGGCGGGGCGTGCTCTATCGGTCGGGCTGGTGGGCAACGCCGCGGAGGTTTACCCGCAGCTTGCGGCGCGCGGCGCGATTCCCGACGTCGTCACCGATCAGACGTCGGCGCACAATCTGCTCGACTACGTTCCGCTGGGGGATCTGGACGAAGTCGACCAGCTGCGCGTCGACGACCCGGAACAGTACCGTCGCCGTTCCCTCGACTCGATCGTCGCCCATACTCAGGGCATTCTCGATCTGCAGCGTGCCGGGGCGGTGTGCTTCGACTACGGCAACAACCTGCGCGGTCAGGCGGAGCGGGGTGGCCTGCGGGTTCGGAGCGATGATGGCCACTATCTGTATCCCGGCTTCGTCCCGGCGTACGTTCGTCCGCTCTTCTGCGAGGGGAAGGGCCCTTTTCGCTGGGCTTGCCTGTCGGGGGATCAGACGGACCTGGACGTGCTCGATGACGCTCTCGTCCGCGTGTTCCCGGACGATCGGGTGCTGCACCGCTGGGTCAGCCTGGCGCGCGAGCGCGTCCCGCAGCTCGGGCTGCCATCGAGGATTTGCTGGCTGGGCTACGGTGAGCGGGCCCGATTCGGGCTCGAGATCAACCGGCTGGTGGCATCCGGTGAGGTGTCGGCACCGGTCGCAATCGGACGCGATCATCTCGACTGTGGCTCGGTAGCGTCACCGAACCGCGAGACCGAGGCGATGATCGACGGCTCCGACGCGGTGGCCGATTGGCCGCTGTTGAACTTCGCCATGAACGCCGTCAGCGGCGCTTCGTGGATTTCGTTTCACCATGGTGGCGGTGTCGGAATGGGACGTGCGCTGCATGCCGGGATGGTGATCGTCGCTGACGGTACCGAGCGCAAGGCGGAGCGGCTCGAGCGCGTGCTCACGGTCGATCCGGGGCTAGGGGTCGTGCGTCACGCCGACGCTGGCTACGAGCTCGCCGCCGAGACCGCCCGAGCGTGCAACGTGAACATGCCCTCGCTCGATGACTGAGCCGGGCGTCAAGACGGTGCCCACGCTGATCATGCGCGACCAATGATGGAGACCGGCGACAAGACTGTCGCGACGCTGGTGGTGCGTGGCCTGCGGCAATGTCTGACGATGGCGGGGCCCGGCGCCGGCCCCCGCTGCGGCACCGATCAGGACGATGTCGGCCTGGTCGAGGACGCCGCCATAGCGGTTGCCGGCGAACAGATCGTGTACGCCGGTCCGGCAAGCGGTGTCCTGTCGAGCGTGCGGGTGGCTCCCGATGCGGTGAGCCTTGACGCCGATGGCGGTGTGCTGCTGCCGGGATTCGTCGATCCACATACTCACGTGCTGTTCGGTGGCTGGCGGCCGGGCGAGTTTGCCCAGCGCATCGCTGGCGATAGCTACGGCGATATCCTGAAGGCCGGCGGCGGCATCCTGAGCACCGTCGACGCCACCCGCGCCTGCGGTGAGGAGGAGCTCGTCGAGATCGGTACGCGCCGGTTGCACCGCATGCTGAGCGCCGGAACGACCACCGTCGAGGCAAAGAGCGGCTACGGGCTCAGCGCCGCGGACGAGGCCAAGCTCGTTCGAGCAGCGCGGCGTCTAGGAGCCACAGAGGCGACGGATGTCGTCGTTACGTTGCTGGCGGCGCACACGGTACCGCGCGAGTTCCGCGACGACCGCGATGGATACCTGGATCTGGTCGAGGAGATCATCGCGACGCTCGCCGATCGGGTCGACTACGTTGATGCGTTCTGCGAGGACGGCGCGTTTTCGGTACCGGAGTGTCGCCGCGTCTTCGCCGCCGCCGCGGCCGCCGGATGCGGCGTCAAGGTCCATGCCGATCAGCTCGGCGAAAGCGGTGGCGCCGAGCTCGCGGCCGAAGTGGGGGCCGCCTCGGCGGACCATCTCGACTACATCTCTACTGCTGGCATTGCGGCGCTTGCGGGTGCCGGGGTCGTGGCGGTGCTACTGCCGTCGGTGCCGCTGTACGTGATGTCGTGCCGACAGGCACCGGCGCGCCGTCTGCAGGCAGCGGGAGTCCCGATCGCGCTGGCCACCGACTTCAACCCCGGGACGAGCGCCGTCGAGTCGATGGGCTTGATCGTCTCACTCGCCTGCACGCTGCTGGGAATGAGCCCCGAGGCGGCGCTGGTGGCGGCGACCACCAACGCGGCGCATGCGATTGGGAAGGGCGCCGTCGTCGGCCGGCTGCAGCCGGGCATGCGGGCCGACCTGCAGATCTACGGGACCGACGACTACCGGATGCTGCCGTACCGATTCGGACAGCTGGGCCCGCGGTGGGTGATCAAGCGCGGCCGAATCGTCGTCGGCGAGGGCGCGCCGGCCTCGGTGTAGCGGCCAACGTGATACAGACTCCGCACTCGGGGAACGATCCCCGGTGTTGTTGGAGGTTGGAGGTCGCCGATGAGAATCGCACGTGGGTCCCTGCTGCTCCTGGCCGTCGTGGCAAGCTGCGTTGCCTCGGTGCCGCAGGACGACGCGGTCTTGCCGGACAACCCGTATCGGGTCGTCTACGACGGTGCCGCAGGCCCTCGGGTGGATGGACCCGGCGCCGGTCGGCACATTGTCTTGATCGCCGGTGACCACGAGTATCGATCCGAGGAGATCCTGCCGGCGATGGGGCGCATCCTGGCCGGAAGATTCGGCTTCAAATGCAGCGTGTTCTTCACCCTCGACGGCGACGGTTTCATCGAGCCCGGCAGCTCCGATATCGCCGGCCTGGAAGCGCTCGCAACTGCCGACCTGCTGATCGTCGGCCTGCGCTTCCAGGACTTCCCGGCTGCCGAGATGCAGCACATCGTCGACTACCTCGACGGCGGCGGTCCGATTGTCGGCATTCGCACCGCGACGCATGCCTTCGCGATCGAGGGCGGACCCTTCGTCAAGTACACCTGGAACTACCCCGGGGCGGAACACACCGGGGGCTTCGGCCGCCAGGTCCTGGGTGAGACCTGGGTAACGCATCACGGCGAGAACCACGAGCAGAGCTCGAGGCTGTTGCTGGCGGACCAGGAGGGACAGGACCAGGAGACTCACCCGGTTTTGCGCGGCGTGCGCGACGTGCACGTGGTCTCCGGCGGCTACTATGCCGACCCGATGCCTGATTCCGTCGTTCTCGCCACCGGCCAAGTCCTCGATGGGATGGGTGCCGACTCCCCGCCGGCGCCCGACAAGGAGGTGTTGCCGGTCGCCTGGACGCGCACCTACGAGGCCGGAGACGGTCGCCAAGCCCGCGTCTTCACCACCACCCACGGCGCCTCCGAGGACTTCCTCAACGAGGGCTTTCGCCGCCTGATGATCAACGCGGCGCTGTGGGCCGTCGGCCTGGAGGGATCGATCCAGCCGGACAGCGACGTCGCGCTGGTGGGGCCTTTTAATCCCGTCGCTTTCGCCTTCGATGGCTATCGTCGCGGGGTGCGCCCAGCCGATCTTGCCGGTTGGGACACGCCGATCATGTCAACGGACAAGCCGACGCAGGACTGAGCCGATGTCCAACCGCTCCAACGGCGCTGTGGTTGGTGCGCTGGCGCTCGGCGGCTCGCTGCTGACGGCGCTGGCGTGCGGCACTGCCGAGATCCCGTTTCGGCAGGGCGATCACGTCGTGCTCGTCGGCAACGCGTTGGCAGATCGGATGCAGCATGACGGGTGGCTCGAGACCTACCTGCAATCGGAGCTGCCGACGTACCAGCTCGTTATCCGGAATCATGGCTTCGCCGGCGACCGCATCGATCATCGTCCGCGCGTCAAGGGATCGTTGCCGCCGCGCGCCCCCACCGGGCCGGGGTTTCCGAGCGCCGACGAGTACCTGGCGTTGTCGCGAGCCGACGTCATCGTGGCGATGTTCGGCTACAACGAATCGTTCGATGCACAGCCGGCGCAGTTCGCCGCCGCCTTGACCGAGTGGATCGATCACACCCGATCGCAGAACTACTCCGGCCGCGGGGCGCCTCGCATCGTGCTGTTGTCGCCCATCGCACACGAGGATCTGCACGACCCAAATCTGCCGGATGGCCGCGACAACAACGCCCGGCTTGCCGCCTACACGGAGGCCATGCGAGAGGTGGCGCGAGCCAAGGACGTCCGATACGTCGACCTGTTCGGCCCCTCGCAGGAGCTCTATCGCGCCGCCGCCGCGCCGTTGACGATCAACGGAATCCACCTCAACAATGACGGCAACCGTGAGATCGCCGCGGTAATTGTGGAGTCGTTGCTGGGTTCGCCGCCGGCTGTCGCCGCCCCGAGGCTCGAGGCGTTACGCACCGCGATCCTCGACAAGAACTGGCACTGGTTCAACCGCTACCGCACCACCGACGGCAACGACGTCTGGGGAACGCGCTCCTCGCTTGCCTTTACCGACGGCCAGACGAACTTCGAGGTGCTGCAGCACGAGCTCTCGCAGCTCGACCTGATGACCTCCAACCGCGACGCGGTGATCTGGGCGGCGGCCAGCGGCGAGCTGCGGACGCCGGACGACTCCAACGTGCCCGAGCCTGTCGAGGTCGAGACCAACCTGGCGGAGCCTCAATACCAGGACGGGGTCAGCATTACCGGCACTCTCGATTTCCTCACCGCCGAGGAAAGCATCGACAGGATGACCCTGCAGGAGGGTATGCACGCCAACCTGTTCGCCTCCGAGGAGATGTTTCCCGAGCTCGTCAACCCGGTGCAGCTTGGCGTCGATACGCGCGGCCGGCTGTGGGCCGCGACGTGGGCCACCTACCCGAAGTGGGAGCCCACCAAGGACATGGCCGACCGGTTGTTGATCCTCCCCGATCAGGATCGCGACGGCGTGGCCGACGAGGCGATCACGTTCGCCCATGTGCACAACCCCACCGGGTTCGAGTTCTGGAACGGCGGCGTCATCGTCGCCTCGGTGCCGGACATCCTGTTTCTTAAGGACACCGATGGAGACGACGTTGCCGACGTCCGCGTCCGCGTGCTCGGCGCGCTCGGATCAGCGGACACCCACCACTCGGCCAACAACTTCGTCTACGGGCCCGACGGCTTCATCTACTACCAGCGCGGCATCTTCAACGTGTCCAACGTCGAGACACCCTGGCGATCCAACCAGGAGTCGAACGTCTCCGGCATGTACCGGTTCAACCCGCGCACCTACGAGTTCAGCTTCCACGCCGAGAACGTCCCCAACGCCCACGGCATCAGCTTCGACTACTGGGGTCATCACTACGCCACCGACGCCACCGGCGGCAACGCCTACCAGGTGAAGCCGAACGGCGATGGCTCGTTCAGCATGCGCCGTCTGCTGCAACACACGGTACGCCCGGTCCCCAGCAGCGGCATCCTCTCCAGCGCCCACTTTCCCGACGCCAGCCAGGGCAACTTCCTGATCCTCAACGCCATCGCGTTCCTCGGGATCAAGCAGTACGCGCTGGACTTCGACACCGACAGCGGCGACGCCTGGGGCACCGAGACCGACGACTTCCTGGTCTCTGCCGATCCCAACTTCCGGCCCACCGACTTCGACATCGCCGACGACGGCGCCGTGTACGTCGCCGACTGGGCCAACGCCATCGTCGGACACATGCAGCACAACATCCGCGACCCGGCACGCGACCACGCGCACGGGCGCATCCACCGGATCACCGTGCCCGGGCGCCGGTTGTCACCTCATGTCGCGATCGACGGCCGGCCGATCGCCGAGTTGCTCGAAGCACTCGAGCACCCGATCAACGGTATCCGGCAGCGGGCACGCGTGGAGCTCTCGGAGCGCGAGAGCGCCGCGGTGATCGCCGCCACCGAAGAGTGGCTACAGCAGTTCGATGCGCGCGACGCCGGCGATGCGCATCACTTCCTCGAAGCGCTCTGGGTGCATCAGCAGCACAACGTCGTCAACCGCGATCTGCTGGCACTGGTGCTCAACTCGCCCGAGCCTCACGCTCGTGTCGCAGCCCGCACGGTAGAGCAGTTCTGGGATCACAACGCCGCCGAGCCGATCGATTTCGCCTCCAGGCGGACGGATGACCCGGACATCGAGGAGGTGACGCCTGACCCCGACGCCATCGTCATCCGAACCCTGGTGGACGAGATGCGCTTCGACACCACCGAGTTCACCGTCAAGGCGCGGCAGAACGTCAAGATCTGGTTCGAGAACCCTGACTACATGCCGCACAACCTGATCATCGGCGAGCCGGACTCGGCCGAGGAGATCGGCCTCGCCGCCGAGGCGCTCGGCGCTGTCGGCTTCGCGGTTGATTTCCGTCCCGACAGCGACAGGATCCTCGTCGCATCAGAGCTGCTCAACCACCGCGAGTACCAGGTGATCGAGTTCACTGCCCCCGCCGACGCCGGCGACTACGACTATCTCTGCACGTTCCCGAACCACTGGCAGACGATGCAGGGGTTGATGCGGGTAGTGGAGTAGGCCAACGAAACGGTGACCAACTACTCGCTCTCCAACGTGCTGAGCGGGGCACGCTACGAAGAGCGCGACACCGGGCAAAGGTAGTCGGCGTTGCCACAGGCGGGCGGTGCCTGCAACGCGATGAGTTTGTCTAGCGCGATTTGGACGAACCGATGTCGCAGCTCAACCCTGCTGAGTCGGCTTTCTTCTTGTTGCTGAAGTCGGCACGGGTGTACGACCAGGCAGATACGTCGCCGGACTCGAAGCCGTCGGCGAAAATCGGTGCCGGAATCTCGAACTCGAGCGAGTCGAACCCGTCCGACCCGGTCTTGAACTTGCCGTCGCCGAGCCGGAACGAGTCGAAGAAGCCGGTGGTGTTGTCCAGCACCAACAGGTCGGCGGTGAAGGTGCCCTTGGCGTTCTTGACCGCCCTTGCTGCCGTTCGTTGCCCCGATCTCGCAGAACACCGGGATGAGGTCCGCCTCGAAGGGATCGATGATCGCCGGCACCGGAGCGATGGACTCGAAGCTCGGAAACTGGTTGACCGGGCACGCCGGAGAGCTGAAAAGGGTGCTGTTGCCGGCGTTGCCAGGTGGTAGCTCGTCGCCCCCCACGGTGGCAAAGAGCGGCTGCGGGCGGGTGCGCTCGGAGGAATCGCGGCCGCTTGCGCATGCTGTCGTTACTCGATCACCCTGTTTCTTCTTGGTGAACTCGGTGCGAGTGTACGACCAGGCGGAGATATCGCCGGACTCGAAGCCGTCGGCGAAGATCGGTGCCGGAATCTCGAAGTCGAATTCTGCCGCGTACGTAGCCGGTCTTCTGGAATGGAGTTGACCCGGTTTCGTGGACACCTTATGGCTAGGGCCAAAGGAGTCCGCGATGCGAAGAACACGACCACCGTATCCGCCCGAGTTTCGCCGGCAGATCGTTGAGCTGGCGCGAGCAGGGCGCAGCGTGCAGGAGCTTGCCGAGGAGTTCGAGCCCTCGTACTGGACGATCCGCACATGGATCAAGCAAGCGGACCGAGATGACGGGCTCAGTGCCAACGGGCTGACGAGCGAGGACCGAGAAGAACTACGACGGCTACGCCGAGAGAACCGCCAGTTGAAAACGGAGCGGGAGATCCTGGCAAAAGCCGCGGCCTGGTTGTCTCGGGAGACCGGCACGGTACCCAAGAAGTCTTCGGGTTCGTGAGAGTTCGCCAGGCCTGCTACCCGATCGCCACGATGTGCCGAGTGCTGGAGGTCTCCACCAGCGGCTACTACGCGTGGCGCGACCGCCCGATCAGCGCTCGAGCGCGACGTGACGCTCAGCTGCGAGCTCGCATCGAGACGATCCACCAGGCCAGCCGTGCCACCTACGGCATGCCCCGGGTGCATGCCGAACTGGCAGCCGACGGTGTCCGGGTGGGACGTAAGCGAGTGGCTCGTCTGATGAGCCAGGCAGGGCTTGAAGGCGTCAGCCGACGGCGCCGTGTTCGAACGACGCGTCGAGGCTCCGATGCACGGCCAGTACCGGATCTGGTGAATCGGGACTTCACGGCCGATGCGCCCGATCGTCTCTGGGTCGCCGACATCACGTACGTGTCGACATGGTCTGGGTTCTTGTACCTGGCGATCGTGATGGATGCCTTCAGTCGTCGGGTGGTGGGCTGGTCGATGGCCAATCACCTGCGCGCCGAGTTGGTGCTCGAAGCACTCAACATGGCGATCTGGCAACGCCGTCCTGACAGCGTCATCCACCACTCCGATCAGGGCACGCAGTACACCTCGATCGCCTTTGGCAAGCGGTGCCGTCAACTCCGCGTGCGTCCCTCGACCGGGTCAGCTCGCGACTGCTACGACAACGCCCTGGCCGAGAGCTTCTTCGCGACGCTCGAGACGGAGTTACTGTGGCGGGAGCGCTTCAAGAGCCAGGCCGAAGCGCGGATGGCAGTGTTCGAGTTCATCGAGGGGTTCTACAACCCGCGCCGTCGCCACTCCGCGCTCGACAACGTGTCCCCGATCGTCTACGAGAGGAGGTACTCCGAGACCCGATCTTCGGCGGTGGAAACTGCCGTGTCCATGCAGATCGCTTCGCGATCCGCACAGCCACTTGGAAGCCGCTCCGCGGCTCCCACAGGTTCCCACCGCACTACTGCTACGACCTCAAATCCAAGCGTTCAACTGTCCACCGAAACGGGGTAACTCCAACACTCAAGAGACATAACCAATTGATACTAAGTTGTTTAGCCGGCTTCTCCGTTTCAGCCTGCCGCCCCCGGTGCGTGATACAGCATCACATAGACGATCAGCCCCGTCACGGAGACATAGAACCAGATCGGGAACGTCCAGCGGGCAAGGGCGGCGTGCTGAGTGAACCGCTCGCGCAAGGCTCGTGTGAGCGTCCAGATGACCATGGGCGCGGCGATGATCGCCAGAACCGTGTGGGACACCAGGATGGTCATGTACACGGTGCGCACGATGCTGCCCTCATGCCCGAAACGCGTCGTGCCGATGTGATAGTGGAGGGTCAGGTAGAGGACCAGAAACAGCGCGGTCGAGGTGCAGGCGCCGAGCATGCAGGCGCGGTGCGGGGCGATGCGCCGAGCGCGGATAAAGCGGTAGCCGTTCAGCAACAGCAGCGCGCTGGTGGCGTTCAGCCCGGCGTTGATGCCGGGGAGGGCACGGACCCACTCGGGAGCAGTTTCCATTGGCACAACCAGCCTTGATGGTGCTGCGTCAGATGAGCTGTCGGTCGATCAGCATGAGGGCGAGCAGGATCGGCAGGTAGATCAGCGAGTAGAGGAAGGCGGCGCGGTCGGTGCGTCGTGAGGGTGTCGAAGCGGCGCGCACGGCGCTGGCCAGAAAGCCTACCCCGAGGACCACGGACCCCACCAGGTAGACGCTTCCGGTGGCGCCGGTCCAGGCCAGCGAGGCGGACACCGGAATGAGCGCCAGGCAATAGAGGATCATGTGGCGATAGGCGACCGGGTCGACCTCCTGAACCCCGACCATCACCATGCCGGCGTTGCGGTAGTCGTCGCGGAACAGGCGGGCAATGGCCAGGAAGTGCGGCATCTGCCAGAAGAAGAGGATGGCGAACAGCACCGCCGCGGTGCGATCGAGCTGCCCGGTGGCGGCCGCCCAGCCGATCATCGGCGGGGTGGCGCCGGGAATCGCACCAACGAGCGTACATAGCCAGGACAGGCGCTTCAGCGGCGTATAGACGAAGACGTAGAGCAAGAATCCCCCGGCGCCGAGTGCCGCAGACAGCAGGTTCACCTGCAGCGCCAGGATGGCTACGCCGCCGACTGCCAGCGTGGCTCCGAAGAGTCCCGCCGGGGCGGCCCACAGGCGGCCCGCCGGCAGCGGGCGATCACGGGTACGCCGCATCAGGGCGTCGATCTTGCGCTCGTACACCTGGTTGAGGGCGTTTGCCCCGCCGACGACGAGAATCGTGCCGAGCAACGCGGAGGCAAGGGACAGCAGCGTCGCGCTCGGTCGCGGCGCCAGCAGGAAGCCGGCGCCGGTGGTGGCGAGCACGAGCGCGCTCAGCCGGGGCTTGGTGAGCGCCAGGTAGTCGGCCATGCGCGTCGGGGGACTGCTGGCGGCCGGGGCTGACGACGTCGTCAAGCGACTGCTCCGGACACTTGGCGTGCGTCGGTGGTCGCGGGTGTTGCCGGCAATCGGCGATGCACGCGGGCGGTGAGTACCACCAGGCTACAGAGCAGCAAGGCGCCGCCCAGAACATGCGCCGTGGTCGTGGTCGTCTCCAGCCGCGACAACACGCTGAGCGTGCCCAAGAGGATCTGAAGGGCAACGCAGCCGAGTGCCGCCAGCACCGGACGGCGGAGCTCGGGCACCTCCGGGTATCGCGCCCAGGCTCGTTCGGCCAGCAGGAACACCAGCGCGGTGACCACGATGGCACCGACGCGGTGCGACATGTGTAGTGCGACCGCGCTGTTCGTGAGATCGGGTAGTAGCTGTCCGTTACAAAGCGGAAAGTCGGGGCAGGCGAGACCGGCTCCGGTGTGGCGCATGGCGGCGCCGAGCAGGATCTGCACGTAGGCCACGGTGGTCGCAATCGCAGCCAGATTTCGCAAGTCGCCGGCTGGAATCGACGGTCGTTCGCGGGCGGCACGCCAGCCCGGCGAGGTGACCACCGCCAGCAAGGTGACGATCGCCAGAAACAGCATTGCGGTGCCCAGGTGGGAGGTCGATACCACCGGCGGCAGCAGCCAGATCACGGTGATACCGCCGAGCAGCGCCTGCACGATCACCGTGCTGAGCGCCAGCCATCCGAGTCGTCGCACCCACGCCCTCGACTCGCGACGCGACACCCAGAAGGCCAGCGCCGCCGTCATCAGGCCGACCGCCCCGGCGATCATGCGATGACCGTGCTCGTAGAAGATTCCGCCTACCATGGGCGGGAACAGCATGCCGTACGACAGTGGCCAGTCGGGCACCGCCAGGCCCGAGTCGGTGCTGGTCACCAGGCCGCCAGCCACGATCAGCAACAGCGTTGCAGCAGTCACGAGCAAGGCGTACCGGTGCAACCAGCCGCCGGCCGTCTCCTGGTGCGCGCTCATGCTGATCTCGATCATCCCGAAACGACGTCGGCGCCCCGTGGTGTGGGGCGCCGACGAGGAAAGCTGGACTGTGCCTGGTCGCAGCGCGCTGTGAATCTAGTCGCTGCGCCAGGCCGGCGTGCGGGGGTACCCGCGAAGCTAATGTCTGCCGCGGCGTGTGGGGTGGGTCAGTTCCCGCCGAAGCTGATGCCTGCCGCGGCCGTCTCGTTGGGAGCCACGGTGATGCTCTGCGTCTGTGTTCCCAGCGTCTCGTGCCACGCTTCGATGACGTAGTCGCCGGGCGGCAGGTTCTCGATCGAGAAGCTACCGTCGGCGCCCGACACGGCGAAGTACGGATGGTCGAAGACGTTGATGAACGCCGACATCCAGGGATGGACGTCACAGCGCGCCGGAATTCCGACCTCGGCGTTGTCGAACACCTTCTCGATGGTCATTCCAGCGAGCGGCTGCGCCTGGTTGAACGCCGCGTTGTCGTTCGGCTGGACGTTGACGTTGTGGAGCGTGTCGTCGTCGTTGAGGATCATCAGCGTTTGACCGGCGCGCAACGCGACGACATGCGGATTGTAGATACATCCGTTTTGGCCCATGGTGGCTGCGCCGTCGGCGGCCGGGAAGGCGTAGCCCTCGAGCCCACTGGCGACGTGCACGACAACGTTCATGAGGCCGCCAGCGGCGTCTGTCATCACCGGCGAGGTCATCACCGTGTCGCTGTGTGCCAGCTGACAGAACGGGTCGGCTGCCATCTGGATGGTCTCGGCGGCCGGGGCGTCACCCGAGAACATCACCGTGCCGCTGATGCCGCCAGCGTCGCTCAGGTCAGGAGCGGTCGCTGCCGGGGCGCTGGTATCCGGGGTCGGCGCGGCCGCGTCATCGCCGCCACCGCCGCACGCGGCGACGGTGACAAGCGCGATCATTGCGACGACCGCCGCGAACTTTCGCTGCTGCATTGTCAACTCCTAGGGCGATTCCCATCGCCGCGCCGGGATCGGGCAGCGCTCGGAAATCCGTTCAGAATTACGACCTAGATTATGCCCTGATCGGGCCGTGGTTGCCCGCCTGTCTGCGGGCGCAAGCTATGCTCGGTTGCTAGTTGCCGATGCTCATGATGAAGGCAACCAGGGCATCGATCTCTACCTGTGGATCGTTGCCCAGCGGCGCCCAGTAGCCGCGGCCGGCATCCAGGCTGGCGTAGAACTGCGGCATATTGGTGCCGGGCTGTAGGCTCTGTGGGTCCTTGATCCACATATCCAGCCAGTCGGGTCGCAACCGTCCGGCCGCCAGGGCGAGGTCGGGGGCCCACTGAGTCGGGGGTACGCGCGGCTCCTGATCGCCCTGGAAATGGCACGAGAAGCACTGCAACGAGCCGCGTTGATCAGCGGCCAGGACCGCACCCTCGCGCACCAGGTTGGCCGGATACTCATGCGCCGTGGTGAACGTCTCCTCGAACGGGTAGGGGGCCTCGTCGAGTGCCGCGAAGTAGGCGGTCAGCGCGTTGAGGTCCTCGTCGCTGAACTGGAACGTCGGCATCCGCACCTCGAGCCAGGGCCGCACGACGGTCGGCTCGTCGAAGAAGCGGTACAGCCACGTGGGTTGCACCCGCGCCCCTTCGGATCGCAGATTCGGCGGCCCGAACACCAACCCGGCCGCATGGCTGGCTACTTCGCCGGATCGCACTTTGGCATCGGCGATGACATCGCGAATGGCGCCGCCGCGATCTTCGAGGATGTGGCAGCCGCGACAGTTGTAGATGTCGGCGATGTGGCGTCCCTTCTCGATTGCGAGCCTCGCCGGCGTCTGCGCCGGCATGCCTTCGGTGGGGACTTCTTCGGCCGTGAAGCCGAGAATCGCCGTGGAGATCGCTTCGATCTCCTCTTCGTTCAGGTCGAAGCTCGGCATGCGCAGCATTTCCTCGGCCGAACGTACGCGGCCGTCGTCGTAGCTGCGCGGCGCGCGCATTTTCTGCTCGAGGAACTCGCGGCGCTCGTGTTCCATGTCGCGCAGACCGAAGTCCAGGCGCGTGACCGGCTTGCTGCCCCAGTCCGACAGGCTCGTGCCGATGCGGCCGGCGTTCTCGAAGCCTGGGATCAGGTGGCAGCCCGAGCAGCCGTAGCGAGTGATGAGCCGCTCGCCGAGGTAGGCACGCGTCTGGTCCTCGTCCATCGACTCGATGCGGGCGGTGGCTTCGTCGCTGGGCAATTGCGCCCGCAGGTACTCGAGCGCGACCTCGTCGCGGAGTTCCGCATCGACGGTGGGCACCTGCGGGTCTTCCCAACCGGGTCGCTGGATGCCGACCAGGTATGCGGTGATGTCGGCGGCCTCCTGCGAGGTCAGCCGCAGATCGGGCATCACCGTTTCGTCCCAGTAGTGCGTCGGGTTGCGAACCCAGGTATAGAGCCAATCGGGGTTGACCTTGCTACCCAGGCCACTGAGGTTCGGACCGTGGTGACGGTAGCCGCTGAAGCGCGCTGTCTCGCCCAGTTGGCCGCCTTCGGCGTCGTCGTCGGCAGGCTCGTCGCCGATCATGTGGCAGCCCATGCAGCCGACCGTACTGAACAGCCTGTCGCCGCGCGTGGCGTTGCCGGCCGGGGCGCTTTCGAGCTCGATGTCGGTAGTGTTGTCGAACAGGTAGGTGACGATGCTCTCGGCCTCTACCTTGTTTCGCTCCGTCCAGTAGGTGTCGGAAGTGTTGGCGAGGTTGAAGAACCTCGGCATGCGGGTTTCCGGACGATAGCTCTTCGGGTCCATCACCCAGTTGTAGGCCCACTCGAAATCTGTCTTCGATCCCAAATGCGACAGGTTCGGCGCCGGCTTGCGGCGATCGTCGAAGCGATCGATCTGATGACAGCCATAGCACCCGAGCTTCTCGACCAGCTCGATGCCGTATTCGACCCGCGGGGCATCCGGTAGCCAGGTGTCGTTGCCATGGCAGCTCAAGCAGCCTGCCTCGGTCTCCCCGGACGGCCGCATCGGCCACTCCCACAGGTGGGTGGGCTCCCAGCCGTACTCGTGCTCCCAGCGCTCACGCTCGCTCTCGTTGTCGGGCGTGTGCACGGCGTTCAGGAAGCTCGTGGCGTGTCCTTTGCCACCGTGGCACGAAGAACAACCGAACTGGGCAGCCGGGTGCACGGCGTTGTCGGCAACGAACAGGTCCAGACGGGGGTGCGTCGTGAACGGCTGTTCGCTGGTTGCGTAGTCGGTCGAGGCGGCGCCCAGGTGGCATGACTGGCAGCGATCGACGCGCGGCGCATCGGTGAAGTTGAGATCGAAGCGCACGTTGTTCAGCACCACCTGATTGATTCGCACCGAGGGGTTGAAGCTATCCATGAACGGTGCATTGCGCAGGTAGTAGACCCAGTTGAAGCGCAGCTCGTCCACTCTGCCTTGGAGGCGATCGATCTCGCGGGTCATCGCGATGATCTCGCTCTGCGCGTCATCGCGCGCACCCGTGAGGTCAGCGAGGTCGGCCTGCAGCACGTCTCTCTCGGCGGTCAGCTCCTCGACCTCGGCGGAGTACTGCTGCACCTCGGCGATCGAGGCGTCCAGCGAGGCGCGCTCGCGGGCCGAGCCTTCGTCGCCGTCGTGCTTGCGGGCTTCCTCGAACTCCCAGCGCCGTGCGTCGTACGTGGAGCGTGCGAAGCGCAGGTTCTGATCGGCGAGGTCGAAGCGACTCTGGATACGCCCGAGCTCGCTCTCCAATTCCGCCAGCTGGGCAGTCTGGCCGGAAAGTGTCTGTTCCCCGGTGTCGCGTTGCTGCCGCAGCAGCGTCAACTGCTGCTGGTCGACGCCCGCCTGCTCACCGGCGAGCTGCTGCTGTGTGGCCTCGCTCTCGAGTACGCGGAACTGACGCTGATACGACTTCCACGGCCGCGCGTAGTCGTCCCACACCATCCACAGGACGCTCAGCAGGCTCGCGATCGCAATCAGCCCGAACCACAGGTTCAGGCGGTCGACGTCGCGCGCGTATACGCCCCTACGCCTCGGCTTGGCCATCCGTTTCCCCTTGCTCGGTCATCGCCCTTGCTCCGTGCACGACGTTGTCGGGCGTGCCCTCGCCCCCTGGCAGCTAAATATTGAAGAAGAACTCCGGAATCCAGACGAAGTACTTCAAGTTCACGGTCCAGCGCAGATACATCTTGATCGGAATCAGGAACATCCACAGCAACAAGTGGGTGAAGAGCACGTAGCGCATCATGCCCATCTGATCGAAGTACTTCCGCATCCACCTGCTGGCGGCCCACGCCGGCAGCGCGATGAAGTACGCCAACAACAGCAGGATGCCGAAGGATTCGCGTACCAGCCAGAAGCTCGGGAGCCCGATCCCCAGCCCGCGTGCCCAGATGAACTCGGAGAGCTGGACGTTGCTCAGCGGCACGAGCTTGTGGGCATCCCAGAGCTCGTAGGGGCCGTAGAAGTTCCAGTTGGGCCCGCGCAGGAAGGTGCCCTGAAAGACCATGAATATCCAGAGGACGATGAAGCCGAACTGGAACAGCACGATCTCGGAGCGGCGCTCCTCGAAGGTGTAGTAGCCGTTGCCCTTCGGATTCGGATCCATATACGGGATGGACATCAGCCCGATGACGATGAACGTCGGGATGACCACGCCCGCCAGCCACGGATCGAAGTAAACCAGGATCTCCTGCAGCCCGAGGAAGTACCAAGGTGCCTTGGATGGGTTCGGCGTCAGCTGCGGGTTGGCAGGTTCCTCGAGCGGTGCCGGAATCAGGATGGACCAAGCCACCAGCAGGATGCTCACCAGCAGCACGCACATGAACTCGGTGTAGACCAAGTCGGGCCAAACGAAGACCTTCTCTTCTTCCTCCTCTTCGGCCTCGTACGGCGGCCGGCCTTCCTTTCTGCGGAGGTCGTTTTCCACCCCCTTCTTGAGCGCGAACCAAACGAAGAAGACGACCAGGAACATCATCCCCGAGATCGGCAGGTTGTCGGCGCGCTTGAATTGGATCCAGAAGTTCGCGTCCAGCGCCGAAAGGCCGAAGAACACGATCGGCGCGGCGAGGATGGAACCGCCGATCCACTTGTTCTGCGTTGCCTGCACCCGGTAGCGGTACATCAGCAACACAGCGCCTGTGGTCAGCGTAAGCGCGATGTAGGGCTCGAAGAGCCCGTTGATGAACAGCTTGAGCGCCTCGATCATTCCCGCCCCCTACCAGAGTTCTTCAGCACCCTGTCACAGCTCACAGCGCTAACTTCCCGCCCTTGCCGGGGCCGGAGATCCCGCCGTCGCGGCGTACACGCCAGAAGTGCACCGCCAGCAGGATCACGAAGATGAACGGGATTCCGAGACAGTGCAGCACGTAGAACCGCAGCAGCGCGGCTTCGCCGACGAATCTGCCCGCCAGGAGAACGAAACGCATGTCCGAGCCAGCGGTAATGAGCGGCACGTCGCCGATCTGCATCAGCTGCTGTCCGGGCCCTTCAGACCCGAGAATCGGCGTGGCCCGCGCCATATTGCTACCGACGGTGACCGCCCACATCGCCAGCTGGTCCCACGGCAGCAGGTAGCCGGTGAATGAGAACAGCAGCGTCAGCACCAGCAGCAGCACGCCAACAACCCAGTTGAACTCGCGCGGCGGCTTGTACGAGCCGGTCAGGAACACCCGCAGCATGTGCAGCCACACCGTGATGACCATCAGGTGGGCCGCCCAGCGGTGCATCTCGCGCATCAGCCCGAGCGAAGCCGACTCCATCAGGTCGAGCATGTCCGGGTAGGCGTGCTGCGCGGTGGGGCGGTAGTAGAACATCAACAGGATGCCGGTGACCGTCAGCGACAGGAAGAGGAAGAACGAGATCCCGCCCATGCACCAGGTGTAGGACACCCGCAGACCCTGCTTCCGCATCCGTACCGGATGCACGTGCAGGAACACGTTGGTCAGCACCACCAGGGCCCGGTTCTTCGGATCCTGCGGCATCTTGTGCCGGAAGATCGACTTCCACACCGGAGTGAGCCGGAAGTCGGCATACCACTCCTTCGGCGTGCCGATCTTTTCCTTCAGACCCTTCAGACGATCTCCGAAACTGCTCATCCGAGCTTTGCTCCTGGCGGAATCTGCAACGATCTCAAGCGGTGAAGGCGAGGAACGATGCGGGATCGTCCCAGCCGCCCTGCTCGAACAGGAAACTGCGTGACTTGTCTACCAAGATCTGGCCGTCGTCGGCCAGCGACACGGCGGCTCGTTCGAGCGGACGTGGTGCGGGGCCCTCGAAGTTGATACCGGTGCTGTAGAATCCACTGCCGTGGCATGGGCACTTGAACTTGTTCTCGGCCGCGAGCCAGTTGGGGGTGCAACCGAGGTGAGTACAAACCGAGATCAGGGCGTAGAACCCCTCCTCGTTTCGCACCACCCAGACGCCATAGCGGTCCTTGAAAGCCAGCGACACCTGCCCGACTTGGAAATCGGTCGGTAGCCCGATCTTGAACTGCAGAGGTGGCTCGTACAGCACGTTCGGGTACAGAAACCGCGTCGTCGCCGCGAGCATCGCGCCAACGGCACCGGTGAACGACGCCCAGGCGATGGTTACCCACGGCAAGGACTCGAGAAACTCGCGGCGACTCTTGCCGGCCGCTGCCTGTCCGTCGGCAGTGGCTTCTGGTGCTTCGGCTTCCGCCATCTCTCAGGCTCCCCCTATCGCTCCTGAGCCAGGAGCGTTGAATCATCGCGTTGCAGCGATCCCTGCGGTGCCGAGAGGGCCCGACGTGCAGCCTCCCGTACGCGGAGATCCGGGTCAGTGTCGCGCAGTTTCGCCAACCTGTCTTCCAAGCCGGCCGCGCCGAGTCGTTCGAGCGCCCTAAGCGCAGCCAGCATCGTATTGCCATGATCCTGCTCGGTAATACCCGGCACGGAGGTCAAGTGCGCTCGGTCGATCATGAGCATCAGCGTCTCCATGCCGCCGCGGTGACCGAGCATCGCCAGTGCGACCGCCGCATTCCAGCGTACTGCCGGTACGGAGTCATTCAAAGCTATGCGCAGCGGCCGCTCGGCGCTCGGTTCGGCCAGGACACCTAGCACGTACGCTGCCATTGTTCGCACTGCCGCGACGTCGTCGGTTAGCAACTCGGCAACCGCAGGAGCGGCGCTCGAATCGCCGATCGTACCCAGCGCCCAGGCGACGTTGACACGTACTTCCGAGTCTTCGTCGTGGCTCGTTGCGATGAGTGCGGGCACCGCCGACACGTGCTCGAGCCGTCCGAGGGCGATGCTGAGGAATCTGCGCACACGCGGGTCACCATCCTCGGCGCGCTCCAGAGCGCGAACTACCTGGCCGGCGAACTCGGCGTCGCCCTTGATCTGATCGTTGTATTGCAACTGCTGCGAGAGATGGAATGCGGCCTGCCACGGCTCGTTGATGCCGTTGCCGTTGATCGCCGGCAGATAGTCGACCGGATCGGCGCTGTCGTGCGCCAGGACGCCGAACATCAGGAACAAAGCAATGCCCGCACCGACTAGCAGCAGCGGCAGAATGAAGAACCCCAGGGCGACCCGGAACGGACTTGGTTCGTCCGTGCCGTCAGAGGTCTCCGAGGACTCCGGAACGTTAGGGTCGGTCATTGCTGTTCGCGTTCAAGACCTTGCCAGATCGTGCGGCCGCACACCCCCATCGGGCCGCGGAGCGCGTAAAAGCTACCTTCGATTCGGAGGGGTGTCAAATCCTCGCCAGCGGCTGGCAGAGGCCGGCAAACCGGGCTTCTGGCCGTCACGCTTCTCTCTACTCGGTGCACTCGGCGACGGCGTTGATCGGCGCCTCACGACGGTAGCGATCCGCCAACAGCGGATCGTGAGCGCGGTGCAACGGGTTGTGCTCGAAGCCGCGATGGATGGCATCGCATCCGTAGCAAACGGTGATCTCGGGCACGAAACGATAAAGACCGTAGTCAAAGGCCATGAACACGACCAGGCTGAGCCCGTAAGTCCACGGAGAAAGCACTGCCCCGACCACCACGAGGGCCAGACCGATCTTGCGGTTGAAGTCCTTTTGCGCGAAGAGCCTGTCGTAACCGCACTGGACGCACAGCTCCGCCGGGTCGACCACGTCGCCGGTGTCATCCAGGGCGCCATTGAAGTAGTCCATCTCGTGGGCGCAATTCGTGCACGCCAGGGTTCGCTGACCGTCGAGATCCTGCTGGTCGGGGCGCTGGCACTCGGGGCAACGCCATTCGATCGAGTGGTCCATCAGAAAGGACGTCCCGTCGACAGCGAGAGGTAGAGGGAGATCACCTCTCCGAAGAGCACGAAGACGATCGCAGCATACAAGATGCCGGTCGCCGATTGGATCGATCGGATCTGAACGGTCTTCCAGGTCATCCATCCGAGCGCCAGAGGCGCCAGCACGCCGAGCGTTGCACGCACCCCGACGAACAGCGCGTCTCCCAGAACGAAGGCGCGCAGCAGGCCGCCGTCGTTGGCTCTCCAATCCGGTAGATGGATCGCCACCACTGCAAACACCAATGCCAACTTGATGCCCTCGCTGGCGAGAAACAGGCCCAGGACACGATTGAGCGGGGCGATGGGCATCCGCGGCTCGATGAGGTACCAGTGGGCCAGGAGCATTGCCAGCAGCACCGACCCCAGCGCGGTGGATACTGTGAGCAGGCCGACTATATAGACGAAGGTCTCCGCTGCACTGACCCCGGTCGCCGGTCGCAGCACCGGATCCAGAGCAATCGATGCGACTGCGGCGATGGCGGCCAACGCCAAGAGCCAGCTCTGGCGCTCATCCTCGACGACCGCCTTGCGGGCGCCGAAGACAATCAGAGCTGCCGACGCGACGGCCAGGGCGAGGACCGATCCGGAGCCCGGGTGCGGCAGCGCCGCCGCCAGCCCGCTCAGCCGGATGCCGGCACCGAGGCCAATGCCTGTGAGGGCGAGAAGGACGGTCAGGCGCCAGAAGCCCGGACCCGTCGGCGGCCGCGCGATGAGCGCTGCAACCACCATGCCGACCGACGTATACACGAGCATCACCGAAACGGCGGCAAACAGCATTAGGAGCGTGCCTACGTGGTAAACGCGGCCAGATGTTGCCAGCGCGGCGGCAGAGAACGTGGGGGGATGGGACGGCAAGCTGCGATGCTCGCCGAACCGCGCCGCAGGTTACCACGGCCACGATGGTGGCCCGTATCAGTGGTTCATCGCAGCTCCGCCGGGTCGATGCGGGGCACCGCAGGGCGCGACGTGGAAACCCCGGACATTGAGAGAGCCCGGGACACTAAACTGCTCGTCATGGGCACCGAACCGCGCATAGCTATCGTCATCCCGGCACGCGACGAGGCCCAGGCGCTGCCGCACGTGCTAGCCGAGATTCCGTCAGCCCGCGCACCTCGGATCGTGGTGGTCGACAACGGCAGCGTCGACGGTACCGCGGACGTAGCGCGATCGCTCGGTGCCGAGGTCGTGTTTGAGCAACGGCCCGGCTACGGCCGTGCCTGCCAGGCCGGGCTGCGCCATCTTGCAGTCCAGCCTCCGGATATCGTCGTGATCCTGGATGCCGACCACAGCGACTATCCGCAGGATCTGGAGACGGTGCTGCAGCCGATACTCGCGGGCGAGGCCGAGCTCGTGTGCGGCAGTCGACTGCGGCAGGCGGAGGTCGGCGCGCTCGGCCCGCACGTACGATGGGGCAACTGGTTAGCGACGTCGCTGATCCGGGTCCTGTTCGGCCACGTGTACGAGGACATGGGGCCGTTTCGCGCCATCCGCTGGGAGGCGTTGCGGGAGCTGCAGATGTGCGATCCGGCGTACGGATGGAACGCCGAGATGCAAGTAAAGGCGCTTCAGCACCGCCACCGCGTGTGCGAGGTGCCGGTGCGCTACCGCGCCCGCAAGGGTCGCTCCAAGATCAGCGGAACGGTGCGCGGTACCTTCGGGGCCGGGGCTGGAATCCTGTTGACCGTGCTCTACTTGCGGTTTGCGCCCCGGTGGTATGCTCGCCGGGTCCCCGTTCCGACCGCACCGTTGTCGTAGTCTTCCACGACTCGAACGTCGCGGCCCGCCTTCGCCTTCCATGGACCGCCTGGCTTTCTATCGCTCACTCGCCACGCCGTCGAATCGGCGCATCCTCTTCATGGTGCTCGACGGCCTGGGTGGATTGCCCGACGCGGAAACCGGCCTGACCGAGCTCGAGGCGGCTAGTACTCCGACGCTCGACGATCTGGCGGCCACCGGGGAGTGTGGGCTCACCGTGCCCGTCCTGCCTGGAATCACTCCGGGAAGCGGCCCGGCGCACATTGCCCTGTTCGGATACGACCCGGTAGACAACCAGGTGGGGCGCGGTGTGCTCGCGGCCCTCGGGGTGGAGTTCGACCTGCGCCCGGGCGACGTGGCGGCAAGAATCAACTTCTGCACGCTCGACGATGCCGGCAACGTGGTGGACCGTCGGGCGGGTCGCATCGACGACACCGTCGCGGTGCCGCTCGTTGAGCGCCTCGACGCTATCGACATGGGAGACGGGATCGAGTGCAGCGTGCGCCACGTGAAGCAGTATCGGGCCTGCGTGGTCTGGCGCGGTGCTGACCTGGATGGTCGCGTCGCCGACACCGACCCCCAGCGCACCGGTGTGCCGCCGCTCGCCCCCCGGGCGCTGGCGGATGCCGCCGAGCCGACTGCCGAACTGGCGGCTCGCTTCGTAACCAGCTCGGGCGCGGCGTTGGGCGACCAGCAAGCCGCCAACGGCGTGCTGTTGCGCGGCTTCGACGAGTTCCGGCCCCTACCGAGCCTCGCCGAGCTGTATGGCCTGCAAGCGGCGGCCGTAGCCAGCTACCCGATGTATCTGGGCGTCGCCCGGCTCGCCGGCATGAGCGCTCACCGGGCGCTCGACACGGCGGAGGATCTGGTCGCGATGGTGGACTCGGTCGCCGATCGAGACTTCGTCTTCCTGCACTACAAGTCGACCGACAGTCGCGGAGAAGACGGCGACTACGACGGCAAGGTGGCCGAGATCGAGAAAGCCGATGCCTTACTCGCCACTCTGCGGACGGCCTTCGACGTGATCATGGTCACCGGAGATCATTCCACGCCGGCGCGCATGCGGGCGCACTCCTGGCATCCGGTTCCATTGCTGATCCACAGCGATCGCAGCCGCCAGGATCGGTGCGCCTTCGGCGAGCGGGCCTGCGGACAAGGCAGCCTTGGAAAGGTTCGGTCGATGGATATACTGCCGCTCGTCCTGGCGCACGCCGGGCGCCTGAGGAAATTCGGCGCCTGACCGGGCACCGGCTCAGCAGCCAGCGCTCGATCAGCTTTCCGCTGCCCATTCCGCGTCCAGATACACCCGCGCCGCCTCCAGATCGTCTGGCGTGTTGACGTTGCGCAGCAGTTCCCCTGGATCACCGAACGCTTCCAACTCGGTGCCGCCGATCGGCGCGGCGTCGACCGAATCGAGGAGGCCCTGGAGATCGCGTCGCCCGCAATCCAGCCACTCGCGAAGCGGTGGTAGAAAGGCGGGCGAATACGCCGCACACAGCGGGTGCCAGCGGTCCGCGTGATGCGGCGCGACGGCGATTCGGGCGCCTGACAGACGACGCGACAGAGCGGCAAGGAGTGCCTTCGGTATGAACGGCAAGTCGACACCGCACACCACCAGTGCGGCTCCGGGGAACGTCGCCAGCCCCGACTCGATACCGCCGGCTGGGCCGCAGCCGGGGCGCAGGTCGTCGACCAGCGACCAGCCGAGACCGGGTATCGGGTCGCCGCCGAGCTGTACGCGCGTCGCGGACAGACCCGATAGCGCCCGCGCCGGCCACATACCCAGCGGGCGATCGCCGAGCATGAGCTTCGACTTGTCGTTCCCCATCCGGGTGCTCAGCCCGCCCGCTACCACCGCTACGACGGTGCGCACAGCTCCGTCCTGCGGCCTGAAGGGGAGCGGGTCGCCGTCGGCATCGGGGTCTGTGAACACGGCTCGCACGGTCTCCTGGAGGTCGAAAGACCCCCAACGCTTCTGAGTTACACTGGCCGCCATGATACGCAAATCGCGGCTGATGACCCCTGGGCCGGCGCCTGTTCACCCGGCGGCGCGCGCTGCCGCGAGCGCGCCGCTACCACATCATCGAGCCGCTGCGTTCAAGCCCCGCTTCGCCGCGGTGCAAGCCGGATTGCGCGCCGCCTTCCGTACCGTGGGGCCGGTTGCCGTGCTGGCTTCGTCCGGGACCGGGGCAATGGAAGCAGCGCTGGTGAACCTCTTTGGTGCCGGTGACCGCGTGGTGGTGCTCGCGGGCGGGAAATTCGGCGAGCGCTGGGCAGACGTTGCCGAGGCCTACGGGATGCGGGTGAAGACGGTGCGACCCGATGCGGGCCAGACGCTGACCGCCGCCGACGCCGCGGAGGCGGTAGCAGCGTTCCGGCCGGTGAGTGGCCTCGTAATGACGGCCAGCGAGACCTCCACCGGTGCGGCTGTCGACGTGGCCGATATCGCCGCCGCCACGCGTCGCGTCGAGCCGGAGGCGGCCATTGTGGTCGACGCCATCACCGCCGTCGGCGCGTTCCCCATCGAGACCGATGCCTGGGAGCTCGATGCCGTCTGCGGCGGTTCCCAGAAGGCTTTCATGATCCCCCCGGGTCTCGGGTTCGTCGCCTGCTCCGAACGCGGCTGGGACCGTATCCATGGCGAACGCCTTAAGCCCCGATACTACTTCGACCTGCGCAAGTATGCGGTCTCAGCAGGTAACGACCAGACTCCGTTCACTCCTGCCACCGGGCTCGTCCTGCAGCTCCAGTCGGCGTTGGAAGCGATAGCTGACGCCGGCGGAGTCGATGCTCTCGAGGCCAACGCGCAGGCCTTGGCGGCAGCCACTCGGGCGGCAGCGGAAGCACTCGGGCTCGAGTTGCTGTCACCGGCGTCTCCGAGTCCTGCGGTGACGGCGATTCGTGCCCCGCGGTCCGGCAGTGCTCCCGACATCGTGACCGCGATGCGAGAGCGCCATGATCTGTTCATTGCCGGGGGCCAGGGGGATCTCAAGCCCGATGTCTTCCGCATCGGTCACCTCGGCTACATCGATGAGGTCGACCTGCTGGGTACGCTCGCCACCCTTGAACGTGTTCTTGCTGCTGGTGGACACCGTGTTGTCCCAGGCGCGTCGGTCGCTGCGGCGAGCGCGGTGCTCGAGGCCCGTGGCTGAGGCCCCGCTGCGGGTGCTGGTCTGTGGCCGGTTGCCGGAGGGCGGTCGCGAGGCGCTCGAGGCTGTCGGCATCGAGGTCGAGCACGCGCCGGATCGGGAAGCCGGCTCGCTGTCTGATGTGATCGCACCGTTCGCGGGAGTCATCGTGCACTCTCCCCACCGGGTGGATGCGGCGGCGCTGGAGGCAGCTCCACTCCTGCAGGTGGTCGGTCGCGCCGGCGTTGGTGTTGACAACATCGACATCGATGCAGCGACGGCGCGCGGTGTGCTGGTGATGAACTTGCCGTGGGGTAACACGGTGACTGCGGCGGAACACACCACGGCGCTGCTAATGGCGCTGGCGCGGAATATCCCGCAGTCGGCGGCGGCGCTGAAGCAGGGAACCTGGGACCGGGCAGCCTATCTGGGAGTGGAGATCAAGGACAAGACGCTGGGGATTATCGGCCTTGGTCGCATCGGCCGCGAGGTTGCGCGTCGGGCGCAGGCTATGGAGATGCACGTCCTGGGCGCAGATCCGTTCTTGTCGCCGTCGGTAGCGTACGACCTCGGCATCGAGTTGGTCCCCACCGCCGAGTTGCTACCGCGGTCCGACTTTCTCACCTTGCACGTGCCGAAGACGAACGACACCGAGCATCTCATCGGCGCGCACGCTATCGCGTTGATGAAGCCTGGCGCCCGATTGATCAACTGTGCGCGCGGTGGCCTGGTAGACGAGGGGGCGTTGTTGGCGGCGCTCGAATCCGGCCAGCTGGCTGGCGCCGCTTGCGACGTGTTCGAGACCGAGCCGACCGACAACGCGGCGCTGATCGCTCACCCGCACTTCATCGGCACGCCTCATCTGGGAGGCGCAACCCACGAAGCACGCCAGCGCGTCGGAGCGGGGATCGCACGCCAGGTGGCGGAGTACCTCACCGACGGCGTGATTCGACATCCCATCAACGTGCAGGCACTGCCGCCGGACGAGCAACGGGCCATGGAGCCGTACCTGCAGCTGGGTGAACGGCTTGGCACCCTGCTGTCGCAGTGTTTCGAGAACGTCGAACGACTACAGATCGAGTATTTCGGAGAGATCACCGCCTACACGCTCCGCCCGCTCAGCGCGCACATTCTGGCCGGCTACTTGCGTCCGTTCCTGGGAGCCCAGGTCAACGTCGTCAATGCGGCGGCGATCGCGCGCCAGCGGGGCCTCGGCGTAGACGAGTCCAAGAGCACATCGGAGCGCGGCTACCAGAGCCTGATCCGGGTGACCGCTGTAACCGAGACCGGAAGCCAATCGGCGGCGGGGACCGTCTTCGACGGCGGCCGTGGCCGGCTGGTGGAAATCGGCCGGATCCCTGTCGAGACGGAGCTCGAAGGGCATTTGCTCTTACTGGAGAACGAAGATATCCCAGGAGTTGTAGGTCAGCTTGGCACATTCCTCGCTGAGCGCGGCATCAACATTGCCGACATGAGCCTGGGTCGCGATGCACCGAGCGGCACCGCGATCGCGGTAGTGGCGATGGATGAGCTGCTCGACGCAGCCGGTCTCGGCGAGCTCCTCGAACTGTCGGACATTCGCTGGGCGCGCGTCATCTCGTTCTAGGTCGCAGGCGGCCGGTCACCCCCCGTCGGGCACGCGCCCAAGGGTCCGGTCGACTCCGTTTGAACCCCCCGGGAGCCCGTGGTAGCTTGCGTTTTGACGGCGTCAGGCACTTCGGCGGCCGCCGCCAACCGATCCGATCCGCACCTTATCTGTCGTCCAACGCGCTAGCGAGCGCGCCCTCGGACCGCCGCGCCGATCGGCCCACGCGCAGCTGCATACCTCGACAGCCGACCACGAGAGGCCGAGATGCCTGCCGACAGCTACACGCCGCCTGCTGACGGCATCCGCATCGACCTGGATGGCCGGGGCGGGCTCGTTGTCTCTGATCGGCCCATCGTGTGCTGGCTCGAGGGCGACGGGATCGGGGCCGATATCTGGGTGGCGGCGCGGCGCGTCTTCAATGCGGCTGTTTCCGTGGCCTACGGCGGTTCGCGTGCCATCGCCTGGATGGAAGTGCTTGCCGGTGGCAAGGCGCACGCCCAGGTGGGTGAGTGGCTGCCGCAAAGCACCCTCGATGCCATCAGCCACTACCGGGTGGCAATCAAAGGGCCGATGACTACCCCGGTTGGCGGAGGCATGCGGAGCCTGAACGTCGCGTTACGCCAGTTGCTCGACCTGTACGCCTGCGTACGCCCGGTCAAGTATTACCGCGGCACACCATCGCCGGTTCGCGAGCCCGAGAAGCTGGACGTGGTGATCTTTCGCGAGAACACCGAGGATGTCTACTCCGGCATTGAGTGGGAGGCGGGCAGCGAGCAGGCCAACCGCGCCATCGAGTTCATGCGCACCGAGCTCGATGCCAAGATCCGTGAACGGAGTGGAATCGGGATCAAGCCCATGTCGGAGTACGGATCCAAGAAGCTGGCGCGTAAGGCGATCCGGTACGCCCTGGATCACGACCTTGCGAGCGTCACGCTGATGCACAAGGGCAACATCATGAAGTTCACCGAGGGCGCTTTCTGCGCCTGGGGTTACGAGCTCGCTCGGGAGGAGTTCGCAGACGCCACGCTCACCGAGACAGAGCTCTGGGACGTCCACGGCGGGGAAGTTCCTGCGGGCAAAGTGGTCATCAAGGACCGCATCGCCGACGCCATGTTCCAGCAGGTGCTGCTGCGCCCATCCGAATACGACGTCATCGCCACGCCGAACCTCAACGGCGACTATATCTCCGATGCCACCGCGGCTCAGGTGGGCGGGCTGGGCGTGGCGCCGGGGGCCAATATGAGCGACGAAGTGGCACTCTTCGAACCGACGCACGGCACGGCCCCGAAGTACGCCGGGCAGGACAAGGTGAATCCGTCCTCGTTGATCCTCAGCGGCGTCATGATGCTTGACCACCTCGGCTGGCCGGAGGCTGCGCGGCTGATCGAGAGCGCGCTCGAGCGCACGTTGCAGGCGAAGACGGTCACCTACGATCTGGAGCGCCAGATGGACGGCGCCAAACTATTGAGCTGCTCCGAGTTTGGTCGGGCGCTCGTTGACAATATGGAGAAGTGAGTCATGGCCCTCAAGAAGGTCAGCATCGTCGGCGCTGGTCACGTCGGCGCCACGTGTGCCTACAGCCTGGTCAACCGCCGCCTTGCCGACGTGACGCTCGTTGACATCGTCGAAGGCATGCCGCAGGGCAAAGCGCTCGACATGATGGAGGCGACCCCGGTCGTCGGCGGTGACTGCAAGATTGCCGGCACCAACAGCTATGTAGAAACGCAAGACTCGGACATCGTCGTGATCACCGCCGGCCTGGCGCGCAAGCCTGGCATGAGTCGTGACGACCTGCTGTTCAAGAACGTCCAGATCGTCGGTGGTGTGGTTGAAGAGGTCGTCAAGTACTCACCGGACTCGATCTTGATCCTGGTAACCAACCCGCTCGACGCCATGGTCTACGTGGCACAGCAGAAATCGGGGTTTCCGCGTCAGAGAATCATGGGCATGGCCGGGGTTCTCGACTCGGCCCGCTTCTGCACCTTCATCGCCATGGAGTTGGGGGTGTCGGTAGAGAACACGCATGCCTTCGTGCTCGGCGGGCACGGCGACACAATGGTCCCCCTGCCGCGGTACTCGACGGTGGCCGGCGTGCCGATTACCGAGCTCATGAGCAGCGAGCAGGTGAACCGGATCGTCGATCGCACCCGCAACGGTGGCGCCGAGATCGTCAAGCTGCTGGGAACCGGGTCCGCCTACTACGCCCCCGGAGAGTCGGTCGCTGAGATGGTCGAGGCGATCCTCCTGGACAAGAAGAAGATCCTCCCGGTGGCGGCATGCCTGGAGGGTGAGTACGGCGTCGACGGCCTGTTCGTCGGCGTTCCCGCGGTGCTTGGGATCGGCGGAATGGAGAAGGTCTTGGAGATCGAGCTCACCGAATCCGAGCAGGCTGAGTTCGACCGCTCGGTGGCGCACGTGCGGGAGCTCGTCACGAAGCTGGAGGAGTAGCAACGATGGCAGTAGAGCGCACGCTGGCCATGATCAAGCCCGACGCCACGGCACGAAACCTGGCGGGCACGATCCTGGCCCACTACGAGCAGGACGGCTTCCGTGTCCTTGCCTGCAAGAAGACCCTGCTGTCACGTGCCGAGGCGGAGGCGTTCTACGCCGTGCACCGCGAGCGCCCGTTCTTCAGCAGCCTGTGCGACTTCATGACCTCCGGACCGATCCTTGCGGTCGCCCTCGAGCGCGAGAACGCCATTGCTCATCTGCGCCAGGTGATGGGAGCAACCAACCCGGAGGAAGCCGACCCGGGGACCATCCGGTCGCTGTATGCCGAGAGCATCGAGCGCAACTCCGTGCACGGCTCCGACGGACCAGAGACTGCTTCCCAGGAGCTCGCCTTCCACTTCTCGGGACGCGAGCTGCTGTAGGCACTTCGCGTTGGAGACGAGCATGACCGTTCTCTCCGCCACGTTGTTGTTGCTGCTGGTGCTCGATCCTGTCGGCAACATCCCGTTCTTTCTGGCGGCGCTGTCCGATGTGGATGCCGGACGCCGGCGAATGGTGATGGCACGTGAGTTGCTGTTTGCGCTCATCGCCCTGATCGCGTTCCTGTTTCTCGGTGCCCGGCTGCTGGCCGTGCTGGGCATCGCCGAGCCCTCGCTTACCATCGCCGGCGGCATCATCCTCTTCATGATCGCCATCCGCATGACGTTTCCGACCGCGGGTGCTCGGAGCGAGAATATCGACGGCGAGCCGTTTATCGTGCCGCTGGCGATCCCGTTCGTTGCCGGCCCCTCGGCGCTCGCCACCGTCCTGCTGATCATGAACCGCGAGCCCTCACGCTGGCCCGAATGGTTGGCGGCGGTGACTATTGCCTGGGCGATCACCGGGGCGGTCCTGTTCGTCTCCGAGCCGCTAGGTCGCGTGCTCGGCCGTCGCGGTCTACTGGCCGTCGAGCGCCTGATGGGGATGGTGCTCACGGCGCTGGCCGTCCAGATGTTCATGGAAGGCGTTCGCCAATTCTTGCTGGCTGGGTGAAGGGGCGTAGTAGGCGGCGCGGAGCACGGTGAGGGGGCTCGCGGGGGCGCACTCTCCACCGTGATGTGCGGCCTCGGTTGGAAGCCCCCGATGGCGATTACGGCAACAGCGACGTGCGGGGTCTTCCGCCTCTCGGCGCCTGAACGGCGGTGGCTGACCCCCCGCGAGCCCCCTCACCGTGCTCCGCGCCGCACGACCACCACCGAGCTTCACCGGCGAAGAACTGCCGAGTTGGGGAGGAGACCGAGGTCCGATCGACTTGGTTCCGTGGGTGGAACGACCCACGCCAGCGAGCGCAGTGCTGATTTTCTTGGCTCTCAGCGGACCGTTCGACCTCCGCGTCCCAATATGAGCACCATTCGATCGACGGAAGGTCCCCATCCTCCCGGAGGATTCTGGTGGGGGACGCGCCACCAATCGTCGGCTTCCGCCAAGAACGAGCCCGGCGACGTTCCGTCCGATAACCGCCGACGGTGGGGTAGCGGCAGCGACAGAGCGGGGCTCACGGGGGATCAGCCACCGCCATCCAGGCGCCGAGAGGCGGAAGACCCCGTAGCTCGCATTCGCCGCTACCGGAGTCGCCCCGTCGGGGGCTTCCAACCGAGGTCGCGCACCACGGTGCAACATGCGCCCCCGTCAGCCCCCTCTGTCGCTGCCGCGCCTCTCTCCGCCCGCCGGTCTCCGACTAACGTCCCCCGAGCACGTTCCCGATAATCCCGCCGATACCCCCACGCCCCCCGCTGGAAGCGTGCGCCGTTGGCAATCGCGGCAACAACCAGTCGAGGAACGCCTGGTTGGAGCGCGTCTGCAGGTAGACGTTGCCGGTGCCGGAGAACTCGGCCACCAGGCCCTCGCCGGAGATCAGCGAGGTGAAGATTCCCGAGACCTTGCGCACGTTCCACTGCAACGAGGAGTCGAACGCCACGATATGGCCGGTGTCGATGATCAGGCTCTGGGAGCTGTCGACCGGAACCTTGTGGATGGCTCCGAAGGAGCTCAGGAGGACGTGACCACTGCCTTTCAGGTGCAGCAGGAACAGACCTTCCGAGGCGAAGAACGCGCGTGCCCCGCCCCACTTGATGTCGGTCTCCACTCCCGGATCGCCCGCCAGGTAGGAGCCCGACTGCACATACAGGTCGCCCTGGACGAGGTGATCGACGACGTCGCCGGGCAGGCTGGGAGCAAACGTCACGTGTCCGGCAGCTCCCTGCGCGGTGAAGGTATTCACGAAGAACGACTCGCCGCCGAGCACCTTCCGCATCGCGCCTTTCAGCAGACCGCCCTGCACGCCGCTCTCGACGTTTACGTTGCCGCTCATGGAGACCATTGCTCCGGTCTCTGCCTTTACCGACTCGCCCGCCTCCAGCTGGACGATGCCAAGCGCGTACGACGGCCGATGCTCCACGGTTATGTTCATCGGGACTCTCCGTTTCGAAGCGGTGGTGGAGGGTGGATCACTCCCTGAAGTTACGCAGCGCCGCGGTGCGGTGTTTCGACTCGGCAAAACGCGGTGGCGCCCTGCGACGCGATCAGAACGGCAGCCAGGCCAGCCATGAGTCGGGTATCGCCTTGCTGACGTCGAGCGTCAGCACGACCGCCATCAGCGACACCAGGATCACCAAGCCCACCTGCATGATGCGCTCCTTGACCTGCAGCGACAGGTCGCGTCGGATCGCACCCTCGAACAGGATCAAGGCGATCTGGCCGCCGTCGAGAACAGGGATCGGCAGCAGGTTCAGAATACCGAGTTGCAGGCTGATGAATGCCATGAACGACATCACCACTGACGGGTCTCCGGTGCGGGTGGCGTTGCCCGAGAACCGTGCGATCTCGATCGGTCCGGACAGCGTCCGTACCGACATGCGGCCGGTGAACAGGCGTTTGAGGATCTCGCCGAGCAAGACCGATTGCCGGCGTAGCTCGCTTCCGGCCTCCACCATCGCCTGACCGAGCGGATAGCTCCGTATCTCGAAGAAGTTCGCTGGGTTCGGGACGAATCCGACGTCGAGCACGTCGTTGTCATCGACGCTGGGGGTCAGCGTGGTGTCGAACCGACTGCCACCTCGATCCACCGACAGCATCAACTGTTGGCCGCCGCCCGTGCTCAGCAACTCGACGAGGCGGTTCCAGTGGGAGATCACCTCGCCGTTGATTCCCACGATCAGGTCGCCAGGCTGCAACCCGGCGCGGGCCGCCATGCCGTCCTCGGCGACCGGTCCCACTTCGGGTGGCACCGGGGCGGTCACGCCGATCAGGCCAGTACCCTGCTCGCCAGATGACATCGGCGTTATGGGCACGGCGATCTCAGCTCCGCCGCGAACGACTCCGAGGCTGATCGTCTGATTGGCGGAGATGAGGATCCGGACGCGGAACTGCTCCCAATTCGGCATGTCCTCGCCGTCGACGGTGACCACACGATCTCCGGGCAGGAGTCCGGCCGCGTCGGCGGGGGAGTCGACCTGCACCAGGCCGATGATAACCGGGTCGTTGGCGTCCGCCGGGACACGGATTCCGAGTTGGTAGTAGCCCACGGTGAGGATGAACGCGAGGGCGATGTTCATCACCGGCCCGGCCAGAAGTACCAGGAAGCGTTGCCATTTCGGCTTGCCCAGGTACTCGTTGTCGGCTCCGGTCAGGTTCTCGTCGGGATTCTCGCCGACCATCTTCACGTAGCCGCCGAGCGGCAGCAGGCTCAGACGATAGTCGGTGTCTCCGCGCCGGAATCCTGCGACGCGCTTGCCGAAGCCGAGCGAGAAAACCTCGACGCCAACGCTGAAGTATTTGGCCACCAGGAAGTGGCCGAGCTCGTGCACGAAAATGAGCACGCCGAGCACGAACAACAACGCCAGAGCATTTACGGCGACGTCGAGCATGGAACCCTTGTCGAGAAGGCGAAACGAGCGGCCGGTCGCAGAAACTTTACAGTAGCAGGCGCCATCCGATCAGCGCACCGTGCCTTTGCTAAGCGGCTCAGCCCACCCATCCAGCGGTCAGGATCAGGTAGAGAACGGCGCCTGCTGGGAGGTGGGAATCGATGCGGTCGAGCACGCCGCCGTGTCCGGGCAGCAACGTGGATGAATCCTTGACGCCTGCCGCGCGCTTGAGCGCCGACTCCATCAGGTCGCCAACCTGCCCGGCCGCGCCGAGCAGCACCGCCAGGCCGATCGCCTGCAGATCGGTGACCGCGGGGAGCCATATCCCGACAACGTAGCCGGCTGCAGTGCTGCCTGCGATCCCCGATACCGTGCCCTCGACAGTCTTGTTCGGAGACAGTGAGGGAGCCAGCTTTCGCCTCCCGAACGCGGTGCCACCATAGAGGGCGGCGGAGTCACCAACCGCTACCGCGGCGTAGGCGAACAGCAGCCATATGGCGCCATCTGGCATGCGGCGCACACCGATGTGGGTACCGGACAACAGTCCCAGCCAGACGACGCCGCACACCGTCGCGGCGAGCGTGCCGACGAACCTGGCCGGGTCGGAAAACCCCACGCGAAGGCTGGCGACCGTGGCCGCTGCCAGGGCCAACAGGAGCCAGGGAAGCGGTGCGCCAGGGCTCGAGAACGCGAACGACAGCGCGCAGGCCAGCGCTGCAACTGCGCCCGAAACGGGGGCTGGTGCCAACCCGAGGGCGCGCATCAAGCGGGCGTACTCGTTCCATGCCAGCAGCAAGACGATAGCCATCATCAGAGCGAACGCCGGCCAGGGCAGTCGCAGTACCGCGAGCAGCAGCGCTATGATCACCGCCGCGGTCACGATGCGTGTCATTCGACCCGCCGCTTCGTGCCGGCGTCATCGGCGTAGCCTGCCGGGTGCGTGCGATGCCACGCCCACGCGTCGCGCAGGATCGTCGCTAGCTCCGAGTGGCGCGGGCGCCAGCCGAGCTCCTCGCGAGCCCGGGTGGCGGCCGCGATCAGCGACGGCGGATCGCCGGGACGGTTCGCACCGAGGGTGACCGGAATCGGATGATCGGTCACCTCGCGGGCGGCCTCGACGACTTGCATGACGGTCGAGCCAGTTTCGGTGCCAAGGTTGTATACGGCGCTTCCCTCGACCGACCTCATGGCGTTCATTGCAGCGATGTGGGCGGCTGCCAGATCGTTGACGTGTATATAGTCGCGCACCGCCGTACCGTCGACGCTGTCGTAGTCGCTTCCGTACACGGTGAGCGCGTCGGCCTTGCCCGCCGCGACCGCCAGCACGTTCGGAACAAGGTTGCTGGCTGGAGTCTTGTCCTCGCCGAGCGAGCCGTCCGCCTGCGCTCCCGCAGCGTTGAAGTATCGGAGAGCGATACCCCGTAGCCCGTAGGCGGCGGCGTAGAAACCGATCGCTCGATCCACCGCCAGCTTGGTGGCGCCGTAGGCGTTGATCGGCTTTGCCGGGGTGGACTCGTCGATGGGCATACAGTCCGGCATTCCGTACACCGACGCGGTCGACGAATGGACGACCCATCCGATACTGCGGTCCACCATCCAATCCAACACCGCGATGCTCTGTCGCAGGTTGACGTCGTAGTAGGTACGCGGATGCTCCATCGACTCCGCCACTGAGCACTTGGCAGCCAGATGCATGACCCCGTCGGGTCGTTGTGGGACGGCGTCGAGTGCGGCGCGATCGCCGCAGCTGCCGACAATGAGCTCCACATCGGAAGGCAGGGCGGCGCGGTGGCCTGACGACAGATCGTCGAGGACGCACACTCGATGTCCGGCACCGATCAGCGAGCGAACTACGTTGGCGCCGATGTAGCCGGCGCCTCCCGTGACCAAGACGTACATTGACATGGTGGGCTCGCGGGTAATGGAGCCGCTGAGTGTATCGCCTTCGCCTGCGAGTCGCCCTACGTCTCGGCCTCGTAGCGCACCCTGGCCAGGCACAGGCCGTGGGCCGGTGCGGTGGCACCGGCGGCGGCGCGATCTCCGGATCGTGCGAGCTCCGCGAGATCGGACGGGAGGCGGCGGCCGAGGCCTACGTCGACCAGAGTTCCTACGATGCCGCGCACGGCATACCTGAGAAAACTACGACCAGAAACCCGGATCTCGAGCTTCCCGTCGCCGCCCAGCGTGATCGACTCGAGCGGACGGTCGGGGCGGCCGCCATCCACAGGTTGGGTAGAAAACGCGCGTTGATCGAGAGGGCCACGCAGATGCTCTGCGGCGCGCTGCATCGCCGCCACGTCCAGCTTGGTGGCGACGTGCCAGGCGTATGGCGCGCGGAACGGCGAGGCCACCGGGCGATTGTCGATGGTGTACTCGTAGAGCTTCCCGACGGCCGAGTGACGGGCGTGGAACTCTTTGGCGACGGCGCGGCATTCGAGCACCCGAATGTCTCGCGGGAGGCGCGCGTTGAGCGCCGCCATGATCACCTCGGGCCTCCGTCCGAGCTCGATGTCGAGATGGGCAACCTGCCCGCGAGCGTGCACCCCGGCGTCGGTCCGGCTGGCGCCCGCCACCGCGACTGCCGCCCCGGCCACAGGCGCGGCAGCGGCCTCGAGGCTCGCCTGCACGGTCGCCGCCACCGGCTGTCGTTGCCAGCCTGCATAGGCCGTTCCAACGTAGGCAAGCGTGAGCTTCAGTCGCATGAGGCGATGGTATCCTGAGGCTTCCTGCCGCCCCGACCCGATCGCGACTAATGGCTCTTCTTCCCATCGTCAAGTATCCCGATCCACGCCTCGAAGAGCCCACGAATGTCGTTGAGCACTTCGACGACGAGCTACGAGCTCTGGCGGAAGACATGACGAAGACCATGCATGCGGCGCCGGGAATCGGTCTGGCAGCCCCGCAGGTCGGCCGCTCTGAACGCATGACCGTGATCGATCTTTCGGCCGGCGCCGAAGCCGACGAGCTCCTCGTGCTGGTGAATCCTGTTGTCGTTAGCGAGAGTGGCAGCGTGAGCGAGGACGAGGGCTGCCTGTCGTTTCCCGACTTGACGCTGCTTGTGCCGCGTCCTGAGCACATGGTCGTCGAGGCGCAGGATCTCGACGGTGAGTCGTTCCGCATCGAAGCTGAAGAGTTGCTGGCGCGATGCTTGCACCACGAGATCGATCATCTCGACGGAGTCCTGTTCATCCGGCGAGTCTCGCCACTGAAACGTGACCTGGCGCGGCGGAAAATCCAGAAGAAGATTCGTGCCGGAGAGTGGTAGCGGGGCGGCGTCCGCCGACCGTCTGCGAGTGTTCTTCATGGGCACTCCTGAGCTCGCGGTTGCCACGCTGGCGGCGCTGGCTGATGCGGAAGATGTCGTCGGGATAGCCACGCAGCCGGATCGCCGTGCCGGCCGTGGGCAGCAGGCGGGGGAGTCGGCGGTGAAGGCCTGGGCGGTCGAGCACGCCGTGCCCGTCGAACAACCGACGGCTCTGCGTGATAGGGCCGCCGTCGACGCGATCAATGCCTATGGCCCCGACGTTATCGTCGTGTTTGCGTACGGCCTCATGCTGCCGCCCGCGATCCTTCAGATACCGTCCTTCGGTTGCGTCAACGTGCACGCTTCGCTGTTGCCCCGCTATCGCGGAGCGAGCCCGATCCAGGCCGCAGTTCTCGCCGGCGATTCGACTACCGGCGTTACCACGATGCTGATGGACGAGGGCCTGGACACGGGTCCGATCCTGCTACAGACGGAGGTTCCGCTGCGCGCCGACGACACGGCAGCGTTCCTCGGTGACCGCCTGGCTGCGGTGGCTGCGCCGCTGGCTGTACGGACGGTCCGTGAGCTGGCGTGCGGCCGCCTCGAGCCACGCAGACAAGACGATTCCGCGTCGAGCATGACGCGGTTGCTGAGCAAATCCGACGGCCGCATCGAATGGAGTCAGGACGCCGAACAGATCAGTCGTCGCGTGCGCGCAATGCAGCCCTGGCCGGTGGCGTTTGCCGAGCTGCGTGGCACTCGCGTCCAGGTGTGGCGTGCCGAGCCCGGCTTGAATAGTGCTCTCCGGCCGGGCGAGATCGCCGTCGATACAGACAGCCTGATAGTGGGGTGTGGCGTCGGCGAGAGCCTCCGGATTATCGAGTTGCAGCGAGCAGGGGGCCGCCGCCTCCAGGCGACGGAGTTCCTACGCGGTTTCGCATTCAAGCCCGGCGAGCGCTTCGACGGCGCTGGCGTTGCAGGACGCTAGTTCGAGTTGAGTGCGAGGGATCGAGAAGCGCTCGGGGTGGCGAGCCGTGAGCTGGCATTGGGCGTGCTCGCCGGAGTTGAGCACGGAGGTCGCAGCGATCGTCTGCTGGACACTGCACTGGGTGGATCGGAGCTCGGCGATCGAGATCGACGGCTGGCGACGGAGATCGTCTACGGGCCGTTGCGGCGGCAGGCGACCCTGGACCGGACGCTCGAGCGGCATTGCAACCAGCCGCTGTCGCGGCTGGAACCGGTGGTCCGCTGTGCGCTCCGTCTGGCCGCATATCAGTGCGCCTTCCTACGCTCCGTACCGCCGCACGCTGCGGTCTTCGCTACCGTCGAGGCGGTGAAGCGACGTCACCGAAAGGCGGCGGGCCTCGTCAACGGGGTAATGAGGGCCTGGCTCCGCGCCGGCGCCGAGCTCGACCAGGGCGACGGCTCATTGGCCGCTCGCCTCGACGTTCCGCCGTGGCTGGCGAGCCGCTGGATCCGTCGATACGGTGCGGCGACGACCGAGGCATGGTGGCGGGCGGCGCTCGAGCCGGCGCCGCGCGCGCTGCGGGTGCATCCCCGGGTGCTTTCGATGCCTCAGGCAATAGAGCAGCTAGCGGACGCTGGCGTCGAGGCCGAGCCGAGTTCGGTCGTCCGGCACTGCGTCCGCGTCCTGTCCGGTTCGCTCGCTGGTTGCGATGCAGTTCCTCAGGGCCTCATGACGCCGCGTAGCGAGGCAGGCCAGCTGGTTACCGAGCTGCTCCCCGCTGGCAACGGCTGGACGATCGATGCATGTGCCGGTCGCGGCGGCAAGTCCGTTCAGCTGGCCGAGGACGGGGCTCGGAGGGTTCTGGCGCTCGACATCGATCCTCGCAGCCTGGTCGACGCGAGAGCCTCAGCGTCGGGGGCCGGTACGCGCGAGGTGCATCCAGTATGCGCTGACCTGACGGCGACCGCCCCGGTGTACGGCGAGGTCGATCGGATCCTCGTCGACGCCCCGTGCTCCGGGCTCGGCACCGTTCGCCGCCACCCGGAGATCAAGTGGCGCCTCGATGCGGGCCGGCTGACCGGCCTTGCGCGTCGCCAACGCCAGCTGCTGGCGCGGGGTCTGGAGACACTGCGTCCCGGCGGGTTTCTCTTGTACGTCACTTGCTCGACTGAGAAAGAAGAGAACGAAGCGGTGGTAGAGGCGGTGCTCCGGGAACATGGCGGCGTTCGGAACGTGGGCCTCGAGCCGGGCGCGCTCGCCGGCGCAATCAACGCCGACGGCCGTCTACGCACATATCCGATGCACACGGAGCTGGACGGTTTCTTCGCCGCCCTGCTTCAACGAGAGCCCAAAGGTTGAAACCGAGCCCATGCTATACTCGACCACGCTGGCATCGAGCCGGTGAACACTTCACGCCGGGCGCCTCCTGCGCCGCAAACCTCGCTCTTCCGTGGCATCCCTGATGTCCCGATACGCGTCCGTGTTGCGACTCGCGCTCCTACTGCCGGTCTGCGGTGGCCTGTTCGTGTTCGGGGGCTGGCTTGCCACTCGAATCGCCGTTGGTGGTCCCGCCGACCGCGTACCGAACGTCGTCGGGCTGTCCGTCGAGGAGGCGTCTGCGCAGCTTGCTGCTGCTGGCATGCGTGCCGACCTGGATGATGACCTGATGGAGCAGGCCGACATCCCGGCCGATCATGTGGCGCGGCAGGATCCTGGTCCGGGAACGCCGGTGAAGCGGGTCCGCAACGTTCGGTTGATGCTCTCTACAGGGCCGCGGGCGTTGACGCTGCAGTCGATGGTTGGCGAGACACGATCACGCGCAGAGATCGCGCTGCAACAGCAGGGCTTCGAAGTCGACTATGTGGCGCTGGCGCCGAGCCAGGAGGTACCGCGAGGGACGGTCATAGGCCAGGAGCCCGACCCGGACGAATTGCCGTCTGGCGAGGTCGTGCCGCTGCGGTTGCTGGCGTCGCTGGGCCCACCGACGCGCTACTACGTGATGGCCAACCTGGTGTCGTTGCCGGTGAGCGACGTGCGGCCCTACCTGGAGGCCAGGGGCTTCCGGGTCAGCGAGGAGCCCAATCGTCGCGAGGTGGCGAACATCGCGCCCGGGACGATCGTTGGCCAGCTACCGTTCCCGGGCTTCAAGATCGCGTCCGGCGGTCAGATTACCCTACGGGTCAGCCGGTGAGCGGTCCGTTGCTAGCGCCGTCGCTCTTGGCCGCCGATCAGACCGACATGGCGACGACGGTACAACTCCTGGAGCAGCACTGTGACGTATTTCACGTGGATGTCATGGATGGTCACTTCGTGCCCAACATCTCGATGGGTCCAGCCGTCGTCGAGGGGTTGCGACCGCGAACTTCGCGGCCGCTCGATGTGCACCTGATGGTCGCTGACCCAGGTGCCTGGGTGGAGCGTTATCGCGATGCCGGTGCCGACTGGATCAGCGTCCACGCTGAGGCGACGGCGCATCTGGAGCGCACCGTCAGTCAGGTACGGGAGTGCGGCGCCCGTGCAGGGGTGGCGCTCAATCCGGCGACATCGCCGGTCGGTCTCGAGTACGCGCTGGAAAATGGTGACTTCGTTGTCGTGATGACGGTCAACCCGGGATTCGGAGGGCAGAGTTTCCTGCCGTCGTCGGTGGCGAAGATCGCGGCGGTTCGGAAGTACCTCGACGACGCCGGGCTCGCTGGCGTCGATATCGAGGTCGACGGCGGTGTCGACGCCGGCAACGCCAACGAGTGCGCCGCCGCCGGTGCGCGGATTCTGGTCGCGGGGTCGGCGATCGTCAAGGCGGCGGACCCGATGAAGGCGGCGAGCGCCATCCGCACGGCGGCCACCAGCTGACCATGCGCTGCCTGGTCACCGGTGCCGCCGGGTTCATCGCATCGACGCTGTCGCAGCGATTGCTGGCGGATGGCCACGAGGTCGTTGGTATCGATGGCTTCGTCGACAACTACGCCGAAGAGCTCAAACGCGCCAACTTGGAGGGCCTGCTCGGCAATCGACGGTTCTCTTTCGTGGAGGGATTGATCGAGAACGTCGACGTGGAGACTTTGCTGGCGCACGCGGATCGTGTTTTCCATTTGGCGGCGTTGCCAGGGGTGCGGTCCTCTTGGGGTGCGAGCTTCGCCGACTACGCCTCCCACAATGTTTATGCAACCCAGAGGTTGCTCGAGGCCGCGCGGATGGTCGGGATCGAGCGCTTCACCTACGCTTCGTCCTCATCGGTGTACGGGGATACTGAAGCGCTGCCGATGACGGAAACGGCGCGCGAGCGACCGCACTCCCCGTATGGTGTGACCAAGCTCGCGGGTGAACACCTTGTGCGCCTGTACCACCGCAACTATGGAATCGCGGCCGTAAGCGTCCGTTTCTTCACCGTGTATGGCCCGCGGCAGCGGCCGGATATGGCCATCCAGAGGTTCCTGACCGCTGGGCGCGATGGAGTGCCGATTACCCTGTTCGGAGACGGCGAGCAGACGCGCGACTTCACATACGTTGATGACACCGTCGAAGCGACGCTGCGAGCCGCCGAACGGGGCCGATCAGGTGCTGTGTATAATGTTGGAGGGGGGAGCACGGTAACGGTGAATCGGCTCATCGAGGTCATCCAAGCTGTTACCGGCAGTCGACTTGAGGTGCAGCGAACCGGGGTCCAGCACGGTGACGTGAGCCACACACTGGCCGATACGCGACGTGCCAGCGATGATCTCGGTTTCATACCTTCGATACAGCTGGAAGACGGGATCGCACGTCACTGGAACTGGCTGCGGGGCACGGACTGACAAGGCGAGATCGACACGGATGAGAGTTTCTCCGGGCAGGCTAACGAGTGCTTGTGCAGCGGTCCTCGGCCTCGCTGTGTGGGGTTGTGGGTCGGCGGGAATGGTCTTGCCGTCCGACACCGCCGGCACCGAGTTGTACGTTCAGGCGCAGGCCTTTCTCGACGACGGAAAGAACCGTCAGGCTGCTGAAGCGTTCGACACCTTGTTGCGGAATTACCCCACGAGCCCGCACCTGCCAGAGGCGCGCCTAGGGCTGGGGCGCGCCTACTACGAGTACGGGCGCAGCGACCGTCTGCTGCTTGCGGTCGATGCGTTCCGCAACTTCCTCACCTATCACCCGTCTCATGAGCAGGTCGATTACGCGCAGTTGATGATCGCGATGAGCTTCTCGCGGCTGATGAGATCACCCGACCGCGACCAGTCACAGACGCGCGAAGCGCTGCGGGCCTACGAGGAGTTTCACGAGGACTATCCAGACAGTCGCTACAGCGAACTCGCCGCGGGTAACATGCTCAGGGTCGTCGATACGTTGGCACAGCACGAGATGCAGGTGGCAGCGTTTCAGCTCGGTCGCGGCCGTTTCAGCGCGTCGCGACAACGAGCGCACTATGCGCTACGGAACTATCCGCTGACGTCGTATCGCTGTGAGCTGATCAATTTGCTGGCAGAGTCGTACTGGCGCGAGGGGAACGCGCGGCAAGCGGGCGACTACTACCAGCGTCTCGTTGATGAGCATCCGGGCTGTGAACACGCGGGGGATGCTCGCAGGAGACTGAACACGGGAGGCGCAACCGGGTCGTCGGAAGATGGCGGCCCAGGGATTCGTTGACCCCCACACGGAGGGGAATCCGATGCGTCGCATACTTTGTACGGTTCGGACGGCGGTCACGATTGGAGTGCTCGCCGCTGTCGGTCTCGCTCTGCCCGGCGGAACGGTCGGAGCACAAACGGTGCCCAACACCGGCGCCTATGTGGGGCTTGACTGCTTCGCCACAGTGCTGCCAGCGGTGAGCCGGCCGCTCGCCCAGGTGTCCGGCTCGCGCGAGCCGGGGATGCACATGTACTCCACCGGCGATGAGATCTTTCTGCACGGCGGCCCCATGCAAACCGGGGAGACCTACCTCGTCTACCGCTCCGACGGCATGGTGCGTCATCCGGAGACCGGAGCTTCGGTCGGCGAGGCCGTCAACCTGATCGCCCGGGTCGAGGTGATCGACTTGCGGGTTGATCGGGCCCTCGCCCTGGTGAGATCATCGTGCATCGAGCTCGAGGTCGGCGACCCGGTTCGGCGGTTGCTGCAACAAGACGTGTCCACCAGCGGAATCGTCTCGCCGATCGACCCGAATCGCTTGGTGACGCCCCGAGTGACGGATGCCACGGTAGTGCTCAGCACGGCCAACTCGATGGTCGATCCGGCGACGGGCGGCCGTCGCAACATGGCCATGTGGACCACTCGTGCCGCCGGCGCGGTCGTTACGATTGACCAGGGGCGCGCCGATGGTTGGCAGCTCGATACGCCGGCGTTGATCTACCAGGAGCACGCTGAGTCGGTGGGGGTGGCGGTGAGCAACCGGGCGCAGGACGAGCCGATCGTGATCGGGCAGGGAATCGTATTCTGGCTCGAGGAGAACACCGCCGCCCTGTTGATCACGGATGGTGACGGCGCAGTTCGGGTCGGTTCACGGGCCCGCCCCCGCCGTCAGTGAGGGATCTCTTCGGGCGCCGCGATCCGCATGCTACGCTCGAACGCATGAGTGCGATGCGCAACGTAAGATCCGGGTTGCTGGTGGCCGCACTCCTCACTTTGGTGGGTCAGGCCGGCGTTGCCGCGGCCGACAGCATCTATCTCAAGAACGGCCGGGTGATCCGCACGCCACGCACCGAGGTTGTCGGGGACAAGCTCGTGTTCCTGCAGTACGGTGCCGAGATCACCATTCCGATGGATCTCGTCGATCGAATCGAGCCGGACGACGAGATCGAGGAAGCGCCGAGCCCGCCACGTCCCCCTGCTTCCGGCGGCGGCGATTCCGCCGACGACGCCGGGGACTCGGAAGAGTCCGAAAGTGGTGAAGGGGCGGAAATCCCCGCGGAGGAAACCCGTGACTACTGGCGTGAGCGCGTCGAGTCGATCGCCGGCGAGCGTACCGATCTGCAGGCGCAGATAGTGAATCTCCGCCGCGAGGAGCGTGCGTTTCTTTTCTCGCACCGGTCGACTGGCGATACGCAAATAAAAATAGAAGCAGCGCAGCGGCGATTGACCGAGCTCGACGCCCGAGATGCGGGAGCTGCGTCGCGACGCGCGCCGGCGAGGAATCCCGCCTGGGTGGCTGCGCGGAACGTAAGGGTCGATTACCGCGAGCTCAAGTAGATTGCGCGCAGTTGACCCAGGTGTGTGGGCAGCTCCAGCGACGCCAGCTCGACGGGGCCGAACCCGTCGAAGAAGCGGTTGACTGCCCCGAGACGCTCGCCCAGCGACTCCGCCGACAATCCGGCTACTAGCTGTTCGAACCGTGCATCGTTCTCCGCCAACAGCCGCGCTTCCTCGAGATCCTGCTTGAACAACTCGCCGCCGTCGCGATCGGAGAGAGTCTCGGAGAGCTTCTCCATATCGCCCAGATGCGCTAGCCGAGCTGCGGGGTCGCTGAAGTCGAGATCGTCGAAGTCCATGCGACGATTATAAGCTCACGTCATGGACTTGGACGATAGACAGACGTGCCTGCGGCCGGTCGCACGTGCGCTCACCATTGCGGGCTCGGACTCGGGCGGCGGCGCCGGCATCCAGGCCGACCTGAAGACGTTCGCCGCCTATCGGGTTTTCGGAATGTCTGCGGTGAGCGCCATCACGGCTCAGAACACGAGCGGAGTGGTCGCCGCAGACCTGATGGGCGCTGACCTGGTAGCCGCTCAGATCGACGCTGTGGCCGAAGACATTGGTGTCGACGCAGCGAAAACCGGCATGCTGGGCGATGGTGAGATCATCGAATCCGTGGCCGAGGCGGTGCGTAGGCATCGCATCGAGGCGCTGGTGGTCGACCCGGTGATGGTTGCAACGAGCGGCGATCCGCTGCTCGATGCGAGCGCGGTCGAGGTTCTGGTGCGCGAGTTGCTGCCGCTGGCGGCCTGCGTTACCCCCAACCTGGCGGAGGCCGAAGCGCTGGTTGCGTTTCCGGTCGATGACGCTGCCAGCATGATCGCTGCCGGTCGTGTGCTGTTGGATGCAGGGGCGCGAGCGGCGCTGATCAAGGGCGGTCATATGGACGGGGACGCGGTCGATTTGTTACTGACCCGCGACGACCAGACCTGGCTCCGAACCGAACGAATCAACACTCGCCATACGCACGGTACCGGTTGCACGTTGTCGGCGGCGCTGGCGGCAGGTTTGGCTCGCGGATGGACGTTGCTACAGGCGGCCAGCTCGGCGAAGCACTACGTCTACCGGGCGATAGCCGGCGCGCCGGGGCTCGGCGAAGGTCATGGGCCGCTCTGGCACGGGCGCCAAGGGCCAGCGGTCCGCGCACAGAACACGAAAGCCGCCGACTAGACCGTCGGCGGCTTCGGGAGTGGAGCTGAGGGGTCTCGAACCCCTGACCTCTTGAATGCCATTCAAGCGCTCTCCCAACTGAGCTACAGCCCCGCCAGACGGTCCCATTGTAGCGGATCGTGCCGAGCCGCTAGATCGCCTCCTGTTCCTGCGCCTGGGTCTTCAGCTCGGCGATCTCCTCTTGCTTCGCTCAATCTCGGCCTCGACGGCGGCGATGTCGGCGACGAGCCCGTCGTAGCCCTCGACGCGCGCCAGCGTCGGGCGTTTATCGCTCGTTTTCTGCGCTTCATAGACGAGCTGTCCCAATCGTGAGGTGTGCTCACTGGCCTTGCGTCGAAGCCCGAGGATCTCCAGCTTGAGCTTGGCGATCAGGCCACCACGGCGCGTCTCGCTCTCCAGCTGACGTGTGATGTCTTTGACTTCTCGCCAGATGCGATCGAGGTGCCAGGAAAGGTCGCGCCTTTCCTCGCCAGCGCCCTCGTCGCCCGGTGCCTTCTTCGAGCGCTCGTCGTGTTCCTGCGCGGTCGTAGCTTGTTCTGCTTCCGTCATCTTCAACCCCCTGGGGACAGGCGTTCATCCGGCTACCTTGATACTACCTAGCGGCTCTACGGGGCGCCTGCCAGAATGTTCCGACATGCCGCCATCCGCGGCCGCGCGGAAGCGAATGGGGTCTGGTGGCCCTTGCGGACTTCAAATCCGTTGGGGGGCGCCGGAAGGCGTCCTCGCTGGGTTCGATTCCCAGGCGCTTCCGCCATCTTTGAGTTTCGTAGTCACAGAGGCTTACGAGCTCCCCCGCTGACGCTGACGGCATCCGACGAGGTGTCGCCGAGTGCACGGAGCGGCGCCCGGGGTACGAAACAGGGTACGGATGGGTAGCTCGCCGGGCTCATAACCCGAAGGTCCGCCCGCGTTGGCCCACGGCAATGTGGTGCTAGGACGTTGTCAACGCACCCAGATCTTGTATTGCTGAGATCGGAATCGACTGCTGTTTCATTCGTGAGATGGTGCGAAGTGGATCCCGCAGTTGTCGCCGCAGTCCCGGCCGACCCTATGGAGTTCAGGCGTCGTGATCCCCGCGGCCTCTGCTAGTTCGCTTTCGAAGAAGAGCATCGGATTGCTCTCGAAGGCGACATCGGGGAAGTCGAGGCCAGTAAGTCGTTCGATCAGCGTCGTCGACGATTGGTACAGGTCGAACGGTTTGAGCTCGTTGTCGCCCAGCACTTGCCTCAGCCGTTCGATTGATCCGTCGTCCTGAAACACCAAGAACGCCTTGACCTCGAGTTCTTGGCTGTCTTTCCCGACATAGGCGATTACCTTCCAAAAGGCCGACGGAACATGCCCAGGGTCTAGAGACGGCGTTGGTGTGACGAAGCGGTCGGTAAGGAAATATCTCCGCCCCGTCGGGTGTTCGCTGTTCACCAGGCTCGCCAGACGGCGAATCCGCCTTCGATAGCAGCCATCTTCCCGCGTTCTCATCTTTCCCCGCCGAGGCCCATTGCTACCCGCCGCCAGAATGCCGCTACCTTGTCGAGCTACCCAGACAAATATCTAGCACCGTATGGGGCGGTTTGAAGTAGCGAGAGGGAAGTGGAGGTTGGATTCGCGCTAGCGATAGGAGTTCCCTGTGCCCAGGCCTTCGGAAATCGCCTGCCAGGCCGCTTCCCATGTAGCAGAACCCCAGATTCCTCGCGTTTCCGACGACCGCAGGGCGCCGGTGGACGAGCACCACCTCGAAGAAATCGACGTCGCTGAGCTGGCCCGCCGATGCCTCAGTTCGCGCGAATCCGAACCCCATAGTCGTTTCATCCAACGGGCCTGGGACCACTGCTACGCTTGCTCAGGGTGCCGGTCCAGGGTGTTCGAGGCGGTCTTTCGCCAACTCGCCGGGAGTTCCTGGCCGCCTGTGCTCCGAACAGGAAATGTCCTTCCGCTTCGGAAACGCCGCTCCTCGGCGATTTCCGAAGGCTATGGGGAACTCCGCACGCTGGGCTCCGGTGCGACGGGGAACGTGTCGATGAAGTCTGTCCTGCACGTCACGCCGGAAGACATAGCCGCGTGGCTGCGAGGTGATCTCGACGACGATGAAACCGCCGGGGTCTGGACGCACTGTCAGGGGTGCGACTCGTGCCGCGAGGAGCTCCTGCAGGCGCACGTCGTCCGGTGGGCGTTCGTCCAGCGTCAACTGGTCGCGCGGACGGCCAAGGTGACGGTGGCTGTCGTCGGGGCGGCAGTGATCGCCGCATCTCTTGCGCGCGAGCCCCACCGCGAACCCAGTGGGGTTGTCCCGCCCGCGCTCCATGACGAGCTCCCGATCACCGACCCGGTGGCGCGGCTGTCGGGAGACGACGCGCGTGTCACGTATTTCGGGGCAAGTCGGCTGATAATGGCGACGAACCACTTGCAGACGTTGCTCGCGGCAATACCGGCTGTAGCCGGAACCGACGCGGACGACACGGCGGCGCTGGTGGAGGGGTTGGCAGCCATTGGGATCGGTGATGCGAGCGCGGCCGCGGAAGCGCTCGCCCGATTCGGGCGCCGATACGATCCGCACGGGACGCCGTTGCTCGGGGTGTCGCTGTACGCGGCCGGGAACGACGACGCCGCGGCCACGGAGATTCTCTCGGCCATTGCGTTCTCGTCGACCCCGGAGGAGATCGACGGCAACGTGCTTTTGTGGGCGGCGCATTGGTACCTCGGGAAGCTCGCTCTTCGTCGCGGCGATCTGATCGGTGCTCGAGCCGCGTGGGAGCGAGTCGCAGATCCGAGCGTGGGATCCTACCGGAGCCTCGCCGCGGCCGGGCTCGTCAACTTGCCGGACGAATAACGGCTGGTCGCCAGAGCCTTCCGGCAATTGACGGCCGACCGGCGCCGACGGCACCGCGCGAACATCGGCCGGCATCCGCTCGGCCGCTGCGCTACCAACGCTTTTGCCGGTCCCGGCAGTACCTCGCGGGCCCGGCATGCGGATTGCTCCCTGGTGGCTGCAGGACGTCCTGTAACCCCTGACGTACTGGAGGACACCAATGCGCGGGATTCCGCTGCGTAAGGTTCTGTTGATTACCTGGGCGTGCGCCCTGGTCTTTGGGCTCACGTTCCAAGCCTCGAAGGTCGAGGCGATGCACTCGAGCTGCTCCCAGACATGCGCCGACGAGTGCGGTGGCAGCTGCGGATCTGCCTACCAACTGGGCGACTGCTGCTTCTATCGCTGTGCGGGCGGGGGCGGCGGCTCGGTCTGCGACGTCTAGCCGTTCTCATTCGGCGCCAACTTCGGCCGGCCCTCGGTTCCGGGGGCCGGCTTTTCTTTGCGCTCCGCGGCGATCTCCGCGACGTGGCGTAAGAACACCTCCATAAACTCCGGATCGTCGCCCAGCCGCCCGAGCTCCTTGCGCGCCCGTCGCATCGCTTCGTTGGCCTCGCGCTTGAGGACGCGGTAGCGATCGCGGCCGACGAGAGCCTTCCACTCTCGGCGGCTCTTCGGCGGTTCGTCGAGGAGCTCCGCCGTCTCGACACCCAGCCCACGCGCTAGAGCCTCGAGGGTGCCCAGCCTCGGGTCCCGCTCGCCCGCGACAATGCGATAGACGGTCCGCTCCGTCACACCGGCCTCGTTGGCCAGCTCGCGCACCGTCAGCCCCCGATCAGCGCGCAGAGCCTCTATCCGCTCGCCCACTTTCATCTCGCCGCCCACTGTGCGTGGCCATGACACAAAAGTCAATTTCTCTACTTTACGCAGGCCAAGCACGCCGTCGATGTATTCACCGCTGCCGAGGCGCTCCCTCACGAGGGTAATGATATACCTGCCTAATCCCCTAAACCCTTCATTCTAGTGAGGATAGTGCCAACAAGCGTAGCACGAACCAGGAAACGACGACAACAAGAAGGGAATGTGGTATACTCAACGAGTAGGAATGCCTTAATTGGGGCAGGGACCAGAATAAGTGGAGGCGGCGGGGATCGAACCCGCGACAGGAGTGGCTGTCAAACCGGCTGTCTCACCGTAATTGACGCCCCCAAAAAGACGCTTAGGCCGAAGGTGTACTCAACCCGCGGCCGAAATAGCGTTGAGGTTCCTGCCCCTCTTATATTTGTATATGAACGAAAAAAAGACAGAGCGACGCCCAAAGACATCGACCCTGCCTCAACACTTCCGCTCGATTGTCGCATGGTGAGGCTAGCACACCTGGGAAAGGGAGTGTCAAGTTAATAAGAGGAGGATTAAGCAGGTATATCATTACCCTCACGAGGCCACGGTGGAGTTCCCGGCGCGGGGTACGAATCAGGGTACGGACGGCAAGCAATGATCTGCTGCGGCGTCCACAATGCGCTGCGATATCCAAACTGTCAGGCGGCAGGAAGTCTCTTGGCAGTCGGTTAAGCAGAAACTCAACGGACGCAGTGGGTTGGCGCGCATTCCCGAAAACCGCCCCTCACGTTCTTCAAATCCGTTGGGGGGCGCCGGAAGGCGTCCTCTCTGGGTTCGATTCCCAGGCGCTTCCGCCAACCAATCGGGATTCCCCAGATGGCCGCGGTCGTCTCGGGATCCGATCATGCGAAGCGCCCTCAGCGGCTATCGTCGGCAGCGCTGATTGCTGTAACCGGCCGTGGCGGCGCCACGAGTGAGCTCGCTGGGGATTGTCGGAGCTCCGGTGGTCATCGAGCCTGACCGCTACCAGCTTCCCAAAGGCTGAGTATCTGCTGGCGCGTCTGCGTGGTATCGAACCGATTCGCGTGCCCGCACCCGGAACAGGTGAAGCGCACGGTGGCTTGCCACTGCGTGACGGGTTGCTGAAACTCGTAGCCGCAGTTCTGGCAGGGGATCCGGATGATCTGTTCCATCGGCTGGCGAGCAACCTGGCTTGTTTGTCGGTGAGTAGGATGGCGAATCGAAGTAGCAACGCCGGCTAGCCGAAGCCAGCCGGCGTCTAGACGCGGCCCAGGCCTTGATACCCAACATGGTCTCGCCGCGCGCGTGACTGCATAGAGCTTAGCCGGTGGCGCCCGCACGGAAGAAGCCGAAAATACCCTCAGCCCTCGACTGGACGCTGCCGCGGGCTCCCGGTGCCGATGTCGTCGTCCGTTTGACTCGAGAGGCGCCGATCGATCTCGCGCTGGATGCCGTCCAGACTTCTTGACGGGGAGGTAACGATGAAGCGCCGCAGCATGTCGAACGGCTCGAGGGCGTCCTGCGCGTTCTTTCTTGCCGATCTGCGCCTGACGGCAACGGAAGTCAGGGGTACCCCTACCCACGACAAGAGGGTGCCAAACAGTCCTTGGCGGATGTTGCGGGCTTCCTCCTCGCCGACTGCGCGAATCTCCTCGATAACCGCGTTGAGGTCGCGCAGGATGGCTCGAAGCTCCTTTTGCTTGCGGATAGTCTCGTCGCGCTCCAGAAGGAGGCGAGCGACCGTAGTCACCCCGTCCAGTTCGAACCTGAAGCCGCTGCCGATGGCCCAAGCCGACAATGGGCGCTGATACGAGACGGCGGTCGCCAGCTCCGACCCTATGACCTCGTCAATGCGGCCGAGGAATTCCTCGTAACGCTCCTGCACCGCGCTTACCGCCCCTTCCACACCGGATCGCGCTTCTCCGCAAACGCCTTTGCACCCTCAAGCTGATCCTCGCTGGCGTAGAGCGCGTCGATGGTGCGGAACTGACGCCGGGCGATGCGGTTCATTGCATCCTGGAACTTCATGTCCTCGGCGTCGCGTACGACCTCCTTGATAGCGGCGTAGACTAGCGGCGGACCGGACTCGAGGAGCCGCGCAACCTCCCAGGTTCGCGACATGAGCTCGTCGGCCCTCACGATCTCGTTGATCAGGCCCCAACGGTGCGCCTCCTCGGCGTCGAGCCAGCGTCCGGTGAACAGCATCTCCATGGCGACATGGTAGGGGATGCGCTTCGGAAGCTTGATCGATGCAGCGTCGGCCACGGTACCGGAACGGATCTCCGGCAGCGCGAAGGAGGCGTGCTCGGCAGCGATGATGATGTCGCCGGAGATCGCCAGCTCGAGGCCGCCACCGCAGCAGATACCGTTCACTGCACTGATGACCGGTTTGTTGAGGTCGCGAAGCTCCTGGATGCCGCCGAACCCGCCGACCCCGTAGTCGCTGTCGACTTCGTCGCCGTCGGCGGCGGCTTTGAGGTCCCAGCCGGCGCAGAAGAACTTCTCCCCGCCACCGGTGACGATGGCGACGCGCAACTCCGGATCGTCACGGAAGTCGGCGAAGACCGCGCCCATGGCTCGGCTGGTGGTCAGGTCGATGGCGTTGGCCTTGGGACGGTCCAGCACTACTTCGAGCACGCCGCCCTCGCGGCGGGTGCGGATCGGGTTGTCAGTCAAGCTCGGTACCTCGATTGGATCGTTGAATTCACCCGGGCGGGGGATTGTCGAAGTCTGTCACATGTTCTTCGGATGTTGCCGCGGTGGAGGTCTCGCCTCCTACCGTTGAGCCTGCGCCACTGCGCCGGTTGTCAGAGGTCGCCGGGCTGTCTATCGTGCGCCGCACATTCTCCTCCAGGCCGATTCGACGTCTGTCTTTCGAACTCAGGTAGCCGACGATGACGTTTCCGACTCGTGGCCGAATGATCTCCCGAGGCGCGCTGGCTTTCCGTGCGATCGCGATCCTCCTGTGCCTGTCATTCTCGGCGCCGGCGTTCGCCAGTTACTGCGTCTACGTGGGCAAGAACCTCACCGCCAGCGGCAACGTGTTTCTCGGCGGCTATGGCGACGAGCCGTCGAGCCACTGGTTGGAGATCGTGCCGCGGCGCCAGCATCCGGCTGGCGCGATGATCCAGGTGGGCATCACCGCCGCGGCCTCGATGCCCGGCGTTTTCGGACAGCTGCCACAGGTGGCGCAGACGGCCAAGTACATCACCATGAACTACTCGGAGTACGCCGGATTCCCGGCGCCGCTCACCAACGGCGGGCTCAACGAGCACGGGGTGGCGGCGCGTGACGTCTGGTCGACGAGCCGCAAGGAGCTCCGGGACATGACGCCCGATCCGCAGGGCGGCGGGCCCAACTACAGCGATCTGGCGCGCATCGTCATGGAGCGTGCCCACAGCGCTCGCGAGGCGGTCGAGATCGTCGGTGGTCTGATCGACCGCTTCGGCTTCAGCACCTACGGCGGCAACTCGCACCTGTTCGCTGATGCCGACGAGGGCTGGGTGTTCATCAATTTCGCCGGCGGCCAGGGTTTGTGGGCTGCGGAACGCCTGGGGCCCGACGACATCCGCGTCTCGCGGCCCGGCTACATCGATGAGTTCCCGCTCGGCTTCAAGGATCACCCGGACTACATGGCATCGGACAACTTCATCAGCTTTGCCATCGAACACGGCTGGTACGACCCGGACTCCGGCGCCCCCTTCAACGTTACCGAGGTCTACGGTCAGGACGAGCGTCCGGGTGTTCCGACTGCACAGCTCATTCCCAAGAACCACCTCGGGGTGCACTTCATCGAGGACAGCCTCCGCAACCTCGGACACAAGGTCACGCTGGAGGACATGGTCGCGGTTGTGCGGACGGGAAACGTGACCCACGACAGCGCCGGCTACGGCCAAGTGGCCGAGCTCCGTAGCGGCATCCACCCCGAGCTTGCGATCCTCTGGGCCGCTGCCACCTCGCCGGAAACGGCGCCGTTCATCCCGTTTCGCATCGGCGTGACCGATGTTCCGCCGGAGCTCGGCTACCACCGGTACTTGAGCTCTGGACAGGCGAGGGACGCCTACATCGACGACGAGATCCGCGGCCGCGAGTCGACGCGGTTCGCGCTACGCACCTACAAGCGGCTGCGATACCTGATGGAGGAGCACGAGGCGAAGTTTCTGCCGGAGATCTCCGAGGCGTTGGCGGCGTTCGAAGGTCGTTTGATCGCCGCGCAGCCCGACGTGGAGCGTACGGCGCTCAAGCTCTTCGAGGCCGGCGAGCCGGAGCTCGCGCGGCAGTATCTGACCTACTACGCCGGCACCGAGGCGCTCAACGGCATGCGCCTCGGCGAGGCGCTGGCGGACAGCATTGAGGCGCGTACCCGGGCGATTTACGGGATTCGCCAATGATGCGAGGTACTTTCAGTAACCCCGGGTCACGCGGACTCTGAAGCCACGGCCTGCTAGCTCTCGTAGATACCGATCAGCTGGACTTCATCGATCACGCTACCCGCCATGGCCTGCTCGATGGCCTGGCGCGATGCCCCTTCAGCCAGCCCGAGCGACGCCACGTCGAGAGCGAATACCTTGAAGAAATACCGATGCGGCCCGTTGGACGGCGGGCACGGACCGTCGTACCCGGTTCTGCCGAAGTCGTTTCGACCGGAAACGCCGTAGTCGCCAACTTGGTAGCCCTCGGGCAGCTCGCTTTGGTTCGGCGGAATGTCGACCAGCAGCCAGTGAGTGAACACCCCGCCGGCGTCAGGGTCATCCATGATCAACGCCAGGCTTTGCGTTCCCGCCGGCGGGTTGTAGGCGAACAACTCGGGTGACACGTCGGCGCCGGCGCACGTGTGGCGTTCGGGAATCGTCTCGCCTTCGCTGAAGTCGGAGCTCTCGGCACCGAACGGTGTGTCGACCGTACCGTTGCATGACAACACCAGCGGCGCGGCACCCTTGGTAACGGTCGGGGACTCGTAGACGCCGGCACCCGTGCCACAGCAACTCGCCGTTGCCATCCAAGTGTACGCTTCCCCGTTTCTCTTGAACTTGACGCGCTTGCGCTTGCCGTCGCGAACGGTGACTTTCTTGCCCTTGGACGGGAACCCGGGGCCCGCGAACGTTGCTTTGACCTTGCATCCGACGTGGTTCTCGACCACCACCTTGGCGGCTCTGAATGCCGGATGTTCCGTGGCGTCGGGCTGGACCGCTTGCGGTTTCGGGACGCCGGGTGTCTCGCGTGACCCGGCGGCTGGCGCTCCGAGCAACGTAACGAACGCGGGCGGTATGAGGGCGACGACGGCGAGCACCGGGCGGATGCTGGTCAGTTTCAAACTGTACCTCCTCACGAGCCGAGCGCGTTTGCCACGAGCTCCGCGACATCTAGATCCTCGATCGCTGAATCCTGCGCTCCGATGCCATCCTCCATCATCGTCATGCAGAACGGGCATGCCGATGCGACGGTCGCCGAACCGTGACCGCTGGCGGTTGACAGGGCGGTGCGAGCCTGGGCGATGCGGTTGTCGTTGACGCGCTTCCCGGGCTCCTCCTCGAACCACATCAGCCCGCCACCGGCGCCACAGCACATGCCGCTCTCGCGGCTCTCGGCCATCTCCACCAACTCCACGCCTGGCAACTGACGCAGGATCTCGCGTGGCGCCTCGAAGATCCGGTTGTGGCGACCCAGATAGCAGGAATCGTGATAGGTGATCACGCGATCGGTGGGTTGGGTGAGCTCCAGCCGCCCCTGTTCGAGCAGCTCGAGAATGAGCTCCGTGTGGTGCACCACGTCATAGTTGCCACCGTAGTCCGGGTACTCGTTCTTCACCGTGTTGAAGCAGTGCGGGCAGATCGTCAGCACCTTGTCGATCGGGTACTGGCGCATCGTCTCGACGTTGGTCTCGGCGTGGATCTGGTAGAGGTACTCGTGACCCATGCGGCGCGCTGGATCGCCGGTGCAGCACTCCTCCTCGCCGAGCACCGCGAAGGAGACGCCGGCGGCGTTGAGGATGCGCACGATGCTGCGGGCGATCTTCTGGTTGCGCGCATCGAAGGCGGCCGAGCAGCCAACCCAGAACAGATATTCGACGCGGTCGCCGGCCGCGCTGACGTCCGCCATCGTGCGCACCTCCAGGCCACGCGCCCAGTCCAGTCGCGCGCCGGGATGCTGGTTCCAGGGATTGTTGCGCCGCTGCAGGCCATCAAACGCTTCGCTGTAGGTTTCCGGATACGTATCCTCGAGCATTACCTCGCTGCGACGTAGCTCGAGGATCTTGCCGAGCGGATCGATCGAGACGGGACACTCCTCCACACAAGCCATGCACGAGGTACAGGCCCAGATCTCCTCACGGGTGATGCTGTTGCCGATGATCGGCCGAGGCTCCAGGCCGGTGCCGAACAACGGCTGCTCGGCGTTGAGCTGATCACGCAGTTTCACCACGATGTCGCGCGGCGACAGCGTCTTGCCCGACAGGTGCGCCGGGCAGTTGATCTCGCAGCGGCCGCACTCGGTGCAGCTGGTGAGGTCGAGCAGGTCCTTGCGCGTCAGGTCGGCGATGGTGGCGTATCCGAGCACCTCGTCGTTGTCGAAGGCCGCCTCCACGTCGACCGGTTGCAGCCTGCCGGCGCCGCGGAGGTCCTGCAGCAGGATGTTGATGATGGCGCTGAAGATGTGGACCACCTTCGGCGAGTACGGCAGCGCCGCGATGAATCCGAGCACCATCACGGCATGCGCCCACCACAGGGTGCGGTGGATGGTGACGACAGTTTCGCTGCTCGTGCTACTGACAAGCAGGGAAAGGACAAAGCCCACGGGCGACCAGCGCGGGTCATAACCGAGATGCGCCTCGGTGGCGGCCAGTCGGAGGCCCTCGACGCCGAAGCCGGTGGCGGCGATCAGCAGGAGTCCGAGCGGCAGCAGGAGGTCGCTCGCCTTCCAGTGAAGCTCGGGATTGACCGGTCCGTAACGTCGAACGAGGGCGACGATCAGGCCTAGGACGAAAACCGCCCCCAGGAGATCGAGGACGAGCTCGTAGCCCAGGAAGAAGCCGCCGGTCCAGAAGCCGTGATCGCGCCCCAGGAGCTTCTGAAACACGTCGTATTCGAGCGCCACGACGATCGTGCCGATGAACAGCGTGATGAACCCCCACATGATCGCCAGGTGCATCACGCCGGCGCCGCGATCCGACCGCGCGATGGTGCGGTTCGTGGCGGCGGTGGCGAGCGTCCGGCCGAGGTGCCGGAGGAGGCCACCGGGCGGGAGGGGGACGGGTTTGCCGCGGAGGATCCTGCGCGCGTGCGCCACCGCGCCGAAGGCGAAAACTGCCGTGGCCAGGAACGCCAGCGCGAGAAAGATCGACTCCGCAGTGGGAGAGATATTCCAGAAGACTTCGCGCGTTACGACATCGTCGGACACGAGAGCGCCAGCGGTTTCGTGTGAGCCCGGTTAGCGACCAATTCGCAGCGCTGCAAGGGTATAGGATGCGCGGATCATGTTGAGCGATCGGAGCCGGCCTCGAGACGGGAGCCGGAACCAGGAAACGGCGGCCGCCGCCAGCAAGCCAGAACACCAAGGAGCTCTCGGTGAGTGATCTTCCCAAGCACGCCAACGTCGTCGTCGTCGGCGCCGGCATTGTCGGCAACAGCGTGGCCTGGCATCTCGCCCGCCTTGGTTGGAAGGACATCGTGCAGATCGACAAGGGCGCGTTGCCCAACCCCGGTGGCTCCACCGGGCACGCATCCAACTTCATCTATCCGATGGACCATTCCAAGGTGATGACCGAGATCACCGCCGACAGCATCCGGCAGTACACCGAGATGGACGTGCTCCGCGAGAGCGGTGGCCTCGAGGTGGCCCGCGATCAGGAGCGGCTTGTCGAGCTCGGGCGCCGATTGCAATCGGCCAAGTGCTGGGGAATCGATGCCGAGCTTCTGTCACCCGACGAAACGCTGAAGCTGTTCCCGTGGATCGACCGGGACGTCATTCTGGGCTCGTATTGGAGCCCCAGCGTCAGCGTCGTCGATTCGTTGCGCGCCGGGACGATCATGCGCGATCGCGCCAAGGAGCTCGGGGCTCTGAGCGTCTTCCCGAGCACGGAAATCCACGGCATCGATGTTACGGACGGGCGCCTGGCCGGCGTGCGCACCTCGCGCGGCGACATGACGGCCGAGTACATCGTGGTTGCGTGCGGTGTCTGGAGCCCGCGCATCGCCGCGATGGCCGGAGCAACGATTCCGCTAACGCCGATCATCCATCAGATGATCGACGTCGGGCCGATCGAGGCTTTCGAAGGCGCCGAAAGCGAGATCGAGTACCCGATCATCCGCGACATGAGCGTCATGATGTACGAGCGGCAGGCGGGCAATAACCTGGAGATCGGCTCTTACGCCCACCGTCCGATCATCCACCGCGCCGACGACATTCCGTCCAACGACGAGGCGGCGCTGTCTCCCACGGAGATGCCGTTCACGCGCGAGGACTTCGATCCCCAGCTGGCACATGCGATCGAGCTGCTGCCGGAAATGCTCGATCGCGACGACGTCGAGATTCAGTACGCCATCAACGGGCTGCTGTCGCTTACGCCCGACGGCGAGCCGGTGCTCGGCGAGACCGTGGAGGTCAAGAACCTCTGGTCGGCGGCGGCGGTCTGGATCAAGGAGGGGCCCGGGGTCGGCCGCATGATCGCCGAGTGGATGGTCGACGGACAGCCGGAGATCGATCCTCACGAGCTCGACCTCTCGCGTCTTTACCCGTTTGCGCGCACCGAGACCCACGTCGTGGCACGAGCCTGCGAGAGCTTCAACAAGATCTACGGCGTCGTGCATCCGATGGAGCAGTGGGAGTCCTCGCGCCGTGTCCGCTGCAGCCCGTTCTACTCCCAACAGGAAGCCCTGGGAGCGGTGTTCTACGAGACCTCCGGCTGGGAGCGGCCGCACTGGTACGAGTGCAACCGAGATCTGCTGGAGGAGTACGGGGACCGCATCCCCGAGCGTCCGAACGAGTGGGATGCGCGCTGGTGGTCACCGATCATCAACGCCGAGCACCTGGCGATGCGCGATCGCGCTGCCATGGTCGACCTGTCGGCGCTGGCGATCTTCGACGTCACCGGCCCCGGCGCGCCCGACTACGTCCAGAAGATGGCGGTGAACCAGATGGACGTGTCGGTCGGCCGTGCCGTCTACACGCCTGTGCTGCACCAGAACGGTGGCTTCAAGTCGGATCTGACGATCATGCGTACCGGCGACGCGTCGTTCCGGATCGTCACCGGCGGCGCCGATGGCAGTCGCGACGAGAAGTGGTTTCGCTCCAACCTGCCGGACGACGGCTCGGTGCACTTCGACAACCGATCCTCGGCGCTCTGCACGATGGGGCTCTGGGGCCCACGTGCACGCGACATCCTGCAGTCGTTGACCCGTGACGATCTCTCCCACGAAGGCTTCCCGTTCGGCTCCGCTCGCCGCATCCTGATCGACCGTGTACCGGCGTGGGCGCTGCGTATTTCCTACGTCGGCGAGCTCGGCTGGGAGCTCTACATGCCGATGGAGAACGGCCGCTACGTCTGGGACGTAGTGCAAGAAGCGGGGCTGTCGGAGGGCGTGATTCCCGCAGGAATCGGTGTCTATGGCACCACCGGCCGACTGGAGAAGGGATACCGATTGTTCGGCGCCGAGCTCGAGGGGGATTCCAACCCGGCCGAGGCGGGGCTGGCGCGCAAGACGGCGAAGCCGCAGGATTTCATCGGCAAGGAAGCCTATGTACGATCGCTCGAGAGCGAGCCGGCGGCGACCTTGTGTACCTTGACCGTTGACGACCATACGTCGGCGTCCGGTGAGGCGCGCTACATGCTGGGTCGCGAACCGGTGCTCACCCGGGATGGCAAGCGTATCGTCGATGCCCACGGGCGCGGGTCGTATACCACCAGCGCCGGGGCCGGGCCGTCGGTGGGAAAATACCTGTTGATGGCCTATCTGCCGCCGGAACACGCGCAGGTCGGCACCGAGCTGCTGGTGGAGTATTTCGCCGAGCAGTATCCGGTGACGGTGGCGGTCGCCGGTAGCACCCCGCTTTTCGACCCGGACAACGAACGCATGCGTCAGTGAGCCATCCAGCGAACGGCGGTAGACACCGATGAACATCCTCGTTTGTGTCAAACGAGTGCCCGACACGGGCGCCAAGCTAGTGCTCACCGAGGACGCGCGCGCGGTGGATACGCGTCGACTCGGGTTCACCATCAGTCCGCACGAGGAGTGCGCCGTCGAGGAGGCGGTGCAGATCATCGAGCGCGAGGGCGGCGAGGCTGTCGTGTTGACCCTCGGTCCGGCGGAGGCCGAGGAGCAGCTGCGCGACTCGATGGCGCGTGGCATGGACCGTGCGGTCTTGCTGGAGACCGACGATCAGGAGTGGGACCCACAGCGCACCGCAGCAGCGATCGCCGAATCGGTGCAGCGTGAGGCCAACGCGGGACACCACTACGACCTGATCATGTTCGGCAACGAGTCCGCCGACAGCGGCGACTTCCAGGTCGGTATCCGCGTTGCCCATGCGCTCGAGCTGCCCTGCGTTACCGGCGCAAAGGGCATCGAGGTGCGTGGCGACGTGATCGAGGCGCGGCGTGAGATTGCTGCCGGATGGGAGGTCTACGAGGTACCGACCCCGGTTGTGATCACAACCAAGGAAGGGTTGAACCTGCCACGCTATCCGTCGCTGCGGGGCACCATGGGCGCCAAGCGAAAGCCGCTTGAGCGCAGCTCACCGTTGCACGATGCGGGGCAGCTGCAGTTGCAGCGTCTGACCCAGCCCCCCGATCAGGGCAAGGAGGTCGAGATTCTCGGCGAGGGCCCGTCGGCAGCACCGCGGGTGATCGAAATGCTCGAAAAGCTGGAGTTGCTCGGATGATCCTGGCGCTCATCGAACACGACCGCGGCGAGCTCGAAGCCGCCACGCTACAGATGCTGACCCTGGGGCGTGATCTGGCGGAGCAGACCGGAACAACCCTCGAGGCGGCGCTGATCGGCGACGATGCGGCGGCGCTGGAGGAGACCATCAAGGCGTACGGGCCGACCACGATCCACCGCGTCACCCATCCGTTGCTGGACGACTACGCGCCGGCTGCGTGGGGCGAGGCGCTGCTGCAGCTGCAGCGGGCGCGTGGTGCAGAGGCCATCCTGGCGCCGGGGACCGACCGCGGCAACGAGGTTCTGGCGCACGCAGCCGCCAAGACCGGGCTCGGGATGGCAGCGAATTGCGCCCAGGTACAGGCCGGCGACGTGTACAGCCTGGTGCGGTTGCGCTGGGGAAGCAGCTTGCTGGAGCAGGCGGAGCTGAGCGGCGACGTCAAGCTGCTCAGCGTTGCTCCGCACACCGTCGAGGCCACCGAAGCGCCGGCCCAGGAGGTTGTCGTGGAGACCTTCGAGCCTGCTCTCGCGGACGAGGATCTGCGCGTCAAAGTAACCCGGCGGGAGGAGACGGCAAGCTCGGGCGTTACGCTGAAGACCGCTCGGCTGGTGGTCGGCGGCGGCCGTGGCGTAGGCAGCGCTGAAGGATTCGGTGTCCTGGAGGAGCTTGCCGAGGTTCTCGGCGGAATCGTCGGCGGCTCCCGCGTCGCCACCAACAACGGCTGGCGACCGCACACCAATCAGGTTGGCCTCACCGGGACGCGTATTGCGCCGCAGCTCTATATCGCCTGCGGAATCAGCGGCGCCATCCAACACCTGGTTGGTTGCAAGGGCGCCAAGCAGATCATGGTGATCAACACGGACCGCGACGCGCCCTTCTTCTCCAAGGCGGACTACGGCGTCGTCGGTGATCTGCACGAGGTTGTGCCGGCCTTGGTTGCCGAGATCCGCAAGCGCGGCTAGTTCAGTCCCGGGCTAGCAGGCCGTGGTGGAAGTGTGGTTGCCCAGAGGGTTATGCCGCCAACGACACGTCTGCAGCGTTGCCGTTCCTGAACGATGCGTCAAGGCATCGCCGGTGTCGCGGCGCCTTGCATCTGCGCCCTTGGCGGCATAGCCAGACCCATCACACTTTCACCACGGCCTGCTAGACAAGCGCGTCAGGCATGGACGCCTTGCGGCGGGCGATGAACTCGAGCAGCTCCTCGTCGATCGCCGCATCGATCGGTGGCGGCTCGTACGACGCGAGCTGCTCCTTCCAGAGAACGTTCGCTCGCTGCGCCGCCGTGGTACTGCCATCGTCTTCCCACTGCTCGAAGCTCGAGTTGTCGGCCACCGATGAGCGGTAGAAGGCTTGCTCGAAGTTCTGCAACGTGTGAGCGGTGCCGAGGAAATGCTGGCCGGGCTCGTTTTCCCGAATCGCGTCGAGCGCCTGGCCGTTGTCGGACAGATCGATCCCTTTGGCGAACACCTGCATCATCCCGAGTTGGTCGGCGTCCATGACGAACTTCTCGTAGCCGACTGACAGACCGCCTTCCAGCCAGCCAGCGGCGTGCAGGACAAAGTTCACCCCCGCCATCAACGCCGGGATCAAGGTGGCCTGGCTCTCGTAGGCCGCTTGCGCGTCGGGAACCTTGGAGGCGGTGAGCGCGCCGCCCGAACGGAACGGCACACCGAGCCGGCGGGCGAGGGCCGCCACCGCATAGAGAGTCAGGGCGGCCTCTGGCGTTCCGAACGTCGGCGCTCCGGTCAGCATCGACATCGAGCTGGCGAACGATCCGAAGATCACCGGCGCCCCAGGCCGTACGAGTTGCACGAACGTCATGCCGGCCAGCGCCTCCGCCAGGGTCTGAGCGGCGACCCCGGCGGCGGTGACCGGGGCCATCGCCCCGGCGAGAATGAACGGGGTCACCAGGTTGGCCTGGTTGTGTTGCGCGTAGACGTCCATCGCCGCCAGCATCGAGGCGTCCCAGACGAGCGGTGACGATGCGTTGATGAGGCTGGTCAGCACGGTGCGATCGGCGAGATCGCCGCCGAAGGCGATGCGTGCCAGCTCGAAGCTGTCGGCGGCGCGCTCGCCGGCGGTCACCGACCCCATGAAGGGTTTGTCGCTGTAGCGGATGTGGGCGTACACCATGTCGAGATGGCGCTTGTTGACCGGCACGTCGACGGGCTCGCAGACCGTGCCGCCCGAGTGGTGGAGGTGCGGCGACAGGTACGCTAGCTTCACCAGATTCTGAAAGTCCTCGATCGTGCCGTATCGCCGGCCGCGGTCGAGATCGGTCACGAAGGGCGAGCCGTAGTTAGGGACGAACACGGTGGCATCGCCGCCCACGGTGACGCTGCGCGCCGGGTTTCGCGCGTGCTGAACAAAACTCGCCGGGGCGTTCGTGCTGACGATCTGCCGACACATACCGGCCGGAAATCGAACCCGCTCGCCGTCGATGTCGGCTCCGGCGTCGCGCAGCAGCTCGAGGGCGCGCGGGTAGTCACGGAACTCGATGCCGACCTCCTGGAGGATCGTGTCGGCGTTGCGTTCGAGGATCTCGAGTCCCTCGTCGCCCACCAGGTCGATGGGGGTCAGGGTGCGCGTCAGGAATGGCGCGGCTGCCGGGGACGCTGTCTCCCGGGCGGCCTTGCGTGCCGCTCTTCCGCCGCCGCCTCGCCGGCGTCCGGAACGCCTTTCGGTCAACCTCTCCCTCCATTCCAGGCACCACCAGCGTTCGCTCCAGGACGCCGGGCGGCTACACACAGCCGCGCGCGGATTGTAGCCTGCGTCAGCGATCGAGCAAACGACTCGCAAAGGAGGCGACAGCAATGCGGTGGTCCACGACGTCTCGACTCCGGGTTGCCGCCGTGGCGATCTATTGCCTGTCGGCCTACGCACCGGGCGGCCCGGCTCCCTTTGATCTGCTGATCGAGAACGGCAGGCTCATCGACGGCACCGGAAATCCCTGGTTCGCAGCCGATGTCGGAATCGTTGGCGACACAATCGCCGCGATCGGTGATCTCTCGGGCAGACGGGCCGGACGTTCGATCGACGCCGCCGGCAGGGTCGTCAGCCCCGGGTTCATCGACATGCACACCCACGTCTCGAGTGCGTTCGATCAGCCCGAAACGGCGTCGGTGCTCAACTATCTGTATCAGGGTGTCACCACCGTTCGGCCGGGCTCGGATGGCGGCGCGTCGCATCGTGTTTCGGAGACCAAGGCGCGGTGGGAAGCGAACGGAATGGGGATGAACGCCGTCCACATGGTCGGGTTCAACACCGTTCGCCGCGAGGTCATGGGGTTCGATTTCCTCCGTCCGGCGCGCGGCGACGAGATCGAGCAGATGCGGGCGCTTGTACGTCAGGCGATGCGCGAAGGCTCCTGGGGAATCAGCGCGGGGCTCGAGTACGAGGGCCTGCACCTGCACGCGAGCACCGAGGAGCTCATCGAGGTGACCAGCCCGGTGGCGGAGTTCGAAGGCATGTACGTCTCGCATATGCGCGACGAGGGCATCCACTTGCTCGACTCGATCCGTGAGATCGTCCGCATCAGCGAGGAGGCGTCGGTGCCGGTGAACGTCACGCACATGAAGGCGGCCGGCCGTCTTCAGTGGGGCCTGATGAGGGAGGCGGTGGCGCTCATCCAGGGAGCCCGCGACCGCGGCGTACGGATCACCGCTGACCAGTACCCGTGGGATCAGTCCGCTCCGTTCGGCTACATCACCGACCTGGTCGATGTCCCCAATGACATGGAGGAGCTTGCCGAGATGCGCGATCGAAGCCGCGATCGCCGGCTGTCGTACGCGCAGCGAACCGAGGCGCGGGCGCGCTTCGTCCCCGCCCTCCAGGAGGCGCTTGGCGACGCGGAGCAGCGCGAGCGGATGCGCGCCTCCACCTACGAGGAGCGCGAGGCCGACTGGAGTCCGGTCGCCAAGTGGGGCTGGCAGGACTTCCGCATCAAGCACACGACCGAGCATCCCGAGCTGCTGGAGAAGAACCTGCTCGACCTCGAGCGCGAGCAGGGGCGGGACGGCTTCGACATCGCCGTAGAGTTGGTCCTGGCCGAGCCCGACATGCTGTACGCCGGCGGTTCGATGTCTCCCGACGATCTGCGCCACGCGATGTCTCAGCCGTGGGTGATGATCAGCAGCGACGGGGCCGGCCCGCTGGCGCCCGGAGATCACGCCGTGCCCAGCCACCCGCGCTCGTTTGCCAGCCAGGCCGTTGCGCTGCGTCAGTACGTGCGCGACGAGGGCCTGCTGACGCTCGTCGATGCGATCCGCAAGATGACCTCGCTTCCGGCTCAGCTGCTCGGCATGCGCGATCGCGGGCTGATCGTCGAGGGGTTCAAAGCGGATGTCGTTGTATTCGACCCAGCGGGCGTCGAGGATCGGGCGACGTGGTCCGACGCACATCGCTACGCTACCGGGATCGACTATGTGATCGTCAACGGCGAGGTCAGCATCGAAGACGGACAGTTCAACGGCGAGCGCCACGGCAGGTTGTTGTTGAAGCGATGAACGGTTCCAGGTGTTTCGTCAGCCGCGCCAGCGGCGCGCTGTTGCTGCTAGCAGGCCTTACGGTAGCTGGCAGCGCGCGCACGATGCCGGTGGCGGAGTCCATCGTCGCACCGCTCGTGTTCACAGATGTGACCGTTGCAGCCGGATTGCTGGTCGAGCATCGATTCGACGGTGAAGTCGGCGACGTTGGGATGGCCGCCTGGGCGTCGGGTGGCGTCGCCGTAGGAGACGTGGACGGCGACGGGTACCTTGACCTGATTGTGGTACGAGGCGACGCCGGCCAGCCAGCGTTGCTGATGAACCGGCGCGACGGTACGTTTGCTGCCCCACGCCCGATCAAGGAGCTGGACACGTGGGCGGCCGGCACGACTCTGGGCGACTTCGACGGCGATGGTCGGCTCGATCTGACCAGCGGCAACGTCCGCTCCGGACAGCCGCAGCTGCTGAGCGGTCGCCCCGGCGGCCGTTTCATCGACACAGGTGCCGGAGCCGCCGTCCGCACGACCAAGAACACCTTCTCGACGTCGCTGGCGGACTTCGATCGCGACGGAGATCTGGATCTGGCAACCGCGCACTGGGATCAGAACTGCCGTGACGGATGTGCCGGTGACCACCTTTGGCAGAACGATGGAACGGGTCTGTTCGGTCTCGTCGACGCACAGTGGCGATTGCCGGGCTACGAGGAGGACTACTCGTTCACTCCGAACTTCGCCGACGTCAACTCCGACGGTTGGCCCGACCTGTTGATGACATCCGACTTGAGCACTAGCCGCGTGTTCCTCAACGATCACGGAGGCGGGTGGATCGAGGCCACGGACCGCGATGTGATCACCGACAAGAACGGCATGGGTGCCGCCGTCGGTGACTACGACAACGACGGCGATCTGGACTGGTTCGTCACCAGCATCTGGTACGAGGCCAACGCGGACAGCGGCAACCGCCTCTATCGCAATCATGGCGACGGGGTGTTCAGCGACGTCACCACGCGCGCAAGAGTGCGTAACGGCGGCTGGGGATGGGGCGCGTGCTTCGCCGACTTCGACAACGATGGCTGGCTGGACATCTTCCACACCAACGGCTGGTTCGACTACGGCGCCGATAGGTCCAGGCTGTTCATGAACCGCCGCGGACGCTTTCGCGAGCGCGCCGAGCGCCACGGGATCGTCGACGAGCGCTCCGGTCGAGCCGTCTCCTGTCTCGACTACGACCGCGATGGCGATACCGATATCCTGGTCGGCAACCACAACGACTCCCCACGCCTGTATCGCAACGACGGGGGCAACGCCCGATCGTTCCTCGGCGTCGTGCTGTCGGACGACGGGCCGAACACCGCCGGCGTGGGGGCGCGAGTATTGGTGACGGCCAACGGCGTCACTCAGATGCGCGAGCTTCGTTGTGGGACCAACTACGTGTCGCAGGATCCTGTCGAGGCGCACTTCGGGCTCGACAGCGCCAGCAGCGCACGGGTTCGCGTGGTGTGGCCGGATGGCCAGACACAGTCACTTGGCACAGTGGCCGCGAACCAGTTACTGGTGGTCGAACGGCTCGTCGACGCGGACTCCGAGCCATAGCAGTCCGGCGACGATGGCCATGATCGAGCCCGTACTAATGGCCCCGCTCCACCCGAACCAACCCACGAAGATGGGGATCAACGGCGCCGATACGACGCCGCCGAGGTTGCCGCCGGTGTTCAAGATGCCCGTACCCGTGTACGTGTGCTTGCCGGAAACGAAGCTGGTTCCGGCCCAGAAGGTGCCCTCGCTGAACTGCGTCAGGCTGAAGCTGATCGTCAGCAGGACTATCGCCAGCGGGGTGCTTTCGGCCAGCGCCCCGAGCATGAGGAAGACGCCTACGAGCGGCAACGCGACAAGGCACGGGAAACGACACCCGCGACGCGGTCCCAGGCTATGGCAGAGTCGGTCGCACGCCTCGCCACCTACTGACGCCATGGCGGCGCCGGCGAGCCACGGCAACGAGGCGATGAACCCGCCCTCCAGCATCCCGAATCCGCGCACGTCGAGCAGGTAGACGTAGAACCAGTTGAAGAAGAAGTAGAAGACGTAGTTCATACACAGATAGCTGAGGGTCATCAGCAAGATGTTGCGATTGCGCAGCATGCGCTTCCAAACTGCGGTCTCGGGCGGCCGCGACGTGGGTTTGGGGTCGGGATCTTCGCCGTCCGCGCGATCCTCTCTACCGGCGCGGATCAGAGCGATCTCGGCGGCGTTGGTGGCCCAGTGCTGCCGAGGATCGTCGCGCCCCAGTCGCCACCAGATCCAGGCGCCGAGTATCGCCACCGGCGCGGTGGCGTAGAAGGCGCCGCGCCAGCCAATCTCGATCATCAGCCAGGCGATGAGCGGCGGGGTGACCGCGGCGCCCAGCCCCAGACCGGTACTTGAGACCCCCTGGGGGAGCGCCCAGCGGCCGACGGGAAACCAGCGCTCGATAGCACCACCCAGCACAGGGTAGATGGGTGCGCGGGCTGCGCCGAGCGCGAATCGGATGACGATCAGCGTCATGAAGACGGCCAGATTACCCGTGACGATCGTTCCCGGAAGAAGTGCCGTGAGAGCGGTAATCACACCCCAGGCTGCCGCGATGATGGTGAGCACCCGCCGGGCGCCGACCCGCTGCCCCCACATTCCGCCAGGAAGCTGAAATAGCGAGTAACCCCAGAGCATCGAGCTGAATATCCACCCCATTTGTACGTTCGAGAGGCCGAACTCCTCGGTGAGGAACGGGGCGGCGATCGAAAGGTTCAGCCCGACGACGTAGGAGATGAAGCTGAGTCCGAACAGCAGACCGAGAATCTGCCAGCGAACGTTGGTCGGACGGTCGATGCTCGTCGGTGCCGGCATCGTTAACTCTTCGCTGGCCCGGCGACGGGCCGTTGGACTGGAATCAGGGTCGAAACCCAGCAGACCCTACCCGAAGATCCCCCCTGAAGCCACGCGCGACTGCGTTGGCGGCGAGCCGATTCGCGGGCCCTTGGCGCGTTACTGGACATGTAAGGGAATTCCTATAGTGCGAACGTGTGGAGCGCGAGCACGGCTGCCGGGCGCACTAGAACTCACGCAGGGGCAATACGGCGTCGGCGTCAGGCCTCTCCAACCTCGCCAACAGCCATTCGCATAGCGCGATACCGTCGCTGACGGCAGTAGGGGTTGGGCCGGGCACCTACTACGTGCGAATCTTGGCCCGGAACGGCTGTGGGATCTCGCTCGTCTCGAACGAGGTCGTGGTTACGGTGAACTAGACTCGCTGCTGCGATGGGCTCGCAGGGCGGCACAGAGGGGTCGTGGTGGTGCGATCACTGACCGGCACACCGCGCGTTTTCGTTCGACAGACAGGCGTCGGAGGCTACATACGCCGGCTGCTGGTGGGAACGACTGTCGTCGCGATCGCTACGGTGCATCCGCTGAACGCCGGAGCGGATACGGCCCCACGGTGGAGCGACCGGGAGTTGGTGGGCTTCGCTGAGGTCGTCGTGACCGGCGAGGTCATCGGGATGACGTCGCGATGGGACGAAGCGGTCGAGGGTATCTACACGTACGTGACGGTGCGTGTCGAGGAGGTGCTAAAGGGCAGCACCAACAGACGCCGAATCACCTTGAAACAGCTCGGCGGGCGGGCGCGGGGGCGAACTCTCCACGTCGCCGGCCAGGCGACTTTCCGCGTCGGCGAGCGGGTGGTGTTGTTTCTCGAAGTACGCCCCCGCGATCGCACCCTCTACACATACGCGCACTGGCAAGGCAAATGGCGCGTCGAGCGCGATGCGTCGAGCGGCGAAGAGCGCGCCGTTCGCGAGGTGCCCGAAATCACTGCGCAGCGGTCCGCTGCGCCGGCGGACGACCGGTCGCTTGAAGGGCTCCTGCGCGATGTGCGAAGTCTTGTGGCGGAGGACAGACAGCGTGCAACGGCTAGCAGGATCCGCTTCATCCCACCGGAGCTCAACAACGCCGGCCTGACTGCGGTAGACGGCGAACCGTACTCGCTCTTTTTTGTTCGCTGGCACGAGGCGGACGACGGAGCGGCGATCACCGTCGATGTGGACGCCGCCGGGCAGCCGGGTCTCGCCGGAGGAGGGGGCGGAGAGATCGGCGTGGCGCGTGGACAATGGAACGGAGTCGGCACGAGCCTGGTTCTCGGGGCGGGCGGTGGTGTTGCGGCTGCTAGAGATTGCGGCTGAGGCGTACGCAGGCTTCAGGGGTCGGTACCACAACGACCCGCATATTCCGGACGAGCGCGCCACGGCGATGTACGTTGAATGGGCACGCCGCTGCGTCGACGGCGAGTGGGCCGAGCAAGTTCTGGTCACCGAGAACGGTGGTGGATATCTCCACGGCTTCGCCACCTTCCGATGTATCGACCCGGTCTCGGCTGTCGGTGGTGTCGGCGTCCATGGTGGAGGTCTCGGTGGTTGTCGACGCAAGCGTCCGGGCGCCTGCCTGGGCCTGCTGCAGGGGGCCATTCGGCGGATCCACGCGCAGGGCGCCGTCACGGAGTGTCAGACCCAGAGCTTCAACTTCCCTACCATCCGGCTGTACGAGGCTCTCGGTCAGCGCTTCGTTCGCGCCGAGCACACCCTCCACGTGTGGCTGGGCGACTGACGTTTACTCGTTCGGGCAGCACCCGCGACGGGCTAGCGGCCTGTAACAGATGAACGTTGCATATCGCAGATGGGATTTGCGGGTGAGATCAAGGCGCGCCGAGGACGGCGATGCAATGAGCATCGTCGAGGAGGCGCAACGCCGATATCGCCCGCAACTGCCCATCTGTCCGCAGGATGGCGGCGAAATCGGCCCGTCTGCGGCGTTGCCCCTCTTCGAAGATGCGCAAACATCGTCTCGTCGGTGCGCCTGGCATCCGGACCCATTTCGCCACCACGATATGCAACGTTCATCTGTTACAGGCCACTAGTCGCTCCACTCGTTGCGCTGCACGACCGGCAGCTGGAGGGCGCGCTCGCGGTCGAGGTCGAGCGAGCCGACGTGTAGCGACAGGGGCGATTGCACCCACTTGTAGATCGAGCGCGTAAACAGACGCGCGAATCGCTGCGCCCAGGTGCCGAGAGTGTCGGCGTCGTGCTCGGGGAAAATCGATATCAGCGCCCGCTGGATCTCGTCCGGCGACAGCTTCTCACCAGCGTACAGGTACAGACAGGCGTCGAGTACGGCGAAGGGCATGAGCTCGGCCTCGGCCTCTTGCTGTTCGGCGAGCTCCGGCCCAGGCTCGGTCGCCAGCGTCTGGCGTATCCCCTCGAATCCATAACGCTCCAGTAAGCGCTCCAGGAGGGCGACGACGACCGTCTTGGGGACGTTGGCGATCACCGACAACGCTCCCTCGAGATCTCCGCCGATGGTCGTATACCCGACAGCCTTCTCGCTCATGTCGCCGGTTTGCAGGAAGAGAGCCCCCGAGCTGTTTGCCCAGTTCCACATGCGCTGCGCACGCAGGCGGGCCTGGATATTCTGCTCGGTCAGGTCGGTGGGATCCGCACCCGCGAGCATTTCGCGCGTCGCCTCGAGCTCGCGGTCGAACGCCTCATCGATGGCAAGCGTGCGCAGGTCGACGCCGAGCTCGTCGCATATCATCGCCGCCGCGTTGCGCGTGCCGTCCGTGGAGAAGCGGCTCGGCATATAGAAGGCTTGAATGAGACGACCGCAAGCGGCACGCAGATCGTCGCCGGACTCGTGGCCGCTCAGCATCTGCACCGATCGCCAGGCGATCAGCAGGGTCAGCAGCGAATCGCGCCCGCCGGACAGCGCCAGCCCGAAGCGACTGAAACACCCGGTCTTGCTGAAGTAATCCTTGGCACCCAGCGCAATGGCGTCGAACAGATCGTCGAGCACGCGTACACGGGTACGCACACGGCCCGTGGCCACCGGGGGCAGGAAGAAGCTGCGATCCTCGGGGAAAGGGTAGGCGAGCCCGCTAGCGTCAGTTATCAGCGAATCGGACGCGAGGGCAGCAACCGGGACAGATTCCTCCAGGAATTCCTCGCAGTCGCGCCGCCATGTTGTGTTCTCGGTGCGGAGACGACGCGTGCGGTCGAGATCTACGACACAGCTCGTGAAGCCCTCGCGGAAACGAGGCGCCAGCAGCTCCCGACGACCGTTCTGGAAGACGAAGCCACCACCGTCGTAGATGAAGCCGTCTTGCGCACCGACCGCGTTCGAATAGGCGAGCGTCACCTGGTTGTCAGCGGAGCGGGTTGCCAGCATCTCACGGCGCGTCTCCATGATGCCGACGCGATACGGGGACGCGGAGATGTTGACGATCAACTCAGCGCCTGAATAGCAGCGTCTTCGCATAGGACCGTCAGGTGACCAAGCATCCTCGCAAACTTCCACGCCGAGGCGCCCGAACTCGAAATCGAACAGGTGGTCGCCTAGAGGAAGTCCAGCAGCGTCGAGCCGCAGATGTGCGCTCCCGCGCGAGAACGTGCGGCCCTCGTAGAAGATGTTGTAGGTCGGCAGCTTCTCCTTCGGAACCAGGCCGAGTACGCGTCCGCCGTGGATGACTGCTGCGGTGTTGAACAGCTGCCCGCCGACTGCAACCGTGAGCCCGACGACCAATACGGAGCCGAGCTCCTGGGTCGCGGACGCCAGCCGCTGCAGCTGCCTAAGTTGCTCGGCGACGAAGCCGCGCCACTGGATGAGGTCCTCGGGCGGGTAGCCGCCGATGACTTGCTCGCTGAAGCAGCCGACGGTGATCTCCTCTTGCGCCATTTGACGAGCGCAGGCGACGATCTGGTCCGTGTTGCTGGCCGTCGCGCCCACGGTCGTATTGACGCTGGCAAGGCCGATCTTGATGAGTCGCATGGGGATCGATCCGTGCTTCAATCGCCGGTGCTTGGCGCCCTGGCTACTCCCGTAGGACCTTGTCCAGCAGAGCGCGTCCCAGGTCCGGCTTCCACAAGCGCCCCTCTCCGCTCTCGATCGTACGACGCGCGATTTCGGGCGAGAGCGCAGGTCTGTAGGCGCGCTCCGAGGTCAGGACGTTGTAGACGTCGCAGATGCCGACTATCTGGGCGCCGAGCGGAATGTCGTCGCCGGCAAGCCCGTCAGGGTAGCCGCTGCCGTCCCAGCGTTCCTGGTGGGATCGAACCAGCGGCGCGACCTCGCCGAGGTTGTCGAAGTCGCCGAGGATCTCAGCGCCGAACTCCGGATACTGCTTGACCAGCGCCCATTCCTCCGGAGTCAGCTTGCCGCTCTTGTTGAGAACCGTCTCCGGGACCCGCAGCTTGCCGATGTCGTGAACCAGTGCGGCAAGCTCGATGCACTCCGCGTCGTCGTCGCCTAGCTCGAGCTGCTCAGACAGCTTCCGGGCTAGTTCGGCAACGGTTACGGAATGGCGGTTGATGAAGCTGTCGCGCTCCTCGACGCCGGTCATGATCTCTTCGAGTCGAGTCCGTAACTCGGCGCTGCTACGGGGCTCGCCGGCGACCTCTGCCAGCAGGTCTTCGGCGGACGCAGAATCGACCGCGGCCGGGGCGTCGTCGCTCTCGACCGGAGCGGCTGCAACCGTGCCGCCGACGGAGGCCGGCGCCGCCGGTACGCCGCCAGACATCATCAAGCGCAGCGCGTCCGCAATGACCTCGCTCGGTTCCTTGGCAGATTGCTCGCAAATGTCCTCGACACGTGCCCACAGACGACTGGGAACGTATACGACTTGCTCGACGAAGCCTCCTGGCTTCCTCGTTCCGTTCGACACGAGTCCTCCCCAAGCGCGGGTGATCAAGAACTGTCCAAGCGCCATTGGACATTCTTCGTTGCTTGGCTATGCTGCGGCCCATGATACCTCTACGCGGGCACCACGCCGTAGCGATTTCGATCGTCGGCGTGCTGGTCGGGGCTGCCAGCGCGTGCGCCACCATTCACCCTCATCTGGCGCCGATCGACGACGATCAGATACGCGTCGAGATCCACCAAGCGCTCCAAGAGGACGAGCGAATTGATGCTCAGACCATTAGTGTGGAATCTCGCCAAGGCGTCGTGATCCTAGCCGGCGTGGTGGCCTCGGTGGACGAGGTGCGGCGGGCGCTGCGACATGCGGGCCGCGTACGCGGCGTACAGCAGGTGGTCAACCGACTGCGAGTGGTGTCCAACGGCGCCTCACCGAACACCGTTGGATGATCCAGCACCGGTCACTACAGCAGCTTCAGCGCCTGTACGATCAACAACGCCAACATGACCGCGACGGTGCGTAGCTCGCGATTGTCGCGCACCTGCTGCCAAGAGAATGGGGAGTGTTCGTCGTCGCCGTCCTGCCATGGGTCCCCACGATGGCTGCCGGGCAGCAGTCGCGGTACCTGCTCAAGGTACTCTTTGTACTCGGCGCCGAACAGCGACTGGAGCCGCAGCTCCTCGACATGCATCGTCGGCAGATAGAACGCCACGTAGAGCAGCGCGAATCCGACCAACCAGATCGGCGCGCGCAACGCCACGAGTGCCAGCCCCAGTCCGATGAGCAAGCTGCCCAGGTAGAGCGGATTGCGCACGTATCGGTAGGGTCCGCCGCGCGTCAGTTCGACGTTGCGGACCAGGTGGCCGCATGCCCACACGCGTAGCGCTTCGCCAGCGGCAACGAGAGCGGTTCCGGGCAGGAACCGGTCGATCGAGGTACGGCTAAGGGCCACGTAAAGCAGGGCGAACAAGATGCCAGCGTGCACGCGGTGGTGCGCTGCCCAGGCCCTCCAGCGTTCGATCAGGCGCATCCCTACGAATCCGAGTTCAGTCGCGCGAGTCCCGCCTCGATGATTCGCTCGGCCGAGATCGCGTCGAGACAGGCGTTGGTGCCCAGTGGGCAGCGCCGTTGATGGCAGTGAGAGCATTCCAAGCGCTCGCAAACCACCTTGTCGGCAGGCGCCAAGGGACCGAGGATAGCCGGGTCGGTGGGGCCGAATAGCGCCACGGAAGGTGCCCCACAGGCTACCGCGAGATGCAACGGGCCGCTGTCTCCTCCGAGGAACAGCGCGGTGCGTTCGAGCAGCGCGCTGAGTTGCGGCAGCGTCGTCCGCAGCGTTGCGTGGCTGCCACCGCCTGCAGCAGCCGCGAGCGATTGCGTCGTGGCCTCTTCGCCTGGCCCCCAGATCCAGATCACCGGTCGCCGGGTACGCTCATGCAACTCGCGGGCAACGGTCACCAATCGCTCCGGTTCGTACCGCTTGCTCGGCCAGTTTCCTGCTGCGTGAATCACGATCGGGTGATCGGCCCCGAGCTCGGTGAGGTAGGCGTCGATGTACTCGGTGTCGTCGGCCGTTGAAAGCGCCGGCCACTGCACGTGCGATTCCGGCGCACCCGCGTGCCGCGCCAGGTACAGGCACCGCGAAACGACGTGAACGTCGGTCGGCGCCACCGCTGTTCGCTGGTACAGGCTCGCTGCCCAGGGCTCGCGCGCCGAGACGCGGCTCCAGCCCAGCGTCCGAGCTGCGCCCAGTCGAGCCACAACGGCAGACTTCAGCAGTCCCTGAAAGTCGATCGCCAGCTGATAACGTTCCGCTCGCAGATCCCCGAGGCGCCTTCCGATCGCCCGCATGACGGTCGGCCGCATCCACCGCTTTCGCCAGTCCTGCATATCGAGCTCGTGCACCTGCAGCGGCCCCGGCAGCCTACGCACGAGCTCGGCCGCGGCGCGCTCAACCGCCCACCCGAATCGAGCTGCCGGCCACGCGCGTCGCAGCGCCAGGTAGGCGGGGAACGTGTGGACGACGTCGCCGATCGAGCTCAGGCGCACGATCAGGACGCTCTCGGGTGTGCTCAAGGTCGGTTGGCGCACAGTCGAGCAATCAACTCGCCGGTGCCGTGTCGCTTGGCGTCGCCGACGATTGCGACGCGACCGCCAACGGCCTCGACAGTGGCGGATTCAGGGACCCCGTCCGTGTAGTCGGTCCCCTTGCAATGGACGTCCGGCCGCAACTCGCGGATCAAGCGGTCGGCGGTCGGATCGGAGAATACAGTCACCATGCTGACGCAGCGCAGGGCGGCTACCATCTGGGCGCGGGAATCCGCCGGCAGCAGCGGGCGCTGGGCCCCCTTGAGGGCTGCAACGGAGGCGTCGTCGTTGATGCCGACGACCAGTAGGTCGGCCTCGGCCGCGGCCGCGGCGAGGTAGCGCGCATGGCCCACGTGCAGCAGGTCGAAGCAGCCGTTGGCGAGCGCGATAGTGGCGCCGACGCGACGCTGTTGCTGCACCCACTCGGCGGCGGAAGATGCCGCAAAGACGGGTGCGGCGGCGCTCATGTGTCGCCGGCGAGCGCGGCGACGAGCTCGGTATGCGGGACGGTGGCCGTGCCGTGTTTCAGCACCACTAGACCCGCCGCGACGGTGGCCAGCCTGGCCGCCAGAACGATCTCGGCTCCGGCAGCCAACGCCAGCGTCAACGTGGCAATCACGGTGTCGCCGGCTCCGGTAACGTCGGCGATCTCGTCGGTGCCGTGAATCGGGAGGTGCACCGGGCTTTGATCGCGCTGAAAGACCGCCATGCCCTGCGAACCGCGAGTGATCAGGACGTGAGCGCAATCGAGTCGATTCAGCAACGCGGCCCCTGCATCCTCGATGGCAGCGCGATCCTGATCGAGCCCGACGTGCAGGACGGCCTCTACCTCCGATTCATTGGGGGTGACTGCGGTGGCGCCCGGGAAGTCCAATAGGCGGTGGCGCGAATCGACGGTGATCGGCACCTGCGCCGCTACCGCAGCGGCGCGCAACCTCTCGTAGGCGGTGGGCGAGACGGTTCCCAACCCGTAATCGGAGACCAGGAGCGCGTCCGCGTTCGACAGCTCGGCGACGATACGATCAGTAGCCGCGTCATCGACACGCGGCTGCCATGGCCGTTCGTTGTCAATCCGGAGAATCTGGTGGCGGACAGTGTGGGACCCACCCGCCATGACCCTCGTCTTCACCGGTGTCAATCCGTCGTCGCGCCGATCCACGCCTTCGACATCGATGCCGGCGTCGGTCAGGGCGTCCGAGAGCAGCCTGCCGGCGGAGTCGTCGCCGACATGGCCGAACACCGCGACCTCGCCGCCTAGTGCAGCGACATTCATGGCCGCATTGCCAGCTGCGCCGGGACGCACGTCCTCTCCCTCGTACCGCAGCACCAGCGCTGGGGCCTCGCGAGACACACGGGTAGTCGAACCGAGCAGGAAGCGGTCGGCCACCAGGTCGCCCCACACCAGTACCCGACGGCTGGGTAACGCATCGACCCAGGGACGCAGATCGGCGAGGGGTTTCGTGTCGGGCTGGGTGACCATCGTTCGGACCGGGGCGATGCCGCTTGCGGCGGCTGGCAGGTGGGAGCTCGCTAACTTAACCGTGGTCGCGTCAGAGCGTCAACTTGTCGTGTTTCCCCGGCCGGTTCGCCATACGGGCGCCAACGCGCCGAGCGCCTGATCAACGGTGAGACCTGTCATACATCTGTGATCGATTGGACAGTTCTTTGCCAGGCAAGGCTGGCAGAACGCGGCCGCGCTGGCCACTTGCAAATGTGGCCCGAGCGGACGAGTGCGACGTGGGTCGGTGGGTCCGAATAGCACCAGCGTTGGGGTGCTCAACGCGGACGCCAGGTGGGCCGCACCGGTATCGTTGCTGATCACTGCCCGGCAGTGGCTCAGCATTGCCGCCAGGTCGATGATGTCGGTGCGCCCGGCGATGTTCCGACATTCCACATCGCAGGCGGCAGCGACCTGGGCAGCGACGCGCACGTCCTGGGGTCCTCCGAGGATCACCGGCAACGCCCCCCAGCGGCGTGCCGCTGCGCTCGCAAGCTCGCCGTAGGACGCTGCAGGCCAGCGTTTTGCCGGGCCGTTGGCACAGCCGGCCACCACTCCGAGGATCGGCTGCCTCGTATCGATCAGACGACTGACGCGATCATGACTGTTCGCTGGTGGAGCCAGCAGCACGTCTTCTGGTCGCGGTGCAACGGCATGCAGAGGCTCGAGCAGACGCGCGTATCGAGAGGCGTCATGCATCGGCGCGAGTGTGTCGGTCGGAGGTAAGGCCTCGGTCAGCAGGAACCCGCGCATTTCCGTCGCGTAGCCGATTCGGCGTCGGACATTCGCCAGCGCGGCAACCAACGCGGGCTCGAATGCGTTAGGCAGCAACAACGCACCGGCGGGTGCAAGGCGCGAGACATCGCCCACCGCGCGCCGCAGGCCCATCAGTCGGCCGAAACCGGAGCGCCGCCGATGCGGCAACACCCGCCCGCGAACGCCGGTTGCCTGCAACAGTCGCCCGTGTGATTCCGGCCCCCAGAGCACCAACTCGTCTACCGTGCGCTCCAACGCACGGATGGTCGGTACGGCCATGACCGTGTCCCCGAGCCAGGTAGGCAGCCGCACGATCCAGGACCCGCGCATACCGATCGGCCTTCCTTTCTTGCTATCGCTAGGGACGCCGTCGCCAACGGTCGTGCATCCAGAGCCAGGCTTCTGGGCGGGCACGCACGTGACGTTCAATGCTAGCGGTGATAGCGGCGGTGATCTCCAGTATCGCCTCGTCCTGCGCCACCCTGGCGTCGGTAATGGGAGAATCGATCGCCAGACGATAATGGTCGTCGCACGGTACGGCGAACATTGGGAAAATCGGCGCGCCAGAGCGTAGGTGCAGCTGCGCTACAGCCGGGGTGGTAGCCGCCAGCCGGTCGAAGTACGGAACGAACACCGCATCGGGCGGCAGCGTGTTCTGGTCGACCAGGATGGCGAGTACCGATCCGGAGCGCAGCTCTCTGAGCGCCGGGCGGAAGGCATTGCGCTTCGGAAGCACACGGGCGCCGGTGCACGTGCGAAGCTTGGTCACCAGCCGATCGAGACCGGCATCGTCGAGTGGTCTGGCGATCGATATCAGCGGTACGCCCAGCTTGGCGAGCGCAACGCCCATGAGCTCCCAGTTGCCGAAGTGGGCGGTGGCAATGATCGCGCCGTTGCCGGCTTCGAGAACCTCGTTGAAGTAGGCCATGTTGTCATCCGTGCGGATGATCTCTTCGACCGGTCGATTGACCAACTGCGGGCTCCAGAGCAACTCCAGCGCTGTTCGCCCCATCTGCTCGAAACTGCCGCGTGTGGTGCGCACATGCCAGGCGTCATCGCGGTCGGGGAAGGCGCGGCGCAGGTTACTCAGCGCCACCTGCCGATGACGCCGATCGAGTCGGTATGCGAGTCGGCCGAGGCTCATACCTCGCGCCGCGGCAGTGGGCAAATCCCACCCGGTCACACGTCCGCCGACCGCTTCCACTAGCCGGCTCAGAATGGTCATGTCCCTTCCGCCGGGCTGAACTGGAGTCGGGGCAGCAACCAGCGCTCGAAGGTGCTAGGTCGGGCTATGCTCAAGCGATACGACCAGACGTGGATCGGCACGGAGCACGACACATCGGGCTCGAGAAGCCGCACGGCGTCCTTTTCGGTAGTGACGAGCGCGTCGGCGCTCGTATCTGTCGCCGCGCGCTGCAATGCGTCCAGATCGCGGCTCGAATACCAATGATGGTCTGGAAACGACTGCCGTGCCCGCACATCGATACCCGCTGCTTCAAGCGCGTTAAAGAACCTGCCCGGGCGGGCGATCCCCGCGAAGGCGACGCATGAGGCGCCAAGCTCCCCCGGTGGACGCGGCGCCCTCCGTGGGTCCCAGGAATCGAGGCGCCAACTGCCAGGTTCACCGGTCAGCACGTCGAAAGCCGGTCGGCCGGGGTATCGGCCATCGAGCTCGCGGCGCATCGAGTCTGGATCCGCTCCACCCCCCACGATGATGAAGGCGTCGGCACGCCGCGCCGCACCGACGCCCTCCCGCAACCGGCCTGCCGGTGGGGGCGCCTGCTGCCAGAACGGGCGCTCCGCATCGACTACCAACAAGTTCACGTCGCGCGCCACGCGCACGTGTTGGTAAGCGTCGTCAAGCAGGTAGACGTCGGCACGTGCGTTGCCTCGTTCGAGCAACTCGGCGCCCAGTTCGCGCCGCGCCGCGACGGCCACCGGGACGCCGTCCAAGGCGCGGGCATACCAGCTCGGCTCGTCGCCGGCTGACCGTACATCGATACGGAGACCCTGACCGTCGCTGACGACACACGGGGCGTGGGTCTGACGGGCATAGCCGCGGCTGATGACGGCCGGCTTCCGCCCGGCACCTTGCAGCAACTGCGCCACCGCGGCGACAACTGGGGTTTTGCCGGTGCCTCCCATCTCGAGCGCGCCGATGCTGATCGTTGGCCGGCGGAGCCGTCGCGTGGCGAGTAGCCCGCGCCGGTACAACTCCGTTCGAGTGCGCGCCGCGAGCGCCCACGGAGCCCCCAGCAATCCTGCGACGCTCATGCTCGAAGCTCCGGAAGACAGCGGAGCAAAACGCGGGCGGTCCGGCGACCGGCTGCCGCGTCGCGCTGTGCGACGACGCGAGCTCGCGCACCCATCCGCCGGCGTCGGTCCGGGTCATCGATCAGCTCGATGATTCGCTCTCCGAGATCGTCCGGATCCGCAACCTGGAGAGCGCCACCGGCGCGTACCAGCTCGTTTGCCAGTGATGCGAAATTCTCTGTGCTCGGGCCGAAGAGCAACGCACGCCCCTGGATCGCCGGTTCCAGCAGGTTGTGACCTCCGGTTGCAACCAGGCTGCCGCCGACAAAAGCGACGGTGCCGAGGCCGTAGGCTGCGGGCAGCTCGCCGATCGTGTCGAGCAAGACCACCGCGCTGTCCTCGCTACTCGGGCGTGTTCGGCGATCGCAGCGGAAGCCGGCCAGCTGGACCAGTGCTTCGACATCGTCGAACCGTTCCGGATGCCGGGGGGCCAGCAGCAACCGGGATTCAGGGTGGCGCTGCCGTACACGACGGAAAGCACGCAGCACCTTCTGTTCCTCGTTGTCCATTGTGCAACCGGCGACGATCAATGGGCGGTCATCCCTGCTGCACAGGAGGCTATCGAGCTCAGCGTGGATGTCGAGCGAAGGTCGAAGCGCTTCGGCGTCGGCCTTCAGGTTGCCGGTAACGAAGACGTTCGTTGCCATGATCCCGATGGCTCCGAAGCGGCGAGCTTCCACCTCGGTGCGAGCGCACACCACGTCGATGAGCTCAAATGGTGCCGCCCAGAACCGATGCAAGCGCGCATAGCGACGACACGACGTGGCCGACAGGCGTGCGTTCACCAGCGCCGTGCGCACTCCGCGCGCCGAGCAGGCGCGTAGAAGATTCGGCCAGATCTCGGTCTCCACCAGCAGCAAGGCGCGCGGCTCTAGCGCTCGCACATAGCCGTCGACTGCAGCCGGAAGGTCCAACGGCATGTAGAACGTGTCATCGGCGCCCGCCTGCCGTGCGATCTCCTGGCCGGTGGGCGTCGTCGTCGACAGCAGAATCGGCGCCCCCGGGACCATCCGACGCAAGTGCGGGATGAGACCACGCGCCGCGTGCACCTCGCCCACAGACACGGCATGGACCCAGATGCATCCACGATGTTGCGAAAGCCGCTCCGGGACCCGACCGAGGCGCTCGTCGAGGGCGACGGCGTATCTCCCCCCGAAGGCCCGATGAAGCGCCGCTCGCGGGGCCAGTACGCACAGGCCGATGGTATAGAGGAGGGTATACGTGGAGAACACGATGGGACTCTAGCAGGCCATGCTTTCAGCGCCGCGCGCGAAGATACTATCGTGGCGGTTGCGCGGCTTCTCGCGCGCCGGTCCCGGGATGTCAGGGGCTGGCTGATCATAGTCCGGTGGAGATGTCATGAAGGACTCAGCCGAGCCGGTCAACTTGCTGGACTTGCCACCCTCGGGGTGGCGGCAGGCGATAGCGGCGGCCGGATTGCCCGCCTATCGGGGACAGCAGCTGGCGCACTGGGTCTTCGGTCGCGGCGTGTTTGATTTCGACTCGATGACCGACCTGCCGATGAACCTCCGAAGCGATCTACCGGCGCGGTTTCGGATCGAGCCGCCGGCCGTAGACAGCGTGTTTCGTTCCGCCGATCATAGCCGCCGCTATTTGCTGCGGGTCGGGTCGGGCGAGGTCGTCGAGTCGGTGACGATGCCCTACGACCGCCGCACCACTTTCTGCATCTCGTCTCAGGTGGGATGCCGCTTCGCCTGCGGGTTTTGTCAGACCGGGCAGCTCAAGCTCCGTCGGTCGCTGTCGGCAGGTGAGATTCTCGGACAGGTACTTCGGCTCCGTGCCGAGGTCGACGAGCCCAGCTCGCGTCTCAACGTGGTGTTCATGGGTCAGGGCGAACCGCTCGACAACGCTGCTGCCGTATCGGCAGCGGTCAAAGCGATGCAGGATCGCAATGGGCTGGCGCTCGGGTGGCGACGGATCACGGTCTCGACCGTGGGACTCGTCCCGGCAATTCTCGCGCTGGCCGAGCTCGGGGTGCGTCGGCCGCGGATCGCCGTCTCGCTGAATGCCTCGACCGATGAGGTGCGTTCCGAGTTGATGCCGATAAATCGCAGGTACCCGATCGCCGCGCTGATCGGCGCGCTGCGCGAGATCCATTGGCGTAGTCGGGAGAAAGTAACCTGCGAGTACGTGCTGCTCCGCCACGTCAACGACACCGAGTCGGACGCGCGCCGCCTGGGCGCCCTGCTCAGTGGCCTGCCCGCGAAGCTGAACCTGATTCCCTGGAATCCGATCCCCGGCATGCCCTATCAGCGGCCATCGCCGGAACGAGTCGAGCGGTTTCGGCGCGCGGCTCGTAAGAGCGGCCTGGACGCGCTGGTGCGCTACAGTCGCGGAGCCGACATCGGCGCAGCATGCGGTCAGCTGGCAACCGCCGCCGAGGTCGTCGTGCAGGGTGCGACCGGATAGCCATCCGGGCCCATTTCGTCACCACGATAGGCAACGATCATATTGTTACAGGCCACTAGAGCCCTTCACCATCCAGGCGAGCGTCTAGATCGGCCTGCATCGCGTCGACGTTGGCCGTCTGTTGCTTACGGTCCGCGTCCACTCTCCCGGCGACGTCCGCGTCTCCCAGGGCCAGTATGCGCGCCGCCAAATGCGCGGCGTTGACTGCGCCCGACTTACCTATACCGACCGTCGCGACGGGAACACCGCCGGGCATCTGAACCGTTGCCAGCAACGCGTCGAGGCCGCCGAGCGCGGAAGCCACTAACGGCACCCCGATCACCGGCAGTCGGGTGTGGGCGGCGATCGTGCCGGCAAGATGAGCAGCACCGCCAGCGCCGGCGACGATCACTTCGAGCCCGCGTTCGATACCGCCTGCAGCGTAGCTGGCCACCGCGTGGGGGCTTCGATGGGCCGACATCACGCGAACCTCGTAGGGAATCTCGAGCCTCTGCAGCACCCGAACCCCGGATACCATCACGTCGAAGTCTGAAATGCTGCCCATCACGATGGCAACGCGTGCAGCGTTCATTCCGAGCTCCCAGGTCGTCGGCCGATATCACGACGGTAGTGCATCCCTTCGAACTCGACACCGGCAATTGATTCGTAGGCCCGGTCGAGGGCCGTACTCAACGAGTCGCCGAGGGCAGATACGCCGAGCACGCGACCGCCCGTCGTTATCGGGATTCCGGCCCGGTCTCCGGTGCCGGCGTGGAAGACCATGACGTCGTCACGGCCAGCAAGTTGCTCCAAGCCCGCTATCGGTTCGCCCTGCCGATACGGCCCGGGGTAGCCCTCCGCGGCGAGGATCACGCAGGCGGCGTGCTGTGCAGACCAACGTAACGGTCTGTCGGGCAGGCTGCCCTCGGCGATGCCGGCGAAGAGCTCTCCGACGTCCTCTTGGAGCAACGGCAACACAGCCTGTGCCTCCGGGTCGCCGAAGCGGCAGTTGTACTCGAGAACCATGGGCCCCTCCTCCGTGAACATCAACCCGGCGTACAGCACGCCGGCGAACGGACGGTCTTCGGCGGCCATGCCGTCGATTGTCGTTTGCAAAATCCCGCTGGTCAGCTTGTCGGCGGTGGCGGCCGAGATGACTGACTCAGCCGGTGCGTATGCTCCCATGCCGCCGGTGTTGGCACCGCGGTCACCATCTAGCGCCTGCTTGTGATCCTGCGACGGCAACAACGGTACGACGCGCTTCCCGTCGGACAACGCCATCAACGTTACTTCGGTGCCGACCAAGAACCGCTCGATCACCACGACGTTGCCGGCAGCACCAAAAGCGCCCTGGTTCATGGCCGCGGCGATCGCTCCGGTGGCCGCGGCGGTGTCGTGACAGATGACCACACCCTTGCCGGCCGCGAGGCCGTCGGCCTTGACGACGAGGGGGAACCCCCATCGTGGCTTACGGACGAACTCGAGGGCCGGACCGATCTCGGCGAACACTTCGAAATCGCCGGTGGCGATGCCGTGGCGGCGCATGAACGCCTTCGCGAACGCCTTGCTGCCCTCGAGAATCGCCGCCGGCTTGTGCGGTCCGAAGCACCGGATGCCGGCGGCCTCGAGGACCTCGGCAATGCCGGCTGCCAGCGGCGCCTCAGGGCCGACGACCACCAGGTCGATCGCGTGCTCTTTTGCCGCGAGCGCCAGCGCGGTCAGATCTCCAGCTTGAATCGGCCAGCAAGTGGCGTCGCGCGCGATGCCGGCATTGCCCGGCGCACAGTACACCGCGTCGACGCTCTCACTACGCTGGAGCGCCCACACCAGCGCGTGCTCGCGTCCGCCTCCGCCGACCACCAGGACCTTCATGTTTGGCTCCCAACCTCGTGAGAAGAGCACGGCGATACGGCCGCTCAGCTAGCCGCCGTATTCCAGATTGTCGGTCGGCTGCGGGCCCGCGGACCGCCACGTCCGACCCTGCCGGCCGACACCACCCCAATGGCGCCGGTCGCTCACCACGTAGCTTCGCCGGCCGGTGTTACCACACGCCCCGAGAGGGGGCAAACAAGGCGCCGGAACCGGAGGCCACGCCGACGCCACCGCAGTCGAAAGCGTTTGACGCCTTGATGCGGAATCGGTAGTCTTCCACCTTCTGGCCGACTTCGGCACGCTCTACGTGCGCTCGTCAGACGAAGGGAAGCGGTAGCGCTTCCAAGAAATCTCCGAAACGAGGAAGCCCACACATGGCTTTTGTCCGGGTTGAGGACGGCGAGTCGATTGAACACGCCCTGCGGCGGTTCCGTCGCTTCGTGCAGCGCGAGAATATTCTCCGTGACGCGAAGCGCCACTCGCACTTCGTGAAGCCGGGGGAACGCCGCCGCGCAAAGCAGGCGGCGGCTCGACGCCGGTGGCGCCGGCGCCAACGTCGCATGCGCGCCGACCCTTAGATCCGCCCGTCCCGAGTGGTTGTCAGCCTTGCCGGGGCACGGACTCGCCCAGGTGCCGGCGGCCCCGAGACTCGCGCCTGCCACACCCAGATCGTCAGCGCCGGCAAGTACTCCACCAGACGGGGCCACCAGGGCTCGACCCAGAGATTGCTGTCGCCGGTGTTGACGACGAGAACCCAGTAGGCGATCGGCGCCAGCGTACAGAGCGCTACCCACCCCACGTCGATCGCAACAGCGGCGAACGGTAGCGCCCAGAGCAGGTACCAGGGGTGAACCGTAGGCATCAGCAGGATAAACGCCAGCAGCAACCAGTAGCCGGCGCGGATCGGATCTTCGCGTTGACGCCAGAGCCACACGAAGAGCGCTAGCCCGAGCCCGGCAGCGACGGCCTTCGCCGCCGCCAACGAGTCGGTGATGGCATGCAACGCGAAGAAGACGCCGTCGTTAAATCGCCAGCGCCCCGCATAGTCGAGCCAGGGCTGGAGCATAGCGAGCCCGGCGTCGCGGAAGGGGAGATAGCCGAGGTACACGCAGCCGACGAACAGCGGCCAGTGCCACCATCTTCGCTCGCGGAGTAGCAGCGGCACGAAAACCAGCGGCCAGGTCTTGATCAGCACACCGCACGCCAGCAGCAGCGTGCTGACCACGTCGCGGCCGCGAGCATGGGCCAGCGCCGCCCCCAGGACCACGGCGAGCACCCAGGCATCGAAATGGCCACTGGAGGCGAACTCAATCGCAGGCAGTGGATGCAACGCGTAGATTGCCAGCAGCCATCTTGGCCGCCCCCAGGCCCGCAAGCACGCCAGCAGCAGGAGGATAGTAAGCAGATCTCCTAGCGTCGCTATTGCCTTGAACATCCTCAGGCTGTCGTCCAGCCCATAGGTAACGGCGAAGAGTACCTGTGCCAGGGGAGGATAGATCGTGCGGATACGGGGATAGTTGATCTGCGCCCACTGTTCATCACGCAGGCCCTCGAGGGCAGGGGCCGCCGGGGGTTCCAGATACGGGTTCCATCCCGCAGCCTGTACTCTTCCATCCCAGCGATAGCGATAAATGTCATCCGAAAGGCTCGGTGGCGTGGCGAGCAAGAGCAGACGCAGGGAAAGCGCGGCAAGCAGCATTGAGCCGATGGCGATCTGGCGCCGGGACGAACTCCACTCAGTCCACACCCCCGCGAGCGACCAGCACACGAGGGCGTGGGAGATGCCGGCCAAGAGCATCAGCAAAACCGCCGGGCGGGCGTTGGCCCGCAGGTCTCCGAGCGCCCACAGGCCGATGGCACACGCAACGAGCAGCGTCGCGGCAAGTGCCAGCGAGACGAGACGCGTATGAGTGCGTCGTCGCTGCTGGTGGGCGGCTACCTCGCCGTGCTGGTGTTGCTGTCGGTCTTCGGTCTGCACAGGCTGTACCTGGTTTCCCTGTATCTGCGGACCCGGCGCGCTGCCCCGAGTCAGCCGCCGGCACCGTCGAGTTGGCCACTGGTCACGGTGCAGCTTCCGGTGTTCAACGAAATGTATGTTGTCGAGCGTCTGATCGATGCCGTAGCCGGGCTCGACTACCCGTCAGATCGGCTCGAAGTTCAGGTACTCGACGATTCCACCGACTCGACCTCGGAGCGCATACGGCAGCGGGTTGGTGCGCTGCGAAAGGCGGGTCTCGACATCAAGCACATCCAACGGACAGACCGGGGCGGGTTCAAGGCCGGTGCGCTGGAAGCCGGCATGCGCCGCGCCCGCGGAGATCTCCTCTGTATCTTCGATGCCGATTTCGTACCGACGCCTGACTTTCTGCGCCGCACCGTACCGCATTTCATAGACCCTGCGGTGGGGATGGTGCAGGTGCGGTGGAGTCACTTGAACCGTGACCAATCGGCGCTCACGAGAATCCAGGCGATGTTCCTCGACGCCCACTTCGCGATCGAGCACGCGGCTCGCAGCCGCGCTGGCAGGTTCTTCAACTTCAATGGCACTGCTGGCGTCTGGCGAAAAGCGGCAATCATGAGCGCTGGTGGGTGGGAGCACGACACGCTCACCGAAGATCTCGATCTCTCGTACCGCGCGCAGCTGGGCGGCTGGCGGTTCGTTTATCTGAACGAGATGCCGGCACCGGCCGAGCTGCCGGCATCGATCGGGGCGTTCAAGAGTCAGCAACATCGTTGGACGAAGGGCGCCGTCCAAACGGCGCGCAAGCTGCTGCCGACGGTATGGCGTTCTTCTCAACCCTGGAGCACGAAGGTCGAGGCGAGCTTTCACCTTGCTGGTCACTTCGCGTACGTGCTGATGGTGGCGCTGTCGCTTCTGGTGTTCCCGACGATGCTGGTACGAGCGCCGCACGGCACCACTGACCTCCTACTGCTTGAGTTGCCGATCTTGCTTTTCGGCACTGGCTCCGTGGCGGTGTTCTTCGTCGTTGCGCAGTACCAGATCGGGCGCTCAGCGCGCGCCGCCATATGCCGGCTTCCGGTGTTGATGGCGCTCGGAGTGGGACTGGCCCTAAACAACACGCTTGCTGTAGTCGCCGGGTTGTTTCGTCCCACCGGCGAGTTCGTGCGGACGCCCAAGCTGGCTGCGGCGACGGATGGCGAGTCGGGCTATCGCAGCACCCTCGGCGTCGTGCCGATCATCGAGGTGGTGATGGCAACGTACTTTGCGGTCGCGACCGCAGTGGCGGCGACGCTTCAGTTGTGGGTGTGCTTGCCGGTCTTACTGCTGTTCCTGGGCGGCTACGGTTGGGTCGCGTGGTTGTCGGTGACCGAGTTCGCGACCGTGTCGATGATGCCGGTCGTAGCGCATGGCTCGCGATAGCCCTCGACTGCGTTTCGCGCCGAGCCCCACCGGATCGATGCATCTCGGCAACGCCCGCACGGCGCTTATCAATTGGCTGGTGGCGCGGGCCGCGAGCGGATCGCTGGTGCTGCGTATCGAAGATACCGACACTGCCCGCAATGTCGTCGGAGCTGAGCAGCAGATATTCGAGACCTTACGGTGGCTCGGTATCGACTGGGACGAGGGCCCGGATATGGGCGGCGATCACGGACCGTATCGACAGTCCGAGCGCCGGGAACTGTACCGAGATGCGGTAGCTCGATTGCTCGAGGACGAGCAGGCCTACTACTGCTTCGAAAAGCCGGGCGAGTTGCGCGACGCGCAAGCCGATGCTCGCCGGCGCGGCCAGACGTTCCGGCACGTGTGCCGCGAGCTCACGGCAAAGGAATCGCGTCGTCGCCTGCAGGCCGGCGAGTCGGCAGCGGTGAGGTTTCGCACCCCGGATCGCGAGGTGCGGTTCGAGGATGGCCTCCGCGGAAGCGTTGGCGTGCAGGCCGGCGAGATCGATGATTTCGTCGTCGCCCGGGGCGACGGCACGCCGACGTACCAGCTAGCGGTTGTCGTCGATGATCACGGTATGTTGATCGACCATGTCGTGCGTGGCCAAGACCACCTGTCCAACACCCCCAAGCAACTGCTGCTATTCGAGGCCCTGGGCTGGTCACCACCGTGTTTTAGCCATCTGCCCTTGGTTCTGGGCGAGGATCGGTCGCGTCTGTCCAAGCGCCATGGGGCGGTGAGCGTAGAGCAGATGCGCAACGACGGCATCCTGTCCGAAGCGCTCGCCAACTACTTGACCTTGCTGGGGTCGGCGCCAGCCGATGACCGGGAGATCTGGCACTTGCCGGAGCTGGTGGAGTGCTTCGAGCTCCGGAGCTTATCGTCGGCGAACATCGCCTTCGATCTGAAGAAGCTGACCTGGTTGAACCAGCAGCACCTGCTGGCGTTGCCCCTTGACGAGGTCTTGGAGCGTTCTAGGGCCTCCCTCGCGGACGCTGGCATCGAGCTGTCTCGGAGTGGCCCGGCGCGTGAGTGGTGGTTGGATTTGCTGGACCTGCTCCGTCCGTCGATGCAGTACCTCGGCGAGCTGCCGCTTCGATTCCGCCAGTTGTCGAGCGCCCCATCGCCGGCATTGCAACTCCCGACTGACACCCGGGATCACGCCATGCTGTCGGCGTTCCAGATGGCCAGCATCGCCGGCGAGTTGACCACAGCCGAGGCGTTCAAATCCGCGGCGCGCCGCATCGGTGAGGAGACCGGATTGCGCGGCAAGGGCCTTTTCCAGCCACTCCGCCTCGCGCTGACCGGACAATCCCATGGACCGGAGCTAGCGCGGCTCGTTCCGCTAATCGAGAACGCGCGACGACAGGGCGTGAAACCCGACATCCAGACTGTCGCTGAGCGCATCGCGCCGCTGGTCGCGGCGCATGGCTGAGTGGCTGGTTGGCCGGCGCGCGGTAGCGGAGGCGCTCGTCGGTTCGGCGCGGCAGGTGCACGAGGTCCGCATCCTGGCTGGCCGCCGGTCGGCTGCCACAGATGACGTCGGAGGCCGCGCCCGGGCGGCCGGTATCGACGTACACGAGTGCGAGGCTAGAGAGCTTGGCGGCATCGCTCCCGGGTCGACGATCGTGGCCCGTTGCTCGGCCTTCCGATATCGGGATGAGGCCGACCTACCGGCGGTCGCGCCTGGCTTCCCGACGCTGGTGGTCGTATTGGATGGCATTCAGGACCCGCAGAACCTGGGCGCGATTATTCGCACAGCGGAGGCCGCCGGTGCGGTGGCGTTATGTAACCCTGCCCGTCGCGCCGCCCAGGTAACGCCGGCAGTGGTGCGCGCCTCGGCCGGAGCAACCGAGCATCTGCCGGTTCATCGCGTCACCAACATTGCCCGGACTCTCGAGCGTTTGAAATCCCTCGGCTACTGGGCCGTGGGACTTACCACGGAGAGCCCAACGCGCTGGGACCAGATCGATTATCCGTCTGCCGTCGCCTTGGTGGTGGGCTCCGAAGAACGCGGGCTCCGTCGCCTGGTAGCCAAGCGCTGCGACCATCTGGTGTCCCTGCAGATGCGAGGGCAGGTTCAGTCGCTGAACGCCAGTGCGGCATTTGCGGCCGCCGCCTACGAGGTCGTCAGGCAGCAGCTGGCCCACTGATCCCGGGCCGATTGCGACACACGAACGGCAAGCTTGCCGGGTCTCGGGGCAGAACCTATAGTTTTGCTTGCGACGCAGCCCAACCACCGCGTCGCAGCGGCACGGTGACGCTGATCAGAGCTTGTCGGGGCTGCAGCCGGCTGGCGTAGCTCAGTTGGGAGAGCAGCTGATTTGTAATCAGCAGGTCGGAGGTTCGAGTCCTCTCGCCAGCTCTGTATTGCATTAGGGGAGAGTTGCCCGAGCGGCCAAAGGGAGCAGACTGTAAATCTGCCGGCTAATGCCTACGGAGGTTCGAATCCTCCACTCTCCACTCCGCCGCCGGTTGCCGGAAAACCGGGACGTTTCGGGCCGCCGGTTGCCGGAAACCGGGTCGTTTCGGGGTTGACTCGCCTCCCCGCGGCCGACTTGGCGCTCGTCCGGAGGGGTGATAGCATACCGGTTCCTCGCACAGGTTAAAGATGCCTGTTCTAGCACCGGTGAACTCTGTGCACACCACGGTACGAGGCGGGAATAGCTCAATCTGGTAGAGCGCCAGCCTTCCAAGCTGGGGGTTGCGGGTTCGAGTCCCGTTTCCCGCTCTGTGCGCGGCGTCGGGGCGAATCGGCTGGCCATCCACACGGGACACACCGACGCGATAGCCACGTTTTGCTTTCGGGAGGGCCCACGTGGCTCAGTGGTAGAGCGCTTCCTTGGTAAGGAAGAGGTCACCGGTTCAATCCCGGTCGTGGGCTCCATCAGTTTTGTCGGAATACATGCGGCCATCGAACAGCGCGCCTGAACTACGTCAGAGGAGAACCTGATGGCGAAGGAGAAATTCGAACGAACGAAGCCGCACGTGAACGTGGGGACGATTGGGCACGTGGACCACGGCAAGACGACGTTGACGCAGGCGATCACGCTGGTTTTGTCGAAGCTGGGGCGGGCTGACTACACGCCGTTTGACGCCATCGACAAGGCACCGGAAGAGCGGGAGCGAGGGATCACGATCGCCATCGCGCACGTGGAGTACGAGTCGGAGACGCGGCACTACGCGCACGTGGACTGTCCCGGGCACGCGGACTACATCAAGAACATGATCACGGGCGCGGCGCAGATGGACGGGGCGATCCTGGTGGTGTCGGCGGCGGATGGGCCGATGCCGCAGACGCGCGAGCACATATTGTTGGCGCGGCAGGTGGGAGTGCCCGCGATGGTGGTGTTCCTGAATAAGGTCGACATGGTGGACGACGAGGAGCTGCTGGAGCTGGTGGAGCTGGAGGTGAGGGAGCTGCTGTCGACGTACGAGTTTCCAGGCGACGAGATACCAGTGGTGATGGGTTCGGCGCTGCAGGCGGCAGAGTCTGGAGATCCGGAGTCGGAAGCGGGCAAGCAGATTTTGCAGCTGGTAGAGGCGCTGGATAGCTACATACCGGAGCCAGAGCGGGCGCTGGACCAGGACTTCATGATGGCGATCGAAGACGTGTTCACGATCTCCGGACGCGGCACGGTGGTAACGGGCCGGATCGACAGGGGAGTGGTGAAGACGGGAGAAGAGGTGGAGATCGTCGGGATCCGTGAGACGCAAAAGAAGGTGGTCACGGGAGTGGAGATGTTCCGGAAGATCCTTGATGAGGGGCACGCAGGAGACAACGTGGGTGTGCTGTTGAGAGGAACGGATCGGGAGGATGTGGAGCGCGGACAGGTGCTGGCGAAGCCGGGATCGATCACGCCGCATGTGAGTTTCTCTGCCGAGGTGTATGTGTTGACCAAGGAAGAGGGCGGCAGGCACACGCCGTTTTTCAAGGGATACCGGCCGCAGTTTTACTTTCGGACGACGGATGTGACCGGCTCTGTGGAGTTGCCCGAGGGCGTGGAGATGGTGATGCCCGGGGACAACGTGACGATCTCCGGAGAGTTGATCACGCCGATTGCAATGGAGAAGGGTCTACGGTTCGCCATTCGCGAGGGTGGACGCACCGTGGGTGCCGGCACCGTCATCGACATCCAGGAATAGCAAGAGATAGGGCAGTAGCTCTAACTGGCAGAGCACCGGACTCCAAATCCGGGGGTTGTGGGTTCGAATCCCTCCTGCCCTGCCTTTCGAATGTAGTGAGGTAGCCGAAGTAGCAGGTATGTGGAATCGGTGGAAGACGTTCGTTCGTGAGGTCAGGGCCGAGCTCAAGAAGGTCACCTGGCCGAAGCGAACCGAGGTTTATGGCACCACCGCGGTGGTACTCATCACTTGCGTCATCTTCGGTGTGTATTTGTGGTTTGTCGACGTCGTCATGAGTCGGGTCATCACGTGGCTGTACGCGGCATTCGGCTAGCACGACCAGGATCGAGACCGAAGTGACCGAACAGGCTGACAAGAACCTCGAGGCCGCAGCGCGGGCCCTGGGCCTGGAGCCCGAAATCCCGGTTGTCGAGGAATCGGCACCCGAGTCGGCGCCGGCCGTCGAAGACCCGTCTGGTGCCGAGCCGGCAATCGACGACGACCCCGGCGACGGCACTAACTGGTACGTCGTCCACACGTATTCGGGTTACGAGCGCAAGGTAAAGCAGAGTTTGGAGGAGCGCGTCAGGACGCTCGGGCTGGACGAGGAAATCCGCGAGATTCTCATCCCGACCGAAGATGTCGTGGAGATGAAGTCCGGCAAGAAGGTGGTGACGTCCAAGAAGTTCTTTCCCGGGTATCTGCTGGTGCGGATGCGGATGGGCGAAGAGCTTTGGCATCTGGTCAAGAACACGCCTCGTGTCACGGGTTTCGTTGGCGAGGGGCGCAACGCCATCGCGCTCACCCAGGGTGAAGTGGACAAGATCCTCAATCGGATGGAGGAGTCGGTCGAGGCTCCGAAGCCCAAGTTCCAGTTCACCAAGGGCGAGACGGTCCGTATCGTCGACGGGCCGTTCACGAATTTCTCGGGCAAGGTCGAGGAGGTCGACAATCGCCGCAGCACGCTCAAGGTGATGGTATCGATCTTCGGTCGCGCCACCCCCGTCGAGTTGGATTTCTTCCAGGTCGAGAAGGCCTAGAGATGAGTACCAAGCGAGTAACGACTCATGGCTAAGCAAGTCAAGCCCGTGATCGGGCTCGTGAAGCTGCAGATTCCGGCGGGCAAGGCTTCGCCCGCGCCCCCTGTTGGCCCCGCGCTCGGCCAGCACGGTGTCAACATCATGGACTTCTGCAACGCGTTCAACTCCGCCACCAAGGATCAGCCCGGGATGATCATTCCGGTCGTGCTGACGGTCTACGGCGATCGCACCTACTCGTTCATTACCAAGACTCCTCCGGCCGCCGTGTTGCTGAAGAAGGCCGCCAACATCGCGTCCGGATCCGGCGAGCCGAACAAGGAGATCGTGGCTACGGTGACGCGAGCGCAGGTTGAGGAGATCGCGAAGATGAAAATGCCCGACCTGAATGCGTTCGACCTGGATGCTGCGGTCAAGATCATCGCCGGCACCGCCCGCTCGATGGGCATCACCGTAGCCGGCCTCGAGGCCTAGGAAGCAAGATCAGATGGCCAAGCACGGCAAGCAGTACACGCAGGCGAAGTCGACGGTGGATGGGCGGGACTACGGCGTCGACGAGGCGGTCGCCACGATGAAGTCGGCGTCGTATGCCAAGTTCGACGAGACGGTCGAGGTGGCTTTGAACCTCGGCGTGGATCCGAGGCACGCGGATCAGATGGTGCGTTCGAGCGTCGTGCTGCCGCACGGTACCGGCAAGACCAAGCGCATCCTGGTGTTTGCGCAGGGTGAGAAGATCAAGGAGGCCGAGGACGCCGGCGCCGATCACGTGGGCGGGAAGGACCTGGTCGACAAGATCACCGGCGGCTGGTTGGACTTCGACGCCGTGATCTCCACACCGGACATGATGCGCGAAGTCGGTAAGCTCGGCCGCGTTTTGGGTCCACGAGGGCTGATGCCGAACCCAAAGACGGGCACCGTAACGTTCGATGTGAGCAAAGCGGTCGACGAGATCAAGGGCGGCAAGCTCGATTTTCGCGTCGACAAGAACGGCGTCATCCACGCGCCGGTGGGGCGAATGTCCTTCGACGAGCAGCAGTTGGTCGACAACACCCGAGCGATGTTCGAGGCGGTGATGCGCGCCCGCCCGTCGGCTGCCAAGGGTAAGTATGTAAAGAGCGTGTTTCTAACCTCGACGATGGGCCCGAGCGTGCGCATCGACGTTGGCGAAGTGGCCCTGCAGTAGGTGACCCGATGAATCGAACCCAGAAAGAGCACGAGATCGAGCATCTCGGCGAGACGATCGGGCAAGCGGCGCACGCCTTCCTGGTCGACTTCACCGGGCTCGATGTGGCGCGCTCGACCGATTTGCGCACCAAGCTCCGCGCCAGCGACGGCCAGATGCGGATCGTCAAGAACCGCCTCGCGAAGCGGGCATTCGCTGACAAGGCGCTGGGCCAGGCCGAGTCCGCGTTCGTTGGGCAGACCGCGATCGTGTATCCGAACGGTGAGGATGCTGTCGCCGTTGCCAAGGTCCTGCGTGACTTCACCAAAGAGCACGAAGTCGGCGGCGTCAAGATCGGCCTCGTCGACGGCCAGCTGATCACCCCTGAAGAGTTTCAGAGTCTTGCGGATTTGCCATCTCGCGACGAGCTCATTGCCAAGGTGCTGTACCTGATGCAGTACCCGATCACGGGCCTGGCAACCGCCTTGAACAGCATCCTGCGCAACTTCGTCGTCGTGTTGGATGCGCTCCGACAACAACGAGAGACCGAATAAGCCGGACGCCCGCCGGGCGTAGCCGAGTAAGCTGGAGGAAACCGTGGCCAAGCAGCTTTCAAGCGAACAATTCATCGAGCAGATCGAGAACATGTCGGTCCTTGACCTGGCCAACCTGGTCAAGGAACTGGAAGACAAGTTCGGCGTCAGCGCGCAGGCGATGGCCGCACCGGTCATGGCCGGCGGCGCCGGCGCTGCCGAGGCCGAGGAAGAGCAGGACGCGTTCGACGTCATGCTGATTACCTTCGGAGACAAGAAGATCAACGTGATCAAGACGGTCCGCGAGGTCACGAGCCTGGGGCTGAAGGAGGCCAAGGAGCTCGTCGACAACCTCCCGCGACCGGTCAAGGAAGGCGTTAGCAAGGAAGAGGCCGACGAGCTGAAGTCGAAGTTCGAGGAAGCCGGCGCCCAGATCGAGATCAAGTAGAGCTTGCAGAGCAATGTCGTGGTGCTCTGTCCAAGCTGCGGGGCGCCCACCAACGTCTTACCCCGCGGGCCACTTCGGCGCACGGGGTCAGTGTCCGTTCTTACGTCTGATGAAAAACTGATGGGGAGTCGCTTCCCCGAGACGGGGAGATGCATCCCCGAGACGGGGAGATACATCCCCGAGGGAGTCCCGGTTGATGGCTGACGGGTCGATCCGACCGCTACGAGAGCGCGTGAGCTTCGCCAAAATCCCCACGGCGATCCCGCTGCCGAACCTCATCGAAGTACAGAAGAAGTCGTACGACCGTTTCCTGCAGATGTACGCCTCTCCCACGTCGCGCGACAACGTGGGGTTGCAGGAAGTGTTCAACACGATCTTCCCGATCAGCGACTTCCGCGAAACCGCTTCTCTCGAGTTCGTCACTTACTCCATCGGTGATCGCGAAGGGCGATTCCGGCCCACCTTCAATGAGGAGGAGTGTCAGACGCGAGGTATGACCTATGCGGTGCCGCTGCGCGTCACGTTCCGACTCGTGGTCTGGGACAAGGATCCGGAAACCGGTACTAAGACCATCCGCGACATCAAGGAGCAGGAGGTCTATCTCGGCGATATTCCGCTGATGACCAAGGGCGGAACGTTCATCATCAACGGCACTGAACGTGTCATCGTGTCGCAGTTGCATCGCTCGCCCGGCGTCTTCTTCCACACCGGAAGCGGCAAGACGCTGTTCACCGCGCAGGTAATTCCCTACCGTGGGTCGTGGGTGGAGTTCGAGCTCGATGCCCGTGATCTGGTGCAGGTCCGCATCGACCGTCGTCGCAAGTTTCCCGCGACGGTGTTTCTGAAGGCCCTCGGGCTCGAGACCGACGAGATGATCGTTCGGGCGTTCCTACAAACCGCGAGCATCTCTCGGGTTGACGGTGACTTGCATATGCACGTCGGCGATCACCTCGTCGGGATGCAGCTGTCGCGTGCCATCAAGGTCGACGCTGGCAACAAGCGGCCCAAGGTGATCGTACGGGCGGGCCGCAAGGTGACTCGTGGCTCCTTGAAGCGCTTGCGGGACGCTGGTCAGGAAACGATCCCGGTGGAGGTTGCTGACCTCGAGGGCGCCCATACCGTCCATGACATCGCTGATCCGGAGTCTGGCGAAGTCGTTGTGAAGGCGAACGAGGAGCTCACCCCGGCAGTCTTCGATCGCATTGCCGAAGTCGGTTGCGAGGCGTTCGATGTCTTCTTCCCCGACCTAAGCAGTGCCGCCAAGGTGCTGAGCAACACGCTACGCAAGGACAGCATCAGCACCCGCAAGGAAGCTCTGATCGAAATCTACCGCAAGATGCGGCCTGGCGATCCGCCGACCGCGGACAGCTCGCGCAACTTGTTCAAGAACATGTTCATGAACCCCCAGCGGTACGATTTTTCTCGCGTTGGGCGGCTGAAGTTCAACCACAAACTGGCGTGCTCCAAGGAGCTCGACGATCGACTGCTCGATATGGACGACTTCGTCTCCGTGCTCGGCTTCCTACTGGGTCTGCCCGAGGAACCGCGCGGCGTCGACGACATCGACCATCTCGGCAACCGCCGGGTGCGCTCGGTTGGGGAGTTGCTGGAAAACCAGTTCCGAATCGGGCTCGTGCGCATGGAGCGCGGCGTCCGAGAAAAGATGAGCGTGTACCAAGAGATCGAGACGGCCATGCCGCACGATCTCATCAACCCGAAGCCGGTAATGGCCGCTGTGCGCGAGTTCTTCGGATCCTCGCAGCTGTCGCAGTTCATGGACCAGACCAACCCGCTGTCCGAGGTGACCCACAAGCGGCGCCTGTCGGCGCTCGGTCCCGGCGGTCTGTCGCGTGAGCGCGCCGGGTTCGAGGTGCGCGACGTACATCCGACGCACTATGGGCGAATCTGCCCGATCGAAACCCCTGAGGGGCCGAACATCGGACTGATCTCGTCGCTCTCCTGCTACGGGCGAATCAACGAGTTCGGGTTCATCGAGAGCCCCTATCGGCCGGTGGAGAAAGGTCGCATAGCGGATCGCGTCCGTGTCGTGGATCCGGGAGGCGCGAAAGTGGCGTCGGGGACGGAGATCGCGCTCGACGATCTCGAGAAGCTCCACAAGGGCGGCAAGGCGAACGCCGCCACCTGGGAGTACGCTCCAGTTTTCCTCTCGGCCATCGAGGAGGACGCTCATGTCATCGCCCAGGCGAACGCACCGATCAATGCGAAGAACGGTCGGTTCTCTCGCGATCGGGTGACAGCACGCACCAAGGGCGACTTCCGCCTGACGCCGATCGAAGAGATCGACTTCATCGATGTCTCCCCCAAGCAGGTTGTCTCGGTAGCGGCGTCGCTGATTCCGTTCCTCGAGAACGACGACGCCAACCGTGCGCTGATGGGGTCGAACATGCAGCGGCAGGCGGTGCCGTTGTACTGCCCCGAGGCCCCGGTCGTGGGAACTGGCATGGAGGCGACGACCGCACAGGTTTCCGGCGCGGTCGTCATGGCCCGCCGCGCCGGTGTCATTGACTTCGTCGATTCGGAGCGCATCATCGTCCGCGTCGAGGGTGAGGGTGGGAACGTCGACTGCGATATCTACGGGCTCGCGAAGTTCCGGCGCTCGAACCAGAACACGTGCATCAACCAGAAGCCGCTCGTACACGCCGGCGACTCCGTGGCCTTGGGGCAGGTGCTGGCGGACGGGGCGGCCACGGAGCAGGGCGAGCTTGCCCTGGGCCGCAATGTGCTCGTCGCTTTCATGCCGTGGCGCGGTTACAACTTCGAGGACGCCATCGTCATCTCCGAGAAACTCGTCAAGAACGACGGGTTCACGTCGATCCACATCGACGAGCTAGAGGTGGAGGCACGAGACACGAAGCTGGGCCCGGAAGAGATCACGCGCGACATTCCGAATGTCTCCGAAGAGGCCCTACGAAACCTCGACGAGAGCGGCATCATCCGCGTCGGGGCCGAGGTCGGTCCCGGGGACATCCTCGTCGGCAAGGTCGCACCGAAGGGAGAGACGCAGTTGACGCCCGAGGAGAAGCTGCTGCGCGCCATCTTCGGGGAGAAGGCCGGGGACGTGAAGGACGCCTCGTTGACCTGCAGGCCCGGCATTGCGGGCACCGTCGTCGACGTCCAGGTTTTCACTCGCAAGGGGGTCGACAAGGATGCTCGCGCGATCGAGATCGAGGACGAGGACGTCGACAACCTGCAACGCGATCTGCTTGACGAGGTGCGCATCCTCAAGTCCGGGATGCGTAGCCAGATCGTCACGCTGGCCGGTGGCAAGACCCTCGACATGGGGATCAAGCACCCGGCAACCGGCGAGGCGTTGGCCGGCAAGGGACAGGGGCTCACTGACGAGCTCGTGCAATCGCTGCCATACGAGAGCCTGGCGAAGATTCGGCTGGCGAAGTCCAACAAGAGCACCGAGTCGAAGATCCAGCGCCTCATCGCGGCGCTCGATGAGCGCATCGCCAACTTGCAAGCGGAGTTCGACGAGCGCCAGGAGGCCTACCGCCGTGGCGACGAGCTGCCGCCCGGTGTCATCAAGATGGTCAAGGTCTACATCGGCATGAAGCGCAAGGTGCAGGCCGGCGACAAGATGGCTGGTCGGCACGGCAACAAGGGCGTGATCGCCACCGTGTTGCCCGAAGAGGACATGCCCTTCCTGCCGGATGGACAGCCGGTCGACATCGTGCTCAACCCGTTGGGCGTTCCCTCGCGGATGAACGTTGGCCAGATCCTCGAGACCCATCTCGGCTGGGCCGCCAAGGCTCTCGGGGTGCACTTTGCTACCCCGGTGTTCGATGGCGCCACCGAGGATGAGATCAAGGAGCAGCTGGTCGGCGCCGGGCTTCCGACGAGCGGAAAGATCGAGCTGCGCGACGGGCTCACAGGTGATCTATTCGAGAACGAGGTAACGGTCGGCTACATCTACATGCTGAAGCTCTCGCACATGGTCGACGACAAGATTCACGCGCGCTCGATCGGACCGTACTCGCTGATCACGCAGCAGCCGCTGGGCGGCAAGGCGCAGTTCGGCGGCCAGCGCTTCGGTGAGATGGAAGTCTGGGCGCTGGAGGCCTACGGCGCTGCCCATACGTTGCAGGAGTTGCTCACGGTCAAGAGCGATGACGTGTATGGCCGCGCCAAGATCTTCGAGTCGATCGTCAAGGGCGAGGGTGACCTGGAGCCGGGTCTGCCGGAGTCCTTCAACGTGCTCGTGAAGGAGCTTCAGGGCCTGGCCCTCGATGTGGAGCTTTATCGCAGTAAACGGTCCAGCGAGGCGGACTCGGAGATGATGCTGTGATGGCCGCGACGCGCAGGGATGTGACAGTTTTCCCGTCGAACAAGGTGGTGGGATCGTGAGGAGCGCACTCGGGTTCTTCGAGAGCAAGCCGGTCAACATCAACGACTACGAGGCGATCCGGATCGGTCTGGCGTCGCCAGAGAAGATCCGTTCGTGGTCGCACGGCGAGGTAACGAAGCCGGAGACCATCAACTACCGGACGTTCAAACCGGAACGCGATGGTCTGTTCTGCGCCAAGATCTTCGGCCCAGTCAACGACTGGGAATGCCTGTGCGGCAAGTACAAGCGCATGAAGCATCGAGGTGTGATCTGCGACAAGTGTGGCGTCGAGGTTACCCAATCGAAGGTTCGGCGCGAGCGCATGGCGCACATCGAGCTCGCCTGTCCGGTCTCACACGTGTGGTTCTTCAAGGGCCTGCCCTCGCGCATGGGTCACTTGCTCGACATGACCATGCGGGAGATGGAGCGCGTTCTCTACTACGAGGCCTATATCGTCGTCGACGCGGGTCCCACGGACCTGAAGGAACGCGAGCTCATCAACGAGGAGCGTTTCCGCGATCAGCGTGCTGATTACGGTGATTCGTTCCTTGCAATGATGGGCGCGGAGGCGATCAAGGAGCTTCTGCGACGGATCGACGTGGCCTCGCTGGCGACGGAATTGCGCGCCGCGATGAAGGTCGAGACGTCAAAGCAGAAGCGCGCCAAGTTCGCCAAGCGGCTCAAGGTCGTGGAGGCCTTCCTGAAGTCGGGGAACGAGCCCGAGTGGATGGTCCTCGATGTCATCCCGGTCATCCCGCCCGAGCTCCGCCCGCTGGTCCCGCTGGACGGTGGTCGGTTCGCAACCTCGGATCTGAACGATCTGTACCGACGCGTGATCAACCGCAACAACCGCCTCAAGAAGCTGATCGAGCTCAAGGCGCCGGACGTCATCATCCGTAACGAGAAGCGGATGCTGCAGGAGGCGGTCGATTCGCTGTTCGACAATGGCCGGCGCGGGCGCGTTCTGCGCGGCGCCAACAATCGTCCGCTGAAGTCGCTCTCGGACACGTTGAAAGGCAAGCAGGGACGCTTCCGCCAGAACTTGCTCGGCAAGCGCGTCGACTACTCGGGTCGCTCGGTGATCGTCATCGGTCCGGACCTGGCGCTCAATCAGTGCGGGCTACCCAAGAAGATGGCGCTCGAGCTCTTCAAGCCGTTCATCTACCAGAAGCTGGAGGAGCGCGGGCTGGTGGCGACGATCAAGGCCGCCAAGGAGCTCGTCGAGGCACAGGTTCCCGAGGTGTTCGACGTCCTCGAGGAAGTCATCCAGGAGCACCCGGTGCTGCTCAACCGTGCCCCGACGCTGCATCGCCTGGGCGTGCAAGCTTTCCAGCCGGTGCTGGTCGAGGGCAAGGCGATCAAGATCCACCCGCTGGTGTGCACGGCATTCAACGCCGACTTCGATGGCGACCAGATGGCGGTCCACGTACCGTTGTCGCCGCGCTCTCAGATCGAGGCCAAGGTGCTGATGATGAGCACCGAGAACCTCCTGTCGCCGGCTCACGGGAGGCCCATCGCCATTCCGACTCAGGACATCGTGCTCGGCGGCTACTACATCACCAAGGCTCGGCGGGGTACGCGTGGTGAGGGGCGCTTGTTCGGCGATGCCGACGAAGTCGTTCTGGCACGTGAGATGGGAGAGGTCGAGACTCAGACCCCCATTCGCCTGCGCTACAGCGGTGCGTTCATCGACTTGACGAAAGCGGCGGACGATCAGGATGTCGTGCACGCCGAAATCGAGGACGTGACGAACCGAATCGTGGAAACCACCGTTGGCCGGGTGCTCTTCAAGCAGGCGATGCCTGACGAGATGCCGTTTATCAACGGCGTGCTGAAGAAGCGCGGTCTCGGGCAGGTGGTCAACTATTGCTTTATCCACTTCGGCAACGAGCTCACCGTCCAGACGCTCGACGCGCTCAAGGACCTGGGCTTTCAGTACGCCACCGTCGCCGGCTTCACGGTCGGCATCGATGACATGACGGTGCCGTCCGACAAGGACGATCTTGTCGCCGAGGCGCGCGAGCAGGTCATCGAGATAGAGCAGCAGTATCTCGACGGCGCCATTACCGAGGGCGAGCGGTACAACAAGGTGGTGGCGATCTGGTCGGAGCTGACCGAGAGCGTGGCGGACGCCATGTTCCGGCAGATGGAGGAACGAGACCGACAGGGTGACCCCAACCCGATCTACAGCATGGCTGATTCGGGAGCTCGTGGCTCGATCCAGCAGATTCGACAGCTGGCCGGGATGCGTGGTCTGATGGCCAAGCCCTCGGGCGAGATCATCGAGACGCCGATCACCGCCAACTTCCGCGAGGGGTTGTCTGTTGCTCAGTATTTCATCTCGACGCACGGCGCTCGCAAGGGGCTAGCAGACACGGCACTCAAGACCGCCGATTCGGGCTACCTGACACGCCGCCTCGTAGATGTCGCGCAGGACGTCATCGTTACCGAAGAAGACTGCGGCACGATCGAGGGGATTTTCGTTGCGCCGATCGTCGACAGTGGCGAGGTTATCGAGCCGCTTCGCGATCGCATCGTCGGCCGCGTGGCGCTCGAGAAGGTCTCGGATCCGTTCAGCGGCGAGCTTCTTTGCGGTGCGGTCGAACAGATCGACGTCGAGCGCGCCAACGCCATCCAAAACTCGGGCATCGAGAAAGTAAAGATCCGCTCGGTGCTCACCTGTGAGACCGAGTGGGGCGTCTGCCAGAACTGCTACGGCCGCGATCTGTCAACCGGCCAGCTGGTCGAGCGGGGCACCGCGGTGGGTGTCATCGCTGCGCAGTCGATCGGCGAGCCCGGGACCCAGTTGACCATGCGGACGTTCCACATCGGTGGAGCCGCCTCGCGTGTAGGGGAGCCGACCACCCTGGACGCGAAAAACGCCGGCACGGTGGCGTTCCTCAATCTGCGAACGGTCGAGGATCGCGAAAAGAACCTGGTGGTGATGAACCGCAACGGTGCAGTTGCCCTACAGGATGCCGACGGCAACATTCGTGAGCGCTACTCGGTGGTCTACGGCGCCAAGCTGAAGGTCCGCGAAGGTAAATTGGTGGAAAAGGGCACCATATTGGTGGAGTGGGACCCGTACTCGTTTGCCATCTTGACCGAGGACAGCGGCATCGTGAAGTACAGCGACATCACGCCGGGAGTCACCTGTGAGGAGCAGGTAGATGAGGTCACCGGGCTGTCGCAGCTGGTAATCAAGGAGAGTGTTCCGGAGAAGATGCAGCCGCAGATCCAGATCGTGGATCCGGAGCACACGCGCAAGGTCAAACGTGCGTACGCGCTGCCGATGAGCGCCCACCTGAATGTGCCTGACGGCGCAGAAGTGGATCCGGGTGCAGTGCTGGCGCGTATCCCGCGTGAAACCACCAAGACGCAGGACATCACCGGCGGTTTGCCGCGTGTTGTGGAGCTGTTCGAGGCGCGCAAGCCAAAGGAGCCTGCGGTTATAGCCGAGATCGACGGTGTGTTCGAGACCGGCGAGGTGGTAAAGGGCCTGCGGAAGGTCTCGGTGAAGAACGAAGAGACCAGTGAGGCTCGCGATTACTCATTGCCTCGCGGAGCGCACGTCAACGTCAGGGAAGGCGATCCGGTTCGCGCTGGCGAGCCGCTGGTCGACGGCGCGGTGAACCCGCACGACATTCTCGACGTGCTCGGCGAGCGTGCCCTGCAGGAGTACTTGGTGAACGAGATCCAGGAGGTCTATCGCCTTCAGGGCGTCAACATCAACGACAAGCACATCGAGGTCATTGCACGCCAGATGATGCGCTGGGTGCGCGTCGAGGACGTCGGCGACACCGATTTCCTGGTCGGCGAACAGGTCGATCGCTTCCGCTTCCAGGGAGAGAACCGCAGAGTGGTCGAGTCCGGCGTCCAGCCGGCGACGGGTCGTCCGCTGCTGCTGGGGATCACCAAGGCTTCGCTGTCGACCGATTCGTTCATCTCCGCGGCCTCGTTCCAGGAGACCACGCGTGTGTTGACAGAGGCGGCAATCACCGGGGCGGTGGACCGGCTGCGTGGGCTCAAGGAGAACGTCATCATGGGCCGTCTGGTGCCTGCCGGGACCGGTTTTTCGGAGTATCGCGGCGCGGCGCTCACCGAGGAGCTGGTGGAGCGTCGGCGGCCGGCCGACATCCTTGCGGGAATGGCCGAGGCGGCGGCCGAAGCCGATGCCCAGTTGGCGCCTAAGCCGGTCGACGGGAGCACTGACTGACGGGCGTTTCCTGGCCGCCGGTCGGATTGACTGGCGCAAGGCGACTGCTATACTTAGCGCCTGCTTAGGGGCACAGGGGGGCCGTGCGGGCTGACCGCGCGGCCTTGGTCCAATTACTGTTTTTCCGCCTAGGGCTGCTCCGGCCCCTTGGCACCCACCTGACTCGTGGTTGGGAGGGAGCTTTGCCTTCGGCGGTCAAACCCGGAAACGGTTGTAGAGGTATTTTGCCTACCGTCAACCAGTTGGTAAGGAAGGGGCGTAAGCGGGTCACCGCCAAGACCTCGAGCCCGGCCCTGCAAAGGTGTCCGCAGCGGCGAGGTGTGTGTACCCGCGTGTATACGACGACCCCGAAGAAGCCGAACTCGGCGTTGCGCAAAGTCGCACGTGTGCGATTGACGAACGGAATGGAAGTCACCTCCTATATTCCAGGCATCGGGCATAACTTGCAGGAGCACTCCATCGTTCTCATTCGCGGCGGCCGTGTGAAGGATCTTCCTGGAGTCAGGTATCACGTTATTCGTGGCACGCTCGACGCTTCGGGCGTAGAGGGTCGTATGCAGGGTCGGTCTAAGTACGGAGCCAAACGGCCCAAGTCCTGACCCCTTTTCGCCTTCGCCGGCGCGTTCAGCTGGCCCCTTTCCTCCTCTTTCCGGCAAAACCAGGGGATTTGTGTACAGCCGCCGGCCGGGTCTCGTACCGGGCGGTGGCGGAGTGAGGCCATGCCGCGCAAAGATGTCAAGGTCAGGCAGCACACGGTGCCAACTGACCCGATCTACGGCAGTCGACAGCTGTCCAAGTTCATCAACCATCTGATGATGGCCGGGAAGAAGAACCTGGCCCAGAGGTTGGTGTACGACGCCCTCGAGCGCGTCAAGGAGAAGTCTGGCGAGGACGACGCGCTGGGTATCTTCAAGCGCGCCATGGACAACGTGCGTCCGGTGCTCGAGGTCAAGTCGCGGCGAGTGGGCGGTTCCACGTACCAGGTTCCGATCGAGGTCTATCCGCGGCGTCGCACCTCGTTGGCGATGCGGTGGTTGATCGATGCGGCTCGTTCGCGCGGCGAGCGAACGATGGCTGAGCGTCTGTGCAACGAGTTGCTCGATGCGTCGAGTGGCCGCGGCACGGCGGTCAAGAAGAGAGAAGACACACACCGGATGGCAGAGGCGAACAAGGCCTTTGCGCACTACCGCTGGTAAGGACTCGTAGGGAGCAACGACTGTGCCTCGTAAGGTGGCGCTCGCGTCAACACGCAATATCGGCATCATGGCGCACATCGATGCCGGTAAGACAACGACGACCGAGCGTGTCCTCTATTACACCGGGATCACCCACAAGATCGGTGAGGTCCATGAAGGGACCGCCGAGATGGATTGGATGGTCCAGGAGCAGGAACGCGGCATCACGATCACCTCTGCCGCAACGACCTGCATGTGGAAGGACCACCGCGTCAACATCATCGATACGCCAGGCCACGTTGATTTCACCGCCGAAGTGGAACGCTCGCTCCGTGTTCTCGACGGAGCGGTGGCGGTTTTCGATGCGGTTGGCGGCGTCGAGCCACAGAGCGAGACCGTGTGGCGTCAGGCCAACAAATATGGCGTCCCCCGCATCGCCTTCGTCAACAAGATGGACCGCGTCGGAGCCAACTATCAGCGCTGCATGCAGATGATGGTGGACCGTCTGCACACCAGGCCGGTGCCGGTGGTGATTCCCTGGGGCGCCGAGGACAACTTCGTCGGCGTGATCGATGTCGTGCGCCGCATTGCCCTGCGCTACAACAGCGATGACCTTGGTGCCGAGGCGGTGGTCGAGGAGATTCCCGCCGAGTGTCTTGCCGAGGTAGAAGCCGCACGTGAGCAGGTTCTGGATGCGGCGAGCGAGATCGATGACTCTATCCTCGAAAAGTACCTCGGTGGCGAAGAGGCCTCTGCAGACGAGATCATCGCCGCTCTGCGCCGGGGCACAGTGACGCTTCAGTTGACGCCCGTGCTGGCCGGCTCCGCATTCAAGAATAAGGGCGTACAGCCCTTGCTCGACGCCGTGATCGATTTCCTGCCATCACCGGTCGACGTGCCGGCGATCGAAGGCACCGATCCGGACAAGAAGGAGGAGACGATCGTCAAGCGCAAGGCCGACGATGACGCACCGTTCTCGGCCTTGGTGTTCAAGATCATGACCGACCCGTTCGTCGGTCAACTCGCGTTCTTCCGCGTCTACTCGGGACAGGTCGAGTCGGGTGATCGGGTGCTGAACTCGACGAGCGGAAAGAAGGAGCGCATTGGTCGGCTGCTGAAAATGCACGCCAACAAGCGTGAGGAGATCAACCGGGTTCGGGCCGGTGACATCGCCGCCGCCGTTGGCCCGAAGACCGTTTCGACCGGGCATACGATCTGCGACCCGGACCATCCGGTGCTGCTGGAGTCCATGGAGTTCATGAAGCCCGTGATCGCCATGGCTATCGAGCCGAAGACTCGCGCTGATCAGGAGAAGCTCGGCGAAGCGCTCGGCAAGCTGCAACGCGAGGATCCGACGTTCAAGGTGCATCGCGACGAGGAGACCGGCCAGACGATTATCGCCGGCATGGGGGAGCTGCACCTGGAAGTTCTGGTGGATCGGATGCTGCGCGAGTTCAGCGTGCAGGCAAACGTCGGAGCGCCGCAGGTTGCTTATCGCGAGGCGATCACCAGGGCGTCCAAGGGCGAGGGCCGCTTTGTTCGGCAGACGGGCGGGCGCGGCCAATTCGGCCACGCGAAGATCGAGATCGAGCCGCTGCCGCCCGAGGAGGGACAGAAGTTCGAGTTCGTCAACCGTATCGTCGGCGGCAAGATTCCGCGCGAGTACATCCCGTCGGTGGAACAGGGGATTCGCGAAGCGATGGACAACGGCCCGCTAGCCGGCTACGAGATGGAGGGCGTGCGCGCCGCAGTTGTCGACGGCTCATTTCACGACGTCGATTCGTCGGAGATCGCTTTCAAGATCGCCGGAAGCATGGCTTTCAAGGACGCGATGAAGAACGCTGCACCGGTGCTGATGGAACCGATCATGGACTTGGAGATCGTGGTGCCCGAAGAGTACATGGGTGACGTGATCTCGGACATGAACAGCCGTCGAGGTCGTATCGGGAATCTCGATACGCGTGATGGATTGAAGATCATCAACGGCCGCGTGCCGTTGTCGGCGATGTTCGGCTACGCCACCGACCTGCGGTCGGTCACGCAGGGGCGCGCCAACTTCACCATGCACTTCAAGTGCTACGAGCGAGTACCGAAGACCATTACGGATGAGATCGTCCTGCGGGTGCGGGGCAAAGCGGTCTGACCCGCCGGCCGCTGAGAGCAACTTCCGGGAGAAGAAGCGATGGCGAAGGAGAAATTCGAACGAACGAAGCCGCACGTGAACGTGGGGACGATTGGGCACGTGGACCACGGCAAGACGACGTTGACGCAGGCGATCACGCTGGTTTTGTCGAAGCTGGGGCGGGCTGACTACACGCCGTTTGACGCCATCGACAAGGCACCGGAAGAGCGGGAGCGAGGGATCACGATCGCCATCGCGCACGTGGAGTACGAGTCGGAGACGCGGCACTACGCGCACGTGGACTGTCCCGGGCACGCGGACTACATCAAGAACATGATCACGGGCGCGGCGCAGATGGACGGGGCGATCCTGGTGGTGTCGGCGGCGGATGGGCCGATGCCGCAGACGCGCGAGCACATATTGTTGGCGCGGCAGGTGGGAGTGCCCGCGATGGTGGTGTTCCTGAATAAGGTCGACATGGTGGACGACGAGGAGCTGCTGGAGCTGGTGGAGCTGGAGGTGAGGGAGCTGCTGTCGACGTACGAGTTTCCAGGCGACGAGATACCAGTGGTGATGGGTTCGGCGCTGCAGGCGGCAGAGTCTGGAGATCCGGAGTCGGAAGCGGGCAAGCAGATTTTGCAGCTGGTAGAGGCGCTGGATAGCTACATACCGGAGCCAGAGCGGGCGCTGGACCAGGACTTCATGATGGCGATCGAAGACGTGTTCACGATCTCCGGACGCGGCACGGTGGTAACGGGCCGGATCGACAGGGGAGTGGTGAAGACGGGAGAAGAGGTGGAGATCGTCGGGATCCGTGAGACGCAAAAGAAGGTGGTCACGGGAGTGGAGATGTTCCGGAAGATCCTTGATGAGGGGCACGCAGGAGACAACGTGGGTGTGCTGTTGAGAGGAACGGATCGGGAGGATGTGGAGCGCGGACAGGTGCTGGCGAAGCCGGGATCGATCACGCCGCATGTGAGTTTCTCTGCCGAGGTGTATGTGTTGACCAAGGAAGAGGGCGGCAGGCACACGCCGTTTTTCAAGGGATACCGGCCGCAGTTTTACTTTCGGACGACGGATGTGACCGGCTCTGTGGAGTTGCCCGAGGGCGTGGAGATGGTGATGCCCGGGGACAACGTGACGATCTCCGGAGAGTTGATCACGCCGATTGCAATGGAGAAGGGTCTACGGTTCGCCATTCGCGAGGGTGGACGCACCGTGGGTGCCGGCACCGTCATCGACATCCAGGAATAGGGTGCTGATCCCAGGTTCCCAACGAAGCTGAAGGTGTAAGGGATGGACCAGAAGATTCGAATTCGGCTCAAAGCCTACGACTACCGGGTGCTCGATCAGTCGGCGCACGAGATCGTCGACACGGCCGAACGCACCGGGGCCGAGGTAGCCGGGCCCATCCCGTTGCCAACGGAGCGCGTGGTGTACACCGTGCTGCGCTCGCCGCACGTGAACAAGAAGTCGCGGGAGCAGTTCGAGATTCGAACGCACAAGCGACTCGTCGACATACTCGCAGCCACTCCGCAGACGGTGGACGCGCTGATGAAGCTCGATCTTCCGGCGGGCGTGGACGTCGAGATCAAGGCCTTCGGGCCTGAACACTAGTCACTAGACGGCGGCAACGATGAAGGGTCTGATCGGACAAAAGATCGGCATGACACGCATCTTCGACGATGCTGGCAATCATGTGCCGGTGACCGTCCTGCGCGTCGGTCCGTGTGTCGTGCTCCAGGTGCGCGACGAGGAGCGCGATGGGTATCGGGCTGTACAACTCGGTTACATCGAGGATGGTCTGCGCCCGGAGCAGCTCAACAAGCCGACTCGCGGCCACCTCGGCAAGGTCGGAGCGCCGGCGGTGCGGATGATTCGTGAGTTCCCCCTGTCGTCGGACACCGACACCAAAGAGGGCGATCGCCTCACCGTCGAGCTCTTCAGCGATGTGGAGAAAGTAGATGTGACGGCGACCAGCAAGGGGCGGGGGTTCGCCGGGGTAATGAAGCGTTACGGGTTCAAGGGCGGCAAGGCTACCCATGGCTCGATGTTCCACCGCGCGCCTGGCGCTATCGGGCAGGCGGCATGGCCGTCGCGAGTGTTCAAGGGCAAGAAGATGCCGGGGCGGATGGGCGGCCGACGCGTCACCCAGCAAGGATTACGGGTGGTGAAGGTGGATCCCGAGCGGCACCTGCTGATGGTCAGAGGTGCGGTGCCTGGGGCCACACGCGGTTACGTGCTGATCCGCCAAGCAGTTCGAGGTTGACGATGCCGACGCTGGACGTGCGTGATCGCAGCAACAGAGTCGTGGGTTCGGTCGAGGTGGGTGCCGCCGTCTTCGCGCGGGCGATCAAGCCGAGCCTTCTCCATCAGGCGGTGGTGAGTCACCGGGCGTCGCAGCGTCGCGGTACACACTCCACGAAGACGCGTGCCGAGGTCAAGGGATCGAAACGCAAGCCGTGGCGACAGAAGGGCAGCGGGCGCGCCCGCGCTGGCGACCGGCGCAGCCCTGTGTGGCGCAAAGGTGGTGTGACTTTCGGGCCGCGAACGCGGGATCACTCGACGAGTCTGCCGCGTCGCAAGATGCGCACGGCGCTGCAGATGGCGCTGTCGTCTAAATGCGCAGAAGATCGGATCGTGGTGTTGGACGAGATGGCGCTCGAAGCCCCCAAGACCAAACTGGTGGCCATGTTGCTCGCCGGGTTGGAGCTTGACGGCAAGATCCTGATTTACGATCCAGAGGCCAGCGAGGAGTTTGCTCGCGCTGCTCGCAACTTGCCCAACGCGAAGGTGGTCGGTGGCTTCGGCCTCAACGTCTACGACCTGTTGCTGCACGACAGGTTGCTCACTAGCAAGGCGGGGATAAGCCAGATCGATGAGGCGCTCCGATGAACGCCCACGACGTCATTCGCCGACCGGTGATCACCGAAAAGGCGACCGTCCTGAAGGAAACCGAGCACACGCTGTGTTTCGAAGTGGCGCGACGGGCCACGGCGGTCGATGTGCAGCGAGCCGTGGAGCGGATTTTCAAGGTCAAGGTCGAAGGCGTGCGGATCATGAACGTACGCGGTAAGCCGAAACGCCTCGGTCGCCATGCAGGCTACAAGCCTTCGTGGAAGAAGGCATACGTGCGCCTGGCCGCTGATCAAACGATGATCGAGTACTTCGAGGGAGTGTGACATGGGCATGCGACAGCTGAAGCCTACATCCCCGGGCACGCGCTTCCGCAAAGGCTCCGATTTCGCCGAGGTCACCGAGTCTAAGCCGTTGCGGGCGCTAACCACGGGGAAGCGTGCCACCTCGGGCCGAAACCACAAGGGGCGGATGACGATCCGTCACCGCGGAGGTGCACACAAGCGCCGCTATCGTGCCGTCGATTTCAAGCGCAACAAGCTGGGCGTACCGGCCAAGGTTGCGACCATCGAGTACGATCCGAACCGCACCGCGCGTATTGCCCTGCTGCACTATCTCGACGGCGAGAAGCGGTACATCGTGGCGCAGGTAGGGGTGGCAGTCGGCGACATGTTGATGTCGGGACCTGAGGCCGAGATTCGACCAGGGAACGCATTGCCGCTACGGGCCATACCGCTCGGTACGGTGATCTCTTGCATCGAAATGAAGCCCGGCAAGGGCGCGCAGATGGCGCGCAGTGCCGGCGCACAAGCGACGCTGGCAGCCAAGGAAGGCAAGTACGCGCACATTCGTCTGCCGTCGGCAGAGGTTCGCCTGATCCACCTCGATTGTATGGCGGTGATCGGACAGATCGGCAATGTCGAGCACAACAACGAGTCATCCGGGAAGGCCGGCCGTCGTCGCTGGCGCGGACGCCGCCCACACACCCGTGGCGTTGCGATGAACCCGATCGACCACCCGATGGGTGGTGGCGAGGGCAAGGCATCGGGCGGTCGGCACCCGTGTACGCCTTGGGGCAAGCCGACGAAAGGCGCCAAGACTCGCAACAACAAGCGTACCGATCGCTTCATCGTCAGGCGTCGGGATCAGGGTCGCAGGAGGAAGTAGGGAATGGCACGGTCGCTCAAGAAAGGCCCCTACGTCGAGGCCTCGCTACGGACCAAGATCGATCTCATGAACAGCGCCGGTGATCGCAACGTCATCAAGACGTGGTCACGCCGCTCGACGATCGTTCCGGAGATGGTCGGCCACACGTTGGCGGTGCACAACGGCAAGCGCTTCATCCCGGTGTATATCACCGAGAACATGGTGGGACACAAGCTCGGCGAATTCGCTCCGACGCGTACCTTCCGGTCGCATGCAGGCGGGCGGTCGGATCGCAAAGCCGGGTTCAGATAGCCATGAGTGAACATGTGAGCACAGCGCGAGGACGCTACCTGCGAGGGTCGCCGCAGAAGTTACGGCTCGTCGTCGACCTGATTCGCGGCCGAGCCGTGCCGGAGGCCCTGGGGATCCTCGGGCTTTCCACCAAGCGGGCGTCAGCGGTGGTCGAAAAGGTCGTGCGCTCCGCGGTCGCCAACGCAGAGAATCTGCAGCCGGACGTCGATGTCGACGCGCTGTACGTCGCGTCGATCATGGTCGACCCGGGGCCGTCTCTGCCGACGCGGATTCGACCACAGCCCATGGGACGGGCGTTCCCGATTATCAAGAGAACGAGTCATGTGACGGTGAAGCTCGCCGAAAGGGAGGCTTGATTTGGGCCAGAAAGTTCATCCGTACGGCTTCCGGCTCGGCTACACGAAGGAGTGGCGCTCGCGCTGGTTCGCGGGCAAGGACTACGCCGATCTGCTCCACGAAGATATCGCGCTGCGCACGATGATCACCGAGCGGTTGCACCACGCTGGCATATCGAAGGTCGACATCGAGCGCGCCGCGAACAAGCTCAAGATCGATGTGCATACGGCGCGGCCAGGAATCGTCATCGGTCGTAAGGGCGCCGAGGTGGACCGCTTGAAGCGCACTGTCGAGGAGATGACCGGCCGGGAAGTGTTCATCAACATCCAGGAGGTTCATCGCCCGGAGCTCGATGCGCAGCTCGTGTCGGAGAGCGTGGCTATGCAGCTGGAGCGCCGCGTTGCCTTCCGACGCGCGATGCGCAAAGCCGTGGAGAACGCACAGCGCTTCGGTGCCGAGGGCATTAGGGTGCGATGCGGCGGGCGTCTTGGCGGCCTCGAGATTTCGCGGGCGGAGTGGTACCTGCACGGCAAGCTTCCGCTACACACCCTGCGCGCTGATATCGACTACGGATTTGCCGAAGCGCGGACGACCTACGGGCGCATCGGCGTAAAGGTGTGGATCTACCAGGGCGAGATCCTGAGCCCCGACATGGCCCGCCGTACCAAGGCGTCGTCGTAAGGAGCCTCCGAGATGTTGATGCCGAAGAAAATCAAGTACCGCAAGCAGCACCGCGGACATCGTCGGGGCAAGGCTCTGCGCGGTTCGACGGTTTCCTTCGGCGAGTTCGGGCTGCAGGCAATGGAGCCGGCGTGGATAACCGCCCGTCAGATCGAAGCGGCGCGCGTTGCCATGACCCGGCACGTCAAGCGTGGCGGCAAGATCTGGATCCGGATATTCCCCGACAAGCCGGTGACCAAGAAGCCGGCCGAGGTTCGGATGGGCAAAGGGAAGGGCAACCCGGAGCTCTGGGTGTCCGTCGTACGCCCGGGCCGCATCATGTACGAGATCGAAGGCGTGAGTGAAACCGTTGCGCGCGCGGCGATGCGACGGGCCGCGGCCAAGCTGCCCATTCGCACGCGCGTGGTGAGGCGCGTCGTGGAGGAGCTGCAATGGTAGCCGACGAGATCCGCGATATGACTGACGCCGAGATCAATAGCCGGATTCAGGACCTGCGCGAGCAGCTATTCAAGCTCCGGTTCCAGAAATCCACCGGCCAGGTTGAAAGCGCTGCCAAGCTATCGAGCGTCCGTCGCGAGGTTGCGCGCGCGCTGACGGTGCTGCGAGAGCGGGAGCTGGCGAACACCGGTGCCGAGGAAACGGCTTCGGCCGCTACGTGAGATCTTGGAGGACTTTGCAATGAGCACAGCCAGCAGCGAAGAAACGCGCCCGCGCGGCAACAAGCGCCAAGAGGTCGGTGTTGTTACCAGCGACAAGATGGACCAAACGGTAGTGGTAACCGTGGAGCGCGTCTGGTCGCATCCGCTGTATCGCAAGGTCGTGCGAACGCGTACCAAGTTCATGGCACACGATGGCGACAACAGTTGTCAGATAGGCGATCGTGTTCGAGTCACCGAATGCCGGCCAATGTCGGCGCGTAAGCGCTGGCGTGTGGCTGAGATTATCCAACGTGCTCCCGGCAGCGACGCCGGCACGGGCGAGTGACGGCGAGGCAAGCAGCATGATTCAGATGGAGACGGTGCTTGACGTCGCCGACAACTCCGGTGCTCGCAAGATCGCGTGCATCCGGCGGCTCGGCGGGTCAAGCGTGGGACAAATTGCCGGCCTCGGCGACGTCATCTCGGCGGCCGTGAAAGAGGCGGTCCCACACGGCACGATCAAGAAGGGCGAGGTCGTGCGCGCCGTGATCGTGCGTACACGCAAAGAGACCGGTCGCAAGGATGGATCCTACATTCGCTTCGACAACAATGCGGCGGTACTCATCGATGAGCAGAACGAGCCGATTGGCACCAGGGTGTTCGGACCTGTCGGGCGGGAGTTGCGCGAGCGCCGCTTCATGAAGATCGTCTCGCTCGCCCCCGAGGTGCTGTGATGGCGGGACCGAGGGTGAAACGCAACGACACGGTCTACGTGACCGCGGGGCGCGACAAGGGAAAGACCGGTCGGGTGCTGGCAGTGAACCCGGAAAAGCAGCAAGTGCTCGTCGAGGGGGTCAACATGGTGACCCGCGCAGTGCGCCCGAATCCGCAGAAGAACATCAAGGGTGGTCTCGTTCGTAGCGAGAAGACGCTCCATATCTCGAACGTCGCTGTCGTAGATCCCGAGACCAACACTCCGACTCGCGTCGGCTACCAGTTCCTGGAGGACGGCTCGAAAGTGCGCGTCAGTCGTCAGGGCGCCATCATCGACAAGAGCTGACGAGGACGAAACGATGATTGCGCGCATGAAGAAGCTCTACGACGAAGAGATCCTGCCGAAGCTGGTATCGGACGGAACGTATCAGAACCCGATGGCGGCGCCGCGGCTCGTGAAGATCAGCATCAACATGGGCGTCGGAGGTGCTTCGCAGGACATCAAGGAACTCGACAAGGCGATCGATGAGTTGGGCCAAATCACCGGCCAGAAGCCCGTTGTGCGCCGTGCCCGCAAGTCGATCGCTGCATTCAAGTTGCGCGAGGGCATGCCGGTCGGCTGCTCGGTTACGCTCCGCGGTGAGAAGATGTGGGAGTTCCTGGATCGTCTGATCACGATCACGCTGCCCCGTGTGCGGGATTTCCGCGGCGTTCCGCGGCGATCATTCGACGGTCGCGGGAACTACACGCTGGGGCTTGCCGACCAGCTTATTTTCCCCGAGGTCGACTACACCAAGGTCGATAAGGTTCGGGGCATGAACGTGACGATTTGTACCTCCGCGGCTACGGACGAAGGTGCCCGCACTTTGCTCGCGGCACTCGGCCTGCCGTTCCGCCGCGACGAATAGGAAAGAAACAACGTGGCCACCACAGCTTGGATCGCCAAGAGTCAACGCAAGCCCAAGTTCTCGACTCGCAAGGTCAGCCGTTGCCGGCTCTGCGGGCGTTCGCGCGCTTACATGCGGAAGTTCCAACTTTGCCGCATCTGTTTTCGGAAACGTGCGTTGAACGGGGAGCTTCCAGGCGTCAAGAAGGCGAGCTGGTAGGCGAGGCCGGAGAAACCGAACCATGATGACAGACCCAGTTGCGGACATGCTGACCAGGATTCGTAACGCTATTCAGGCACAGCACGACCGTGTGACCATTCCGGCGTCGAATACCAAGCGCGAGATCGCCCGGATACTGCGGGAGGAAGGGTACGTCAAGTCGGTCGATCCGATCGAAGACGGTCCCCAGGGCGGCATCGACATCGAGCTCAAGTACGTCGACGGTGAGGAGTCGGCGATCAGTGGCTTGCAACGCATCAGCAAGCCGGGCTGTCGCATCTACTGCGGCAAAGGCAACCTACCGCGCATTCTCAACGGGATGGGAGTCGCCATCATCTCGACGTCGCGCGGTGTTCTCACCGACCGTCAGTGCCGTGAACATGGCATCGGCGGCGAGGTGCTCTGCGAGGTCTGGTAGCCATGTCACGCGTTGGGTATAAGCCGATTCCGGTGCCGGCGGGCGTCAACATAGATATAGGTCGCGATCGGATCGTGGTGACCGGGTCGAAAGGCGAACTGACGACCCCGGTTCCGGTGGGGATCAGCTTCGAGATCGAGGATGCCGTGTTGTTGGCGAAGCGCGCCGACGACGCCAAGCAGACCCGCGCCTTCCACGGTCTGGCGCGAGCATTGGCGTCCAACGCGGTGGTCGGAGTGAGCGAGGGCTTCAAGCGCGAGCTGGAGATTCAAGGCATCGGCTACCGAGCCGCGATGCAGGGGAGTTCCTTGAACATGCAGCTCGGGTTTTCGCACCCGGTGGTGTTCCCGGTACCCGATGGCCTGCAGATCTCCACGCCCGATCAGACAACGATCATTGTCGAGGGCATCGACAAGCAGCAGGTAGGCGAGATTGCTGCACAGATCCGACGCATCCGCCCGCCGGATGCGTACAAGGGCAAAGGCATTCGCTACCGCGGTGAATTCGTACGCACAAAGGTCGGCAAGGCCGGCGTGACAGCTGCCTTGTAGAGGTTCGATCCATGCAAGTGAATCGAAGGAAGAAGAAAGAAGCCCGCCGGGCCGCCGTGCGGCTGCGCGTCCGTCGCAAGGTGCTTGGAAGCGAGGAACGCCCTCGGCTGGCCGTATTCCGCTCGAATCGACATCTGCACCTGCAGATCATTGACGACAACGCCGGGCGCACGTTGGCGTCGGTGTCGACGCTGGAAAAGGCCTTTCGTGACCGTGGCTTCGATGTTGGCGGGAATCGCCAGGCCGCCGCCGCGGCCGGCAAGCTGCTCGCCGAGCGGGCGCTCGGTGCTGGCATCAAGCGGATCGTCTTCGACCGCGGCGGCTACGATTATCATGGGCGCGTACGAGCGCTTGCCGAAGCCGCGCGCGAGGGCGGCCTGGAATTTTGAGGAGAGGCCGCGAATGAAGAAACGAGTCAAGTACGTCGATCCCTCACAGGTAGAGCATCAGCTCCAGGACACCGTCGTGGCCATCAATCGTGTCACCAAGGTGGTCAAGGGCGGTAAGAACCTCGGGTTCAACGCACTCGTCGTGGTTGGCGATCGGCATGGGCACGTTGGCTACGGACTCGGCAAGGCACGCGAGGTACAACTTGCGATCCGCAAGGGAGTACAGGAGGCACAGAAGGCGCTCGTGAAGGTGCCGTTGAGCGGCACCACGGTGCCGCATGGCATCGAGGGCCGCTACGGTGCCGGGCACGTGCTGCTGAAGCCGGCCGGACCGGGTACCGGCGTGATTGCCGGCGGTGCGGTGCGCGCCGCGCTCGAGTTGGCCGGCGTCGGCGACATCCTCACCAAGTGCATCGGGTCGCGCAATCCGCACAATATGCTGAAGGCTACTTTCGATGCGTTCGCCAAGCTCAAGGATCCGGCCGAGGTGGCCAGGGTTCGCGGCTTGCCGCTCGAACACTTGCTGCCCAACGCTTAGGGAACCGACAGCATGGCGAAGAAGCTGGTTATCGAGCAAACGCGCAGCAAGATAGGCCGTCCGAAGCCTCAGCATGAGGCGCTCAGGGGCCTCGGTCTACGGCGGATTGGTCATCGCGTCGAGCGTGATGACTCGCCTCGCGTGCGCGGGCAAATCAACATCGTTTCGCATCTGGTGAAGGTGGAGGAAGCCGGGTCATAAGCCACCAGGCTTGCGATCTGACAGGAGGCTAGGCGTGAAGATCCACGAGGTCGGGCCGAAGCAGGGTAGTCGCCGAACGCGCAAGCGCATCGGTCGTGGTCGATCTTCGGGTCACGGCAAGACCAGCGGTCGCGGTGAGAAAGGCGCCAAGTCGCGCTCCGGGTACAGCCGCAAGGTAGGCTTCGAGGGCGGCCAGATGCCGCTCGTCCGCCGGATTCCCAAGCGCGGGTTCAAGAACCCCTTCCGGACGCATTGGGCGGAGGTGAACCTCGATCAGCTGGCCCGCTTCGAGGCCGGCAGCACCGTCGATCCGGAGACGCTTGCGGCGGTCGGTCTCATCAAGGGACGGTACGACAAGGTAGTGGTAATGGGGCGCGGCGACCTCGAGGTGGCGCTCAACATCAAAGTGCACCGTTTCACCACCTCGGCGGCTGCCAAGATCGCGGGCGCCGGCGGCACGGCTGAGGTGGTCGAGTGATCGAGAGCTTCCGGAACATCCTGGCGATTCCGGAGCTCCGTCAGCGGGTCTTCTACACCTTCGGCCTGCTTGCCGTTTTTCGTATCGGGGCCAACATCCCGACCCCCGGGGTGAACTCGGCCGCCGTTCTCGAGTTCTTCCAGTCTCTGCAGGGAAGCTTCTTCGGGTTCGTTGACCTGTTCTCGGGCGGTGCGCTGAGCAATATGACGATCTTCGCGCTCGGGATCATGCCGTACATCTCGTCGTCGATCATCTTGCAGCTCCTGACCGTCGTTTGGCCTTATTTGGAACGGCTCCAGAAGGAGGGCGAGCTCGGGCGCAAGAAGATCACCCAATACACGCGCTACGGCACCATCCTGCTGTCGATTATCCAGTCGATGTCGATCGCGTTCGTCCTCGAGAGCACCACCAGTCCGTCGGGTGCGCCGTTCGTTGACACTCCCGGACTGCCGTTTCGATTGATGACGGTGCTCACACTCACCACCGGGACAGCGTTCCTGATGTGGCTCGGTGAGCAGATCACCGAGCGCGGGATCGGTAACGGGATCTCGCTGATCATCTTTGCCGGGATCGCTGTCAGTCTCCCAACTGCGCTGATCACCACCTATCAACAGCTCGAGGCCGGGTCGCTCAACCTGCTGACGCTGCTGTTGCTCGGCGTGCTCATGGTCGCAGTGACCGGATTCGTGGTGCTGATGGAGAGTGCACAGCGTCGTATACCGGTGCAATACGCCAAGCGCGTGGTGGGGCGTAAGCTATACGGTGGTCAGAGCACGCATCTGCCGATTCGGGTAAACACGGCGGGCGTCATTCCGGTGATCTTCGCGTCTTCGATCATCATGTTCCCGCAGACCATCACGTCGTTCATCACCCATCCGTGGGCACAGGCGGTCAGCGACGCTCTGGCGTGGGGTATGCCGCTCTACAACCTGATCTACGTTGCCGGAATCATCTTCTTTTGCTACTTCTACACCGCGATTATCTTCAACCCGGAAGATGTCGCCGACAACATGCGCAAGTACGGTGGGTTCGTTCCGGGTATTCGGCCCGGGAAGCGTACGGCGCAGTACATCGACGACATCCTCACGCGGCTCACGCTGATCGGTGCGGTGTATCTGGCAGCCGTAGCGATGTTGCCGCAGTTCTTGATCTCGGGATTCAAGGTCGCTCCGATTCCACTGATCGGCCCGGCTCTCGATTCGATGTTGCCGCTGTGGGTCACCGAGGGCCTCGGGGTCACGTTCTTCTTCGGCGGCACTTCGCTGCTGATTCTCGTCGGTGTGTCGATGGACACAGTCCGCCAGATCGAAAGCCAACTCGTCATGCGGCACTACGAGGGCTTCATCAAGGGCGGACGGATCAAGGCGCGGCGGTTCGTCTGATGCTGGTGGTCTTTCTCGGACCGCCGGGTGCCGGCAAAGGGACGCAGGCAGCGCGGCTGGCGGCCAAGTACGGCATCCCGCAGGTGTCGACGGGCGATATGCTCCGCGAGGCGGTCGCCGCTGGCAATGATCTTGGGCACACGGTCAAAGCGATCATGGATTCCGGCAAGCTCGTCGACGACGACACTATGCGCAATGTTGTACGGGAACGGTTGAAGAAGCCGGACACGGCCGCCGGCGCCATTCTCGATGGGTTCCCGCGGACGAGCGTACAGGCGACCGCGCTTGATGGGCTCCTGGAGCAGACACCGCACCACGGCGTTGACCTGGTGCTGTATCTCGACGTGCCTGAAGACGTTCTCGTGGATCGGCTGTCGCGTCGGCGCAGCTGCCCGGAGTGCGGTGCCAACTACCATATGGCGTTCAATCCGCCGGCGCAGGGCACCCTTTGCGACCGTTGCAGCGCCGAGCTCGTGCAGCGCGATGACGACCATGAGGCGGTCGTGCGCGATCGTCTGGCAGTGTACCGCGAGAAGACACAGCCGCTGGTTGATCGTTACCAGGGGCGCGGACAGCTCGTCCGCATCGACGGCGACGCGGGAATCGATGAGGTCTTCAACCGCAGCGATGCAGCGCTCGCCAAGTTGGTGAGCGCATGATCGAGTGCAAGTCGGCGGCCGAGCTCGAACGTATGTTCGCCGCCAACCAGATCGTTGCCACGGTCCGCGACGAGCTGGCGGCGCGTGTCGCTCCCGGGGTGACCACGGGCGATCTCGACGAGTACGCCGAGGCGCGTGTGTACGAGCTCGGCGGCGAACCGGCATTCAAGGGGTACCGCGGGTTCCCGGCGACCGTCTGCGCGTCGCTCAACGAGGAGATCGTGCACGGTATCCCTTCGCCGACGCGTCGGCTCGCACCTGGCGACATTCTCGGAATTGATCTCGGTGTTCGCCTCGACGGTTTCTATGGAGACTCGGCGATCACCGTGCCAGTTCCGCCGCTAGAACCTGAGGTAGATCGGCTACTGGCGGTGACCTCACAGGCGTTGACTTGCGCCATCGATCAGTGCGTGGCGGGAAATCGTGTCGGTGACATCTCGCACGCCGTGCAGCACCAGGTGGAGTCGGCAGGATTCTCGATTGTACGGGAGTTTGTGGGGCACGGGATCGGTACTTCGCTGCACGAGGACCCGCAGATCCCCAACTTCGGATCGCCTGGCGTGGGCGCGCGGTTGCGGCCCGGGATGGTCCTGGCAATCGAGCCGATGGTGAATCTCGGTGCCGCGGCCGTAGAAGTCCTCGATGACGGCTGGACCGCCGTAACCGTGGACCGAACTCCGTCAGCTCACTTTGAGCACAGTGTGGCGATCACCCCCGAGGGCCCTTGGGTTCTCAGCGCATCGGGTGCGGCGAAAATGGCCCGAGTCGCGAGCCGCTGAGTAGAGAATGACGCAGAAGGAACAAGCTGTACAGGTCCGCGCCAAGGTCGTAGAGACCTTGCCGAACGCCATGTTTAGGATCGAGCTCGAGAACGGGCACAAGGTGCTCGCGCATATCTCAGGGAAGATGCGGAAGTACTTCATCCGCATTCTTCCGGGTGATGAGGTGCTAGTCGAGTTGTCGCCCTATGACCTGGCGCGCGGGCGGATTGTGTACCGCTACAAGTGACGAACGACCCGACGTCCGAGAGGGCGCGGGGGTGGATGTCGGCAGGTAGGAATCCTGCTACAATCGGCTGTCCGCTGAAATAAATTGGTGGGAGTTTGCCGTGAAGGTGAGAGCCTCGGTTCGTCGCATGTGCGACAAGTGCAAGGTCGTGCGCCGCAGAGGCACGATCTACGTCATCTGCGAGAACCCGAAGCACAAGCAGCGGCAGGGATAGCACCAGCGCCAAGAACAGAGCAGCTGGAACCGGTATAGAGGATGGCACCGGCTTCCGAGCTCGGCGGACTTCAGTAAGAGGAGCTTTCCGATGGCCCGTATTGCGGGTGTGGATTTGCGTCTGGACAAGCGCGTGGAGATCGCGCTGACCGATATCTTCGGAATCGGTCGTGCGCGTGCGCATTCGATTCTCTCGACCGCGAAGGTGGAAGTGGATTGCCGCGTCAAGGACCTGACCGAGCAGGAGGTCAGCCGCATTCGTCAGGTAATCGATCGCCAGGGACGCGTCGAGGGCGATCTGCGCAAAGAGCTCCAGATGAACATCAAGCGACTTGTCGAGATCGGCTCGTACCGCGGCATGCGGCACCGGCGTAACTTGCCGGTTCGTGGGCAGCGCACCAAGACGAACGCGCGAACCCGAAAAGGGCCACGTGGCATGGCCATCAAGAAGAGGCAAAAGGCCAAGCTCTAGGCTCTGGTCGACATCTCGAACGAGCAGACCACGCGGCGCCTCCAGAGAGTGAACACAGGTTCAGGCTATGGCAAATCGAAAGCCAACCAAGAAGAAGGTCAAGAAGAACATCGTGGCGGCCATCGCCCACGTGCAGGCGACCTTCAACAACACGATCATCACGATTGCCGATACGGAAGGCAACACGATCTCGTGGTCCAGTTCGGGATCGAAAGGATTCAAAGGATCGCGTAAAGGCACGCCGTTCGCCGCCCAGATCGCCGCTACCGATGCCGCCACGAAGGCCAAGGAGCACGGCGTTCAGCGGGTCGAGATCCGCGTAAAGGGGCCTGGGGCGGGCCGTGAATCGGCCATCCGAGGGTTGCAGTCTGCCGGCATCACCGTCACGGCGATCCGCGATGTGACGCCGATCCCCCACAACGGATGCCGGCCGCCGAAGAAGCGCAGAGTCTGAGTTTGGTCTTCAGGAGGTAACAACATTGGCGCGTTATACGGGCCCCGTCTGCAAGCTGTGCCGGAGGGAAGGGATGAAGCTCTTCCTGAAGGGCACCCGCTGCATGTCGGACAAATGTGCAATCGAGCGGCGCAATTACCCGCCCGGCCAGCATGGGCGACGACGGCGTCGACGTCCATCGGACTACTCCGCGCAGCTGCGCGAGAAGCAGAAGGTGAAGCGGATCTACGGGGTGCTCGAGCGACAGTTTCGCCGGTACTTCTACGGCGCTTCGCGGGAGCGGGGAGTCACGGGTGAGACCCTTCTGGGGTCGCTCGAACGACGACTCGACAATGTCGTCTATCGCATGGGCTTCGGCCTGTCGCGATCGCATGCTCGGCAGTTGGTGAAGCACGGCCACATCGCGGTCAACAACTCGCGCGTCGACATTCCTTCATACCAGACACAGCAGGGCGACGCGGTTGCAGTTCGTGACCGGAGTCGCAGCAACACCGAGATCATGCTGGCGGTCGAGAACGCCAAGGTCGGGAGCCCGGTCGGTTGGCTTGAAGTCGACCACGACAAGCTTGCCGGGACCGTGGCGCGATTGCCAATGCGTGAAGATATCGATATCGAGATCCAGGAACAGCTGATCGTCGAGCTCTACTCGAAGTAGGGCACTCGACACAGCTGCGGAAACCGTCGTCTTTCAGGAGGTCCGGGACATGCTCTGGACTGGGTTTCAACGACCCAAGCGGCTTGAGGTTGACCTCGATTCGCTAACGGATGGATACGGACAGTTCGTGGCGCAGCCGTTTGAACGCGGCTTCGCCGTCACTGTCGGACACTCAATGCGGCGGGTGCTGCTTTCCTCCGTCGAGGGTGCGGCGATCACGGCCCTCAAGGTGGAGGGTGTGCTGCATGAGTTCAGCTCGCTAGCGGGCGTGATTGAAGACACGACCGACCTTATTCTGAATCTGAAGAGCATTCCGTTCCGGCTCAACGTCGACAAGCCGAAGACGCTGGTCTTGCGCAAGGACAAGCAAGGCTCGGTGACGGCAGCGGATATCGAGGAAGATCCCGATTTCACCTGCATCGATCCCGAAGCGCACATCTGCACCCTCTCCAAGGGCGGTTCGATCGAGCTGCAGATGCGTCTGGCAGGTGGCCGCGGCTACGTTCCGGCGGATCGAAATCTGGAAGAGGACATGGGCATCGGCTGGATTCCCATCGACTCGGTGCATTCGCCGGTTCGGCGTGTGAACTACAAGGTCGAGCGCGCGCGGCTTGGGCGTTCGACGGATTACGAGCGCCTGCTGCTCGAGCTGTGGACCAACGGCACCGTGACGCCCGACCGCGCGATCGCGCTGGCCGCGAAGCTGATGCGCGATCACCTGGCGATCTTCGTCGACATCGAGGAGGAGCCACAACACGAGCACCACGAGCCTGACCAGGATCTCACCGCCTTCTACTCGCATCTCAATCGCTCGGTCGACGAGCTCGAGCTCTCCGTGCGTTCCTACAACTGCCTGAAAAACGCGAGCATTCGGACGATTCGCGATCTCGTGCAGCGCAGCGAACAGGAGATGCTGAAGACCAAGAACTTCGGCAAGAAGTCGCTTCAGGAGATCAAAGAGGTCTTGGCGGAGATGGGACTGACGCTCGACATGGACCTGTCGGATCTGCCGCCGCCGCCGGACGCCGCCTGAGAGTCAGACGGCTGAGAGAAGACTGATGCGTCACCGTCAAACCACAGCGACGCTGGGCCGATCGCCCGCGCACCGTAAGGCGATGCTTCGCAACATGGTCACGGACCTGTTGCGCCACGAGAAGATACGTACGACGGAGGCCAAGGCGAAAGTGCTGAGGCCCCTGGCCGAGCGCATGATCACGCTCGGCAAGCGGGAGTCGTTGCATGCGCGGCGGCATGCCGCGCGAGTCATCCGCGACAAGGCTGTCCTGAGCAAGTTGTTCGACGACCTGGCGCCGCGCTACGCGGAGCGACTCGGAGGCTACACACGCATCACCAAGTTGGCGACGCGGCCCGGGGATCGCGCCGAGATGGCAGTGATCGAGTTGGTCGAGGCCGAACTGAAGCCGCGCAAGCGCAAGCCGAAGAAGAAAGCGGGCCCACGGACCGCGTCCCAGGACACCGTCGCACCGGTATCGACGGAAACGCCTGTCGAAGGCGACGATGACGCCCCCGCTGCCGATCCTGCAGAGGCCGAGCCGGCGGTCGACGCGGCAGCTGCGGACGCTGCTGAATCAGACGAAGCTGATGCCGGCAATGCGGTCGCTGAGGAGTCTGAGAGCGCCGCCGCCGACGAGCCCGACAGCGGCGCGTCGCAGGACGATGAAACGGATGCCGACGACTCGTCTGACGATGACGAAGGCGAGCGATAGACTCTAGCCACTGCCTGGCCGCTACTGTAGCCAGTGAGGGCCGTTAGCTCAGTTGGGAGAGCGCCGGCCTCGCATGCCGGAGGTCGGGGGTTCGAGCCCCCCACGGTCCACTAGGAAGCGCCCGTCACTGGCGGGCGCTTCCTGTCTGCCAGCGACGTTGCGCCCTGCCAGCGACCGTCTGGAGTCCAGCGCGAAAGCCGCGGGCTTCCGTTGGCCGGGCCCCACTGGTACCGAGCTCGGCGACCTCGGTCGCGAGCCTCGTTCGCCGAACGACGGGCCTGCCCGGGAACAAAGCGAGGTTCGCGAGTCTCGCTCCTCTCGGGCCGGTGGACTTGGTCAGGACAGCCCTCCCAACGGAACCCCGCGACTTTCGCGCTGGGCGAACTCCGGCGTTGATGGGAGGCCATGAACGAGTGCAGGCGGGCAGGGCGTGCGACTCGTGCCTGCGGTCGATCCGACGCGGCGGACATATCCGGGGGCTGAAGACCTGACATCGGACGGCACCGATTCTGGCTCGGCGCCGGTGGCTGCTCGCGGCGCGAGCGCGGTACGAACGGTGCGACTCCCATGGGTCGACGTGAAGGGCGCGGGGTTCTGTCCAGAGGGCTGTCCTGGCCAAGTCCACCGGCCCGCGAGGAGGGAGACCCGCCAATCTCGGTCTTGTTTCGTTAGCGCGACTCTGCGGCGAACGGGGCTCGCGACCGAGGTCGCCGAGCTCAGTGCCGGTGGGGCCCGTCGGACAGGGCCCCGCGCCCTTCACGCTCGCAGCGACGGTCCACCCGGCGGATCTACTCGGCTAGAGTGCTGCAACTCGCTATCTACCAGCCAGGACTGGCTAGGAGCGCTAGTCTGCCGGAACGCTACCCGGATCAAGCGTCGACGTATCACCGACGTCCTCGCCGCGTTCCTGTGCCTTGAGCAGTCGGCGCATGATCTTGCCGCTGCGAGTCTTGGGCAGGCTTGACACGAAGTCGATGATTTGCGGTCGGGCGATCTTGCCGATCTGCTGGCCGACGTGAGCGCGGAGCTCCCCGGCGAGGTCGTCGCTGGGCTCTAGTCCCTGCTGCAACAACACGAACGCCTTCGGTACTTCACCTTTGATCTCGTCGGGCATTCCAATGACCGCGGCCTCGGCGACTGCAGGGTGGGCGACGAGGGAGCTCTCGATCTCCATGGTGCCGAGGCGATGGCCGGCGACATTCAACACATCGTCCATGCGGCCGAGTACCCGGATATAGCCGTCCTCGTCTCGAACGGCCGCATCACCGGCCGCGTACATCCCCGGGACGACTTCCCAGTAGGTCTCTCGGTAGCGATCCGGGTCGTTGTAGATCGTCGTTAGCATCGATGGCCATGGTTTGCGAACGACCAGGTACCCGCCCTGTCCAGGGGCCTGCGAGTTGCCTTCGGCGTCGACGACGTCGGCATCGATTCCGGGGAACGGCAGGCCGGCCGAGCCCGGCTTCTGCGCTTCCGCTGGCAGGTTGGTGATGAGAATGGAGCCGGTCTCAGTTTGCCACCACGTATCGACGATGGGACAGCTACCACCGCCGATCACGCGGTGGTACCAACGCCATGCCTCGGGGTTGATGGGTTCGCCCACGGTGCCGAGAAGGCGCAGACTCGACAGGTCGTGTGCCGCCGGCCAATGCTCGCCAAGCCGCATGAACATGCGGACCGCGGTAGGAGCGGTATACAGGATGTTGATGCCGTAGCGCTCGATGAGCCGCCACCATCGACTGGCATCAGGGTGGTCTGGGGCGCCCTCGGCCATGAAACCGGTGGCACCGTTGAGCAACGGCCCATACACGATATAGCTATGCCCGGTAACCCAGCCGGCGTCGGCGGTGCACCAGTAGAGATCGGTGTCGCGAAGATCGAAAACCCACTTGGTCGTCTGGTATACGCCGACCATGTAGCCGGCATGGCTGTGAACGATGCCCTTCGGCTTGCCGGTCGAGCCGGAGGTGTAGAGCACGAAAAGCGGGTCCGTGGCGTCCATTATCTCGGTGTCGGCGGTCGCAGCACACCCTTCGACAGCCTGCGACCAGGTCAAATCGCGGTCCGGCTGCATGGAGACGTCGGTCGCCGTGCGCTCGTACATCACAACATGCTCGATTGACGAGCACTGCTCCACCGCCTCGTCCGCCGCCTGTTTCAGCGGAACTATGCCGCCCCGGTAATAACCACCGTCAGCGGTGATCAGCAGCTTCGACGCGGCGTCTTTGATACGGTCGCGCAGGCCATCGGCCGAGAATCCGCCGAAGACGACACTATGAAACGCACCGATCTTGGCACTGGCGAGCATCGCGATCGCTTGCTGGGGGCAGATCGGCATATAGATGGTGATGCAGTCGCCCTTCCCGACCCCCAGGCGGCGTAGGCCGTTGGCCAGCCGGCTAACCTCGGCGGCGAGCTCGGCGTAGGTAAGCACCTGGCGGTCGCCGTTTTCTCCCTCCCAAAGGAGCGCCACCTTGTGACGTCGCCATGTCGAGAGGTGTCGGTCGATCGCATTGTGTACGATGTTGCACCGGGCGCCGGGAAACCAACGGGCGAACGGCGGGTCCCAATCGAGTGCTTCGTCCCAGCGGCGGTACCAATCGAGCTCGTCAGCGACCGCGGTCCAGAAAGCTTCAGGATCGGCCGCAGCGCGACGACGTGCGGCGCTAGGGTCCGCGACGACAGCAGCCTCGACAAACCGGTCAGAGGAGGCGACCTGCTCCTGATCCTCGAGGACTGAGTCGAGGTCGATCGGTTCCATGCTCGCTCGCGAAGACGCTACCGGTTCGTTGCTGAGAGGCTTCGGGTCAGCGGAGGGCGCGTGGAGGCTTCGGGTCAGCGGAGGGCACGTGCCTGTGCCAGTAGGTCCGCAGCAGCGTCGTCGTCGGAGTCTTGCAGGGCCGCAACAACCGTGTCGATCTGCGCCGCTGAAGCGTCGTTCTGGATACGCCCGAGGGCGCTCAGCCCATAAGCACGCATCTCGACACTGACGGCGGAGTTCGTGACCACTCCGGCAAGCGCGGCGCAGGCCTCGTCGTTGGCGATGTCGCTCAACGTGTCAACCGACGTTCGAGCCACCAACTCGTCGCTGGATGCCGCCGTGACCGCTACCGCCCCCACAGCCAATTCGGCGCCGGTCTCCAGACGACTCAGTTGAGAGAGCGAAGCTATCTGGGCATCACGCGATCCGTTGGCGAGCGCCTGTGCGAACGCTCCCGCGGCTGCCGTATCGTCGAACTGCCGGATGGCGGCAACCGCCGCATCGCGCACATCACGAGAGTCAGACATCGCTGCCGTCAGTGCCGGTAGAGCGGAAGCGTCACCGATGTTGCCGACTATCTGCGCCGCCCATTCCTTGACCTGGTCGCTTTCGTCGTTGGCTAGCGTATCGAGCCAGATCGGCAGCGCTTCCGCCGACTCGAGGATCTCGATGTTCTCGTCGTACGTTTGCTGGGCGAGAGGATCTCCCAGACGGACTTGCTCCACGAGTAGCTGCGAGGCGTTCTCGAGCGGCGAGCCGCAGGCTGCAACCAGCAGCGCCAGCACCAGCGGGAATCGTCGAATCATTTGTCCTTTGACTCCTTTCGAGGTCGTACCCGACAGAAACGGGACTCTCGGGCGGTCTCTCAAAACCGCTCCTCCAAGCGTTGTATGACGTAGGTCACGAGGTTGTCCACCGAGCGTCCGGAGACGCGCCAACCGCCAGCAGTTCGCCGCAGGTGTACCGTACGCGTTCGGCTCGTGCCCTCGGTGTCTCGCATTGTTACCTGCACCGATGCACGCTCACCGTCGAGACTTGCCGGCGTCGCATTGTACGACAGGCCTTCCTCGCGCGGGGTTTCCTGGAATAATCCCCACAGCATCGTCTCGACTGAGCTCCGGAGGAAGGTATCGGAGTTCCCGTCCTTGAGTACGAGGGTCACGTCATCCTCCACGCGCTTGACGATCTCGTCCAGATCGAGCCTTGCGAGCGCGTCATCCGAGTCCGCGTGGCGCGTGGCGCGCATGTACTCGATGGCGACGATTTCGGGGTCAGTCGACGTACAGGCAAGCGTCAGCAGGCCGGCCGCAATGGCTGCCGCCCGACGGACGATGGGTCCGCGAAAGGACATGAAACGCGCCGTGGGAGTGTGGGAGCCGAGGGCCGAAGCACAGAGCCGAAAGTACGGCTGGCGGGGTGGGTTGTCAAGGTTCGACAGGGCGCGAGTAGATCACGCGGCCGTCCACGAGTACCACCATCGCGCGAGCGTCGACAAGCGCCGCGTTGCTTTCGAACGGATCCTCAGACCAGATCACGAGGTCGGCCTTGGCGCCGATCGCGAGCTCGGGCCTTCCGACGAATCGAGCGGCGATGGCGACGCGAAGAGAGTCGCGAATCGATAGTCGCTGGGGCGCGTTCCAACCGTCCAGCGGGTAGCCCTGAAGGTCCTGGCGTCGGTTCATGATCCATAGTGCTCCCATCGGATCGAGGGGAAACGCAGGCGCCCGTGTCGCCAACGCCACCAGCTTTCCGGCCCGCGCCAGATCGCGATAGGCGTGTGCCGCGGCGGCTCGTTGTGCACCAACTCGGTCCATCAGCCAGTACATATCGTGGGCCATGCGGTGCGGCACGATGGCGACGCGGGGGGAGTTGAAGTCGCCCGCCACGGGGAGGATATCGGCTCCCACCACGAGCCCCTTGGCGGCGGCTTCGCAGCCGGCCACTGCCAAGAGCGCTGCGTCGCCCCGCAGATGGGTATCGAGCGGCAGTCCCGCATCTGCGGCCCGATCGCACGCCGTCCTCAAGGCTCCATTGGGGGTTGGCGGTGGAACTTGCGGCGTGTCCACATACGGGTCGGAGGTAGCCGCTAGCCGCAGATCCAGCGGACCGTCAACATCGAAGCCAATCGCGATGACCTGAAGGGACTCGTCTGTTTTCAGTTGCTCGGGCACGATCGCGTTCGGGCTCAGGCGGGCGCCGACGCGTATGTGCAGGTCACCTATCCGTGCCAGCTCGACGAGCTGCCCGTACGCCTCGGTGTCGAGCGGCGCACTCGACACGGAGGTGAACCCCGCCGCCGCCGCGGCTTGCAACCCGGCGGTGATCCGGTCGCGTCGCTGGTCCGAGGAGACGGCGGGCAACGAGGTCTCCGCTCGCCGCAATGCTTCGTCGACCAACAGGCCTGTTGGATTGCCGGCAGGATCGCGAAGCACTTCGGCGTCGGCCCCGGTCGCTTCGAGGGCTGCGCGGTTGAGCCAGGCTACGTGGCCAATGCGGCGGTACAGGAGCACCGGGCGTACGTCGACGATGCCATCGAGCAGGTCGCGATCGGGAAGCTGGGCGTTCGGCCACAACGCCTCGTCCCATCCCCATCCGATGATCCAGCCTGACCCCTCGGCGGCGGCGGTACGCAGTCTTGTCTGCAGCTCGCGAGGTGTCGCGGTCAAGCTGACGTCCAGCATGTCGAGCCGCCGACCGATGGCCTCGAGATCGACCCAGGCATCGTGAAAACCGGGGAGCACTGCTGCGCCACCCAGGTCCATTTCCTGTGTGTAGTCAGTCACCAGTGCTCGGACTTGCTCGTCGGTGCCAATGGCGACGATGGCGTCGCCGGTGATTGCCAGCGCTGAGACCGGCTGCGTCGCCTCCGCAGAAGGGTAGATTCGTCCCCCGGTCAGGATCAGATCAGGGCCGGGATCCACATGCGCGCCGCAGCCAGCGGCAACCAGGGCAACGATTACGACCGTGCTGCTCAGTGTCTGTCTCCGTAACATCTCTCTTCCTTCGCCGGGCACCGTGATCCGATCTGCTGCTCGCGTGGTGTGGGCTAGCATCCTCTTGCCGGCAACGCTGCACGGCAGGGCTGCGAGCTTGGCGCGCAGTTTGACAGCCGCTTGGCAACGCCTCTAGCCTGGCACGCATGGTCTCTAGCAGCCACATCTTCGCGCCCCCCTCCAGGCGCTGGCAACGTCTGATCGCTGGTGGCGTGATCGCATGTTTGCTGCCGGGCCTGGTCACGGCGCAGCAGGTACAGGATCTCGACGAGGAGCCGAGCGTCGACTGGCCGGCGGCGGCGGTGGATACCCTGCGGACGTTCTTCGAGCGCGTCGACGTCGAGGAGGTGCTGGCGGGATTGAACGTACCGCGCCGCACGCGAGCCGGCGGTGAGATCGCTGACTTGAGCGCCGTGCTTGCGCCGGGTATCGAGGCGCCATTCCGGTTTGTCCAACGCCGGGTGCGGCACGACCCGTACGCCGGCAGTGTGCGTGGCGCACGCGGCGCCCTGCTCGCGTCAACAGGCAACGCGCTAGACCAGACGCTGCTACTGGCGGCTCTCTATCGGGCCCGCGGCGTTACGGTGAGGCTGATACGCGGCCACTTGGGGTGGCGTGATGCAGTTGGTTTGGTCGGTGAGCCGACAGCCGCGCAAGCGGGCCGCGGGGATCCGTGGCTACGGTGGATCGAGATGGCCTCGGATCATTGGTGGCTGGAAGTACGGCAGGACGGTCGCTGGATCCCTCTCGACCCGTCGTTCGCGGGCACCGCTGTCGGACAAGCGGTGGGAGAGGGGGGCGAGGTTGTAGGCAGCCTGCCATCGTCTTTCCGGGCGTTCGCGACACTCCGGCTTCAGCTCGCTCAAGCAACGCTCGCCGAGCTGGAGGTGCCGTTCGCTGCCCTGATCGGCTCGAGCGTGCGCGTGGAACGTCAGATCGATAGTGGTGAGGAAGCGGCGCTGGCAGAAGAGGTGTCGGAGGATACGGGCGCCGAGGACGCCGAGGTCCCGATGGATGACGGTCTTCCAGACGAGGCTCTCGACGCGGACGCACAAGCAATGGCGCGGCTGACGGCGACGCTCGCCGACGTGCTCGTACCGGGTCCGGTCGGATCGATGGCGCTCAGTCTCCGAGCCGCGGAACAGATCGACACCACGGTGCTGCTCGATCTGGCCGACATCGCCCGTGTCGAGCTCGAGATCGATGTCGACGCGCCGGTGGGCTCCGGAATTCATGCTCGTATCCCGTTCGGCGCCGATCCGTTTGCCCGACTGTCGGTCGTCTTCGCCTCCGGGCCGATGCCGCGGGCACATTTGCAGGATCGAGTGATTCCCTTATTCGACGCGCTGAGCACGCTCTCGACAGCCGAGTTGGTCGCTCTGGAAGCCTGGACGGAGCGGCCACGTGCCCTGCCGGTGGGGCCGGTACTGGAGCTGGAACCAGCTGGTCCGAGGGTCGAAGCCGGCGATCCGGAGCACCCCGCTACGGCCCTTCATGTCGCGGCGCTACGCGCCTGGCAAACGCTCGAAGAGGCCGGCCTGGATGCCATTGCCGTGGCGCTGTTGGTGGCCGGTGACACTCTGCAGCCGTTGTCACCCGCCTACCGTGGCTCCATTCGCATGGCCGCGGTGCACTGGGCGCCGCCGGTATCGGAGGAAGAGGGGCGGTTGACGGTCTGGATGACCGATCCACTCCGGCTCGGTGGTCTGGAGCGCACCGAGATGTCAGGGCTTGCAGTAGCGTACGGGCTCTTGCGCTCGGCCCTTACTGGACAGGTTTTAAACCGCGTTGCCGATCGACCGCCAGTAACCGCTTTCGACGTCACGCTGCGCGCCGTTGGCACCGGCGGTCGGTTGCAATGGTGGCCCGCCGAGGACGACTCGCCGAGCCATTGGCCAGGCGTCGCCCAGGCAGCGGCCCAGGTGGATTTGGCTAGGGGCCGCCTGCTCGCGGGTCTGGCGCAGCCTGTGGACCGTGGCGGCGAGACCCTGCACGGTTGGTGGGGTGTGCTCGATCAGACCGGTCAGACGCTGGGTCGGGTGCTGACGCCGTCGGGCATTGCACAGGCTTTCGTTCGTTTCGCGCGGCCGCGCGACGACATGTCACTGGATTCAGTGTTGGCGACGCTGCACGATCTCCATGCGGCGCTGCGATGGCTGATTGGCGCCGCCAGCGATGATGGGCAGCAGCTGGAGAGTCTCCTACCGGGGGCCTGCGCGGCGACTCCGCTAGTGTCCGATCTGCTGCGCGCCGGGGCGCCTCCCGGAACGGTGGCCCCGGCGTTCGAGGTGTTCTGCACAGCGCAGCCGTAAGCCCGATCCGCTCGTCCCGTTATCTGTCGGCAAGAGCCTCGCAGATCTCGACGGTGCAGCGGATGCCGCGGCGCAGGGCCGCTACCGTGATGTGCTCATTCGGAGCGTGATGGTTCATTCCCGGCTGCCCGTAGGGCACCAGGAGGCTGGGTATGCCGAGCACGCGTGTGAAGATGAAGTCTGGAGTCGTACCCCCCAGCCGAGGTCGCAGCATGGGCGGCTGCCCGCAGGCGCGTGTAACGGCGGCGATGACAGGATCGGCGAACGGAGTATCCGGCGACGTAGCGGATGGTGGCACCGAAGCTGACCTCGCCAGCTTGATGGACGGAAATCGCTCCTCCAGGTGTGCTCCGAGAGAAGCGAAGATGCGGTCGGGATCCTGGTCGGCAACCAACCGTATGTCGAGTTTGCAGGCCGCCTGTGCCGGCACGATCGTCTTGGTACCGGGTCCGCCGTAACCACTGGTCAGGCCCGCAATGTTGAGCGTCGGAGAGAACATCAAGGCCCTCGCCGGATCCTCCTCGGCCAGGGGCGCCAGGCGGTCGACGCCGAGCTCCCGGCGTAGGCCGTCGCGATCAAAACGAAGTGCGTCGAGCAGTAGCTGCTCCTGAGCAGAAGGTTGACGCACGTCGTCGTAGAACCCGGCCACGAGTACCGTCCCGTCGGGGTTGCGCATTGAGCTCAGAGCCGCAACGAGATCCCAGGCCGGCGCCGGGGCGATTCCGCCTCGATTACCAGAATGCACGTCGTGATCGGCACCGTGCGCCCGCAGTTCGACATAGAGGAGACCGCGCACTCCGAAGATGACTACCGGCGTCCCGTCGTCGTGGAAGGGGGCGTCGGAGGTGAGGGCAAGGTCGGCGGACAAATCCTCGCGGCGCTCGGCTGCTACCTGGGCGATGTGCGGGCTGCCGATCTCCTCCTCCCCCTCGATCAAGAACTTGATGCCGATCCCAAGTCGGTCGAGCCCGTGCAGCAACGAGACGCCCATGATGTGCGCCAGCAGCTGTCCCTTGTTGTCGGCGGCCCCACGGCCGTACACCGCGCCGTCGCGGAGCACGCCATCGAACGGCTCTGTGTGCCAGGCGTCGATCGGATCCGCGGGCTGCACGTCGTAGTGACCGTAGATGAGCAATGTCGGAGCCCCAGGAGGGGCCGGATGGTGGGCGAAGACCACTGGTGCACCGGCGGAATTCCAGACAGTCGTGGACAGCCCGCGCTCCCGCAGCAAGGTGGCGAAGGCGTCGGCACCCTCCGGTAGACATTCCCCGTGTGCCGATACGCTCGGCACGGCGATGAGCTGCTTCAGTACCTCGGTTGCGGCGCTAGTGGCGCCGTCGATGTGCGCCTCCAGGGTGGCCAAATCGGGCGTTCTCCGGGTTGCTAGTGACGCTCAGGAGGCGGGGTCCTTTGCCGGCACGTTCTCCAGCCGTCTACAATCGTACTTGAGTCCGCACGGGTTCCGGTCGGCAGTCCGTTGCCGTCCCCCCGTAGTCGCGGCCACCGGGGTCTTTGCCCGGTCCGCCTGGAGACATCGAATGGTGCTATCTATGCGATTTCGTGCACTACCTTCATTCGCCGCCATGGTAATCGGGATCATCGTCGCCGACCCGGCGATTGCCCAGAAGGACGAGTTCCCCAAGACCATGGAGGCGGCGCGGCGCCACTACGAGGAGGAGCTGCCGCTCAAGGACTGGAGCCGCGGACCGGTCGAGTACCTGATGCTGGAATATGAGCGCGACACCTGGGACGACGTCGAGACTGACGAGGCTCGCAGCGAGTTCATTGAGTGGTTCTGGGCCCGCCGTGACCTCGATAGTCGCGACGACGGGCATCCGTTTCAAGAGGAGTTCTATCGTCGGGTGGCGTATACGAACGAACGCTTCCGTGGATTCCCGCGTGGTTGGAGGTCGGATCGTGGTCGCGTCTGGATCACCCTAGGTCGACCCAATGCAGGCATGCGGCGGACCGAGCTACGCCGGTACGGGCGATGCTCGGCGCCGGAGGGAGAGTGGTGGACCTACCGCACCAACAACATGGCGTTTCGAGCCCAGATGGGCGAGTTTCACGTGATATTCGTCGAGACCCGCATCGGGCAGTTCCAGATCTGCGATCCGAGCATGCTTGGACTGGGCGCCTTTCCCACCGACCTGCAGACGGCGTTCCTGTTTACCAACGAGACCTCGGTTATCGACACCGTGAACGAGTTTGCGCCAGGATCAGGCGTCGCGAGCACGACGGTAGCGATCCGTGAAACGGCGGCGCATGTCGAGCCTCTCAACGTTCCGGCCGAGACCTGGGGTATCTCCGGTGTCGCCGGCGCGGTGCTCATCCCGGTCGAGCTACCGCTACGCGCTCTCCTGTTCGAGCCGGCTGGTGACGGGCTGCGAACGACTCTTCAGATCGAAGCATCGCTCTTGGGTCTGGGCGACGCTGAAGATTTCCGCGGATCGGAGGAGTGGACCATCGATCTGACGGGGGCCGATGCATCACGGATCGGCGGTGCGTCGCTTCGGACCGCGCTTTTGGTGCCGGCCGGGACCGGTGGATACTCCGTTGGGCTGCGCGTGCTCGACCCCCTGTCGGGGACAGCGTTCACATGGGAGGGATCGGTCGAGATCACCGACAGCGGTAGCGCCATCAGCCCGCTGCTCATCGCTCGCTCGGTAACCCGTCTACGCGAGGGCGGCGAGGTGGGAGTGATCTCTCGCGCCGAGCCGAGATTGAGCGCCGGCGATAGTTTCGCGGCGGTCACCTGGGTCCGCGGCAAGGCTCCGGCTGCCGATTCCGTGAGTGTCACCCTGGTCGATTCAACCGGCGGCGAGGTCAAGGTTGAGGATGTCGCGGCCACCTGGACTATCGGCGCGTCCAGTGGGCCGCTGATCGTCCAGGCAGCTGTGCCGGCCGTCGCGGCCGGGGACTACATTGTTCGCCTCAGCGTTGAGGACGGAGGGGTTCCGGTGGAGGCGCGGGTCCGCATCGAGTAGGGCCGAAGCCGGCGTGCTAACCTAATGGGTTACCGCGTGGTGGGAGTTCCGCGCGTGGTAGGATCGACATTGGCGACGAATCTCCAAGCTCACCTCGAGCCGAGCCCTGGCGGCCGAAATGCGCATGACTCAGGACCAGATCGACGTGATCGCCTTCCGGGTCGTGCGCGATCTCAACAAACTCGGGCTGATCGGCGTCGCGGACGCCGCGGAAACGGAAAGCCGGATGAGCGGGATCATCGTCGACGAGCTCATGACGGAGGATCGTCTCAACGATGAAGTACGCGACATCATGCGCACCTACAACGACCAGATCCGGCGCGCGGATGTCGAGCTTCACGAGATGTTCAAGGTCATTAAGGCCAAGCTTGCCAAGGAACGCAACATCATCCTTTGATTCGACATGCGTTTATCCCGCGCCAAGGTCAACCATCTGTCGCGCCTGCTCGTTGATGCACTCGGAGAGGACGAGTCCGTGGCTCTGCGTCGCGACCCGAACACCGTACGGTTGGCGATCGTAGAGATCTTTCAGGAGGAGCTCCGGCGCGACGAGTACATCGACCGCAAGGTGCAACAGAAGATCGCCTCGCAGAAGCGCGACATTCCCGAAGGGGGAAGGGAATGGGAGATTCTGTATCGGCAGTACTATCGCGAGGAATTCGACCGGCATCGTCCAGCGCGCTGACCGGGCGACCGTCGCTCGGTCCCACTGGCGGCATCTGACGCATGCGGGCGACGGCGATTCTTCGCGTTCTGTTCGTTGGCGTTGCCGTCGCCGTGGCGTCGGTTGTCTATCTGAACTGGCAGCCTGCGCAATCGCGCGACCAGGCTACCGGCAGCGTCCCGGTAGCCGTCATGCCGGAGAGCGACCGCGGCGTTGACTCGCACACCGAGCGGATCAACTTCGTCAAGTATCGCGGCGACCGCAGGCTATACGAGATCACGGCCGACGAACTGCTGGACTTTTCCGACGGTTGGAATACATGGGCGGGTGTGCGGCTGCGAATCTTCGGCAAGGACGGGGCAGACAAGGATGTCGTGGTTGTCGGCGACACCATGCGAACGAGCGGTGAGGGGGATGACTTCGACGAGATCCGCATTATCGGCAACGTCCTCGCCGAACTCCCCAACGACGGGTACTTCGAGACCCGACGGCTGAACTACGACGTCGTTAGCGGCGTGGTGAGCAACTGCAACCGCAGCACGTTGTTCTACGCCGGAATGGAGTCGCGCGGCGATTGCCTTCACTTCCAAACCGCGGGCGACGTCACCAGCGGCCAGGACGTCGTGGCTGAGGAGCTGCGAATGTGGGGCGACCTGGCCGTACGCCGAGGTAGCGAAGACAGCGCTATGCCGGCCGGACTCAGGGGCGGTGCCAGCGAGATGCGCGTGCAACCGGGCGGGGACCAAGTACACCTGCAGGGTGATGCGGAGCTGGAGATGAGCCAGGCTTCGATTCGCGGCGATGACATCGTCCTTGATGTGGGATCCGGCGTTAGCGAGCTCCGCGGCGTCGAGTCTGCGGGTAACGCGCGGGTGAGGTTCTTCCCACATGGAGACAATCCTGCGGCGGCGGAAGATCCGCTAGCGGAGAGCGACACCGAAGCCGGCGCTGAAGATCTTGATGTCGAAGAATCCGACGCTGAGGATCCTGCGACCGGAGATCCCGCTGAGGATCTGGCCGACGAAGGTCTCGATGCTCGGGAATCCGCTGATGGAGATTCAGACGCCGAGGTTCTGGGAGCGGACGGTGCAGAGGTAGCGGACGAAGATAGCGAGGCGCGGCTTCTCCGCGGCGCCACCATTCTGGTCGGATTCGCGGACGGCGAGCTTTCAGCCATCGAAGCGACCAGCGGGCGGCTGGGCTCGCGGCTGACACTGCCAGGCTTCGGGCGGTTGGAGGCGCGCGAGATCGTGCTTCGACCTGAAGACGAAAGCCAGGCGATCGAGGCTCGTCGCGGGGTCGCCTGGCGCGCCCGCGGCACGACCGAGAGCCTGCGCGAGCTCACCGCCTCGGAGCTCCTGCTGACCGCCAGCGATGCGGGCCTGGAGCGCGTCGAGGCAGACGGTAACGTCACGGCGGATCTGGCGACTGCGAGCTCTGAGCAGTCCCTCGTATTCAGCGGCGCTCGGCTCATCGCCACATGGACCGACGGCGTGCTCGACCAGGCGGACTGGCCCGACGGGGTCGAGTTCGAAGCTGACGGTCGCGCCCTGGCGGCCGGGGAAGCGACGTACACCATCGACTCCGCCGCTTGGACGCTGGGCGGTGACCCGGCTCCGGTTCTGTCGGCGAACGGCGTTGATCTGTACGCCGACGAGATGATATGGCGGCCCGACGATGGCGTCGATGCCACCGGATCGGTACGCGCCGATGTGGCTGACCAGTATCTGGATGCCGCCAGTGTGTTGTTCGGAGATGCTCCTGTCGTCGAGATGCGCGCAGAGTCGGCCGAGCTCGACGTCGACGGCGTTTTGATCTTGCGGCGCGAGGTGCAGGTCATCTGGGAGTCTCAGTCGCTGGAGGCCGGCGAGCTCCGGTTGGAGTCGGACCCGGGTCGTCTTCGAGCTCAAGAGGAAGTCGAGTTGGTGGCTGTGGCCGCGATCCAGGAGGATGGTGAGCCTGAGTACGCAACGGTCAGCGCCAGCAACTTGCTCGTCGAACAAGACGGAATGGAGCTCCGTCTCGGGGGCACCGCCAGCATGCGCCAGCGCACGCGAGTCATCGAGGCTGACAAGCTGCGCGTCGATGTCAGCGACGAAGGCGACTGGAGCGAGGTCGTAGCCGAGGACGCTGTGGAGTTTCGCGACACTCAAGCGGAGGCGAGCGGGGACGAGCTGACCTACAGCATGAGCAGCGGCGAGCTGCTCCTACTCGGAACGCCCGTGGCTCCTGCCCGGTTCGAGTATGAGGGCATCGAGTACAAGAGCCGGGATGCGCTGCGTGTCGTCTACGAGACCGACGAGGTGATCATCGAGTCGACCGAGGACGGCAGGACCCAGACCATCCCGGTGCCGCGCGAGGGACAGAGCCCGTAGGGGCCGATTCCTCAGAGGTAGTCGACCGGGTCGATATCGGCAGCCTCCGGCTCCAGGGCCTCCGCAACCGTGACGTCGACCGTGGCCAGGTCAAGCGTCTCCGGTGGTTCCAGCTCCTGGCCAGCGGCGTCGCGGACGACCAGCACGCTGGGGCGCTCGGGATCGAGAAGGTTGGTGGTTTGAGCCACCGCGACGCGGCCGTCGCTCAGCTGCAGGCACGTGCCCGGGGGGTAGTAGCCGAGCATCCGCCGGAAGCCCGCAAACAGCTCGGCGTCGAACTTGGTGGTGGCCTCCTCTTCCATGATCCGCATCGCCACGTCCGGCGCCAACGACCCACGGTACGGCCGATTCGATCGCAGCGCATCGTAGACATCGGCGAGGCAAACGAGCTCCGACACCAGGTGCAGTGGCCACCGACCGTAGTCCGCGTGCTGGTCGTCGTAGGCGAGCTGGTGCTCATAGGCGACGACGAAGGCCAGGTCGTCGGCCGGGGTCTCGAGGAGCATGCGGGCGCCATCGTCGCCATGACGCTGCATCACCTCCCACTCTTCGTCGGTCAGCTTGCCGGGCTTGTTGAGCACCTCGTCGGGCACCATCACCTTGCCGATATCGTGCAGGATCGCGGCCAGGGCAACCTGCGTAAGCGCCTCGTGCGGTAGCTCCAGCCAGCGGGCGATGGTCAGCGACAGCATCGCCACGTTCAGCGAGTGGGTGTATGAGTAGTCATCGTGGTTCTTGAGCGCATACAGCAGCGAGAACGCCTGTGGTTGCCCCTCCACGACATCAGCCAGGTCGCTGGCCAGCGAAACGGCATGGGTGATCGCGTTGATGTCGATGCCGTCTTCGAGGCGGCTCTTGAGTTGGTGGACGTTCTCCAGGCTGGCCGAATAGACCTCCCAGGCTCGCGATAACGTCGGACCAGTCAGCGAGGCACCAGCCCCGCCGCTCCCAGGGTTGCCGGTCAGGGGTGCTGCTACGACGTGCTGTACTGCCTCCTTGGCCAGGACTGCCTCGATACCACCGCTGCTCTCGAGGTCCTCCGGCCGCGTATTGAGCGCCCCGACCAGGGCGGTGAGCTCCCAACGGCGTACGCCGCGAGATACCGCCATGCGGCCGATTCCTTGACGACAGAACAGTTCCGACAAGCCCTCGAGTACCTCGCCGCTGATCGGCAGGGGCTCGTTGTCGAAGATGAACTCACCATCAGCGAGGGCGAACCGCAAGTCGCCCTCAGCGGTCAGCAACTCGACCGTGCGAAGGTACAGGTCGCGAAGCGCCGCGACTGCACGCGGGTGACCTTCCGGGTAGATCGCCTGGCTCTGTTGGGCGCACAGCAGGTGTCGGCCGAGCTCCACCAGGACCGTCCTCTCGGGAACTGCGTTCAGGCGGCACGGGCGGTGTCCTGTGGCTGGGGCGCTGCCGTGGCCTCGTGCTGCTCCTGCTCCCGCTCTTGCCGCTTCCGCTCCCGTTCTTGCTGTTCCCGTTGCTGCTGATGGCGTTGCTTGATGCTGTGTACTGCGGCAACAGATGCCTGGGTAGCGGTCCGTCGGCGTCGGCGGAACAGCCAGATACGGCGCGTCAAGGGTATGAGGGCGGCCAGAGCCACTTCGTCGCCGATCTGCCCGAGTGCTCTCGCGGCCGCGGCGAGCAGTCGTGTATTGCGGCCGTTCCAGTTCGGCAGCGCCAGGTAGCTCAGGAGCAGCTCCTGGGAGCGGCTTTGGAAGCGCTGCCTAAAGGCGCGGAGCGCCGCCACCCGGACCTCCAGTGTGGTGTCCGCGAGCGCCTCCAGAAGCGCGAGCTCCGAGGCCTCGTCGGGCAGGAACGCGAAGCCACTTACGGCCTCTCGTCGGACCGTAGCGTTGCGGTGGCGTGCCGCCTCGAGCAGCAGCGGGGCGATCTCCGGCCGGCGGAGCTCGGCCAGTACCCACACGAAGTCCCGCACGTAGGGCGTTCGGGGGTCCGCGAGTGGCTCGGCGAATTCCTCCACAGGCAGTGGATTCATTGCCCGCAGGATGCGCAGCAGATGGTGCCGATATGACGGCGATCGGGTTGTCGCAAGCGCCTCGAGAAGCTCTGGCAGGAGGTCGGGCCCAAGGTGCTCCACTATCCGCCACAGCGCGTAGAAGCTATCTGCGCCCGAGCGCGCGAGGCGCCGGACGAGTAGCACGGTAAGCTCCGGTTGCTGTATGCACTCCAGCGCTTGGCGCGCCCTCTCGCGCTGCTCGGTGATGCGGCTGGTGTCGCTGGCGTGGTGGGCCAGAGTCGAGAGAATTTCTTCGAGTAGCGCCAGCTCGTCCATCCGCACGAGGGTCTTGAGGGCGCCCTCGATGGCGCTCACCAAATGCTCGTAGAAGCGCGATTCGCAATTGCTCACCAACAGCGAATGCGCGATCCGCGCCTTCCGTACACGCAGGGAGTCGTCGTCAAGCTCGCCGAAGCGGGCGCGGATCTTGGCATTGTTCCACGGCGACTTCTCGTGAGACGGCTCGTGTTCGAGCACCGCTCGATAGTCGTCGTTCACGAACGGTTCCGGGTTCTCTCCGGTCATGACCTCCACCAGCTTTGGCCATGCCTCCTCTATGTCGACAGAAGAGCGCTCGGCAATCTGCACCGCGCGGCTGGCGATCTGAGATCGGTCCGGGCGATTGGTCACGACGCGCGACAGGAACTTGTAGAGTCGCGGCGTCGCCCTTGAACGCGACTGCATCGCGTAGTTCACCAACCGCATGACCTGTCCGCCGGAGAGGTTCGAGGCAACACGTTTGGTGAGATCAGTCGGCTCACCAGTCTCGCCGGTGTGCAGCGGCAGAGGGTCGGTTAGCACCTCGATCCAGGCTTCCGGGTCAAGCTCGTCGAACAGCTCAGCCGACGTCTGCGCCAGCGTTTGCATCAGGTTGGCTACCTCGGGGGCGCGCCCGGCGATCTGCTCGACGAGCAACGTGTAGCCGTCTGTCTGCGAATGGCGGGCCATCTCGGCGGGCTGACGGTCCGGATCCAGGGCCCACCTGAAGAAGTCGCCGGCGGTATCCGGATCCGAAGCGAGTTGCGCCCATTGCGGTTGGCTGCCGCCTGTCGCGCTGCCGAACCCGGCCAGGATTTGACCCCAAACATCGTTCGGGTCAAAGCGCTGCGAGCCTCCTTCGACGAGCCCCTGAAGCTCCAGCGCATCGGCGCGAATTCCGGGCACTCCCCCGATCAACAAAGTGTCGCCGTCGTGCTCGAACTCTTGCTGGGCCAGGGTGCTGATGAGGGTCTCCACAGAGTCCAGCGGCAGGCCGGGACCCAGGGTAAGGCGGGCGACGCGACGCCGATGCAGCTGCGCCGCGAGCCGTTCTAGAACGACCGACCGGGCTTCCCGGGAGCGCGCATCGACCCAGGAGACTTCGTTAGGTCGAATCTGGAGCGTTATCGGTGCGTCGCCGATCGCGGCGACGAGAGAGGCATGCGCGATCCCATGTGCCTTTACCACCGCGGGTGCCGAGGCCGGGTACATGCTGTTGGTTCGCACCGCAATGTCGAGTCGGCGCAGTGCTTCCGCCAGGTCTCCGTCCGGCTCCGCAGTGTCCAGGTGGATGATGTCGGCGCACATCGTGGGTCTCAGAGTCGGATGTCGGCTAGTCTGCCCCGGCCACCTGGGAGCTCGTGTACTTGTCTGCGATTGCGGCCCGAAGATCGCCGTCTGCCGCCGCGACGGGTAACACGCACAGCTGCGTCGATTCCTCGATCTTGTCGATCACGGTCTGATCCAGCGGATCCACCATCGCCAGCACCAAATGCCCGTCGGTGCGCACTAGCCCGAGGCAGCAGTGTCGTTCGGCCAGCGATCGCGGTACCGATCGGACCACTTCCTCGCTCACCTTCGCGAGCGCGGCAGCGCTTACCGAAGCCTGCGGCTGCGCCAGAAGCGCCTCGACGATGCTGGCGCGCGAGACGACACCCATATGCAGGAGAATCTCGCCAACCCTACCTCAAGCAACCGTATTGTGTCACAGGAGTATGTACGGGCCAACAATATCTTTTAACATGATTAAAGGTTTTTGATTGCTGTTTGATGTGTTTTGATGATTTTATTAGCATTAACCGTTGTCTTTGGATGGGAACCATGAAGCTTGGGCAGATACTCCTATTCCGCCGCCTGATCGGACGCGACCAATTGCGCGAAGCGCTACGGCGCCAGCGAGAGACCGGCCGGCCCGTGTCGACCGTGTCTCGATTGTGGCAAATCTCGAGGCCGGCGCTGAATCTGGCTCGTGAACGATCGTAAGGCACGTTGAACAAACGGTAAATCGACAGATTGCCGGTCACGCGTCGCGTTGACCAGGTTGTCGACGCATTGGTACGATATCTGCATGCACGAACGATCGGAGCCGCCGGGGAGTCCGAGTAACTTGTCCGTGAGCGCGACGGCTCCGATACGGGGCCCCGATCGGGAGGCGCCGGCTTGCACCTTACAGGTCGACGGACTCGTCAAGGCTTACAGTGGCCGGCGGGTGGTCGACGGGATCAACTTCGGTATCTCTCAAGGCGAGGTGGTGGGTCTCCTTGGTCCTAACGGTGCCGGCAAGACGACGACGTTCTACATGGTGGTCGGGCTGGTTCGTCCGGATGCCGGACGCATCCGTGCTGCCGATATCGAGATCACCCGCGAGCCGATGTACATCCGGGCTCGTCGCCACGGGATCTCCTATCTGCCACAGGAGCCTTCGGTCTTCCGGCGCCTCACCGTAGAGGAGAACCTGATGGCGATTCTCGAGGGTCTGCGGCTGACGCGCCAGGAGCGCCGACGGCGCTGCAAGGTCTTGCTGACCGACCTGGGGCTCACCCATCTTGCCGATCATCGCGCCTACACCCTGTCGGGCGGCGAGCGGCGGCGGGTCGAGATTGCCCGGGCCCTGACGACCAACCCGTCTTTCCTACTTCTCGATGAGCCGTTCACTGGCATCGACCCGATCGCTATCAGCGACATCCAGCAGCTCGTCCGCGAGCTGCGCAAGCGCGGCATCGGAGTGCTGGTGACCGACCACAATGTACGCGAGACACTACGCATCACCGATCGCGCGTACATCATCACGGATGGCCAGATTTTCCGGTCCGGCTCTCCAGGAGATCTGGAGCGCGATCCGCAGGTCCGCAAGATCTACCTGGGCGAGTCCTTCAGCCTCAACTAAGCCATGGCACTCGAGCAACGACTGTCCGCGCGACTGCAACAACGGCTGGTAATGACGCCAGCTTTGCAGCTGGCGATCAAGCTTCTGCAGCTGAACAAGCTCGAGCTCGAGGCCACGTTGCAGCAAGAGATGGTGGAGAACCCCGTTCTCGAGGAGCGGGAGGAGCTCGAAGAACCAAGCGTTGCGGAGCGCGCCGAGGCCGAAGCTGCGGCCGAGACACCGATCGAGGAGCCCGCTGGTACGGACGAGCTCGGCGATAATTTCGACGCCGACGACTTCTTCTCCAAGATGTTCGACTATCAGCCCACGACCGCGAACATGCGCGAGCAAAGCGAGGCGCCGCCGTTCGAGAACACGTTGACGGCCGTACCGTCGCTGATTGATCATCTGGTTTGGCAGCTGGAGATGACCGACCTGGCGCCTGGGCAGATGGGCATTTGCCAGGCGATCTTGGGCAACCTGGATGAAAGCGGCTACTTGCGCGCTACCTGCGACGAGATCGCCGCTATGGGACCCTGGTCGGCCATTGAGGTCGAGAGGGTTCTGGCCGTCGTGCAGGAGCTCGATCCGCTCGGGGTGGCAGCGCGCGACCTCCGCGAGTGCCTGTTCCTCCAGCTCGAGCGCCGCGGCGTCGAGCGCCAGCTGCCGGGCATTATCGTGCGCGATCAGATGGACGCGTTGACCGCCCATCGCTTCAAGGATATCGCTCGCGCAACGCACTCCAGGATCGACGAGATTGCCGAAGCGGTGGAGGTCATCAGAGCGCTCAATCCCAAGCCGGGCCAGGCGTTCACGGCGGAGTCACCGCGCTACATCGTTCCGGACGTGTACGTCCGCAAGGACGGTGACGAGTACATCGCCACCGTAAACGACGATGGCCTTCCGAAGCTGCGGGTGTCGCGTCTCTACCGCGACATGCTGCGATCTGACAACGGGCTCTCCAAGCAGGCGAGCGAGTATCTACAGGAGAAGATGCGTTCAGCTTTGTGGCTCATCAAGTCCTACGGACAGCGCCAGCGAACGATCGGCAAGGTGGCGTCGAGCATTCTCGTTCAGCAGCGTGACTTCTTCGATCACGGGCTGGCAGCGCTGCGACCAATGGTATTGCGAGATGTCGCCGAGGACATTGGCATGCACGAGTCGACGGTTTCACGCGTCGTAAACGGCAAATACATGCATACGCCACAAGGCCTCTTCGAGATGAGGTTTTTCTTTCACAGCGGCCTTGGGCATGCCAGCGGCTCTGACGTCTCGTCGGTCAGCGTGAAGGACAAGATCCGCAAGCTCATCGACTCGGAAGAGGCACGGAAGCCACTGTCTGATGCGGCGATTGCCAACCGGCTCAAGGAAGGAGGCCTGTTGATCGCGCGACGTACCGTGGCCAAGTACCGTGAGGAGATGGGCATACCTGCCTCGCGGGCTCGTCGCGCGATAGGCTAGTGGCCACTAGATGGGTATCGGATGCTGCGTCCTTTTGGCTGAGGAGGAAGCCGAGTCCATGAACATCGACTGGACCACGCGGGGCATTTCGGTGGGGAAGCACCTGCGCGACAAGATCGAGCATCATTTGCAGCGGCTCGAACGATTCCTGCAAGGCGACGAACAGGCCCGTGTCGTCGTGACGCAGGCCGGAGACTGCCCTCTGCAACGGCACACGGTGGAGATCATCGTCCGCCACCGGCTCGGTACATTCACCGCCAAACAAGAGTCGCCGGATCTTGCCGGTGCAGTTCGTGACGTGCTTCGACGGCTCGAGAACCAGGCCCACAAGGCGCACGACAAGCTGGTCGAGCACCGTCGTCACGATTCGGCAACGTTCTCGGAGCCGATCGAGGCCCCTTGAGGGCGATCGGGACGTAAGAGGGTGAGCTCAGACGCATCGGACGTAACTGTCGGGGTACCGGTTCTCGAGCTGCTCGATTCCGGCAAGGACTACCTTCAAGTCGAGCTCGTTGCCGGTGCTGCCGGCGTCGAGAAACGGATCACCCACCAACGCATTCAGAAGCCGGGCCTGGCGATGGCCGGCGACGTGGGGTTCATTCACCCCGGACGCGTGCAGGTCTTCGGCGCGTCCGAGATCACCTATCTGAAGGATCTCGATCCCGACCAGCGCCGCGCGCTGCTGGAGCCTATTACTGCCTGTCCATTGTCCTGCGTGGCGATCACCAAGGGCCTGGACGCGCCGCCGGAGCTGGCCGCGTTGTGTGATGCGCAGGACATCCCGCTCCTGCGCAGCTCGTTGCTGTCCTCGGCTTTCATCGATCGCCTGAACCACTTCCTCGATGCCCACTTCGCGCCGCGTACGACCGTCCACGGCGTGATGGTCGACATCCTCGGTGTCGGCGTGCTGATTACTGGACCCTCGGGCATCGGCAAGAGCGAATGCGCCCTCGACCTGGTCATGCGTGGGCATCGGTTGGTCTCGGACGACATCGTCGAGATTCGTTGCCGGCAGGGGGAGGTGCTGGTGGCTCGTGGGCCAGAGATCGTGCGTCACCACATGGAGGTGCGGGGGCTCGGAATCATAAACATTGCGCATCTGTTCGGCGTGGCATCGACGCGCCAACGCAAGCGCGTCGAGTTGGTGATTGACCTCCAGCCTGGCGATGTGAAGAACGATTGCGAGCGATTGGGGCTCGATGGCGAGACGACGGAATTATTGGATGTCGAGATTCCGTTGATTCGCTTCCCCGTTGTGCCTGGCCGCAGCGTAGCGAACTTGGTCGAAGTGGCCGCTCGCAACCTGCTGTTGCGACTGACGGGACTCAACCCGGCGGCCGATCTCGATTCGAGGCTACGCCGAGCGATGGAAGAGCCTCAGTATGCCGTGGGGGCGTACGGTCTCGACGAAGGGGATCTGGAGTGAACGGCGGCCGCATCCTCGTCGTCTCCGGCATGTCCGGCGCCGGGAAGACGAGTGCGCTACGGGCCCTCGAAGACATTGGATACTACTGCGTCGACAATTTGCCGCCGCCGCTGATGGAAACTTGCGTCGACCTGTGCCACCGGGCCACACCTAGCCTGCCGCAGCTGGCGTTGGCCATCGACGCCCGTACCGGCGAGTTCCTCGATCAGTTCGGTCCCGCATGGGCGGATCTGAAGGCCCGCTCGCCACGGTCGCTACTGCTGTTTTTCGATGCGCCGGACGGGATCCTGGTACAACGCTTCTCCGAGACAAGGCGGCCGCATCCGCTCGACCCCAAGGGATCGGTGGCCGATGGGATACAGACCGAGCGGTGTGTGCTCCTGCCGCTGCGGGACCTGGCCGATGTGGTGATTGATACCGGCGAGTTCAACGTTCGGTCGCTGCGCGAGTTTCTGCTGAAGCGGTTCGCCGACGACGATGCACCGGCTCTGAATATCGTGGTCACGAGCTTCGCGTATCGCAACGGTGTGTTGCCGAACGCTGACCTCGTATTCGACGTCCGCTTCTTGCCGAACCCTCACTACGATCCGGCCCTACGCCCACTTACCGGGTTGGACAGCACGGTTCGTCGCTTCGTGGAATCGAGCCCCAGCACCGCGGAGTTTCTCGGCCACCTGGAGCGACTGTTGTCGTTCTTGCTCCCACGCTATGGCGAAGAGGGGAAGACCTACCTCACGCTGGCCTTCGGATGTACTGGTGGCCGCCACCGTTCAGTAGCCGTTGCCAGCATGGTAGCTGCGAGCCTGCGTGACCGCGGCCATCCAACCACACTGACGCACGCGGACATCGGCGACGCGCCGGCGCGCCGGGCGGCTCGCTGATGGTCGATGATGGCGGGCAGGCCGCGGTCTTCGTGGGAGCCGTCGTGGTGACCCACGGCGGACTGGCGACCGAGTTGCTTGCGGCTACAGAGCGCATCGTTGGCCCAACCACACACATCCGCGCGGTGTCGATCGACTGGGACGATGAGGTCGACGACGCGCGGCGGCGGATCGACGAGGCGGTTGTCGACGTAGTTTCGCCGAACGGTGTGTTGATCTTCACGGACATGTTTGGTGGCACGCCGACGAACGTCAGCCTCTCGTTCCTCGAAGTCGGCAGGGTGGAGATTCTCACCGGCGTCAACCTACCGATGCTCGTCAAGTTGGCCAACCTTCAGGCGGTGGATGCCCCGCTCGCGGAGATCGCCCGGAGCGTACGTGATCGCGGGCAGGACAGCGTCTATGTGGCGAGTGAGATTCTCTCCGTTCAGGACAAGCTGTAATGCTCCAGGTAGCAGGCCCGTGATTTTCGTTGCGAGTGTGATCGGGGCGATGCTCAGGAGCGGCGACAAGGGCGATGCTAGGTATGTCGTCGAAGAGCCGGCATGCAAGGCGGCCGCCATCCTGCGGACAGAAAGGCAGTTGCGGGCGAACTCGGCGTTGCGACTCGTCGACGATGCGCCGCGGCACCGCCATTCCTCGCCGCGCCTTGATCTCGCCCGCAAATCCCATCTGCGGCGCTATCGATTCCTCTGTTACAGGCCACTAGACGTGTTGGCCCGCGCAGCGTGAGCAGATGATCCAGAAAGAACTCGAGATCCTCAACAAGCTCGGGCTGCATGCCCGCGCCGCCGCCAAGTTCGTCAAGTGCGCCAGCCCATTCGAATGCGATATTCAGGTCGGCAAGGACGCCATGACCGTAAACGGGAAGAGCATCATCGGCTTGCTTCTGTTGGCGGCCCCCAAGGGCAGGCGGATCTTGATAATCGCCGATGGCTCGGATGAGCTGGAGGCGGTTGGCGCCCTGACCGACCTGGTGAACGGCCTCTTCGGCGAGGAATGAGGAATAGTGTCCGCCGCTGGAACGGAGCCCGTCGTGCGCGAGGCGATCGGTGTGTCTGCGGGCATCGCCATCGGAACCGCCTTCGTTATCGAGCAGCGCGTCAGCCACGTACCGAGATACGATCTCCCCGCGGATCGGATCGAGCATGAGCTAACGCGCCTTGACGCTGCGGTCGTGAGCGTCCGGCGGCAGCTCGCGGGAATAGAACAGGTCGCCGATCGAGAGTTGGGCCACGACGTCGCCCAGATCATCGACGCTCAGCGGCTAATGCTCGACGGTACCGGTCTGGTGGATCCGATTCGAGATCGCATCCGCAAGCTAGGGCAGAACGTCGAATGGGCGGTCAAGACCGTCGGCGACGATCTGAGTGAGCGTCTGGCGCGCATCGCCGATCCCTACCTCCGCGAACGTCACAACGATCTCGGTGATCTGACCGCGCGTCTGCTCCGGACGCTGAGTGGCGAGACTGGCCTGCGATTCGAGGATCTCGACGACCCGCCCGTTCTGTTTGCTTACGACCTGTCGCCGTCGGAAACGGCGCTGCTGAATCGTGACCGGGTCCTCGGTTTCGTGACCGATGTCGGTGGGCGGACTAGCCACACAGCCATCATGGCTCGGTCGCTACAGATCCCGGCTGTCGTTGGCGCCCACGACACCAGCGAGTGGGTTCGCACCGGCGACAAGGTCATCGTCGACGGCAGCCATGGCGCGATTGTCGTTCATCCCGATGCCGAGCTGCTTGGTGAGTATCGCGACAAACAGAAACGGATGCGCCGCCGCGACAAGGCACTGCTGCGCGATCGTGACCTACCTGCGATCAGCCCAGACGGCATTCAGATACGCCTGGCCGCCAACATCGAGAGCGCCGACGAGGTGAAGACCGCGCTGCGATTCGGCGCCGCCGGGGTCGGCCTGTTTCGATCGGAGTTTCTGTATCTGAGGTCTCCCGATCAGCCGCCTGACGAAGACGCTCACTACGCCGAGTATCGTGCGGTGATTGAGGCCATGAGCCCGGAGCCGGTGACCATCCGCACGCTTGATCTGGGAGGTGAGAAGGAGCTCCCGGGTCCGGAGGGTGCCATCCAAGCGGACAGCAACCTCCTCGGCGTGCGCGGCATCCGCCAGTCACTCGTGAAACCGGAGCCGTTCGAAGCCCAGCTACGCGGTCTGCAACGGGCGAGCGTCCACGGCGCGCTGCGCATCGTTTTTCCACTGGTGACCGATCTCGACGAGGTGCAACAAGCCAAGGCGGCACTCCAGCGCGCCCGCGAGGCGGTGGTAGCGGCGGGGCACGCGGTGGCGAACCGGATTCCGGTGGGTGTGATGCTGGAGGTGCCGGCGGCGGCCTTGATCGTCGACCATCTCGCCGAGGAAGTGGATTTCTTCTCCATCGGTACGAACGACCTGATCCAGTATCTCCTGGCGGTCGATCGCAACAACGATGGCGTATCACATCTCTATGAGCCGTTGCATCCGGCAGTGTTGCGGCTGCTCGAGCAGATCGTCGTCAGGGCGCACGATCGTGGTGTCTCCGTGAGCCTGTGCGGCGAAGCCGCGTCCGATCCGCTGACCGCGCTGGTGTTTCTCGGATACGGTCTCGATGAGCTCAGCATGACGCCGAGCTCGGTCCCGGTGATTAAGAACCTGATCCGGAACGTGCCGGCGAGCGATGCACGACAGGTGCTGGCGCATGTCATGGAGCTTCGCACGGCGCAGGAGGTCGAGGAGTTCGCGCTCGAGCAGTTGATGGCGCATCTACCCGATGGCCATGGCGAATGAGGGCTGCCTCGACGCCGACGACCGGTACTACCACTGCGAGCTGAGACCGGAGGGAGTCGCCGGAGACCATGTACGCACCCGTGATCCACGATATTTCGATCCCGTTGCAAACAGCCATGACGGGGTGGCCAGGCGATCCAGGTTTCGAGATCCGCCCCGAGTTGCGCATCTCGGCCGGCGCGGAGTGCAACCTCTCCAGCGTTCGTATGAGCGCGCACACCGGGACGCACGTGGACGCGCCCTGGCACTTCGTCGATGACGGCAGTACGGTCGAGGCGCTCGACCTCGCGACGCTCATCGGGCCTGCGGTTGTCGCCGATCTGGGCAGCGCGAGCGTCGCCACGCCGGAGGTTCTGGCAGCGGCGGGCATACCATCGGGGACGGATCGGCTGTTGCTGCGTACGAAGAACTCGGAGGCGTGGCACGACGCACGAGCCGAGTTCATCCGCGACTACGTGGCACTGGATGCCGCTGCCGCCGGCTGGGTGGTCGATCAGGGCTTTCGTCTGATCGGTGTCGACTACCTCTCGGTGCAGCGCTTCGACGATCCACCGGACACACATCGGATCCTGCTCGAATCCGGCGTGATCATCGTCGAAGGGCTGGATCTCTCCGGGATCGCGGCCGGTCGTTACGAGCTGGCCTGCTTGCCGTTGAAGATCGTCGGCTGCGACGGCGCACCGGCCCGGGCGATTTTGATCGAACGGTAGCCCCGTCGTACTCGGCGCGTCAGCAGTGGGTGCAGCACTCCTGAGGAGCCCCATCCGGTCGGTGCGAAGATCGGCGACGGTAGGATCGGGGTGTCAAGATCGGCCTTGGATTAGCGAGTTCCAATCGGAGGTGGCAGACTTTCTCGACGGCCGTGGCAAGGGGACCGAGCCCGGAGCGGTTAGCCCGTGAGTTGCCGCATCAGATGGTCCTGCCTGACTGGATCCGACTCGGCGAGGCGAGAGACATGCGCATAGTCGACAAGCCCTGGGGTCATGAGATCATCTGGGCGGAGACCGACAGCTACGTCGGCAAGATCCTGCACATCGATGAAGGCGAACAGCTGAGCCTCCAATACCACGAGGTCAAGGAGGAGACGCTCTTTTGCCAGTCGGGTCGGCTCGAGCTCGAAGTCGGCGACGGCGACGACACGAATCTACGGATGATCATTCTGGAACCCGGGCAAGCGCAGCATATTTCGCCGCGGACCGTGCATCGAATGCGCGCGCTGACGACCTGCGATGTTTTCGAGGTTTCGACACCTCATCTCGAGGACGTTGTGCGGCTCGAAGACCGCTACGGTCGTGTAACTGACGACTGACAGGGAGACCGGCAACATGACGGAACGCTGGAATCGACGTGACCTCGTGAAGGCCGGTGTGGCGGCCGGAGTGGGTGTAGTGGGCGCGCCAGGATCAGCGCCGGCCGTTCTCCGTAGTCAAACCCGACCGGTGGCGGTGGCGTCGAGCAACGGACTAGGGGCCTGCGCCAAGGCGATGCAGCTGGTCGGTGACGGCGCCGACACATTGGATGCGGTAGTCGCCGGCGTCAACCTCGTGGAGCTTGATCCGGAGGACACCAGCGTCGGCTACGGCGGTCTGCCCAACGAGGATGGGGTGGTCCAGCTCGACGCTTCGGTCATGCACGGTCCCTCCCGGCGTGGCGGCGCGGTGGGTGCTCTCGAAGGCGTCAAGACACCTTCGAAAGTGGCCCAGCTGGTGGCCTATCGGACGGACCATGTGCTCTTGGTCGGCGAGGGAGCGGCGCGCTTCGCGCAGGCTCACGGGTTCAGCCCCGAGGACCTGCTTACCGAGCGCGCCCGACAGATCTGGCTGCGGTGGAAAGAGAACCTGTCCGATGATGACGACTGGTTGGGACCGCAAACGGAGTCCGGCACGGCACACGCCGGGTTCGAACCGTTTGTTCGCGACTGGGGCACGATCAACTGCAACATCGTCGACGCTGGCGGCAATATCTCCGGCGTCACCACCACCAGCGGTTTGTCGTTCAAGATCCCCGGCCGTGTCGGAGACTCGCCGATTCTCGGTGCCGGCCTCTACGTCGACAACGACATTGGTGCCTGCGGCTCTACTGGACGTGGTGAGGCCAACTTGCTGGAATGTAGCTCGTTCCTGGTCGTCGAGCTCATGCGGGGCGGGGCGCATCCGAAGGATGCCGCTATTCAGGCCCTGCGACGCATCGCCGGCAAGACGTCGCCGCGTCTGCTAGACGGCCACGGTCGCCCGAGCTTCAACCTGCGGTTCTACTGCCTGAACAAGGCGGGATCGTACGCCGGCGCGTCGATGTACGGGCAGATCGGCGAGAGCACGGCGCGGTTTGTCGTAAACGATGGCGGCGAGAGTCGCCACGAGGATTGTGTCGCGCTCTTCGACGCCATGTAGTCGGGGCGTAGGCGCTGCGCTTTCGGCGGGCAGCGTGCACAATAGGGAAGTGAGAACTCGCCTCGGATCGTGCGCCCAGACGCTGGCGGCACTCCTGCTCGTCGCCGCCGCGCCCGCTGTCGCTCAGGCGCCGGAACGCGAGCCGCTTGTGCTCGTCGCCGAGCTCGCCGACGTGATCCATCCGGTCACCTCCGAATACGTCGTCGACGCAATCGAGTCGGCGACCGAACGTGGGGCCGACCTTTTCCTGCTGCAGATCGACACGCCGGGTGGGCTGGACCGATCGATGCGGGACATCATCCAGTCGTTTCGCGCCAGCCCCGTGCCGGTGTGCCTGTTCGTCGGACCCTCCGGGGCGCGTGCCGCATCCGCCGGATTCTTCATGGCCATGGCGGCCGACGTCGTGGTGATGGCGCCTGGTACGAACATGGGGGCAGCAAGCCCGGTCATGGTGGGCGGAGGCGCCGACGAAACGATGCAACGGAAACTCATCCACGATGCAGAGGCCTACATCCGCAGCCTGGCCGAAGATCGGGGTCGTCCCATCGACCTGGCGGTCGAAGCGGTCACCGACGGGCGTTCGTTCTCCGCCCGGGAGGCGGTCGATGCCGGCCTCGCCGACCTTATCGTGGACGACGTCGACGCGCTGCTCGCGGCGGTGAACGGCCGGAGTATTACCAAGAGTGGCGTTCGCACGGTGCTGCAGCTGGACGGGGCCCGGATCGAGACCCGCGAGTTGTCTCTCCGACAGCGAATCCTCGCCGTGGTGGCCAATCCACAGGTGGCATTCGTGCTGATGCTTGCCGGTCTGGCCGGCTTGTACTTCGAGTTCTCGACGCCGGGAGCGGTGCTGCCCGGGGTTCTCGGTGGTATTTGCCTGGTGCTGGCCCTCCAGGCCTTTCAGGTGCTGCCGATCAGCTTCGCCGGCGTATTGCTGATTGCCCTGGCACTCGTGTTCTTCATTCTCGAAGTCAAGGTGATCTCCTACGGTTTGCTGACCGTGGCTGGATTAGTGGCGTTCGTGCTCGGGTCGTTGATGCTCTTCCCGGGCCCGATCCCGGAGCTGCGGCTGCAGCTCGGGTTCGTCCTGCCAACGGCGCTCGGTGTTTTCGCGATCGTCGGCTCCCTTGTCTGGATGGTGGTGCGATCACACAAAGAGCGCGTCCAGACGGGTCCCAAGGGTCTGTTGACGCGGATCGGAGAGGCGACGTCGGACCTGGGACCGGGTGAGCCGGGCTCGGTTTTCGTACATGGAGAGCGATGGCGGGCGCGTTCCGACGTGCCGGTTCGCTCCGGCGACGCGGTCGAGGTCGTGGGAGTGGATGGCATGGTCATCCGGGTGCGCCCCAGCCACGCAAACGAAAGGTAGCTCAGCCCATGGGATTTTTCTCGCCGTTGGCGTTTCTCATCCTTGTCCTGACGTTCTATTTGATCAGCTCGATCAGCATCCTCAAGGAGTACGAGCGCGCCGTGATCTTTCGGCTCGGGCGGCTTCTTCCCGACACCAAGGGTCCCGGGATCATCTTCGTCTTCTGGCCGATAGACAAGATGGAGCGCGTATCGCTGCGCACGATCGTCCTCGACGTCCCTCCTCAGGACGTCATCACGCTCGATAACGTGTCGGTAAAGGTAAATGCGGTGGTGTATTTCCGCGTCATGGATTCGACGCGCGCAGTGGTCGAGGTCGAGAACTACATGTACGCCACCTCGCAGCTGTCGCAGACCACGCTCCGTTCGGTACTCGGTCAGGTCGAGCTCGATACGTTGCTGTCGGAGCGTGAGCGCCTCAACTCACAGCTGCAGTCGATCCTCGACGACCACACTGACCCGTGGGGCATCAAGGTGTCGATGGTAGAGGTGAAGCACGTGGACTTGCCACAGGAGATGATCCGCGCGATTGCCCGCCAGGCGGAAGCGGAGCGCGAGAAGCGCGCCAAGATCATCCACGCGGAAGGCGAGGCGCAAGCGTCAAAGCGCTTGTACGAAGCCGCGATCGTGCTCGCGGAGGAGCCCGTCGCCGTGCAGCTACGGTACTTTCAGACGTTGACCGAGGTGGCGTCCGATCGCAGCTCGACCATCGTGTTTCCACTACCCATGGACATGATGCTACGCGGGCTGGGTGCGGGTGGTTCTGTCAGCTCGCAGGGGCGCGCCGAAGACTTGGAGGAGTGAGCGGTTCACGGCCGAGGTGGCCGGGTCCTGGGCGGGAGGAGAATCGCTACTTGATACGATAGACTTTGCATCAGATTGACCGCGCTAGCGCCGGTGTCACGGCGTGGATCCTGCGTACGGGGTGGGAAGATGAACGGCTCGGGCAAGCAGAGCTTCTACGAGATCCAGCTCAGCAACGGCAGCCTCATCGTTGCCTTTCTGGTGGCCGTTGGCCTCGGCGTCGCTGTATTCATGCTCGGCGTCATGGTCGGACGAGGCCAAGGGCCCCGACCGCTCTTGGACGGAGGGTTGGTGGAGGCGCTCGGCGACGAGAACGGTCCCGCTCCGCCGATCGATCCGAGCGATACGGATTTCCTCGAGCGCCTCGAAGAGACCCCACAGGGGTCGAACGACTCACCGGTCGCAGCGGCCACGGCGCGCCAGCCGGAGCCGGAGCCTATGGCGCCGCCGCCAGTGGCGCGCACGAACAATCTGCCGATAGCGGATCCATCGATCGCCAGCGGGTTCGTTGTGCAGGTGAAGGCAACCAGCAACCGCGACGAAGCAGACACGCTTCAGGCGAGCTTGGCATCAGCCGGGTTTCCAGCCTTCGTGGTCTCGGGCGACGTTGAGGGGACGATGATGTTCCGCGTCCGCGTGGGCCGCTATCGCAACGAGTCGGCGGCCGAGCAAGTGGCGGTCGCGCTCAGCGGCCGTCGCGACATCGTCGATACCTGGATCACCCAGGGCTAGAGGGCGCCCACTGTCTCGCCCTGGTTTGGCGGTGCTCCTTGGCGGCCTTACGTTGGCCGCCGCCTTTCCCAAAGTTGGCTGGCATCCGCTCGCCTGGGTGGCCATAGCGCCGCTGCTCGTTGCCCTGACCGACGCTACGCCGCTACGCGCATGGTGGTACGGAATCCTGTTCGGGGTAGCGTTTCGCGCTGGCACCCTGTACTGGGTGGTCCATGCGATGACGCGCTTCGGCGGCCTGGCGTTGCCGGTTGCAGTGCTGGGCGTCGCCGTGCTGGTGCTCTACCTCGCGGCATTCTGGGGCTTGTTCGCGTTGGTGGTGAACCGGGCGGGCGCTGACCGACCGCGGGCCGTGCTGCTGCTAGCCGCGACCTGGGCCGGACTGGAGTACATACAGTCCGTCTTCCTGAGTGGGTTTCCTTGGGCGCTTCTGGGTTACGCTGGTGCCGGCTTTCTGCCGGTGGCGCAGGTTGCAGATCTTGCCGGCGTTTTCATCCTGTCCTTCGTCGTGATGCTCAGCAACGGTGCCGTCGCAGCGGCTGTGCGCGGGCGGCCAGGGTGGCGAGCGTGCGCGGCGACCGCCGCTGTCGTTATAGCTGGCGTCGTGGTCTACGGATACGGACGTCTTTCCGCCACTCCGGCGGGCGAGGTCGGCGTCACTGTCCCTGTTGCTCTGGTGCAGGGGAACGTCTCGCAGGACGTCAAATGGGATCCGAGTGTCAAGGAGCGCACGCTGCATCGCCATCTGTCGCTGTCGGAGGATGGCGCCCGGGGCGGCGCCAAGCTGGTGGTGTGGCCGGAGAGCAGCTGGCCGGATCCGTATGGCGTCGAGCGCGACGCGCAGGCGTCGGCGCTGCTTGCCGGCGTCGCGCGGCGCACCGGCACCGCGCTGGTGGTGGGCACGGTCCATGTGGAGAGCAGCGAGGCCGGAACCACGGTCGCCAACGCTGCGGTTGTCGTCGATGGAGACGGCAGCCACGCTGGCCGCTACGAGAAATCACACCTGGTGCCCTTCGGCGAGTACCTGCCGCTACAGAGCTTCCTTCGCTTCTTGGGGCCTCTGGTGCAGGCTGTCGGGGCGATGCGAGCGGGTGATCCCTCGCAGCCGTTGCTATCGGCGCCGATTGTCGGAGTGCCGCCCTTCGGGCTGGCAATCTGCTACGAGGTCATCTTTCCTGGTTTGGTAAGGCAGCAGGTTCGAGCCGGCGCGCAGTTCCTGGTCACCATTACCAACGACGCCTGGTATGGCACCAGTAGTGGCCCATACCAGCACTTCGATATGGCTCGCCTGCGCGCCATCGAGAACCGTCGGTGGCTGCTACGGGCGGCGAACACGGGTATCAGCGGCATAGTTGATCCCTGGGGGCGCGTCGTGCAGCGCACGGAAATGGAAACGGAGGCAGTCGTGCTCGGTGAGGTGCGCGCTCGCGACGAATTGACCGTGTACGCGCGAACCGGTGATGCGTTCGCGATTGCCTGTGCCCTCCTGGCGACGGTCTGCATCGCCGGTGCGATCTGGCCACGATTCGCCGGCGTGTACGGGCCGACCGTATGAGCACGCGACGAGGGGATCCAAGATACATTCGGCGACGCCGATCTGATTCCGTGAGGATGCCTGCATGATCGAGGAACCCCGTCGCGCGCTCGATGAGCTGCGCTCCCGATACCAGTCGCTGGGAGGTCATCTTTGACCCAACTGGGGCTGGAGAGCGACTGATCCAGATCGAAACCCTGATGGCGGCGCCAGCGTTCTGGGATGAGGGCGGCGACCAACAGCTGGTACGGGAGCGCAGCGATCTACAGGCGCGGATCGAGCTCGACGCGGAATTGAGCGAACAGATTGACGAGGCAGAGGCGTTCTTGGAGCTCGCCGAGGAGGGCGAGGACGAGGCCATCGCCGAGGCCGAGGCGGCGCTCGGGGCGCTGCGAAAGCGCCTCGATGCCTACGAAGTACAGCTACTTCTGGGTGACCCGGACGACGTCCGGCCGGCCCTGGTGGACATTCACCCCGGCGCTGGTGGAACCGAGTCGCAAGATTGGGCCGCCATGCTCTTGCGCATGTTGCAGCGCTGGGCAGAATCCGGCGGTTACAAGGTCGAGATGATCGACGAGCAGCCGGGCGAGGAAGCCGGCCTCAAGAGCGCGACGCTGCGCGTAGAGGGGCCGTACGCGTTCGGATACCTCAAGGGTGAGACCGGTGTGCACCGACTCGTGCGAATCTCGCCGTACGATGCCGCCAGCCGGCGGCACACGTCGTTCGCGTCGGTTGCGGTGGCGCCGGAGATCGACGATGACATCGAGATTGAGCTCGACGACAAGGATCTTCGCGTCGACACCTATCGTGCCAGTGGGGCGGGCGGGCAGCATGTCAACGTGACGGACTCGGCGGTCCGCGTCACCCATGTCCCCACCGGAATCGTGGCACAGAGCCAGGCGGAGCGTTCGCAGCACCGCAACAAGGCGATGGCGCTCAAGGTTCTGCGCGCGCGGCTGTACGAACGCGAGCGCCAGCTCCGGGAGGCGGAGATCGCCGAGAAGCAGGGGGAGAAGATGGAGATCGGGTTCGGGTCACAGATCCGTTCCTACGTGCTGCACCCGTATCGGATGGCGAAGGACCATCGAACCGACGTGGAAAAAGGGAACGTCGATGCGGTTCTCGACGGCGATCTGCAGCCGTTCATGGACGGTTTCCTGAAATGGCGCGCTGGGGCAGGTACCGGCAGCGAGTCGTAGCGCGGCGGGATTCTCGCCGGTCAGGAACCGGTGGTGTCGAGGCGGCCGTTCTTGACGAAGTAGGCTTGCTGATATGCCTCGAGGTTGAGGATGGCGCGCTCGGCCGGTCCGCAGGCGCGTGTCGGCGCCGTACCGGCGATGTACGCAAGCTCTACCGCTTCCTTGCAATACGGGCTGTACAGCAGGCCGGTGAACGGGTCCACCGTGCGGAGCTCGATGTTTCCCGGTTGCGGCAACTGCGCCGCACCGCTGCCCGTCTCGGCGGTGCGCATGACCTCGATCCAGATCGGCAAGGCGGAGTTCGAGCCGGTGGCATAGCGGTGAATACGTTCCTTCTTGTCGTGGCCGAGCCACACACCGACGGTGTGATTGGGTGAGAACCCGACGTACCAGACGTCGGTGCGGTCGTCCGTGGTGCCGGATTTTCCGCCCAGCATTTGCTGCAGCTCCTGCCCCAGCGCTCTGGCACGCACGCCCGTGCCCCGCTGGATTCCCGCCACTAGCATCCGCGCCATGACGTACGCCTCGTCAGAGTTCATCACTGAACGAGCCGTCTGCTGCGTCTTTTCGAGCAACTTGCCCCGTCGGTCGTACACCGCACGAACCAAATGAGGCTCGACCAAGACTCCCATGTTGGGAAACACGGTGTAGGCGCGCACGATCTCCCACACGGATATGTCCATGACGCCGAGGCCAAGCGACAAGTACGGCCCGAACGGGGCGGTGAGCCCGAACTTGCGCGACATGTCGATGACGTTCTCCACTCCGACCTTCTGCTGCAACATGACCGTTGGCACGTTACGGGATTTGCCGATCGCTTCGGCCATCGAGGTGACGCCGATGTACTCGTTGGCGAAGTTCGCCGGTGAGTAGGGCTGGCGCGTGGTGGGATCGCGGAACGTCGTCGGCTGATCGACGAATAGATAGGACGGCGAGATCGCCTGGGTAACGGCGGTGGAGTAGACGAAGGGCTTGAAGATCGAGCCCGTCTGTCGGACCGCCTGGGTGGCGCGGTTGAACTCCGAGTCATCGAAGACGCGGCCGCCGCTCATTGCCCGGACCTCGCCGCTATCGTTCTCCACTACCAGCACCGCACCTTGCAACTCAGGTAGCTGGTCGAGCTCGACCTCCCAGGTGCCGTCCTCGGCCCGAGCCTCCAGCAGAACGTCGATCAGATCGCCGGTGCGCACCAGCCTGTCCATCGTCTTGCGATTGGTCCACGCTGCGTCGTCCGGGGCAATCTCAACCAGGATCTCGCCGATCCGTGCCCGTGCTGCCTGCGGCCGCACCTGTGTCACCACTGCGGGTACGAAGTCCCCCGGCTCGAGCAACGATTGCCAGCGAGGATCCTCGTAGGCGGCGGCGTCGATTCCCTCGTCGGTCAAGTTACGCTGGGTGCTGCGCCAGCCGGACCGCTTGTCTACGTCGCGAATGCCGCGGTCGAGGGCAGTCTCGGCGGCCCGCTGAAGCGCTCGATCGAGTGTCGTTTGCACCCGCAGCCCGGAGCGGTAGATACCTTCCATCCCATAGGTCTGGATGAGCGTCTTGCGGATCTCCTCGGTGAAGTAGTCGCCGAGCTCATTGGTGTCGGTGTCCTCCGCCACCAGGAGCGGTGCTTGCTTGGCCTCGGCGTTCTCGTCGGCGGTGATGAAGCCCTCGGCAAGCATCCGATCGAGCACGATATTGCGCTTGGTGATGGCATTCTCAGGGTGAAGGTCGGGGCGATAACTCGAGGGCCGCTGGATCATCCCGGCGAGCAGCGCTGCTTCGGGCAGCGTGACGTCGGAGATCGGCTTGCCGAAGTAGAACTTCGCCGCTGCCTGGAACCCGTAGGCGCTGCTGCCCATGAAGATCTGGTTCGCGTAGATGCTGAAGATCTGCTCTTTGGTGTAATGGCGCTCGATCTGGATGGCATAGATCGCTTCGCGGATCTTGCGCTCGAGGGTCTTGTCTCGCGGCAGCCAGGTGTCGCCCCCCAAATAGCGATCGAGGTTCCGCGGAACCTGCATCGTGATCGTGCTGAAGCCCTCGCAGAAATAGCCGCAGCGCAGGTCGGCGACCAGCGAGCGCAACACTGCCTGGGGATCGATGCCCACGTGACTGAAGAATCGCGCGTCTTCGGCGGCGACCACCGCCTGCACCATGGCCGGGGCGATCTCGTCGAAGCTCACCACTTCGCGCCGCTGCTGCAGCCATTCGGCATACTGCATGCCGTCTCGGTCGTAGATCCGGGTGACCAGGCTGGGCTCGTAAACGCGTAGGGCGTCGACGATCGCTGCATCCGGTACGTAGGCGATCATGAAGCCGGCCGCGAGGCCGGAGATCACCGCTCCGAACGGCAGGATGGCAAGCACGGGGTGCCGGATGATCGGCGCAGCGGTACGTGCGGCGGCGGTGAGAAGGCGGTCAATCATGCGGTTGCCGAGGGCTCTGAAAAGCGCTCCGAAAGGCGGATCCCACTCACCACGATGGTAGCATGGGGCAGGCTGTGGTCGTCGGGTGGGCGCCCTGCGACAGGCCACGGAGCAAGCTGCTTGACGGGCCGGGCGGGGAGTTGTTCTATTAGGTTAGCAGTCCGACCGAGAGAGTGCTAAGGGCCCGTTACGCCCGACTCTGGAACGGGGTTTCGTGCTTTTCCGGTACCATGGCTTCGACGCCAGGGTTGGGCAACGAGTGGGGACGGCATGCGGGCTTCCAAGCTGACAGCGCGTAGCGCGGCGGTTCTCGACGCAATCGTCGAGCGCCACATCACCACCGGCGGGCCGGTGGGATCGTCGGCGATCGCCGACCAACTGCCTGAGGCATTGTCGCCGGCAACCATCCGCAACGTTATGGCAGAGCTGGAGCGTCTCGGATTGCTCGAACAGCCGCACACTTCGGCTGGACGAACACCGACGCGGGCTGGCTATTCGCTTTATGTCGGCGGACTCATGGCGGCGGGACGAGTCGACGAGCTGGATTCCGGCGCTCTGCGCTCACGGCTGGAGACGGATCCGATCGAGGTGCGCGAGCTGCTCCGGCGTACTTGCCACTTGCTGGCCGAGCTGTCCGATCTGGTAGGGGTCGTCTCGGGTCCGGCCTTGGCAGACACCGTTTTTCAACATATCGATTTTGTCGCCCTCGAGGGCAAGCGCGTGCTTGCCATGGTCGTCGCCCGTAGCGGGCAGGTGAAGAACCGCGTGGTCGGTCTGGATCAGCCCATGACCCAGGATCAACTCGACCGTTCTGCGGCCTACCTCGTGCGCCGTTTCGCCGGGCGCAGCCTGCGACAGGTATCGGCCCGGGTGCGAGAGCTGCTGATCAAGGCCGACCAGCATCTCGATCGCTGCGAGTCGCGAGCGATCCGATTGGGAGCCAGCTCGATGACGCCAGATCTGGATGAGGCCGAGGTAATGGTAGAGGGGGCTGCAAGCCTCCTCGGGCAGCCGGATTTCGACGGGGATTCGAGCTTGCGGGCGATGATCGAGACCCTCGAAGAGCGTCGCGATCTACGTGGCGCCATGGTAAGCACCGGCGACCAGCAGCCGCGAATTTTCATCGGAGTCGCGCCTCTACCGGCCACACTCGGGGGTTGCTCGATGGTGGCCGCGACCTACTGGTCGGGCGGGCACGCGCTCGGTTCACTGGCAGTGCTGGGCCCAACACGGCTCGACTACGCTCGTACGATCGCGCTGGTCGAGGCGATGGCGCAGGCAACCTCGGACGTGTTGGGGCGGGTCACGCTCTGACTCCAGCCGCGATCGATCGCACCGCGGTTGTGGGAACTACGAATGACGGATAGCAAGCGCACCACGCTGGAAGACAAGTGGGCAGCCTCGGCAGCAGGCGAGGCCGAGGGCGGCGTCAGCGATGACGCTGCCACGGTCGAGGATGCCGCGGAAGGCTTGGACGAGCTCCAGCCGCTCGAACTGGAAGTCGCCTCTCTCAAGGATCAGCTGCTACGGCAGCAGGCCGAGATGGCCAACTACCGTCGGCGCACCGAGCAAGCGCGCGGCGAGCGCGCCGAGGGAGGCCGCATCGAGGTGATTCAGCGACTGTTGCCGGTGTTGGATGACTTCGAGCGCGCCATCGACGCGGATGCAGAAGCCGACGGCTACCGCGAAGGCGTCGAGCTGATTCTCAAGTCGCTGCGCGACCTGTTGGTGAGCTTCGGTGTCAGTCGACTCGACCCTCAGGGTGAGGAGTTTGATCCCACGCTCCATGACGCGATGCAGCAGGTGCCCACTGACGAGATACCCGCCGGTCGTGTTGCCAGCGTCTACAAGCCGGGGTACCAGGTAGGCGAGCGGCTGCTACGACCAGCGATGGTGGCGGTGGCACGTGAGCCCTCAAGCGACGTTGACCAGGACGCCTGAGTATGGCGCCTGACTACTACGGCGTGCTCGGGGTTGGCCGCGACGCGTCGGCCGAGGAGATCAAGAGGGCCTATCGGCACGCTGCGATGGAGAATCATCCCGACCGCAATCCGGATGACCCGGAGGCGGAAGAGCGCTTCAAGCAGGCGGCAGAAGCCTACGCAGTGGTGGGCGATGCAGACAAGCGGGCCCGCTACGATCGCTTCGGGGACGCCGCTTTCAGTGGCGGATCTCCCGATTTCGGATCCGACGTATTCGCGGATTTCGGAGACATCCTGGGAGGCCTTTTCGGCTTCGATACCGGCTTCGGACGTGCTCGGCGGGGCGGCCCGGCGCGTGGCTCCAGCCTGCAATATCGGCTGCAGATCGACCTCGAGCAGGCAGGCTCGGGCGACGAGATCGAGATTCGTGTGCCTCGTCGGCGTGGCTGTGGGGCATGTGGCGGCAGCGGGTCGGCGTCCGGCACCGGCCGCAATCCCTGTGTCGCGTGCGGTGGCGTGGGCCAGGTACAGCAACGGCACGGCTTCCTCACCATGGCGCGGCCGTGCGGCCGCTGCGGTGGCAGCGGAACGATCATCGACGACCCCTGTTCGGTCTGCCGTGGCGAGGGGCGCGCCCGGGAGACCACCACGCTGAAAGTGAAGGTACCTCCCGGCGTCGATACAGGAATGCGGCTCCTGCTCCGTGACGAAGGCGAGAGCGGCCTGAACGGCGGCCCGCCCGGCGATCTTCAGATCCTGATCGAGGTCCGCGAACACGAGCGCTTCGTCAGGCGCGGCCAAGATCTGTACACCCATGCGCCGGTCAGCTTCGGGCGCTTGGCGCTCGGCGGCGATCTCGATGTTCCGACCCTCGCTGGGCAGACCGCGATTCTCCATGTCCCGGCCGGCACCCACTCGGGGGAGGTTCTCGAGATGCGTGGTCATGGCCTGCCGTCAGTCAATGGCGGACGCCGAGGCGACCTCCGTGTCGCACTCCAGGCCGTCACGCCGCGCAAGCTGAGCGAGCGTGAAGAAGAAATCCTGCGTGAACTCGAGGAGCTGCGGCCCGAACCAGCGGAGTTCGAAGGCGAGCGCTCCTGGTGGGACCGGCTGCGCGACGCGTTCGGCTAGCTATGCGTAGCGGCCCTCGCGGGCGTTTTAGGGTCGACGGTGGCGCACTGTGCGACGATCAGGTACGGATCGATGCCGCCGAGGCACGCCACGCTCGGGTGATGCGACTGCGTGCCGGCGATCGAGTCGTGCTTTTCGACGGCGCCGGGGAGGAGGCAATTGCACGGCTCGAAGCAGTGGCCGTGTCTGGGATCACTGCACAGGTGTTGGAGCGCTACACACCGACTACCGAGTCGCCCTTGAAGGTGTGGCTAGTGCAGGCCGTTCCCACCAAGCTTGCTCGCATGGATCTCATCGTGCGCCAATGCACCGAGCTCGGAATGACCAACCTACTCCCGGTCGTTACGGCCCGCAGCCAGGTGCCGGCCGGGGGGGGGGGGGGGGCGGAGGTAGTGGCCGAGCGCCGGCAGCGCTGGGTGCGCTTGGCGCAGGCGGCAGCCAAGCAGAGTCGCCGCAGCGTGGTGCCGAACATCGATCGCCCGCTGCCGTTCGCGGACATCGACTGGTCCTCCATCCCTGCGTTCCGGCTGCTCTGTGACCCCAGCGGAGTGCACGGTACGCTGGCAGAAACACTACGCGGCCGTGCGCCCACGAGCCTCGCGCTCCTGATCGGACCGGAAGGCGGTTGGGACGCCGAGGAGCGCGCCTTCGCGGATACCGAGAACGCCGCCACCGTCGCCTTCGGCCCGCGAGTACTGCGAGCCGACACTGCCGGTGCAGCGGCGTTGGCGGTGCTTCAGCACGCCTGGGGAGATCTTGGCTGAGGCCGGCCGCGTCTGGACCTCACCGGCGCTCGTAAGGGGCAGTTCCGGCACCTATTAAGGGGATCCGAACGAAGCGTTGCGCAGTTCCTTGCGCGCGTCTTTACCCTGAATTCGGATGACGTCACACATCTCGTGTAGCCGACTTCGCAGTGCTGGGCCGATGCGATCCTCGAGCGTTGCGGGGCCGTCCGGCGTCGAACGTCGTGCACGCATCGATCGTTGGGCTGGCGCGGTGGTGTGGTCTCCGTCGCCCTTGCCGCCGGAGGCTGTCTCTCCCGACGCCGCCGATGCGTCTCCGAAGTTCGTCGTGATCAGCGTCATGCGCTTGCGGTTGTATCGGTCGTTGAGGATGTGGGTGACGGTATCGAATACCCAAGGGCTGGGCCGGCGAGCTCCGAGATCGTCGAGCAGCAGGACATCCGCCTCGAGCAGCGGACGTAGCACTTGCAGCTCCGAGGTCTCCGAGACCGGGTTGTACGATTCTTGGATATCGCGCAGAAGGTCACGGTAGTCGACGAACCGCCCGCGGATCGAATAGCGGTCCAGCAGTGCGCTCAGCACGCCGACGGCCAGGTGGGTCTTGCCGACGCCGGGACGACCGATGAACACCAGGCCGTAGTCGAGCCGCGGATACTCCTCGACGTACTTCGCACACTTCAGCTTGGCGCCGCCCAACGAGGTGTTGGCGCCCGGATATTCGGCCTCGAAGTTACCCAGACGACAGTGTTCATAGCGACGCGGGATGCGCGCCTGCGCCACCTGTCGAACTTGGCGTGCCTGCAAGTGGCAGGGGCAACGTCGGACCGATCTGTCGTCGGGCTCTGCCGAAGAGATCCACCCGGTGCCGCCGCAGTCGCCGCAATCGTGTGGCTCGGTTACCGCCACGTCAGCGACCCTCGGATCCGCGCGGGCGCCGACGCACGAGGGCGCCGCGCTCGATGCGCACCAGCGCCTGAACGAACTCCTTCGACAGCGGTTGATCGTCGCCCGCCAGCTCATCGCGTACGAAACACATCAGCTCTGCAACCTCGCTCTGGAGACGTTCCATGTTGCGGCGCATGTTGAGGATCACCTCAACTCCGGCGAGGTTCACCCCGAGGTCGCGGGTCAGCGAGAGGATGACTTCCAGGCGGCGGAGGTCATCATCGTCGTACAGCCGAGTGTTGCCGCGCGACCGGGAAGGGCGCAACAAGCCTTCGCGCTCATACAGGCGCAAGGTCTGCGGATGGATCTCGAAGCGCTCCGCCACCGCGCTGATCATGTAGGTGCCCTTCTTCCGCTTGGCGTCGGCACTCATCCTCAAGGCTCGGCTTCGCGATCACGCGGTCTGAGTGGGTGGCGCGCCGCAAGCTGGCGGATCATCTCCTTGGAATCTTCGTCCAGGATCTCGGGGAGATGGACTTCGACGCGCACCAGCATATCCCCTCGCCGCCCGTCGGGCAGCTCGAGACCCCGCTCGCGGAGCTTGAAGACGTCACCGGTCTGCGTGTTCGGGGGCAGCGGCAGGCTGGCGCGATCACCGTCGAGCGTGGGGACATCGATGCGGCCCCCGAGCACTGCCTCGAGCATGGAGACCGGGCTGTTGGGTGTAAAGATGTGGACCCTCGCGCCGGAAGCCGCGGGCCGATTCGACGCGACAGCGAAGGATCACATCGCCGCGCTTGCCACCCAGTCGGCCGCAGTGTCCCTGGTCGCTGACACGAATCTCCTCGCCGTCCGTGACTCCCGGCGGCACACGGACGAGGATCGTCTCGACGCATGGTCGCACACCGTGACCACCACAACGGGGACACGGCACGCCGCGAAGAAGGCCAGTGGCGGTGCAGTCGGCGCATCCGCAGGTCACCGACAGCGCTCCCTTGACGAACGTCTCCTGGCCACTTCCACCGCAGCTGTCGCATGGTCGGGCGCGTTGCAGCTGCACACGACCCCGCCCGCCGCAGTCCTCACAGCGGTCCTGACGATTGACGCGAGCGGTGGTCCTCCGCCCGCGTTCTGCGTCTATCAGGGCGACGCTCACGTCGATGTAGAGATCGCCGCCGCGCTGCGGGCTAGATCGTTGGTGATGATCCTTCAGGTGTCGAAACAGCGCTGCGTAAGTACCGGGCTCGTCGCCTTCGGGGACGACTCGCACGGTGAGGTCGGGCACCACTGGCTCGACAGCGTCCACCAGCGAGCCCTCACGGTCGTAGCGCGCCCGACGCTGCGGATCGGAAAGCACCCGGTAGGCGGATTCGATGCGCTCGAACACCGTTGCCGCATGCGGATCCCCGGGGTTGATGTCCGGGTGGTAACGACGACTCAGGTGCCGATAGGCCTGATCGACCTGCTCCGTGTCGGCGTTGGGAGGAACCCCCAAGGTAGCGTAGTGGTCGCGTGCCAGCATGCCTTTGATGCTGTGTGGGACACCGCGTCGGGTGCCCCACACAGTCCCGGGTTACGAGCTTGAGCTCTCGTCGTCCACGACCTCAGCCTCGATGACCTCGCCGTCGTCTTCGGAGGCGGTTTCATCCTGACCAGCGCCGGCATCCGTAGCACCGGCCTGCGCATACATCGTCTGTGCAAGCTGGTGCGACGCATGCTGCAGTGCTTCCGTTGCCTGCTTGAGCTCGTCGATCTCGGCGTCCTTTTCCAGCGTATCTCTCGCCGCCTTCACGGCACCCTCGACATCGGAGATCGCCGACGCGTCGAGCTGCTCGCGGTTGTCGCTCAGGAGCTTGTCGGTCTGGTACACGAGGCTGTCGAGCTGGTTACGCGCCTCGATCTGCTCGCGGCGCCCCTTGTCCTCCTCGGCGTGGGCGTCGGCGTCTTTTACGAGCTGATCGATATCGGAGTCCGAGAGTCCGCTCGAAGACGTGACGGTGATTTTCTGTTCCTTGTTGGTGCCGAGGTCCTTCGCGGTGACGCTGAGAATACCGTTGGCGTCAATATCGAACGTGACCTCGACCTGGGGCACGCCGCGTGGGGCGGCCGGGATTCCCTCGAGATGGAAGCGCCCGAGCGTGCGGTTGTGCGTTGCCATGTCACGCTCACCCTGCAACACGTGGACCTCTACCGACGGCTGGTTGTCGGCAGCAGTGGTGAAGGTCTCGCTCTTGCGCGTCGGGATCGTCGTGTTGCGCGAGATCAGCACCGTGGTCACGCCACCGAGGGTCTCGATGCCGAGCGACAGTGGGGTCACGTCCAGCAGCAGCAGATCGCTGACCTCTCCGGCAAGAACGCCGCCTTGAATGGCTGCACCCAACGCCACGACCTCGTCCGGGTTGACACCCTTGTGCGGTTCCTTGCCGAAGACTTCTCGGACCTGGTCCTGCACAGCAGGCATCCGCGTGGACCCGCCGACCAGCACGATTTCGTCGATCTCACCGGGTTTGAGGCCGGAATCCGCCAGCGCTTGCTTGCACGGACCGACGGCCCGCTCGAGCAAGTCCGCGACCAGGCTCTCGAACTTGGCACGGGTCAGCTTGAGGTTGAGGTGCTTGGGACCACTCTGGTCAGCCGTTACGAACGGTAGGTTGATCTCCGATTCGACGACACTGGAGAGTTCGATCTTCGCCTTCTCGGCGGCCTCCTTGAGGCGCTGGAGCGCCATCCGGTCGGTCGACAGGTCGATGCCCTGATCCTTACGGAACTCCTCGATGATCCAGTCCATGATGCGCTGGTCGAAGTTGTCGCCGCCGAGGTGGGTATCGCCGTTCGTCGCCTTTACCTCGACGACGCCATCGCCGACTTCCAGGATCGAGATGTCGAAGGTTCCGCCGCCGAAGTCGTAGACGGCGATCTTCTCGTCGGCCTTTTTCTCCAGCCCGTAGGCGAGCGCTGCGGCCGTCGGCTCGTTGATGATCCGATCCACCTGCAATCCAGCGATGCGGCCGGCATCCTTGGTGGCCTGTCGCTGCGCGTCGTTGAAGTAGGCGGGAACAGTGATAACGGCGCGCTCGACCTTCTGGCCGAGGTAGTCCTCGGCCGCCTGCTTGAGCTTCTGAAGCACCATCGCCGAGATCTCCGGCGGCGAGTAGTGCTTGTCGGCGGCGAGAATATTGACATCATCACCGTCGGGCTCGACCTGGAAGGGAACCATGGTCAGCTCTTCGCTGATCTCGCTGTGCCGGCGACCCATGAAGCGCTTGATTGAGAAAACGGTGTTTTCGGGGTTGGTCACGGCCTGGCGCTTTGCCACCTGACCGACGAGACGCTCGTCCTTTTCCGTGAAGGCCACCACCGAGGGCGTCGTGCGACCTCCCTCGGCGTTCGGGATGACGGTAGGCTCACCGCCCTCCATCACCGCGACCACCGAGTTGGTGGTGCCCAGGTCGATACCGATGATCTTGGACATGTCGAGCTCCTGAATCAGGTCCCCGCGAGACGGGGTTTCTGAGAGTTCGTCCGCTGCCGGTCGTGATTCGTCCCCAAGCGGCAGGGCCTGTTCATAGTTTAGTTAATTCAAAGAATAAAACCTTAGTTAGTTATTGTCAATCTCAAGATAACACAGAAGGCCGCAGATTCGATTGACGGATCATGTGCTGCGGTGAGCGGGTCTGTTCTCAGGTGGCCACTGCGGGTCACATCTATTGCAGTGCCGCGGTGCCGGCGCTCCGGCGGAGCGCTAGAGTTGGGCGAGCTTGCGCTTCTGCAGATAGGCCATTCGCAGCTGATACAAAACGTCCTCGAGGGCCTTACCGGTTTCGTTCGTGCGCGCCCCCTCGGTGGATTCCTGCAGCAGTCCCAGAACTTCGATGCGGAGTCGTGCGAGATCGAGATCGTCGACCATTTGTCCGCTCTGTGGCTCCGGCATGGCGCCCAGGGCCAGGAGGCCGCCAACGTACTGTTCCTCGATGAACTTGAGCAACGCCTGGTCATCGAGGTCGAGCTTGGGCGCGGATTCCGCGGCGGAGTCGGTCTCAGGCGTCGGCTCCTCGGGCTCGACTGTCGAAGCCACCTCGTTCTCGCTGACCGTTTCTGGCCCGCTCACCCCGGTGTCACGCGCCGGTGCAATTGCTTCAGGCGTCGCTGCGACGGAATCGGGCGGCACGGCGGCTGGCTCCGGCTCCGCCGCCGTCGGCGTCGATAGCTGATCGCGCAGGTTGCCCTCGCTATCGAATAGCCGGCGATCGGTGACCTTAATCGTCGGGTGCTCGCCGGAGGCGGCGTCGGTGTCCTTCATGGACAGGAGTCTAGCAGGTCGCAAGTGCGGCTCCAGGCCTGCCGGAGTGGCGATCGAAAGCGCCGGCGTGTGGTGCGCGGCGGGTCGGAGCGACCAATACACTGCCGGCATGATCGAAGAGCAGGAGCCGCGGTTGAGCGAGCCGGACGACCGCTTGGCGGGCGAGGCCTTCTCCCGCCTGGTCGGCATCATGCGGCGGCTGCGTGGCCCGGAGGGCTGTCCGTGGGATCGGGAACAGGACTTTTCGAGCCTGCGGCGCTATACCCTCGAGGAGGCCTACGAGGTCGTGCAAGCCATCGACGACGGTGACCCGCAGACGCTAAGCGCCGAGCTCGGCGATCTTCTTCTGCAGATTGTTTTCCTCTCGCAGCTCGGCGCGGAGGACGGGAGCTTCACGGTGGTCGATGCAATCGAATCGATCAGCGACAAGCTCGTACGACGCCACCCACACGTCTTCGGCGATCTACACGTCAACGGTGCCGACGACGTGCTCCGCAACTGGGAAGCGATCAAACACGAGGAACGTGGCACCACGTCGCTGCTGGACGACGTGCCGCGTGCGTTCCCGGCGCTGGAACGGGCGCAGAAGATCGGTAAGCGGGCGGCGCAGATGTCGTTCGACTGGGCGTCTGCGGCCGATGTTGTCGACAAGGTGCGCGAGGAGATCGACGAGCTGGCGGAGGCGCTGCAGCAGAGCAACGAGCGCCAGGTCGAAGAGCTCGGCGACCTGCTGTTGACGTTGACCAGCCTGGCTCGGCACCTCGGCCACTCGGCGGAGATCGTGCTCAACGACGCCAGCAGGAAGTTCGAGCGCCGCTTCCGAAAGCTCGAGGCCGCGGTCCGCGACGGGCGAGTCGCAGCGACGACTGCGGAGCTCGAAGCTGAATGGCTACGGATCAAGGCGGGCGAGTGAAGCGTTTGAGTGCGGAGGGCAGTCTGGACTTCCGGATGTCGGTCTGTTTAGCGCCCGGCGATCGCCGCCACCACTACACCGACCAGGTACAACACCAGCAGCGGGATTGCGACCAGGAACTGGCTCATCCCGTCCGGTGGCGTGAGCATTGCCGCGAGAACGAACGCCAACAGCGCTGCGTAAGGGAACCAGCGCAACAGGCCCTTGGCGTTGACCAGCCCCATTCGCGCCGCGCTCAGGATGATCAGCGGAAGCTGCGCCCCGATCCCCATCGCCAGCAACAGACGGATGGTGAAGCGGAGAAAATCACGGATCGTGATGGCGTGTGCGAAGTCCTTGCCGACATCCAGCAGATAGCTCACGGCGAACGGGATCAGGATGAAGTAGCCGAAGCTCAGGCCGGCCAGGAACAGGACGCTGGCGGTGAGCACGAAGGCAGCGATCGTGACCGCGGAGCGCAGGCGGATGCGCGGTGCCACGATCACGTAGAGCTGTAGCGCTAGCGCCGGTATTGCGCACACCAGACCGCTGGTCAGCGACAGCGTGAAGTACAGCACGAACGGGTCGGTGAGGCCGGTAAATGCCAGTCGTGGATCCTGGCCGCGGGCGGCCAGCTCGTCGGTGAGGGGCAGGGCCAGGAGCTCGAATATCTGACGCGACCAGTTCCATGACAACGAGGTGCCGATCGCCAGCGCCAGCAGCGACCAGACTGTAAGCTTGCGTGCACGATCCACTCCCGCCAGCAGGGTGCGCAGCGGGGAATCGTCTTCGGTGTCCGGCTCGGACTCGATGGTTGATTCGGTCGTCATGATTCGCCGGGGTGGATGCGGGGGGACGAATTCTAACAGCCCGTGGTTTCCGCCACGGCAGCCGTCGGTGCGGTGGCCGGGTGTCGACCAGGTCGAGGAAGGGGCGATGGCAACTCTCGAGCCGAGAGCACCGCATCACGATCTCGGAACCGTCGAGGTGATTTGCGGCAGTATGTTCTCCGGCAAGAGCGAGGAGCTGATCCGTCGGCTTCGACGAGCCCAGATCGCCAAACAGGTCGTACAGATCTTCAAGCCGCGAGTGGACGATCGCTTCGACAGTGATCACATCGTGTCGCACAACCAGCAGCGGCTCCCCAGCGACCGCGTGAGCGATTCCGACGAGCTCTACTCGGGTGTGCGCGCCGACACACAGGTAGTGGGCATCGACGAGGCCCAGTTTTTCGACGACGCGCTCGTCGGGATCTGCCAGCGTCTCGCCAACGAGGGGCATCGAGTGATCGTCGCGGGCCTTGACAAGGACTACCGAGGCGAACCGTTCGAGCCCATGCCGGCGTTGCTGGCGATCTCCGAGTACATCACCAAGACGTTGGCAATCTGCATGCAGTGCGGTCGTCCGGCTAATTTCTCGCAGCGGCTCACCGAAAGTAGGGAGCGCGTGGTGGTCGGCGCGTCGGAGGTGTATGAAGCGCGCTGCAGGCAGTGCTTCAATCCGGCCGGCGACGACGCCTAGCTGGGTGGCTGCACGATCATCTGTTACAGGCCATTTAGCTACCGGTGCCGCTGCGCCAGCGCTCTCCGCGTACCCGCACGCGCGCGCCAAGCTCGACCGTCAACGCCCCATCACGATCGGTGCGATATACAGCAGTGTGATGTTGTCTCAGGCGACGCAGTACACGGGAACGCGGCAGCGACCAGGGGTTGGTTGCGCCCACCGAGATTAGGGCGTGGCGCGGGCGCAGGCGTTCTAGCAGGTCCTCCGAGGTAGCGCTGGCGCTGCCGTGATGCCCGACCTTCAGGATGGCTCCGGTCAGCGGCGCCAGATTCCAGTGGCGCTCCGAGGTTGTGCCTGCGTCGCCGGCGAGCAAGATTCGCTTGCTGCCGCAGGTGGCCGCGAGAACCAACGATGCCTCGTTGTTGACCCTCCGTGCGCCGGCGCGGAGCTCGTCTTCGGTTGGCGCAATGCTCTGCCACCGGCAGCCGGCGAGGACTCGTTCATGCGCCGTAGGAGCAAGCACGACTGTGCGCCGTGATCGCGCCAGCTCCAGCAGATCGGCAGTAGAACCGGAGTGCGTTGGGGTTGCGCTCTGCCATAGCTCGGCAACGGTGAAGTGGCGCAGGATCGAAGGTACGCCGCCGGCGTGGTCGGCATGATCATGGGTCACCGCGACCGCTTCAAGACGTCGGATTCCGAGTCGGTGTAGCTCGGGCTCCACGATCCGGTAGCCGGTGTCGTAGTCGATGCCGGGGTACCCACCGGCGTTGATCAGCAGCGCCCCGGACGCCGATGTAAGAAGCAGCGCATCACCCTGGCCAACGTCGAGCACCAGGAGACGTGGGTAGCGCGGTTCGGGCGGTGCACGCAGCGCCATGCCAATGGCCAGGATCGCCGACACAACGCCGATGACGCGGAGCGGACCGCGCGTGCGCACGGCGAGCACCAGGCCGAGGCCATACGTCAGCGCCAAGGGTACGCTTGCCGACGCGACGGCGACCGGGCCGAGTCCCGAGTAGGCCGAGGCCCGTGATGACGCGAGCACCAGGTCGAGCATGCGTTCAGCGCCGGCCGACAGCACTCCGGCAATTGTCTGCAACCCGCTGGCCGATGTGAGCAATGCGCTGATTGCCAGCACCAGTGCGGTGGAGACCGTCGGGATGGCGATAACGTTGAGCAGCAGTCCTGCCACTGGGACGACGCCGACCTGTAACGCCAGCAGCGGCGCCACGCTGGCTTGCGCAGCAAGGCTGGTGCCGAAGGTACGGCCGAACAATGTCTGGTCGTTGCGGCCCGTGAGGATGATGGCTGCTGTTGCGACAGCGCTCAGCTGGAACCCGAATTGCTGAAGCGCGGCGGGCTCGGTAGCTACGATGATCACGAGCGCAAAGCTGAGCGCCTCGCCGGACGCCACCCGACGTCCGACCAGACGCCCGCTGAGAAGACAAATCGCCATTGTGGCAGCGCGCTGGATCGGAGCCCGTGGCTCGGCCAACGCAACGAGAAGCAGGGCCGCACATAGCCCCGCAGCCCAACTCGCTCGTGGCGAGCGACCCAGCAACCGGAGGGCCGCCACCGGCGCCAGCGCGAGTAGTCCGACGTGGAGCCCGAAAATAGCCAGCAGATGGATGAGCCCGCTGCGCGCCATTCCCTGCATGAGGCTCGCGTCGAGGTCGCGGCGCTCACCTAGCACGAGTGCCCGCACCAGGCTCGGGTGGCGCTGGAATGACGCCCCGATCTGTCGCCGCACCAGGTCGCGAGCGCGTCCTGGCAAGGTGCCAGCCCAAAACAGAGGTGGACCGCGCAAGCGCACTTGTCCATAGCTCTTCAGTCGTGAGCGCAGATCAATGCCGCGCAGACGCAGGCGATCGATTGCAGCACGCGCCGGATTGGCCGGGGGACGATCCGGTTGTAGCCGCAGCCAGGCCTCGAGTCGTGCTCCCGCATACCAGTTGGGCCGCGGTGGCGGTTCAGGGATTTGGAGCTCGACGCGCCCGTCTAGTGGCTGCCAACGCCGGCCCAGCCAGACGTGATGCACGTCCACGACCACGGTCGAGCCATGGGCTGTCGCCGTGGGCTCGCGGGCGACCCGCGCCCGAACTCTCCAGGGGCCATCCAGGCCACCCCGGTGCTCGGACAGGAACCGCAGCGAGGCTGCCCGGGAGGCGCTGCTGCCGGCGACAGCTCCAGCGAGCGCGGCGAGGGCGCCGATGACGATCGCCGTCCGCGGCTGTTTGACGCTACCGGCGACGACCCACAGGACGAGGCAGGCGACCAACGATGCGGCACTCGACCACGGAACAAGGTCCAGCTTTCCGAAGAGACCCGTGGAGGCGGAGGCGCTGGCGACGCCCCAAGCGGCCGACAGCACAAACCGCGCCGGGACGCACCACCGGTCAGACGTGCCAGGGACTGAAACGCGGCAAGCGCACGTTCCGGGAACCGCCGCGCGATGCGATAGCGTCGCGGAACCTCGATTCGATGGCGTTGGCGCGACGATCGAGCTCTGCGGCCACCAGCACGCCGGCTTCAACGGCGAGGCGATCGAGGGCCGTTGCCGCCGCCCGTAGCGCGTTCGCTAACTCCGGCGCGGCGTCGGCTGCCAATCGACAGGCGTCGGCGGTGTTTTTCAGGTGCTCGACGGCCGGATTCCCGTCCGCAGCTGCCCCCGCGTCGGAGAATGTCTGGAGCTGACCTTGCTCCTCCCATGCCGCCTCGACCTGCTGCTTGCAGTAGGACAGAGAGTTCACCCTCGCCGCGGTTGCGCCAGTGGCATCGAACCGATCGAAGGCGCGGTTGATGCCTCGCAGCACGGTGTCCAGGGGAATACCACGGTCGTACCAGCGTTCCACGACCTGCCAGTCGCGCGGTGATAGCAGCAGTGGCCCGTCGCGGCGCAGGCCAAAATGCCGTTCGACGCGCCGGAAGTAGTCGTCCCGCCGCGCCTCGTCGGGATCTGTTTGCTGACTGCTCATCGTGTGCGTTGCTCACCCAGACTGGAGACGGTCGTCGAGGAGCCGCGATCCGAGGCGGCTGGCGAACGTTCTGCCACCGGTGCTGCAAGCGCAAGCCGCAAGTGTGTGCCTACGCTGATTCCGGCCGATCCTGGGACGATCTGCGACCTGCTAGTATCGATCTCTTGTCCGTTCGGCGAAATCGGATCGTGTGAGGGGGCTCCTCGGAGAGAGCGGATCCATGGGGGTGGAAGTCACCACGGGCACATCTGCGGCGGCGGCGAGGGAGCCGATCGTCGTTCGAGGCGCGCGCGTTCACAACCTGCAAAACATCGACGTAGAGATTCCGGCAGGCCGCCTGGTTGTGGTCACAGGAGTGTCGGGCTCAGGCAAGTCGAGCCTTGCCTTCGACACCGTGTATGCGGAAGGCCAGCGTCGCTACGTGGAGTCGCTATCGGCGTACGCGCGGCAATTCCTCGAACGGGTGGACAAGCCGTTGGTGGACGACGTGCGCGGCGTATGTCCGGCGATCGCGATCCAGCAACGGGTGCCGCCGCGCAACTCCCGTTCCACGGTCGGGACGGTTACTGAGATTCAGGACTACCTGCGGCTGCTTTTCGCCCGCGCCGGCACCACCATCTGCCCGAGTTGCGGCAACGCGGTGCGCGCCGACGCGCCAGGGGAAGTTGCCGAGCGACTGCTACAGGACAATCCCGCGGCCGCCGCCGTTATCGCCTACCCGCAGCGGCTGCCGCAAGAAGAAACTGCCCGTATCGACCTGCTCAAGCGCCTGTTGAAGTCGGGATTTCGCCGCCTGCTAACCGCGGGTGTGGTGCGCGAGCTGGTCCCACGCGAGTTCACCGAGCTAGCCGCAGCGCTTGGGGACGAGGAGGTTGACGTCGTTGTCGACCGATTGAACCTGCGCCCCGAGTCGCACGAGCGGTTGCTCGATTCCGTCGGAGTCGCTTTTCGCGAGGGTGAAGGCCGGGCGTGCGCCTGGATCGAGGGTGGCTCTGGCCTCGAGCCCTGTTACTTCGACGATCGCCACCGATGTGCCGACTGCGACCGCGATTTCCTCCGACCGGAGCCACGACTGTTTTCGTTCAACAACCCCTACGGCGCCTGCCCCGAATGCAAGGGGTTTGGCAGCGTCATCGAGATCGATCTCGACAAGGTGATTCCCGATCGTCGTCGTAGCCTCGCCGACGGGGCGGTGGAGCCGTGGAACAAAGACAGCAGGCATCGCGTTCGGAGCTCGATGCGTGCCTTCGCCAAAGCCACCGATATTCCGCTGGATGTCCCGTGGGGCGATCTCGGCGCCGCGCAGCGTGACGCTATTCTGGAAGGTGGGGATGGCTTCGTCGGGGTGCAGGGGTTCTTCGCCGGGTTGCGCAAGAAGCAACACAAGCTCCATGTTCGAGTACTGCTGGCGCGGTATCGCGGTTACGTCGACTGCCCCGACTGTCATGGTACGCGGCTGCGGGTCGACGCTCATGCTGTTCATGTCGACGGCCGCACCTTGCCGGAGGTCTCATGCATGAGCATTGGCGAGATCGTAGCCTTCTTCGCCGAGCTCGACCTGCCGGTGAATACCGCGGTGGTGGTGGATCAGGTCCTGCGCGAGATTCGCGCGCGGCTCCAGTATCTGATGCAGGTGGGGCTCGACTACGTCACGCTCGACAGGCTCACCGGTACACTTTCCGGCGGCGAAGCGCAGCGCATCAGCTTGGCAACCTGCCTCGGGTCGATGCTCGTGGGGTCGATGTACGTGCTCGACGAGCCCAGCGTCGGACTGCATCCGCGGGACAACGAGCGCCTGATATCGATTCTGGAGCGCCTGCGGGACCTCGGGAACACCGTTCTGGTGGTCGAGCACGATCGGCAGATGATCGAAGGTGCAGACCACCTCATCGATATGGGGCCCGGGGCCGGGGTTCTTGGCGGACGCGTGATCTTCGCCGGCGAGCCCAGCAAGATCAGTGAGGCGAGCGAATCGGTCACCTCTGCCTATCTTTCAGGGCATCGGCGCGTCCCGATGCCGGCTCTGCGCCGGCCGCCGGTGCACCATCTTCGGGTCGTCGGGGCGCGCCAGCACAATCTCAAGAACATCGATGTCACGTTCCCGCTCGGCGTCCTCTGCTGCGTCACCGGGGTCTCCGGATCCGGTAAAAGCACGCTCATCCACGACATACTCCATGCTGGGTTGCTGCGCCGTCTAGGAGAGTGGAACGGAGCCGTCGGTGATCACGATGACATCGAGGGTGCGGGCCAGATCCGCCAGGCCGTGCTCGTCGACCAGGCGCCGATCGGGCGTAGCGCTCGCTCCAACCCGGTGACCTACGTGAAGGCGTTCGATCCCATCCGCAAGCGCTTCGCTAGGACGCGCGAGGCCCGGGCTCGCGGCTACGGCCCCGGACATTTTTCGTTCAACGTTGCCGGTGGTCGGTGTGAGGTCTGCGAGGGCGCGGGACAGATTCTCGTCGAGATGCAATTCCTGCCCGACATCCACCTGCCGTGCGATGAATGCGGCGGTACGCGTTTCAGGCGCGAGACCCTGGATATCCGCGTGCGCGGCAAGAACATCCATGACGTGCTCCAGCTGACCGTCGGTGAGGCGCGCCGGTTCTTTGCCGACCTGCCGAAAGCCGAGACGCGCCTGAAGGCACTCGAGGACGTGGGCCTCGGCTACCTCCGCCTCGGGCAGCCGTCGAGCACGCTCTCGGGCGGCGAGGCACAGCGTGTGAAGCTCGCGTCGCACCTGCTTCAGGGTGGCGGCAAGGGAATGCTGTACCTGTTCGACGAGCCGACCACGGGCTTGCATTTCGACGACATCGCCAAGCTGTTGTTCGCACTGAACCGCCTGATCGACACCGGTGCGTCTGCCATCGTGATCGAGCACAACCTGGATCTCATCAAGGCAGCGGACTGGGTCGTCGATCTCGGTCCGGAGGGCGGCGACGGAGGCGGCTTCCTGGTGGCGGCGGGCACCCCCGAGGAAGTCGCGGTATGCGACGGGTCGCACACCGCCCGCTACCTGCGCGACGTTGTCGACGAGGACTAGTAGGCCACTAGTGCTGCTGACCAAGAACTGCATCGACCTGCGCTCTGACACGGTGACGCAGCCCACCGACGCAATGCGCCGTGCAATGGCGACGGCCGAGGTTGGTGACGACGTCTACGGTGAGGACCCCACCGTCGAGCGCTTGCAAGAGCTCGGCGCCGATTTGCTCGGCAAGCCCGCAAGCCTGTTCATGCCCACCGGCATGATGGCCAATCAGGTGGCGGCGCACCTGCAGGCGCAGCCGGGCGACGAGGTGCTCATCGAGGCGTCCGGACATGGTCATGACTGGGAGCTCGGCGCGACGGCAGTGCTCTCCGGCCTGCAGATGCGTGCTATTGCCGGTGATGCGGGCGTCTTGCAGCCGCATCATGTCGAGCCGCATCTGGCACCGCGACCCTACTATCAGTCACGTCCGACGATGATCGTGCTGGAAAACACGCACAACATGGCTGGCGGACGGGTATATCCCCTCGAGGTGGCACGCGAGGTCGTCGCCACATGCCGAGACCACGGGCTACGGGCGCACCTCGATGGGGCACGACTGTTCAACGCCGCGGTAGCTAGCGGGCGGCCTGTCGCAGTGCTCGCGGCCGACTTCGACTCGGTCATGGTATCGCTTTCAAAGGGCCTGTCGGCGCCGTCGGGCGCGTTGCTTGCCGGCGGTGCTGATCTCATTCGCGAAGCCCGTCGGGTGCGCAAGATGTTCGGCGGCGGCATGCGGCAGATCGGTATTCTCGCGGCGGCTGCCCTAGTGGCGCTCGATAGCGGCATCGATCGACTGGTCGAGGATCACGCCAACGCTCGGCGCCTGGCCGACGGCCTGCTAGAGACCGGGCGCGTTTCGTTGACGTTCGATCACGTCGACACCAACATCGTGGTGTTCGACGTCGACGGCGTCAGCGGGCACGCCTTCTGTGCCAGGGCGGGGGAAAGGGAAGTGCTCTGTGCGCCAACCGCAACGGGGCAGGTCCGACTGGTCACCCATCGCCACATCACGGCGCAGGTCGTCGATGAGGCACTCGAGCGCCTGCTACCGCTCGTGGACGATGGCCACTAGTCAGCCGGCGGGAAATCGCTGACCTGTTCCATATAGCCGTGGAAGTTGCGCAGTGTCTCCCGCAGGCTATCGCCGCCGAACTTCTCCACACAGGCGTCCGCCAGCACCAGCGCGGTCATCGCCTCGCCGACCACGGCTGCCGCCGGCACCGCGCAGGTATCCGATCTCTGAACGACAGCGTCGACGGCTTCACCGCTGACAATATCCACCGACGGCAGCGGCTGCCGGAGCGTCGACAACGGCTTCATGTACACCGTCACGCGAAGCTCACCGCCGTACGTCATCCCACCCTCGGTGCCACCGGCGCGGTTCGTCGGACGCCCCCAGGCATCGTCCGAAGAGCGCACGATTGCATCGTGTGCCGCCGACCCTGGCTGCGATGCGCACCAGATCGCCGGGCCGATCTCGACCGCCTTCTGCGCCTGTATGGATAGCAAGGCCTGACCGAGCCGGGCCTCGAGCCGCCGGTCCCATTGGATGTGGCTTCCAAGCCCCGTAGGCAGGCCTGTGCCGATGACCTCGAAGGCGCCGCCCAGAGTCTCGAGTGCGTCGTGCGCGCTGTCGATCGCCGCCATCATTGCGGCCTCGACGTCGGGGTCGGCGCATCGTACCGGAGATGCGTCGGCACGTTGGCGAACCGCCTCTGCCGATACCGGCAAGGCGCCGTCGTCGAACGCGGCGCTGCCGATACGCGTCACGTGGCTCGTAACCTCGATGCCCAGGTGTCGCAGAAACTGTTTACACAATCCGCCAGCTGCCACCCGAACCGCGGTCTCGCGCGCGCTGGCGCGCTCCAGGATGTCGCGCAGGTCGGGGCGGTCATACTTCAGCCCACCGGCGAGGTCGGCATGCCCCGGCCGCGGCCGCGTGATGCGGCGGATGTCGACCGCCGAGGGCCGATTGCCGCTTTCGGCGACGGCGGCGGATGCGGTCTCGTCGCACGCCGCGTCGGGCGCTTCGACTGCCATCACCGTCTCCCAGTTGACCCAGTCGCGGTTCTCGATCAGCCAGGCAATCGGACTGCCGAGCGTCTCACCGAGCCGCACACCGCCCACTAAGCGCGCCGCGTCGGCCTCGATCTTCATCCGCTTGCCGCGTCCGTGGCCGCCCATGCGGCGGCGCAGATCGGCATTCAGTGCCTCGATGTCGATTGGAATCCCGGCGGGTAGGCCCTCGAGCAGGCCGACGAGCATCGGTCCGTGAGACTCTCCGGCGCTGAGAAAGCGCAGGCAGCGCAACGACACGAGTGACCTCTGGGTTGGCGAGTAGCTCCAGCGTACGCTGACGAGTTTACGCCGTAGACCACCAGGTCGGGGCCCTAGTGGCCTCGGGGCACGGGTCTCCGTACCGACAATCAACGCCGCGCCTGAGATACTTGCCGCGTACCCGCTACTTCATCGCTGCTGACGCCGACCCGCCATCGTCATGATCAAGGTTCTGGACGCCGCCGCCATGCAGGCTTGCGATCGCGCTGCGATCGACGACTACGGCATTTCGGGTGAGTTGCTCATGGAGAACGCCGGGCTTCAGGTGGTCGAGGCGCTGATGAGCTACTTCGACGATCAACCGCCGGCGACCGTCGCGGTACTGTGCGGACGGGGCAACAACGGCGGAGACGGTTTTGTCGTGGCGCGCCATCTCCACAACCTGGGCGGCGAGGTAGTCATCTTTCTCTTCGGCCAGGCGTCGGCGTTGCGTGGCTCTGCGGCGATCAACCATCGACTCGCAGCAAGGGTCGGTGTTCCTGTCATCGAGGTGCCGGACGAGGAGGCGTGGCAACCTCTGGCGGACGATCTCGCGGACTCCGAGTGCATTGTCGATGCCATGCTGGGGACCGGGCTCGAGAGCGCGCCGCGCGGTGTGATCGCCGCGGCGATCGAGAGCGTCAATGCTGCCGACGTGCCGGTGGTGGCGGTGGATGTGCCCAGCGGACTGTCGGCTGAGTCGGGTGCCATCGGGGGTGTGGGCGTGGAGGCTGCGTTGACGGTTGCGCTCGCTGCCCCGAAGGTCTGTCATGTTCTGGCGCCCGCGAGCGAGACGTGCGGAGAGCTGATGGTAGCAGACATCGGTCTGCCTGAGGCGCTCCTGCAGGCGGCCGCGCCCTCTCTTTGGCTGCCGACGCCAGAGCACTGTGAGGCTGGATTGCCGATTCGGTGGTCCGACAGCCATAAGGGTGACCACGGGCGCGCTCTCATTATCGGCGGGGCACCGGGTACCACTGGTGCTGCGGTGCTTGCGGCGCGTGGGGCGTTGCGGGGTGGCGGAGGCCTGGTGCACGTGTTGTGCCCCGAGACCGCGTACCTACCGATTGCTTGCCAGCTCACCGAGGCGCTGGTGCATTCGGCTGCCGCCGGTGTCGGTGGTGGCCTCGGCGCGGCGGCCGGCGAATCGGCGCGCGAGCGTGCGGCGGCGGCGGACGCAGTGGCGATCGGGCCGGGCGTTGGCACTGCAGCGGAAACGGTGGCGCTGGTGCGGCAGCTGGCGGTCGAATGCACGAAACCCATGGTGATTGACGCTGACGGCCTCAACGCGTTCGTCGGCGTCGCCGAAGAGCTGCGGAAGACGCGCGCGCCGCGCATCCTGACTCCTCACCCCGGTGAGGCGGCACGACTCCTCGGGGTCGATGTGTCGACGGTACAGTCGGATCGGGTTGGAGCGGCGAACGAGCTCGCCGAGAAAACCGGGGCGGTCGTCCTGCTCAAGGGGCACTGCTCGCTCACGGTAGAGCCTGGGCGCGCCCCGATCGTCAACATGACCGGCAATCCGGCGATGGCTACCGCCGGCACCGGCGACGTGCTCGCCGGATTGATCACCGCCCTCATGGCACAGGGGTTGCGGCCGGGCCGCGCTGCCTGGACCGGGGCGTGGCTACACGGCTTGGCGGGTGACCTGGCGGCAGCGCGGGTCGGGCAGATCGGGTGCTTGGCGACGGACCTCGCGGATGAGCTGCCAACGGCCTTTGCGGCCGTGGCGGCGGAGGGGGAGTCGTGAGTCGCGCCCGCGACTACATCACCAAGAGCGCCGAGGAGACCGAACGCGTCGGTGCCGGGCTCGGCCGACGGCTCCGCGGCGGCGAGGTGATTCTGATCTTCGGGCCACTCGGGGCTGGCAAGACACAGCTGGTGCGTGGCATCGCCACAGGGCTCGGGCTCGATCCTGGCCAGGTATCGAGCCCCTCGTACGCGCTGATCAACGAGTATCCCGGTCGGCGAACCCTCTACCACGTAGACCTGTACCGACTGAGCACCGCCGACCTTCCAGACCTCGGTCTCGAGGATCTGTATGGTCGCGGGTGTGTGGTGGCGATTGAGTGGGCAGAGCGCCTCGAGGAGGCCGGATGGGACCTGGGCTCTTCGATCATCGTCGAAGTAGACCATCACCCGGATCTACCGGATGCACGAATCATCGGTGTCGACGAGGCGGTTTCCGGCAACTAGCAGCCCGGCTTGGTATGCCGGGAAGACTGCAACTGGCAGTGGGGCTTGGTTGCCCGGAAGACTACAGTAGCAGCCTCTGTCCCGACTCGGCGACCCCGAACCCCTCTGGCAACTCACGGCGGAGCGCGCTGCGGGTGTTCCAGAGCGGATTCGTGTGGTTGAGATGGATGAAGCGGATCTCGGGTAGTCCCGGCGCGCCGCGCAGCCGATCTAGGGTTTGCGACACCGGCGGGTGCGGCACGTTCGCCTGGGCGCGATGGCCGAGCTCGTCGAGCGACCAGAAGGAGCCGTCGATGAGCGCTACGTCGCTGGCGCGCAGCAAGTCCTCGAAGGGCCTATCCCACCCGTCCCATACGTCGGCGTCCGGGACGTACATCAAGGTCGCTTGCGGCCCGTGTATCCGGTAGCCGAGGGTGTCAGTGTACTCGGCACGGTGCACCACCTCGAACGGCGTCACTGCCAGCGACGGCGAGAACTGTACGCGCTCCCCGGGATTGAGCGGACGCAACTCGATGAATGCTCCGTTGACCAGCGCGTCCCAGGGGGCGTTGGCGCCGAGGAACGTGCACATGCGCTGGCTGGCGAACACCGGCAGCCCGCGCGGTGCGGCGCCTTCTTTGCCCAGATGGACGAGCCCGGTGTAGTGGCCCATGTGAGCGTGGGTAAGGAAGATCCCGTGGAGGATCTCGTGCAGGGGCACCGTGCCTCCCGCCAGCTGCGGTGGGGCCTCACCGCCTGGTGTCAAGAGCGCCCCGACTTGGGCGACGATGTCGGGAGTCGCGTCGAGCAAGAACCGGCGGTCAGCTGCGTGGTCGATCAGACCAACGCAGGCCACGCGCGGCGCTGCACGCCGGCCGGATCGGACCTCGGTGCAAGTGTCCGAGAAGCAATTGATCTGCGGCACGCCGGCGTCCTGGGCCGTACCCAGGACGACTGCCTCTGCTCCCGAACCGCTGGGCGCCGCGGCCTGATCGGCGTACGCGGCGGCCGAAGCGCGCCTCCAGGCGCGCCAGACGCCCGGCGACCACCCGCCGGCTGTGGCCAGTGTGGCGAGCAAGCGCCGACGGTTCATTCGACCCTGTAGTTGGGGGCTTCCTTGGTGATCTGCACGTCGTGCACGTGCGCCTCGCGGAGCCCCGCGGCGGTGATGCGGAGGAACTGGGCCCGATCGTGCATGTCGGCGATCGTCGGGCAGCCGGTATAGCCCATGCCGGCGCGCAGCCCACCCATGAGCTGATGGATCGTGTTGGTCACCGAGCCCTTGTATGGGACGCGCCCCTCGATCCCTTCGGGCACCAGCTTGGCCTCCTCGACATCGGGCTGAAAGTAACGATCGCGGCTACCGTCATGCATGGCGCCAACCGAACCCATGCCGCGGTATGCCTTGAACGCGCGTCCTTGATATAGCTCGATCTCTCCCGGCGACTCTTCCGTTCCAGCCAGGACCGAGCCCACCATGACGGCGTCAGCGCCGGCGGCGATCGCCTTGGCGATGTCGCCCGAGAACTTGATTCCACCGTCAGCGATGACCGGCACGCCGGTGCCTCGCGCCGCCTTGGCGCACTCGGCGATGGCGGTGACCTGTGGGACGCCGGCTCCGGCGACCACTCGCGTGGTGCAGATTGCCGATGGCCCCATTCCCACCTTTACGGCGTCGGCCCCGGCCGCGATGAGGTCACGAGTTGCCGCGGCAGTGGCGATGTTGCCTACCACGCAGGCGGCGTCGGAGCGGCCCTTCTTGATCTGCTCGAGGGTGCCAATGACGCTGTCGGTGTGCCCATGTGCGGTGTCGATCACGATGACGTCGGCGCCCGCTTCGAGGAGCGCTTCGGCGCGCGCCTTGGCGTCGGCGCCGACACCGACTCCGGCACCGACACGCAATCGGCCGGAGTCGTCCTTGCAAGCGCTCGGGTAGTCCCTCCTTTTTTGGATGTCCTTGACCGTGATGAGACCCTTGAGCAACCCAGAATTGTCGGTCACCAGCAGCTTCTCGATACGGTGCTGATGAAGTACCTGCACCGCCTCGTCAAGCGTCGTTCCGGGGCGCACCGTGACCAGGTTCTCCTTGGTCATGAGTTCTTCGATAGGTCGCTGATGATCGGTCTCGAAGCGTACGTCGCGGTTGGTCAGAATACCGAGGATCCTTCCGCTTTCGTCGGTCACCGGAACCCCGGAGATCTTGTACTTCGACATCAGCTCGAGCGCGTCGCGTATCGGAGCAGCCGGCCCGACGGTGATCGGGTCGACGATCATGCCGCTCTCTGAGCGCTTGACCTTGTCGACCTCGTCGGCCTGCTCGTTGACGGTCAGATTCCGGTGGATCACTCCGATGCCGCCGTGCTGCGCCATGGCGATCGCCATCGGGGCCTCGGTGACCGTGTCCATCGCTGCAGATAGCAGCGGAATACCTAGCTCGATATCGCGCGTCAAGCGCGTGGAGATGTTGGCCTCCGACGGCATGAAGCTCGAGCGTGCGGGGATGAGCTGGACGTCATCGAAGGTGAGTGCGAGTGAAATGTCGTGTTGGGTCATCCGGAGCCTTCGTCTGGGCGATTACCGGTTACAGGCTGCTAGTAGCCATGGCACTTCTTGTACTTCTTGCCGCTGCCGCAAGGGCAGGGGTCGTTTCTGCCGACCTTGTCGTCTCTCTTGACCACGGTTGCTACCGCTGGCGCCCGGTCGCGTGTCGCTGCCGCCGCGACGCGTTCTGCCTGGGCCGCGGCCTCGCGCCGGCGCGCCAACTGTGCTTCCTGTTCCTCTCGCGTCATCGGCTCCATGCGGTACGCGTAGCGCACGATCTCCGCCTGGATACGATCGTTCATCTCCTGAAACATGTCGAACGATTCGCGCTTGTATTCCACCAACGGGTTTCGCTGGCCGTAGCCGCGCAGTCCGATACCCTCCTTGAGCCGGTCGAGCGCGTAGAGATGGTCCTTCCACTTGGCATCGAGCACCTGCAGACAGATCCACTTCTCGAACTCCGGTAACAAATCGCCCAGCCGGCCTGCCTTGTCAGCGTAGCGGCCCTTGACGAGCTCCTCCAGGTTCCCTTGCACGTCTGCCGGGGTGGCTTCGTCCAGATCGATCGTCAGATCGTCGGGGTCGATACCGAAGAAGTCGGTGACGTGGCTGTGGAGCTCTTTTAGAGGCCAATCGAGTGGGTCCTGGTCCACAGAACAATGTCCGTCCACCAGCCAATCAACGATTTCCTGCGCCGAGTCGCGCACGAACTTGCCTGGCGTGTCGGGTTCCGACAGGAAGGCACGACGTTGCGAGTAGATCGCCTGGCGCTGTTTCTCCATGACGTCGTCGTACTCGAGCAAGTGCTTGCGGATCTCGAAGTTGCGGCCCTCGACCTGCTTCTGGGCGCGCCCGATGGCGCGCGTCACCATGCGGTCTTCGATCGGCACGCCTTCCTCCATGCCGAGCCGCTTCATGAGGCCCTGGAGCTTGTCCATGCCGAATACACGGAGCAGGTCGTCCTCTAGCGACAGGAAAAACTGTGACGAGCCTTGGTCGCCCTGACGGCCGGTACGGCCGCGTAGCTGATTGTCGATGCGACGCGCCTCGTGCCGCTCGGTCCCCAGGACGTGCAGGCCGCCGAGCCCCGCAACCCCGTCGCCAAGGACGATATCGGTGCCGCGGCCTGCCATGTTCGTGGCGATCGTCACGGCGCTGCCCTGCCCGGCCTCGGCGACGATCTCCGCTTCGCGCTCGTGGTGTTTGGCGTTCAGCACCACGTGGTCGATGTGGCGCTTCTTGAGAAGCTTGGCCAGATGCTCGGAGCTCTCGATCGATGCGGTACCGACCAAGACCGGGCGACCCGACTCGTTGAGCGCTTCGATCTCCTCGACGACCGCGACCCACTTCTCGTCAACCGTTCGAAAGATCACGTCCGAGTACTCGCTGCGGCGCAGCGGCTGATCGGTCGGGATCTCGGTAACCGCGAGCGCGTAGATCTTGCCGAACTCGGGGGCTTCGGTCATCGCCGTGCCGGTCATGCCGGCGAGCTTGTCGTACATGCGGAAGTAGTTCTGGAACGTGACCGTCGCCAGCGTCTGGTTCTCGCGCTCGATCTTCACTCCTTCCTTGGCCTCGACGGCCTGGTGCAGCCCGTCGCTCCAGCGGCGGCCCGCCATCATGCGCCCGGTGAACTCGTCGACGATGATCACCTGGTCATCCTTCACCAGGTAGTCCTTGTCGCGCTTGTACAGCACATGGGCGCGCAACCCCTGCTGCACGTGGTGCACTAGCGGCATGTTGTTGACGTCGTAGAGGTTGTCGATCCTCAGCAGGCGCTCGACGTGATGCACGCCTTCTTCGGTCAGCGCAGCGCTGCGCTGCTTCTCGTCGACCTCGTAGTCGGTTTCAGCACGCAGGCTCGGGATGATCCGATCGATCTTGTAGTACAGCTCGGTGGACTGTTCCGCGGGCCCGGAGATAATCAGCGGCGTGCGTGCCTCGTCGATCAGGATCGAGTCCACCTCGTCGACGATGGCGTAGTGGTGTACCGGCTGCACACGGTCCTCGAGGCGGAACTTCATGTTGTCGCGCAGATAGTCGAAGCCGAACTCGTTGTTGGTGCCGTAGGTGATGTCGCTGCCGTATGCCTCCTGGCGTTCGGCGTCGCCCATTTCGTTCTGTATCGTGCCGACCGTCATCCCGAGAAACTCGAAGATCGGGCTCATCCAGTCGCGGTCGCGTCGAGCCAGGTAGTCGTTCACGGTGACCACGTGCACGCCCTTGCCTTCGAGGGCGTTGAGGTAGGCCGGCAGCGTCGCCACCAGCGTCTTGCCCTCACCGGTGGTCATCTCGGCGATCATTCCACGGTGCAACACGACCCCGCCGATCAGCTGCACATCGTAGTGCCGCATCTCGGTGGAGCGGCGGGAGGCCTCGCGCACCGCCGCGAACGCTTCGGCAAGCAGGTCGTCGAGCTCTTCGCCGTCCGTCAGGCGGCTCTTGAACAGGTCCGTCTTGGCCCGCAGGTCGCCGTCGGACAGCGACTCGTACTCCGGCTCCAGCGCGTTGATCGGCTCGACGTAGCGCTCGCGAATTCGCTTCAGTTCGCGCTCGTTATGAGTCCCGAAGAACTTGGTGAGGATACGGTTGAGCATCGCGCGCAGCGGAAGGGGAAGGGGCGCGGAACGGCTCTTCGGAGATGGGCGGTACCGAGCCGTGCGCCAGACGGGATCATCGTAGCAGGCCGGCGCTGGGCGGTAAAACGAGCTCAGTGGCCGGGCGTCCGCATCGCTTCGGTCAACGCCGGGTAGAACTGCACGAAGACGTTGTCGATCGCACCATGCTCGGCGTGGCACGAGGCACATGTGGATGTGCGCACGCGGCGTGCGATGCCGGCGGAGTCAACGTCGAAGTACGCCCAGCCTCCGAACCGGTCGGTATCCTTGATCGCGGCGTGAACGCCTTGAAGGCTGCCGGCGAACCATCCGTCGCGGGCGATCGATACGCCGGTCGTCGGCCGGCGCATCTCGAGCGCGAAGGCGGTGCCCTCTCGGAACTGCCCGGTGCGGCGAAAATGATGATATGCACCCGGCTCCAGGTAGACGTGGGTGAATGTTCCCGGATGATCGGTCGGCACCGATGCGGTCGAGGGCTCTCCGTACGCTAGCCCGGTGGCGGACCCCACCAAGACCCACTCGCGGTACGAGCTCGGCAGTTGGAGCTCTGCAGTGGTCGCGGCGGCATCGGCATGGGGCTCGGGACCGAGTTTCGCCTGGCCCGCCCTTGACGTTTTCGGTGTCTGCAACCACGCGGCTCCGGCGCGTGCACCGAGCCCGACCGCGTCGGCTCCAGCGCGCCTGAGCGGACCGTATCCGACCACCAGGGCCGCTGCCAGCCCGGCGACGATCGCGGCTGCGCGCCAACCGCGAGCGGGCACGCGACGCGGCACGTCCATCAGTCTTGCCGCAGGGCGATGACCGGATCTACCGCCACCGCTCGTCGTGCAGGGATCACGATCGCCACCAGAGCTGCCGTCGCCAGTGCCAGCAACGCGATGACGAACGTCGTCGGATCGTTCGGTTGGATCTCGAAGAGCAGCTCGCGCAGGACACGCCCGAACGCAAACGCCCCGGCGATGCCGACTGCCAGCCCGATGACCACCTGTACCATGCCCTGTCGTACGACCATTGTCAGAATGCTCTGTCGCTGAGCTCCGAGCGCCATCCGGAGACCCATTTCTCGTGTGCGCTGGGTGATCGAAAACGCCATGACACCGGCGATACCTGTGACGGTTACCACGAGCGCCAGCAAGGCGAAAACGCCAAGTAGCGAGGCGGTCAGACGGGGCGAAGCCACAGCGTCGGCGCGCAGCGCTGCCATCGGCTGCAGGTCGCTGATGGGGTTGGCCCCGAGAGCGTAGGCGGCGTCCTTGACGCCCTGCGCGGCGCTCGCCGGATCACCCACCGTGCGGATCATCAGCCAGGTCGGCATCCCCGCCTGGCCGAAGGGACGGTAGAACTCAGCGGTGACCGCCGTCTCCGGGCCGTAGAGTCGTGTATCACCGACGACGCCGACGATCGTGATCCAGGACTCGCCTTCGTCGAACGAGACCCGCGCTCCGAGGGGTTCTTCGTCGCTCCAGTACTGCCTCGCCAGGGTCTGGTTGATGACCGCGACGGGCGCCGCGTCAGGCTCGTCGCGACTGTCGAGCAGGCGGCCGCTCAGCAACGGGATGCCGAGGACACCGAAGTATTCCGGCGTGACGACATTGCGATCTAGCTGGGGGCGCGTCTGAGTCTCCTCGATCGCGCGCCCTTCGATTGTGAAATCGGCGAGATTCGGGTTCGTCTGTCGATACGGTGGCTTCTGCGTCAGCGCCGCGGCACGCGCCACCGGGCTCTCGCCGACCGCAATGATCAGCGCTCGCAGATACTCATGCATGTCATCCATGCCGTTGAACGCCGTCCAGTCGAGCGAGACGCGCGCCGTCAAGACCTGTTCGGTATCGAAGCCAGGGTCAATCGCCTGCAGTCGTGTGAGGCTACGGAGAGTTGAGGCCGGCACCGATCAGCAGGATGAACGACAGGGCCACCTGCGCCACGATCAGCGCGCGGCGCAGCTGCAGCCCGCCAGCAGCCGTGGAGCGTGCACCGTCCTTTATGGCACCGCTGAGGTCGCGAGTGCCCGGCAGCGCCGGGAAGGTACCGAAGGCGATGCCGGTGGCGAACGAGATCGCCAAGGTGAACGTCAGCACCCAGCCGTCGATGGTTACCGAGGCGGCGCGCGGTGTGTAGCGCCCGGCGAACTCGATCAGCATGTCGAGTCCGACGTACGCAAACAGCAGGCCGACGACGCCGCCGATCAGTGCCAGCACCGTGCTCTCGGTGAGCAACTGTCGCATCAGTCGACCACGGCTGGCGCCGATCGCGGCCCGCACCGCCACCTCTTGTTGGCGGCGCATTACGCGCGCCAGGCTAAGGTTGGCGACGTTGGCGCAAGCGATCAGCAGCACCAGCCGAGCAGTGGCCAGCAGCATGAGCAGCACCGGTCGGGCGTTCTGGGTCAGCTCGTTCTTGAGCTCGGCCACCCCTGCCGTGAGCTCCATCTCGGCGGGGTACGCTTGCGGGAAATCCTCCTCGAATCGCGACGCCACATTGGCGATCTCGGCGTTGGCGCCGTCGACGGTCGCGGTGTCGCCCAGTCGCCCGAAGACGAACAGGTTGCGGAACGCGTTGCGGTTGCCGGCCATGTTGCGCTCGGCGTTGGCCCGAAACGGACAGGCCGAGGTCGGCATGTACACGTCGACCTCGTTGGGGAACTGAGGAATCGGCGGTAGCACCCCAACCACCGTGTGCGGACGTGTGTTGATCTCGTAGACCTGTCCGATCACGTCCGGGTCGGCCCCCAGTGCGTTCTGCCAGTAGTCGTGGCTGAGCACCAGCACGGCCTCGGAGTCAAGGTCGTCCTCGCCGTCGACGAACGTGCGTCCGAGCAACGGCGTTACCCCGAGGGTGTCGAAGAAGTTGTCCGACACGACCCCCGTCTGGATCCGCTGTGGTTCGCCGCGACCGAGCAGGACGAAGAACATGGTGTGGTACTCCACCAGTTCATCGACACTACTGGCTTGCTCCCGGTAGTCGTAGAACTCGGGGATGGAGGCTTGGGCGTTGGCAATCCGGATGCCGGGTGCGGACTGCTTCAACAACACCAGGCGGTCACCGTGCTGGTAGGGCAGGGGACGGAGCAGCACGCCATAGATGACGCTGAAAATGGCCGTGTTGGCGCCGATGCCCAGAGCGAGCGTCAGCACCGCGATGGTGGCGAAGCCCCAGTTCTTGCCCAGTGTTCGCAGCGCGTATCGGATGTCCTGGGTCAGCATGTCGAGGTGATTCCCCTTGCGCTCGTCGCGGCACTCTTCAGCGAAGCGCTGTGTGGCGCCGAAGTTGAGGCGCGCCTTGCGCCTGGCTTCGGCCTCGCTGAGGCCCTGGCGCCGGTACATGTCAGCTTCCATCTCGAGGTGGAAGGCGAGCTCGTCATCGAGCTCGCGATCGTCGGCTGGGCGACCCTCGCCGCGCAGCCGCTGCAACCAGCCTCCCGGTCGTCTCGTGCCCATCTCTCCCTCTACACTGTTTGCAGGATTTCGCTCACCGCTCGGGAGAGCCGGTCCCAGTTGCGAGCCTCATCCACCAGCTGCTGGCGACCCTTTGCGGTCAGACGGTAGAACTTGGCGCGGCGATTGTTCTCCGACGTGCCCCATTCGGAGCCGATGTATCCCTGTCGCCGCAATCGATGCAACGCCGGATAAAGAGAGCCCTGGTTGACCTGCAGGACGTCCCTCGACATCTGCTGAATGCGTCGCGAGATGCCCCAACCGTGCTGTGGCTGCAGTTCGAGGGTCTTGAGAATGAGCATGTCGAGTGTGCCCTGGAGCAGATCGACGTTGGCTTTGGTCATTGGCGCTTTCCGATTAGATGCCGCGCGGGGACAGCCTGGTGACGGTTCCCATGGGCTCGACAGTCGGAGGTCAGGTACTCGTCCCGCGTTCCTGTAGACGTTCGACAAGAGTGAACCGCGCTCTTGTAGATTGTCAAGGGGAGTTGCCGGACAGCTCCTACGCCGTCGGCCGTTCGCGCGTGACCTGGCCGTGCGGCTATTGGGGGTTGACGTCGGCCTCTGCTACGATTCTGCGCGGTTCGTGGTGTCCGGTCCCGGAGTAAGCCGTGATGTCGATACGTCCCTCGGGTCGTGCGATAGGGGTCCTGCTGATCCTGACCGTCGCGACCGGGTGCGCGCGCGATGCCGGTCAGGCTGACCTTCCCGAGCGTGTCGGGTTCAACCGTCACATCCGGCCGATACTCTCCAACAGCTGTTACCCGTGTCACGGTCCGGATTCCGGGGCTCGCCAGGCCGATCTCCGCCTCGACGACCGGGAGGTGGCGATTTCTTCCCGCCGGGGCGTACGCGCGATCGTTCCGGGAGATGCGCGTCGTAGCGAGGTGGTGCGACGCATCAACCACCCCGATCCGACGGAGCGAATGCCGCCGTCAGATTCCGAGCGCAGCATCAATGACCGCGAGCGCGCGTTGCTGGGGCGCTGGATCGAGCAGGGGGCTGAGTACGAACCGCACTGGTCGTTCGTACCGCCGCGCCGACCCCAGGAGCCACAAGTAGCTCGCCACGATTGGCCGCGCAACCCGATCGACCGTTTCATCCTCGCTCGCCTGGAGCAGGAGGGAATCGAGCCGTCGCTCGAGGCCGACGCGATCACGCTGGCGCGCCGGCTGAGCTTCGACCTCACCGGCCTACCGCCAGCACCGGGGCAAGTTGACACATTCGTCGATGACCACGGCTCCGACGCCCGCGGTAACGGGTCGGACGCCTACGATGAGCTCGTCGAGCGTCTGATCGCCTCGCCGCACTACGGCGAGCGCATGGCACTCGACTGGCTCGACCAGGTGCGCTACGCCGATAGCAACGGATACCACTCCGACGAGGACCGGCCGGTGTACGCGTACCGCGACTACGTAATCGCGGCGTTCAACGATAATCTGCCGTTCGACGAGTTCACCCGCGAGCAGCTGGCGGGTGATCTGCTGCCAGCGGCGACGCAGCGTCAGCTGGTGGCCTCGGCGTTCAATCGCCTCAACCAGATCACCGCCGAGGGTGGTGCGCAGCCGAAGGAGTATCGCGCCAAGTACAACGCCGACCGCGTCCGCACCGTGGCCTCGGTATGGATGGGCGCAACCCTCGGCTGCGCCGAGTGCCACGACCACAAGTTCGATCCGTTCACCTCCAGGGACTTCTACAGCCTGGCGGCGTTTTTCGCCGATCTCGAGGAGGAAGACGTCTATCTCGGCCTCAATGCCTGGTGGGATCCCGTCCTCCTGCTTCCCACCGAGGAAGATTCCGCCGAGCTGCAGCGCCTGGAGGCTCGGATTGCTCACCTGCAGTCGACGTTGAAGAGGGGCAGTCCAGAGCTCGACAGGCATCAGGCTGAGTGGGAGGACGGTTTGCGGCGGTCGGTGCTCGGGCACGGATGGATGGGCCTCCCCCGATTTCCCGGACACCTTTGGAAGCCCGATAAAGGGCTCGGAGGTGAAGCATGGGGTCACGACGGCGGTACAGTCGCGAGTTCAAGATTGAGGCAGTGAGGATGGTGACGCAGCTGGGCCATCCGGTGTCTGAGGTGGCCCGGGATCTGGGTGTTGGCCGCGGCATGTTGACCAAGTGGCGCAAACAGCTCCAGGAGCAGGGGGTCACGGCGTTTCCGGGCGCGGGGAAGATGCCCGACCAGGACCTGGACGGGCAACAGCTACGGCGGGACGTGCGGCGAGTACGGCAGGAGCGCGACATTCTAAAAAAAGCGTTGGCGATCTTCTCGGAACGCCGGCGATGAAGTACCCGATCATCAAGCAACTGTCCGGCAAGTTCCCGGTGCGGCGGTTGTGCAAGATGCTCGAGGTGTCTCACGGCGGTTACTACGAGTGGCGAGGAAGGGGGCCGAGCCCGAGAGCGCGAGAAGATCGCCGTCTACGTGTGCAGATCAGAGCTGCATTCGGAGAGAGCCGCGACCGTTACGGAAGTCCGCGTATCCACAAGCAACTTCGGCAACGAGAGATCCGCTGCTGTCGCAAGCGGGTAGCTCGGCTGATGCGCCAGGAAGGACTTCGAGCTCGCCAACCCCGTCGGTTCCGGGTGACAACACGGCCCACACCTGGGCGGTCAGCGGCGCCCAACGTGCTGGCACGGCGCTTCACGGTGGATGCCGTGGACAGCGTCTGGGTGGGCGACCTGACATACCTGTGGACGCAGGAAGGATGGCTATACCTGGCCGTGCTGATGGATCTGTGCTCGCGACGGATCATCGGCTGGGCGGTGAGCGAGACGATGACGGACGATTTGACGCTGGCGGTCCTGGATCAGGCCTTGGAGCAACGCCGTCCCGGTTCCGGAGTGCTCCATCACAGCGACCGCGGCAGCCAGTACAGCAGCGACGATTACCTAGACAAGCTGCGTGACCGTGGCTTCACCATCAGCATGAGCAGGAAAGGAGACTGCTGGGATAACGCGCCGATGGAGAGTTTCTTCTCTACCCTGAAGTTCGAACTCGGTGGCTGCTTCAGTTCCCGGGCGGCGGCCCGAGCCGAGTTGTTCCACTACATCGAAGTGTTCTACAACCGGGCTCGCATGCACACCTCGATCGGAGACCAGAGTCCGGCTCAGTTCGAGGCGGCAATGCGGCGGCCAGGCCAGAGCGGCCAATCAGCTGTGGAAGCTGACGCGCCCGTGGAAATCGACTCCCGATTTCCACCGTCGCTTGGACAACGCTCCGCGTTGCCAACAGCTCCCACAGCCGCTAATACGACTACGACAATGGATCTTAACTAAGTGTCCGGGAAAGCGGGGCAAGGTCAGGATGCCGTCCCGGCCGAGCATGCTCGCGTCGACCGACGGCACAGAGCTGGAGTTGCAGAGCGATCTTTCGATCCTCGCTACTGGCCCGAACCCCGCCGAGGACACGTACATCGTCAGGATTCCAACTGCGCGCCGCGGCCTCACCGGGTTGCGGATCGAGATTATGAGCGATCCCAGCTTTCGCAAGGGCTATGCGCGCCAGCAGCGGCATATCGCCTTGCACGAGTTGGAGATCGAGGTGAGCTCGTCAGTACGAGATGGCCTTCAGGATGCAGACCAGCGTTCCTGACCTTATCGACCTGTCCGACGAGCCAGGCTACATAAGGGAGATGTACGGCGTCGAGGGGATCGACGGTTCGTTTGCCGCCAACTGCTTGCTGGCGCGGCGCCTGGCGGAGCGCGGCGTGCGGTTCATCCAGCTTTACCATCGGGGCTGGGATCATCATGGGCAGATCCGCGACGGCATGACGACCACGGCCGCTCTGGTTGATCGCGGCTCGGCAGCCCTGGTTGCCGATCTGAAGCAGCGCGGCATGCTCGACGACACCCTGGTGGTATGGGCGGGGGAGTTCGGTCGCACACCGATGGCTCAGGGCGATGGACGCGATCACCACATTCGCGGCTTCTCTATCTGGATGGCCGGCGGCGGTGTCCGACCGGGGTGACCTGACCCCCAATAGTCGGGCCAGTTTGAGAGTTAGGATTTGAGACTCTCAGGAAGGCTCGGGAAGGGGGAGAAATGGCCCGGAAGCGGTACACGGTAGAGCAGATCATCGCCAAGCTCAGGGAGGCAGAGATCGAGCTGGCGCAAGGAGCCAAGAGGCCGGAGGCGTGCCGGAAGCTGGGCATCAGCGAGAACACGTACTACCGGTGGCGTAAGGAGTACGGCGGCCTGAGGGTGGATCAGGCGCGGCGGCTCAAGGAGCTGGAGCGAGAGAACGGGCGACTCAAGAAGCTGCTGGCGGAGACGATGCTCGACAACGCCATCCTCAAAGAGGTGTCGTCGGGAAACTTCTAAGCCCGGCGCGTCGACGTCGGGCGGTGCACCAGGCACAGCGGCTAGGTGTGTCCGAGAGGCGAGCCTGCAGAGTGCTGGGCCAGGTACGTTCCACGCAGCAGTATCGGCCCAAGGTGCCGCAGGAGGAGAAGGCACTGGTGGAGCGGATGACCCAGCTGGCGACGCAGTACGGGCGCTATGGGTACCGGCGGATCACGGCGCTGTTGGTGCGTGAGGGGTGGCGAGTGAATCACAAGAGGGTCGAACGGTTATGGCGTCGTGAGGGGCTGAAGGTACCGAAAAAGCAGGCCAAGCGCGGACGCTGGTGGCTCAATGATGGATCGTGCGTGCGGCTGCGGTCGGAGAGGAAAGATCACGTCTGGGCCTATGACTTCGTGCACGAACGAACTCACGACGGGCGAGCGTTTCGTCTACTGACAATCGTGGATGAGTACACCAGAGAGTGCTTGGCAATCGATGTAGCACGCAGGCTCAACTCCGAGAACGTGCTGGAGCGACTCGCTGAGCTGTTCGTGAACCGGGGTGTTGCCGATCACATCCGCTCCGACAACGGACCGGAGTTCACTTCTCGGGCAGTGCGTGAATGGCTCGAGCGAATCGGTGTGAAGACGCTGTTCATTGAGCCCGGATCGCCATGGGAAAACGGCTACGTGGAGAGCTTCAACGGCAAGCTACGAGACGAGCTGCTGAACGGCGAGATCTTCTACACGCTCAAAGAGGCGGAAAGCTTGGTGCAACGCTGGCGGCGCGAATACAACCAGGTGCGACCCCATAGCTCATTGGGTTATCAGCCGCCTGCGCCGGAAGCGACGTTGTTGCAGCCGGCTGCGCTTTGCTTCGCCGGCTCCAACAATCTCTTGTCAGCACCGATTCTATGAGTTACGAAGTGGCCCAAACACTTGGGGCAGGTCAGGGGTACACGTACGGACGCACCGACGCGTTCGGCTACGACGTGGTCGAGAACGCCGTGCAGGTGCACGACCTGCACGCCACGATGTTGTCGCTGCTCGGCATCGACCACGAAAGTGTTTCAGTCGCCTTGGGGGCTCGAACGCCTGCCGCTGCAAGCGCCCGCGGATCGCAAATGGTCGGAGAGGGAGCAATTCCGCCAGGTGCGGCTCGCCGGCTACGACGGGTTCTTCCCGGAAGTCCCTGAACGCTCGCGCGAAGGCGAGGTCGTGGGGTGGGCGAAGCAGTACGAGCTGCTGATAGGGCTACAGTGCTTCCCGGAGGGGATGGACGATAATCGGTCGACGCTCGAGGCCGCCAAGCGTATGGGCGCTATCGTGGTGAACTCGCAACCGATGCACAACTACGATGTCGGCGAGCCGGCGGTGACCAAGTTACGCAGCCTGATCACCGTTGCCGAAGAGGTCGGCATGCCGTTTCTCGTCGAGATTCACCGCGCCAGGATGCTACAGGATCAGATCTGGACGGAGCACTACCTGGATCGGATACCCGGGATGTTCTTGACCGGCGATCTGTCGCACTGGGTGGTGGCGGGATGGCGGGACGACGAGTTGTCCCTTCCGTTCGACAAGGTCCTGACTCGAATCGAGATGCTCGATGGACGCATCTCGAACGGGCAACAGGTGCAGATCGACATCGGGCCCGACGGCGATACCGCCGAGGCGCGGACCAATGCCGCCTGGTGGAAAGCGGCGATGGTTCATTGGCTGGCACGAGCCGTGCCAGGCGACATCTTCATCTTCCGGGTCGAGCTCGGCCCACCCCCGTACCAGATCGTCGACCTCGACGGCAACGAGATGGGCAGCACTTGGCAACAGGGTCTGGTGTTCAAAGATCTCGCCGCGCGCACCTGGAACACCGCCGTTGATGAAGCCGGGAAGGGGGCGAAGTACGAGGCCCGTCCTGCCTTCCGCGAGCACTGACGACCCAGACCGAGTCGCCGCTGCACGCGGGCCGAGGAGCCAGCGCATTTGCCGCGTTGGAACACGGTTCGACGCTGTCTACACATCGATAGCTTGTCAACTTGACGGGGATCCTGGCAGAGTGCTGCCCTGATCAGCGGTACCCGCGGCAGGCTCGGGTCATGCGGCAGGCAACATCGGTGCGGAGCGTTTCGCTGCCGTGGTAACCAATGAGGCGTAACCGATGCTTCTACTTACGGAACAGGAGATTCGCGACAGTGTCGACATGGTGGTCGCCATCGATGCCGTCGAGAGAGCGTTCGAGGCGCTGGAGCACGACCAGGTGACGCAGCCGCCTCCGATTGGCCTCGACCTGCCGGATATCGACGCTGAGGTGCACGTCAAGGGAGCGCACGTTCACGGTAGCGATCACTTCGTGTTCAAGCTCGTGTCCGGCTTCTACCAGAATCCGCAGATGGGACTGCCGATGGCCAACGGGCTCGTGCTCGCCTTCGACGCCAACCACGGCCAGCCGGCCGCCTTGCTGTTCGACAACGGCTACCTCAGCGACCTGAGGACCGGCGCGGCCGGCGCCGTAGTGGCGCGGCATTTGGCGCCGCAAGAGCTTCGCCGCGTCGCCCTGATCGGGGCGGGCGAGCAGGCGCGCATGCAACTTCGGGCGTTGGCTGAGGTGCGCACCATTCCTGGCGTGTCTATCTGGAACAGGAACCCGGAACGAGCCCGGCAGTGTGCGGCCGATATGACCGACGAGCTCGACCTCGCTGTGGAGGCCGTGGATCGGATCGAGGACGCCGTCCAGGGGGCAAGTGTGGTGATCACGGTGACCCCAGCCCGCGAGCCCCTGGTGCGCGCCGAGTGGATCGAGCCGGGCACGCACATCACCGCCGTCGGGTCCGACGGGCCGGACAAGCAGGAGCTCGACGTCGAGGTGCTGCATCTTGCCGATGTGGTGGTCGCGGATCGGTTATCTCAGTGCATCGAGCTCGGCGAGATTCATCACGCCGTCGACGCTGGACGGTTACAGGCCGACGCCTGTGTCGAGCTTGGCGCCGTTGTTCTGGGGCGGGCCGCCGGACGCGAGACCGACGACCAGATCACGGTTGCTGACCTGACCGGCGTGGGGGTACAGGACGCTGCCATCGCCAGCGCGACGCTGCACGCGGCGCGCGAGAAGGGCCTCGGGGCGGCAATCGAGTGCGGCTAGTCACATCTAGCTACGGGGAGTGACTCCGTGTCCCTTGACAGTTGCTCGGGCGCGGTGCTAATAAAACCGGCGATTAGGCTCAGGGCGGGACAAGTTCCCAGCTGCGACGGGCCGCCGTGGTGAGCAGGATGCAGGGACCATTTCATTGAAATCGGGACCAAATCATTGGATCGAGTGACCCAACTAGTTGGATTCAGTGATGCCCGGACGCGCCGCGGACCTGCAGAGCGCCTCCCGTTTCGTGCTCTTCTCGCCTTTCAGTCCAGCGATCACCGGTCGGGACATCGGACGGAATCGCCCGGAACACATGGGTCTGGCAACAGGAGATATTGAGTTTGCGCGAGCGCGGTGCCGACCGAGGCGCTACGAATGGGGCGGTAGGCACAGTTCTTGCACAAAATCGTTCACATAAGCATTGTCCGTTTGGATGACGGGCTGTCCCCCGCAGGAGGAAGTGGAATGCGCGCCAAGCTCGCTGTCTTGACTCTCGCTATGCTCTTAGTACTCCCCGCGCAGGTGATGGCGCAGGGCGAGCGACAGACCGGAATGATCAGCGGAGAGGTTCGCGACGCGGACGGTGCGGGCCTGCCTGGCGCCACCGCCACCATCGAGGGTGACAACCTCATCCAGGAATCGCTCTCGGTAGTAACCGACCTGACGGGCGCTTTCCGGTTTCGCAATCTGAGGCCGGGAACGTACCTCGTGACGGTCTCACTCACCGGGTTCCAGACGGTGGCCTACAACGTCCCGGTGAACGTCGGCACAAACTCGAACGTGCTTGCGGACATGGAGCTGGCTGGGGTGTCAGAGACGGTCACGGTCGTCTCCGAGACGCCGTTGATCGACATCGAGTCGTCATCCCTGAACACGAATTACACCGCCGAACTCCTGGAAAACGTTCCGGTGGTGCGTGAGTTCACCGACATGACGAATTTCGCCCCTGGCTTCGCCGACAAGGGAGCCTATGGCGCCGGCGGCAACCACGCCGAGGGCACCAGCGCGCATCGGGTGGGTTCGGCAACCAACGGCTACCGGCTCAACGGCGTTGACGTGACCGAGAACGACTGGGGTTCCAGCTGGGTTAACCCGAGCGTGGATACGATCGCCGAGATCCAGATTGTCGGTATCGGCGCCAGCGCCGAGCACAGCGAGTTCACTGGCGCGATGATCAATTTGGTGACCAAGGGGGGCACCAACGAGTTTCATGGCACGGGCTCTTTCTACTGGGAGAACGGCGATCTGAGATCCGATAACTCGCGGGGCATCGTGGATCTCGAGCGCGGAAAGTACTCCTACGACCGCGAATGGTCCCTCACTTTCGGTGGCCCGATTGTGCGCAACAAGCTGCTCTTCTTCGGCAGCGCCGCCCGCAATGAAACGCTCGATTCGGTTGTCGCCGACTCGATCTGGGAGGACGGTGGAATCGCCGTCAACGATGCCCAGCAGGGTAACGACAGGTGGACGCTGCACGGCAGGATGGACTACCTGCTCAACGACAAGAACACGCTCGGGTTCATGATCAACTATGACCCGGGCCACGAGACGAACCGCGACGTGCGAGTAGGTTCGCCGCTCGACGTCGCCATGGATACCGACTACGACAGCAGGACCCTTTTGTTCACCTGGCAATCCCAGCTGGGCGACAACACCTTCACCGATCTCCGCCTCGCATCGAATAAGGCGGGCTTCCTGCGCCTGCCGATCGTGTGCTGCGAGCTACCCGATTACTGGTTCAACAGCTCGAGGAGGATCACCCGGGGCTTCCTGGAGGACGAGGACAACGGCCGCAAAGAGATCGCGGCAACGGTGACCCAGTACGTCGACAACTTCCTGGGCGTGGCGCACGACGCCAAGCTCGGGATCGACTACAAGGACAGCTTCTCCACCTGGATTGCCGGTTATACCGGCCTCGGAGGGCTGTTTACCTACAACTACTATGGCTACTCGTACACCTACGGGTCGATCTACGACATCGGCCTCGAGGGCCAGATCGTAACCACCGCAGGCTTCATCCAGGACAACGTCACCGCTACCGAAGACCTCACCCTGAACCTCGGGTTGCGCTACGAGAAGACCAACTGGCACGAGAGGTTGGCGAACGAGTCGACCGGTGCCCCCCCTGCGCACACCTTGAACAACGTGGCGCCCCGCCTCGGTGCGACCTGGGACCTGGCCGGTGATGGTCGCTCCGTCGTGCATGGCAGCTGGGGCCGCTATCACGAAAAGAGCACTATCTCCTACGTCTCCACAGCCAGCGGCACTGCGTACCAGGACCCGTACCAACCCTACGCGTCGTACTACTACGACATACCTGCGGGTTTGTTAGCTGACCCGAACAACCCGACGCCCGCGGAACTGTTGGTGCTGCAAGAGCTTGTTTTCCAACCCGAAAACCTGACGTCTATCACCGCCGGTACAACTCCGCTCGACGATGACTTGAAGGGGCTGCACACGGATGTCTGGAACATCGGATTCGAGTTTGAGTTCGTTGACAACTGGGTCCTGGGCGTCGACTACATCCACAAAGACGACACCAACCTCATCAGGGCGCGCGACCGCGCCCCTCACAACTACACGGCCTTCCAATACACCAGCCCCGACGCGACGTTATGGGACGGAACCGTGGTGCCCGGGACGACGCAGACGCTCTTTTCCCAAGACGACGGCAATTTCGACCCCGCCATCGGCAACGACCCCTACTACAAGCGGACGCACGACATCGTGACGGTGACGTTGGACCGAAGGCGAACGGGTTCTGGTCTTAACATAAGCACCTCCCTCACCTACCAGAACAACAGGGGAACCGCGGAGAATGGCGACGGCGAGAGCCTCTGGGGTTGGGGCATCGACGCAGCAAACCACCCGAACTTCAACGGCAACGCGTTCGCCGAGTCTGGTCCGTTGCGCTTCAGCAGGAAGTGGAGCTGGAAGGTACTGGGCAACTACAGGCTGCCCGGAGGCATCCTTGCGGGTATGTACTGGAACCTATCGTCAGGTCGGCCGTGGAACCTCCAGGTAGATCACAACAGCCGAGCCGGGGGACTTCGCGTTTTGCGCAATATGCCCTACGGCAGAACACACATCGAGAAGGTCGGCAGCCGGACGTGGGACTCGCTTAAACAGCTCGATCTGCGGTTGTCGAAAACCTTCAATGTGGGGTCGCAGGGCCGGCTTGAGCTGATGGTCGACGGATTCAACCTGCTCAACGACTTCTCCCCGACGTCCGTCAGCGAGCGAATCAACCGCACCTTCCTCGTGTCCGGAGGCTCCTCGGTCGGATCGCCCCGACAATCAACCGGCCTGCTGCCCGGGCGGCAGTTCAGGTTGGGGACACGACTCTCCTTCTGATCCACTGACACTCTAAGAAGGAACGAGCAGGGTGCTGACCGCACCCTGCTCGTTTCGTTTTGGGGCGGAGCCGCAGCTCGTCCGTACCTTTCGGTCGTGATATTGACGCAGCTCTTCAGTGCATGTCCCGGAGCGTCCCGAATCACGCGTGCTCCTGGGCTATATTGGATGGGTTTCCGCTGGGCTGCGCCATGGCGCAGCCACCGAAGGCGGCCCGCAGCGCGGTCGATATCCCGCAACCGACGACCATGGAGGCGCCAGGATGCCGAGGTTCGAGCACGATCGTCGTGCACGCCGACCTCGCGGGGTGATGGAGATCTGTGCCAGCGCGATCGCGGCGGCCGCCCTTCACGCGTCCGTTCTCGTCCTCGTCCTGCTGACGATCGGCTGTGGCTCGGGAGCGTCCCCGGGGGCGGACCTCGACGAGCTCCGCGGCGACCGTAAGCTCAACGTCCTGTTGGTCACGCTCGACACGACGCGCGCCGATCACATCGGAGTTTACGGATCAGACGAGATCGACACACCTGTTATCGATGGGCTTGCCGCCCGGGGTGTCACCTTCATGCGCGCCTACGCCTCGACGCCGCTGACGCTTCCGTCGCACACGTCGCTGCTCACCGGCACCCACCCCCCCTACCACGGGGTGCGCGACAACGGCGTGCATATCGCACCGGAAGGGCTGCAGACCCTGGCCGAGAGCTTCCAGGCGGCCGGCTACCGCACCGGCGCCTTCGTCGGAGCCTTCGTCCTCGACTCGCGCTGGGGCCTGGCCCAGGGGTTCGACCGCTACTTCGACGACTTCGAGATGCCCAAGCAGCAAGCGATCTTTCTGAGCCGCGTGCAGCGTTCCGGATCGGAGGTCATCGACACCGCTCTGGCGTGGGCGCGCGAGGACGACACGGCCCCCTTCTTCATGTGGGTGCACCTGTACGATCCGCATACGCCGTACGAGCCGCCTGAGCCCTTCAAGTCACGATACGCCGACCGGCCCTACGTCGGTGAGATCGCCTGGACGGACTCCTTGGTGGGCAGGCTGACGTCGTGGCTGGACGATACCGGCCGGTCCGACGACACCTACGTCGTGGTGACAGCCGATCACGGGGAGAGTCTCGGCGAGCACGGGGAGAGCGAGCACGGGTTGCTGCTGTACGAATCGGCTATCCGGGTGCCGCTGATCATCGCCACGCCATTCGACGAGCCGCAGCGGATCCAGCGCCACGAGCTGGTCTCGCTAATCGACATCATGCCGACCGTGCTGGAGTTGACCGGGCTGGAGACCCCCGAGGAGGTGCATGGCAGGAGCCTGGTACCGCTGTTTACCAACGACGCCGAGGTCGAGGGCAGGACCGACGAGCGCGTCTACGCCGAGACTTTCTACCCGCGCCTCCATTTCGGCTGGAGCGAGCTCCAGGCGATCCTCGAGCCCACCCACAAGCTCATCATCTCGCCCGAGCCGGAGCTCTACGATCTTCTGCAGGACCCCGAGGAGCAGCAGGACCTCGCATCAGAGCGCGCCGCCACGGCAGAGGCGTTGCGCCGGGAGGCCGAGGAGCTGGTGGCGCAGCTCGAGGAGAATGCCAACCCGGCGGACACCGTCACGCTCGACCAGGAGACTCTCCAGCGGCTCGCCGCACTCGGTTATATCGGCAACGCCAGCGCCGATGCGGGCGACCAGGACGTCGAGCGCGCCAACCCGCGGGACAAGATCGAGATCTACAACGACCTGCTGCGGGCCCGCCGCCTGACCGTCAATGGGGAGATGGCCGAGGCCGAGCTGCTCCTGCGGGGGGTCATCGTTGCGGATGCCGGGGTGGTCGATGCACACCAGTCGCTCGGCAACCTGCTCGTCGAGCAGCTCCGCCACGACGAGGCGATCGAAGCCTTCAAGACCGCCCTTTCCATGCGGCCCGAGGATGCGGCGCTGGTGCTCTTTCTCACCAGCACGCAGAGGAAGGCCGGTCGGTTGGACGAGGCCGAGAAGGTATTGCTGGACTTCACCGGCGTCCTGGAGCCGGGGGGGCGCCGGGCGGTCCAGGATTCCCGGCTGTACATCAGCCTCGGGCGCATCAAGCAGACCAAGCGCGCCTACACCGAGGCGGCGACCTATTTCAACGAGGCGTTGCGCCTCAACGAGGATGCTCCGGCGAACAACATCCTGGCCGCCGCGCACGTCGGACTCGGGGCCGTGTACCTGGCCACCAACCGCCTGAGCCTGGCGGAGGAACACCTGAACCTGGCGCGCGGCTTCAACGACAGCATCGCCGATCTGCACTTCCAACGTGCCTTGCTGTTCCAGACCCGGCAACGGCCGGACGAGGCGATCGCCGCCTACCGCCGCGAGCTCGAGATCTCGCCGCGCAACGGCAGGGCCGCCTTCAACCTCAGTGGCATCTTTCGCAACCGCGGTGACCTCGTTGAGGAGGAGCGCTACCTTCGTCTGACCCTCGAGATCAACCCGCAGTCCGTTAGTGGGCGCCTGTTCCTCGCCCGTATTTACCTGGTGAAGAACGAGCGCCTCGACGAGGCCGTACCGCTCGTCGAGGGGGCGCTGGAGCGACTCGAGTCGGCGACTGCGAGCGGCGTGCCGCAAGAGGTCACCAGGCAGGACCAGGTGCTAGGGCATCTCTTGCTGGCGGATCTCTACAATCGACTCGGCAGAAACGAGCTCTCCAACCAGCACGCGCGTCTTGGGATGCAGCTCCGAGAGGGGACACAACGCTGACGCTGGTTGCGCGGATTGGCTTGTGCGTCGTCTGCTCGCGTGGCTCCGTTTCGGTTACTTCATGTGTGGCAGCTCCAGATCGGCGACCTGCCACGATGACGCAGTGAGATTCAGGAGGCAGGCACCAACGCCGCGCTATCCGACGATTGGGTAGAGGATCCGTGGAGAAAGCCGCGAAGCCGTGTTTGAATTGCAACGGCGTGAGACGTTGAACACTGGCCGAATACCTATGCATTGAAGGAGCTGTACTCGCTTGATGCTCCTCGCTGGCAGCGATCGAGTGCGAATGGCTCAGGACTCGCCGACTCCTCAGAGTGCATCGGCGGAGAGAGCTTGGAGGATGCGATGAGCAAGAAGGAGACAGGCAGCAAGACCACCCGGCGTGATTTGGCGCGTAGCGCCGTTGTCGGTTATACCGCCGCCGCGCTCGGGCTGCCCAGGCACCTGCTTGCCGGCGAGCTTCCGGATACGGACCAGATGGCCGGTGGGGGCTCGGGCCCCGGCGGCACGGGGTCGGCGGTCGCCACGATCGACGCCGAGTTCTACGTCGACGAAGCGCGCTGGGAGTTCGACGAGCGCCTGGTGGCCGACCACTTCTGGCAGATGGTCGACCACGAAAGCAGGATCCCGAATCCGGGCGACTTCTTCGTCTTCGAGTTCGGCCGCGCCGAGAGCATCCTGATCGTGCGCGGGCGCGACAACGAGGTGCGCGGCTTCTACAACGTCTGCCGCCACCGTGGCTCGCGCCTGTGTCGTCACGATGCCGATCCGATTCCCGAGGATCCGCGCCTGTCGGTCAAGCAGCTGAGCCAGTCGGGCAGCTCGCCTGTTTTCCGCTGCCCGTACCACGCCTGGACGTACGACACCGAGGGCAGCCTGATCTACGCCTATGGCATGCAGGACGATTTCGACCCGGCCGACAACGGCCTGATCCCGTGTCACCTGCGCATCGCCGACGGCATGATCTTCGTGAACCTGTCGCGTGAGGGAGAGCCGCCGGACTTCGAGATGGCGGTCGAGCCCTTCCGGCGCGACGTGGGCAGGCCCCACGGCACTGCGGACTTGAAGGTTGGCGAGCGCGTCTACGTTCCGATGCACGCCAACTGGAAGCTGGCGCTGGAGAACTTCCTGGAGTGCTACCACTGCGGGCCGTCGCACGACTACCTCTGCTACGTGTACCCGAACTCGGACCAAACGAAGGAGAGCCCGAAGCAGGGGAAAGGCGGACTGCTCATAGGATTCGTAAGCGGCACGATGGACGGCAAGGCGGCAGCGCCGTTGCTGCCCATCTTCGAGGGAACCGACGCGAGGGAGACGTCGCGCACGTCGACCGAGACGACGTCCGGGTGGTCGACCGGCTACTGGCTCGGCTATGACGACCACGTCTTCACGGTGAGGTTCACCCCGCGCACTGTCGACCTCACCGACGTGGAGTGCACCTGGCTCGTGCATCCGGATGCGAAGCGTGGCGTGGACTACGACCCGGAGAAGCTCAAGGAGGTGTGGCTCGTCACGCTGCTGGAGGACATCTGGCTGTGCGAGAACAACCACGCCGGCATACGCTCGGGTGCGTACACGCCCGGCCGCTACGCCACCCATGAGCGCAGCCCGTCCAGGTTCATCCAGTGGTACATGGACGCCGTTGCGGGCAACGTCGGGCCAGCGTACAACCCGCGGCGCTACGGGCGTCCGACTGCCCGCCTCGAGGGTTTGGACGACGACCTGTTGACCTGAGCTCCGAGCTGCTGTGCTGGTGCTCCGTACGCACGACCGGGAGCACTGAGTAGGGACTGTATGCAGTCCGTACGCAGCGCTTACCTGAGGTGCGCATGACAGATCGAGACGTTGATCTGGGGATGCACCGGCAGATCACCCGTCGCGATTTCGTCTCGGGCGTCAGCGTTGCGCTCAGCGGTAGCCTGGCCCTGCCATGGGCGCAAACGCACGCGCTGGCGAGGCCCGCGGCTCCGCTCTCGCAGGCTGCCGCCGATGGGTATCCGCCGGTCCGCACCGGCTTGCGCGGCAGCCACGAGGGTTCGTTCGAGGTCGCTCATCAGCTGGTTCAGGGCGTCCGCTGGGATGATGCAGAGGACACCGGCGAGCACTACGACCTGATCGTGGTCGGTGCGGGCCTCAGCGGCCTCGGCGCGGCGTGGTTCTTCAACGAAGCCGTTCCCGGCGCCCGCATCCTGATCCTCGACAACCACGATGACTTCGGCGGTCATGCCAAGCGCAACGAGTTCTGGCTCGACGGTCGGATGCACCTCTCACACGGCGGCACGATCTTCATCCAGAACCTGAACCGGTACGACAAGGCGGCCCAGCGACTGATCCGTGGGATCGGGATCGACGTAGAACGCTACTCGGAATTCGTCGATGACGACCTGTACCGGTCGCGCGGCATGCGCAGAGGGGTCTTCTTCGACCGCGAGACGTTCGGCACCGACCGTCTGCTGGTAGGCGAAGGTCGGCCGTCGTGGCGCGCGTTCCTGGAGCGCGCGCCGTTGTCGGAAACGGCTCGTGAAGACATCGTGCGACTGCACGAGTCGAATACCGACTATCTCGAGCACCTCAGCCCGGAGCAGAAGGCCGAGTTTCTGCAGCGCACGAGCTACGAGGACTTTCTCCTCAACACGGCCAAGGTCAGCCCTGAAGCGATCCCCTTTCTCGAGACCTCCGGCGGCTGGACGATCGGACTCGATGGCGTCCCCACCGGGCTCGTCGCGGGTGGCTGGCCGGGGACGCGCGGGTTGGTAGCGGGCGATGACGCGGACGATGAAGATCGCGACGCACGCGATGCCCGCCGCCTCCGCGAGCGCGCGTTCTTCCAATTCCCGGACGGTAACGCGTCGATCGCTCGTCTGATCGTCCGATCGTTGATCCCGGAGGTCGCTCCGGGCAGCACCATGGAGGACGTCGTCACCGCGCGGTTCGACTACGGCAAGCTCGATCGGGAGGGCTCGCGTGTGCGGGTACGCCTGAACAGCACCGCGGTCCGAGTGGGCCACCGTGGCGCACGGGATACCGCCGAGGAAGTCGAGGTCACGTACGTCCAGGGTGGCCGCGCTCGGCGAGTGCGCGCCGACCGCTGCGTGCTCGCCTGCTACAACTCGATCATTCCGAGGATGTGCGACGAGCTGCCGGAGGTACAGAGGCGGGCGCTATCGAGCGCGCTGAAGGCGCCGCTCATCTACACCAACGTCCTGATCCGGAACTGGACCGCCTTCGCCAAGCTCGGTGTGCGTTCGGCGCGCTGTCCGGGCAGCTACTTCGAGAACGTCAACCTGCCGCCGGCCATCAGCATCGGGGGCCACCGGCACGCGAGCACTCCCGACGAGCCGATGGTCGTGCGCATGTTCCGTATTCCGCTGGCGCCCGAGGCGCGCGGGAAGTCGGTTCCCGAGCAGTGGAAGGCCGCTCGCCGGGGGCTGCTGGCGACCACGTTCGAGACGTTCGAGCGCAAGATCAGGGATCAGCTCGGACGGATCCTGTCCGGTGGAGGCTTCGATCCGGCGCGCGACATCGCGGCGATCACCGTGAACCGCTGGCCGCATGGCTACGCCTATGGCCGCGATCCTGCGACGGGTGACGTTGCGTGGAGCCCCGAGACCCTGCCGCCCGAGCGGTCTCCGTGGCTCGCTGCCCGCCGCCCGTTCGGTCGCATCGCTATCGCCAACTCCGACGCCGGCGCATGGGCCATGACCGAGACTGCCCTGGGCCAGGCCCACGGCGCCGTCAGCGAGCTGTTGGTGGAGAACACCTGACCGGGTGGCGGTGCGACCCTGTAGCGGCAGCCCGTGCCCCCGGTCGAGTCGCCCGGCGCCTCAGTCGATGCCGCGCACCTCGTAGGCCGTCTCGATGAGGAAAGCCCGGATCGCCTGCACCTCCTCCTCCGTGAGCTCTTGGCCGAAGCCGGGCATGCCGTTGTCCCGGAGCAGTCCGTCGAGCACGACCGCCTGGAAACCCTCGTGCATGGCGGCTTCCATGCGCAGCAGGTTCGAGGCGACGGCCGGCTGGTCGTCGAGTCGATGGCAATCGGCGCAGAACGCGCGGAAGATGCGCTGGCCGCGATCGAGCGTCTCCTGGGCGACATCCGGTCGTGGCGGCAGCGGCGCGTCGGGGCGCGGATCCACGATCGGCGGCTTGGGCACGGGGCCGCCCCCAAGCTTGAACCCCAGGATGCGCCCGGCGTTGCCGCGTTCGATGGCGGCCGAGCCCTCCGGGTACGCCCGGGTATTGGAGCCCCCACCGTATCCGGCCATCACGGCGATGTACTGGACGCCGTCGACGAGGTAGGCGGCGGGAGCTGCCATGATGCTCGTCCCGACGTTCAGGTCGAGCAACTCGGCTCCGGTATCGGCTGCGTAGGCCTTCAGGCGGCCGTCGACAGTGCCCTGGAACACGAGGTTGCCCGCCGTGGCCAGCAGGCCGCCGTTGTATGGGAAGCGATAGCTCACGCTCCAGGTCTCGGTCTGGGTGATCGGGTCCCAGGCCTTGAGGGCGTGCGGCGTTTCGTGTTCGGGCGCGTTGTAGGGGAACGAGCCGCCCTGGGTGCGTACCCCGGTGACTTGTCGACCGGGCGTGTACTCCACATCCGGGTCGAGTCCGAACGTCGTAGGCCACTCGATCGTCGGGAGGTAGACGAGCCCTGTCACCGGGCTGAACGCCATCGGCTGCCAGTTGTGACCGCCCCACCAGGAGGGGAAGACCTCCTTGGGCTCCTCGTCGTAGTCGCCGGCGGGAACCTGGACCGGACGCCCGCTCTCGAGGTCCACGTGGGTCGCCCAGTTCACCTCGACGTACGGTTCCGCCGATAGCAGCTCGCCGGTGGCGCGGTCGATGACGTAGAAGAAGCCGTTCTTGGGCGCCTGCATGATGACGCTGCGCTCACGCCCGTCGATCTCCAACTCGGCAAGCACCAGGTTCGCGGTGGCGGTGTAGTCCCAGTTCTCTCCTGGGGTCGTCTGGTAGTGCCAGGCGAGGCGACCGGTGTCCGGGTCGATCGCCAGGATCGACGCCAGGTAGAGGTTGTCGCCGCCGGAGGGGCTTCGGAGAGACACCGGGTATGGCGACGCGTTTCCCGTCCCCACGTACAACAGGTTCAGGTCGGCATCGTAGGCCATGTCGCCCCATACGGTGCCGCCGCCGCCGAACTCCCAGCGCGAGTTCGGGTCCCAGGTGGGCGCCGCCGTCTCCATCTCGGGATGCTCGAACGGCAAGGCGGGATCGCCCGGGACGGTGTAGAAGCGCCACGCCTCCTCCCCGGACTCGGTGTCGTAGGCGGTGACGTAGCCGCGCACGCCGAACTCGGCGCCGCTGTTGCCGATGACCACGCGATCTCGTATCACGCGAGGGGAGCTGGTGATGGTGTAGTCGCGATCGCGGTCGATCAGCGTGTCCTGCTCCCAGAGCGGCTCGCCCGTGCGCGCGTCCAGGGCGATGAGCCGTCCGTCGAGCGAGGCCACGTAGACCGAGCCCTTCCACACGGCCAGGCCGCGGTTGACGATGCCGCAGCAAGCCTTGCGGGCCCAGCTGGCAGGCACCCGCGGATCGTAGGTCCAGATCTCCTCGCCGGTGGCGGCGTCCACCGCGTGGACACGACCCCAGGTGCTACTGCCGTACAGCACGCCGTCAACGACAACCGGCGAGGCCTCCTGCGCCCAGGTGGTGCGCAGGTCGTACTCCCAGGCGAAGCCCAGCGTGCCCACGTTGTTCTGGTGAATCTGCGCGAGCGGCGAGAAGTGCTGCTCGGCGAACGTACGCCCGCCGGTGAACCAGTTCCCCGGTTCCTCGTCCGCGCGCTCAATCCTGACGCTGTCCACGGTACCGATGCCGCCGCCAGCCGCAGTCTGGCCTCGCAGCGTGCCGCCTATGGAAGTCGCGTGGAATACGAAGCCGGCCATGATCGCCGCAGCAACTGCCAATGCGGCCGCGGCCACCGGCGTTCGTGCGTCGACCCGGGGCTCGGCGGGCGAAGTCCATCGAGTCGCGCTACTCATCTGACCCCAAGCTTCCACTGACGATCTCGCCCTCCATGAAGACCGCGTCGGGTTGCACGGTGTGGATCTCGTAGCGGTCGACCTCGAACAGGTTCCTATCGAGTACCACCAGATCGGCAAGCTTGCCCACCTCGATCGATCCCAGCCGGTCCTCCATGCGGAGCTGATAGGCGCCGCTGGTGGTGTACCCCTTGACCAGATCCTCCAGGTCCAGGCGCTCGCTCATCGGCAGCCTGATCGGCGCCGCCTCGCCCTGCTCGTGGTACTGGCGGTTGTGGCCGATCTGCATGCCGAGGTAGGGGTTGGCGCGTTCCATACCCGGGAGCGACGTCACATCGCTGGAGAACGTCACGTACGCGCCGTCGTCCAGCAACGGCTGCACCAGCAGCATTCGCGCGAAACGATCCTCGCCGAGGGTGAGGGCGGTCACAGGCAGTCGGTCCCCTAGCCCGTGCCACTGGGGAGTGTAGTTGGCGATGACGCCCAGCTGCCTGAACCGCGGGTAGTCGGCCGGGTCGATGATGTCGAGATGGCAGATGGTGACGCGCGGATAGAGGTCGCCGTCGACCAGCCCACCGGCCGCCTCCACGGCATCTAGCGCGATGCGGACTCCGCGGTCGGCCATGATGTGCAAGTGCAGGTCGAGCCTGGCTTCGTGGAGCTCGACGATGAACTCGGTCAACTGCTCGGTGTCGAGGAGGGTCGCTCCCCGGTTGCCCGGGTCGTCGCTGAACGGCTCCAGCACCGCGCCGGTCCGAAGCTCGTCCGTACCGTCGAAGTGGAACTTGATGGTGTTGAACGTCAGACGCTCGCCGCCGTAGTCGCGTCGAAGGCGCAATAGCTCGTCGATCGCGCCCGGTACGTGCTCGGGCAGGAAGATGTGGTAGGCGGCCTCGTAGCGAACCGGCAGGCGACCTTCCGCCTCCAATTCCGCCGCCAGCGAGTACGTGAGTTCGTGGTAGTCGAAGTTGCCGGCGTCCAGGAGCGTCGTGACGCCGAGCTCGGCCAGGTACGCCAGGAAGGTGGCCATGCCCTCCTTGTTGATTGCCCGGTCTACCTTCGCAGCGATGGGGCGCGCGTACGGCCATCCGCCGAACTCCTTGATCCAGCCGGTGGGCTCCCCGTCGGCGTCGCGCACGAAGATCGACAGATCGGGCACCGGATCGGGTGTGTTGCGGTCCACTCCCATCAACTCGAGCGCCCTGGAGTTGACCCAGACGCTGTGACCCGTGTCGTCTCCGAGCATGACCGGTCGATCGGGCACGACGCGGTCCAGATCGCGCTTGTGGGGCCCGGCTTTGCCGAAGACATGGTTGGACCAGCTCCCCATCTCGATCCAGGAGAGCTCCGGGTTGGCCTCCGCATATGCCTGCACGGCCGCGGCGACCTCCTCCGCGGTTCCGCGTCGGGGCAGGCTTCCTCTGGGACCGCCGCCCACAGGGACCGCTATGTAGCCGGCCGAAACCCGCCCCATCAGACCCGGATGGGTGTGGGAATCCACCAGACCGGGGAGGGACAGCCTGCCGTCGAGGTCGTGTCGTTCGGTATCGGGGCCGACGAAGCTCTGGGCACCAGCGTTGTCGCCGACGTAGACGAACCTGCCGTCCTTGATCGCGACGGCTTCAGCCCAGGCCTGGGCCCTGTCGAGCGTAAAGAACAACCCGCCGCGCAAGACCAGATCGGCGGGGCCGCCAGCGTCGACTGGCGACGCGTCCTCCGTTGACGGCTGACAGGCCGACAGGCTCAAACTCGCCAGCAGAGCGATTAAGAGCGGTGTCCTGGCTTCCGTCATCGATCCGCCTGCCATCGTCTACCTCCCGCGATCAGGTTCGCTCCGCCCACGGATGCTGGAACTCGGGACGGATGACGTCGGTCAACAGCTCCTGGACCGCCCGCTGTGCCTGGTCGATGGTGGCGTGGGTCAAGCTGGTGGCGGCGGCGTTGGAGTTGGCCACCGTGATGCGACCGAAACGCTGACGGCCGCGTTTGATGGTCTTGATGTCCCGTGCCGGATCGAAGCCGCCATCGCCCAGGTGCGTCCACCCTGCGCCATCCCCTGGGCGGGGAGGATCAGGAGCGTAGCAAGGGCGATGACGGCGAGCTTGGCGCGCATGGAATCTCCTCCAGGCAACACCGTCACCCTCGGCCACGCCGCTGCCCTACACGAAAACAGCTGGCGCTCAGACCAGGTATTAGCACCGCATCGACGCTACTGTCAACGGACCGGCGCGCGGGCGTGTCTGCGTGGCTTCGTGGGCCAGCTCTACGCCGCCGAGGGTCCCGGTTCACACCCGACGGCCGGAGGCGGGATCATGCTAGCGGTACCGGCTCGAGCGCGTCTCGGAGCTCGCGGATCGTGAACGGCTTGGCGAGATAAACGTCCATGCCCGCCGCCAGGCATTTCTCGCGATTCTCGGGCGTCGCCCAACCGGTGACGCCGATGACCCGAAGCCTCGTGTCGTGCTGCTCGGCCTCTTTCTCGCGGATCGCCCGAGTCGCTTCATAGCCGTCCATGACCGGCATCTGGCAGTCCATGAGAACGGCATCGTAGGAACTGCGGGCGAGGAGATCCAAAGCTTGTGACCCATTGTCAGCGGTATCGACGTGGCACTCGAACGACTTCAGGGCTCGCTCTGCGAACTTCCGGTTGACGACGTTGTCTTCAACCAAGAGCACGCGAAGACCGAGGCGACCCTCGTTCGGGAGACTCGATCGTTCTTCCTGTGCATTCGTCGCGCCGCTCGATCCTTCTGCCGCAACGACTTTGCAGAGCAACTCGTGAAGTCGATCGTAGTGCACCGGCTTCGTCAGGCATCCGAGACTTCCGAGTTGTTCCAGCTGGTCGCCCCTCACGTGCGCGGACATCGACGTGAGTAGGACTCGGGGCAGACAGGCGAGCTCAGGCTGTGCTTCGATCCGCCGCGCCAGAGCGAGTCCGCTCATCGCCGGCATGTCCATGTCGATGATCACGACATCGTAGGGAAACTCGCTTCCGGATGCTCCTTGAAGGATCTGCAGCGCCGTATCCCCGTCGCCGGCCGAACCAGCGATCATCTGCCAGGATGCGGCTTGTTGCTCGAGGACCCGTCGGCTCGTCGCATTGTCATCGACGATCAACACGCGCATGCCCCGCAGCTGTTCGGGGCGCTCGAGCCCGAGCTCCGGGACGGAGCTCGGGGGCAGTGGAATGGCAAACCAGAACGTGGATCCGACGTCCGGCTCGCTTCGTAGACCGATTTCTCCGCCCATCGCGTCGACCAGTTCTTTGCAGATCGCCAGGCCGAGCCCAGTCCCCCCGTGCTCGCGTGTTGTCGAGCTATCAGCCTGGACAAATGGCTCGAAGATCTCGGCTGTGGATGCGTTATCTATCCCACAACCCGTGTCGCGCACCTCGAAGCGAACGGTATCGGCAGGGTGCTGAGTCGATACGGCAACCACCACTTCCCCGCTGGGGCAGAACTTCATTGCGTTGGCCAGGAGGCTCGCAAGGATCTGCTTGACGCGAGTCGAGTCGCCGACACAACGGCGCGGCACCTCTTCGGAGACGTGCCACGTCAGCTGTAAGCCCCGACTTTGGGCCGCTTCGGCGAACCTTGTCACCGTATCCTCGACAATCTGTCGGAGGTTGAACGGACTCGTCTCGAGGATGAGATTGCCCGCCTCGATCTTTGAGAAGTCGAGGATGTCGCTGATGATTCGGAGCAGTTTCCCGCCCGAGTCCAAGGCGGTACGCGTGAGATCGAGCTGTTCGTTGGAGAGAGGAGATTGCCGCAACAATTCGAGCATGCCGATGACGCCGTTCATCGGAGTGCGCATCTCGTGGCTCATGGTTGCGAGGAAGGTCGACTGGGCGCTGCTTGCTTGCTGGGCGGCCCTCCGCGCTTCTTCGGCCTTATGCCTTGCCTCTGTCACCACGTGGGCGCGATGCTCGATCTGTCCCAACATTTCGTTGAGAGCGCCCGCCAGCTGACCGATCTCATCGTCGGTGTGCGACTCCACCCGCACCGAATAGTCCTTCCTCCGCCCCACCTCTGAAGCTGCGTTCGTGAGCACGCCCAGTGGCCGTACGACGTTCCGACGAAGTAGCCACCAAGTTGCCGCCACGGTGAGCATGCCTGCGAGAACGAGGAAGCCCAGGGCAACGTTCACGGTCCGCCGTCCAGCGCGGCTCATCCACCGGGGTGTTCGGATCTCGAGGGCTACGGCGGGTGTGCCCGTGAGGTCTCTCAGCAGAGAGTGTGTGACGATCTGATCTGCTTCTATCTCGACCCGGCGCAACTCTACTTCCTCCTCGGACGGATCGAGCAGCGCCCGAGCGCCATGCGGCAGGCTCGACTCGTTCGCAACGTCATGGACGCGCAGGTCGACCTGGCTGTGTTCTCTGAGCGCGTCGATTCGGTCCGCGTCGAGCCAGCGCCCCAGCGCCAGGGCACCGACGACAGGCCTGACACCACTGGTTCCCACGACGGGCTGGATGGCCAAGATCATGGGCCCGCGTTCAGTGGCGAGCAGTTCCCGCAGACCCCTTTCGGGTGTCAAGAGACGGCGGCTCGATCCTCGATCAGCCGCAAATCCACCTGTGAGAGTGACAGCTGCAGATTTGCGCTGAGGTCGTCGAGGCGGCCGTAAATGAGCGCCCCCTCGCGGTCGAAGAACAGGAGCAGATCGATGTGGGCCTCACGCCCAGGGTTACTAGCCAACTCCACGTCCACGAAGGTGGCGTGTTGGCCCTCGATAAAGCGGACGGCGGCATCCCAGGCGGCCCAATCCCCAGCGGTGGTGGCAACCTGGGAGAACTCCGCAGCAAGCGCTTGCTGAACGCGCTCGACATTCGTATCAGAGATGTTCTGCTCCGAATCGATGAACGCCGGCACGACGACCATGTTCAGAACAACGTAGCTGAGGGCCAGGTATCCCAGCGCGCCGATCGATAGAGTCAGGAGCGCCTTGCCGCCAAGCAACATCTCAGTTCTCCGATGGTCGAGCGGTCTTGCGGTCGTGTGGAAGCGTCGCGGGATCGGAATTCGGTGCCCTCGTGCCACACCTCTGCCTACCACCGCCAGAGTTGGGACAATTCTATTCACCTCAAGAAGCTTCGTAAAACCACTAAAAAATCTTAGACGATAATATTGCTTGGTATTGAGTAGTAGGAGAGCATGTGGGAGCGCTCCCCGTAGACGAGGCGATGGAGATTGCCCGGCAGATGGCGCTCGAGGAGCAGGTCCGGACCATGCGTAGATGTGTCATGGAAGCCGCTCGACCTGAACTCTGGCAACGCCTCATCCATCCACCATGCCCAATGCTGCTGCCGCTGCGCGCGAAAGATCCAGGCTACGCCCGTTGATGAAAGGACCACGATCGTTGACCTTGACGATTACCGAGCGTTCGTTCTCGATGTGTGTGACGCGCAGGTTCGTCCCGAAGGGGAGCGACTTGTGTGCAGCCGTGAGCTTGTGCAGGTCAAAAACCTCGCCGCTCGCGGTCTGGCGGCCCTGGCACTTGCCCCCGTACCAGGAGGCGACCATGACACTGCTGATTCGGTCCGGGCGAAGCGCCCGACGGGCCTGCGCCGAGCAGGCGCCCAGAATCACCAGGAGCGCCATGCACGCGATCCCCAATGCCACGCGTCTCAGATGAAGTTGCACCCTAGTTGTGCCGCTTGCCGATCATTTCCGTACTCCGTACCGTTTCGAGCTGGTTCGCGATCTCCTTCAATCGCTTCGCCAGACCCAGCTAGAGCAAGCAGCGTGCCAAACTCCTGGTGGCCGATACTCCGGGCATGGAACTCGTTTTGAATGAGTGGTTTACGTGGTCGGTACCGCTACAGAGGTGTTGTCAGCGTGTCGATCGTGACCGTCAAAACGACAGGTCAAAAAGGGCTGACGCTGGCAGATCGCTTGACAGGAGCCGTCCACCCTCGCTAGGCGAGTAGAGGCTTCAGCTCCGGTTGCGACGCTCCGTCGACGACGCGGCGCGACGTTAACGAGCAGAGCGCCGGACCGTGTCGTGGTGGCCTTGTGCGCAGTGCACCGAGCTCCTCAGGTGCGGCGGCTGCAGAACTCTCAGTCGTCGCTGACACCCATGCCGGATTCTGCTAGGGTTCTTTCCTGCAGCAACGTCGGCGAAGCTCTTCGCTGCATCAGATCGCGACCAGGAGGCACGATACTGCAGCGACAACCACGGGGGTTGGATCCGACGAGCGCGTCGGCGGCGCTCCCGGCTGTGCCACATCGCCGTGCTCCCGGCCGCGCGCGGTAGTGCCGTGCCCGCCCGGCGGGTAGAGCATCTCGATCAGTATCAGCGAACACACGCGGCCCCCGGCGCTCGCGAATCTTGCGCCAGGCTGGCGGGCGGATCATCGTTCAGGACGAAGAGAGCTCGGTGGTCTTGCGCATGCCGGGCGCCGCCGCCGCTGCTGGGCTCTCCGACGCCGTGTTGCCGATGCATACCATCCCCTTTCATTTGGCGAAGATGGCGGAATGACAGACGCGAAACGCTCCGGACGCGTGTTGATCGTCGAAGACAGCGCTACACAGGCTAAACAGCTGGAGCTGCTGTTGCAGGCGGAGGGATTCGAGACGGTGATCGCCAGCGACGGGCTCGAAGGGGTCGAGGCCTTTCGGGCGTCGTCCGTCGATTTGGTGATGTGTGACGTCGTCATGCCGCAGATGTCGGGGTTCGACTTTTGCGAGGAGATCCGGGCAGAAGCCGCGGAGTTGAACGTCCCGATCATCTTTGTCACGTCGCTCCGTGATCCGTTGGACATCATCAAGGGACTCACGGCAGGCGCCAGCAACTACATCATCAAGCCGTACGAGGCTGCTGAGCTCATCGAGCGCGTGAACGCGATCTTGACAAGCAAAGACCTCCGGAAAGACGCGGAAGGCCGCAACGGCGACGCCATTAAGTTGCGGGGCGAAGAATTCGCCCTCACCGCTGACAGGGGAACGATCCTCGACTACCTTGTCTCGACGTTCGAGGATTTGGTGCGCGCGAAGCAAAAAGAGACCGCGAGCGAGCAAGCCGCAGAAGCGCTGCGGGAGTCGATTCGACACCTCCAGGCAACCCTCGACGCGCTGCCGTCGCACCTCGCTATTCTCGACATCTCGGGGACGATCGTATTAGTCAACGCCGAGTGGCGCCGCTTCGCTGCCGCGAATACGGTCATCACCGCGCACTCCCACGCTGGCGATGACTACCTCCGGGCGTGCGATGTTGTCTCCGGAGCAAATTCGGAGACGGCCGCTACGATTGCGCATGGCCTTCGTGAAGTAATTGCCGGCAGCACGCCGAGTTTCTCGCTCGAATACGTTCTCAAGGGCACGAAGCCTGAGGTTTGGTTGAGCATGTATGCCAGTCGCTTCGAGGCGGGCGAGGATCAGCTCGTGCTATTGGCGCAGAACGACATCAGCCAACGCAAGGCGCTTGAAAAGCAGGTGCAGCAAGCCCACAAGCTGGAGGCGATCGGGCAATTGGCGGGCGGCGTGGCCCACGACTTCAACAACCTGCTCACAGGAATCACGGGCTACGCGCAGCTCATCGAGAGCGCCGTCGACGAGGATTCGGCGATACTGGATGACCTTCGACAAATCAACGAATGCGCCCGGCGCGCCTCGACGTTGACAGGGCAGCTGCTGACCTTCAGTCGACCGCAGCCGCTCGACATCGTGCCCCTCGATCTCAATGCTTTGGTCGAGAACACCTTCACGATGCTCTGTAGGCTCATCGGCGAGAGTATCGAGCCCAGGTTGGTGGCCTCCCCCGACTCGTGTAACGTTCGGGCGGACGCTGGCCAGATCGATCAGGTGCTGATGAATCTGGCGCTCAACGCCCGCGACGCCATGCCCGACGGGGGCAAGCTGACGATCGAAACTACAAGCGTCGAGATCGACGAAGCGTCCGCCCGGCGGCTCGAAGGGCTCGCGCCCGGAAGCTACGCGAGGCTCGCCGTCACGGACACTGGCCACGGCATGGACGAAGAGACCCAGCGCCGGATGTTGGATCCCTTCTTTACAACGAAGAGAGCCACCGGACGCACGGGGCTCGGCCTGACCACGGTGCAGGGGATCGTCAAGCAGCATGACGGCATCCTGTCGGTGAGCAGCCAGCTCGGGAGCGGCACGACCTTCGAGATCTACCTGCCGCAGATCGAGGACGGAGCACAGGTGGTAGCAGCCACCGACATCCCAGGGGTCGGGTCAAGAAGGATCTGAGACCATCCTTCTCGTCGAGGGTGAGGCTGCTGCTCACGCATATCGTGATGCAAGGATAGGACGGCGCGATGTCGGCCATGCTTGCGGAACATTCCCACGCCCTCCCGTCCCTCCGTCGCCTGGGGGCTCTTGAACCCAAGGGCGGCGAGCGTCCTACTCGTTACGTCGCGGACGGTGTCCTCATCGTCCACGAGCAAGGACAGAAACGATCCTGACCGCCCGCCAGCCGGACACAACGTCCGCAACTGCGCCGGTAGCGACCTCTCAAAAGTGACCGGCTAGACGCGGACCCGACCTGTCGTATTGACAGTGCCGACCGAGGAACTTCTTGCGCTCGTTGACCGCCGCCGCGTTTGCAAGTAACTCATTCGAAACGAGTTCCACGCCGCAATCGCGGGTACGGGGCGATTGGCACGCTGCTTGCTCCAACTGGGGGCATGAACAGATCGACAGGAATCGCGCATCGGCACGAGGCGACACGGAGCGCACAAATGAACAGCGGAAATCGGCACGAGGAAACGGGACAGTTGGTTCGAGCCCTCGCCTTTGTCGCCGCGCTGGCTGCAACGTTCCTGTTGCCGGCACCGGCGCACGCCCAGGGCGAGGTGAACGTCAACGTTCAGATGCCCGATGTCGTGGCCTTGCGCTACGTGACCGAGGTTCAGCTGCAGCTTTCCGGCACCGGACAGATCTCGAGGATGGTCGGCAGCGCGGTGGCTTCGTCGGACGGCCGGGCCCGGGTCGGTATGGCGTTCCACGTCGACTCCGAGCTGGCGGCGGCGGTAGCAAGCGGGACCGCCAATTCCACCCTAACGGCCCGTCTGGGCGGCGTGTTCTCGGTAATCGGTACCTCGGGGCGTGGGCAGATGCGAGTTTCGACCAGCGTCGAGCAGGGCATTGGCACCCACGCTGACGGCGCCAGCCTGCGGGTTACCGAAGCGATCGCAATCGTCGGTACACAGCAAGGTCCCAGCGTGACTTTCGATGCTCCAGGCGTCGCGACCTCGATATCCGGCGGCCTCGGGCTTGCCGTGGACTTGACCGACGCGCGCTCCGCAGGCTGGTACCAGGGCGTCACGGTGCGCCTGATCGTAGAGCAGATCTGACGTCGGCTGGCCGATGGATGCTCCGGATCAAGACCCGGTCGCCACTTGATCTCGTTTTCCAGGGAGAATGACCAATGTGCGCAGATACGAATCGGACTTCACCGACTCACGACGAATCGCGGTGGGCCGAAATTCTCGTTGTTGATGACGAGCCCGCTGTGCGTCGTCTTCTCGAACGCTGGCTTGTCGAGGCCGGATACAGATGTCGAACCGCAGGCCATACCGAGGAGGCCGCAGAGCAGATGGCCTCGACTCCGGTGGATCTCGTTCTTTGTGACGTTCATCTTCCCACCAAGAACGGATTCGAGTTCTTGGCGACCACCCGCAGCAACGACGAGAACGATCCCGTTTTCGTGATGATCAGCGGCACCGGTCGGCGGGGGACCCCGATGCAGGCGATCGAGGGAGGCGCCCACGACTACATAGCCAAGCCCCTAGACCGCAGCCGTGTTCTTCTCTCTGTTGCCAGTGCGCTGCAGCGCAGGCGCGAGAGCATCGAGCAGCGCGAGGCCGTCGAGAGACTCGGAGACACGCTCCAGCGCCGGGATGAAGAGTCGCTGATCCGGTTGGTCTGGGCGGCCGAGAGCCGAGACGACATGACGGGCGCACATATCCGCCGTATCGGTCGCTACGCTGCGGAAATGGCTCGGGCGCTGGACTGGCCGCACGAGGCGATCGAGGAGATCCGCTACGCTGCGCCACTTCACGACATCGGCAAGATCGCGATTCCCGACGAGATCCTCAGGAAACCCGGCCCGCTCACTTTCGAGGAGTTCGAGGTCATGCAACAACATGCGCGTCTGGGCGCGGACATCCTCCGGGCAGGCTCGACGCCTCTCATTCAGATGGCGGCAGAAATTGCGTTGCACCACCACGAAAACTGGGACGGCTGCGGTTACCCGGACGGCCTCTCCGGGGAGGCCATACCGGAGGCTGCACGGATCGTCTCCATCATCGACGTCTACGACGCTCTGGTTCACGATCGGCCCTATCGTCTCGCCTACTCGGAGCACGTAGCGTTGAACATGATGGTGGAGATGGTCGGCTCGAAATTCGAACCGCGACTGTACGGGGTTTTTAGCGCGATCCAGCCCGCCATGCGGGAGATTGCCGGACTTGACGGCCCCCAACTGGTGACGCCAGAATCCGGTCACGCCCAGCCTCCTCTGATTGGATCGGATTGCCCGGTCGAACAACAAGATAGCGCGTCCGTCCGCCGACGAGACGCGCCGACGAGACGCAGCGGTGTAGCGACACCGGCAGGACCCTGACCGGACGGGCCTCCGGTACCGAGACGATCCCCGGCATGGCTCCTGCAGCCGTCTGCTCCAGCACAAGGTGAACGGTGTCGGTACAAGTAGGCGCCGCGCTCTGGTGATCTCCCGTGCCACGGTACGCACCTGATAACGAAATATTGAATATAAATAGCTATTTAAAAACTTCTTATACATATTAAAAGTCTATAACAGCTAGTTTTGTCGCCTATGGACCTTTCTAGGGCATCAAATAACAAATACTGACCACTGTTCTGACTTCGGATCGGCACCGGAGTTCTGGCAACATGTTGGTCCTAGGAGGGATAGGACCGACCCTGTTTTCCTCACGCCAGATTCAGGTGATTGCCCCAATGAGAGCACTTGTAATCGAAGACGACGACGCTGTGGCCGGCGTTGTTTGCCGAGGCCTCGAGAGGCACGGCTACACGGTTACCAGAGCAGCCGACGGCGAGTATGGGGTCGAGATCGGCTCCCACGAAGAGTTCGATAGCTGCTTGCTCGACCTCAATCTGCCCGGACTGTCGGGGCTTGATGTGCTCGACCGATTGCGTAAGCGCACATCCCGCGTCCCACCCGTGATCGTGCTTACGGGGGAAGCAACCACGCAGGCTGCTGTGGAGTCTATGCGTCGCGGCGCATCCGACTTCATCACCAAGCCCTTCAGCCTTATCGAGCTGCTCAAGAGTGTCGAAATAACGCTGGCGCGCGCAGCGATGGAAAAAGAAAACGAAGGGCTTCGCAAGGAGCTGTCCGCTGGTCGCGACGAGGAGCTGGTCGGCGAATCACCGAGCATGCGGGCGCTTATCGAGCGCGCTCGGAGCGCGGCTCGATCCTCAGCGAGCATCCTGATCACAGGCGGAACCGGGACCGGCAAGAGCCTGCTAGCACGGAAGATCCACGACTGGTCGGAAAGATCCTCGGACCCGTTCGTAGCCATCTCGTGTGCGGCCTTGCCGTCAGAGCTGGTCGAGTCCGAGTTGTTTGGTCATGAGAAGGGAGCCTTCACCGGAGCCGTCTCGACGCGAAAAGGGCGCTTCGGGTTGGCGGCGAATGGGACGCTGTTCCTGGATGAGATCGGCGAGCTGCCCCTGACGTTGCAACCGAAGCTGCTCCGCGTGCTGCAATCGGGTGAGTTCGAGCCGATCGGCAGCAAGGGCACGATGGTCAGCAACGCCCGAATCATCACTGCTACCAACTGTGATTTGCAGGCCGCGATAGCGAAGCGCGAGTTCCGAGAGGATCTCTATTTCCGACTCAACGTAGTTGCCTTGAAGATGCCGACGCTGAGGGAACGAGCCGGCGATATCGAGCTGCTGACCGACCGGTTCCTACACTATTTTGCGCGAACCCACGGGAAGCTGATCGAAGAGGTCGAGCCGAGTGCCTTGGCGGCTCTGTGCGATTGCGATTGGCCTGGGAATGTTCGCCAGCTGCGCAACGCGATCGAGCGTGCCGTGGTCTTTGCGGATGGTGCCGTCCTTCAGCGAAGTCACCTGGAGATCGATCCGAATCCCGCGACTACGGGTCAGGCGGAGGGAACCTCGCCGGAGCATGAGTTCATAGCCGCCACGGCTCACATGGAGTCCATGCCTCTGGCAGTGATCGAGCGTCATGCCATCGAGCTCGCCGTCGACGACTGCAATGGGTGTCGGGAGGACGCTGCCGAGAGACTAGGTGTCTCGCTGAGCACCCTATATCGAAGGCTGCGCGAATACCGGAAGTCGGACGAGAGAATGCCTGAACGCG